>NZ_JACHGH010000001.1 GCF_014207435.1 Salirhabdus euzebyi
AGGTAGATAGGTCCGAGGTGGAAGCGTGGTGACACGTGCAGCTGACGGATACTAATCAATCGAGGACTTAACTTAAATCTTTAAACCACACACATACTTGATCTTGTTTCCGATTCTTATCTAGTTTTGAAGGTGCTTGAAAAATTTACCCCTTGAATTTTTGTGAAAACAAGATATAATATTTGTTGTCACTAAAAATTAAGGTTTGTCTGGTGGCGATGGCGAAGAGGTCACACCTGTACCCATTCCGAACACAGAAGTTAAGCTCTTCAGCGCCGATGGTAGTTGGGGTTCTTCCCCTGCGAGAGTAGGACGCTGCCAGGCTACATACCACTTTTATAGTGGTAATAGAATTAAACGATGGCACTATTGATCGTTGCGAGTATGCACTCTCTAAGGTTAATATTATTCCACCGTAGCTCAGTGGTAGAGCAATCGGCTGTTAACCGATTGGTCGTAGGTTCGAATCCTACCGGTGGAGCCATGGGAGAGCTGTCCGAGTGGCCGAAGGAGCACGATTGGAAATCGTGTAGGCTGCTAAAGCGGTCTCGAGGGTTCGAATCCCTCGCTCTCCGCCATTACAACTTTAACTTAGGCCCGTTGGTCAAGCGGTTAAGACACCGCCCTTTCACGGCGGTAACACGGGTTCGAATCCCGTACGGGTCACCACTTAGAAACATTGGAGGATTAGCTCAGCTGGGAGAGCACCTGCCTTACAAGCAGGGGGTCGGCGGTTCGATCCCGTCATCCTCCACCATAAAACTTTTTAAAAAAGTAGTCAACATCAAAAGCTTTGCTGCATATAATAGCTTTTGTGGGCACAAAAAAGCATCATTAATTTAATCGCGAAAGCGACATTATCGCGGGGTGGAGCAGTCTGGTAGCTCGTCGGGCTCATAACCCGAAGGTCGTAGGTTCAAATCCTGCCCCCGCAACCAAATTTATTCATCTTTACAACGTTGAGTAACATCTTCGTTAAGATGAAATTAGTAGTACCCGGAAGGGTGCAACCAATTTAATTACCGAGACTACGTAGCAATACGAATAGCGAGGTAATATTATTTTATTCATTATGGTCCGGTAGTTCAGTTGGTTAGAATGCCTGCCTGTCACGCAGGAGGTCGCGGGTTCGAGTCCCGTCCGGACCGCCATTTTAGGTTTTAAATCTATTGGCACATCATCTTAATATATAACTTCACTTTACATAGTGGCTCGGTAGCTCAGTCGGTAGAGCAACGGACTGAAAATCCGTGTGTCGGCGGTTCGATTCCGTCCCGAGCCACCACTAAAGCCGGTCTAGCTCAATTGGTAGAGCAACTGACTTGTAATCAGTAGGTTGGGGGTTCAAGTCCTCTGGCCGGCACCAGTAACTGTTTTTATTATGGAGGGGTAGCGAAGTGGCTAAACGCGGCGGACTGTAAATCCGCTCCCTCAGGGTTCGGCGGTTCGAATCCGTCCCCCTCCACCATTTTTGTTTTCACTTATTTGTAGGGGTATAGTTCAAAGGCTAGAACAGCGGTCTCCAAAACCGCCGATGTGGGTTCGAGTCCTACTACCCCTGCCATTTTCATTCTTATATATAAACTAAAATTATGGCGGTTATGGCGAAGTGGTTAACGCACCGGATTGTGGTTCCGGCATACGTGGGTTCGATCCCCACTAATCGCCCTCTGCTTTATTTTTGTTTTATGGTTTGTTGGGCCATAGCCAAGCGGTAAGGCATCGGATTTTGATTCCGTGATGCGCTGGTTCGAATCCAGCTGGCCCAGCCATTTTCTATGCGGAAGTAGTTCAGTGGTAGAACACCACCTTGCCAAGGTGGGGGTCGCGGGTTCGAATCCCGTCTTCCGCTCCATTTTTATATTCGGCGGCATAGCCAAGTGGTAAGGCAGAGGTCTGCAAAACCTTTACCACCGGTTCGAATCCGGTTGCCGCCTCCATATAAAAATGCCGGTGTGGCGGAATTGGCAGACGCGCACGACTCAAAATCGTGTTCCTTCGGGAGTACCAGTTCGACCCTGGTCACCGGTATCTTAGAAACAGAAATAAAAGGCCAGTAAATGTTTATATCTTAACATTTACTGGCCTTTTTTACATACTTCTACTTTACTATTTTTGTGATTTCTCTTTAAGCTAATACTTTATCATTTAGGGTAAATGCAAGTTAATCATATCGTAAGTATTTTCATCTTAGATATATTTTACATGCTGTTCATTAAAAGTGTCGGTTCGACCGCTCTGATTTTCCTCCAATAAAAATGCCACACTTGAGTACTCATCTTCTCTCCAAGTCAAGACTAAGTAGTGTGGAAGTCTTGAGATGGCAGAACGACATGTAGGATTCTGTAGTCGTTTCAAGTTTAGTTAGTTTCTCACAACGAAATTTCTAACTAGCCTGAGCGAGGCAAATAATTGTTGTTCTTTATCCACGAATTCTTTTTTCCGAATGTGGCTTCACCTTTATAAGTAAAATGATTAAGCTTTTCTTTATAGATAGTAGTATCTAAAATATAACCAGCTTTCTGAGCAATATTAACACTAGAATTAATGTCCCTCAGTATTTCAGTACCACAATTCTTACAAATAAAAGTACGAATGTTGGGTTCTTTTTTTTCAGAATCTCCACATACACAACATTTTTTTGTCGTATTATGTTCATCTATTTTTAAATAGTACTTTTTCTGTTTAACTGCTATCCATTCTAATATACGACGAAATTCTCCTATCTTTCCTTGATTTAACATAGATCTTTTCATATTTGAGTATGAGGCACTTTTATTAGATGGTGTATAGTCCCCAATAATAACTAAATCATATTTTCGATACAATGAATGTGCTATTGAATACAACGCTGTCTTAATTTGTTCTCGACGTTTGTTGTAAGCACGGTTCAATGCATCATTTATCCTATTCCATCGTGGACTGTGGACAGTGTATGTGTTTAAATACTGAGTTTCTCTTATACGATATTTCTTCTCACATAAGTCTCGACGTGCTTTTAAGATATCAATTATATTATCCCAATATCTTATCATCTTGATGTTACTAAATTCTATTGAATCACCTTTATAATCAATTCCAGCAAAGAAGTTTTTGTGATTAGGATCTAAAGCAATCCACTTTAAGTTCGTGGGTATAACAACCTTTTCTTCTACATATTTGGGCTTCTTGGGTAGCTCCTTATTCTCAAGTTTCGCTTGATTGTAATTTTTTCTATATAATGACATCGATTTTTTAAATTCAATTTCTTTTATGGAACATCTCTCAATGGTGAATATCGCAAAAAATTGGTTTCCGTATTCTTTACATATTCTAAGATTCTTCATAATTTCGCCATCATCTAGTTGTAGCTTTTCTCTAAGTTTTCCTATCACAGAAGGATTTTTCTTCCCTTTTTTCCTCTCTAATCCTGGTATATTTCCAAGTGAAATAGAAATATTTCTCCCATTATTTAATATATTCCAACCTTTATAAGGTTCATCATATACTAGACTGAACCACGCTTTTTTCCAACTTCTATATTTGGGATAACTAGCATTATTATTAAAGTAACTTTTGTAAGCCTTGAGTAATCTAGTAGAGGCTTCTTTTAAAACAGAGGAAAATACAGAATTTAAAAATGGATATTTGTTTTTTAATGAAACTCCATAATTTCTTAAATTCCTTCCTTCTAATAACCTCAACGAATTATTATTTGTTTCATAGTCCTCTTTACAAATTGTTAGTAACTGGTTATAAAACCAATTACAAATTTTACTTTGGCCGTCTAGTATAAAGCTGTCATTTTTTGAAAATTTTACTTGTATTTTCCGGCAATATGTTAGACTCATCCTCTCACCTCCTTTAGTAGAACATTTGTTCTATTATTATAACATTTTATTCATCTATTTCATTTAAAATATATTAATTAAACAGAAGTATGAGTCAATATGTGTCTTTAAAGAGTTGAATAGATAAAATCCTTATGGCACGACTAAATATTGGGAATAAAAGGGTATTTATTGTCTAAGGTAGAAATAAAATATATTATAAACAACACATAATTGAATGTATGCGTTCGGAAGGGTTGTGTTTTGTGCCAACACTACCTGAAGCAGTTATTGTAGCGTTTTATGCACTAGGTGGGGAACGAAATATAAAAGAATTTGAAGATTGGATTTACGAGAGCTACGGGGATAGGTGGAAGGATATAGGTACACGTATGTCAGATATGGTATCTGTTTCCCACAGAGGAAATGCCTCTTCAAAAAATCAACCAAAGTATTGTGTTTTAATTAAAGTTTCAAGAGGAAAGTATTGTCTCATAGAGGACGAAATAAATAAAGAAGACTTGAAGTTACAAATCTATTAGATTTATTTTTATTAGTTACAGAGGAGGATAATTATGAGTAAAATGTTTACTCCGACAAAAAGTGCGGAGAATTGGGGGAAACTGCTTGCAGACTATGATAAGCAATGGAAGACGGGATATTCAGCAAAAACTCTAGCTTATTGTTGGGAAGAAAATCCTCAAGCATTTCCAAAATGCTTGGAAAATGTATTTAAGAAATCCTCTATGCCTATCTTTCAAAATATTGAACTTCTTTTTGGTTTTCCAGAGTACAAAGTCCATCTGCCTGGGGGAAATAGAGCTTCTCAAAATGATATTTTCGTTATTGCAAAAGGGGATGGGGAGCTTATCGCCATTATGGTTGAAGGAAAAGTTTCGGAGTCATTCGATAAGACAGTAGTAGAATGGTTAGGTAATGACCCTAGCCTTGGTAAAAGGGAAAGACTGACATTCCTAACTAAAGACCTTCAACTAACTGAAAAAGAAGTATCTGACATTAGGTATCAATTATTGCATCGAACTGTATCTGCAATGTTAGAAGCAAAAAAACTTAATGCTCCTAATGCACTAATGCTAGTACATTCATTTGGTGAGAATTATGAAGGATTTGATGATTATCATGCATTTGTAAAACTATTTGGATTACATGCTAGTAAAGAAGAAATCATGGGACCAGTCTTTTTAAATGGAATTCACGTTTATTTTGGATGGGTTACTGGTAATCCGAAATTTCTTATAAAGTAGCAATCTAATCCATCTGTAGAACAACTAAGAGATGGTATTTCAAATAAAGGATGAGGTGGACGAACATGGCTAAACCTTGGAAAGATGATCAAGAATACCTGCTTAATTCTATTTTAGAGTATCGTAGTTTAATAAATGGTAAAGATGATAAAGAGGCAAGGCGTATTACGGAAAAATTTGCCAAGGAAATACAAAACTGTAATCCTGAACTAAAGCATAGAACAGTACAATCTATTGTTGAGCGTCTCCCATATTTAGATAACCTTCTAGCAGGTGTATTTGAGAAAGACAATTATGCTAATAAAGATCAGAACTTGTACGCAAAAATGGAAAGGGAAAATAATGATACAACTCCTAATTACTGTAATACCAGGCATTCATATAATGGGGCAATTAGGTAGGACCATGATTAGTGAATTAGAGTTGATTATAGATCCAAAGGAGAGAAACAATTGTACAATATCAAAAATATAGAGGCGATTCCAATTGAACCTACAAGTTTTTCTGAATTACAGATGACTGAACATGATATAGAAGAACTAATTAAGAATAATACCAATTTAATTGCAGAAGATGAATCAATGTTAATCGTGGGACAACAGGTGAGAAACTCTAGTAATGGTATTTGTGATTTAGTCGGATTAAATCAAAATGGTGATTTGGTTCTCATTGAAATTAAAAGAGACCGAAAAGATATTGAAACAAGAAAAGAGGCATTTGAATTTCAAGCCATTCGTTATGCAGCAGGATTTGCAACAATAAAAGATATCGATGATTTAATTAGTAAAATTTATGCTCCTTTTTTGGAGAAAAAAAACAATAATAAGAACAAATATACATTAACGATTACAGAGCAAGCCAATCGAAATGTGGTCTCCTTTTTTCAAGAAAACAATATTGCGATTGAGGATTTCAATCAGCGGCAGCAAATCATCCTGGTTGCTTCTGACTTCGATGCTCAAACAAAATCGGCAGTTGCCTGGCTTAACAGTAATGGTGTAGAAATGTACTGCTATAAATTGATTCCATATAAAATAAAGGATGAATTATATATCGAAAGTAAAAAGGTCCTTCCATTAGACCGCTATGAAGATTATTATGTTGATTTAACGAACAAAACAACGACTTCAAAAATTAAACGAAAAAGGCAATCCAACCGTCGTAACTTGCCAAGAATTGATGCAATGTTGGATTGGGGAGTCGTTAAAGAAGGAGACCTTCTTAAGGCAAAAAATCATGATTCCACTGCTACCTTATTGGGGAACGGAAATGTAGAAGTCACCGGAGAAGAAAGATCAATTCAGCAGTGGTTAAGAGAAGTAACTGGTTGGTCATCTGTTGAAACCTATGCTTTCACTGTGCATATGGAAAAAGGGAAGACATTGTCAGAAATAAGAAGAGATTATATGGATAAGATGGAACAGTAGAAATAGGTATATAAGGGATCCTTATGCTCATATGAACATATATTCATAAGGGGTTATACCCCCTTCATACCCAGTGTAACGCGTGAAATAGTACATATTTAGTTTTATAACTGGTAACAGCCCGATGTTGGTGGGTGTATAGAAAACGTGAAAAATCATACCTTTTGATTAGTAAAGCCGCTTAAGTTATATCTTAAGCGGCTTTAAATGTCTTAATTTAACAATTTCAATGATTCAAGATTAAAAGCCGGGATATCTTTTGGCTCTCGACTTGTTACGATATTTTGACTCACTACTACTTCTTCATCTTTGTAGTTTGCACCTGCATTTCTTAAGTCCACACGAATGGATTTAAAGCCTGTCATATCCACACCTTTTAATAGGTCCGTATCAATTAATACTTGAGGACCATGGCAAATGGCGAACACTGGTTTTCCTTCTTGGATAAATGTTTTTGCAAATTGACCAAAACGGTCGTCTACACGCAGTAGATCTGGAGAGAATCCACCAGGAATAAGTAAAGCATCAAAGTCTGCAGGATTTACTTCACTAATACCTTTATCGATTGTGATTGTTTCTCCCTTTTTTCCCGTTACAGTTTTCCCTGCTTCTTTTTCAATGGTAATGACTTCATGACCAGCATCTCGAAAAGCCTCTGCAGGTTCCGTGAACTCCACATCCTCAAACAAGTCTGTAACTAGGGTTGCAATCTTTTTACTCATTGTTTATTCCTCCTCTTTCAGAATCTACTTGTCCATATAAGGACAATGAGAGTTCAGTATAATAGCTATTTGATGTAAATGCACAAATTTTGCTCACTGCTGTTTAAGAGAAGAGACCTAATATAAACAAGATAAGAATATACTAGTTTAAGTCGTTCATATACAGGGAAGTAATCACAGAAGGAAAAGTAAGATTTTATTAGTTTCTAAGATTGCTAGAACAAAAATATAATTTTTATGTGGTAGTTCAAACATAACCATTTCTGTTTCACCAAATAGAGTTAATTAGAACCGCTAAAAAAATGGTTTACTGACTGAAATTTTTGGTGGGGAGTCGCATTAATAATTTTGCTCATGTAATCCATATACCTCTAGTACGCACCTTGGAACAAAATCAATGAAAGGAGAATCCTTTGGAAAATAATATTTGGCTTCAAATGAAAGATTATTTTAACAACAATATGGATTCTTTTTTAATCGCTATTAAGGAGCATTTAGAAATTAGCCTTATTGCCTTGATGATAGCGATTATTATTGGAATTCCTTGTGGATACGTCTGTGTAAAGTTCAAAAGGCTAGAAAAACAAATTGTTTCCTTATTTCAGGTACTAAGAGTTATTCCGAGTTTAGCGGTGTTGCTTTTATTAATTCCCGTAATGGGGACAGGGGTAAAGTCGGCCATCATTGCACTTGTCTTATTAGCTATGCCACCAGTTTTGATGAATACAGTCGTTGGATTGAAGGAAGTTCCAGATTTTATGGTGGAATCTGCGTATGGAATTGGCATGACAGAAAAACAAGTGCTATGGAAGGTTCAGTTTCCTTTGGCAATGCCGTTAATATTTACGGGAATAAAGACCGCGATGATCGAAATTATTGCTAGTGCTACACTTGCTGCAAAAATTGGCGCAGGTGGACTAGGAGGCATTATATTTACAGGTTTAGGTTTGAATAGAACAGATTTGTTATTAATTGGTGGTATCACAGTCGGGTTATTAACGATCGCTACTTCCCTTTTACTAGAATTGATTAATAGAACAATGATGAAATATAAATATGTAAGATAATAGGAGGAACTATACATGAAGAAAAAGACAAAAAGAATGATGGCAGTCGCAATAGGATTGGTATTCATGCTAGGTTTAGTGGCATGTGGAAATGATGGAGAATCTAGTGATAACAGTGAGGATAAAACGATTCGTGTTGGATCCAAAGACTTTACAGAAAATTTAATTGTAGCGGAATTATATTCTCTTGCGCTTGAAGACGCGGGATATGATGTGGAAAGAGTATTCAACATAGCTGGTTCCGTCATTCATACATCGATAACGAACGATGAAATCGACTTGTACCCTGAATATACTGGTACAGGATTATTATCCATTTTAAAAATGGATTTACTGACAGATCCAGAAGAAGTGTATAACACGGTAAAAGAAGAATATGATACACAATTTAATCTAACTTGGTTAGATTATGCTCAAGCGAATGATGGACAAGGATTGGTTATTCGTACCGATGTTTCAAAAGAATTGGGCATTACTACAATCACTGATTTACAGAAACATGCAAGCGAATTAAGATTTGCATCCCAAGGTGAATTTGATCAAAGGGCGGATGGTATCCCTGCATTAGAAGAGACGTATGGAGAATTAAATTGGAAATCCTCTAAAGTCTATGATAACGGATTAAAATATGAAGTATTAAAAAACAATGAAGCAGATGTAACACCCGCTTATACAACAGAAGGTCAATTAGTAAATACAGATGAATTTACTTTATTAGAAGATGATAAGCAGGTTTGGCCACCATATAATTTGGCACCTGTCGTACGGAATAACGTGTTAGAAGCAAATCCAGAAATTGCGGACATTATTAATGAAATAAGCGCCACATTAGATACAAAGACAATCACGGAACTTAATGCGAAAGTGGATGTCGATAAGCAAGAATATGAAGAAGTAGCAAAAGAGTATTATGAATCAATTCAATAAAAAAATTGATTCAGGAGGTTACTATGACTCAAAAAGCAATTGAAATCAGTAACGTAACAAAAAAGTTTAAACAGGCAGAATATAATGCTGTTGATAATGTCAATCTGACGATAGATGAAGGGGAATTTATTACGATACTAGGGTCGTCAGGATCCGGAAAAACTACTCTTTTAAAAATAATTAATAAGTTATATGAACCGAACGAAGGAACCATTAAGTTATTTGGTGAGGATATTGCCCATGTTGACTCGGTTCAGTTACGAAGAAGTATCGGCTATGTCATTCAACAAATTGGTCTATTTCCCCATATGACGATTGCTGAAAATGTGGCAACCGCACCAAAATTGCTAAAATGGAACAAAAAAGCCATCCATGAAAGAGTAGACGATCTCTTAAACCTTGTCGGGCTTAATCCTAGTGATTTTAAGGACCGTTATCCATCGGAGTTATCAGGTGGGCAACAACAAAGAATCGGTCTAGCAAGAGCATTAGCTGTTGATCCGAAAATTATGTTAATGGACGAACCGTTGGGAGCGGTCGATGCGATTACTCGATTACATTTACAGGATGAATTATTGCGAATTCATGGCGGACTACAAAAGACATTTTTGCTTGTAACGCACGACATTAACGAAGCCTTCAAACTCGGAAATAGAATAGTGATTATGAATGAGGGGAAAGTATGTCAATTTGATACACCTAAAAACATTGTAGCCAATCCAGCTGACGAGTTTGTGTCTTCCTTGATTGAATCATCAAGAAACCAAGGGAAGTTCTGGGAGGGGTTAGGGTGATCGAGTATGCGATGAATTATCCAGACAAGTTAATAGACCCATTATTAGAACACATTCAAATGTTAGTCATTACCTTAATACTCTCCCTTATTTTGGCATCTGCACTAACCATCATTTCTACATACTCTAGCGTTTTTTCAAAGACGTTGGTGTATATTTTTTCCGTTGTCTATTCGATACCGAGCTTAGCACTTTTTGCTTTGCTGATACCTATTACTGGATTAGGACAAACAACCGCAATCATCGTTTTGGTGGTCTATAATCAATACTTGTTATTACGTAACTTTATTGAAGGGTTAAATGAAGTTGATTCATCTATTGTAGAAGCAGCTACAGGTATGGGAATGAACAAAATGCAGTTGCTTTTAAAAATAAAAGTACCTTTATCAAGAAAAGCAATATTTACAGGTGTCCGTCTTTCCGTTGTTTCTACGATTGGTATCGCAACAATTGCTGCCTTTATTAATGCCGGTGGGCTAGGCAGTATTTTAAATGATGGATTAAGAACAGTAAATACAGTGAAAATTCTTTGGGGGAGTTTTCTTGCAGCCGGATTAGCTATATTTACTAATGGTCTATTAAGTAAGGTGGAGGAAAAATTATGAGTTGGGGTCAGACCCCATTTCAATTTAAAAACCCATTATTTATTGAGCCTCTGTCAATAAATAATGGGTTTATCATTACTGTATAGTACTTGCTATAGCAACTACTTTTTCAAAAAATTGTTTATCACTAAATGCTCTACCTTTTAGGCTAATCCTGACATTTAAATGTTCTGCAATGCCGTCCTTTTCATACGGTTTAATAAATATATAATAGCTTTCTCCATTTTCTCCCCAAACTTGTCTGAGCCCATATGAGTAGTCTTCCATACCAGGATAGTCATTTAAATCGATAAACTCAGGTTCTCTTCCACCTTCCTCGTACATAAGAGAGGCATATGATTTGTATTTATCAGGTGTCATCATGCCAACAGTAATGGAGGCATGGTAATAATCATCTACACCAAATGGCATCTCTAATCCAATGTTACCGATGTTTAAATCATTTTTTGGAACAAGAGTATCAAAATCATTGGGAACCATTAATGAAATTTCATGTCTTTTATTTTCTTCTTCTTCTGATAATTGTCCTTGTCTAAAACTTGCTGTTATCGCAGTACTTACCAAAGTGGCAGAATATGAAGTTAATTCACCATCGTGACAAACAATTAACTCATTTTCTTTTTGTTCAGGTTTACACCCATCATTTAAAGTGATTGCTTCATCCATTGTTAAGTCGGCAATACTGTTTAGCATCGCGTAATGCTGAGCTAGAATTTCCTCTTCTCCTATATTGTCTGGAAGGATAATGGTGGCTAAGTAATCCTGCTTAATCCCAGCCAAAATTATTTTATGGATTATTTCGTTGTTTTCTGGATATGTAAAGTAATATCGCAAATTAACATCCAAATCCACTTCATCCTCATCTAGAGATGATACACCTTCAATAGAAGGAACATCAAAAGCTTGCATCTTTTCTTCATATAATTCTTTTTTAAAAGGTTCAATGGAGAGATTTATACTTAAATCTTCATTATGTATAAGTATGTCATTATCTCTTTCTTCAACAACAAGGTCACTAAATACTTTCATTGTAGATCCAAGAATGGTAGGTTCAATCTCATTCATTTTTCCCATTCCACTTTTATCATCCGTTTTAATAGAGCTTTCGTTTCCTGCTTGTTGACCATCTTGTAAATCCTCTTGATTAGCTGTTTGGTCTCCACATGCTGTTAAAAAAATAAGTAATGCAATTAATAACGTGTAGCTTCTTCTATTCATGTTGTTTATCCTCCTAGTAGTATTAGGTTGTATTTTACTAGTTTAATATAATTTTTGAGTTAATGGAAATCGGGTATCGTGCCTGTCACCCCCCGAATAATGATTTTCACCTTTTTTAATGGTGATTGTTAAAAATGAGAGAATTGAATGTCAAAGAATATATTTCCTTGGAAATAACTGCAAGTAATTGCGGTGATATGTCGAAATAATATTTCTTCTATGAAAATTAAGGTCATATTGTAGAGTGATTGTAGAAAATGTTTCTACTCTTGTTTAATGCAAGTTATCATATATAAAGACAGCCTTTTTTCTAAATTTGTTCTTTGATTTCCTCTTTTGTTTTGGCAGTAATGGAGTTGGACGTTTTTAAAAGGAGTTGCTATTATCAAGATAACAGCTGTTTTTAGGAGGACATCTTTGTGAAAATTAAAAAATCCAAAGCAGAACGTAAACGTGATCGGGCAATTTTACAGCAGTATCATAAAAAGATGACGGAAGATGCACTTAATCCCTTATACGAGCAGTTTGTCAAATGGAAAGATGGAAGTCTTCCATATGACGAGCTTACAGATTTCATTCACCAATTTCATAAGCATAATCAAGAAATATGGAAAACCTTTCATTATTTTGATAACGAGCAGCTCATTTTTGAGGCGAAAAAAAACAATTAAATCTATTCAATGAAGAGGATATGCAAAATGAACTATATCAACGTTGGTTTGAAGAATTAGATTGGCGTGAGGATAAAGGAGATTGAATATGACAGTCGGAAGAAATGACCTGTGTCCCTGTGGAAGTGGAAAAAAGTATAAGAAATGCTGTATGAATAAGAACAAGGTCGTTCAGTTTCATGAATTACAAGAGGAGAAGTTCTATCAACAAAAAAATATGTTAGTAAATAAATTGAGGGACTTTATGGAGGAGAATGTTTCCCAAAGTCTTTATTATAGCCTGAAGTCGCAGTTCAAAAAAAGAGCAAGACAAAGTGGAGACCACCAAGGTATTTTTGAGTTTTGGCTTTATTTTTTCTATCGTTTTGAAAATGGAATGCGTGGAGTTGAATGGTTTCTATCTGAGAACCAACATCGCTTATCTACCGATGAAAAAAAGATGATGCAAAGATGGACTACATTAAAACCACAATTAGTACAAGCTATTCATGTAACAAGTTCACATGTCACCTATATGGATTATTTCACAAGGGAGACCTATAATTTACCTAACACTAAAGAACATATTCCTATGTGTATTCCCTGGCATAGTACACTAGCCGTACTAGAACCAATGGGAGACAATTTTTATTTTAATGGTGTCAGACGTATATCAAGTCCTGAGGGATTAAAAAATGCAGCAAATCTAGTAAACGAGATTATGCAAGAAAAAGGTCTTGATCGTGAGCAAGCTTTATTAAACTATTACCCTGAAATTCTTGCAGCATTAATGAATGATAAAAGTGAGGAAGACTATAAGGAAAAAGAAATTGTACAGTACACCTATGACTTTTTGATGATTGATAAAGAACGTGCTGAGAACCTTTTATATAATGACCATGATTTTGCCGTGGATCACTGGGAAGAAAAAACAAAGAGGCTCTCATGGGTAGGGGAAGTACATGCCTATACAGATAGTGAACAAGAAGGACAAGTTAAGTTAGCAGAAGTACACGCTTTTTTAGAAATAGATAACAAGACTTTAACATTTGTTACCTATGATCTAGATGTTGTTATTAAATTTTTACGAAAAGTGTTAAAGGTAGATAGCCCTTTTGAATTAGTGAATGACAAAGAAGAGAAAATAAAGGTACCTCTCAATGCAGAGTTAAAACAAATGGCTATTTCAATGGAAAAGGGAGTACCAGAGTATTTTGCCTTATATGCTCAAAACCATTTACTAGCCGAAATAGATCACCCAATACCGAAATATGATCACTTATCTTTAAGAGAGTTAGTGGAAGCGGGTAAACAAAATATCGCCGAATTATGGCTTCAACAATCTGAATTTAATGTAAATCAAAATGTGTTGGCGCAATACGGGCAAATAGAAGTTACCGCAGATTTTAATACTGTCCGAAAAGAATTAGGTCTGGAACTATCACCTTTTGTAACAGGAGGGGAAAAACGTCATACAGCTTTAGAGCGATTACCAATACAACAAGCAACTGAGCGTCCAATTGCTGTGTTAGAAGCAGATATTTCGATTTATGAAGACTTAGGCTTCACAACGGAGACGCTTAATGCTTTTTATACTCAAGACATCATTGCATTCTATCAAGAGAAAACATACGGAAAATCAAAAGCAACGGAAAGAAAATATCGGAATAGTCTTTATGATATAAGAGAAGTTTTAGAAAATAGTCAAAACAAAAGCTGGGCAGATTGTGATTCAGACTTTTGGGAATCATTACTTGCAAAGGACTTCTTTAAGTTGTATATAAATGTAAGTAAATCAATGGTAAAAGATATGGTCACTGTCGTTAAATCACTAACAAGTTGGCTAGCAAAGGGAAAGAAGCTAAATATAGCTAAGGACGTTACGGAACTTGCTAAATATTTTGAACCTCGTATGCTAAATGCCGTTCAGCTACTCGAACATGAAAATCCTTACTTAGCTCGTGCTTACCATCCAGAAATAAATGAAGTAGGTAGTGAATTGAAGCATCTTGGTAAAAATTTTGGCCAAAGATTATCTGGTAACTTTAAAATTATTTCGGTTAATAAAAGAAGTGTTCGCACTATTAACTTAGAAAACTCAAAAGAGCTAACAATATCGGTAGAGGAAAAAGCTGTGCAATATGCAGAAGAAGGTATGATACTTACTGGTAATATTGGAAAGAGTAAGTCCTTGAATGTTTGGGAGATTATTTATTTGGAGAGAGTTAGTTTTGTACGAGGTGTGGTAAGAAATATCTTGGAATAATAATTTTAGCTATACAGATGTCTAATAAATATATGAAGATATACATTTAAGCCGTTTAAGTTTATTTCTTAAGCGGCTTTCGAATTGAAGGGGTCACACCTTTTCTATATTGCTCCGTCAGAATCAATGGATTCCTTTACAATCGAATACAAATATATGAACTCTAATATGCTATGTAAGTCTTTATGATGAAAATTAGGAAGTCTACCCATACTCGTTGACTTAGGTTTATGTATGTGGTCAGGTTCGGTTTTTGTTTGGTGTCGTTTACTCAATTTGTCTGTCCTCGAGTTCTAATAAGAGTTGTACCCATTCAAATGCATCTTGCTTCTCTTCTACTGTCATTTTTTCGACTGGTTTTTTCCCCAATGTTTCATGATATTCCCCATGATATTTTTCCTGAAAGGTAGCAAGTAAGGCACGTATTTCTTTTAACTCTTCTTCCTCTGGTAGAGGAGATATCGTTTCCTGTTGCTTATGATAAGATTCAATCACCTCTTTAATCTTGATAGGTTTCCAATTTACGGTGTAAAAAGTAGCATTTTCAGGAATTTGAGCATGCTTGTTGCGTTTTTTCTCAGGGATACCTGTAATCCGCCCGCCTCGAATCCAGTTGTTAATGGTCGTAATACTAACTCCGAAAAATTGTGCCATCTGACCAGTTGAGTATGTGGGGACTCTTTCTGTTTCCTCTTGATCCTCTGTCCCAATTTCTACAATATGCTTGTACAACATTTCAAGCAATTTCTCCACATCCTCAGCAGGCAAAGAAGATAACTCGTTCACCGCATATCCAACAGGAAAAGGGCGAGGAGTTGTTTTTTGAACATAATTCGCTAATGCTTTAACGAACGCATAATGTGAATCATCAGCAAGAGCTTGCCATGTGTGAAGGGAAATCTCCTTCACCTTAGCTGTTGCAAACTGCTTTTCTGCAATATTCATCATAAACATCACCTCATTTCACCTCCTAGTATAACAAATAATTCATATAAACTGCAATCAAACTAAAAGTAAAGTGTAACTAAATTGCAAGAAACATTCTAGTTTATGACTAGAGAAGGGGGGAATATACCAGTTTGCAACTATTACGATTTTTTGATCCTTCTTTTAACAAAATGGTGTCGACAGTTCCTGTTACAATTTAAGTAATTACTATACTATGCGACCAATTTCATAGGAATCCAAACACCTAGGACTAGATTTAAATTTTGAATCCTTTCTCCTATTTCATCCGTAAGTATATATATAGACTGTAAACACAAGGGAGAATCACTGCATGGGGAATATATTACTATTTTCACTAATCGTTGGTTTAGCTTCAACCATTATGGCATTGCCAATTACTCAGAATAAATACTTAAAGAATGGTAAACAAGATTTTAGTCTAAGGCCGTATATAATAGTAATTATTTTTATTACTGCTATAGTGTTTGGCTTTTACTATTTATCAAACTTGGACCGCAACATCTCGTCCATCTGGCCACTATTGATTATCGTTACGGCAATAGGAACATTGACAGCTACTGGGAAAGAGAGAGTAGTAAAAGGAATATTACTAGTAGCAAGTGTTGTTTTCGCCATCTATATCTTAACGGCATTTGTGTTTAATGCAGATGAAAAGTTTCAATATGCTGAGATGGATATACAAACAGAGATCGAAGCTTTTGATGAAACGAAGACACCTGCAAGTGTTCCACCTAAATTTGCCCATAACAAAATGAGAAAGGCGTTTGGACAAGTGCCAAATACGAGCTATTATGAACTTGGTAACTTGCAAATTCAAAAGGTGAATGGAGAATTTGTTTATATTGCGCCGGTTGAGTTTTCTGGATTTTTTAAATGGTTAAACGGAGACAGCACGCCAGGTTATTTCACCTTAAGTGCAACGAATTCATCTGCAAACCCGAAATTTGTTGAAGCAGAAATGGTCTATACGCCTTCTTCTTTCTTTAATAAAAAAATAGAGCGACATATTCGCATGCAATATCCTGACATGATCTTTTATGGTGATGTTCAACTAGAAATAGACGATGACGGTAAGCCATTCTATATTCGTACGTATGGTGATTTTATTTCAGCTAGGGATGGTTTTGCTGCTAAGGGTGTCGTTCTCGTTGATCCTAAAAGTGGTGCTACCGAAGTATATAGCCTAGATGAGGCCCCAGACTTTATTGACGGTGCGGTATCGCCTGAAGCAGTAAGTGCAAAGAATAGTTACTACGGAAATTATGTAAATGGCTTCTGGAATAGTCTATTCGGTAAATCCGATGTCAAGCTACCTTCAGATGAAGGAACAGAAGCAAATGTTAGTCCAATTTTTGAGGAATCTGGAGAAATGTATTATTTTACGGACTTCACAAGTCCAAAAGAAGGCGTGGATTCCATGCTAGGATATTCTCTAACGAATGCATCCACAGGTGAATCGACGTATTATACTGGAAACTTAGAAGAATCGTACATGGATTCTCGAGGAGCACTAGATATTATTGAAAAGAACTTCATTGAAAAAGAATGGTTTGGTGAAATGCCAGTACTGTATAACTTCTACGGAGAAGCAAGTTGGTTAACGCCAGTAATGGATACGAATGGATTCCTGAGAAATTACTTCATCGTTTCGGCTGCAAACCCTGAAATTTCAGCTTATGCCGATACACCTAACGAAGCACTAAGAAGTTACAAATCCGCACTCCAACGCGGTGGCGGTACAGTTGACGGCAGTTCCGATGCGGAGGAAAAACAAGTAAGCGGTACGGTTGTACGTGTTTATAAAGAACCAGCAGAAAACGGTACGCTTATCACATTCTTATTGGATAACAAACAAAGTTATATCGTCTCATCCGAAACAAACCCATTGGCTATTTATTTGCAAGAAGGCGATGACGTATCGGTAAATTACTTGGATACTGGGGAAGACTTTTTGCCAGTTAAAGAGATTGTTATTGAAGGACTAGAGTAAAGAATAAGGACAGGGGCAAAACACGCCCTTGTCTTTTTTAGTTAGAAATGCCGAGACTTTATCTAACATGGACACGTTTATTCATGATACTCTTTGAAAATAGTCATCCGTGGAACGTTTCGTGAAACAAGATTTTTCGGGGAGTGACAGGCACCCCAAACAAACAGGCAGCCCAAATATGGTAAAATGATTAACGCACAGATAGGAGTGGCCCTCATGCAAATAAGGTTAAATAAAAAAGTTATACAGGAACGATGTGGGGCTGTCTCCTATAAAAAAGGGGATGCCTTTTATCGTAATGGAAAAGTAACGGTGAAGAATATAACAACGGATGCTTTACATGCTACGGTTAAAGGTACGGAAAACTTCCAAGTACAGATCGAGAAAAATAACAAAGAGTATACAGCCACTTGTAGCTGCCCGTCGCTATCTTCTTATCAAAAAGATTGCCAGCATATTGCAGCGGTTTTAATTGCTTGGCAGCACCATCAAGTGGAGCGCAACCATAATGGAAATGGAATTAACACGACGATAAGTACAGAGTCTACTGATGGATTACTGCAATTAATTCAGCCGCCTTCTTATGCTAAAAGCAGTCGGCAAATCCATTTTGAAAATAGAAAAGTCCTTCCTATCACTTTTGTTTGTAAGGTGATTGCCATGGACAACGGAAAGAATATGCTTGGAATAGAACTACAATTAGCATCGCACCAAAACGTAACGATTCGTGAATTTCTCGAAAACGTAAGAACAGGCAACAGGCACATAATAAAGCAAGGAATTGTGTACGATCCAATGGAACATTGTTTTGACGAAGATACAGATGCCGTTCTTCAACAGCTAATGCTGATCATGCTTGATGAGAAAATGTATGAGCGTGCCATGCCCACCTATCAAGGGAAATCCAGTAAAAATAATCAGATGCTACTCATTCCTGTATCCGCTTGGAAGCGGCTAGAACCTTTATTGGTACGTGCTCCTCAGGTGTATTTGGAATGGGAAGGGAGAATGTTGCCTTTTCAGGTGGTGGATCATTCGTTACCATTACTATTTAAATTTACTGGCAACAGACAAATTGGATATAGCTTATTCATTGATGGTCTAAGTCAGTTGGTGATTTTAACAGAATATGACACTGTTCTTTATGATGGGAAAATGGTCGAGGTAAAAAGAAGAGAAGCGGACATTTTATATGAATTAAAGCGCATGATAGACCACACTAGTACAAACGAAATTCCTATCCCAACAGACCAGTTAAACTATTACATGGAAAAGCTAGTGCCTTCATTAAGAAAACTGGGGGAGGTCCATTTAGCTGGGGAAATTGCCGAGTCGATGCAAAAAACACCGCTGCACGCAAAGCTGTACCTAGATCGTGTGAAAAATCGTTTGCTAGCGGGGGTAGAATTTCATTACGATTCTGTGATCATCAATCCACTTGATCATCGGAACATACAGGTTGGTTCCTTCATTATTAGAGATATGGACAAGGAAGAAGAGATCCTTCAGTTGATGGAGGAGAGCAAGTTTAGTCAAACCGATAGTGGTTACTTTTTGCAAAATGAAGCATTAGAATATCACTTCTTGTACCATCAGTTGCTGAAATTGCAAAAGATGACAAGTGTCTATGCGACAACAGCAGTGAGAATGCGAATAACTCCCAAAAGCACCTTCCCCAAATTAAAAGTTAGGCATAAAAAGGAACGCACTAATTGGCTTGGTTTTACGTTCGAGATGGAAGGAATTAAGGATGAAGAAATTAAGGAAGTGTTAACGGCACTAGAAGAAAAGCGAAAATACTATCGCTTGAGAGATGGAGCCTTGCTTTCTTTAGAGACAAAGGAAATGGAAGAGATTAAACAATTTTTACAGACAGTACCCGTTCAAGATGATGATGTTGACAAACAATTTGAAGTTCCAATCGTAGAAGGTCTAAGGATCCTAAATAGGATAGGGGATAGTGATGCGGTCACACTGGAAGCTTCTTTTCGGGAGTTCTTGTCCACGATTCATCATCCTGAACAATTGGAGTTTGACATTCCAGCTCCATTAAAAGACCTGCTACGCCCTTATCAACGAGACGGATTTAAATGGCTGAAATCCCTTGCTAGCTATGGGTTTGGAGGGATTCTTGCAGATGATATGGGGCTCGGAAAAACGATTCAAAGTATTGCGTTCATTTTATCGGAACTGCCAACTATGCGTGAGCGTAAGCAGCCAGCATTAATAGTGTGTCCTTCGTCGGTTACTTATAACTGGGAAAATGAATTGATGAAATTTGCTCCAGACTTAGAGACGCTGATTGTGGATGGAAACAAGTCAGAACGGATGAAGTTGCAGCAGGAATGGACGAATGTCGATGTCATTATTACGAGCTATCCATTACTACGCAGTGACACGAAAAGCTATGAGCGTCTGAAATTTCATGTCGTATTTTTCGATGAGGCACAAGTGTTTAAAAACCCATTAACACAAACTGCTCGTGTAGTGAAAAAAGTAGAGGCAACTCATCGTTTTGCTTTAACAGGTACGCCAATGGAAAATGCGCTTGAGGAGCTTTGGTCCATCTTTCATGTTGTTTTTCCCGAATTGTTCTTAGGGTTAAAGGAATTCAGTGAATTAACGAATAAACAAATAGCTCGAAGGATTCGCCCATTTATGCTACGCAGGGTCAAAGAAGATGTATTGAGTGAGCTACCGGAGAAAAAAGAAACCACCGATTATGCGGAGCTGCTTCCTGCCCAAAAGAAACTGTACACCAGCTATTTGGCCAAGCTACGTCATGATACGCTGAAACACTTAGACCGGGATACAATTAGGAAAAATCGAATTAAAATTCTTGCTGGTTTAACCCGTCTTCGTCAAATATGCTGTCATCCAGCTCTGTTTGTCGAAGGTTATCAAGGAGGATCAGCTAAATTTCAACAGTTGAAACAAATGATAGAGGAGTCAAAGCTAGCGGGTAGACGTGTATTGATTTTTTCACAGTTCACGAAAATGCTGCAGTTGATTGGACAAGATTTAGTGGAACAAGGTATCCCTTATTTTTATTTAGATGGACAAACCAATTCAGAAGAAAGAGTAAATTTATGTAATCGATACAATCAAGGGGAACGAGATATTTTTCTCATATCCTTAAAAGCTGGTGGGACAGGACTTAACCTAACAGGCGCAGATACGGTAATTTTTTACGATAGCTGGTGGAATCCTGCGGTTGAACAACAAGCAGCAGACCGTGCCCATCGCATGGGTCAGAAACACGCAGTTCAAGTCATTAAGCTTGTGGCAAAAGGAACCATTGAGGAAAAAATGAATGCATTGCAAGAAAAAAAGCAACATTTAATTGAGGAAGTGATTGATCCAACTAAGGATCAAACAGAGAGACTGACAGAAGAGGATTTACGAGAGTTATTGAAGTGATAGGGCTGATGAGGACTTTTTACTTTTTAAATCTGAAGAAGATTGTTATTGGGGTCAGACCCTCTGTTTGGACAAATGTCCACTAGGGGAGTCTGGCTTCTTTTTTGAATAGAATAAAAAGACAGCTTACAACATTTCTGATAATGGTTAAACTGTCTTTTAGCAATACAATATAACGGCGTAATTTCAATCTAATTCATGTTTCATTATGATACCCTAGCTTAGTCGGTAGAATAAAGGCGGATTTTTTAAAAGCTAAATCAAACACATTTATGGTAATCTTAACCTAATTACCTTACGAAAAAGAAGAGGTGTGATGGGATGCAACTTAGGCATAAGTCAATTGAAGAGCTGTTGGATTTAGAACAGGAAATTAGAGTGGCTAAGGATGAGGAACAAAATGGAGCCAATTATAGAGCCATTGATATATACAAACATCTCTATAAAAAAATCTCAGCAGATAAAGACAGTGAATACGCATTTAGTTTAGATAGCATAAAGAGGAAGTTAGTATGGAACTTAGTGCAATATGGAACGTATTTAAAAACGGTATACCAGAAGGATGATATTGCTGCGGAGAGCAGTTTGAAAGATGCAATTAAACATGATCGATATCTTCCTATTGCTCATTACCGCCTAGGCTTTCTTAGCTACAAAAAACAACAATATAATCTAGCACTACATTATTTTCAAGAAGCTATCCGCTTACAAAGCATGGATGGTGATGATAGATATAAGATGAATGATCAACAGCTGTATCAATGTCATTTATATTTGGCTAATTGTGGTCTGTTTATTGCGAAAGAAGCCAAGGAAAGTCTAGAAGAATTAAACTTAGATGTAAATTTAAATGAATTGTCTAATTATACCACTTCCCCATTGTACGACTTAATTAATGAAAATAATCGGTACCTAGAAACACATGCATATAAAATGATAACAAAAACAGGAAGTCGCTTTGGAAACAAAGAGGATTGTGAAGAAATGTTGGAGTGTAAATCAACGCTAATTCTGGACCTAACTGGTCGACGAAATATGCTACTGTTTAATAGTAAGGAGGTTTCACTGAGTAAGAACCCAGCGGAAATGCTTCGAATGTTTTTTCTGTACAGCAATTATCGCGAGCCGCTGGATAAGTACACATTTAGTGATTTAATTTCAAACACCGAATTTGGGGAGTATCCAAATAATACTTACACAACAAATGTGAGGAGATTAAACGAAAAGATCACCGAAGCGGGTGTAGATGTTAGATTAATTGAAAATAAACCAATAGAAGATAGGACCACTTATTATTACAACCATCTACTTCCTTTTGTCATCATGCATCGAAGTGATGAAATGTTCATTTTGAGTGAATGACAGCACTGTCATCGCCCTCT
Organism: Salirhabdus euzebyi; assembly: GCF_014207435.1. GTDB lineage: Bacteria > Bacillota > Bacilli > Bacillales > Alkalibacillaceae > Salirhabdus > Salirhabdus euzebyi. The sequence continues at coordinate 22,512 of NZ_JACHGH010000001.1, forward strand.
GAGATAATAAAGTTACAAAATCAAAGGGAGATGATAGTAATGAAAAACTGGAATCAATTGTTCGTACGTCACGGGTGGTTAATAGAAGATAAGGGAGAAAATACTTTTGATTGCTCAAAAGAGACGGACGTCAATTTGACCTTTTTAATGGAATGTCTTAACAAGGCTAAGGTGGATTATCGGTATATTGCTCCATTAAAAGAGCTTACGATTTTCACGGAAATAACGGAGGAAGAGTGGTTAAAAATCTTAAACTTTAATCATCGTGGAAGAGGAGGACACTTGTGGTTCCGTCCTGGTCAAGATCAACCAAAGGTTAGGGAACTAGACACCTTTATTTGTGGGATTGTACGCCAATTAAACAGGTTAGGTTTTTATACGACTGGTTCCTGTGATGGACATGAAAGAAGACCTGCACATTTGATCCTTACGGATAAATGTCAAATCGAAACACTAGTAGAAATCCTTCATACCCTTGGGCAAAAGCAAGTTTCTTGGAGAGAAAATCGAAATGGGAGTTATCACTTAAGGCTTCCGTTCAAACGAAAACAACTTCTTTATTTGGCAGAGCAGTTAAGTAGTGTGGAGGAAGAGTGGGTAGAGGAAGGTTATGATTTCATTAAGGAGAAACTTTTCCAACAACAACTAGAACAATTACTATCCATTCCTGGGGAAAGTGGTAACGAGGAACCAATACGAAAGCATGTTTTGGAAAAACTCAGTCCTTTCGTGGATTTTATAACAGTCGACCAAGCCGGTAACATCCTAGCAGAAAAAACCTATAAAGGTGGATATGGACCAACTATTTTGTTAAATGCACATCTGGACACGGTTTATGAAATAGAAAAAGACCGTGAAATTATAAAGGAAGGTAACCTGTGGTCTAGCAGTAAAGGGATTCTAGGTGCGGATGATCGTGCAGGTGTCGCCGTTCTACTTCATGTCGCTGAGTTTCTTCATTTCACGAATTCCTTTCGAGGAAAAGTAAAATTCATTTTCACGGTAGAAGAAGAGTGCGGCCTAGTTGGAGCAAGTAAGGTCCATGACTATTTTCTCTGGGGTACAGATGCAGCCATAGTGGTCGACCGTCGTGGCACTGGAGACATTGTAACCTCTTGCGGTGGGTATATCCCATTTTGTAACGTTAGCTATGGTGAATTCTTTGAAAAATTGGCCGAAGAGGCAGAACTTAATGGCTGGGCAACAACCATTGGCGGAAGTAGTGACACAAGAATCTGGGCAGAGCACGGTATTCAAAGTGTAAACCTATCCGCAGGTTATAACCACGAACACACCGAGCGTGAAGTATTGGATGTAGCATCTTGCTATGAAACCGCAAAACTAGTAAAAGCAGTATTAGGAAAGGGAAATGAGTTGAAGCGGGTGCTGAGGGATATTAGAAGAGGGAAACAAGTGGAGGAGGTTACTGGAACATTACTCTAAAAAAACCGAGACAGACCTATCTAAATATGGGGCTGTCTCTATTTTTTTTTTTCAATTAAGTTAAAGTACCTGTAACTTTTGCACAAGGGAAAAAGTTACAGGTGCCTTAATTTTAAATAATCTATTCGGAAACTGGCTAAGACTTTTACCAGTAAAAGAGATTGTTATTGAAGGATTAGAATAAAAAAGGATATGAAATAGGGTCTGACCCCAGATGCAGACAAATGTCCACAAGGGGGATCAGACCCTTTTTATTCATTATCATTAACTTGCTGACGATTCTTTAACTTTTTCGACCTCTTCTTTCGAGTTTTTTCCTGAAAGAAACCATCCTCCTACTGCAGTAGAAAGAAGTACACCCCAGAAGATAGCAGTCCAAGTTAGACCATGTGGGAATTCGTGAGGTAATACCCCAACGTCATGGTGTGCAAGAGTAATGACAGCAAGCTTTACCCCAACCCAACCAACGATTAAATAGGCCGTTGTTTCTAAACCTGGTCTTACATGTAGCAATTTAACAAACCAAGTTGCTGCAAATTTAATCAGAATTAATCCTGCTATTGCAGCAATTACAATGACAGCGAATTGAGCACCATCCATTCCCCCGAAAGTTGGAAGTGGTGTTGCTGGAAGAGCAATTGCAAGGGCTACAGCTGCTAGAATCGAATCAATAGCAAAGGCAAGGTCTGCTAAACCAATTTTACCAACGGTTGGCCAGAAGCCTTTCCCCTTTGAAAGCTCTTTTCCTTCATCCTCATCCTCTTTTTTAGATCCAAAAATAGCAGGAATCACGTGTTTTGCACCAAGATAAATAAGGTATGCAGCACCAATTGCCTGCACCTGCCATACGTTTGCGATGAATGAAATCATAAAAATGGCAGCAAATCTAAAAACAAATGCCATAAAAATTCCATAACTTATTGCCTTTTTTCTTTGCTCTGGAGGTAAATGTTTTGCAATAACGGCTAAAACAAGCGCATTATCTGCAGACAACAATCCTTCCAGACCTATAAGTATTAGTAATGTCCACGCATATTCAATCCAAATTGATTCCAATTCTCTTTCTCCTCCCATATGTACAACAAAGTCTAAAAAGACATAAAAATAACCTCTGCTCCCATATGAGCAAAGGTCTTGCTAACAACATTCAGCTGCCAGTAGTGCCGAGAGTATGGACTACTCTGAAATGACGACATTTACTGTTAAAGCTACTCCCCTTTGTATACTATATTAAACTATCAAAGATTCAATGGTTTGTATAGGGTAAATACTTGGTTTGGTAGTTTTTTGCTGGGGGCGGTAACTGTCTCTAGGGTGGAAAAGTCTAAATTCATTTGGGGCTGATTATTTTAAAACATGAAAAAATGTTTACCAGTCCTAAGTCATTTTTATTGGGCAAATAAAGGGCATTAGTCACCTGAACTAGAAATAAAATATGTATATAAATAACTTAGTATATAGGAATTTAGAAAGGGGGATATGAATTAATGCCTATACTACCTGAAGCAATTATTGAAGCTTTAAGTGAATTGGGTGGGGAACGTAATGTAAGAGAAGTTAAAGAGTGGATATACGACAGATATGGGGATAGATGGAAGGACATAGGTACGAGAATGTCAGATATGGTACCTGTTTCTCATGAAGGGAACGCCTCATCACAGATCCAAGCAAAATATCGTGTTTTAAATAGAGTTTCAAAAGGAAGGTATTGTCTTATATTAAACGAAAGTAAAATAGAAAACGTAAAAATATCTAAAATCAAAAGTAACAACGAAAAAGATATAGTACATTCGAAAAGTAAATCTCATTATTATATAGACACCTCAACTAACATGCTTGAAGTATATACCTCAAAAAGGCTTCCGTTCGAACCAAAAGGTTGGCAAGTGGATATGAGAAATTCTATTAGAAATGGCCTAAAATCTTTGAATGGTGAAAATGTAACCCTGCGAGCTCTGTATAAGTCAATGAGCGAAGACTTTTTTGATGTTGAGAATGTTTTATTTTACAACGTTGGTTCCTCTGCCTTTAGTCACCTAGATATTAAATCCCTTCAATTTGAGAGAGTATTCGAATATCCTCCTACTGTAAATCGACTCCAACAACTAAATCATTATCAATCATACAAAATTTTAGAACAAAATGAATCTTTATCTGAATACTGGGCGAAGAAAAATACATTGGCAACATGGAAGAATGTCACCATACCTAAATTATCTAGTGAAATAAAGCCTCATTCTATCTGGTACGCAATGAAAACGGGAGCTATAAAAGTTTTTGATAGAACATATAGCAATTATTATGGAATGGAAGTAACAATAAAATCCCCTATACATACAAAGATTAATTTAGTTTCTGTTATGAAACCTCTACTAGATGGAATTATAAGTTCCTTCCATCATCATGAATTATCGGATTTAGACGAAGTCATATTTAGATTGAATCATTATATCAATCTACCCCAAGAAAAGATCGAACGTTTTTTACTAGATAATAGAACATCTATCTTAGGACCGAGAAACCTTATTCAAGCGTATAGATCAGGAGTTAAATGGAATCCGAAAGATGATGCGTTTCCATTTATGAAAATTAACATAGAAACACAATCCCAAAATGACAATTGGCTAATAGACGGGAAAATATTTAAGATAAGCAACATTAATAGTTGATAAGAAAATTCCAGACTTAACCGTAAGTTCATCCTTTGGATTATAAGTAATTAAATTTATGGAGGAGATTATTATGAGTAAACTATTTACTCCGACAAAGAGTGCAATGGATTGGCGCGAACTACTCGCGGACCCAATTAAGCAATGGAGTCCGGGATATTCAGCCAAAACCCTTGCTTATTGTTGGGAAGAAAATCCTAACGACTTTCCCAACTGTGTGAAAAACGTATTCAACAAGTCTTCTAAATCTACCTTTCAAAATATGAAGCTTCTTTTTGGATTTCCAGAATATAAAGTCCATCTCCCTGGTGGCAATAGACCTTCCCAAAATGACATTTTCGTCATTGCAAAAGGGGAAGAGGGGCTCATCTCCATTATGGTTGAAGGAAAGGTTTCGGAATCATTCGATAAAACAGTTGAAGACTGGTTAGGAAAAGCCCCTTCTGATGGTAAAAGAGAAAGGTTAGCCTTCTTAACGAATGAACTTCAATTAAAAAGTAACAATGTGTCTAACATAAGATATCAACTATTACATAGAACTGTATCTTCGGTGTTAGAAGCTAAAAAACTAAATATACCAAATGCACTCATGCTGGTACATTCGTTTAGTGAAAGCTATGAAGGATTTGACGACTATTATGCTTTTGCTAAACTACTAGGATTACATGCTAGTAAGGAAGATATTATAGGACCAGTCTATTTAAATGGAATTAACGTTTATTTGGGTTGGGTAACAGGGGATAGAAAATTTCTTTTAAAGTAATACTCTACTAAAAAAAATTCTGGAGGTAGATTAGAGCGAAAAGTAAAAATATAACTTATTAAATTGGTTTTAGGAAGTAGTCTAATTTAAAGTAAAACAGTCCAAGAATTTTATTTAGCTTTATTATGTTAGAAATAATTTTAAAAAAGGGTGGACGAATATGGCTAAACCTTGGAAAGATGATCAAGAATATCTTATCAACTCTATTGTAGAGTATCGTAATTTAATAAATGGTAAAGATGTTAAAGAGGCAAAACGAATGACGAAGAATTTTGCTGAGAAATTACATAAAAATAATCCTGAACTAAAGCATAGAACTATTCAATCTATTGTTGAGCGTCTCCCATATTTAGATAATCTTTTAGCAGGTGTCTTCAAGAAAGAAAATTATGCTAAGAAAGATCAAAACTTGTACTCAAAAGTGCCAAGGGAAAATAATGATTTAACTCCTAATTACTGTAATACTAGACATTCCTATAATGGTGCTATTAGATAGGAGTATGATTGGTGAATTAGATCCAAAGTAGAGAAACAATGAACAATATTAAGAATAAAGAGGTAATTTAAATTGAACCTAAATGTTTTACTGAATTACAGATGAACGATGACTTAACATGATATAGAAGAGTTAATTAAAAACCTACGAACTTAATAGCAGAAGATGAATCAATGTTAATCATAGGTCAACAGGTGAGAAATTCTACTAATGGTATTTGTAATTTAGTCGGATTAAATACGCGTGAAGTATCTCGGCCTCTTTTGTAATTGCTTCCCTATAGGAGGTCATTCGATCATAGGCTTCTTTTACGATAATTGTTTTTTCTACCTGGAATAGCCGCTGAAGCTGCTTAAGATTGTCCGCTTGCTGCTGCTTATATTTAGATAAGACGTTCTGCATGACTGCTATATCCTCGGCTTTTTCCTGCTTTTCGGATTGTAACTTATCCAGGCTATTCCGAACGTTGTATTTGATGGTAAATCACTAAAAATCAACTAACCTTAATACGGGTGGAGTAAAGTGTTTGGTGAAGCTTACTTTTTGTCAATAAAGCCAGAACAGGTCCAGGAATATGATTTTAACTTATTATTAAATATCTGGGATCTCGTTGATAGAATTAGCCGTAGACACATGACTTAATGAAACAAAAGATAGACTCACTACTTTAGAAAATCACCTTAGTAAATTGGTAGATATTCACATAGGAAGTGATTAGGAATAGTAGCTGCGGTGGGAATAAAAGGGTCACTTAATCAAGGTGGTCTTTTTATCACTTTTTTACATTACTAAAAAAAACAGGCAGAATTGCCTGCCTTTTCAGTATTTCTAAACAAATTCAGGATTTACCGCCACCGCTATTACGGCTAGAAAAGAATATTGCAAATATGGCAAGGGCAACAAATCGACCTATCTTTATTCCTTCTGTAATTAATTCCTTCATGCGGTTACCTGATTGGGAAGCCTTTTTGTCTATTCTCTCATCAGTTTGAGAATATAATTTTAATAAAAACATTGTTTCTTCCGGACTAAGATTCTCCCTTTTTAACAATTCTCCTATTAAAACTTTGGTTTTTGAGAATTCCTCAATCGCTTTCTCATCAATTTTATTTTGAGAATTAATTGATTGAAGAATAAAATCTTGGTTTTGTTTTACTAACAGATTCAGATTTGGTATCTGAGGAACAAATAATTCAAGAGTTTTATGATCAATTTTTCCAATCATTCCAAGTAATTGTTTAAATTTATTTTCAGTAATTTCGCCTTCGTTATTAACTCCTAGCTCATTTAATATTTTTTCCCTGGAATCAAGAATTTCTACTTTGCCTGTGTTTGAAATAGTCATTTTCCTTCCCCCTTAAATCTACTAATATCAGAATAATATAAATTAGTAAAAAATGGAATATTAAATAGATTGCCTACATTAAGTATTTGGTTAGGCAAGCTTTGAACTTATTTATTTAACGGAAATATAGGGTCACAACCCATTTGTGGATACTTGTCCATTCGTGGGGTCAGCCCCTTTTATTTTATAAGTAAACTTTCAGAAGATGAGCGAAGAAAATTCAAAGAATATATACTCAGTCATCGTAGTAAAGTTCGAATTGTGACAGACAGCGAGCGCCGCTTTTCAATTTTTTGATTTATTAGTAGGGTTAGCCCCTCCATATGGACAAGTGTCCACAAGGGGGGCTGACCTCTTTATTCCTAGTGTTAGAAAGTAATTAATGAATAGTAATTTAATTTTAAAGTATAGGGTGCCTTTTTTTGAATATTCAGGTTACAATTATGTGGAGAAGAATGTAATTTTATTACAAATGATGTAAAAAAATGGGGAAAGGTTTGGTGGGAAAATGAACAGAAAAGATTGGAAAAATGTTTTAAGTTCGCTATCAAATGATGAATTGATTGAAATGATTGGGATATGGGATTTGAAGGTGAAGGGGTTTAGAAACATAAACAAGGATAATATTAAAGTTGTTAGGAAGATGGCAATCAATGAAGCTTTGAAAATAAAAAAACTTAATCTGATAAAAAGTTTTTATAATATGATTGGAGAAGGTGAAAGAAGTGACGAGAATTCAAATGAGAAATGTATAAGGGATTTTACTCTAAGCGAATTGATGGAATCATATTGGAATGGAAAGGAATTACATATTCTTTTAGGTGTACTGTTTTCAAGTGAAGAAGAAGAACATCATTTGTTAGCCAAAAAGTTTATAGAAAAACTTTTAAATGAAAGTAATTTAGAGTCAATAGAAGATTTTATTATACAAGAAGAAGCAGATGAGGATAGCGATAATCAAAGTACAAATTCTACAGCTGATATAGAAAAAATGTATGAGAAAGTAGAAGCAAAAAATAATAAACTTCAAAAGCAAATAAGTGATTGGGAGCAACAGTACACAAAATTAAAGAAGGAATATAAGGAAGAAAAGCAAGCTTGGATAAAAGAGAAGGCACAGCTACAACAAGTAATCGGAAATGAAAAATCGAACTTAGAAAAGGAAATTAAAGAATATATTCACATAACAGAGGAAAAAGAGAAATTAGAAGAAGAAGTCAAGACCCTAAAAGCTGAAGTAGCCCACTTACATGCACGGTTGCTGAATTATAATAATGAAGTAGCCGCAACTGTTTCTGATACAAAAACAAATGAACCAATTTTACACGTTTTAATGATTGGTGACCCTAAAAATAAAATAATAGAATCATCAAACAATCCAAAACTTAGTATACTTGATCCAAACAATGCTATAGATAAAATAGAAGATTTTGATTTTGGTGAGATTTGGATCCTAGAATACCTTGTTTCACCTTCAGTAAAGAAAAGGATAATAAAAAAGTATAAAGAAAAAGTCAAAAGCTTTAAAGACTTTACATCAGTAAAAATTTGTTTAGAAAAAGGGAGATTATAATAATGAGTACAAAAATATGGGAGAATGACCTAATAGGGGTTTTAGAAAATATGAGTTCTGAAGATATTCCGTATAGAGATTCAATCTTTATCAATAAACAAAATAGTCTTCAATTTGTTGTTAGAATAATTTCGCAACCACCAGAAAGCTTTCCAAACGTAAAAACAGTTACTTCATTTTATTCAGATTTAGAGCAATGGGGTTTTGAGGATGATTATCAAGAACCTGATCATATTCGAAAAGAAAGACTAAGAGAATGGTTAGATGACCGGCTTCTGGTATTTAAAGTCGAACGGAGAATCAAATATAATCATGAAGAAGTCTACAACACTAAGGATGTAAGAGTTTTATCAAAACTACCTAGTTTTAATCAAGAACTCCGCCTTATCCCCGTTCCCATTTTTAATAAGGAATCTCATAGTATGGACCTAGATGATTTTGTCTATCGTCTCGCCAACAAAAAATTTGTTGGTAGAATTGAAGACATTTCACATGAAACCAATGATACACCTTCATTAGTTTTATGGAGGAGTGAGACTGAGGAAGAAGAACAATATCTAGTATTTGGAGAATTTGAAAAACACCAATACGCCTATGGCGGTTTCTGTTTTGAGTTGAGAGAAGAACTTAAAGAAATTGAATTCAAACAAGAGTGGATGGATGAATGCTATTTCTGTAATGATGTTGAAGATCTTGTATATGTTCCTCTTTCTGTTTACCAAGACATGACTAAAGAAATGGAAAATGTATTGCCAATCCCCTCCTCTAAGCTAATTGAACAGAATAATAAAGAGGATTCGATGTTACTAACGAACAGTAACAAGGAAGAAATTAATCATCTTCTTGGAAGTGAAAAAGAAATTGCATCAACTATTGATGAAGTAAAATTAGAAATAGTGACAAATAAAACAACACTTATCAATGATAGTGAAAGAGAATTTCTTGATTTGTTTTATGAAAATACTCAGGATTCTGGTTTATCTTATAAGCTGGAAGATCTTATAAATTTTCATACTTCGATGAAATCTTCCTCTCTTGTAATACTTTCTGGTATGAGTGGAACTGGTAAGAGTAAGTTGGTTGATTTATATAGTTCATCATTAGGATTAAAAGGTGAGCAGCATACAGTGATCCCAGTAAGTCCTTCCTGGACATCTGATTCAGACTTAATTGGATATGCGGATACAATGCATATGGTATATCGCCCGGGGGACTCCGGACTTATTAATGCTTTGAAAAGGGCCGAAAGTCAACAGGATAAGTTATTTGTAATATGTTTTGACGAAATGAATTTAGCAAGAGTGGAACATTATTTTTCGCAATTTTTATCAATTTTGGAAATGGAACCTGGAAAAAGAGTTTTGAGGCTATACAATGATGATCTTGAAAACAGGCTCTATAATTCAGCGCAATATCCTCCAACTATATCAATACAAGATAATGTTTTGTTTGTTGGTACAGTTAATGTTGACGAATCTACATATCACTTTTCAGATAAAGTTTTAGATAGAGCAAATGTTTTAACCTTGGAAGTTATGCCATTTAATCAACTAAAAACATTACCAGAAAAGAAGAAAAATATAGCAGGTCGTAAGGAAGAAATTGATTTTGATACTTACAAGTCATTCAAGAATGAAAATAGAACAGTGACATTGTTAAATGAAGAATTAGATTTGTTGTGGGAAGTGCATCAAGCTCTTCAGCAAGTTAATCGTCAAATTGGAGTTGGGCCAAGAATTGTTAAACAAATTGATCAATACCTTGCAAATCTTCCATTACAAGAGTACGTTTCAAGAGAAACTGGTATGGATATTCAAATTTTACAACGCATATTGACTAAAGTTAGGGGTTCTGAAGAACAGCTAAGAGGATTGTTAGGTGTATATACAAAAGAGGGGGAGTTAATTGATAGTAAATTAATTACTATTCTGCAGAAATATAGTAATATTTCTACTTTTTTACAGAGTAAAAAAGCAATTGAACAAAAAGCGAAAGAGTTGAAGTTACATGGATACACTTTCTAACAATTTAAATTTCTCCTTAGAATTCAACCATATTTTTAAGGATGGAAAACAGGAAAGAATTCCAATAACCCATTTTGTTAAGGAAGTTCAGGATTGGGATGATAATATTCATTCCTACACACTTATACTTGAGAATATTAACCTAGAATTATTTTTTTCCAGTGAGGTAGAAGATGCACAATGCAGAATGGATGGCTTCGATATATTATATGATGAGAGTATAAAATATGATGAAAAGAATATTCCTTATATTAGCCCGGGATTAATTACACTTTTTAAACATAACTCTGAAACTGAGTATTATCCTTATATACCGGGTATCTACTGTTTGAATGTAACAATTCAGGGGGAGAAGTTTTATTCATTTATTAAAGTTGTATCAAGTAGATTAACAGATGATCAACTTAAATATATGAGAATTGAAGTTGAAGATCAGTTAAAAGGATTAGCACTTGATGTTGTTAGAAAACAAAGTGTATTTCATGGCCTAGATGAATTAAACCTTGATATGTCTTTGTTTCAGCAATTCAAAACTCTTAATCATTATTTTGGAGATATTTCTACTATTATTGCTGATCTGACAAAAAGGGTTCGCTCTTCGTTGAAGAAGGAGTACAAACTTCAGCTAGTTGATAAACCTTCCCATGTTGATTCTGTATCAATCCAGCATCGGCTCAAACATCCGGAATCAATAAATTACTTAAAGACAAGAAAGAATATGGTTGATTATGACCTACCAGAAAATAGATTATTAAAGCAGATTATTAACAGTTGGATTAGTTTATTGGTTGATTTTATCAAGCAAGTCGATTACAACCTAGAGAAATTTAATGGTGAAAATGAGTTTTTTTCTTCTTATACATCAATAGGAAGACGAAAAGACTTACTGTTAGAAATAAATGCCTATAGAAAAAGAGCAGTTCAAATGAAAGCAGCTTTAAATCAGTTAAGAGTCAGGCCATGGTTCCAAGAAATTTCAGATACTATAGCCTTTGTTGTTCCACATAAAATGTATATTGATGTTAGATATAGTAAGATATTTAAAATTAATCAACATTTGTTTTCCAATGAAGTTAATTTATCTTTGCATTCAGGATGGAGCTTTCAATGGAAAAGAACTGACCAGTTATATGAAATATGGAGTTTTCTTAAGGTTTTAGATATATTCAAAAACCAACAATATTCTTTTAGCAATGTTCCTCAGTGGATGATAGATGGAAATGACAAGGGACTGGAAGACTTATTAGTTATTCCGACGATACCAAAGGGAGCTAGCTTTGAGTTACAAAAAGAAGACTTAAAATTAAAAATAGTGTATGATGGGGAAATTCCTAAGGAACCTTCTCACACAAATCAACAAACAAATCCAATTTATACTACCAGTGATCATAATAATCCTGACATCCGAATAGATGTATCTATCCAAGAAGTTTTTATTGGAAGTATTATTATGGATTCTAAGTATCGCAAAAAGCAAGTACTAATGGATTCAAAGTATCAACTTACTAGTTATGCAGACCATATTCGTTCACCTTATATCTATAATAAAAAGCGTTGGGAACGAATACGGCCGGTTCATCGTGTGTTAGTTCTATACCCAGATAAGTGGGGAAATACTGGAATTGAATATCTTGATGACAAAAGTATTAGCTTAATTCCTTTAACGCCAGATATGGATTTTTTGGAATTTGGAGAGATGTTAAAAGGTCTCGTAGAAGAATTGGTGTTCGATGCTCAGGATGCGGGAATACATGTCATAGAAAGATAGAATCATTAACTTGTAAACAAACCGTAAAAAGATGACTGAGAATGAGTTAAAAAAAAGACGGGAGAATATCCTATTTAGATATTCTTCCGTCTTTTTGTGTTTATAACTTTATTTTTTAAATAGTGCATTTATTTTCATGCGGATTTAAATATAAATACGGTTAAGAGCGCTAAATTTATTTGCTCATATACACTCTGATACATGTACGGATTAAAAATGCTGAAAAAGCTATATAGTCAATGTTTAAGGAATTTCAAGCTATAAATTTAAAATAAAAATTTTACAATTTTATATTTGCAAAACATTCAAACATCTTTTTGATATAATTAATAGAAGTAATATAGATTATGTACCCCTATGAAAATCATATTTTAGGGAGGAATAGAGCCGTGGAAAAGAAAGAATTTCAATCTGAACAAAAGAAATTAGATGAAACAATAAAACACATAGAAAATAATACTTATCTTGTCGGTGAGTATATTAATAAAAAGACAAAACAAATTCAGGAAAATATTAACTTGGTCGGGGATGAAGTAGCACTTAGGAGTGGAAAGAAAGAGTTAAGTAGTTTGAATAAGGCCAAGAAAGAACCGTACTTTGGGAGAATCGATATCAATACAAATGACTTTGGTAAAGAGACATTCTATATTGGTAAGCAAGGTATTAAAAATAGGGATGATGACATTATAGTAGTTGACTGGCGGAAACCATTAGCCTCTCTTTATTATAATTTTGCAGCAGGGCTTTCTCGCCAAAGTTATTCGGTTAAAGATGAACAAAGTAAGAAGGTTTACGAATATGAAGCAAATGTACTGCGAAAACGTGAATATACTATAGATGATTACAAAATTAAAAAAATCAATCAAATGGTGGCCGATGAGCAAAGTAATGAGAACAAAGCATTTTCGGATAAGGGTGAAGAAATAAATGTAACGGATGACTTCTTAAAAGCGTTGATCGAGAAGAATGAGACAACGGGTTACCTAAAGGAAATTATTGCAACTATTCAGAAGGAACAAAATATTGCCATTCGTAAACCTATTAATCAAAATCTGATTATTCAAGGGGTGGCCGGTTCAGGTAAGTCGTCTATTGCACTTCATCGCATATCCTATTTATTATTCAATAATCAGAAGCTTGAGCCAGGTGACTTTTTAATATTAGGGCCTTCTAAAATGTTTATTAGTTCTTTTAAAGCACTTTTACCAGACTTAAACCTAATGGGAATCAATCAATCTACCTTCCAAGATTTTGCTATGCAATACTTAGGTAAATATATTGGTGGTAAACCTTTTGATAGTTATCATGAGTTCTTTGAAAATACTGTTTTTAATAAATCCAATAGTATGGAAGAGAAAATAATTGAGTTTAAAGGCTCGGAACAGTTTGCTAATGTAATCGATATTTTTTTACGGGAATATAAATTAAATTATCCTAACCGTATTAGGCAATTAAGGATTTCTGAGGAATCAGTTACTGCAGATGAACTCCTTAAGATTTATGGGGGTTACGCTTATCTACCATTTGCCCAGAGAATAGAAAAATTCATTAACCATGTAGAAAAAATCTTTTTAGATTATCTTAAAACTAGACAAAAGGAGATAGAGGAACAATTTGAATTTGTAACAGGTACTTTTATAAAAAATGGTGGATTATCAACTGAAGAAAACAAAAAACTTATAGAGCAGATAGAACGAATTAGTGATTATAAAAAAAGAAAAATAAGTAATGAAATTATGAATGGAATTAAGGATTGGAAGAAAAGAATGGAGATTCCTAATCTCGTTTCCCTGTATAAACAAATCCTTACTCCTGAGATTTTATCATCGTTTGAACAGGAAGTAGGAAAAGATATCGTTATAAGTTTTAAGAATTATTTTAATGAGACGTTAAATTCTTTCGATTTACCTCCACTACTTTATCTGTATTTTTCCTATTATGATGATCCTATTAGGTTTCAGCATTTAGTCATTGATGAAGCACAGGATTTTAGTTTTATGCATTTTGCTGTTTTGAAAAAGCTAGTTCGAACAATGACAATATTAGGTGATAAGGATCAAGCAATTTTTAAAAATTACGGACAAGTTAATTGGGAACAAGTCAAAAAACTTATTTTTAAAACCAAGGAAGACATTATTTTAGAGATGGCTACAAGCTATCGATCAACAAAAGAGATTATTAATACAGCCAACAAAGTGTTATTAAACCATTTTCCTAACCATAATACTATAAACCCATTAAATAGAAGTGGTCCTGAATTGGGAATAGAAGAGGTGAGGAATGGAGATGAGTTGCTTCAAAATATTAATGTTTTAATAAGTGAATGGAGAAACAAATATAAGAGAATAGCTATTATTCACAAAGACGAGGCGAGAGCAAAGAAATTAAGTGAGTACCTCAAGCTACGATATAAAAATGATATTGTTTATGTTAAGCCTGATTCTGTTATGGAAGAGGGTTTTGTATCTGTACTAGCCTCCTATAACAGTAAAGGAATGGAATTTGATGCTGTCATTCTTGTGAATGTTAATGAGGAATCCTTTCCTAAAGATGACCTTCATGCTAGGTTACTGTATGTTTTATTAACCAGATCCCAGCAAGAAGTGAAGATCTTTTATCAAGATAGGCCATCTCCTTTACTCAAAGGTGTGGTAAAAGAGCGGTCTGTGTTTGTGTCTGACTTTGATGATATTTTGTAAGAACGAATAGTGTTAAGGAGAAGAGAGTTTGTAAAGGATGATTTCTCTTCTCCTTTTTAATGCTGGAATTCAAGATTCGCATCTTTTTAGGAAGGTTATGATTCCCTTCTTAATTACTTTAACTGCATTCTTTCCTCTAACAATTTAATTTTTCTCTCTTATCTGAACTCTTCACTTTGTCAATCGCAACTGATAATAAGGGGGTTCCATAGTTTTTCTTCTAAGTTGTTTCTATTAATTCAAATCGTCCAATGTTCTTTTTAAAGCCAAGAAAAAGAAGAACTATAAGTAAATAGTTCTTCATCTCTCTATATCATTTCCTATACAATTTATATAAATCCTTATTCAATTCATTCACAAAAGATGAATATTCCTTAACCGCAATTAATAACAAAGTCTTTTTAGCTCGTGTCATTGCTACGTACAATTTCTTTCGCTCCCGTGACATAAAATCTTCTTCATCTTCTCCAGGTGCTGGTGCGCGATAGGGTAATTTACCTTTTTTAAGGTCTGTTATTATAACATTATCAAATTCAAGGCCTTTAGAAGATTGATAGGTTATGAGTTTAACACCCGGTGATACTATATCAGCGTTGTCATCCTTTACCCGATATACTGGAATGCCTTTATCTTCTAAAAGCTCTTTAACCTTGTCAAGTTTGTAATGGGATTGAGCAATTATTCCAATTGTGTCTTCTGGATAAGAACTTCTAATCGTTTTCACGTGCTCTAAAATTACTTTGTCTTCATTCTCGCTATCTTCGCAAAGGCATAACTCTGGTACCTTTCCATCAATATTTGGTTCTTCTGCACGGTAATAATCTTCATCTTTGAGATAGATTTTATCTTGTTGTTGAAAGTCATTAGCAAGTCTGATAATTTGTCTAGTAGATCTAAATGTCTGTTTTAATAGTTGACTTCGGTTTCCTGCCACCTTAATGCCTGCGGCTTTCCAGGTAAATGAACGTCTATATATTTGTTGGCCTTTATCGGCACCAATAGTTAGACTTTTTTTAGCAATTGAACTCATTGCCTTTAATTGCATTGTGTGTAAATCTTGGGCTTCATCTACTAAAATATGATCAGGGCGAAGTGAAGCAGGGATCTGGTCTGCTTTATCTACGAGAATTCTTGCTAAATCATCACCGTCAATTCCCTGATGTTTATAGTGGCCAGAAAGTAATTCATTGTACTTTTCAAGTACATCATAAATCGTATCGCGATGTATCTTTGTAACACGAATATCAGTACCTCGTCCCGATCGCTTTATGGATAAATAGTCTTCTCTGGTTGTAATTCCTATCCCTTTAATCCATTCAATTTCATCACAAAGGAATCTAATAAGTGCTTTATCACTCTTAGAGTTTTCTATCATATTAGGAAAATTAACATTTTCATTTTTTTTATTTACAATATTTTTAGCAAACCTAATGGCACTTTCCCGCTTATCTCCCACAATTAAACGGGTATGAGGATAGTCGGTGTGCTCTAGCATTTCTTGTCCCCATTGGTGAAAGGTTTTGGCATCTAGGGGTCTGTAACCCGTTTTAGCAGATAATTGACGCACATAGTTCGTTAGAGCTCTGCTAAAAGTAATAACTAAAAGAGAGTCATCTGGTAGTATTTCTTTGAGATATTCTGCCCGTGCTAAAATAATTGTTGATTTACCACTACCGGGTATACCTTGAATTAATAAATCACCTTTAGGCTTAAAAGTAACACATTTTTTTTGTTGTCTCGTTAACTCAATTGCTTTTGGCATCGGAATCACTCCTTAAAACAAATCCATTAATTTTCGTAATTCTTCTTTTCGTTTCTTTTCATCTTCTTCAAGTTGTTTTGTTGTTTCGTCTATTATTGCTTTATCTTCAACTGAGAATCCTTTATTTTTTTCTTCATCTTTTGAAGAATGATAAAGGACATGTTTAGTGGTAGAAGTAATACAATTGTCAAGAAATCCTTCAAATTCGATACCTTTTTGTCCTAGCACATATAATTGTTTTTGTGCTCTAGTCAAACCAACGTATAACAAACGTTTTTCTTCATCAATATTTGGACGACTACTATGAGGGAATTCACGGTCGCCCAAGTATAAAATGAATACAATTGGATATTCTAAGCCTTTTGCATCATGAACAGTTTTAACGGATAGAGAGTCAGTCTCTGTAATTAAATCTGCATCCTCTTCTTCTAATTCAACAATATATTCACTTAAATCATCCGTGTCATAAGCACCTTGATTCATACATTCTTTGATGAAATTAATAAGTTCTGCAAAGTCTTCATCTATCACTTGTAATTTTTCGATTACTTCATTTAAAGGTTCATCCTCATATTCCATGCGGATTTTTAAAACTTGGTCTATAAGGGACTCAGTCTTGTCTTGGTTTTGAAAAACATTGTATCGAAGTGATAATTTATCCAGCTGTTTATATACTTCATCAGCTTGAGGAGAAAACTCTGAATTCTTTCGGTACAAAATACAAATATCTGAAAGTGTGAATGCTGGATCTTTAACTAATTCCTTTATTTTAGTTGCAACGTATTCTGCTGCTAATGTCATAGAATGAGTTTCTACTACTTCTGGAGTTATTCCAGAGCATTCTTCAGCAGGTTCAATAGTTTTTTCTCCTATAAACTCATTAGCTACTTTGATAATTTCTTCCGTAGAACGATAGTTTCTTGTTAACCTAATCTCATGAGTACTTAGTGGAGCAATTTCCTTACATTTACTTACAAAACGGTCCATGTTCTTGTGATTTGAACCATTAAAGGTATAAATTGTTTGGTTTTTATCACCAACTACAGTAACGGAATTAGTTGAACTTATTAGTGAAAATAACAGTTCTTCTTGAGCTAATGATGTATCTTGATATTCATCAACAAAAATATAAGAATAGCTTTTTGAAATTGTTTCATAGGTTTGTTGTTTTAAGGTTAAAAGGTGACTTGCTTCAGAAATTAACCCTTGAAAATCCGTTACATTCTTTATCTTTTCTATTTTATTGATACGTTTCCAATAGGTTATTAGGTCCCTTGCTTCAATTCTTATTCTGCCTTGTTCGTATGTTTTGATATGATAAACTTCATCTTCTGGAATAGAATGCCAATCTTTTATTGGCGAGTTCGTTAAATTACCTTGTCGGATTAAATTATACGCTTTTGCTAATGCAATATTAACAATATCTCGATCTGCATACTCATTGCATAAACCCTTAATTAAAGCAGGGTCTAATTCAATAAACTGTTCAGTAGCTACCCGTTCAAAACCATTTCGAAAACGTGATTCATTATAACGAATTCCAAACTTAATAATTCGGTAGGCTAGGCTATGAAACGTTAGAATTGTAGGCTTTCCTCCATAACCGATAATACCTGTAAATTCCTCAAGCTTTTTCAATAATTGGCTTTTAGCAGATCTTGAAAAAGATATTCCTAATATGTTATCTGTACCAACACCTAATTCTGTTTGTACATAAAGTATTTTAGCTGCAAGTGTGGTGGTTTTTCCGGTGCCTGGCCCGGCCACAATTTGTGTATATTGAGCAGGTGTCGTAACAGCATCTCTTTGCTTGGGATTTAAGGATTCTAATATTCTAAACATATTACACACACCCCTCATCAGAATGAATAGAGAGTCTTATACTTCTTACAATATTTTACCAGAAAAACACCTATTTGTAGATGCAAGTTTTTGGTAAAATGTTTGTAACGGTTTTTTGAATTAAATAAGGAGGGTTTTTGTGGTTAAGTCTGATCGGAAGGTTAGGGGTAAATTAGTTGAACGTTTAAGCTATGAATTGGTCGGTTACGAAAATGAGAACGAAGTCATTAATAATACGCCTTTACAAAAGTATTTATTAGGGATACTTTGGCCAATGAAATCCAGTGTAGCATCGGAAGAAAATGAATATGATGGTGTACAGGGGAGAGATACGTCAAAAGAGGCTTTCGAAGCAGTAGCCCCATTAGCAAAAGCGATGAATCCATCTGCAATTGGTCTCTCTTTTCTAGTGGATAAAGGCTCACCCGAAATCACAGTTGATGTAGAGTTAGGTATGTACGAAGATATAGGGGAAAAAAACTGGGCAAGAATTCCATATCAACTAAAGGGATTTTCAATTGATTTAACAAAAAAAACTGGTAAAAAACAGGTGGAAAGTGTTCCGAGAAAAGAGATAAAAGAGGCGGAGCAGAAGAAAGAATCCATTCAAATCGAATGGATTGTAAGGCCATATCAAAATAGTTATGCTGTTAGTTTGTTTTTAGTAAATCGCTATGTCCAAGAAACGGATGAGCGTGACATTGACCATAAATGTGTTTTCCAACCAAAAATTAAGATTAAAAGTAAATATGCTGAATCTTTCATGGTTAGGAATGCTTTTTCAAATAACGAGAAGGTTTTCCAGGATGAGGATACCAAATCAAATGAATTACTTTATCGGAAAGAAGGGGTCTATGCTGTTGGGCACAGCATTGCCGTTAGATGGAGTGCCGTAAATGAACATTCCTTAAAGGCTGGGGTTTTAGAAACAGAAGTTATCCCAGCGCATGAAATTCCAATGGTAATTCCTCCTAGTTGGAGTGAGGATAAAGACGGGACATTAAATATGGATGAATTAGCAAAAATGAAGACTGCTAAAGAAGTAGAAACAGCTTTAACGCCACTTCTGAATGAGTATGGTGAATGGATTCAGGATAGATGGATTGAATATGAAAAAGAAATCGAGGATCAATACAAAGAAACTGCCAAACAACACATTGAGAATTGTGAAGCATCTTTAAAGCGTATGTGGAATGGGTTACAAAAGCTTAAGGATAATGAAAATAAAGAAATCTTGGATGCATTTCTCTTTGCAAATAAAGTAATGGCAAACCAAAGAGCTCATACAGAAGTTATTGAAAAAGGTGGCTCTTTAAGTGAAGTGAAATCGGAATGGCGTCCTTTCCAGATTGCCTTTTTTCTTCAGAATATAGAGGGAGTTGTGGATCCAACATCTAAGGATAGAGAAATTGCTGATTTATTATGGTTTCCGACCGGTGGTGGTAAAACGGAAGCTTACTTAGGTTTAGCAGCATTTACTCTTGGATACCGTAGGATAAAGAAAGTTCATGGATACCGTACAGATGTGGGGGTATCTGTTATCATGCGATATACGCTACGACTTCTAACGATCCAACAATTCCAGCGTGCAACAGCTATGATCTGCGCATGTGAAGAAATTAGAAAAGAAAATCCTAATAAGTGGGGAAACACACGCTTTCGAATAGGTTTATGGGTTGGGGATAACAGTGTTCCAAACAAATTTGATGATGCTCGCAAAGTTATTAAAGCAAAAGAAGACGCCATAAATCGAAATACAGAATTTTTTCCTTCAAATATAAAAGGAACACCGATTCAGCTAGTTGCTTGTCCATGGTGTGGAGAAAAACTCGTTGACGACAAGAAGAATCCAAAAGTTTTTTATATATCCTATAAAGTAAAAGATAAAAAAAGAAGATTATTAATCTGTTGTCCCAACAAGGATTGTTCCTTCCATAAAAATAATTCAGGAGGAGAAGGACTACCTGTTTTGGTTACAGATGAAGAAATCTATCGTTTATTACCTGATATGGTGATAGGGACAGTGGATAAATTTGCTCGTATGCCTTGGGAGCCACAAATTCAAAACCTTTTTGGTAGAGTAAAGGGTGAAGTAAATGCTTGGGGATTTGTATCCCATGGTGACTCTCGTAAAGAGTTAACTAATGTGAAAAATGTGGCAGGTAACACTAATCTCATCAATAGGGAACCTGTACATCCTCCAAATTTAATTATCCAAGATGAGTTACACCTAATTTCTGGGCCGTTAGGCACAATGGTGGGACTATATGAAACGGCTGTAGATCATTTATCCTCTATAACCATTGATGAAAAAGAATTTGGTCCAAAGGTAATTGCATCAACAGCAACCATTAAGAATGCTCATAAACAAATCAGTGGTTTGTATACAAGAAAAACACAAATTTTCCCGAGTCCGGGACTTACACATACAGATTCATTTTTTGCCAAACAACGAGATTTAAAGGAGATGCCAGGGAGAATGTACGTTGGCTTATTTGCTCCAGGAAGAAGTATGAAAACAGCACAGTTAAGGGCGTATGCGAATTTATTATCTAGCATAACCGCTATGGATTTTGCTTCAGAATTTGACTCAGAAAGCTTAGATCCGTATCAAACGTTAGTAGGTTACTTTAATAGTATCCGTGAACTAGGTGGAGCAGTACGATTAATTGAGGATGACGTTCCTGCCAGAATGAACACCCTACAAAGGCAATTTAATGAGGAGAATAAGTTTCAATTCAAAAAGCGGGAATTAGATCGGGACGTCCCGGAGTTAACAAGTCGTCTTGATTCAGGGAAGATACCAATCTTACTTGATCGTTTGATGCAAAAATTTAGCGAAGAGAGAAAATTAACCCCTGTAGACGTGTTATTAGCAAGTAACATGATCTCAGTTGGGGTTGACGTTCCAAGATTAGGATTAATGGTTGTAAATGGACAACCTAAAACAACAGCTGAATATATTCAGTCAACGAGTAGAGTAGGGAGAAGACACCCTGGTCTTATTATTACAGCATATAACTGGGCAAGACCTAGGGATATTTCACATTATGAAGAATTCTATGCATATCATGCAGCTTTATACCGCTATGTGGAGCCTATAAGTGTTACACCATTTGCGTCACGAGCGCGTGATCGTGGACTGGCTGCTGTATTAGTATCGATGTTACGTTTAGGAATTGCTGATCTATCAAATAACACAGCAGCAAATAATATTGAAAAGGTAAATGAACTAGCAGAAGAAGTTATCAATGTATTTCTTAAGAGAGTGAAGAAGATGGGTATTCCTGAAAAAGCAATCCGTGATCATCTGGAGCAGCTCTTAGAAAAATGGGAAGAGGATTCGGGTAAAAGTAAGTTGCTTTACCATAAATTCAACCCGGATAAGGAATCAAACCTTTTATATCCAATAGGGGAAGATTCATCGAAAGGTACCTACAATACACCAAATTCTATGCGAGATGTAGAAGCAGTAGCAGGTATATATATTAGGAAGGAGGACTGATTTGAGTGAGTAAAAAGGTTGGCGAACTAAGACCTAGCCAATTTATCACAACCTTTGGTCCAGGATCCATTGTTGATTTGCCTGATTACTCTGTAATAATGGGGGGAATTGACAAATGGGATAATTTTGATGTTTCAAAGGCAAAAACAATTGAAGAACCGCGCTTGAGGGAAAAATTAAAGATACAACAAATAAAATCAATCCCAATAAGTAAAGAAAAAGAATTTGGCACGATTCCTGCATACCGTTTTCCGGAATACCATGTTTGTCCAAAGTGTAGAAAAATTGGTAAATATAGTGGTAGAGAATTTATTGAAGAAGATGGGATTTTATATTGTAAAAACCCTGACAATGAAGAGCCTTGTCCAAAAGTAAAAACTCACCCTGTGCGTTTTATCGTAACCTGTTTAAAAGGGCATATCAATGATTTTCCATGGGGACCTTATGTCCATAAAAAAGGAAAGTATGACCCGAAATCTTGTAAACTGTATTTATTAGATGAAGGGGAGACAGGGTCTCTTAAAGACTTGGTCGTTTATTGCAAAGAGTGTGATATAAAAAGATCGATGAGTGATGGATTTTCTAATAACAAAATTCTTGGTAAATGTAGTGGGAGAAGGCCTTGGTTAAGAGATTATGAAGAGGATTGTGACAATGACAAAGAATTGTTGCTACGAGGTGCTTCAAATATTTACTTTTCTTCCATCGAGAGTTCCATTGTCCTTCCAAAGGAAATGCAGCAAGACGGCATCGAAGGTTTTATAAAAGAGAATATTGATTTTAATGATGAGGAATTAATTACAGATCGCAGGGAATTCGATAGCTATTATAAAAGAAACCCTGATATAAACAGGCTTGGTTTGGATAAAGTATGGAAAATTGTACAAAAATTAAAAGAAAACAGCAATGGAGACATCGACTTGAGAACCCCAGAATATCATGCGTTGTTAACGGACCACCATAATTATGAAGGGATAGATTTTGAAACGGAAGTCGTAGACGTCCCGAAACGATTTGATAGTTTTATTTCAAACCTAGTACGTGTTAAACGTTTAAAAGAAGTCATGGTTTTAAAGGGGTTTACTAGAATCCATCCATTACCTGATTTAACATCAAGACTGTCAGGTGAATCTGAAAATGAAAAAGAAGAGGAACAATCTTCTAATGGTACTGTAGAACTTGCCCCATTAAGTGCCACTCCACAACCATTTTTGCCAGGAGTAGAGACCTATGGGGAAGGTATCTTTTTAACTATTAGTAATGAAAAGTTAAAAAAATGGGAAAGTGAAAATAGCGATTATGGGTTTGGAATGGAAAAAGCACATAAGAAACTATATCTAGATAGAAAAGTACCGGAAAATGAAATTCCAGCATTTCCAGGCTTAAGGTATGTGTTGCTTCATACGCTATCCCACGCATTAATCCGAGAATTAACTATGCATTCGGGTTATTCTTCATCAGCTCTTAAGGAGAGAATATACTCAGACCAAGAAAAAGGAATGGCTGGTATTTTAATTTATACGGCTACAGTAGATTCCGAGGGTAGTTTAGGTGGGTTAGTTGAACTAGGAGAAAAGAATAAATTTGAATCAATTCTTGCCCGTGCTCTTGCTGCAGCACAATATTGCTCTGGCGATCCACAGTGTGCGGAATATGATGTAGATAAATTAATCGATATTAATGGTGCTGCTTGTCATAGCTGTATGCTAGTTGCTGAAACTTCTTGTGAAAAGTCGAACCGTTACCTTGATCGTTCCTTGTTAGTTAGGACCGTAGCAAACCAGGCGAGGGAGTTTTTTGACATTGAATAAGCTGTTTGATTACTTGATACACTTTGTGTCTGCTTGTTTATCATCATCAAGTAGCGAAAACCTCTATCATCAATTTGTAGACTATTTGGAGAAAAGTGAAAGCATTTATTCTTACTCTAATTGGCAAGCAACTTTAAGGTTACCTGTTGATCTTGAATTATTTGCGTTTGAAATGATTAAAGAGGCCGAAAGTAATAGTGTATCTTCAGCTCAGTTGAGAAATTATCTGGAAGTTGCATATAAAATGGCAAAGTCCCAATTGGAATCTGAACCGAGAATATTTCCAGTATGGACCGGTCCTTTATTAGAGAAAGGTCCAATTAAGCTTAAGACTTATGAAACAGTTAAATACTTAATTGATTCTGCTGAGTCTGAAGTGTTTATAGTAGGATATAATTTCTCTTTTAAAAATGATGACATTAAGAAACTATTAAGGAGTATCGAGCAGGCGGTTGAAAGAAATTGTCGTGTTAATATTATCGTTAATAAGGTGGAATCAAATTTTAAGGAAATAATGGATCATTGGGAAAAAGAGCAATATCAATTAAATGTTTATCACTGGATAGGTTCTAAGGAAGAAGATTTTACTAGTCTTCATGCCAAGATTATAATTATTGATCAACAAAAATTGTTATTAACTTCAGCTAACTTTTCCTATCATGGCTTCCAAAAAAATATAGAAACTGGTGTGGTGATTGAAAACCATCAAATTTCTCGGGATATTTGGAACCAATATTACATGCTGATGAAAGAAAATCAAATGCGAAAAGCTTATTAAACAACGTAGGCAAGAGCAAGGTTGGCTCTTGCCTACAATTGTTACAACGGATAAAATAGAGAAGATAGATTGAAAGATTAATTAAAGGAAGTATTGTTATGAGAAAATTAAAAGTGCTGGATCTATTTGCGGGTGGGGGAGGCTTCTCCACTGGATTTTTACAAGCTAAAAATAGAAATATACAGTTTGATATACATCGGGCACTTGAAATTGATGACAGTGCTTGCGATACGCTACGCAATCATATTGGATCAGACAAGGTCATACAAGGAGATATTACAGATGAGGCGATTAAATCAGAAGTAATCAGAACTTGTAAAAATGTAGATGTCATTATTGGTGGACCGCCATGCCAAACCTTTTCATTAGCTGGTCCTGCTAGATCGGGGACAAAGGAAATGCGTGAAAAGCTAAAAGATGATCCAAGAAATACCTTATATAAACATTTTTTTGAACTTGTTAAAATAGTTAGGCCCTCATATGTTGTTTTTGAAAATGTAGAGGGAATGCTCTCCAAAAAAGTAGATGGGTATAATCAATTAAATAAAAATCAAACACAAGTAATAGAGTTAATTTGTGATGAACTAGAATCAATTGGTTATACTACTAGAATTGAAGAAAGCATCACAGATCGATTCCAAGTTTTGAATGCAGCAGATTTTGCTGTCCCTCAATATCGTAAAAGGATTATAATTATAGCAAATCGCTTTGGAATGGATAATCCAAAGATAATAGGTGCTGGGACACTTAATAATGTAAGAGATGCTATAAGTTCTTTGCCAGTACGGTTACCTAAAATCTCCACGGCAAAACTGGAAAACCTTAAAAACATTGAGGTTATATCGAGAAATTATAAAATGTGTTTAAAAGTATTTGTTGAAAATATTGGAGATTTGGCTTTTAAATATCCAAAAGAAAAAGATGTACTAAATACTTTACATTCCTCGTTAAAGGAAGAATATGAGCGAATAAAAGATAGGAAAACTTATAAAATTCATAATTTAAAGAAATTTTTAGATTATTATAATGACCTGGTGAAAAAACTTGAAATAAATCAAATAGGTAATCCTTCTATAGTTAAATCACACCAATCGAGAGAACATAATTTTAGAGATATTATTATATTTATTCTAACGAAAGAAGGAAGTAATTCTGCTAGATTTATGAACCCTTTATCAGAGGATTATAATGATTTTCTAGATGAATTATATCCATATGCAAAAAATAAACACAAAGATACCTATGTTAAACATAGCTGGAGTAGACCTTCTAACACAATTTTAGCTCATATGGAGAAAGATGGATTGAAGTTTATACATCCAGATCAACCACGAACATTTACTCCATATGAAGCTCAACTATTACAATCATTTCCCAAAGATTACATCTTTTGTGGAGGGCGAAATGCTCAGTATAGACAAATTGGTAATGCTGTACCACCAATACTAGGGAAAGCAATCGCTGAAGGGATTTTTAAATTAGAGGTTGAAAAAAGTCAAACAAAGAACCTATTAAAAACTAACTGTGTAAGTTAATCGAACATAATGACATATTGTTTGGAACAGTCAATGACTGTTCTTTTTTTGTGTAAATTAATTAAGCATTGTCATTTGTGAAAAGTGTGAATTTCCATCGATTACTTGAAATAAAGAAGGCTATTTGGTGGGGAGTGACATAAATAATCTTTGGGAGGTTAAAGTTTATCATTAATAGGGTAGTTATTCTTTTTACTTAATTATGGATTATTGAATTATTTTAAGGAGAGGTCAACCTTTTAAAACTAATTGTGGTGGGTTTGCATACTTTTGAATCAGGAAACACAATGGACAAATGTCTTAGTAGTATTGTAACCGTTTTAATTAGTAGTCGATAAATTAAAGGGGTTTGTCCACTTTTTGTCAATAAAGTAATCAATACACCTTTTGAAATTCTTAAGGGAAATGGGGTTATATGTTAAAATCGATCTATGAATTAGTTTTCATAGTCCTTAGCGTGGATTTTGTGAAGAATTTTTTAATGGGAGGCTCCCCAAAATGCAATCTCTAAAATTTGTCAATGCTAATTAAGACGGACAAGTTAAAAGAGCAGCAATGCGGACTAAAGTGGGGGAAATTGTTGAATTACGTTACAATAAAAGTGAAGAACGAATTGAGTTTTACTATAAGGATGGTTTTTTGGTTCTACTAAATCAAAGAAAAATATTGAAGGATATGCTGTAGTAAAAAAGGTAGAATCATTATTTAAAGGTTATCATTTTACTTTAAAATATCTTCCCGATCTAACCCCAAAAAATTATTACGAAATGCAAAGGGAAGAAAACCCTAAGGAATGGGAAGTAAGGTTTAAGGAGTGGCTATGTGACGAGGAAAGATGGATAATTAATACAGCAATACCCGAATTATAGGAAAAGCCATCTTTAAAAATTGGGGATAATATAAGAGCTTACTTAAATGTTAGAATAGATCGTTTGAATAAAATATTTGGAGTGTATATTAGATGTAAGCGATGTAATGGAACAGGTAGATACAGTTTTTCACTCAGGGAAAGATTTGTTGGGAGGTAAAGGTGTGAAGTATTAAAAAGTCAAAAAAGAATCAACATGAAAGCACATTGAAAGCATTCTTTTAAAAATATTTGAAGAAGACCGAAAATTTGAACGCTTAATTTTCTTGGGGATTCCTGGGGAAAGTTTTTTAGCTGGAAAAGATTCCTTTACGCGTATGAAATTTTCATTGCAAGAACAACTCGCATTTAAAGAAATGGTTTTGTCTTTATAAGCGATAACGATCAATGAAAAGCACAGTAAACATATTAGACGTTTATTGTGCTTTTTGGATTAGTGCGTTTTTTCTTTAACAAAATATAACAGTGTTTCATGCCTTAATATTAATGCTAAATTGCCCTTAATTTGTTATAGTGTAATTAGAAAAATTTTACTATTATGTAGGTGAATTCTATGAAAGAACATTTAGTATTTTCTATTAAAGAAGAGTTAAAGATGATTAGCAAGAGAAGACATCAGCTTATTTTAATCATTAATCATAAATGGAAAGACTTAAGCTTTTTAGATGAGAAGCTTGCCTTACCTCAGCTAAATATAAATTTAGAACTAAGTACACTTTTAAAAGATATCCCTATTAACAAAAGACATAGGAGAGTTGTGACTTTTTTAAAAGACGTGGTTAAACAAAACGCTATAGAAAACACTATTATATTAGACCATATTGAAGTATTATTTGACCCACAATTGAAGCAAGATCCCTTGAAATTATTTGAGGATATCAGTAGGAATTACATACTAATAGTTAACTGGAAAGGTGACATCATTAACAATAAACTTACATATGCTCAACACGAGCATATAGAGTTTCACTCATACGATGAATATGATGCAGTTGCTATAAATTTTGATTAATTAATTATAGGGGGAGTTCTAATGAAGTATCGTGATTTAATTCATTTTGAGCCGATTGAATCTGTTGTTCAGCTTACAGACGCAAATGAAAAGGAAAATGCTTTCAAATTATTAGATACATACGTCATTTCAAATCGTATGGCGGAAATTTTAGATGAACTTGTATTCGAGCAGCTACAATTCAACAGACCTGCAGATAATAAAGGTCTTTTAATTGTTGGTAATTACGGTACTGGTAAATCACATTTAATGAGTGTGATTTCAACAATTGCAGAGTTAGATGGTGCAAGTGAAAGGATCAATAATGACAAGGTAGCTAATAAGGCGAAAGAAATTGAAGGCAAATTCAAGGTTATTCGTACTGAAATAGGAAGTGTACAAACATCTTTTAGAGATATTATATGTGGTGCTATTGAAGATGGTTTAGATGACTTAGGAGTATCTTATTCATTTCCTTCAGCCGACCAAATCAGAAACAACAAAGATGCATTGATTGAAATGATGACAGCGTTCCATGATGTTTATCCTAATCATGGGTTGCTATTAGTAGTGGATGAATTATTGGATTACTTACGAGGTAGAAAAGAACAAGAACTTTATTTAGATTTGGGCTTTTTACGTGAGATAGGCGAAATTTGTAGCAAGACTAAGTTTCGCTTCATTGCTGGGGTTCAGGAGATGCTCTTTGATAACCCTAAATTTCAATTCGTTGCAGAGCAACTTCGTCGTGTTCGAGAGAGATTTGAACAAGTTCGAATCATTAGAGAAGACATCGCTTTCGTTGTCTCTCAACGTCTCTTGAAAAAGGATGACAAACAAAGAGCGCTAATTCGGGAGCACTTACAAAAGTTCACAAGCTTATATGACCGTCTAGGAGAAGAGTTAGAACAGTATGTAAGTATGTTTCCAATTCACCCTGCTTATCTGTCAACTTTCGAAAATGTGACCATAACTGAAAAACGTGTCATTTTAAAGACGCTTAGTAATGAGATGCGAAAAATTATGGATGAAGATGTTCCGGACGAAGAACCTGGTTTAATTTCATTTGATAGTTATTGGCCATACATTGAGAATGATCCATCTTTAAAAAGTAATCCTGATATTCGTGAGGTCATGTCTAAAGCAAAAATTTTGCAAGACCGAATTCAAAATGCTTTTACTAAACCAGTCTATAAGCCAATGGCGAAAAGAATTGTTCAGGCTTTAGCTGTGTTTAGATTAACTACGGATGAAATCTATGCTCAAGTTGGTTTAACACCAGAAGAACTAAAAGACAATCTGTTCCTACATATTATAATGTTAGACGATGATGATGCCGCAGATTTCTTAAAGACAACAATTGAGTCGGTTCTAAGAGAAATACAAAAAACAGTTAGCTTTCAATATATTTCAACAAATGAATCAAACGGTCAGTACTTTATGGATATAAAAAAAGATGTTGCTGTTGATGACCTTATTGAACAAAAAGCAGAGAGCTTAGTTGATGATCAATTGGATCGATACTATTTCGAGGCATTAAAGCTAGCTACTCAAGTTGCTGAGAATACGTATGTTACGAATTATCGAATCTGGTTACATGAACTCCCTTGGCAAGAACGTAAAGTAACAAGACAAGGGTATATTTTCTTTGGGGCACCTAATGAACGTTCAACAGCGCAGCCTCCAAGAGACTTTTACATTTACTTGTTACAACCGTTTTCACCACCAAAATTTAAAGACGAGCAAAAGGCAGATGAAGTGTTCTTTAAATTAGTGGATAAAGATGAAAAGTTTATGAGAGCTCTTAGTTTATATGCTGGTGCAAAAGAAATGGCAACTACTGCTTCCAGTAGTACAAAAAGCCTCTATGAATCCAAAGCGGAAGGGTACCTAAGGGAATTAGTTAAATGGTTAAGAGAAAATTTAACGACTGCTTTCGAATTAGCCTATAAAGGGAAAACGGATCGTGTAGCCGAATATGGAATGTTTATTCCACCAGGTGCGAGTGTGAGGGAGATTGTTGATTCTGTATCATCGGAATGTTTAAGTCAATGGTTTGAAGAAAAGTATTCTGACTATCCTTCCTTTAGTAAGCTTCAATCACTATTGACGAGAGAAAATTTTCCTACTTATGTGCAAGATGCATTAAAAAATCTAGCTGGTGCAAACACAAGGCAAGGACAAGCGATTTTAAATGGACTTGTGCTACTTGATGAACAAGGAAAGGTGAATGTCCGCCAATCAGGGTATGCTAAATGGGTGATTGAAAAATTAGATGAAAAGGCTCAAGGACAAGTTGTAAACCAATCAGAGTTCATCGAGGATGTTTTTACCAGTCAAGGAACAGAAGACATAAGATTGACTAAACAATTTAAAATGGAACCTGAAATATTTACGGTAATTTTAGGAGCATTGGTACAAAGTGGGGAAATCGTAATTACAATTGACGGTAAAACTTATGATGCGATGAACTTTGATCAATTACTAAGAGTGTCACAGCAAGATTTTGTTCATTTCAGCCATATAAAGAAACCAAGCGGTCTACCACTACCAGCAATTAGAGCAATTTTTAGAATGTTTGATATTGGTGAAGCTTTTCTTCAAGATAAATCTTTAGACATGGGTATTGGACAAATGAACTCAAAAGCTCGTTCAATATTAAGTGACACTGTAAAGATGATAAACGATGTTAAAACTGGCTTTCCTATTTGGGAAGGTACAGTGTTATCAAGTGTTGAAATTCAAGAACATCGTGATAAACTTACACAATTTAAAGAGTTCTTAGAAGGGTTACAAGTATTCAATACGCCTGCTAAATTACACAACTTAAAATATACTGTTGAGGAAATTGAAAAACAGGAAGAATCATTAACCTTCCTTAATAAATTAACAAAGCTAAAAGAGAGAGCAGCTGAATTTACAAATAAAGCAACTTACCTCACAAGTGCACAACACCACTTACCATTAGGTCACGAGTGGCAGGACGATGTGGAATTAGCTCTTACGGACTTGCTGCATGTATTAATAGAAGGTGAAACAGGTCAAGAAGAACTACGAAAGATTGATCAACTGAAAGAAGAATACATGGACATCTATATGAAGCTCCATAATGCAAAAAGGTTAAATGCAACAGAGGATAATAAAAAGAGTAAGCTCCTCTCAGATCAAAGACACCAAGCTTTAAAAGACTTGACAGCGATTGAATACTTACCTTCACAAACGTTAACGGAATGGCAAAATAAGGTGAATTCTTTAATAACGTGTTGGAGTTTAACTAAAGAAACTTTGGAGAATAATCCAATATGTCCAAACTGTAAGTTTAGACCTAAAGATGATCATAAGATTCTCAATACATTAGAAGATTTAGAGGACCAATTAGGTGAATTGTTAAATAGTTGGACTGAATCTCTCTTAACCAATTTTAATGACCCTGAAGTACAACAAAGTATTTCTCTTTTAAGTTCATCACAACAAACCCTGATTAATGAGTTCATAGAACAAGGTAACTTTTCGTTACCAATCGATGTGCAACTGATACAAACAATCAAAGAATTGCTACAAGGTATAGAGAAAGTTGAGATTTCCTTTAACGACTTAGAGAAAATGCTTGCTAACGGTAGTCCGTTGACTGTTGATGAAGTGAGAAGTCGTTTTGAGTCAATGCTAAAGAACAAAATTGGGAATTCAAATACAAATCGTGTAAGAATGATGTTAAGAAAGTAATGGAGGGGTAAAATGGCTTCAAAAGATAATGAGCAATTGACTATGTTATATGAAGAAGTTGAGAATGATAAACCGGTTACTGTTCTGGGTAAGACTTTTAAGAATGATAAAGAACGTAGACAGTACTTTACTGAGGAACTTAGAAAAAAACTCGGTGAATTAAAAAATATAGAAGGATATCCAATAGGTAATGATGAAGATATTCTAGCTCTTTCTAACCCTCCATTCTATACAGCATGTCCTAACCCTTGGTTAGATGATTTAGTTAATGAATGGGAAAAGGCTAAAATTAATAATAAAGATACAGAAAACTATAATAGAGAGCCATTTGCATCAGATGTTAGTGAAGGAAAAAATGATGCTGTATATAATGCCCACAGTTATCATACAAAAGTACCTTATAAAGCAATAATGAGGTATATACTACATTATACGGAACCCGGTGACATTGTGTTAGATGGATTTTCAGGAACAGGAATGACAGGAGTTGCAGCAAAGCGTTGTGCAAATGCCAAAGAGGTTGAAGAGCTAGGTTATAGAGTTAAAGAAGGAGATGTACTCCAAGATAATATTAGAATATCAAAACTTGGTCAAAGGAAAATAATCCTTAATGATTTATCTCCTTCAGCAACCTTAATTTCATACAATTATAACCATGATATTAACACTAATGAATTCCTAAGAATATCTAATGATATTCTAAAAAAAGTAAAAGAAGAATGTAGTTGGATGTATGAAACAACCAATCAAAATGGTGAGAAAGGTTATATAAACAATGTTGTATGGAGCGACATATTTATTTGTCCCAATTGTTCGGAGGAAATCAACTACTGGAATGTTGCGGTTGATGTAGAAAATAAGAAAATAAATAGTAATGACATTGAATGTGAAAACTGTCTTAGTAAATTAAAGAAAAAGGATTTAGAACGTTCTTGGGAAAGTATATATGATTTAAAGCTAGGAAAGACAGTTAAGCAAATCAAACAAAAGCCTGTATATTTATATTATTCTATAGGGTCAACTCGCTATGAAAAAAAGGTTGAAAAGTCAGATGTTGAGTTATTGAATAAAATAAATGACATGGAGAGTAATTATTGGTATCCAACAGAGAGAATGACTGAAGGGGATGAATCCCGCAGAAATGACAGAATTGGATATACTCATGTTCACCATTTTTATACTCGGAGAAACTTAATAACCCTAGCCAAGTTCTATGATTTGGCTAAACAATCGAAATACTTTACAAATTTGCTCTTTTTTTTCCAAGCATCAATTAACAGAGCTACAAAGACAAACCGTTTTCGGTTCGGTGGTACAGGAGGGCTAAGTGGAACATTATATGTCCCTTCATTAATATTTGAAAGAAATGTTATTAGTCTATTAGAAAAGAAGCTAAGTGACTTTCAAAAAATTCTGTTAGAAGAAAATGTTGATTCTAATCAATGTTCAGTTACAACACAGTCAACTTCAACAAATTTATCTTTAAAAAATAATTCAGTAGATTATATTTTTACTGATCCACCTTTTGGAAAGAACCTTATGTATTCAGAATTGAACTATCTTTGGGAAGTTTGGTTAAAAATCCGAACTAATAATAGTTCTGAGGCAATAATCAATTCAACACAAAGAAAAGGGATAATTGAATATCAAAAGTTAATGGAAGAAAGCTTTAAAACATATTATAGAGTGCTTAAACCTTCACGGTGGATTACTATAGAGTTTAGTAATTCACAAGCAAGTGTTTGGAATTCTATTCAAGAAGCCCTACAAAGAGCAGGATTTATTATTGCTAATGTTTCGGCTCTTGATAAAAAACAAGGAAGTTTTAAGGCTGTTACAACAACTACTGCTGTAAAACAGGATTTAGTTATATCAGCATATAAGCCATCTGATACCTTAGTGACGGAAATCAAAAGTACACAGGGTTCTAATGATACAACATGGTTATTTGTGAAACAGCATTTAGATCAATTGCCAATTTTCTTAGGTAAAAAGGGAGAGGCACAGTTAATCGTTGAAAGAACACCAAGAGTCCTGTTTGATAGAATGGTCGCTTATCATGTGCAAAATGGAATCCCTGTCCCTATCTCATCAGCTAACTTCCAACAAGAAATAACTCAAAAATATCCGACACGAGATGGTATGGTATTCCTAGAAAATCAAGTAGCAGAATATGATAAGAAGAGAACTTTAGTTAAAGAGTTTGCACAAATGAATTTATTTGTATCGGATGAGAATAGTGCAATAGAATGGTTACGTCAACTGTTAATAAAAAAACCACAAAGTCGTCAGGATATTCATCCAGCTTATATGAAAGAAATTCAGCATATTGATAAGCATGAACTACTTCCAGAATTAGATTCTTTATTAGAGCAAAATTTCCTGGTTTTTGAGGGGCAAGGTGTAGTACCAAACCAAATTGCAACATATCTTAAACAAAATTATAAAGATCTAAGAAATATAAACATAGAAGATCCTAGTTTTATTAATAAAGCACTAAACCGCTGGTATGTGCCGGATCCAAATAAACAAGCTGACTTAGAAAAACTTCGAGAAAAATCATTA
This sequence comes from Salirhabdus euzebyi, assembly GCF_014207435.1. Taxonomy (GTDB): domain Bacteria; phylum Bacillota; class Bacilli; order Bacillales; family Alkalibacillaceae; genus Salirhabdus; species Salirhabdus euzebyi. The sequence goes on from NZ_JACHGH010000001.1 coordinate 56,672, forward strand.
TTCCGTGAATTTCAATCCTATGTTGAGGAAATTAGCAAGAGCAAAAAGAAGCTTAAGCAATTTAGAACTGAAGCTATTCGTGCAGGCTTTAAAAAAGCATGGAGCAATAAAGAGTACCATACAATTGTTGATGTAGGTTCAAGGCTTCCAGAGAAAGTGATCCAGGAAGATGATAAATTGCTAATGTACTTCGATAATGCACAGATTCGCTTAGGTCTTTAAGGGGTAGGAGAAGTTATGAATAGTTGGAGAGATGAAGTTCTTAAACATTTTGATAGTTCATTTACAAAAGTGTATATTGCAAATGATTCAGACGGTTTACTAAGAGATGTCAAAGTAATAGAAAACCTTGAAAAGAATCTATTTGAAATAGCTGATTTTGATGACCCAATAGCATTTCGATATATGTTTGAGACGAAATATAGAGAGTTAATCTCTAAAGGAACATTAAAGTTAATAATTCGAAACGATGAGTATGGATTAATACCATATGATTTATACAAAGACACTATTAAAGTTAGCTTGAAATTAGGCGAGATTTTCCCAAAACTTTCTTACCCAATCTTAAAAGGCCTGGACTCTGATGAATTAGATGCCTTGTATGCTGTCTACGGACAGTATCAAGGCTCTTCTTCTAACAAAGACACTATCGAGTTCCTGTTGAAGAAAGTTTATAAAATACATCAGGAATCAATTGATACAAAAAATGACTTCATCAAATTCATGCTATCCTTTCATTATAGGAATCAACAATTACCTTATGATGTAAGTAACTACCTGGTTGAACAATTACATAGTCGAAAAGACATTAGGCAATTACCTGTAAAAGAGTTAATTGAATCCAAATCTTCATTCTACACATTTCTCGAAAAAGAATGGTCTATTTATGTAAATGGACTTTACAAAGAGAAGCAAGTTATAAAAGAGTCTGAAACAGATAGCTCTTATTATCATACTGAACATTCATTTTCAGATCCCGATATTCGAAGGCTATTAAATGATCTATTCATAGAGAAAGAGCTACAACCGATTGAAGGGTTAGATAAGAATAACCTTCCGACTTGGGTTCATCCTGGTATCATCAACAAAGAGAATGCTGCTGAGATTGAATTGTTTAAAAGCCTACTTGGGAAGATACGTTTGAGAGCAGTCAATGTAGAATCTTATAAGGATTGGGTAAATATTAGTAAATTAATTGGTGAATTATCTTACTTGTCCCATAAGATAGAGTCAAGTACTGATGCAGAGCTGTTTGATGACTATCAAAAATCTTTATCTAACTTAAATACAAACTTCGAGTCGTGGATGCTAGAAGGATACGCTAGCATATACAATTCTCCTATACTACCAAATCCTACAATGGTTCATCAAATCCCTAACTATTTAGAGTTGATGAATCAAGATAAAGTTGCTTTATTAGTTTTGGATGGAATGAGCTTTGTTCAGTGGAGCCAAATAAGACAAGCCCTAAACCAATACGATATTCGGACTGAAGTTAACGGTGTATTCGCGTGGGTGCCTACATTGACATCAATCTCACGCCAAGCTATTTTTTCAGGGAAAATGCCAATGATGTATGCTGATAGTATCTATACAACAAACAAAGAAGAACTGTTGTGGAAGACATTTTGGGAAAATAACGGAGTATTAAAACAAAATGTGTCTTACCAGAGAGCATTAGGAAATGAAGAATACCGTAAAGATAACATTGAAGCCCTTAGAAAGCACAACATCCAAGTTTCAGGGTTAGTTATAGATACGATTGATAAACTGATGCATGGAGCAATTCAAGGACAGTTAGGAATTTATGCTGAATTGGATATATGGTTAAAGAGTGGTTATCTTCAAAATTTAATTAAAGATTTACAAGATACAGGTTATACCATATACATTACATCTGATCATGGGAATACAGAATGTACTGGTGTTGGAAGGATAAACGATGGCGTTCTTGCTCATTCAAAAGGAGAACGTGTTAGAATATATAATAACGAGGACTTATGCAAAGAAAGAGCAAATGAGTACAGTGTAATAACTTGGCCAAATATAGGATTACCAAAAGATTTTAACGTGCTCTTAGCCGACCAGAATAAAGCATTTATTAGCAAAGGGAAGAAAGCTGTAAGTCATGGAGGTATTAGCTTGCAAGAGGTTGTCGTCCCTTTTGTGAAAGTAAAAAATTAATAAAAGAGGAAGATAGAATGACAAAACCAGTAGGATTCGACCAAAAGATACTTTTACATCATTTAGACTATACTGCAACTGAGGCAAATCGAACCGAAAGAAAAGAAATGTATGAAAAATTAGAGGATTATTTATTTACAGAGATTAAAGGAGCAGCCTCTAGAAGATGCGCAAAAGCAATGTTAATGAAAATTTGGTTTTTAGTCGAAGATGAACACAAACATCTACAAGAAGAAGCTTTTAAGCTACTACCTGATCTCTCTAAAGCGGAAAGAATACTACTCCATTATGGGATGACTGTCTTAGCCTATCCGTTTTTTGGCGATCTTGTTAGAGAGATGGGCAAGTTGTTTAAGTTACAAGAAGAGGTCTTGAGTCAACAGATTGGGAGGATAATGAAAAATTTATATGGAGAAAGAAGAAGAGTTGAAGTTGCGACTAGTGCTACTCTAACTAGCTTAAAAGCATGGGGAATTATTACTCCTGGTGAAAAGAGATACAGTTATATTCAATCTAAGAAGTTTTCAATTACTTCAAATGAATTATTACAGTGGCTTGCAGAAGCTATCATTAGGAACTCTGAAGGTGATTCATTGTCTTTAGATATTATTAATTCCCATCCAACGTTTTTTCCATTTTCTTATCAAATTGGTACATCAGATTTAAGAGATAGTGGCTTCCAAGTAAATCGACAAGGATTAGATATGATTATTGTGCAGGTTGTATAGTCCCTTATTCTTTACAGAGTAAGGGTTTTTCTTTAATTTGAAGGGAGTGTGTAGATATATGTTTCCAGTAGGAACTATAGTAAAGGGGCCACAATTTCCCGAAACTGTAGAAATAAAAAAATGTGACAAAATAGATGATACTTTTTACATTATTGAAGCTATTGGACGTGAAACAAATCAGTTTTTTGAACTGATGTTAGAGACACAAGAATTTGAACAGTTAGAGAAAATTAATCAAGAAGAAGAGCCTATAAGCTTGTCGCCATCTGAAATTCAGCATTTCCTGCAATATTATGCAATAAAAAACGAATATCAATATGCTCAATCTCGAGCACTTGGTAGTAAGAATCTAATTCCTCTTCCTCATCAAATACAAGCTGTTTATGGTAGGATGTTGCAATCACCTCGTGTAAAGTTTTTACTTGCAGATGATCCAGGAGCGGGTAAAACCATTATGAGCGGTATGTTAATAAAGGAACTAAAGGCAAGACTCAGTACTGAGAGAATATTAATCCTAGTACCTCCATTAGTCTTAAAACAATGGCAAGAAGAATTAGATGAGAAGTTCGGTGAACACTTCCACATCATAAATAGAGCCACTATAAAAGAATATGGAGGCAAAAACCCTTTCGTATCTAACAACCTTTGTTTAGCTTCTATGTATTGGGCAGCAAGGGATGAAGTAAAAAGCCTTATTAATGAAGCCGATTTCGACTTAATTATTGTTGATGAGGCTCATAAAATGGCAGCTTATACATTTGGCGTACATAAGAAGAAAACAAAAAGAACTAGACTATATCAGCTTGGAGAATTATTGTTACATAAGGCAGAGCATACTATCCTTTTGACAGCAACACCACATAAAGGTGATGTTGAAAACTTTCGTCATTTGATGAGATTACTAGATGATGACATATTTTCATCCATATCAGCTAACGAGAGTTTAAAGGAGAAAAGTAATCCGTTTATAATAAGGCGCTTAAAAGAAAGTATGACAAACTTTGACGGAACTCCATTGTTTCCTAAAAGAACTACAAAAACAATTAAATACAATCTCTCTAGCAAAGAACTTGATTTATATAATAGTGTTACTGAGTACGTTAGAGAACACTTTAATCGAGCTATGAGTTCTGGAAGTAATAGTACAGCTTTTGCCATGATGTTGCTTCAAAGACGTTTGAGTTCATCCATTGAAGCTATTCACTTATCATTAAAACGGCGGAAAAAAAGATTAGAACCCTTATTAGAAAGGACATTAAAAGAAAGAAAAAGTTATTTAAACAAACTGAAAAAATTAGATTTAACATACTATAATGAAGAATCATCAGATGTTCAAGAAGAAATTGAAAAGAGATTGTTGTACTCGATAGACGAAATAGATCCAGATGAGCTAACGAAAGAAATTGAAGAGTTATCTAAGTTGATTGAAAAAACCACACATATAAAACTTAATGTAGTTGAGAGAAAGTATAAGGAATTAGAAGAAACGTTGTTTGGACTTGATGGGTTTCTTAACCAGGGAGAGAAAATTTTAATCTTTACAGAATCTAAAGACACATTAACTTTTTTAGAAAAACAACTCCTAAAAAGAGTACCTGCTATAGCAAAAATCATTGGGGACTTTTCAATGGACGAGCGAAGAAGGCAAGTTGAGCTATTTCGGAATGAAACCCAGATTATGCTCGCAACAGATGCTGGTGGAGAATCAATCAATTTACAATTCTGTAATCAAATGATTAACTATGACATCCCTTGGAATCCTAACAGACTAGAGCAAAGAATGGGAAGAATACATCGAATCGGTCAAAAGAATGAAGTTTTTGTCTTCAACCTTGTTGCCCAAAACACTAGAGAAGGCGACGTTATGATTCGTCTAATAGAAAAGTTAGAGCGAATGAGAGAAGACCTTGGTACAGATTTAGTGTATGACTTTATCGGTGATGTACTAGAGGACAATTACGATAATCTAGCTAGCATTATGCAAGAGGCAATCATAAATCGGGAGAAACTAGATGAAATTATAGCAAATATGGACAAAACGTTATCAGAAGAGCATGAAAAACTAATTAAGATGGTCCGAGAGGAAAGGTTAGATGATGAGTCTATTGATTTACCTGATTTAAAACGCGAGCAAAGTAATATAGCTATTCAGAGTATACCAAATCGCATTTATTCTGACTATGTTGAGCATATATTAACAAAACGAAAAGTCAGAGTATATAAATCTAATGATGGGTTTGTTAAACGGATAGAAAGATTTCCAAAGTTTATTAGAGATTTTGCACTCACACAAAATCTTAACATTGATGTAGGTGATTCCATCCGTTTTACAGGTTTTAATGAATACGAAGGTAATGAAGTCGAACTTTTAAATGTAGATTCATCTATTGTTAAATTAAGTATGGTGTTAACGCAAAAAGAGCTCGATAAAATTTCACTCGAACGATACATGGTATCATACCCTATAAGTGAAACACTGTCTGTTGAAGGTTATATAATGGGGATAACTGATGGAACTGGACAAATGTTAAAGCGAGAGTTAGTCTTTTTTGCTAAAAGAGAAGATGGAACAACCCTTCAATTTGATCCTTATTGGCTCTTTCAGAGTAATTTCAGCGGTGAAGGTATTAAGTTAAACGAAACAAATAATACTACTTTGAAATCTGAAGCACTAAAACGTTCAATAACCACTCGAGATGAAGTTAGAAATAAAAGAGAGTATCAGCTTGATAAAATGAGAAAGTTTTTAGAGAATACATTTAAAGCACAATACGAGGAGACTCTGAAAAAGTTAGAGAAATATCAGAATGAAAATGTTGATAACAAAAACAGTGCTCTTATTAACCAGATGAATGCCAATTTAATTGATATCGAGAACAAGAAGGAAGAACGATTAAACTTAATAGATAGACAAGTTAATATTGGAATGAAACCACCCAAACGCGTTATCCAGCTAGAGTTGACTCCAAATGGAAGAAGTTCAAGATTAATTTCAACTGATTACAATGAAATAGTAGAGAAATATGAGAGAGATAATGGACGAAGGAATGTTAAGATGATGGTCCCGTTAGCTTTGGTAGATTTTTATAGTGAAAGATTTAATGGAGAAGAACGATATATAATCCTTACTAATCAGAGTGATTATTTCCCTACCGAGGAATACCTTGAAGACTTACGCGATATTTTAAGCAAGGTGTACATTTACACAATTAATAATGGGGTCATCGTTGATGAGAGAGCAATGGCTGATGAGGTAATTACTATTAACTAAGAAGTATCTAATACTAAACAACGAAGCCTGAACTTAAGGTTAATTGAAGTTAGCAAGGCTTATGAAGATGGTGGATGAACTAAAGTGGAGAAGTCATGGTATCACAATAGTAAAAGCTAAATGATTAATCAATAGGGGGGTTAATTATGATTGTATACGAAGCAAGTAAACGAGAATTTCTAAACCATGTCGATCAAGATGTCCTTGTAAATCATATACTAAGTAAATTTGAAGTGAAACTGGGTCGTATAGGGAATCAGAAGTCCGTTCATGGGATAACTCTATGCTACATATGTACCGTGTATTAAACGACCAATCAATTCCAGATGATGCAGGGGTCGCCATTGAATATAAAATACCATACACTTCAAAAAGAGTAGACTTTCTTCTCTCAGGTCATGACGGCGATGTGGATTCAGTAGTTATAGTTGAACTAAAACAATGGTCTGAAGTTGAAAAGGTGGAGGGAAAAGAAGCTATTGTAAAGACAGCTTTAAACCGTGGTATACATGAAGTTGCCCACCCTTCTTATCAAGCCTGGTCGTATGCAGCTTTAATTGAAGATTATAATGAAAATGTTCAAGAGCAATTAATTAAACTAAAGCCATGTGCATATTTACATAACTATAGAAAACTGCAAAATTATCCTTTGACAGATAGTTATTATGACTATTACTTGAGCTTGGCACCAGTTTATGCGAAGGGTGATGTTGAAAACCTTCGTACCTTTATAAAGAAATATATTAAATATGGCGATAACAAGGATATTCTCTATCAAATAGAACAAGGCAGAATCAGGCCATCGAAGTCATTACAAGATTCTTTAGGTAGCATGTTAAAAGGAAATCAAGAATTTGTTATGATTGATGAACAAAAGGTAATTTTTGAAACTGCTCTACAACTTGCTAAAAGAGCCATAAAAACTGGAACGGAACAAGTAATGATAGTTGAAGGAGGACCTGGAACTGGTAAGTCCGTATTAGCTATTAATTCACTTGTTGCTCTAACAAATAAATCTATGACATGTCAGTATGTTACTAAAAATTCTGCACCAAGAAATGTTTATTCTACTAAATTAAAAGGTGATTTTAGAAAAACCAGAATAGTAACTCATTTAAGGAATCTGGAAGTTACACAGAATCTGAACTTGATGAACTAGATGTACTTATTGTTGATGAAGCGCATCGCCTAAATGAAAAATCAGGCATGTTTCAAAACTTAGGTGAAAATCAGGTGAAAGAAATAATTCATGCAGCTAGTATGTCTATTTTCTTTATCGGCGAAAATCAACGGGTTACTTTAAAGGATATAGGTAGCGTTGATATGATAAGAAAATATGCAGGTGAATATGGTGCAGAAATAACATCAGGGGTATTAGCTTCCCAATTTAGATGTGATGGATCAGATGGATATATTGCTTGGCTTGATGATGTACTTCAGATTCGTGAAACAGCCAATGCTAACGATATGGGAATTGATTATGACTTCCGAGTGTTTTCTAACCCTCATGAAATGAAAAGAGAGATTGAGGAGAAAAACAAAAAGAATAATAAAGCAAGAATTGTTGCCGGATATTGTTGGGAATGGCCAAAGAAAAACCGTACCAAATCTAACTTTCATGATATTAGAATTGAGGAGCATGATTTTGGAATGAGTTGGAACCTAGATAACACACTAACCTGGGCAATAGATGAAAAATCTTTTCACGAAGCAGGCTGTATCCATACTTGCCAAGGGTTAGAGTTTGATTATGTGGGCGTAATTATTGGTGATGACTTACGATTTGAAGATGGAAAAGTTGTTACTGATCATTCTAAGCGAGCCAAAACAGATCAGTCTTTAAAAGGGATAAAAAAGCTGATGAAGGAAAATCCAACTGAGGGAGAGGAAATTGCAGATAAAATTATTAGAAATACTTATCGTACATTAATGACTAGAGGGCAGAAGGGATGTTATGTGTATTGTACGGATAAGAACTTGGAGTATTATTTAATGTCACGATTAAAACGAGAAAGTTTGTATCGTGAATACAGGAATGGAAATATGAAGGTTGCTGAGAGTAATAAAGTAGATTAAAAGGAGAATGTCTTATCTAATTTTAAGGTAAATAAAACCACTTAAAACCTTCATATCGGAATGTTACTTTGATAAAATATAATTACTAAAAATTAAATAATTATTATAAACAAAAAGGGTGTTTGAATGTCAGCGATTAATTTATGGAATTGGAGATACGAGATTAGTTTATACCCAGAAATGAAAAGGCAAGTTGAAAATGAGGTATATAAGCTACAGCCTGAATATAAAAATCTGTATATAAACTTAATAAATTATTACTATTCTTTTATATCGTTTGATATTATTCTCAATGCATTAGAACCTTCTACAACTAAGAATTTTAATGAACTAGGGTTTGATGAGCTATCTATTTTACGCAAAAAAATTAAATATATTCCAACGCTTATACGCAAAAATCAAAAAAGAAGAATGGAATATGTATGTGAAATTAATCCTCAATTCAGTGAAATCTTAAATGACCTATTTAAACAAGGGTGTAGACAAACAAAGAATTTAGATTATAGTTATCCATTTAAAATAATGTTTGGAAAATACTTTAATGAGATTCTATCATATACGCAACAGCTTGAAAAACTTCAGAAGAATGAAAAACAAGAGAAAATTCATTCAAGTAAGTTAATGGAATTTATTAATAGTACCATAAAAAAGGCCACTAATGATCTAAATTTACACAAACGATTTGGGGAATATTCCAATTTAGAATATAAAATAGAAATTACCGAGAGAAATGGTGGTTATGCCGAATGGTGGGCCCGTGAGCTTTCTGATGAGGATAAGGATAAGCTTGTAATAATAAAGAATCAAAATACGTTAAATAAAGATGATTTGGAATTAACTCTTTATCATGAAGTTTATCCGGGGCACGGACACTTTTATGATGCTGCAAGAAGACAAAGGAAACATCCCTTTTTTGATCACGGTGCTCTTTGCCTTATAGAAGGATGGGCAACATACTGTGAATGGAACACAGTTAACAGTGATTATGCTTCTTACCTTAGGAGTAATGCGGGGGCTTATTTCAAGTTGTTAGATAGAGGGAAAGATATTGATGAATTATTATATGAATTATTCAAAAAGCAACTAAAACATAATACTGAAAAACAAGCATTATATGCAATAACATATTTTTCAGAGTACCCAGGGTTTAACGAATCATATTTTATGGGTGCATACTGGCTCGATTATAAAATTAATATTGGTGACTTCAGTAATCCGGTTGACTTTCTGGAATTTCTAAGTGTAAAACCTTGGGGGGACTTTTTTGCATTATGGTGAAAAATGTAAAGTATTTCCTTGTTAATGCAGTAGGTTTAGGGAGTAAAACTATTGACTTATTTCCAGAGAAGCGGGAGAATCTTGTGGAAATTCCTCGAATTATGCAATATGAAAATATTCATCTAGGTAATGATAATAGCCAAATCTATGTAAATTCTCTTAACTCATATTTAATAATTGATTTTGTTGGTGAGTATAAAAACCAAGAGAAAGCTATTGAAGCATACAACCAGAATTTTAACACTGATTATAAAAAGTCTTTAAATCTATTTAACAAAACGATAGAAGTTATAAGTGATTTTGACACGTCAATGCAACTTTTAGTAATCGAAGATAGTTCAGTTAATGAAGTAAATATTAAAGTAGAGTATGGAAGAGTGAAATTATATACAAATTCAAATATAAAAGGGTTATTACATCTAGATAAGGAACTAAAAATGTACTATAGGACGTTTTTAGATGCTTGTTTAATATATCTAACTTGTGAAAAATTAGATAAGTTTTTAAAAAACTTGACTACTACTAAAAATATTAATAACGAAATACAAAATTTATTAGCAATTTATTCACAAGAATTATTTAAGCTTTCTAAACCACAATTTTATCTTACATACCAGCCAGAAATAAGGATTATGGAGCTTTTTTATAAGTCATGGAAAATCGAGGGATATATTAATAAAGTAAAAAGTAACTTTAATCAGTCGGTATCTAACTATTCTTTTCTCTGGAATTATCGGAACCAGGTGTCCCAAAAAAGAATGAATACATATTTACTTTGTCTCACAGTATTAACTGCTTATACTCCAATAATGGAGATTCTAAAACAATTTGGTTTAACATCACTAACCACAGAGGTAACTATACTTATACTGGTTACAATTATTTTAATAATTTTCAAGCCATTATTTGTTTTTATTACATTAATGATAAAAACTCTCTACTTTAAACTATCATTTTTTTATATAAATAATTTATTTCATTCTGCTAAACATAGAAAAATATATAAGGTCAAACTATGGCGAAAGATTATAAATTCATTAGGCTCTAAAAAGAATAATAAGATTGAAATGTAAAAATATAGTTCGTTAAGGTATTACCGTTTCAGACAGGGGACAGTTTCAAAATCCTTGTCTTCTTTTATAAATCAAAAAATATTTGGAGGGTTACCATTAAATACTTATGCGAGCGAGGATAAAGGTGTGACTACCAACTATGTTAATTGATAAGAACAGCATCAAAGCTTATAGTTAAAATTGGAATAAATGGATATGCTATTATTTAGTTTAAAGATTTTTTCTCAATGGAGAGAGCTGTATGCTTTTGCTGATATAGAAATGGCAACAATTTTTCCATATGGCTACGCTGTTTTTAAATGATTAATCATGATTTGTAGAATAAAAAGGAAACAACGATGATGACATAATCTCAACGAGACCAATAGAAATAAATGTCTGATGTCTTGAAATCAAATCTTCTAAAATATCCCTCACCACATGTTTGTTCATCGTTAAAATCAGCAGCATGAAAGTAAAACCCAAAATGGTACCTACAATAAACAACTCGGAAAGTAGAAAGGTTCAAATAATTTTCGAAAATTTTATTGGCTATTTTATTGGGGTTTCTTGTCTCTGCACATCCTTTTCGTTGCTGTTCCACCAGTGTAAAAGACATTCCTCTCATTTAAAATCTCACATTAAAATTCCAGTTTGGTAATAAGCATATAGGTTTCATAGAAAGAAGTATGTCGTATGTCAAACCGCTTTTTTAGGTGATATAGAAAGTTTTAATAACCAGCAAATAGGTAATGGTGAAAGAAGAATGGCACTTAACTTTCCTAAAATTCTAAAAATGGTCATACATTGTTATGAAGTGATGTATTGAATTCTAACTACTTGTATAGGAGTGAAATGAATGCAGGGAAAATACTTAGACATAATGAGGAACGGAAAAGGTTTTATCGCAGCACTTGACCAAAGTGGTGGGAGTACACCAAAGGCGCTTGCTGCTTATGGGATAGCTGAAAACGAATATTCCACTGACAAAGAAATGTTTGATCTTGTGCATGATATGAGAACTCGAATTATTACTTCTCCAGCATTTGATTCGGAGCATATTCTTGGGGCTATTTTATTTGAACAAACGATGGATCGTGAAATCGAAGGCAAATATACTGGGGATTATTTGAAAGAGGAAAAAGGCATTGTTCCATTTCTTAAAGTGGATAAAGGACTTGCGGAGCTTTCTAATGGTGTTCAGTTGATGAAACCAATCAAAAATCTGGATGAACTACTGGAGAGAGCTAATGACCGTGGTATGTTCGGAACAAAAATGCGTTCGGTGATTAAAGAAGCGAATGAAGATGGAATTAAAGAAGTGGTTAGTCAGCAGTTCGAAATTGGTAAAAAGATTATTAGTTCTGGACTTGTACCAATCATTGAGCCAGAAGTAGATATTCATAGTGCCGATAAAGAACAGTCGGAAAATATATTAAAGCAGGAAATCAAAAAACACCTGGATCAATTAGAAAAGAATGAATTTGTGATGTTGAAGCTTACGATTCCTACGATGGTAAATCACTATAAGGAGCTTGTTGAACATTCTCAAGTTGTTCGTGTAGTAGCTTTATCAGGTGGATATTCTAGAGAGGAAGCAAATGCAAAACTAAAAGATAATGAAGGGTTGATTGCTAGTTTTTCTAGAGCATTGACGGAAGATTTGAGTGTGAAGCAGTCTGATGAAGAATTTAATGCAGCATTAAGGAAGTCAGTTGAATCTATTTATGATGCGTCTGTTAATAAGGATAGATAATAAATAACATTTTGAGCTTTTATAATCCTTCTATCGTTGTAATTTCAAATGTATGGAGTAGGATTGGGATTACCTTATTTTTAATATAAATCTTGGAAATGGTTTTACAAACTTTGTGTGATATAAAGGTCGGAGCCTCTTGTGGACAAATGTCCATAAATGGGTCTGACTTTTTTTGTACTATAGGAAAGTATAAATTTTAACAATGAGATGGGTCTCGACGTAAATCAAAATTTTAAGTCTATAGTATAAGTGTAACTAGGGAATTACGCTTCGGTTGAAGTCTTGGTGATTTTGGCCAATGAAATTTATCCCAATGCTATATAATTTACCACACTGTGACAAAGCTGCTTAGATCAAAATGCAATGTAATTAACAAAATTGAGTTATTGATTTCTTGTCCTGGATTATAATCTCTGAGTAATAGGACAAGCAGAACTCTTCATAAGATAATTTATGATTGTTTTATGGGGGGACAACCAATTGGATATAACTGTTTATAACAAAGATGTCACTAAGGGAATGGAAGAAATTGATACTGGGTCAGTTGACTTAATCATTACAAGCCCGCCTTATTGGAATTTAAAAGATTATAAGCATCCTAAGCAATTAGGTTTGAATTTAACTTATAAACATTATCTGGTAGTGTTAGAGAAAGTTTTATTAGAGTGTATGAGGGTAATTAGGCATGATGCTTTTATATGTATTAATGTAGGAGATGTTAGAGAAAAAGCAAAGGAAAGTATAACTCAAAGACCCAGGCTGTACTCTATTCAAGCATCCATAATAAACTACTTTTTAACCATGGATTTTGACTTATTTCAACACTTCATTTGGGAAAAACATAGTGTGAAAAAAGATAACCTAATTCATGGTTCTACGTGTAATGGTAAATACAAAGATTTTGCTGTTCCACCATTCTTATATTCAGATCTAAATACAGAACATATTTTAGTGTTTAGAAAACCTGGTATAAGGAAGCGTCCTACTTTAGAAGAACGCCAAAGTAGTGAACATAATTTAATAAAGAAAATTACACTACAGGATTGGCTTCATCCTGTCTGGAAGATAAATTCCCCGAGAAAGGGGCAGCATAAGGGGACTTTTCCTAAAGAAATTCCACATAGGCTTATTAAAATATTTAGCTTAAAAGGAGAAACAGTATTAGATCCATTTGCGGGAACTGGTACAACGCTTGTTAGTGCAATCGAGAATCAAAGAAATGCCATTGGATATGAACTGAATAGTGATTTCATTCAACCATTCATTGATGAATATGAACTAACTAAGAGAAGTTATGAGTTTGTTAAAGACTAGTTTGAAATCTGAGGTGGATCATTTTCATTATTATTAATTAAATGGGGCAATGCCACTTCTTCTTCATATGTAGTTAACCATTCTAACAAGCTGATGTATTGAGCATCAGAAATCTCAATAGCATTTTGTTGAATAAAAAGATTAAATAAAATTGGATAAACAAAACTATTCAGGTCCTCATGTGCCTTAGCTAAAAATATGTCTTTCTCTAACACTTTGTTAATTTTGAAGCCAAATACTTGTGGCCAGTACTTCGGTTTTCCATCTGTGATAGCCTTTACTTCATCTAACCATAAAGGGTCTGTAAGTTTTTTGTCGAATCTTTGACAGTATTGTTCACGGCTTACTAAAGGAATAGTTACAGTTCCTATCCATATCTCTTTAATGATCCAATCAGGGTGAATTTGCTTATTTTCTTCCCAATAGCTCCTAACTGCAACTTGAGTACTTTGTGGTCCGGAAAATCTTATAAATATAACTTTATCATTTTCGGCAAGTTCATTAGGGTCAGTTAAATTTTTAGGGCACCATATTCCAGATTTCATTGCAGGGAGTACATTGATTCCATTTAAACGTTGTACTCTTTCACTATAGAAGTTTTTCTTAGTAGCACTAAAAAGCCATGTTTTGTGAGCTATACCGCTTCTCCCCTTGATCTGTTTATGTAAAAATCTATCATGATTTTCCTTTACAAAATTGTCAAAATCATCATAATCAAGCTCATAAATATCAATGGGATATTTTTCGAGCAGTCCCTTTGGAGGGGTGTTGTTTCTTAAAACAATTATACAACCTCTGTTTTTAAGGAAGTTCTTAAAAGCTGTTGAATAATTTGGGTCCTTATGATAATTGAATTCGGAAGTGAGAAATTTAACTTCTGCTGGTCGCCCGTCCTTGTGAAAAGAATCATTTTTAAAAATAATGTTATCAACATCAGGAAAGTTTCCATTATAAATACTAATGTCATTTACAATACTATTCTTGGATTTGTATTGAATATTCCCCTCTTTAACAACCAATTTAAGAACAAGTTTACTGTAGGTTACTCTTTGGTACATATATTCATATAGTACCCTTTCTTGTAAGTATGATCTTCCTCCAATTGTCATGTAAACAAGCACTCCTTTGCAGTATTATTTACATGAAGATAGAAGAAGATACATTCCAAGTATAAATTCAATATGTCTTTTAATCCCCACTGTTTTTGAGGTAGGTAATATGAAATTATGTGATAAGTACAATACTACATTAGAACATTCTCAACATATAAAAAGATATTTCTACTCATCCTATGCTTAAGTATTAGTTTAAGAGCTAAGGAGCATAACGATGAGGGATTTGTTCTTGAAAGAAGGCAGTGAGCCGTTTGTTTTATTTTCTGTCACTCATATATTAACTTTGGTCGTTATCATAGCTATCTGTGTAGGCATGTACCTTTTTAGAAAAAGATTACGATTAGGCTATACAAATAGATTGGTTAGATATGGCCTGGCAGCAACCTTGCTTATTTCTGAAGTGAGCTTACAGTGGTGGCTTTATTATATTGGCGATTGGTCATTCCGATATTCGTTACCACTACATTTAAGTAGCCTCTCGCTGTTCTTATCAAGTATTTTACTAATGACAAGAAGCTATAGACTTTTTGAGTTCACTTATTTTGTTGGGCTAGGAAGTGCGCTTCAAGCGATGATTACACCAGATATTCAAGCCTACACGTTTCCTCATTTTCGATATGTGCACTTCTTTATTTCCCATGGAGGAATTGCCATAGCGAATATGTTTATGGTGCTAGTAGAAGGATTTCGTCCATCTTTTCATTCTGTCTTTAGAGCATTTCTATATGTAAATGCTTATACGTTATTTATTTTTCTCGTGAATGTAATGATAGACGGTAATTACATGTACATTATGAGAAAGCCTGCAAACCCATCCATCTTTGACTACTTAGGACCATGGCCATTTTATATTATTCCTTTGGAAATCATTGCATTAGTCACATTTTTCATATTGTATCTACCTTTTTATATACTAAAAAAATTAAGAGAAGAATAGGTAAGAATAGGTGAAGACACCGTTTTCTTAAAATTATGGTTGTGTAACTTTAGTTCATTTCCGCTATAATATATTGAATAACTTAAAAGCTTACAAGTTGCTCATGGATGCCTACAAGCTTCCGCCGAGTGATAAAATATGGGGGTAAGAAAATGAATAAACGATGGACGATTGATAAAATTAAAGAATTTGTACAGAAAAATTCGGACAGTAAGTTACTGACGACGGAATATCACGGTTTTTCACAGAAGTTACTGTTTAAATGTTCGTGCGGAAATAATTTTGAAAAAACACTTACGAAGTTCAAGAATAACAACCAACGTAAATGTGATGTGTGCCAACCACCAAAAGAATCACGGTAATCCAATAGAAAAGGAAGACAAGGGAACCTGGGGGAAATCCTAATGGGTTCCTTTTTTGTGTAGAACTTACGAGGAATTAATAGTCAGCCGGTCAAAAAGTAAATGTTTTGGTATTTTCTCTTGAGCTCAGAGGGTCGGACCCAACATATGACTTTCATATTCGTGCTTAAATTGGTTGCTTTATTACATTGGTAGTAATTCCGATACTCGCTATCAATTAATTTATTACCCTTTTTGTAGTCTGAAAAAAATGGTAATAAATATCTTATAAATAATATTTTAAACAATAAATAATTAACAAAAAATATTAATTATTTATTGTTTTTATGATTATTTTGTTGTAAAATTAGAACAACAAAAATAATGGGGGCGTTCTTTATGGGAAATAACGTGGACTATATTAAAAGTTTGACGAAACAAAAGAAAAAGTCTGTAACCATTACGATTGATGAAAAGGTATTAGATGATGTGACGATGATTGCTGAGGAACTTAATATCTCGAGAAACCAAATCATTAGTGATACAACAGCTAATTTTGTAGAGGACTATAAAAAATGGCAAAATCCAAAGTATTATATTATTAACTCGAATTACACCTATATGCCTGATGGACATTTGCATATGCTATTGGGGAATCGAGCATCTGCATGGGGTGATACAAAAACTGCTATTGATAACATGGAACCAGGCAGTTATGTATTTATTTATTTAAATGAACATGGTATCGTTGGTGCTGGAACAATAGAGAGTACTTATCAAGTCAACGACTATTGTTTGGTAAAATATCATGATAAGTTTGGAGTTGCGGATGAACATTTTGTGAAAGTAGCATTTGATAAAACCTCATTAAATGCTGACAATACTATTAACGATTCTTCCGTTGTAACGGCAAAAATGTTTAAAGAGCATGTTTCCAATAAAGTTCTTAATCGTACTAAAGTGGAATTGTCAACTCAAGAGGGAGAAAAATTAAAAAAGTTATATGTGGGATAAGAAAAGAAGGACACTAATTAAATAGTGTCCTTTTGTGTTATGTCTGCTAATTTGTATTTGCCATATTCTATCCGTTCGAAGTCATTATATACCGTACCATGGTGGTTTGAGGCGTTTGAACAACATCTAGAGTTGATATGAGTTCTAATTGTACCTTCAGCATAAATAGTGTCCCTTTGTTTCATCAGTTTAATTACTTCACTAATCGTAAATTCATTTTTATTTCTTTCTTTGACAATGGAATGTACAACTTGAAGTATTTCTTCTCTACAGGTTCTCTTTACCATTTCATCGCATCCTTTTTCTCTAGAATAGCAGGTAAAGGCTAATCTGAATAGTAATTGAAGAGTGTGATGTGATGTGTGCCAACCACCAAAAGAATCACGGTAGTCCACTTGGAAGTAGAAAATCCTCACAAATGTTGCCGAACAGCATTTGTGAGGATTTTTTACGTTTTTAAATCTTCCTTTTTTTCTCGATTTCTCACCAAATAAAAGGCTGTGATCCAGGAGGTAATGGGAATGACTAGTGTTACACCGATCCCAGCACATAAAATAGTGATCATTTCTGCACTAAATATTTTTGAATTAACAATTTCTCCTAAAGAATAGGATAATTCTTTAAACCAAATCAATAAGGTTAAATAGCCTCCAAAGAAGGCAAAGAACAACGTATTCGTACTTGTTCCTAAAATATCCCTTCCAATGCTCATTCCAGATGCAAACAAATCTTTCCTACTTATCGTGGGATGATGGGTATATATTTCCCGCATGGGCGATGTAATGGAAATAGCAATATCAATAATAGCTCCTATTGTACTCATAATAATGACGGAAGTAGCGACTTTTACAAAATCGACCCCAATGTAAAGCGTATATAAGGGAACTTCTTCTATTTCTTCTCGCCCAAAACCGTGAATCATGGCATTTTTCACGATTACAAAAATAAAAAGTAGTAGGATACTTGTTGAAATAACGGTTGCAGCTAATGCTGTTTTCGTTTTAATGTTTACTTCATTAACATAAAAAAGGTTAATACAGCTAATGACAGCACATGCTACCAGCGTTAAGATAATTGGATTGACTTGTGGGTCCAACATAAAAAGGATGGTCAGAAAGAGTACACTAAAGTTTAAAAATATGGCAATAAAAGAACGAGCACCCTTTTTTCCTCCAACTAAAATCATCAATATAAATAAAATGACTGCTAAGACAAATAATGCATTCATAAGCGCGCCCTCTTTTTATTAATGAAATAGATTGCAGCGTAAAGTCCTAATGGTATGGTTAACACGATGCCAATACCACCAGCTAGTGCTCGCGCCATTTCTATTGATAAATGGAAGGAAAGGGTAGGGCCCAATGGGGAATTATTTTTAAAATACAAAAGAAGCATAGGGATAGAACCACTTATATAAACAAAAAATAAAATGTTTGTCATTGTCCCCATAATATCTCTGCCGATTGCCAAACCGGATTCCTTAAGGGCTTTGATAGAAATAGCAGGATTCTTCTCATATAAGCTAAAGATAGAGGAAGACATGGTAATAGCTACATCCATTACTGCTCCTAAGGATCCGACTAGTATTCCTGCCAAAAACAACATTTGAGGATGCTCTGTGAGAAAAGGCATTCCTTCATAGCGAAGCCCGTTTTCTGACGTGATCACCATAACAAAGTAGGTAATCAATAATGATAGAAACGTTCCAAGTAAGGTTGCAACTATAGCAGCATATGTTTTTTCATTAAATCCATTAACGAATAATAAGGAAATCACCGTAAATAAAATGGCACTTATACTGCATATCAATAGCAGGCTTATGTTGGAGGTGTGTAGATAAATATCCAATGCATAAGATAACAATACGGCATTAATAACCAAGGTGATGATGGAAGTAAATCCTTGTTTTTTACCAACTATAAGTAAGATAAAAATAAAAACCCATGCTGTAAATACTACGTACATATCTCGCTTGACGTCATCTATTGTTCCGGTTAAATATGTATGTTCTTGCGTGTCTGTATTAATAGAAACAAATAATTTATTTCCAACTTTGTATGCTTGATCATAAGCTCCAGAAGAAGAATATTGATTCTTTAGGTGAATAAGCTGTCCTTTGTCTTCTCCATTTTTTAAGGTAGCTATTATGTGCTGTGTGAATAAGTAATCTTGATTATTATATATATCATTCTTTTCGGTTTGATCCACGATGTTCGTTTCGATAACTTCCGCTATGGGATGATCATAAAAAGAATAATTGTGGTTCACAAAAATAATGGAGGCAGTAAAACATAGTAGTAAACTAGTGTACAATATGTACTGTTTCAAAGATACCTTTTTCCATATGTGTTTTAATCCGTTCAACGACACTACCTCCAAGCACTCGACAATGGACTTAGAATAGCAGGAATGCTTACTACCGTCAACAGAATAAAGGGTATGATTTATGGTGGTAATGGAATGAAATCCCCCTTTTCCCACCTAGAAAAATAGCTCCATCTATAAAAAGGAGAAATTGCTAAAAATAACGCAAAACTTTGCTTTTAACACGAAGGAGATTAGAAAGAAGGATTATTGTAATTACCGTTCTAGTAATTGTTTTATCAGCTTGTACCCCTCATGAGGAACATTCTCATGATCATGACCATCATCATATAGTTATGGAAGGCTCTCCTGAAGTGCCGGAGGATTTAAAGGTAGCAGAGAATCCAACGTATCCGGTTGGGAGTAAAGCTATCAGTAAGGCTGATCATTTGGGTGAAATGATGATGGGAGTGGAAGTGGAGATTGTTGGGGCTTATGTAACAACGGCATACATAACCTCCTATGATCCGTCAGATGACCATCCAAGAGTGGAGAATCATAAATGGGTTGTTCATGAAGAGTTTGTCAATGTTGGAGAGGAAACTTTGGAGCCTGGAGCGGAAGTGGAAACAACCGCGAATCATATGTATGGGATGGAAGGGACTGTTCAGGAGATTGATTCTTCTGTAGAAACGACGGTTTACATGGTTAATTTTACGACAACGGATGGGCATGAAGTTACGAATCACAAATGGGTAACGGAAGAGGAGTTAGAGCCTTTGGAATAGGATTGTATCCTTTTATTCACTATTTCCTAAGTAGGCGAATATCATATATATAAACTGAACTTAGGAGTGAGTGTGTTGCCAATTGTTGATGGTACTTCTTTTGTTTATACCGTTAAACAAGGAGATACATTGTATTCTATTGCATCGAACATAGGAGGAACGGTTCCTCTCCTTGTAGAAGCAAATGCAATCTACCCGCCTGTTACAGATCCGTATCTCATTTTTCCTGGTCAACTATTAGTGGTTTCGAAACCTGGTAAGAGACAGGTGAATCACATCGTTAGCCCGGGAGAAACATTAACCGATATTGCTGAACGGTATGGAACAAGTGTGAATATCCTCCAGGAAATGAATCAAATTGATAACCCTAACTTCATCTTTCAAAATCAAGTTCTTCAAGTCCCTGCACTCATTTACTTGATCGAACAAGGGGACACGTTAAGTGAAATCGCACAACGCTTCGATGTTTCCTTATCCGCTTTACTAAAAGCCAATCGCCAACGTCCTGGTATTTCAACGGATGTTATTTTTCCTGGCTATCAACTTATTATTCCTTCTCAACATACGTAGCTGGGTTGTTTTTGGATAAAATTGGAATCGGAGGCAGGTTTATTAATAATACCTGTCTCTGTTCGTTTCTATAAAAGAAAAGCTATTTTTATACTCCCCTGACTCATTTTTAAGCTTTAGTCCCCAATGAAGAACCCTCAATTGACTCATCAGCAACCCCTATTTTGTAAGCGTAATTTTGCGCGCGGCTTAAAAAAAGTTAAATTTTTGGGAGGCACTCGAATGTTTCAAACAGGTAGAGTACGTTTGGCTATCGGCTGGTTTACATTGCTTATTATGGGAACTGATCTTTTTGTCATTTCTCCATTATTACCATTTATTTCTCAAGAGTATGGGATATCCCCTGCTATGGCGGGATGGATGGTAACAGTTTTTGCATTAACATATGCAATTTCTGCTCCTTTTTTTGGATGGCTATCCGACAAAAAGGGAAAGGGAATCCTTATCACCGCTGGCTTATTTCTTTTTGCTTTTTCAAACCTATTGACTGGTCTAGCTCCTTCCTATTCGTGGTTAATTATCAGTCGTGTTTTAGCTGGATTATCTGTTGCCTCTATTACACCCTTAATTTATGCAATTATTGGAGACATAGCACCTTCCTAACCGACGTGGAATTTGGCTTTCTATTGTCGTTTCCGGACATTTAATGGCTCTATGGGTTGGAGCACCTTTAGGAACATTGTTAGAGTATCTTGTTGGTTGGCGTTCCGTATTTTTTATTATGGCAGCAATCGGTGCAGTTTTAGCGGTTGTCAATTTTAAAACATGGAGATCGATTCACCAAAATCATTTAAGTAGGAATCCCATTCAAAGGAAATTATTTAGAATACTAGGTTCTGTGAGTGTAACAACGATCTGGGCGATTTCGATGTATGCACTTTATGTATATATCGGGGCTGCACTTTATTCCGAAAACAAATTTTCGTCATCTGAAATCGCATTGGCTGTTACCTTTTATGGTGTAGGTGCCGTTTTAGGGAGTCTTATAAGTGGACACTTAACAAGTAAATTTGGAGAAAATATTGTTTCAAAGGTAACACTTATTATTCTAACGGTAACTTTAATTGCGATAGGTATTTTCTTTTCATCAGGCGAGTGGGTCTACTTTTTCCTTTTTATTTGGGCATTGGTTGAATATGCTGGATTCACATCATACCAGGCTCGGCTTGCGGCTGAGTATCCAGAGGAGAGGGGAATTGTGATGGCATGGAACAATACTGCTCTTTATATTGGAATAACACTAGGATCCATGATTGGAGGATATATCATTACAAATTGGGGATATTCCATGCTCCCCTTTGGTTGTGCAGGTTTGGCCGCTTTAAGTTTGATTCTTAGCACTCAAAAGGTAAAAGAGGAAAAGGCTAAGGAGGTATCCGGTTAGTAGCTCAAAAGGCGCTCTTATATGGAATAGAGCGCCTTTTGCTTTCCATTATTACTTATTTAAATGATTCTAGTCGTTGAACTTGAACTCCTTTGTCATCAAAGTTCTCCTCTGCCAACCAGCGTGTTAATGCTTGTTTATGTAGAGGCCATTCTTCTATTAGCATGGAAAACCAGCTAGTGTTTCGTGAGCGGTTTTTATAGATAACCGCATTTCTGAAGGTACCTTCATAGGTAAATCCTAAACGTTTTGCTGTCTGAATGGAGGGAGCATTCAGCGAATCACATTTCCATTCATAGCGGCGGTATTGGAGTTCTTCGAATACATACGTGGCTAATAAATAGTGTGCTTCGGTAGACATTCTTGTTCTTTTTAATGCATCGGAAAAATTAACATTTCCTACTTCGATTACTCCATTTGCCTGATCTATCCTCATTAAACTAAAGTACCCAAGCGGTTTGTTTGTCTCTTTATTTAACACGGCATAATAGATGTATGAACTGCTTTCTATTTTTTCTAGTAATGTCTGTTCAAATGCTTCATAGTTATGAGGTGGTTCGTCCGGTAAGTAGGTCCAATTGCTAGGGTGAGAATTTCTAAAGGCGTTATAGAGGTCATTAGTATGAGCAGGAGATAATCTAGTGACAATGGTATATTTTCCGACATAATACATATCAGAAGGGAATTTTCTTTTCTCCCAATTGTACAACTCCTCACCGATTGGCTGGTTATATTTGTTTACTCTTTGGTCCATTTAATTTTTCTCTCCCTTTTTCTTACGAGTGGGGTCAGACCCTTTTTCTGCTTATATTAGCTTTTGCTATGTAGAGTTAATAGAAGTTTAGAAGGATAATATACCGATGTCAATCGTTTTATGAAGACCGGAAATAGATGTTGGTACAGAATAGGTTACCGAACTCAATCTAGCCAATCAAGCTGCATAATAAAACTCTAACTTTTTGGGGTAACCATCACATCGATTTGAAACTTTTCTTGCTCACCTATCATATAGAGTACCTCTAAGAAACAGAAGGTACTCTATACACATGAATCATTGAACTAATTGTTAGTCTTTTCCGCTAAACTCTAAAATATTTAAACCCTCGGATGCTTCTGGTGCTTCAAAAAATTTCGTAATATGATTAAACACTTCTTCCGTGTCAAAAGCTGCTCTTTCGGGTTGTTCTTTACGCCTTTGTGCAATTTGACGTAAGCATTGCTCGTTATTTAGGTTAAGGAAAATTAGTTGATGGTTTGCATTGACCTCTAACGCCATATCCAAAAACCACTTTCGCAGTTTTTGCGTATTAGCTGGAAAATCCATCACTACATCTGTACCTACACTTAATATGTTTTGAACATGCTTTTTAACCAATGGCTTCAGCTGTGTTGAGAATTTTATATAGTCCTCAAATGATGCAATCTGATTGGGATAAAGAGAGGAAAGCCATTCATCCTCAGACAATAGTACCGCATGTTTATCTATCGCCAATTGTTTTGATTTAGTTGATTTTCCTGCGCCCATTTTTCCACAGAAAAAGTATAGCGTTCCTAATTTTTTCATATTTTTCAACTCCACGCTTATTTTAGTTATTTTAACATAAACCCCCAATAAACCTTTCCGCAACAAGAATATCTCATTAGTAGCATCGAAAATTAATATAAAATAATTTTAACACTCGTATTAGCAACATAATTTCACGCTGTACATAAATCTATGTGCGTTTGTTAAAAAGGTTGCTAATTGGAAAAACAGTATATTTTCAAACATAAAGATGCTTAATTTATGATAATTATGAGAATAGCACCCTTACTAAATTCGCTTTTTTAACCGAATATCTCGATACAAACTGGTTAATCTAATAATGCTATGTAGTAGGGAATTATTTTGATTTAGTTCCCATTAAAGGAATAACCATTTTTCTAAATAAGCAATGCAGGAGGGACTAGCTTGGTTAAAGATTCTTACGCACCAAAAGAAAAAAGAAACGGCGAAGGTAAAAAACCAGATGAGCAAAGAAGAGGAAAAGGGAAATCTGGTGCACGCGGAAATCCGAGGTAAGTATGTGAAAATTAATAGGTAGAATAAAGGTGAGAAAATGGTGATGGATCGTGCATAACCTCATTATTCTCACCTTTTTGTATGTTTTCTTATTTCCATTTTATCAGAACCGTTTTTTTCGAACGTTTTTTAAATGGAACCTTTTGATGAATTGGATCAAAGGTCTTAGTAAAAATAGTGCACTTCCCACGATAAACATCCATATAGCATATATTTCAAGGGAGTCCCAAAGAAAGAGTATACTCCCTATGAGAAAAAAGAGAGCGATAAAAACATCATTGAGGTTATAAATAAATTCATAGCGTTCATCGATAATAATTTCGTGTTGGCCAATTTTGATATCCATGTAATCTGGCTTCTTTTCAATATTGAATTTGTTCATCGTTTTCACCTCACTAAAGTTATTTTTCCCGATATGAGGTACGTAAAAACATTGGTTGGTTGAATAAGAGAGAGAATAAACAATTGGAAACCTTAATAAGAACAATAAGGAAATGAGGATGATCTATCAATCTCTAGTACAAAAAATTTAAAGGTGCGAGAGTACGTAAATGGAAGTCCATCTAACGTCTCTCGCACCTTTAATATGTCACTATTTACGGTAAATCACAGTACTATATACTTGTGCAGGGGCTTTCGGATTGATGTATTTCTTCGCACTGTTTACAGCTGTCAATCCTTCCGTATAACAAGATGCAATAAGCATGGTTTTACCTGGATATGCTGTGGCATCTCCTGCTGCAAAAATACCTTCCACGTTTGTATTCATCTGTTGATCAACAGCTACTCTTCCGCTATCCGTCTTTAATCCCCAGTTTTCGAATGGAGCGGGAACCATTTTTAGTCCGTTGTAAGTAAGTAGGTGATCAGCTTTGATTTGTTCATCGCCATTCTCCGACTTTATCGATACTTGACCTAGCCAACCATTTTCCCCATGAAGTGCTTGAACATCACTGTTTAATTTTACGATAACGGATGATTCCTCCAGACGCTGGAGTTCCTCATCTGCTGCATGCTGAAAGCTAGCTTTATTATTTACTAGGTAAACTTTTGCGGCGATGCTTTCTAAAGTTAGTGCCCAATCCAAGCCAACTCGATTGTTTGATGATATCATCACTTGTTTTCCTGCAAATTGCTGCGGGTTGCTTATCGTATAATGAAGGCTTTTTCCTTCAAAAGTTTCCCTATCGTCTAACGCGGGTTTTGCCGGATCAAATTTGCCGTTCCCAGTTGCTAGTATGACGGTTTTAGCCTGATGCCTTGTACCGTCTGTCGAAGCCAACGTAAACGTTCCATCGTCGTTTTTCGTAATCGTTTCAACCCATTGATTATAAACGATAGTGGGCTCATGCTTAGCTGCTTGATCTTTCATTTGTTTTACTAGATCGTCTCCAGTGATTTGTGGAATTCCTCCGATATCATAAATGAGTTTTTCCGGGAGAAATTGTGTTACTTTACCACCGAGCTCTGAGCCAGATTCAATCAATTTTGTCGTTAACTCACGCATTCCACAATAGAAAGCTGTGAATAACCCTGTCGTTCCGCCGCCGATGATGATCACATCGTATAACTCTATGTTTTCTTCCATAATATTCTCCCTTACACATATTTTCCTTTACACTTAGCTCTTCATTAACAAATATACAAAATACGATCCACCAACCAAGGAGACAATTAAGCCAACTGGTATTTCTGATGGGGATAATATATTTCGCCCAATCGTATCAGAAAGTAACAGTAGTAATGCTCCCATTAAAGCTGTGATTGGGAGAAACAATTCATGCACGGGACCGACTATCTTTTTAGCTAAGTGCGGGGTAACGAGGCCGACAAAGGCAATGCCCCCACCTACTGATACACTTGCACCTGCTAGGGCAACTGCGATAAAAAGTAAGCCTAGTCTATTTCGTTCCACACGTGCACCGAGACTTTTGGCAACGTCATCCCCTAATTGTAAGGTGTTTAACATGTTGGATAAGCTGATGGCTAACGGAACAAGAATCAATACCCACGGTAGAAGGGCGAGCACATACGTCCAGTCTGCTCCTGCAATGTTCCCAGACAGCCAAACAGTTGCTCGTGTAAAGTCATTCGGGTCCATTCTTAGCTGAAACATAATGATTAAGGCAGCGAATGCACTGTTGATCCCAATACCTACTAAAATTAACCGAATTGGTGAGATGCCTTTTTTCCATGAAATCAAATAGATTAAAATGGCAGCAACCATCGCTCCTGTTAAAGCAGTGAGTGGTAAAAGGAATGTCGAGATTGATGACACTTCTGCCATGCTGTTTTGAAATAAATAGATGTATAAAACAACAGCAAAACCTGCACCAGCATTAATCCCGATAATCCCTGGATCCGCTAACTCATTATTCGTAATGCTTTGTAAAATCGCTCCAGATATGGCCATTGCTGCCCCGATTAAAAGGGCTATGACAATCCGAGGAAGTCGGAAATGAAACAGGACCATACTGTTGTATTCGTCTCCGAGACCGAGAAAAGTTTTCACGACCTCTAGAGGTGGAATAGATATGACACCTAAGTTTAAGTTGACTAAAATAGTCCCAATAATCGCAAGGAATAAAATAATACCAACGAGCCATGCCTTTTTCGTATGTTTTGCGCCTAATTCTTTCAATGGTTTCATTACATCTTCCCCCCTTCACGACGTGCCAAGTAGAGGAAGAAAGGAACACCGATTAATGCGGTCACCGTTCCTACTGGTGTTTCAAAAGGTGGATTAATCATTCGGGATGCCGTGTCTGCAATGACTAGTAGTAAGGCACCTAATACGGCGGAACAAGGAATAATCCACCTGTAATCGACCCCGACAAGGAATCGAGTAATATGGGGGATAACTAATCCAATGAAGCCAATTGTGCCAGCAACCGATACAGCTGCACCAGTAAGTAATAAAACAACAATTATACCTAATGCTTTAATCAAAAGTGTCTGTTGTCCTAAGCCTTTTGCTACATCGTCTCCTAGATTTAAAACCGTAATCGATTTGGCTAGGAAAAAGGCCATAATGAGGCCGATTAAGGCAACGGGTGCAAGGAGCTGGACATGGATCCATTGGACACTTGATACGCCGCCTGCATACCAAAAACTAATATCCTTCGCTACATTGAAATGGATAGCAATTGCGGAAGATAAGGAAGTTAGAATGGCAGTTATAGCTGTACCAGCAAGGGCAAGCTTAACGGTGGTCAAGCCTGTTTTGGAAATAGATCCTACACCGAATACGATTCCAACACCGAGACCTGCTCCGGCAAACGCCCAAAGCATCATGACAAAGTTAGAAGCTCCTGGCATGACAACAAGAGCTATAGCCATCATAAAAGTAGCCCCAGCTGTCACACCCATGATGGATGGGGAAGCGAGGGGATTACGGGTCATTCCTTGCATGAGTGCACCGGATATCGCTAGGGCCGCACCAATTAAGGCTGCAGCGAGTGCGCGAGGGATGCGTAGTCCTCTAATAATTTGATGGGATGTAGATGCTGGATCAAAATTGGTGAGGCTTTGCCAAATGGTATGATAACGAATATCGACAGCACCGTATAAAATCGATATGCCAATAGAAAGGATAAGAAGACCTATTCCTCCAAATAATATAAACGTTGCAAAGATTGGTCGCGAACTAGATTTCGAGAACAATTTGGAACGTAATTTTCCTGACGCACTGTTAGCCATAAAATATTTCTCCTAATTTCTTGATAGAGTTTGCGTTTTTGTTGTTGAGAATCATTATCATTATAGTATATACACATTCAAAGAGCAAAGAGATGGAGGCTAAAGGGAAAAATTAGCTGTTGCAATTGATAATGATAATTGTTATCATTTGGGTTATCATAATAGAAAATAACAGAATGAAGGAGATTTGTAAGATGAAAAATAACAAGCTCTACATATTAATGACTTTACTCGTATTTGTACTGCTGCTAGCAGCGTGTGGAAATGACGATGAAAATAATAATGAGCAAACGGAGCAAAATGAGAAAACGGCTGATCAAGCGGAAGAAAAAACAGAGCGCACGTTGACTGACGCAATGGGGAATGAAGTAACGATTCCTGCAGAACCAAAAAGTGTTATTGCTTCTTATTTAGAAGACTACTTAGTAGCATTAGGAATTACTCCAGTAGCACAATGGTCTGTAAGTAACGGTATCCAAGATTATTTACAAGGTTCTTTAGAAGGTGTTCCAACGATTCCTTACGATCTACCTTTAGAATCGGTAGCTAGCTTTAAACCTGATTTAATTATTATGGATTCAGCAGGTATGGTAGAAGGTAATAAATACGATCAGTATAATAAAATCGCACCGACATATGTTATCGGTTCGGAACAAAATAATGACTGGCGCGATGAGTTATTAGAAATCGGTAAAGTATTTGGTGAAGAAGAAAAAGCGGAGCAAGTACTAGCTGATTATGAAGAAAAAGCAGCAGCGGCTAAAGAAGAAATTCAAGCAGCTATCGGTGATGAATCAGCAGCTGCATTATGGTTAGTAAGCAACACGTTTTACATTGTAAGTGAAAATTTATCTAGTGGTGACGTTATGTATGGTGACTTAGGATTAACAGCGCCTAACGTAGTACAAGAAATTTCTGCTAATACAGAAGCGAACTGGTCTGAAATTTCTTTAGAAAAACTAGCAGAATTAGATGCGGATCATATTTTCTTAGTGAACAGTGATAAAGGAACTGGCGCTGAAATGCTACAGGATGATATTTGGCAAAACATCCCTGCAGTGAAGAATGGAAATATTTACGAATATGAATCCACTTCTAGCTGGTTATACACTGGCCCAATTGCTAGCACACAAATGATTGATAATATCCTTAATGATTTAGTGAAATAATGCATTTTTAAAAACCTCCCAAATGTTGTGATTCCAGTATTTGGGAGGTTTTTCTATTATGTCCGATTATTTGGTTGAACATTACCTTTAATTCCGAAAAACCTTTTATGCTGGACTTTCTAATTTAGTTAATGCATTCAATAGCTTATTATTTAGCTCTTCCACACCACCAACATAAAATAACAATACGTTATTTATTCCGAACGCTTTATGTTCCTGCAACTTTGCTGTTGCTGTTGACTCCATAAACTGCTCTATTCCCTTACCTCTGTCAGTAGCCGTTGGAAAAACATAAATGGATAGCGGAGTACCTTCTAATAAATAATCTTCGGGAGAAACACCATTTAATACACTGACAAAAACATTATTGGCCGGTAATTCCGTGTCCATTAGATCTAATCCCTCTTCTTTTATAACATTCTCCACTTCTTCAAAAGTTACAGGCGAATCTTGGCTATAATTTATTTTTGGAGCAACCTCTTGTTGACTACAAGCACCAAGAAGAATGGAAATTAGTAACACAATTAAAGGTCTGACAAACATAAAAAGCCCCCTAAGTATAGGTTTGAACCTAGTCTGAAATTAATCGGTAAAAACATTATTCTCTTTTACTTCCATAAAAAAAGGCTATTCTCCTTCTGGAAGAATAGCCCCCGTTCAACAGCTTGTGAAACAAGATTTTTCGGGGAGTGACAGGCACCTCAATCACTTTACTCCTTCAAGCCCCTTGTTAATGAGCTTGTTTACGATTTCTGCCATTTCCTTCGTTGATTTGTCTATGCCATTGTTTAGCCAGTTTTTCATTACATGAATACTTCCACTAATGATGAAGGTGCTCACATATTCTGTAAGGTCCTCATCAAATTGGGTCATGGTCATCCAATTTTTCTTGAAAAAGTCTTGGGCGAAAGCCATTACTTTTTTCTGGAAGGTAGTGTCTATTTTTTCGTTAAGGAGGGTTTGGCACTCCTCCTGCTTGGACGCAAAGTATTCTAGTAACTTTTCGATTATTTGGAGGGAGTATTCTTCTGTCGGATAAGTGAATTGGTTTAAGTGCTCTGACAAATCCTCAATTATTTCGTCTTCTATGCTATCGAGAAGGTCAAATTGATCGGCATAATGGGAATAAAAGGTAGAGCGGTTGATATCAGCTTCCTGGCATATTTCTTTTACCGTAACGGAAGAAATTTGTTTCTCCCTTAATAGCTTCATCAGACTGTCCTTTAAGACCATTCTTGTATACTTTTTTCGTCTATCTAATTTAGATGTACTCATATAGATCCCCTTACTTTTTCAACGTTTTCCAACACATATTAAGATTATGTTGCCAAAATTACATATGTAATTAAACTGTTTGTTGATTAGCCAACACGGTGTCCAATATAATGATAAAGTGTACCTGGAAAATTGGCAAGAGAGGGTGAATGAAGATCAACATTGCAGCACGGATTATTAAACATAAAAAAGCAATTGCCATTATTTTTATGCTTCTGACGGTCATCAGTGCCTTGGCCTCGTTAACGGTATCGGTGAATTACGATATGAAGGATTACCTCCCAGAAGAGGCGCAATCAACAATCGCAATGGAAGTAATGGAAGAGGAATTTGAGGGCAATGTCCCGACAAACAGAGTCATGATCAATGACGTGACGATTCAGGAAGCTCTGGCATTTAAAGAAAAGCTAGCTGCCATCGACGGTGTGTCAGATGTCACTTGGCTGGACGATGCCATTGATATAAAAGCTCCACTTGAAATGGCGAATGAAGAGGATGTGGAATCCTATTATAAAGATGGGAAAGCATTATTTTCATTCAGTATCCGTGAGGGAGAGGAAGTAGAAATTACGGATGCCATCTATGACCTAATTGGTGAAGAGAATGCCATGGCAGGGGAGTCGCTTAATACGGCTACACAGCAAAAGATGGCTGGAACAGAGTCGATGTATGCAGCCGCTTTATTAGTGCCAATTATCATTTTAATTTTAGTTTTATCGACGAATTCTTGGATAGAGCCAGTGTTTTTCTTAACGGCTATTGGTGTTTCGGTCTTAATTAATATGGGATCTAATGCTTTTCTTGGGGAAGTGTCCTTTGTGACACAATCTGTTGCACCAATCCTGCAGCTTGCCGTTTCCCTCGATTATGCGATCTTCCTTTTGCATAGTTTTGCTTATTATCGAAAACAAGTGGCAGATCCGCATGAAGCGATGGAGCTTGCGATGAAAAAATCATTCTCGGCTATCGCGGCTAGTGCGTCTACGACCTTTTTTGGCTTTATCGCCTTATCGTTTATGAATTTTGAAATTGGTTCTGATTTAGGAATCAATCTAGTAAAAGGGATTTTGTTTAGCTTTATTAGTGTGATGGTCTTTTTACCTGCACTGACGCTTATGTTTTATAAATGGATTGATAAAACACAGCACAAACCATTCGTTCCTGACTTTAAGAAAGTGGGAAGCAGAGTGGTGAAGTTTAGAATACCTAGCTTGCTTCTTGTCTTGCTTCTGATTGTGCCAGCATTTCTTGCGCAAAGTCAGACGGATTTCACTTATGGAATTGGTGACCAGCCGGAGAATACAAGAGCAGGTAGTGACATAATGAAAATTAGAGAACATTTTGGGGAGAGCACCCCAATGGTTGTCCTTGTTCCAAGAGGGGATATTGCTAAAGAAGAGGAGTTAGTACAAGACTTAGCGAGTATCGATCATGTGTCTAGTGTTCTTGCCTATGTGAACACAGTCGGTGCCGCCATTCCTCCAGAATATTTGGATTCTTCCATAACGGAGCAATTTTATTCCGAAAACTATAGCCGAATCATCCTGCAAACTAACACGAAAACAGAGGGTGAAAAGGCGTTTGCATTAATCGAACAGGTCCAACAAACGGCTGGAAACTATTATAGTGACGATGTCTATTACGTTGGGGAAAGCGTGACGTTGTATGATATTAAAAATACCGTTCAAAAGGATAATTCGTTCGTTAATATGTTGACGATTATTACGGTTGCATTCGTACTGTTCGTGACATTTAGATCTATTTCCATACCTCTAGTGCTGCTTCTGACGATTCAGTCAGCTGTATGGATTAATCTATCTGTACCATACTTTACGGATACATCGTTAGTGTATGTTGGCTATTTACTGATTAGCATTATTCAGCTTGCGGCGACGGTAGATTATGCTATTCTGCTGACCGATGCGTATAAAGATTATCGCAAGGAAATGGGTGTATTCCAAGCGGTGAAGAAGACGGTTGATGAGAAGATCTTTGCTATTGCTATTTCTGCATCGATTTTATCAAGTGTAGGGTTCATTTTATGGATTACATCGTCTAATCCAATTGTTTCATCTATCGGGTTATTACTAGGAAGAGGTGCACTACTTTCCTTTATTATGGTCGTTTTCTTCCTACCAGCGCTGTTACTAGTTTTTGATAAATGGATTAGGAAAACAACTTGGAAAGCTAATTTTTATCGAGGGGCTTCAAAATCTAGGGATACCGAGTAATCGAAAATTTGGGTTAGTGTTGCTACCAACTCGATAAGTTTCACTGCCAATCAGGGGTGGATGATGAAAATCCTCCACTGATGGAAGTCTCATTTAATAAGGAGAAATGATAATGAGGAGAATACGAAAGATTCTACTTGTCTTTGCAGCCGTGATCTTAATGATTCCATCCTTTGTTACGGCGACTTCCAATGACAACAAGTCTGGGTCAGAGGAAGATGTGCCCCAAACAGACGGGGAAGTTTCTTCAAAGGATGAAGTTGTCTATGCAAAGCTAAGTGCTACTGGTGAAAGACAGGAAATTTATGTTGTAAACATTTTAGATATAGCTAAAGCGGGGAAGATTACGGATTATGGTCCGTATACTAGTTTGAAAAATTTAACCGACTTAACGGAATTAGAACAACAAGACAATATAGTGGAATTTGCTGCTCCAGAGGGGAAATTTTACTATCAAGGGAATATGAATGAGGAAGCTTTACCATGGGATATTTCCATTTCTTATTTGTTAGATGGAAAAGAAATTGTCCCTGAAGAGTTAGCGGGAAAAGATGGGCATGTTCAGATTAAAATTGCTACGTCAGCTAATGAAAATATAGATTCCGTGTTTTATGAGAACTACTTGTTGCAAATCTCTCTTTCTCTTAATCTAGATAACTATAGCAACATCCAGGCTCCTGACGGGATGCTTGCGAATGCAGGCAAAAACAAACAAGTAACGTTTACAGTGATGCCGGAGAAAGAGGAAGAGCTGGTTGTTGAAGCGGATGTAGTAAATTTTGAGCTGGATGGCATCGATATTTCAGCAGTTCCATCCTCCATGCCGATTGAAGATCCAAATGTAGGCGATATGACAGGGGATATGGAGTCCTTAACTGACGCTATTGAAGAAATCAATAATGGAGTTGGCGACTTAAAAGATGGAGTTACAGAATTAAACAATGGAGTACAGGATCTACGAGGGGGTTCCAAGGAGTATCATGATGGGATTTCCGCAATCAGCGATTCTTCTTCAGAACTGGTTAACGCCTCAATCGATATTGATGAGGCGCTTGAAACAATGAGTAATTCTTTAAGTGCAGAAGAAATAAGCCTCGGAGATGTTGGAAAGCTTGAAGAAGGACTCACTCAAATGGCAGATGGCCTAAGAGGAACGTCCGATGGCTTGTTGACGTTAAAAGGTAATTTTGCCAATGCATACAGTACACTAAACGAAGCAATGGAAGCTATACCTGCATACGAAATTTCCGATGAAGAAATTCAACAGCTACAAGATAGTGATGCAGATCAAGCGGTAATTGGTAAGTTGCTAGAAACCTATACTACTGCCCAAACGGCAAAAGGAACATATGCAGGTGTAAAAGATGGCTTTGATGCAGTAGGGGTAACATTGGAACAATTAAGTGGTTCCATAATAGAAATGGCTGACAGTCTAGATACAATGGCAGAGGAGCTTTCTTCCTCTCTAGAAAATATGGATATTGCTGATTCCATTACGCAATTACAGGAAGGGCTGAGTGCTCTGTCGTCAAATTATGGAGCATTCCATTCTGGTTTAGTGGATTACACAGGCGGAGTAAGCCAATTATCTGGTGCATATGGTGAAATGCACAACGGGATTGTGGATTTAGCAGAAGGAACAGGTGAGTTACAAAATGGAGCAAGTCAACTGCATGACGGTACGACCGAACTCTATGAATCAACTAGTGATTTACCGGAACAAATGAAAGAAGAAGTCGATCAGATGATGGCAGAGTATGATAAATCTGATTTTCAACCGGTATCCTTTGTTTCACCGAAAAATGAAAAAATTAATTCCGTACAATTCGTTTTCAAAACAGAAAGTATTAAAGTAGAAGAGCCAGAAGAGACAGAAGAACCTGTCGTAGAAGAAAAAGGGTTCTGGGCTCGTTTGAAGGCTTTGTTTTAAGAAAATAGTTGTGATTAGGTGCTAGTCTCCAATGTATGGGGCTAGCACCTTTTTGTTTGGAATTTTTAAAAAGTCAATTGGAATTATATGTTAAAATGGAGATGTAAAGTTTTGCTAACGAAAGTGATGATAAGAACATCTAATAGCAAACGGAAAATTAGGGACTAATATCTTGAATTGTAGATGTATAGCAATAAGGTAGCTATCTTATAACAAAATTTAAAGAGGGGTACCATGAAAAATAATCTGAGTAGTGTTATGTGCTTTATCTTATTTATAGTTCTAACTGGATGTGCAAATAAGGAATTTAGTGAAATATTACGAGATGATCAGATAGAAACGATAGTTCATAAAGAAGTAGTGGATAATGGAGTGGTTATTTTTTATGTGCCCAATAGAGAAGGGGAGGACTCCGCAAAAGTAGATTTTGAAGCAAGGTTTATACAAAAGAACCTGTTTGGTTGGAAAGCAACTTACGACAGGGGAGGAACAACTGCAACATTAGATACTAATCTATATAGTCAATATCTAATGAAAAATAGTGATAAATCACCTTTTCCTTTGTTATTTGGAGAAATAACAACCCCTAAAATAACAACAGTCAAGATTGAATATGGAAACGAAACAAAAATCAAAGAAGCCAAAATAGTCGAAAATAAAGGTAAGAAATTTTGGTTTGCTTTTATAGAAGAACCTAAAGAAAAAATTAAATACACCATTAAGGGATATTCAAAATCTGGACAGGTGATAGAGAAAGCTGAGCAGGAAGCAGGTTGAATGATCTAATTGTTACATAAGAACTATTGCAATTTATGTTAACTACACAGAAGAGTTGAAGGGGAAAATAGCAAAGGAGTGTTTGGACCTATGGAAATAATCATTGGTTATATTATTGGTTTTATTGTATTAGTTTTATTTTTTGTTTCAATATTTAAGTCAGTATCTAGCAGGATCAAAAGTGAAAAAAGAGATATGAATCAGCAAATAACAGATTTAAAAAAGCGTTTAGACAATATAGAAGAAAAAAGCCAATAACGATTGCAGCTCCTACTAAATGCGTCGTTATTTATCCTATCGAAGAGTTGAATAAAAGTTTATTTATAATAGGGGGAGAGTTAAAGTGAATAAATTAATCATAGTGATCTTCTTATCCCTTTCATCTGTTTTATTCTCTTGTAGCAGCATTGAATCTGTACTCTCCGAAGAAGAAGCAAAATCAATTGTTGTAGAACACCGTACTGCGGAGTTTGGTGTTGTTGAAATAAAATCAGTCACTACTAAATTTAACAAATATATAATTGAGTGGGAAAACAAAGAGAATTGTGAGCACGGGACAGATATCGTTAATAAAAATGGAGAAGTGAAAACGGAAGAGTATAACATCTGTTAATCTTTACTTTTCAACTAGCGTGGGACCATGAGTTGATCAATAAGCTCTTCGAATTTAAAGTTACTTAAAAGAAACTTGTGCGAACGCGGGCTGATTAATGAATAAGTAAGACGTGGGGGAGTTTTTAGTGAAGATAAAGGTGTTAGTTTTTGCTTGTATATCCTTAGTTTTTATTTTGTGTACGATGCTAGCTTTATCTGGGAACTTTCCTTCAAGTAATTATGGTAGTGTAGGAAATCCAACCGCAAAGGAGATTTTAAAGGGTAATCCTGATGCTGATATTCTCAAACTAGATGGATTAATTTATTATAACGTGTCTGATGCTGAATGGTTTAATGAGGAAGTGTATAAAAAAGGAGAAAAAATCGGTAAAGTTCAGAAAAAAACAACTAACACTTGGTGGTATCTAAACCTTTATTCTTCAAAACTCCCAAAAGGAACAGCAGTCTTTGCATCTAACGGAACTGATTATAACAAAGGTGACGCCCCAACATTTGTTTTGGTAGAGTTTAGAAATGAATTGTTAGTCTATCACGCAGCAAGAGAAGGATAAGTATATTCAACAAGCTGGGGAATACTGGAATGCTTAACAATCGCATGAGCTATTCATTGTTGAAGTTAAGAAGCAGCAACCTTTAATAAGTTATAGTTTATTTGGAGGAGAATTGATGAAAAGGTTAAAAATATTAAATTATATTTGTTGTTTTATCGTCGGCTTAGGGTTTATGTCATTACCACTACTTGGTGATTCAATGGGTTTGGATTATAACAATATGACTGCTATTTTAAATTGGATATTATTTTATGTCGGATATATTTTGGTTATTGTCTTTGGTATAACAGTTATCATTACAGCTATAAAAAATGAAAATGAAAATAATTAAACATTATTCTATTATCGGTGGCTAGATTTAAAGATTTAGGAGTTTCCCTGGGATCTGCTTTCTTAAAGGAACTGTATAAATACTGTAAGTCTAAGTGAGGTGATACAGATGGATAATCGTTACATCAAACTTTTTATTGCATTTATTGTTAGTGCTTTACTCGTTTTTTTCACTCGTGAAATGAATGGTTATTATGTGTTGTTTATAGACAACTTACCCTACATTGGTTACTACTTACCCGAAATATTATTTGATATATTACATTTAATAGCTATCATATTTTTTTTCAAATTCAGTTATATTTGGATAAAAGAATTATGGAAGTTAAAGTAAAAGCTAACAGGTTCAAGAGTGAGACATGAGGATCGTCAAAAATACGATCTTTTTCTTTTGTTTTTTTAAAAAAAGGATAAATGGAATTATATGTTAAAATTATATTATATATAATTAGATAAATATTAAACTAATCATTAGAAAAAGTAGTCTTTTATTTTATTGATAAGAATGAGATTAGTAAAAGATGATATAACTTTTAGCAATAAAGCCATACAAGAGGAGCTTGAAAAATATAAAGATGTAAATTGATTTTTCCTCTTCAATTAATGGGAGGGCAGTTGTTCAACAGGAAATTCTAATATGTATAGGTTTTATTAAAGAGTCGTGGAGGGGAATTATATTAAAAGGATTTTGTTTGGAACTATGTTTCTTATGATATTAGTAAGTTTTTACTTTTTTGAACAAAATCACCAGCAACTACCTGAAGCTAAAGATGTATTAAAAGGTGTTGAAGATTGGTCTAAACCTGTTAATATTTTGACCATTGAAAAGATTGATGGAGAATGGATAACTTTTTTTAGGGATAGTGGACAGTTGTATGTAGGGTTCTTAAAGCAAAACTGGTTAGGTCAATGGAGCCTTAATGAAAGAGGTGAAACAGGAGGAATAATTGGTGAAGTGTCATTTCAACACAATCCCGAAGAAAAAAATGGTATCGTTTGGGGAGTTTCTAGTCTAACAAAAGGAAATGAACCACTCTTTAGTATTTATTACGGGATGATTTCTAACTCGGTAGTAGATAAGATTACTTTATCAGTTGACAACGAAGAACCTAAAAACGTTCCGCTTATCGAATCTAATGGAGAACGTTTCTTCTTTATAAAAAAGTATGGTGGGGTAACAGCTCCATATAAGTTTCAAGCGTTCTCTGAAGGAAAGCTCATTGCTCATGAAAATTAGCTTTTGTTATTTTTATTGCAGCAACGGGGTTGTTGAATAATTATAAAAATAGACAAAATTAGCAATAGAAACACTCTAATCGGAGGACCAACTTTATGACTAATAACTTCTTTCAAAAAATTATTACAAACACTGAAATTGTCAATACACTTTCAGAATACTATGATTTTGAAATAGTCGACCATACTACAAATACGAATGATTACTTTTTTAAAGCTGATCAGGAAATTAATGTAATAGCAAAAGATGCTTCAGGTGGTGTTTTTGCTTTGATTCACTCTGGATATTCTGATATATTCCCTGTTGTATATATTAGTTCCGAAGGCCAAGCTGGGAAAGTTGGGAGAAGCTTAGAGGAATTCCTTACAATAATGATGGTCTGTCCTTATTGGAGAGATTTACTGAAGTTCTCTGATGAAGGGCAATTGTCTGAAATGATAAAGGCTCAACCATTTTTAATAGAAGACACCTTAGAAGATTTCCCAGAAATCATGAGCGTTAAAGAATATGTTTTATCAATACTATCTTTAAATGAGGTGAATAACCCTGTTGAATTGCTACACAAATCAATGGTTTCGGAACCTCATGTTAGCATTTATTCGCTTGAAGATGAAAAATTTGAGTCTCTATTTAATTCTTTTGTTGTCACAGATAATCCATTATGGAAAAGCAAAATGTAATATGCTAGGCGGTGTGTGAATGAATGAACCAAATATGTCCGAAATCATTAAGAGGTTGGAAAAAGTTCTTTCGGGTGAATTAAAAAGAGAAGATATATCAGATTGGGCTTCTCTTTACGTAATGGATGATGAACCGAATGTTGATGACGAAAATGTTTGGGAAATGTTAAAGATAATGAGTGGTATAGATATTTTAGATTCACCTACAACCTATCTTTATAACCAAGAAGATATAAAGCAATGGATAGAAAAAGCAAAGGATTCGTTGTGAAGTTAAAGGGTGGCTGATATTGATTCAGGTAGTTGTCGATCGTTCGTGGTTGGGACTATCATCGTATTTTTGGGGGGATTTGTTGAGAACTTTTTTTTATTATTGACACTAATTTTGCTTACTGTATCTGGGTGTTCAAATGCCAATACAGGTTCTTCTGAATGGAGAATAGTCCATATGCAATCAGGAATGGGGTCTATAAATGATACAGCTTCAAATGATAAGCAGAAATTTAGTTATGACATTACAATAAGTGGTAAAGAGGCTACGGAAATTCAAATGGAAACAATGGAAATTGTTCTTACTGACTGGATCAAGCATAGACAACTGAAAAGCGAAATTACAAATTTAACTTTTGACAGTGAAAGTTTTATGGTTAAAGGTTGTGTCAATTTCGATACCAAAGGGTTGTCCAAAAAGGAAATTGCTGAACAGTTGCCATTCATTAAGGGTGTATACTTAGTAACGGAAACGGGAGATGAAATTTTTATAAGAACCTGAGTGCTACAGTTGAAAAAAGTTTATTAGATTATCAAACTAATGCTCTTTTTTGTTGAAGATTGTACTAAAGAAGCAGGAGTGTGAAAGAAGAAAATAAATAACTGTTCATATTGCAATGTTTGTTCGGTAGAGAGGAGGAAACTACTTGCAACAAAGAATTTCATTATTAGTCATTTTTCTAATTACTTTATTATTTATATCTGCGTGCGGTAAAAACACGGGGGACAATGGAGAATATCCATACGGACACTATAAAGATGATGAAATGATAGGAACTGTATGGGAAGTTAATAAAAACGAAAACAGTATTGTTGTTGACATTTCTGAATGGGAAAAGAGAGATAGAAAGGGTCCTGATATGACAGATGAAGGATACACCTATACTGCTAAATTAACAAAAGAAACCCTTATTGAACGAGAAGATGGAACATTAGCATCTATCGATGAAATAAAAAAGGGGCAAAAAGTGTTGGTCAACCCACCAAGAGGTAATGATTTCAAAGGGATAGCCAATGAAATTATCTTGTTAGAAATGTCTTACGAAGAAAAATATGCTCGCCTTCTTTCGCATATAGATGGGTTTAATATTGTCGTCATGTATAAGGATGGGAAGACATTACCTACGGAGATACAAGAATCGGTCTATGAAAATGTAATGAATATATTGGAGGGTACAGAACATAGAGCCGTAGCTGCATGGGTACCATATGATGAAAATTATGTTTTAGATTACAAAGAAGCATTAGATATCGAACAATTCCCAGTAGTGCTTGTGTTTAATCAGGAAGAACTTCTTTTTAAAGCCTACAATGTTGATGATTTATATGATTTCTTTAAAAACTTTAATTGAAAAATGTCTTCAATTAAAGGGGAATATAGTGATACAAGGGGATCGTCAAAAAGACGGTCTTTTTATTTTGTTTTTTTCACAAGGATAATTGGAATTATATGTTAAAATAGTTACTATCAATTGTAGCTATTATACTATCGAAGCAGGTTTGTTGTTTAAGGAAAAGAGAAAAAAACAAAGGGGTATAATAAATGTTTGATGTCGTTTGGCTTAACATTGGTAGTCTCGCTCTTGGACTGATTGCTTGGATACTTCCTGTTATTAACCTCATAAGTGGTAATAAGCAGGAAAATAAGATATGGATAACTCTTTTATTTATTAGCCTAAGTGCTTGTGCTAGTTCAATATTTTTTCAAATCTTTTATCATTATCATTTAGTAAAGATTGAGGATTGGTCTGCTCTTATGGACACAATTGGTTCGGTCACGTTCGTTTCAGCAGTTCTTCTTATCGTTACAATTATATTAAATGTAATTACTTTAGTAGTATATCATCGGAAAGCGGTAAGATAGGATGTCCGCTAATAGAAGCACTTTCCTCTTATTGCGTTAACGGGAGCCTATTTTGAATAGGGTATTGCATCCCTTGTTCTACTAATGAAGCAAATTAGTTCAACAACGAATGTAGTCAATTTTCCTATTTTAGGGGGGATTTTGTATACATTAAAAATTTTACTAAATTGGATTTTGGGTTTAATAGTTACAGCAATAATAATGGCTTCTTTGTCTGATGAAAAAGTAGATTGGGAACTTGTTGTTACTTTGAGTATAGCAGGTTTTATAGGTGTGTTTATTTCATCAGTTATAAAGAAAGCTTTGAGAAAAGAAGAAGATTAATAATAAACAATAGTAATTGTTTTACATAGGAGTAAGGGAACAAGGTTCTGTATACCGTCAATAAAGGAGGTTTAAAGAAATAATGGGATAAAGCAAATAGTACGCCTTTGGATGTTCATTATGCTGGGTATGGTGTGCTTTGAATTTTTAATGTTTATTTGGCAAGGTGAAGCCATTGCGTGGCTAGATATTTTCAAAAGAAGCATATTTATTTCAATAGCTGTATTGCTTGGTGTGAGTATTAATTATATTCAAAAAAGGAATAACCACTGAATGCTAGAAGAGTTGAAGAAGATTTTTTAATGACAGCATTTATATTTTAGGGGTGAAGAAGGTGTCTAAAGATAAATTGACAGGTTTATATATTTTATGGATTTTAGTCTTAATTATTGAACTAGGATGGCTATTAGCTGTAGCAACAAGCACATATGATACAGGTATCCTAGCTTTTATCATAACTTTAATTGCAGTGACGATTGCAATTGGGGCAGCTGGTCTAATTTTATTAAGTAAATATATCGATTAACTAGAATAGTATTAAGCTAGCGAAAGCATTAGTTTAAGAAGCCGAAAATACTAAAGTGAAATTTCCATAAAATTGTATGCGTTAAATATCAACATTAAACTTTTCAGAGCCAATAAAAGTAAGCACATATTTTCACCTTCCTGCATATATAAGTCTTTGGTGAGAAAAAAATGAGGAAGGAAGATGAACAGTGAATTACATCGAGATGAATACAACAAACAGTAATGAGGACAATGTGGTGAAGGAAAATAAAATTCTTGAAGTAAACTTATCCGCGCAAACAGATCATTTATATGCAGTTGTTACTCCTGTTAAAAAATAACGTAAAACTCCATATAGTTTATAAAACCACCTCTGTAAACTTACATACAAGAGGTGGTTTGTTAATTATAAGAATCCAGGTTAATTAACTTTATTGAAAGATTCACAATCATGTTTTTAGCTGCATAGGGTAAGATTGTAAGGCATTATTGGAGGGATAGCGAAGTGGTCAAACGCGGCGGACTGTAAATCCGTTCCCTTTGGGTTCGAAGGTTCGAATCCTTCTCCCTCCATTTATCTGCGGAAGTAGTTCAGTGGTAGAACACCACCTTGCCAAGGTGGGGGTCGCGGGTTCGAATCCCGTCTTCCGCTCCATACATATGGCGGCATAGCCAAGTGGTAAGGCAGAGGTCTGCAAAACCTTTATCACCGGTTCGAATCCGGTTGCCGCCTTACATATATTTTTTTGTGAGAAATGTTGTACAAGCACGACTAAAGTGGTCGTGAAGAACTATTGGGTTTGTCTCAACTATAAATAATACCAACATAATTTTTTAAGCTAAAAATAATAAAGACTCATAAACGTTAAATATTAATGTTTATGAGTCTTTTATTTTACAGGATATGAAAAAAAGTAATTTTAAACTCAATTTTACTGACAATTTCTTTATGGAAGTTTTAATCTAATGCATTTTGGAATTTCGATGATATTGTTCCACTTTTCTAATGTAAGTTATGTTAGAATAGCATTAATTGTCAAATTAACCCAACGTTTAGCTGGGATATAGGGGGATTGGTTGAAAAGGATATTCCAAATCTATATAAAACATTAAGTGACTCAATTTTAATGAGAATAATATGGTTGGAGGAGAAAGATGCGCAAAAATAAAAAAATACGAAGATCCTTTATTTTAATATGGATGATGGTATCAATAATCTTATCTGGTTGTGCGAATAGTTCAACCCAGGAAGAAGTCGAAAAAAATAATAATGGAAAAGAACCTGAACAGGTTGATGATAATGCACTTGATAATAAGGAAAACAATAGTAATGAAGTTGAACAAACACAAGAAGATACAGAACCTGACCCTACATTAATACATGTTGGTACATATGAACGTATGGGAGATAAACCGATTCCATTTAAAGATTTTTCCATTTCACAAACTAGTAAAGATGTCTATGTTTATGATTTAGAAGATTCCCAGTCATACGCTGTTATCGTTGATAAACAAACTTTTTCAGATCCTATCCAAAATAAAGCGTTAGGTCAGTTAGTAGAAAATAAGTCTATTAAAACGGAAGAAGGCGAGTTAACTTTACTCTCGTTAAGTGCTTCTGGCATAGAAAAGGAAGAGGCCTTTGATATTCCTAATCATGATGACAAAAATATAAAGACTGAAAATACATATTCCTCAGACGGAATCTCTAGATTATATATGAAAGATGAAGGAAAAGAGGGTATTGAAATAGTAAGCTTACTATCTCCTGCTGACAAGATCACAGTACCTGGAAAAGGTTATGAGATAAGTAAATTTAATGGCTTTTATAATACTTATAAAATGAAATATGTTGATTTAGTAAATAAACGTATCGTTTCCTATTGGCAAGAAACCAAATCAGGAAATACGACTGCTTTCATTCAATTGTTTGATTTAGATACTGGAGAGCCAGTGTGGGATGTAGAAGGAAAGCGGTTGACAGTATCTTTAAAAGATCTATACGACCCAGTTTTCCACGTTGACGAAAATGGAACGTTAACGGCAGCTGGCATGGGGCAATATTCAAAAGACACGCTTAGTGTTATCCAGTTAGATAAAGATTTAAATCAAGTATTTTATGATAAAACGTCATTAGATATTAAAGAAGCTGATGAAATTCAATTTAGTAAGGATGGAACCATAAATATTTACTATTCACCACTTTATAAAGAAAAAGAGTATTTGAGTTTAGTTCAAATGAAAATAGGATTACCTTAAGGCTAATCTAACTTACAGGGGGTATTTGGTGAAAAAAATTAATTTACTTTTTTTTCTTATTATGTTTATTCTTCTTGCTGCTTGTAGTGAGAAGGCGGAAGGAACAATTGAAAATCAAGAGAAAAAAGAAGACTATACACAAAGTGAAGAAAATTTAGAAGACGATGCTTCTGCTGAACAAGAAGCTGAAACAAACGATAACGAAGCACCGAAAGAAGAAGAGAATCAAGAAGAGAAGGAAGAAAATAATACTATTTCCTTTGAAGATATAGACTTAAAAAATGGTGTGGAATTAAAGAATGCAATCATAGAAGGTAGTACTTCCATTATACTAGGAGCTAGTGAAAATCATATTTTACTTCAAACAATGGCAGAGGGTTTGTACTTATATAATATAAAAGAAGAGAAAACGATTCCTATTGCTAACGGAGTGAAACATGCAACGATTACTGAAGATGATCAATACGTATTTTATGTGAAAGAAAATGTGGCGGATGACATTGTTCATTATTATGATATCCAACTAAACTTAGATCAAGGACCTTTAACAGAGCCGCACTCTGACGGAGGAATTATTCGAAATGTAACGTATTTAAATGGGGCTTTTTACTATTCTTATCCTTTACTAGAAAACGATACGCATGTAAGTGAGTTAAAAGTTTTGAAAAAATATACATCGACCTTTGTCATTAAACCAGAGGATGAGAAAATTTCAGAAACAAGTAGGGCTTTTGCTGCTAATGATCATGCTTTTTATTATTATTCACCACAGAATAAAAGTATAAATAAAGTTCATTTAAGTGGTGACAATCAAGAATTAGGAAAAGTTGAAGCGGAGTTTGATGATGCAGAGGTATTAGCTGTTAATAATAAAGAG
The DNA here is from genome assembly GCF_014207435.1 of Salirhabdus euzebyi. Taxonomy (GTDB): domain Bacteria; phylum Bacillota; class Bacilli; order Bacillales; family Alkalibacillaceae; genus Salirhabdus; species Salirhabdus euzebyi. The sequence continues at coordinate 101,444 of NZ_JACHGH010000001.1, forward strand.
GAGTGGGTGATTTTAGACTTTATTCCTCCTGAATCAAAACTAGTAACCTCTTATGGGGAAATTGAGGATGTTACCTGGGTTCGAGATGTACAATGGATATATGATAATTACTTATTGGTCATATCATCAGGTTTAGATGATAAGCTAATTTTAATAGATCCCGAAACACAAGAGCATAAAATATTAAGCAAAAATTTTTCTAGCTTTGCAGCTATAGGAGATTCCATTTATGTACAAGGTGGATCGAAAGTTTTTAAATATTCATTAAAATAATTAGTAGTGCAAATCTAGTCTAAATCACGCTCCAAAACAATAAAACACGTGGATTCAATAATGAATTCACGTGTTTTTCTTCATGGTAATTAATTCGATATACTATTATGGTTTTACTTAATATCTTCATGCGTTTCAACAGATGATAATTTATCGTAGAATCCTAAAAAGTTGTTTTTGGCATTACTTTTTCGTATTGCAATTGCACTTCTTGGATGTTCATTGAAAAGTCCTGTTATCGCGTAAGCTGTGTTATATCCCCACTCCAATTTTTCTCTTAGTGGCAATAATCGGTTTTCTATTACACGAAGGATGGGTCTAACATCATACTTAGTGGAGTTCAAATATCCTAAAATAAGTTCGGTAGGGCAGTTTCCAGCTCCTCTTCCCATTCCAAAAATAGAAGTATCTAAAAACTCCACACCTTGTTCATAACTAAAAATTGTGTTGGAAAAAGCCATTTGTAAATTATTGTGAGTATGAATACCGAGTTTTTTGTTCGGAGCATACTTTTTAAAGGTTTCAATCAAATATTGAATATCTTTGTTGTACAGACTCCCATATGAATCAACGATATATGCCATATCGACAGGGCTTTCGTTCACTTTCTTTAAAGCCTCATTTAACCCCAATCCTAAAGAATTAGACACAGCCATAATGTTTATACTTGTTTCATATCCTAATTTGTTAAATGCCTCCACTAGATCAATAGCTTTATCGATATCTTTCAAATAGCAAGCAACTCTGATTAAATCAATTGAACTTTCCTCACAAGGTAAAATGTCATCGACTTCCACCCTACCTATATCAACAATTGCTGAGAGTTTGGTGTTTTTCTTCTCGGGGATTACCTCCCTTATAAAATCATCTTCACAAAATCGCCATGGCCCAACACCTTCTGTATCTACTAGTTTAGGTGAATTTTTATAGCCTATTTCCATGTAGTCAACACCTGCAGCATTTAGTGAGTCGTACAGATCTCTTACAAAATCCACATCGAAGTCCCAGTTATTTACTAATCCTCCGTCACGAATGGTACAATCGAGAACTTTTACATTCGTTTTCATATTTTCCTCTCAAATCCTTTCTTGAATTAACGCTTTTATCCGTTAAAGCAGTCTATAAAATGATTGTAACATAAAACGGAGTAAAATGGGTGTTAAAAAGAAAGCTTTAGATAACTATAATTTTGATTCACATAGAAATTGTTGGTTTGAATCCTAGTATCCCGCTTTATCGTCTTATAGATAACTAAAAAAGGAGGGGAAATTTTGAGTGATAAACAAGAAGGTAGAGCAACTCCTCATTCTGACATTGCCTTTTTATCCAATAATAAAGAAGATGTTATCGAAATGTTAATGAAACAGTATGGTGAAGAACTCAAACGTATCATTTTTATGTATGTGAAAAATTGGTCACAGGCAGATGATCTCATTCAAGATGTTTTTGTGACGATTTTCATAAAGCTAGATACATATAAGGGAAAATCTTCTCTTAAAAATTGGATTTATTCCATTGCTATTAATAAATGTAAGGATTACTTAAGAAGCTGGCAATATAAGAAAATGATGTTTGCTGATGTCGCTCCATCGATTAAGGTAGATGATTTTGCGATTAACTACGTGGACAAAAATACTTTGGATTCGGCGGACTTTTTGTCAGTCGTTAAGTAACTATTTTGTTCCTCTTATTTAAAACTAATCGCATATACATATAATCTGATTATTGGACATCGACTCTCCATTCCGTTTAGGATAAATATATAGCTAAAAAGAAAGGGTGGCAGTATTGAAAACTCTCGTTGTTGGAGCAAATGGACAAATCGGAAAACATTTAGTCAAATTTATTCAGAATAGTGGAAGTCATACTGCAAAAGCGATGATTCGTAGTAAAGAGCAAGCAGGCTATTTTGAAGAGTTAGGTGCAGAAACAGCAGTCGTTGATTTAGAGGGCGAAATAGAGGACATTGCAAAAGCGGCTGAAGGAGTCGATGCTATTGTTTTCACTGCCGGCTCTGGACCACACACTGGAAAAGATAAAACGATTATGGTTGATTTGGACGGAGCTGTAAAAACGATTGAAGCTGCTAAGATAGCAAATGTGAAGCGATTTATCATGGTAAGTTCATTCGATACTAGTCGTCAAGCTATTCAGTCCGCACCACCTGGCTTTGCACCTTATGTAGTAGCGAAGCACTATGCGGATGAATGGTTAAGAAGAACGGATTTAGAGTATACAATTGTTCATCCAGGTGCACTAACCAATGATGCAGGAACAGGACAAGTGGAAGCTGCAGTAGAAGTAGAAAGAGGATCGGTTCCTCGGGAGGATGTAGCAAACGTCATTTTTGGTTGTATAGGGAGTGCCACGACCATCGGGAAAGAATTCCAAGTGGTGTCAGGTCCGACTTCTATTAGGGAAGCGTTGCAAAAGATATAAGATAAGTAAATGTATGTGAGGCGCATGAATAATTCATGCGCCTACTTTATTTCTAATGTAAATATACGTAATCTAGACGTGGTCCCAATCCACTAAGAATATCATTCGTAATTGTTCCACATTGGCGTGCAATGTCTTCACAGCGTATTTGTTCGGTTCCATCTACACCTATAATCGTTACAACATCATTGTTTTTCACTTCATGAATATGGGAAACATCAATCATTAATTGGTCCATACATATTCGACCGATTATTGGGGCTGTTTTCGAATGCAATATGACGTAAGCATTGTTTTCGTAAAGGCGTCTTGGAATCCCATCTGCATAGCCAATTGTAACAGTAGCTATTTTCATTTTCGATTTAGCTGTAAATTGTCTCCCATAACTAATGACTTCTCCCGGCTGGATTTCTTTGATTAAGGCAATTCTTGCTTTTAGTGCTAACACGGGTTTTAAATGAACGTTAGCCCGTACTTTGTCATCGGCACTTAATACTCCATATAATGCGATTCCAGCACGTGCATAGTCACAAGCTAAATCAGGATAATTTAATATCCCATAACTGGCTTGGATATGTAATTTTCCTGTATCATATCCTTTTGCTTTAAGTGAATCAATCATTTGATAAAATTGCTGAATTTGTTTTTGGGTGAATTCAACATCTTCCTCTACCAAACTATCTGAAACAGATAAATGAGAGAACATCCCCTCCACTTTTAGGTTTTTACATTCGAATACTTTTTCGATTTCAGCTAGATTTTCTACATTGACGCCAAGTCTATGCATCCCAGTATCAATTTTTATATGAACTCTAACCTTTTTAGGGTATTCATTCAGAGTCCGTGCATAAGGAAAATCTACTACGGTCTGTATGAGGTTGTATTTTTCTAAACTGGCTAGTTCTTTTGGATTTGTATACCCAAGAATAAGAATATCTCCTTTAATTCCATATTGACGTAGACGTACACCTTCTGCTAGCGTAGCAATCGCGAACATTTTCAATCCAGCGCGCATTAATTCCCGTGCAATGGCTACATCCCCATGCCCGTAAGCATTCGCTTTTACAACGGGCATTAATTGACAGTGGTTAGGAAGTATTCGCTGCAGTTCCTTCGCATTATGCCTGAGTGCTGCCAGGTCAATTTCCACCCATGCTCTATTGTCTGGTGATAAATCAATCTTTCTTTTTCTCCCTTTAGGCAAAAAATACGTAACAATCCATGCAGCTAAAAAGGAGAGAAAGCTAACGGTCAAATAATGAATGAAGTTGTTGTTAATGAATAACTGTTCCTGATGAATGACCTTAGCAAAGCCACGAACGAGCACAATCATCCAGGGATGAATCAGATAGATGATTAAGGAAAGGTTGCGTAGTGTCTTGGTATTTTTCCCAGGTAATTGTAGTAAAAACAGGAATAAAAAATACATACAGGGCACAAGTAGGATGTACATACTATCGTGTCTTTGCCAAGAAAGACTATTTAGTAAAAGCCCTTCAATAAGTAGAAATACACTGGACACAACTAAACCAATGACAATGTGCTTGGTGGAAATCCTTTTATTAGATTTCGAAATCACCATTCCTAAAAGGAGATAGATAGGGACAAAAAATAGCCCGTTTCTAGTATAGTCAAACAAAGTAAAGATAACATCGTAAAAGGTAGTTAGGATATGGGTTTGTTGCACAAGTCCATAATAACTGTCCCCGAGTAGTCCCATGCCATACAATAGGATAGCTACAAGGAAAGACATAGTAAAACCAAACCTTTGAATCCCCGAGGTAACAAGTAGAACACCAAGGATCATCGCTGGTAAATACCATAGGTGATAAAACGTACCATCAAAAAGAATGTCCTTGATTAGATTTCCCCACAATAAATTTTCTTCCATATAACCTGAATAGAAATTGATAGGTAAAAAAAGGATCATGGAAATCAAGTAGATGGCACCAATTTTTAGAACAAAGCCTTTTATGTAAGCTTTGTCCCTTCTTGCAATAGATGTATATAGAAAATATCCTGTTACCATAATGAAGAATGGGACGGCAATACGACCAATAATACGAGTGAGAACAAAATCAGCTGTTTCATTCATGGTATACAATGGGGAAGTGTGAATAGCTACGACAAGAAATGCTGCTATTACACGAAATATATCTAGTGCTCCGGTATTTTTTAATTGTCCCATAAAATCACCCCCAAATTGTGAGGATAAAGCCATCAACGTTATTTCCAGATATTTGATAGTAAAGTTCATCAGGTATTTGGAGTATGATTGGATTAGCTTCTGCCTTGATGTAGCAAATTTCTATTTTTTTATTATCCGCCTGGAAACAATAGTGCTTCTCCCCGTATTTATAGTCCTTAATAAATGTGACATATTCTTCTAAACAAAGATGATGATCTTGCATGATTTGTGCATGAGGGTAGCCTACGTACCGGAAATGCCACGGTTCATGGGAGATGCCAGTAAGTGCTTCCTTGTTCTTTTGATAGCGTTCAATAAAACCATATTTTGCAGCTTGCTTTCGGAAATCTTCAGCAATACCCGAATAAGGGAAGTGGGGTCTAATGAAATCTATTTGCTCTACTTGTTCGCCTAAATCAATTGCCAAGCCTGTTTGATGTTCACTGCAATTTGGTAATGCCACATATTTTTCTGTAAATAGCTTTCCGTTTTCTAGTAAAGAAGACTGATAGATTTCTTCTTGCTCTTTTAGACTCCGGTACCCACTAACGAGCGCTATTTTATTTTTAGCAGCAATGGAATCAAGTAGCTGGCCTAAAAGGTTTGCGGTATTTTTTTCTAACAATGTTTCATTGGACCTTAATCCAATCGGTAATAAATGTTTAGTAAAATGAGAATGATTTTTAATAGCGTTGTTCTTGTTAACGAGTATTTGATAGCCTTGATGGATTCCTTCTTTAGACAAAGTTACTACACTCATTTTTCGAGACCTAATTGAATGAGCTTGTCTACAAGTGCTCCAAACTCCAATCCAATGCCTTTCATCATCGTTGGGAATCGGCTATGTTCCGTAAAGCCAGGGAAGGTGTTTACTTCATTAAACACAATTTCATTTTCTGGAGTTAGGAACATATCTACCCGTGCCAGTCCACTGCATCCTAATGCACGGTATATAGTGATTGCTGTCTCCTTCACTTTCCTCGTAAGTTCTTGATTTATTCGAGCTGGGACGTGAATTTTAGAAGTTTCTAACGTGTATTTTTCTTTATAATCGAAAAATTCCGTTGTCAATTCAATCTCATCTATTTCACCGACTGTTAAGGTTTCGTTCCCTAAAATAGCACATCCAACTTCGAAGCCCTCAATATTTTCCTCTACAATCACTTGGTCATCATAGAGAAAAGCTTCATCGACAGCGCCTTGTAGCTCTTCCTTCTGATAAACCTTTGTGATACCGTGGGATGACCCCGCTTTTACCGGCTTTACAAACAAAGGATAGGTAAGATGGTTTGTTCTCTCGACGACTTCTGATGATAGATACTTTCTAGAAAATACAACTGAAGAGGGTATTCGAATGCCAGCTAAAGATACTAATTGATGAGCTTTGTCCTTATCCATACACAATGCGGATGAGAGTGTATGACATCCTACAATCGGTATGCCAGCAAGATTAGCCATACCTTGAACAGTGCCATCCTCGCCGTATTTTCCATGTAAGATTGGAAAAATAACATCGATGATTTCTGTGTGAATGGTTCCATCCTCTTTAAATTCCATCAGTTTATTTGCATATCTGTCTGGAGAAATGACGACAGAACAACAATTTTCATAATCCTCAAACCATGTATTGGAGCGAATTTGATTGACCTCGCCATCATAACGAAGCCATTTCCCATCCTCCGTAATTCCAATCATTATTGGATCATATTTTTTCTTATCTAAGTTGGTAATAATGGCGTGAGCGGATTGTAGCGACACCTCGTATTCACTAGAATAACCACCGAATAAAATAGCAACTTTTATCTTTTCCATTTGATTTTCTCCTTGTTATTCAATTTGTGATACAAATAAAAAACACTTCCTGTTTGATACATCAATCGTACCAAGCAAGAAAGTGTTATTCTTTCGTATTACATGAAGAAAATCTCATTATTTTCTATTTAATTTCTTACAAAATTCTTACGATGGTGTTGGAAGATAAATGTTGAATTCGATATTGTCGTCAGAGCTAGAAACGGAAATGGTTCCCTTATGTATTTCCACAATTTCCTTGGCAATAGCTAGTCCTACTCCTGCTCCACCAGTATTGGTGCTTCGAGAGCTATCTAGACGGTAAAACCGCTCGAAAATACGGGTTAATTTTTCTTCTGGAATGGTGTTTCCCTTATTAGAAAATCGAATGGTTACACCTTGTTTTTCTTCGGTAATTTTAATGCTGATTGTACTGTCAGGAAAACTATAACTGACAGCATTTCGAATAATATTATCAAATACTCGCTCCATTTTGCTTACATCACATTTCATGTCAATATGGATAGGGGAGTCTAACTGGAATGTTAGATTCTTTTCTTCCATCAATGGTTGGAATTCAAATGTTATTTGTTCAAGCATTCGGGTTAAGTTCACTTGACTCGTCTCTAAGGTTAATTGACTTAAATTAAAACGAGTAATTTCAAAAAACTCATTGATTAAGTCTTCCAAACGAACAGCTTTATCTAACGAAATAGAGGTGTACTTTTGACGGAGTTCTTTTGATATGTCCAGTTCATCTCTAAGTAAGGTTAAATAGCCAATTACGGATGTAAGGGGTGTCTTTAGATCATGAGCAAGATAAACGATCAAATCATTCTTTCGTTGTTCGGCTTCCCTTGCTATTCGCTCATTTCGAATCGCTTCCTGCTTGATTTGATTCATTTGATCTTCCACTTGTTTTAACTCTCTCGGTAGTCGAATAAGCTCATCATTTTTAGACACTAAATCATTACTTGCTTCCACAATAGTATCAAAATAACGAATGATTCTTTTCCAACTAATTACTAGAATAACGATAAATCCAAGAAGCCAACATACAGAAAGAAACAAAATGGGGTGATTATTGATTGGTCGAAGCAGTAATTCATAGAAGAAATCACCGGCATACCAGGTGAATCTTGATAAAATCAAAGCAGAGATAAAAAAGGTGAAAATTAATCCAACAGTGAAAATAATGACCATAACAACGCACCTGAAAAATATGGCTCTTGTTAGGTCCTTTCCTAAATAACTTGCCTTACGATTACTCAATGGTATAGCCAACCCCCCATACCGTTTTAATAAACTTCGGATTTCTTGATTTTTCGTTCATCTTTTCCCGTAAACGACCAATATGGGCCATCACTGTGTTGTTGTTATCTATGTATTTTTCACCCCAAACAGCTTCAAAAAGCTCTTCAGATGAAACGACCTTCCCTTTGTTCTCACATAAATACCATAAGATAGAGAATTCCAGCGGTGTAAGAGGTAGTTGTTTGTTATAAAGGATACATTTGTGATTATCTTTATTGATATATAGTCCTGCAAAATCATATGTCTTAGGATCTACGTCGATGTTTTCGGTTGATTCCGTTGGATTATAGCGCTTATAACGTCTTAGTTGGGCCTTTACTCGTGCAACCATTTCTAGGGGGTTAAAAGGCTTGGTAATGTAGTCATCCGCACCAAGCGTAAGTCCGGTAATTTTATCTATATCTTCTATTTTTGCTGTTAACATAATAATAGGATAATGATATTTTTCCCTAATTCGCTGACATAAGGTAAAGCCATCTACATCTGGTAACATAATATCTAGTATGGCTAAATCAAATGTTGTAGATTGAATACAATCTAATGCTTCCTTTCCGTTAGATAATCTATGAACCGTATACCCTTCATTCGTAAGATATACCTCGATTAAACTAGCAATTTCTGTTTCATCTTCAACAATTAAAACTTTCGTACTCATTTCTTCACCTTCATTGTTAAGAGATAATTGCTACATTCTACTAAACTTCAATTGGATTATATCATAGTTTTTCTGACAAGAAATGATATTCATAAGAGACTGGTTAGTAGGCTTCTACCAAGAAGATCTACCGAATTCCTGAGGTGCTTTTTGCTGACTTTCCCGAAAAAGGTAATCGATTGACAAGCTTCATTCATCTCATTCCAAAGACTGAGTCCCAATCCTCCCATTGCACGAAGTAATATCCTGAAAAAAATTATATGATAGTAACCGACATATCAATCGGTAAGGCAACATGTTGAGAAAATTAGAAGTACTAGTTATAGCATTTGCTTTGACCCAGGATAGCGAGATGGGGGGATTTAGTGTGAAATTTAAAGATTTTCACCCAAATATTAAATTAAGAATTATATTTGGATTTTTTAGTGAAATTATTGGAAGTATGATTTTTCCGTTTATGGCGATTTATTTTGCGATACATTTCGGAGCAAAACTAACAGGAATATTATTGATTGTAAATATTATTATCGGTTCCTTAGTTGGGATTTATGGTGGTTATTTATCGGACATTATGGGCCGTAAAAAGTTAATGGTGACAGCGGAAGTAATTAGGGCAGTGTCATTAGTTGTGATGACGTTGGCGAACTCTCCCTGGTTTGAATCACCTACGATAACATTTTTAATGTTCTTGGTTGGTAGTATTTGTTGGGGAATTGAAGGTCCTGCAATGGATGCGATGTTAATTGATGTTAGTAAGCCTGAGCAACGGAAACTGATGTATGCGATCATGTATTGGTCAGCGAATCTTTCTATTGCAATAGGTGGAGCAGTTGGAGCATTCTTATTTAAAGATTACTTATTCGAATTATTTATTGGGATGACAGTGATGTCCATCATTGTTGCCGTTGTACTTATTTTGTTCATTGAAGAAAGCTATGTTCCAAAACAAACGATTAAAGAAAAGAAGATTCCATCAAGATTTCAAGCGTTTAAGGATATTGGGCAAAGCTATAAAACGGTTATGAAGGATAGGGTATTTATCCTGTTCGTTATTGCGGGGCTATTTATCCAATCCCTTGAATTTCAGCTAACAAACTACATTGCAGTTAAACTTCATGAGCACATGCCAGAACAAAATTTGTTCCAGTGGTCGATTGATGGTATCCAAATGACAGGAATTTTGAGGACAGAAAACACAGTCCTTGTTGTTCTTTTTGCAGCCATTGTGATGAAGTTAATCATGAAGTATAAAGATAAGCATGTCTATTTGACTTCTATTGTCTTGTTTACGATTGGTTATACGGCCATCAGTTATTTTGATAACATGTGGATATTACTCGTAGCGATGCTGATTGCAACGATTGGAGAACTAATGCGGGTTCCTGTCCAGCAAAGCTATCTGGCTGCTATTCCACCAGATGACAAAAGAAGTAGTTATATGGCCGTTAACGCCTTTACTTATCAAGGCTCTATGATTCTAGCTTCTCTATTTGTCACATTAGGGGCAATTCTTTCTAAGGAAATGATGAGTACGTTGCTGTTGATTACAGGAGTGATTGGTTTTGTGATCATTAATAAAATTATTCCTAGTTTAGAACAACGGGTACGAAATCAAGAAGGAGTTAAGGAAGCTGTTGAAGAAACGAAAAGTGAAAAAGGCTATGTGTTAAAAGAGCAAGTGGAGTAGATTTGAATCATTGGGGGAGTTAAGGTGGAACTAAAAGAAAGAGTAAACAAAAACAATCAATATTACGATGCCTTCTATGAAAATGTGAAAAGCAGGACCGAGTCTCGCGATTATTCTTACTTGTTTCAACGTTTTACCCATAATCTAGCTGTTGACGGAGTTATTCTAGATATCGGGTGTGGTACAGGCGAGCACATGAAGTACTTTGACTCCGTAGGTTACCAAACACTTGGGATTGAGCCAAGTGAAAAAAGTAGGCAGTATTGTATAGAACAAGGACTACATGTAATCGATGGAACGTTTGAAACATTAAAAGACAGCCTTGCTGCTAATCAATATAAAATTAATGGAATATGGTGTGCGGCTTCTCTTTTACATGTACCAGTGAATGAATTTGAGGATACTATTCAAACAATGCATAGTATTTTAGAGGAAAATGGGAAACTATTTTTCACCCTCCGGTTAGGTGAAGGAAGCAAGTGGGATAAATACGATAATGAAAATGCTGATGCGGAACGGTTTATCCAGCTTTATGAGGAAAGGTTCCTAGAGGATGTTTTAGCTAAGGTTGGATTTAGAACGTCTTTGAAAATTATAGAAGATTCCTATTGGGGAAGACCTACCAAGTGGATTTCGATGATTCTTGAGAAAAAATAAGTATTTATAGTTCAAGAAAAGAGGAAAAAAATGAATCGTACAACGGATGTTTTCTATCGACTCGGCTATTGGGGTGCCGTTCTCTTTACAATTACGGGAATATTATATGGCGTAAGTATGGGAGTACTGTTAAGTAAGTACCCAATTCCAAAGTATATTGATCTTGAACAGTATCTAATGGAAGTAGATAATAAGTTTATCGATTTATATTCCTTCTCTCAAGGGTTTGCTTTTGTTTCTACCTTGTTATTTGTGTTCTTTTTATGTACTGTTCATCTATGTGTCCAACAAACGAAGAAGTTTATAAGTTTATTAAGTATTTGTTTTGGATCAGCCTTTATGATACTAGCTTGTATAAATTATTTTGTGCAGTTCAGTATCGTAAGACAAAGTATACACCTTGGAGTAACTCAAAACTTGGAGAACTTGGTTCAATTTAATCCTAATTCTTTAATGAATGCGATCAATATGCTGGCATGGACACTATTTTTAGGTCTAACGTGTCTTTTACTAGGGTTCCTTTTTAAAGGGGTAGGAATAAAGTTATACACTAACCTATCATTCTTTGTTACTAGCTTGTTCTGTTTGATAGGGTTTTTCGGTTTCGTTTTTAATGAACAATTCTTACTGCTTATCTTTCAATTAGGTATGACTGCAGGACTTACTGTTTCGGCCATATTTGTAGCAATCGTCTTTTACAAAAGAATCCCTATTTAATTTTCATATACATTTTCATGAAGTCGAGATTCCTGAGTTTAATGGGATTTCGACTTTTTTATTGTTAAAAATCAAAAATCAGATTGTCTTTTATTATCAATAATGATAATATTACATTAATTAATAATGAAAGAGAGTCGGTGACAAGTTGAAAAAAATAGAAACCATCCTTCATCCCGTTCGTTTTCGAATCATTCAAAGATTTCTTGATGGTCAGGTCAAAACGGCTAAAGAGTTAGCGAAGGAGGTAAAAGATATCCCCCAAGCAACGCTTTACCGTCAGTTAGACGCACTTGTGAAGGCAGAGGTTTTAGTCATAACGGAAGAAAACCAAATTCGTGGGACAGTGGAAAAAGTCTATGCATTAAACAATTCTTCCGCAACCATGACAAAGGAAGATGTAAAGGACCTCACGAAAGAGGAACATCTCCAATACTTTTTATTTTTTACAGCTCAATTAGCCAAAGATTTTGATGCTTACTTGAGTCAAGATGATATTGATTTTGAAAGAGACGGTGTTGGATACAGACAGGTGGGACTTCATCTAACGGATGATGAGTTTATGGACTTTGTGAAGGATATGGGGAAAGTGGTTGAAAAGTATATACACAATCAACCTAATCCTAATCGAACGAAGAGAATTGTGTCTACTGTTGTTATACCGGAAAATAAGGGAGGAATAGAGAATGATGAAAAGTAAAGAAGTGACAATACCATCTGCATTTCCATTGGGTGGTACATTAACCATTCCTAGCGATGAGAGAAGTTCATATCCAGCAGTACTCATTATCATGGGTTCAGGAAAAGGCGATCGAGATGGAAATCTGAAAAAAATGACGTTTAACATTTATAGAGATTTAGCGGAGTTTCTTTCTTCAAAAGGGTTTATTACGCTTCGATATGATAAAAGGGGAACACACAAAAGTGAAGGAAACTTTCTTGCGACTGGATTGACTGATCTAATCGATGATGCTGTTGCTGGAGTGAATTTTTTAAAGAATCATTCTCAGGTAGATAAGGAGAAAGTACTCATTTTAGGTCATAGTGAGGGTGCCTTAATTGCGCCAGCTGTTCATGAGAAATCTCCTGTTTCCGGCCTGATTTTACTTGCAGGTGCAGCAGATGCTTCCAAAGATATGTTACCTAAACAAAACGAATTGGCCTTTGCTGAAATAAAGGCGACCAAAGGTTTTAAAGGTTGGTTATTCAGAAAGTTAAACGTTGTAGAAAAGTCCAAGAAGCAAAATAAAGCTATTTTTAAGAAGGTAACAGAATCAGATAAGGATGTTTTTAGAATAAAAGGTGTACGAGTGAATGCGAAATGGTTGAGAGAAACGTTAGCATATGATGTCCGTGATTATTTGAAAGAGGTAACTGTTCCTGTGTTAGCTATTACAGGGGAAAAAGATGTGCAAGTGCCACCAGAGGATGTGAAACGGATCGCCGAGTTGGTGAACGGGGAAGCAGAGTGGCATATCATACCTAATATGAACCATTTGTTTAGAAAATATGAGGGTCAGCATACGATGTTAGGTTTGCTGAAAGAGTATAAGACACTAGTTAATAAGGAAATGGATAAGGATATGTTAGAAAAGATGGATTCCTGGTTACGAAAATATTACTTGCTATAAATAAAATGCATTATGAAGATGTTGGATTCAAAAATATGTAAAGCTACTATCCAAAACAAGAAGTAAGAGGAGCCGTCTCCACTTACTTCTTGTTTTATTTTTGAGGACACTATAATTTTTTTTGCTTGTGGAAAAATGAAAATATCAAGTATAGCTACGTCCATTTCCAGCACTTAGCTATTTTGTACATAGGTCAAGATGACTTTAATGGATCAACCCACATATTTTTAAAATCAACCCATCCACTAGAATTTAATTCTATTCCGTCAATAAATTCGTTGTAAGAAATTACATTCTCAACATGATACGTAAATAATATAAATAAGTTTTCTCTTAAATAACCTTCTATCATTTGTAATATTTGTTTTCTTTTTTCCTTGTTCCTAGTAAGATGAAATGCTTCTAGAAAATGATCTATAATCCCTTTTTGTTCATCGTTTAAGCAGGGGCGTAAAAATCCAAACTCTGCTTTGAAATAGGAATAAAGGCTGTATTCCTCATCACTAAAGATAACAGAAAATAATATCATATCTGCTGTTTTCATTAAATGCTGATCATGTATAGCATGAATCGGTATAGTATGAAACATCAGGTTTAGTCCTATTTTTTTACTTTGTTTTTGTATCCAGTTAGCTAGTTCATGTGCCTCTACCATATCAAAATAATATACGTGGAGTTGTTCCCCCTTATAACCACTTTCTTGTAGTAGGATCTTGGCTTTATCCAAAGGCGACTGATTAAATTGATAGCTTTGACTATTCGTATAAAGAAAACTATTAGAAGGTAAAGTTTGGACCGTTTCCATATCATTGACGAGCTGCTTCCTATCTAGTAATAATCTTAAAGCTTCACGGAAACGAATGTGGTGGTGGTATCCACTTTTACGAAAATTAAAACCAACGTATCGACTGCCATATTGAATGTTATGAGCTTTCTTAGGCTTGACCGTTTTAGTAGAAAGCTGGTAGTCTACTAAATCTTTAGAAAAAGGCAAAATCCTCAGTTCAATCTTATCAAGTAAGGCTTTTTCTTTAAAGTAATCAGCAAAAGCCTCTAATTTTACAACGTCCTCTTTTAATTCTTTCACAAAGAAGGGGCCAGTGCCAATTAGATTGTTAGATGAAAAACCTTCAGGAACAATTGCACAGTAGAGAGAGCTTATATGATGAAGAAAATAATAACTCGGTTTTCTAAGGTGAAATGTAACAATCCAGTCGTTATAAACCTCTAATTCTACGATGTCTTCTAATAAAGAGTGTGCAAAAGACTTTAGTGAGGGGTCCATTACCCTCTGAAAGGTATATTTTATATCTTTTGTTGTAAGGATTTGTCCATCATGAAAGTGTACGTGTTTTCGTAAATAAAAAGTCCAACTTGCACCATTATTAGACTCTTTCCAGGTAAAGGCTAGATTCGGTTCAAAAACATCTTTCCTATGGTTATAGATTATTAGTGTATCGAAAATTTGACGTGTTAAATGTCCCTCTGTTTTGTGATTAACCGTAGCTGGATCCAAAGCTTGTAACTTGGTTGTAATGGGTATCTTGATTATACTTTGTGCATTTTCTTGATCATCTTCCATCTTTAATCCGAATTCCAGACGGACAATTTCAAGCATTTTTTCTTTCGTTTTCCATGAAAGGGAGGTGTTTTGAATGAAATCGAGAGTATACGTATAGCGATCCTCTTTTATTAAAGAGTGAATATAACTTTTCGCTACTTCTTCAAGAGGTAGCAAAAATCGTAAAGTAGAAAGCCTTCCTCTTCCTCTACCCGGATTCCAAACAATATATTTTTCTGTATGTAGCTTATTTAAAATAAGGTTTAGATTTCGATTGGTGCACTTGTATAGAGGTAGTAAGTCCTTTTTGCTAATTGGTAGGTCTATGTTTGTTTGAACTGTATGGTAATGGTCCCTTAATAAAATAAAGTGTTCAATGACCTTCATGCCTCACACTCCCCTAAAAGGTGAAAAGTTTTTATGTATTTTACACTTTTTATAGATATACTTCCACTTTTATACTTGAGAAAAGGCGGAGAGGGGCTTCTTGATGTTAAGTTTATTTTTAGATAAAACGTATATGAGGTATTGGTTAGCGGTTGTTATTTCGCATATAGGAGACGGAATTACAAGAACGGTTATTATTTTCTTAATTGCCAAACTAACAAGCGACCCCCTTATGATTAGTATTGCCTTATTTGCTCAGCTTGCTCCAACTGCTATTTTAGCTTTATTCACAGGAGCTTTAGCAGATCGTTTTTCTAGAAGAATGTTAATGATTTATGCTGATCTATTTCGTTTTATCGTTGTTTTATTGATGGTTTTTGTACAAGATAGTATTGTATTTCTTTTATTTCTAGTCGTGTTAATTGGAATTGGAACTGCCGTGTTTGAGCCTGCAAGAATTGCATCGGTTCCAACAATAGTAGGTGGGGATAGAATTCCCCAAGCTATTGCTTTATTTCAAGGAACTTTGTCAGCTGTTTATTTTATCGCACCCTCATTAGCAGGGATTCTTATCGCAATGAACAATATTTCCATAACCTTTATATTAGACGCCATCACTTATTTGTGTTCTGCAATTCTCTTTTATAGTTTATTTATTTTAAAAGAGGAGAAAAATGAAGGGCGGACGCAATCAAATTATTTACAGTCTGTTAAAGAGGGAGTCGTCCAATTTTTTTCCCAGCCGGTTTTAAAAAGGCTACTTTTATTTTTAGTGCCTGTTATGATTGTGCTTGGTATTTTTGTCTCTGGTTACAAAACATTATTGCTTGAACATTTTCAAGTGAGAGCATTACACTTTGGATTATTAGAAGGTGTTTTTGGAGGAGGCGCAATTGTAGGGGCGTTATTTGGGCCGAAAATTATGAAAAGGTTATCACCTATGAGAATGGTTCTTGTGGCATCCATTGTTTTGGGCGTGCTAATGGTGGGCGTTCTCCTTTTAGACATAATTGCAGTTTCTTTTATATTAGTGCCGCTTTACATATGGTGTACATTTGTAGGGATTATGTATGCATTGATTAATTTTCCTTTGGCCAATTTGTTTTTAACTTTAGCACCAAAGCATTTACTAGGTAGGGGGCTGAGCATTTTTCAAGCAACCATTACAACGTGTACGGTAATCGGAACGCTTTTAGGTGGATGGATGGGATCCAAACTTGGTATTCCCTCTAGTTTAATTATAGGCGGGATATTTATTATTTTTGTCTGTCTTATTATTACCGTAAAAAGTGTATACCGAATTAGTAAAGCAAGTGTCAAAAGCGTAACATAAATCGTTTTAGCTAATAATGAAAATAATGAAGGTGTATAGTGATAAGATAAACATGTCTTTTGGTAAGTTAGCTGTTCGTCTTTATAGAAAAATTCACGCAGCTGCTTAACCTTTCTGCATACATTATGCTTTGGTGAGACATATTCAGAAAGGACGAGTGACACGGTTAAAAAATGATAAATCAAAGGAATGAAAGATGAAACCACCTCTCAAGATATACATACATGAGGTGGTTTCATATTTTTTAAACCTAAAGGATTTATGGGACCCACATTCTCTGACTCGGGAACAATTTATCCTTGCTTAATATGATTTTCCATTAAAAAGAGATTAGCATTAAGGCCCTCAAATTTTCTTTTTTCGATCTTTCCTATTAACTTTTGCCACTTCATAATTTGCCGCTTTATAAAACGAGCCTCCCATCAGCAACATAATAACGGAAAACGGTAGAGCTGCAATGATGAGCATATTTTGCAGTCCTTGCGTTCCTCCAAAATAGACAATGATCGCTGCCATTGCTGACATAGTAAGTCCCCAAGTGATTTTAACGGAATTCGCAGGGTTAATGGACCCTGATGTACTTAACATACCAAGGACAAATGTAGCAGAATCCGCTGACGTGATGAAAAAGATGGCGATAACGACAATGGTTATGAGTGACATTATGGTGCCTAAAGGATAATGCTGAAGTACACCAAATGTTGTAGTTTCAATGGAATAGGTGGAAATCGAATCTAGAGCATTTTGCTCAATATTTAATGCAGATACACCAAATACGGCAAAAAAGATAAAGCACACAATGGCGGGTACAAATAAAACGCCCATCATAAACTCTTTAACTGTACGTCCTTTTGAAATTCTTGCGATAAATATTCCGACAAATGGTGCCCAAGAAATCCACCATGCCCAGTAGAAAATGGTCCAATTATTAATCCATGTTTGGCGTACTTCATTTAATGGAGATAAGCGAAAACTCATATCAAAGAAATTTGCGATGTATGCCCCAAATGTTGTGACAAGCATATTTAAAATATATAGTGTTGGACCTACAATAAATAGTAGAAGCAAAAGGAAAATGGCAAGTCCCATGTTGGCATTACTTAAGTATTTAATTCCCTTTCCGATTCCTGACCATGCGGAAAGAATGAATAAAACAGTGGCCACAACGATGATTAATAATTGCATGCTAAAGTTGTTTGGTGTGCCAAAAAGATACGCTAGTCCCCCGTTTATTTGCGAGGAACCAAATCCTAGGGTGGAGGCTACACCAACTATTGTCGCGAAAATAGCTAGGGTATCGACTAAAGTTCCAGGAATACCTTTCATACTTTTTTCACCGAAAATGGGTACGAGTGTTGCGCTAATTAATCCAGGATAACCCTTTCGAAATTTAAAGTAAGCTAAAACTAGTGCTACGACTGCGTACACTGCCCAAGCGTGGATCCCCCAATGGAAAAAAGAATATTGGAGTGATTCTCTAATCGCTTCATTAGATCCCACTTCTGACTCTGGTGGACTAATAAATGCATGGGAGATTGGCTCCGCTGTCGTCCAAAAAACTAGTCCAATACCCATTCCTGCACTAAATAACATCGCAAACCAAGTTGCTAACTTAAAATCAGGTTTATCCTCGTCTTTACCTAATTTAATTTTGCCGAAACGGGAAAAAATCAAATAAATACAGAAAATTAATAACAGCATAACGATTAATAAATAGTACCAGCCGAATGCTTCCGTTATCACACCTGTTACTTCAGCTGTTACGTTTTGTAAATGCTTTGGAGCAAAGCCTCCCCAAACGACAATCACTACACAAATAGCGAGTGCGTACCAAAAAACTGAACTTACATTCTTCACGATTTCACCTCATGTATCATATTTCTTATAGTCCTTAACATTCCTCACAATGTGGATATTTATTAGGTGAATCGGGAGTTAGGCTAAAGTCCTAACTAATGCGTTTTTATATTTTCAATCAAATTAGATTTTTGATAAATGCAAAAGTTGTCAACGTACATTGCTATGTTTAATTGGTATGCTATTTCCTATGCTTACTTTTATAGACCGAGTAGGTACTTGTATTTTTATGTGCTTGCCTTTTATGATATAAATGATTAAATTAATCTACTAATTATAAATAAAAGATTGTCATATAGAATGGGGAGATTAAAATGATTAAGTTAAGTAAAGTTGATGAACTAGAATTTAACAGGTACTTAGAATTTATGATTCCTGATTAAGCTAAAAAAATCACTGAAAATTTCAATTTAACTGAGGAGCAAGCCATAGAAGAATCTGAAATGATGATAAATGATATGTTCAAGGATGGATTAGCTACTAAGGGACAATATCTGCACAATATTATACTTGCCAATTCAAATGTACAAGTGGGAATCCTTTGGTACAGCATAATGCCAGAAATTAATACAGCATACTTGAACCATATCCTAATAGACGAACATCATAGAGGAAAAGGGTTTGGTACTACTACTCTTGAAATGCTTCAGGATATGCTTCAAGATTGTGGTGTCAAATCAATTGGATTAAGTGTTTTTGGGAAAAATGATGGTGCTTATCGCTTATACAAGAAACTTGGATATTTAGAAACGAGAATATCAATGGAGAAAATCTTATAAGTCTTCATCTTTTTCCAGTAACGGGAGCGAAAGTTACAATGAATACAGTTGGGATTTGACTAGGCTGAAATTTGAAATTGAAATCACTACCTAATGGAGGCTCTTGACTTATTCAAATAAACCCTAATAAAAGTTAATTCTTTTTCAGTTAATGGGGGCAAGTGCCGAACAAAGGATCGTCAGTGAGACGGTCTTTTTCTTTTGGCTTTTTACAAGGATAACTGGAATTATATGTTAAAATTAAACGTGAGAACTTAGTAATATGGAAGTAATGCAAGTTTGTGGAAGAAAAGAGGAGAAGGATTTGAGAAAGTTATTAATTAGTATCGCAATCGCACCTATACTTTTCATTGTATTTTTAATATATAACCACAAACAAATCCCGACAAAAGATGATGTATTTAAGATCACAGAAAATTGGTCCCCAGTAACAGAGAAAGTCTATATAGTGAGAAAAGTAGATGGGGAATGGATATCTATTTTTAGAAATACTCATACCATTTTTTTTGCTCGATTAGAACAAAACGTATTGGGATTTTGGGAAATGAAAGATGAGGTAGGAACAGAAAGTCCATTGGTTTCAACTCATTATCCACCTAAGCAAGATGAAGAACTTACTTGGGGTGCGTCAGGTAGAGGGGTGGAAGATTCAGCATACTACTTTGGTCAAATTATCAACCCCAATATAAAAGAAATAAAAGTGGAAACACAGAAAAACAGCTTGGAAGATCTTATTATTTAATTTAGGAGAAGCGCGTTTTTTCTATGTAAGATCAGAGGGAGAGGTAATTTTGCCTGTAAACATTAGAGGATATTCTGAAATTGGAAAATTAATATATTGGTAAAGCCCCTTTAGTTTAATAAGCTCTGAAACTTTTTTAATAAATTGCATTTCAACAAATAAAATGAGGTGAAAATATGCTTAAAAGGTTTTGGTTCGCTTTGAGTTATTTTAATTCTTTTCATAGCAGTAGGATGTTCCAGCGAAACTAGAGAATATCCTCCAGAAGCAGCAATACACATCAATGGAGAAATAATAGATGCCAAGAGAGGTACTTTCGATTGGGAAAAGAATGGGTCATTCTATTACGCAGATGGTTTTGCACCTTATCAAATGCCAGAAGCATTCAATCTAGACACTACAATCATTGAACCTAATTCAGTTGCTGATGTGAAATTTAGTGATAGTTCAAATCCATATATTAGTGGTTATTTATGGGAAAATGAAAAAAGAGGTAAGAAATTAGTCTCTAAAAAACAAAATTTAACGTTACCCTCTGAAAATGGTAAACACATTATAGAAATTGAGGCTGAATGGGAAAATGGTAATTCTTCGTATGTCTTTATTGTAGAAGTACGTTAACAAAATGCGCTATTGAACAAACGGGGGCAAATATTCAATAAGGAGATGTGTGGCAACTCCTTATTGTGTTAAAGAACATTATGGTTCAACAAGAAGTTTTAAAAAAAGGGGGTAACATAATGATAAGGTTTTTATCATTGGTTATTTTAGCTTTATCTACTCAAATTATTGGAATTATTATGTGGGGAGAATACGTCTGGTTATATAAGTTTGCAAGTGGTGGTGTAGGAGGAACTCCGTTAGAACATATTCAACCTATTTTATGGGTGATTATTGTTATTGAGGTTATTACATTTGCCTTATTAACGGTATTTCTAAAAAAGAAAGAAGACTAATTCACTTATTCCATTAACGGGGGCTAGAGTGTAACAAGAGATCATCTAATGATGGTCTTTTATTTTTCTAAAGCATAATTGGGATATTATGTTAAAATTTTATGCATAAGGATCTTGTAATAACGAGCAGAAGAGTGGAAGAAGAATGTAACAAATTCAATTATGTGAGGGAGTGGTTTCATATTTTAAAAAAGATATTTTTTGGAGTCATTATTATAGTTGGGGTCAGTTACTTAATTACCATATTAGGTAAATGTTATTTTGAACTTCAGGGGCTTTACCAAAGAGGAGAATTAGAGTTTGCACCTTCATTAAAGGTTTCATTAGTTGGATTTGCTATTGGAGTATTGTTTGAATTTAATGGCTTATGGAAAGTTATTAATGGTTTTATAAAAATTAACTGGTTGATAGTGCCTGGAATAATATTGCTGATAATAGCTTTTCTACCTTCGTATTACACTATGCAATTTCCTATTATAGAAACAAGGGATATTCGCTTCCTAAGTTATACTGAAATTCACGTTGCTATCGATATATTGGCAGGAATTTTGCTTGTGCGTTCTCTTGCTAAAAACTAAATCTTCAAGTAACGGGTGCGAATATTGAACAAGCATTCGGATTTTTAAGGGTTCGATTGACAGAATATTGGGCGAAATCGAAGGGGGAACAGTCTTTGGGGATATTTCTATTTTGGGGTGCAATTCTTAGTGCATTCTTATTATTTATAGTATCAGGAAAGCTAATTAAAGAACTAATTAACAAAAATTACGATATTGCACATCTATACATAGCTGGAGGAATACTGTCGGGATTTATTATGTACGTAATACTTGTCTTATGTGGAAGATAATTTTTCACTATTGGGGGCTAATGTTGAGTAAGGAATTATCGATATGGTAGCTCCTATTGTGCTATATAAGTAGGAATGTGAGATTAAAAAATTGACAAAGTATGTCTTTGGGGAGGAGGAAGATGAAATGTTCAAATCGTTCTTGTGGTTTCTAATAATTTTTATTCCTACTATTTTAATTCATATATGGATAGAGCCTAAGATTAACCCTTATGAAGGTGAAGATTCTATGTTTAATTTTTTATTTGATTTCGGAATTTTCTTGATGATATCCTCTATAATTGCTGTTTTTATTTATTTAACTATTATAAGAAACAAAAAGCAAAAAACGGAATAAAGTTATTGCACAAACAGGTGACTTTAACACAACAAGAGGAACGCCAATTTTAAGGTGGCGTTCCTCTTCCTTTTAGAAAATACAGGTAAAATATGGAGTTTTATGATAGGGTCATATTAGGGAAGTGCCTTTCTTCGTCTTAAGTAAAAAAGCTGCTAATAAAGTAAGCAAGTAGATCACCTGGAAGGTGATCTTTTTGTATTTCAGAAAATTTAGTAATAAAGTTTTATTTTAAGTGAAACTTTATGGTAATCATTCCGTCTTTAGGATAAGTCAGGAAGAAATAACAAGCACTTAAAATTAAATTATTCAACCGAAAAGCGAGGTGTATGCTTTGGAAGATGAAATTAAAAAACAGAAAATACAATCGTGGTACCAAGATCATAGCAATGGCATTTATCGATATATATTCATGATGATAGGGGACCATGAACAAGCGAAAGATTTAACACAGGATACATTTTTAAAGGCATATAATCATTTGGATTACTTCCAAGAAAAGTCAAGCGATAAGAATTGGTTATATCGTATTGCAAGAAATGTCACTATTGATTTTATGCGTAAAAGAAAACCTATTCGATATATGTTAGATTCGTTCAGTGCTGTTCCATCACGAGACCTTTCCCCAGAAAAAATATTGGAGTTGGGAGAGAAAGAAAAGCAGTTGTACCGTGCTTTAGGTCAATTAAAAAGATCCTATCGAGAAGTCATTATCTTGAGGAAAATCAAAGAACTGTCTATACGAGAAACTGCTGAAGTGTTGGAGTGGAAAGAAAGCAAAGTGAAAACTACCCTTTTAAGGGCTTTGAATGCATTAAGAACGAAGTTGTTAGAGGAGGGATATAAACATGAAACAATATGATGAACGAACGGAATTTGATCAAACATTTCAATCTTTTGAATCTATTCAGTTTGACGAAAGGGATAAAAAGGAGGTGTACACAAATATCATGAACAAGATAGAAAATAAGCCAAGTAAAAACAGATTTTCCAAATGGTCCAAACACATCCTCACAACTGCTGTTGTAGCTATTTTCTTCATTGTCGGTGGATATCTATTAACTGACAAATTCATCATGGATCAAGCAAACCCTACTCCACTGGATGAGAATAAAAAAACCATTCAAACATATTTGGAAAAGGAGTTCACAGGACCCAATGAAGAGTTAAGTAATATTCTTGATAACGGTATAATATCACCTGAATTTAATGCATATCGAGAAGAGACCTATGGCGATTTAGTAGCAAATTTCAAAAATATGGTTAACTTAAACCATATATTAGTATTTTTAATAGATGCACACATGAATGGGTATCAATTAAATCCCAAAACTATTGACATACAAGAAATAGAGGATACTCAAAATAACGTCTATAATTACAAAGTCGAAGTTGAATACAGCAAAGGAAATCAAGTCAATACGGCTACTGTTACTGGAATAATCAATCTTGATGAAAATGGCAAGATTTCGATGATTCGAAAAATGGATGGTCGTGAATTGTTAGAGAAGATAAACCAAAGTATTCATACCACTTTAAAAGAGGTAGAAACAGCGATAACTGAACAAGGATTAGAATTAGAAGAACCAGATTTACCAAGTGGAAATGCTTTTATCCAAGAATTAAACGATGTGTCACCAAAAGCATACTTCATAGATGAAAGGACACTGTCTATTTACGAATTTCCAACAGTTCAGGCACGCGAAAAAGGAATGGAAGATTTTGAAGAAAAAACTGCAACAATGAGGTTAGTACCCCATGAAACTTACACGAATAAAAACATATTGGTGTTCTATGTAGAGGGAAATGAAGAAACGAATAATAAAATAAAAACAGCAATAACTGAATTGGAATAAAACGAAAAAAGGAATGCAGGATGTAATTACTTTACTTGAAGTAACGGGTGCTTATCTGGAACAAGAGGATCGTCACGTAGACGGTCTTTTTATTTTTTGTGGTTTTAAAAGGACAGCTGGAATTATATGTTAAAATATTTATATAAACGTACATATTGTACTAACGAGAAGGTTAGTTAAAGAAGAAAAAGGTAATTCGAATATTGAAAAGGAATAGATATTAGATAAATTTTTCTTGCGGGGGGGAATAATATGTCATTTGAACAATGCCTGAGTATTACTTCACTAATGGCAGGATTTAATAAAACGTGGTTCTTTGCTGGTGGATGGGCGATTGATCTTTTTATTGGTAAAGAAACAAGGGAACATAAAGATATAGAGTTTGCTGTTTTTCGAAAAGACCAACTATATCTAAAAGATTATCTCAAAGAGTGGGAGTTCAAAAAAGTCATTAAAGGTGAATTCCATACTTGGGAAAATGAATTTTTAGAGTTACCAATTCACGAAATACACGCTTCAAATATGTTAAACGGAGACAAAATAGAAATTCTTCTTAATGAAACAAAAGAAAATGACTGGATATTCAGAAGAGATTTAAGGATTTCCTATCCACTCAATTCCGTTTGGAGTATTACTAAAACAGGTATTCCATATCTAAATCCAGAAATTGTACTTTTATATAAGTCGAAAAACACAAGGGAAAAAGACCATCAAGACTTTATTACCATTATGGATTATCTCGATAATGAGAAGAAAAAATGGCTTCGAAAGGCACTAGAATTACACGATCCAGAACATAAGTGGCTTCAATTTTTGTTCTAATGTTTGTTCAACTAACAGGAGCTTTAGTTCAACAAAGAATTGGATATTTAAAATCCAAGCATTTTTAGCGTTATATATGGTGCTAAACATAGTGTGTTTTAATATACTTATTAGTTATTTTTTGAGCTGTTTATCTATTGTGAAAAACAACAGTTTACTAGAAAACAGCCTAAAAAAAGAAAAAGACCGTCTCCTTGACAATCCTCTTGTTCAATTTTGCTTTCGTTTTACTGCATGATATATTCAAAATCTTCATGTGTAGGTTCTTCTTCTGTATATGAAATCCAATACGTATATTGTTTGGAGAAATCCTCTGTTAAATCTTCCACGTATGTGACTGCTTTTGCTGATTCGTCTAATACTTTTATATCTTTAATTTTAGAGCCACTTGGGTTTTCCCCTGGAAGAATTAAGGAAACCGAAGGCCCCTTATCCATTCCAAATATCATAACATCTGCTTCCAAATGCCCCACAGACATGGTTCGCTCATTTGGACCTGCTATCCATTTTAATTCACCATCTTGATTCTCTAATACAACTAAATCAGGGTAATGACCATTGCTATATTCATTTTTTTGCTTAAAAATAACGTAAATAAAATTCTTCTTCATATCGTAATCAATAATTTCTTTATCTTTCAATTCATGTTCAGACATAATATTCGTTATTTGCTCTTCTAATGAGAGAGTTTTTGCACCATTTGTTTCCTTATCTTCATTAGAACAGCCAAACAATATGAAAGTTAGCATTACGAGCAAACATAATTTTTTCAAAAAACCACCTCTCCTTCATTTACATACGATTAACACTTGGAAAAGTTTCAGTACTATTTCCCCTGATAAAATATAAGATCTAGTTGTTTGGAGGTTTCGGGCCTTCACTTGTTTATTTTTCTTCATTAATAAGATTAAATATTGATCAACAGGTAGATATGGTAAAATTATTTTAATATTTTAAAAATGGAAGCCCTTACAATGGGGAAGAAGGGGGATTCGGGATGAATAACATGACATTGGATACTCCTGTTTATAGGAGGACCAACATAATCATTATTGGAAGTGGTTTTGCTGGAATTGCTGCAGCTGTTCGGTTGAAACAAGCAGGGGAAGATGACTTTCTCATCTTGGAGAGGGATAGCGATGTAGGCGGAGTATGGCGTGATAACAGTTATCCGGGCTGTGCGTGTGATGTTGAATCTCATCTTTATTCTCTTTCTTTTGCTCCTAATCCGAACTGGAGTCGTAAATTTTCAAGCCAGCAAGAAATTTATGCTTACTTACGGGATTGCGCAAGAAAGTTTGGGCTCATAGACCATTTACACTTTCAGCATGAAGTAAAGGGAATGGAGTGGCGCGAAGAATCTGGAGAATGGATAGTGGCAACGAGCCAGGGTGATTTTAAGGCGCAAATGGTTATTGGTGCTTTTGGTGCTCTTAGTGATCCAGCTATTCCAAAACTAAAAGGTCTCGATGAATTCCATGGGGAGGCGTTTCATTCTTCTACTTGGCCCAAAGACTTTGACCCCAAGGGGAAGCGTGTTGCAGTTGTGGGGACTGGTGCTTCCGCAATCCAGTTTATCCCGGCTATTCAGCCAGACGTTGATTCTATGACGGTATTTCAGCGTACCCCAGCCTGGGTGGTACCTAGGCTTGATGATGATATTAGTCCTGCCAAACAAAAGTGGTACCGTAGAGTTCCGTTTCTTCAAAAACTTACCCGTTTGGGGATTTATATGAGACGGGAGTTATATGGTATTCCTTTTAGAAACCCTAAGTATATGAAGATTGTTAAAAAGGCAGCAATCGATAATATACATAGAGCAGTAAAGGATCCAGTTCTAAGGGAGAAGCTCACTCCTAGTTATACAATTGGCTGTAAAAGAATCCTACAATCCAATACATATTATCGAGCAATGGCTGCATCCAATGTGAATGTTGTGACCTCGGGTGTCGTTGAGGTGAACGGTGATTCCATTATTGCAGCTGACGGAACTGAGGTAAAGGTTGATGCAATTATTTTTGGCACAGGATTCCAAATAACGAACATTCCATTTGCCGAATATATCCTAGGAAAAGATGGTAGGTCCATGGCGGATGTTTGGGATGGTAGTCCAGAAGCCTATCTTGGAACGACTGTGGCTGGCTTTCCAAATCTATTTATTATACAAGGCCCTAACACGGGACTTGGGCATTCGTCTGTGATATACATGATGGAATCTCAAATGAAACATATTATGAAAGTTTTAAAGTATATGAGAAAGAAAAAGCTTGATGTAATGGAGCCACACTTAAGTGCTCAAAAACGTTTTGTAGCGGAAACAGAAAAGTCCATGAAAGGTACTGTGTGGACTTCTGGAGGATGTCAAAGCTGGTATTTAGACAAAACTGGACGTAACTCAACGCTATGGCCAGGTTCTACCTTTGCATTTCGTAGATTAGTAGCCAAACTAAAAAAGAAAGATTACGAGGTACGACGTGTTGCTGCTATTACTGCTGACAATAGACCAACACTCCATAATGTAAGTAATTTAGACTAAACGTAGATAGAGAAGGAGCAAACTGATGGGAAATAAGAGTAAGAATGGGAAACTGAATGGAAAAAGGATCTTAATAACAGGAGCTGCTGGAGGAATTGCAACAGAGGCTATCCGGTTATTTAAAAAAGAAGGAGCACAGGTTATTGGTATTGATCTAAGTGCTGATGAGGATATCATTCAAGCGGATATCCGAGATGTTGAAGCGGTTAAAAGAGCAGTAGCTGAAGCGGAGAGCAGGATGGGAGGTATTGATGTTTTAATTAACAATGCGGGAATTGGAAGTCCACAGGATAGCGGAGAATTCCCTAGTGAGAAGGCACGCCTCGTAATGGATGTAAATCTTTTTGGTACATGGAACATGACTGCTGCAGCCTTGCCGGCTCTCATCAAAAGTCGTGGTCATGTGATTAATGTGGCGTCAGGCTTAGCTTTGGCCAACGTTGCATACAATGCGGTTTACTCCGCAAGTAAACGGGCCATTACTTCCTACTCAGACGTGCTAAGGCAGGAATATAAAAGTCGAATTCATGTGACCACTCTTTATCCTGCGTTTATGAGAACGAATATAACGAAAAAATCATCAATAGGAGACACGGTAAGAGTCGAAACGGTTCAGCATGCTGCCAATGCTCTCCTTAAAGCAATTATTCAGAAACCACGTGACCTCACAACTAGTCGTAGGTCAGGATTTGAAATGTTTATGGCTCGCCATTTTAGAAGAACGGTTGATAGAATTCTTTTGAATAGATCAAAGAAAATAGAGCTAAAGCGAGGTAAGCCTTCCTTTGTTAAGGACTTCACCGAACAGACAGTTCCAGACGAAATAAACTAATCGTAGAAACGTTAATAGCATAAGGGGAGAGACGTAGATGAAAAAGAAACTCATTATTATTTCAACAATTTTGATAGTCCTTTTAGTAATTGCCTATGGTGGCGTTGGAACCTACTTTTACAACTTTGCTTTGAACGCAAATGATGAAAAAGAGTTTTTAGAGGGAAATCCACATTTAGAAGAAAGTAAAGCGGTAATGGGGCATGTGGCAGAGGCTTTAGAGCAGGCTGATGACAAATTTAAGCAGGAGTATCCACCTTTTGCAATGTCGATTATTTCCAATGATAAGCTAGAGTTGAAGCTTCATGCGGATGTTTATAAAAATGATGAAGGAAATTCGAAATGGGCAATTGTTGCACACGGCTATACAAGTAGTGCAGAAGGAATGACTAGATGGGTGCGCAATTTCCATGAGCAAGGTTATAACGTATTAGCTCCTGATCTACGTGGACATGGGAATAGTGAAGGTGACTATATAGGAATGGGGTGGCATGACCGATTAGATATGCTGCAATGGATTGATGAAATAATTAAGTTAGATCCGGATGCAGAAATTGTATTGTTTGGTATTTCCATGGGTGGTGCCACTGTGATGATGACATCTGGTGAAGAACTACCATCTAATGTAAAGGTGATTGTAGAGGACTGTGGTTACGCTTCTGTTAGCGATGTATTCATCTATCAGTTGGATGATTTATTCGGTTTGCCAGAGTTCCCGGTCATTAACGCTGCCAATACAGTTACGAAAATACGTGCAGGATATGACTTGTATGAAGCATCTGCAGTTAATCAAGTTGCCAAGAGCAAAACACCAATTCTATTTATTCATGGGGATGCAGATACGTTTGTACCATATGAAATGCTAGATGAAGTGTATGAAGAAGCACCTGTTGAGAAGGACAGGCTTGTGATAGAAGGGGCTGGACATGGGGAAGCGGAGAAGGTGAATCCAGCGCTTTACTGGAATACAATATGGAGCTTTATTGGGAAATATATGTAAGAATTAGTATTGCCAGTTTGACTAATTGGTATGATAACTTGAAGTTAGAGGGCTTACTAACGGTTATAGTAAATTTTTAAAACATACACAACAACTAAAACTAAAATAGAGCATTTACCAAAATCGTTGAGAGTTCTATTTTTTGAATTTATACTGTTTAAAAAGCTCACTATACTTTAGTATAATTTTTTCACAATATATTGTAGGACAGGCAAGAAAGTAAATGACTCCGAATAAGTAGTATAGACTATTTATTCGAGGAGGAAATGTGTGAAAAGATTAGTTAGCTTATTAATTGGTTTGGTTGTTCTGGTTGTCATGTCTACGGGTGTTGGGGCTGAAGGTAAATCCGAACTTGCAGAAGCGCGTAAGGGTACAGCTAAATACCACAATGTGCAAAAAGCAATAGATGACGGCTATTTACCTACGGATGAGTTTGTTTCAGTCCCAGGATTAGGAGTGATGGGGTACCATTACGTCAACCCAGGATTAGTTGATGGGGAAGTAGATGCATCTTCTCCTGAAGTTTTATTATACGTACCTATGAAAAATGGTGATGTCCAATTAGTTGGGGTTGAATATTTATCAACTTCAGAAGATTCATCATTGTTTGGTCAACAATTTGATCCGCCTGGCGCCGTTGAAGAGTATTCACTGCACGTATGGATTTGGAAACATAATCCGAATGGCATGTTCGCCCATTTTAATCCTAGTATTAAGGTTTATTAAAGAAAAGTTTAATATGGACTCAAACCAATGCTTGAAGAAAAAAAGTGTTGGTTTTTTTCTTTGCTTGACGGAATCACTATAGGTCACATTTTCCCCCAAAAGGTCACATTCACTGCTACTTATATTTACTATTAAAATCTTTAAACTAAAATTATTTATATTGGAAAATTTTAGTTAAAGGAGTAGTGAATGATTTGAAAAAAGTTTGGAGAAATATTTCGGTGTTTTTCTCCTTCGTCATTCTGGTTTGGGCGGTTTCTTCTTTTACAGTAAATGCATCTGATCATGTTATTTATGTAAATCATGCAGCCGGAGGAACTGGAACAGGAGAGAGTTGGGAGAATGCTTTTACGAACCTTCAGGATGCAATAGATATTGCGGAGGATGGGGATGAAATTTGGGTTGCAGAAGGTACATATTATCCTAGTGCACCTGTTAACCCAGAAGATGATAACGAACTGTTTAAGTCATTTTTATTAAAAAGCAATATTGACATTTATGGTGGATTTGCTGGTAGTGAGATGGACAGGTCAGCGCGCAATATTTCAGCAAATGAAACCATTCTAAATGGTGTGATTAGTGCAGAATCCAATGTATTCCATGTCGTTTATGGAGAAGAAATTTCGAATACAGTTTTAGACGGTTTTTTGATTACGGGCGGAAAAGCACTTACTAATTCAATTTATGAGAGCTATGGTGGTGGAATACATTTAAGTCATAGTGAGGGTGTTACTCTTCAGAATTTAATTATTGTAGACAATGAGGCACATTATGGTGGAGGAGTTTACTTGGAGGAAACGATGGCTGACTTCATTAACGTCACTATTAGAAGTAATAGTGTTACGAATGATGGAGGCGGAATTGCTATTAGAGAAAGTATGGCAAACTTTTTGAATTCAAGAATATTGAGTAACTCTGCTGATAATGGTGGTGGTATATTTTCTTTTTATGCGAGTCTTTCTATGAACAATTCTTTAATTTCGAATAACTATGCTGAATATGAGGGTGCAGGAATTTATGAAATTTACTACTCCATGTTAGCAACATCGGAAGATCAAGCAATGGAAGTAGACAATCAATTTTATCCGGGTATTAACTTAAGTAATGTTACAGTCACTGATAATCAACTTGGTGAAGAAGGAACGGTTGGAGCCGGAATAAGTGTTACTCCAATTATAGGTCAAAGTAAATATAATCTTTTCAATAGTATTGTTTGGGGAAATGGGGATAACTCATTAGATGATAATATTTTTGTACAACTTGAGTTGTATACTGTTACACAAGAGAATCAAATACAATCAACTTTACCACTAGATCAACATGGATTTTCTACTAGTATTGTTGGTGGTATTAGTGGTTCAGATTATTATCCGTATTTTGCTCCATTTGGTATTATCGATGCTGATCCATTGTTTAATGGTAATTACCAACTACTGAACGGCTCACCAGCAATTGACCAAGGAAAGAATGAGTTCGTTATAGGTGGCTACGACTTAGCTGGTAATACTAGAATTCAAAATGGAACGGTTGATATGGGTGCATTTGAATCACAATCTCAACCAGATCCTATAACGATAGAATCTGTACAAGATGCAGTAGTGGAAGTACCATTCAGCACTACCTATGATAATATTACACTTCCAGATAAAGTCTTGGCCACGTTGTCAAACGGGGAAACTGTGGAAATAGCTGTGGATTGGGAAAGCTTTGCTGATGAGTATGATCCAACAGCCCTCAGTCCTTACTATAGTGATGGAATCCTTCAGTTGTCAGAAGGAATTACTAATCCTAATGAAGTCGAGCCCAACCTAGAAGTGATTATTATCGATAATTATATTATTCAGGTGGGTGTCGAAAGAGAGGTAAGTGGTGGCGCGACATATATAATTGAGGGAACGAAAAGTATTATTAAGATGCCAAGCAATTTAAAGAGTGGTACGAGAATACTCGTTGATGCTGTAGATGTTGATTCGTTGAATAAAGGGAAATTAGTTCAAGCTGGTGATGTTTTTAAGATTACAGTGAACGAACCAATTATGGTTGCTGGAACTATGTCCGTTTCGAACGAAGAGGACTTCATTTTGACGTTAGGATATGATGAAGAAGTAGATCCAGATTCCATTCAAATTTACTATTATAACGAGAAGACAAACAGCCTAGAGGGTAAAGGTGGAACAGTTGATAAAACTAATAAAACGATAGCTATACCTGTTACACACTTCTCTATTTATGGTGTTTTTCATGAACCTGTTGAAGAGGAACCAGTAGTGGAAGAACCTAAGGAGGAAGAGCCAAAGGTAGATAAAGGTGAGGATGGTAAGAAATTACCAGACACTGCAACAGGCTTCTTTAATTGGCTCGCTATCGGAATTGGCTTAATTGTGTTGGGAGGTATTACCTTCCTGCTAAATAAAAGACGGGAAGCGAAAGAGTAAGTTGGTAAATCGGTCACTCACTATAGGGTGACCGATTTTTTTGTCAAAATTTATAGAAAATATATCCTTTTCCTTTTTATAACGATTGTTATAATTAAACTATGCCAAAACTTATTAATCATAAAAAATATAGAAAAGAATTGCTGCACGGGTGTTATCTTTTGTTTGCAGAAAAGGGTTACACTTCATTATCGATGCGCAAAATTGCGAAAGAGTTAGGTGTAACAACTGGAACCTTGTACCATTATTTTAACAGTAAGGAGGATATATTTAGACAGTTAACAGAACAAATTAGTCAGGAGAATATAGAGGCTTCTTCCAAAATGACTAGTCCTTCACTTACTTTTGAAGAAAGACTCGATAGCTTTTTGCATTTTATAAAGGGCTATGAAGGTCGTTGGATGCAGACAATGTTAATACTAATGGAAGTTATTCGTAGTGAGTCATTTGAAAATAAAGAGTGTTATACGAGTTACAATCGGGAAGTGGAGCGACATATTGATTGGACAGCTAATTATCTACAAGTAGAGGATAAGGAGTCTGTACGGTATTTATTGCTTCTGCTTCAAGGAATTATTTTTCATCGTTATTTGGGTGGAAGTGCTGTTTCTATTGATAAACAGTTAGAAATCGTAAAGGGAATTTTTACTGGTTACATAAAACAAAAAAGCAGTTAACTTAATGAAAGTCAGCTTGTTTCGAATTTACTACACAATAGTTTATAGAAAAATGGAGTTGTCTAGAAGTAGACAAAAAAGGATTAAGGTGAGGTAATAGGATGGATACAATAAAAGTCGTTATTGTTGATGATCATCCAGGTGTCATAGAGTTGCTTCAAAACTGTATAGATTTTCATGCTGATATCGAAATAATCGGTACAGCTAGTAATGGGTTGGAGGCGACCCTTTTGGCAGAATGTAAGCCAGATATTATGCTAATGGATTGCCAAATGCCATTATTAAATGGAAAGGAAGCAACAAAACAAATTAAAAGAGCAAACCCAGAAATATCTATATTAATGATAACTGCAGAAGCAAATGGAGACGATGTTATGGAAGCAATAGCATATGGTGCAAGTGGATTTCTCCTGAAAGAGTGGGGAAGTGAAAAAATTATTCTTGCAGTAAAAGAGGCTATGCAAAATCGAGTCATTATTCCTTCTCATGCAACTGCAAGTATCTCTAAATTATTTAAGCAATCTCAATTAAATTGGGATAAGCTTTTGAATTCCCCGTCCCTGTTAGAAAAGTTTCCTATCCCGCTCACGGAACGGGAGATGGAGATTGCTTTTCTTTTATTAAAAAAATATTCGAACTCCAAAATAGCTGCAGAGCTTTATTTGTCACTTGGAACAGTAAAAAACTATCTTACTAGCTTATATAAAAAATTAGGGGTGTGCACGAGGAAAGAGGCTGTTCAATTTTTGGAAAGTTTGTTTGAGTTGAAAACGGTGGTATAGGCTTCTTTTAGGAGCTGTACGAGAAGTAAGGAAATGTGAGATAGTCCCATCTCAGAATAGAGGGTGGGATTTTTTTATTTTATAGAAGGTAATGACGATAGTTTTGTTGAATCTAATGCTGTCCATAACAAGCACGGATGAACAGGAAAGACGTAAACGACACTGATAGACTTAAGCTTGAGAGGAGAGGTTTTCACATGGAGGGACTGCAAAGAATGCTGGAGAGCATTGAGTATATAGAGCGTAATTTAGCTGACGATCTTTCTATAGAAGACATTGCAGGGATTGCTTGTATGTCGAAGTTTCATTTTCAACGAATGTTTAACATGCTTACTTCGTATACCGTGAGTGAATATATTCGAAATCGACGAATTACGGTAGCTGCACAAGAACTAGTACATTCCAATTTGAAAGTGATAGATGTGGCAATTAAGTATGGATATGATAGCCCAGAAGCATTTACAAAAGCATTTCGCAGAATTCATGGTATAAGTCCCTCGGCCGCAAAGAAGAATAGTCAATCTTTGAAGGCCTATCCAAAACTCTCTTTTCAAATTCGGATAAAGGGTGATGTAGAAATGGATTACAAGATTGTAGAAAAGGACGGTTTTACTGTAGTTGGGAAGAGTATTCGTACAACTGCTGAAGGTGGATTGAACCATATCGAAATACCTGCCTTTTGGAATGAATCTATTCAAAATGGATTTACGGAGGAGCTTGTAAAAAATGCTGGTTCACTCGGTGTGGTCGGAATTTGCATGAATTTTGATAAGGAACAACAAAATTTCTCTTACCTCATCGGAGCAGAAAAAAGTAACGAATCCTTGCCACCTGATTGGGAAGAAAGCCAAATTCCTAGTGCTACTTGGGCTGTTTTTCCGGTCCACGGAGCAATGCCCCAGGCGATGCACAAAGTATGGGAACGAATCTTTTCCGAATGGTTCCCGTCAACGGGTTATGAGCATGCTGGTGGTCCGGAAATGGAGGTTTACGTTAGTGATACGGATCCATTCTCAGAGAATTATTATAGTGAAGTTTGGATTCCGATTAAAAAGTAGTATTCAGTAAGCAGATGACAACTTAACCTTGTTCATCTGCTTTTTTCTATAATGAATATTTCGTTTATCCACACCTCAGTACAAGATACCAACTATATTAAATAAATTTAGAATAATTATCCATTTTCATACGGAATTATTGTTATCATAAATGTAAGACTATATTTTTGAGGTGTTAGGAATGAAGAAATGGCAAATAACAGCTATTATCATTGTATTTTTTATTTTGTTTGTCCTTATATATTTTGAAGATACGAATAAAAGTTTTTTCAATCAAACACAATTAGATGAAGTAAGTAGCTGGGAGGAAGTAAAGGAGTATCAATATGAAAACACCCCTGGATTAAAGAGGGCAGAAAAGTTAGGGCTGGCCAAAACCTTTGATTATCTTACATATGAAATACCTGGTACTGAGAAAGAAATCTCTATAGATGAGGTTTGGTATAGTGATCAACAAGTTTACTTGTTTTATAGCTATGACATTGATGAAAGTATGATAGAAGATATGGAGTCAAATCAGGAAAGGCAATCCCAAACTGTTCAGTTTGCTCCAACTATTTCAGAAAGTAATGATGTTATAAATCATGGTATTTATACTGGGAATTGGCCTAATGATACGGGTGTTATATATGATGGAAAACTATATCAGCGTCTAATATTTAGTCCTTTTTTTGATAACTCAGTGGAACATCATTTGGTTGAACGAATACCAGAATTCGTATTGAAAAATTTCCGCATACATATAGAAGGTGAAACGCGTGGAATTGGTGATATAACGTATTCCTATTGACTATAGTGTTGAAGATGCAATTGTGAAAGAAATAAAAATTAATGAATCAGTAAATTTTTTAGATGATACCATTGCTTTCGATTATATAGAAGTTGGCACAACAGAGAACCGATTATTTTTTAGATATGAGCCAAAAAAAGATAAATTGGCAGATATGATGAATGTAACGATTAGAACAGATAAGGAAAAAGGCTGGGAAAGGGACTTTGTTATTGAGCAGGCGGAGGAAGGGACATATTTTATTACGACCCCACCTTTTCATGAATGGCCTAGTAAACTAAATATCCAATTAAATAGTGTGAGATTAGTAGGAGAAAATGACTTTTCATTTACAATTGATGCAAGTAAATATGATGAGGTAGTAAATGGCGAGGATGCGGGACATACAGAAAAACCAGAAGAGAAGTTAGCAACTATTAAAAACACAGATGTTTATTTAGACGAGTTAGTATATGACGAATCGGGTATATATTTTATGATTCGTTACGAGCTTCCACAAAACGAGAAAAGACCATACGTTCAGCTAGCTAGTCGAAGCCCAGAAATTTATGAAATCTACAAAGAAATTATAGAAGAAACCGATAGAGATCCACATGAAAAAGGAATGTTAGAGCGGCATTTTGGAAATCTCGTCCAAGCGGTTAATGAAAAAGGAGAAGAGGGGAGTTATGGATCCCGGGGAGGAGGACCAGGTTCTCGGTATGGACTCTTGTTAGAACGCGAATTTGTTGAAGACTCTGAAGAGATTAATGTGACTATACATAAACTATTTTATGAAGTAGTCCTTCATTGGGAGAAGACAATCGACGTTCATGAAAGCGAGCATTAATATTCTCTTTTCGCTACTACCACTGCTGATTGCAGTGGTAGTAGCTTTTTTAAAAGGTTAAATCCTATGATGACAGGCATTCAACATTTTCAATCAAACGTTTGTTTTATAAACTGATAATTCAAACTAATGATGAAAGCTACAAATCTGCGGGTGGAATTAAAAGCTAAGGTGATAAATTTCTTAGTTTGGGTGATAAAAGTCGTCGTTTGGGTGATATTTATTCATGCTAAGGTGATATAGGCTCAATTTAGAGTTCAGCAACTTCATCAACAGCAAGTACTGAAAAAATATTTCAGAAAATACATAAAAATATTGATATATTATTTTGTTTCTAATACAATATAGCTATAGCGCTTACATTTTTTTGAATGGTTGATTTCAGAGGAAAGGTTGTGGAGGTTTGCAGATTCCAAAAATGACGGTTATAGGCTTAATGTCAGGAACCTCACTAGATGGAATGGATGTTGCTATCGTTGATTTGGAGAAAAAGAGAGAAGAAGTAGACTTCGAACTTCGATATTTTACAACGATTCCGTATGAAAAAGGATTGAAGGACCGATTAGAGAAGGTAGTTGTACCTGACACGCAGTCGCCTGAAATTTCATCCATGAATATGCTGCTAGGAGAAGTGTTTGCAGATGGTGTTTTACATGCCATCAAAGAAGCGGGTATGAAGGCTTCCGATATTGATTTGATTAGCTCTCACGGCCAAACAGTTTTCCATGATCCTGTTTTCAAAGAAAATGACCAATACTATAGACCGAACACGCTTCAGTTAGGTGACATTAGTGTTATTGCAGAGCGTACCGGGATTACGACCATTGGTGATTTCAGGACACGGGATATAGCTGTTGGTGGGCAAGGAGCACCATTAGTACCATTTTTAGATTACAGCCTGTTTCAATCAGAAGAAGTTGGAAGGGTTCTTGTGAATATTGGTGGAATTGCCAATATTACAGTGATTCCCAAGGCTGCTCCTAGTGAAAAGGTAATCGCCTATGATACTGGGCCTGGCAACATGATTGTAGATTCGTTTGTCTATTGGTATACAAATGGCGAGCAAAGCTACGACAACAATGGTCATTTTGCTAATAAAGGTAAGGTTCATCAAGAATGGTTAAACGATCTACTTAGTCACAGTTACTACGGGGAAGCTCCTCCAAAAAGTACAGGTAGAGAACTATTTGGAGTAGACTATGCGAAAAAGCTATGGGAACAAGCAGAAAAAATGAATATTTCAGAATTAGACAGAATTGCAACGGTAACGGCATTAACTGCTCATTCCCTTGGTCTAGCGTTAGAAAATCACATACAAGAGGACCAAGTAAGCGAAATATATGTTAGTGGCGGTGGCTGGCATAACGGATTCATGATGAAAGGCCTAAAGGATTATTTACCGAAACACGTTACTTTACAATCATCTCAAGAACTCGGAATAAATAGCGATGCAAAAGAGGCTATATCCTTTGCCTTGTTTGGGTATTTAGGTTTTAACAAGCAACCGAATAACTTACCAGCAGCAACAGGTGCTGGAAAAAGTGTCATGATGGGTAAAATTGCTTGGTGATTTGTAGATAGCGTTTAGTTTTTTAATAGATAAATAGATAAAGAGAATGTTTATTATTGGTATGAGAAATAAAAGCATAGAAAATTATTATAGGATGGTAACGCGATGGATAAACTGACAAAATTAACGACAGAAATGTATAATCCTAAATCTTCCAATCTAGATCAAATGCCAATTCGCGACATATTAGCATTGATGAACGAAGAAGATTTTTCCATACCTAAAGCAATTCAACAAGTACTGCCCCAAATAGAAAAGACAGTGGAAGCCGTTTGTGAATCCTTTCAAAATGGTGGCCGATTGTTTTATGTTGGAGCGGGAACGAGTGGACGAATTGGTTTATTAGATGCAGCGGAATGTCCACCAACATTCAGTACTCCACAACATCTTGTTCAAGCTATTCTTGCTGGAGGAGAAAATGCTTTAATGGTTGCTGTTGAGGGAGCGGAAGATGATCAACAGTTAGGGGAAAATGACCTAAAGGAAAGAGAACTATCCGCAAATGATATTGTTATTGGGATAGCTGCAAGTGGACGCACACCATATGTAAAAGCTGCTCTCCGATACACAAAGTCAATAGGAGCAACTGCCGTTAGTTTAGCAAGTAATAAAGATGCTGAAATAAGTGAACATGCTGATATTGCTATTGAGGTTGTAACAGGACCTGAAATTTTAACAGGATCAACACGTTTAAAAGCTGCTACATCCCATAAAATGATTCTCAATATGATATCGACTGCATCAATGGTAAAAATGGGGAAAGTATATCAAAACCTAATGGTAGATATGAATGCTTCCAACTATAAGTTACGTGAACGTTCAAAGAAAATTGTTTGCGAGGCAACAGGTTTTGATTATGAAGTGGCAACTAAAGTACTAGAAGAAACAGACTATGCGGTGAAGCCAGCAATCGTCATGCTTTTGACTGATGTGTCTTATCAAGAAGCACTGTCATTATTAGATAATTCAAATGGGTTTGTAAGAGACGCTGTTAAACAAAAGGAACGAAGCTAACCTATTTTTTTGTTCCTTTTAAAATATTTTTTTATAAAAATTGTTGTTTTTACGGTATTAAATTTTATATAATAGTTTTAAGAATTGTCAGAAAAAATAGCAATAAAAAGGTAAGCGCTTCCGTAGGCAATGGAAAATGTTAAAAGGAGAATTCGTATGAATTCGATGGAAGAAAAAATCGATTATCTTTTCGACAAATATTTACAAGAGAAATGTTTTGCAGGTGGCGTCTGTTTCATTAAACATAAAGATAAAAATGTTTTCGTGAAAGCGTATGGAAAGAGAAATCGTGTTACAAACGAAGATGTGAACGTAGATACGATTTTTGATTTAGCTAGTGTAACAAAGATATTTACGTCGACAGTTATTTTAAAAATGGTTAGCGACGAAAAGCTCACATTGGAAACAACATTAGGTGAATGTTTACCACGAGTGGCTGGGCATAACGTGTTAGCTCCTATTACGATCAAACAATTGCTGACACATTCTTCCGGCTTGCAGGCGTGGTTTCCATTTTATACCTATTTATCTGATGATCTATTCTCTCTATTGAAGAAGTTAGACTTAGTCCATCAAGAACAAAATGAAGTTGTTTATAGCGATTTAAATTACATTTTGTTGGGTGAAGTCATTAAACATCACTATAATGCTAGTTTGCAAGATGTCTTACAGCAAGAAATGGTTACTCCATTAAAAATGAAGCAGGTAACCTATGGGTCAATATCAAGTCTAAATGTTGCTGCGACAGAGTTTGGTAACCAAATCGAAATGCAAATGTGTCATAGTCGAAATCGTGATTTTCCCGATTGGCGTAATACAAACGAGCCAATCGTTGGGGAAGTAAATGATGGGAACACCTATTACTTTTTCAAGGGACAATCAGGGCATGCTGGTATTTTTGGAACAGCAGAAGACTTAAGTAAATTAGTAGATGTTTATTCGAAGGGGGGAATGTCGGAGAATAAACGATTTATAACTACTAATCTAGTTCAACAATCCATGCAGAATGTTGTAGAGGATAGGGGATTAGGTTGGCATAGCTCGGAACCTTTTCCAGAAGGCTTTGGACATACCGGGTTTACCGGGACAGCTATATGGATCGTTCCTGAGAAAGACTTACAAGTCATTTTGTTAACGAACCGTTTACATGTTGATCAACCGAAGAATATTAATCCATTTAGAAAAGAGCTTTATGAAGAAGTGTTAAACTATTTTTCTTAAATACATTTTTCACAATTAAAGGGAGGAACACGAGGATGAATAAAAAAGGTTTTATATTAGCTTTCCTATTTGCTAGTGTCATGGCATTGTTAATCGCTTGTTCAGACAATAGCAATACGGATGAACCAGGTAACGATAACGATTCAAACAATGATGGAGAACAAGCAGAGCAAGTATTAAAAATTGCGAACGACCAAGAGCCAGCAGGTTTAGATCCACATAAGACACCTGCACATTCTTCTGTTAGAATTTACTCTCAAGTTTATAGTGGCTTAGTACAGTTTGACGCTGACATGAATGTTGTTGGTGACTTAGCAGTTGATTGGGATCAACCAGACGATCAAACGTATGTGTTTAATCTTCGTGAAGGTGTGAAGTTCCACAACGATCGTGAAATGACTGCTGAAGATGTGAAGTACAGCTTTGAACGTATTTTAGATGAAGAAACAGCTTCTCACATTGCTTCTTATTTCAGTAATGTAGATAGCATTGAAGTTTTAGGAGATTATCAAATTCAGTTTAACTTGAAGTCTGCTGATGCTACATTCTTATCTAACTTAACAAATGCTAGTGCTGCAGTAGTTGCAAAAGAAGTAGTAGAAGAAAATGGTGACCTACAACAGGTTGCAGTTGGTACTGGTCCTTTCGTATTTGAAGAGTGGGTTCCAGATAACCGCGTTGTTTTATTGAAAAATGAAAACTACTATGATGAAAACTTACCGAAACTTGATCAAGTAATTTACTATACGATGAAAGATGAAGCAGCAAGAATGTCAGCTATCCGTACTGGAGAAGTTGATTTAACAACAGTAAGTGCACAGTCTGCTGATTTAATAAAAGATCAAGAAGGATTAGAAGTAAAAGACTATCAATCTTTAGAATATAGCTACGTAGGATTTAACAACGAACATGAAATTTTAAGCAATGAAAAAGTACGCCAAGCATTAAGCTTAGCGACTAACCGTGAAAGTGTTGCAGATATTGTTTGGGGTGGAGACGCTGTTGTTTCTGGTCCAGTAGCACCTTCAATGGGAGATTGGGCAATCGATGTAACAGAGCATGAACTATACTCTAACAATCTTGAAAAAGCAAAAGAACTTCTAGCTGAGGCTGGATATGAAAATGGATTCGATATTACGATTACAACTGCATCAACGTATGCTGATATGGTTGACACGGCACAAATCCTTCAACAACAATGGGCTGAAATCGGCGTTAACGCTGAAATCAAGCAAATTGAGTGGGGCGAGTACATTGACACTTGGGTTAACAAAACAGCTGATATTTTAGTTGGACGTAACGGATCTGGTACTGACCCAGATAGAGCATTAAACTATTTCTTCCATACAGAAGGATCTGCTAACGTATGGAACTTCTCAAATGCTGATTATGATGAACTTGTTACAAAAGGTAAGACGACAGTTGATTTAGCAGAACGTAAAGCAATTTATGACCAAGCACAAAATGATTTATTGACTCTATCACCAAACTTATTCCTAGTATCACCAATGAAATATGTTGCAGTAAGAGATTCTGTAGAAGGCTTTACTCCATATCCACATGATGGAGAATACATTCTTGAAGTAACAAAAAAATAACACAGTAAAGGCTGCTTCGGCAGCCTTAAACTCTTATTAAGGGTGAGTTCGATGTATGCATACATTCTAAGAAGATTATTCATGTTGATTCCTGTTTTATTCGGAGTATCGATCGTTATCTTTTTTACATTAAGAATTATACCAGGTGATGTTGCCGCTACTATTTTAGGAACGGATGCTACTCCTCAAGCGCTAGCACAGCTGCGAGAAGATTTTGGTTTAGATCAGCCACTCTATCAGCAATATTTTAGTTGGATGGGTGGAGTGCTTACAGGAGATTTTGGAGAATCTATGCGTACTGGTCAAGAGGTTCTACCAGATATTATGAGCCGTTTCGCTATTACGTTTGAATTAACGATTTTATCGGCTTTCATTTCATGGATTATTGCCATTCCGTTAGGCATCATTGCAGGGATTAAGAGAAATTCAAAAACGGACTTTGGTGTTAGAATTATTTCCTTACTAGGGGTTTCCGTGCCAAACTTTGCTTTAGCAACGGTATTAATTTTAGTTCTTTCATTATCTTTTTCATACAGTCCTCCAGTTGGGTATGTTGGATTTTTTGAGGATCCAATCACGAACCTACAAATCTTACTTCTCCCAGCTATCGTTTTAGGAACATCAATGGCAGGTGC
Source organism: Salirhabdus euzebyi (assembly GCF_014207435.1). GTDB lineage: Bacteria > Bacillota > Bacilli > Bacillales > Alkalibacillaceae > Salirhabdus > Salirhabdus euzebyi. The sequence continues at coordinate 143,982 of NZ_JACHGH010000001.1, forward strand.
AGTAATGAGAATGACTCGTTCTTCTATTTTAGAAATTTTAAGACAAGATTTTATTCGTACAATTCGTGCAAAAGGTGCGAAGGAACGTGTTGTTATTTTTAATCACGCACTTCGAAATGCGATGATTCCGATCCTTACAATCATCGGAATGCAAATTGGTGTTTTATTAGGTGGGACAGTAATTATCGAGCAAATTTTTTCGCTACCAGGATTAGGACAGCTAGTGTTGACAGGTATTAATCAACGCGATGTCATTGTTGTTCAAGGGGCTGTCTTATTTATCGCATTTGTTTTTGTCATTATTAACTTGATTGTAGATATTTTATATTCTTATTTGGATCCAAGAATAACGTACAAATAAGCTAAGAAAATAAGGAAGTGTGATCTTCATGAGAGAATTCGTACAACGACTGATTGATGACAAAATCGGTTTAATAGGTTTTATTGGAATTCTAGTCGTTATAATAATAGCAATATTTGCTCCTCTTATTGCTCCATATGCACCGGATAAAATGTTTACAGAACATGTCTTAGAAGGACCTAGTGGTGAGTTTTTATTTGGAACGGATCAGTTTGGTCGAGACATTTTTAGTAGAATCGTATATGGCGCGCAAGTATCCTTAAAGGTAGGTTTAATTGCAGTAGGGATAGGGGCAACTGCCGGACTAATATTTGGATTAATTGCTGGTTACTTTCAAGGGAAAGTGGATCAAGTCATTATGCGTGTAATGGATGTCTTCTTTGCATTTCCTGATATTTTATTAGCATTGACGATAGTGGCTGTTTTGGGTCCAAGTTTAACAAATACGATGATTGCAATCGGTGTTGTATTTACCCCTGTTTTTACAAGGCTTGTAAGGTCTGCCGTTATGTCTGTGAAGGAAAATGAGTATTTAACGAGTGCAGTTGCAATTGGTGTACATCCAGTAAAAATCATTGCCAAGCACATTACACCAAATATTATGGCACCTTTTATTGTACAAATTACCCTAGCTTTGTCTGGAGCTATCTTAACAGAAGCAGCGTTAAGCTTCCTTGGACTAGGCGTTCAACCACCAGATCCGTCATGGGGAGTTATGTTAAACGCAAGTAGAACGTACATGGAATTTGCTCCATGGACAATCATTTTTCCAGTAACAGCAATTGTATTTACGATTTTCTGTTTCAATTTACTAGGTGATAGTTTACGAGACATATTAGATCCTAAATTAAAGCGTTAATGGAAGCATTTCATCTTACTGTATAGGCTAATTGTGAATTACAAGGGGAGAGTTAACGTGAATTCTGTATTAGAAATTAAAGACCTATCGATAGACGTAATGACAAAAAAGACTAGATATAATGTTATTAAAGATATTAACTTAAATATTGGAAAGAAAATGAAGTATGGGATTGTTGGGGAATCAGGAAGTGGAAAAAGTTTAACTTCCCTAGCTATTATGAATTTACTTTCTGATGTTCTTCATGTCAGTGAAGGAAGTATTAACCTTCATACGGAAAAGACGAAAGATCTGACAAAACTATCCAAAAAGGAAATGCGTCAAGTAAGAGGAAATGAAATCTCAATGATTTTCCAAGAGCCGATGACTGCATTAGATCCCTTATATACGATTGAACATCAGCTATTGGAAGTATTAAAGTTTCACACGGACTATAGTAAAAAAGAAATGCGTGAAATGGGTATTGATATGTTAACGAAAGTTGGGATATCACGCGCAAAAGAAATTTTTAAAAGCTATCCGCACCAGCTTTCAGGTGGGATGCGCCAACGTGTCATGATTGCAATGGCATTAATTTGTCAACCTAAATTACTGATTGCAGATGAACCAACTACTGCCCTAGATGTTACTATTCAAGCCCAAATACTAGATTTGATGAATGAGCTTTCCGAAGCCCATGACACATCTATCCTAATGATTACCCATGATTTAGGTGTTATTTTGGAAACGTGTGAAAGAGTTGCCGTTATGTATGCTGGCCAAATTGTAGAAGAAACAACCGTGGAGAGACTTTTCAAAAATCCTTCCCATCCATATACGCAAGGACTACTAAAGTCTATTCAATCTCTAGGGGATCGCAAGGAAAAGTTATACTCTATTCCTGGAAATGTACCAACTCCACAACAATATCAACATATGGGATGTAGGTTTGCGACTCGCTGTCCTCATGCGATGGAAATTTGTAAAACAAAAGAGCCTACTATGTTCTCTGTAGAAGATGATCATACGAGCAAGTGTTGGTTGCATGATGAGGAGGTTGAAGCGGATGGAAGGTAATACGTACGTTTTAGAAGTTAACAATTTAAAAAAGTATTTCCCTATAAAAGGGGGATTACTAAAGAAAACAGTCGGCCATGTAAAAGCGGTAGATGACATTAGTTTCCACGTCGAAAAAAACGAAACCCTTTCATTAGTAGGGGAAAGTGGATGTGGGAAATCAACGACTGGTAGAACGATTTTACGTTTATATGAATCGACATCCGGAGAAGTGTTCTTTAACGGAGAAAATATTATGGACATTCCAAAGGGAAAATTCCGTGGAATGCGTAAAGATATTCAAATGATTTTTCAAGATCCTTTTAGTTCCTTAAACCCTAGGATGAATGTAAAGCAATTATTAATGGAACCAATCTTAACGCATAAATTAGTTTCCAGAAAAGAAGCCAATGATTTAGTTGTGGAAATGATTGAAAAAGTGGGACTATCAAAAGAACAATTAAACAGGTATCCCCATGAGTTTAGTGGTGGACAAAGACAACGAATTAGTATTGCTAGAGCATTAATTGTAAAGCCAAAATTAGTTATTTTAGATGAAGCTGTTTCTGCATTGGATGTTTCGATTCAATCACAAATTTTAAATTTATTAATCCAGCTTCAAGATGAGTTTGAATTAACGTACATCTTTATATCCCACGATTTAAATGTGGTGAAACACGTGAGTGATCGTGTGGCAGTCATGTATTTAGGTCAGATGATGGAACTAGCAGAAACGAAGGATTTGTATGAAAATCCCCTACATCCGTATACGAAAGCATTATTGTCTGCAATCCCTTCGCTTGACCCGGATAAAAAGAAAGATAGAATAATATTGCAGGGGGATGTACCAGATCCATCAGATCCGCCTAGTGGATGCCCGTTTCGTTTACGATGCCCAATGGCATTTGATCGTTGCGCGGAAGAAAAACCGGAATTTTTGGAAAGAGAAAAAAATCATTGGGTTGCATGTCATTTATTTGACGAACAAGAGGAAGCCGATGCTTAAATAAATGTTTTTTAGAAATGATAATGTATGGATAAAAAGATATAGAATGTCCTGTGCAGTTGAAAGACCAAACAGCCGGCCTTTGTGAGAATCTTGTTTTAATTAGGTTTAGAGTCACAAGGAAAGCGATTGTTTTTCAACTGTGGGCTTATAATAAGACTATTTTAATTGAAAGTTGGTACCATATGACAAGAACAAATGCGGGCATTTTTATGTTAAAGGAAATGAAGGACAAGCTTCCACCGTCTGAACGTAAAATTGCTGAGTTCATATTAAACCAACCAGAGAAGGCTATTAGCATGACTGCGGCAGAACTTGGTAAGGCAACGACAACTAGTAGTGCGGCGGTTATCCGTATGTGTAAGTCTTTAAATATTAAAGGTATACAGGAACTGAAGCTAAGAATTGCTGGTGATTTGCAGCGAAATACGAAAGAGGTAGACCTACGAGATATTGAGCCAAATGAATCTTGTATTTCTACCATCGAAAAAATGACCTCCCATAGTATTCAAACAATCCAAGAAACAGCGGATTTGTTAGATACAGGTGAATTAGCAAGAGCGGTAGAGGTTCTGTTAAGTAGTGAGAAAATTCATTTCTTCGGTGTAGGTGCTTCTAGTATTACGGCGCTCGATGCCCAGCAAAAGTTTTTGAGGATTAATAAGGCTGCAAGTTCTTTTACTGATTTGCATATGGGTGCCACGGCTGTGGCCAATGCTACAGAGAAGGATGTTGTGATGGGCATATCTTTTTCTGGGGAAACATATGAAGTAGCAAAAATTTTACAACTGGCAAAAGATAGAGGAGCAACGACCATTAGCTTAACAAAGTATGGCAGCTCTATTGTGACGGAATACGCAGATATACGTTTATATACATCAACTTCTAAAGAAGCAACCTTCCGAAGCGGTGCAACATCTTCACGACTAGCCCAGCTTCATGCACTGGATATTTTATTCATGTGCGTTGCTTCCCAAGCTTATGACGAAGCAGTAACCTATTTAGATTCCACACGAGATGCGATATCGTCTTTACATGATGATTCGGTTAAAAAGAAGAAAAAGTAACAAAGGATTTTTAAACGAAGAAAACCCTTCAGGAACCGGATCTTATACCTATAATTAAAAATGACTACTCAATTGTATCCAAATTGGTAGTCATTTTTTTATTGTTATTAAGCTATTTGCTTATTCTTGTGATAAAAAATCGCAAACTCATTAGGTTACAATAGCTAGCGTATGTCTGTTATTTGAGAGTGAATTCGTGTACAAATTAGTATTTATAAATTAATAATAAAATGGATATAGAACTTTTGAAGAGATGTAATGGATAGGTTAAACTAATAAGAATTAGATTTGAGGGGGATTTTATAGTGGGTATTTCAACTCCGATTTTAGCAGTATTTATCGCTATTTCCTACAACCTTTTAAGGAAATTACTTATTGGGGAAGAAAAGAAAAATATATTGGAAACGACTGGTAAGAATATTTACCGATTGGGGATGGGCATATTAGGGCTAGTTGGCATTCTTACCGTTATTTTTGCTTTGGATTTGTCAGATGATAATTCTATGAAATGGTTTTGGTCAATCTTTATAACTCTTACACTTGGTTTTCAGTCTTTTATGGATTGGAAGTTTCAAAAAAACTCAAAGGAATATATCGTTCCACTTATTATACTTGTGCTAGGGATAGTTTATATTTTCATTTTTATATAAGGATTTACTCTTAAATGTGAGGGAGTATACTTATCATATTGGGGGCGAAGAGAAATAAGTAGATCATCTAATGATGGTCTTTTGTTTTGATCAAGATATATTGCAGTATTATGTTCATGCTTAATTATATAATCTTCAGCTAACGAATCAGATAAGTTATTTAAATTGATATAATCAAAGAGCCTAACAGGAAATTGTTAGGCTCTTATAAATTTTTTTAATTAAATAGGTGTCATAAGTAAGAAAGTTAATCGTCTATTAAATGAGTAATATAAATGGAGGCAACTTTCATGTCAAGAGAAAGCACTATTTCAGATTGGTTTAATGAATATGGCAATGATGTATATCGCTTTTTAGTATTCTATACTGGCACCTTAGATGTAGAGGATTTGGTCCAAGAGGTGTTTATAAAAGCCATTAAGAATTTACATACCTTTAAAAATAAATCAAGTCCTAAAACTTGGCTTTTCATTATTGCTAGAAATCTAGCAATTGATGAAATGAGAAGTAATAAAAAAAGTATGTGGAAAAAGTTGATAACAATAGAGGATGCAGGTGATCTGCTATCACCTAGCGAGCAGAATCCTGAGACGATATTTCTGAATAAACAGTATGAAAATGAACTAAATGGTGTAATTCAATTATTAAACAAAAATTACAGGGAAGTAATCATATTAAGAAGTGTTAATCAGCTGTCCGTATCCGAAACTGCTGCTGTATTAAATTGGTCCAATGAAAAGGTGAGAACTAATTATTACAGAGCAATAAAAGCAATACGAAAACAATGGAGGGATAATAGTGAATGAAAAGGACGATTTGAAGGATATAGAGCAAAAAATAGAAAGATATTCTAAAATAAATATGAGTGATAAGGACTTTAAGAACATACATCAAAATCTAATGAATGTTGCTAATAGTTATGATGAAAAAGAAAGAAGAGGAAAGTTTATTGGAAAAATCCCTTTCTTATTTGCTAGTGTTGCATCAGTTTTCATAATAGGGCTACTGTTTTTTTCAATGGATGGTAGTACCGATACTGATGATACAGGTCAGGCAATTAAAGGAAATCTATCCGAAGATCTAACAGAACAACAAAAGGTTTTAAATACTGACGGTACAATTTCTTTCAATGAAGTTGAAACATCTATAAAAGAACAAGAGTTAGAACTTAAAGGGATTGAATTACCAGAGCAGAATTTTTTTATTCAAGAATTAAATGGAATTTCACCTGAAGTATATTCATTGGAAAGTAATACATTATCAATATATGTATTCCCTACGGCTATTGAAAGAGAGAAAGGAATGAAAGCATTTGAAGAATTAACCGCAACGGTAAAATTGGTACCTTTTAAAGCCTATAGTGTGAAAAATGTAATTGTATTCCATTCTGAAGGAGACGTGGAAACAGACAACAAACTGAGTACCGCAATAAACGAGTTACTAGAAAAAAAGAATGATAACAAGAATGAACTTGTTAAATTAGACGGAAAAATGGTTGTAGGTACTAATGTTTCAAGAGTTGGCGAAAACATGAATCATATTAAGGAACCGCATGTATCTTTTACTCAACAAAACTCAACTGAACTTCAAACTTTTGTTGATGCTATTCAAAAAGCAAAAAAAGTAGATGGTGTAGTTGATATGCTAAAGGCTGACTATGTTCTTACATTAATTTTTGAAGACAAAACTAATTCCACTTACTCCTTATGGTTAGGAACTGATGGAGGTTCCATTATGGATGAGAATAATACTCACACAGTGTACATATTGCCAGCAGAATTGGTTGATGATTTAAACGAGTATGTCAGATAAAATAATAAACAACTCCATTACATACGTTTGATTCTTAACGAACTGTGAAGTGTTGAACTTAAAATAACGGGTGTAAGAGTGAAACAAGTAGATCATCTAATGATGATCTTTTCTTTTTTATCAGGAGTTATTGTAATATCATGTTAAAATTTAATCACGGGATCTTGTGCTAACGGGGGGAGTAAAGTGAAAAAATCTTTATAACTGGATTAATAATCATTTCGCTTCTAGTTGGTTGTCAAGAAAAGTCTGATAAAGAGGTTGTCGTTAAAAGCTTGAAAACGGACTTATTTGAACTTACTGTTGAAGTTCCTACTATTGTAAAAAAGGGAGAATCTTATAAAATACGAGAATCATTGAAATATATCGGCTTTAAAAAAGAATTTGGACGCGGAGCACAATTTATATACTCCCGAATATATGATGATGCTGGTGAATATGTTCCCAACATCGGTCCCTCGGAGGATGAAAATGCAATATGGAACTACACAGAAATATTTCCATACGATGAATTTAATGAGGAATATGAACTTACCTTTCAAGAAGAAGGGATTTATACATTAGTAGTTTCCTCAAGTGAATTTCTAGTAAGTGATGATTTTTTTAAAGAAGAGGATGTAACAGGAAAGTTTTTAGAGGAAGGAAAAATAATTATGGAACCCATAGCAATGAACCCTATTATAATCAAAGTAGAGTAACTTAAACTTTATGTACTTAGCTAACAGGAGCTTTTCTACAAGGATCAGTTTTTTTATTGAATTAAAGAGCAGGAATGTTTAAGAAGAAATAATTGAAAATAGCGTTTTAACAACTGTAAGGAAGAGGTTGAAAAGTAATGTGGCATGAACATTTAACAGATAACAAATTTATATCAATGATATACACCAGTGTACCACCTCTAAATGATGTTCGTATTGAAAGGATAGCAATTTCACATGAGGGAGACCATGTACGAATTGGTTTCGATATGCCCTTTTACGCTGATAAACCACCAAGGAAATGGGTTGAAAGAGGTTATACGACTACCTTTATAGAGATAGATTTCTCTGATATTAAGGAAGTTGGTTTGAAATCAAATAATAATACATATAGAGGTAACATTGATATAAAAACTGATAGTAAAGGTGATTTTATCGTCAATATAACAGGTGAAGTTGAAGCCCAAATAAAAGCTGGTGCGGGTTTAATTCAAACAGTAAGTGGTTATTAACCTTATTCAAGTAACGGGGGCGAATGTTTAACTAGAGTATTCGCTTTTCCTTGTTAAAGTAAGAAGCAGCTTTAGTTCAAAGTTCAAATGATGGTAGTGAGGAGGGGAGTAATTGAGAAAGAGGATTTTTTGGATTCTTGTAATCACATTCATTGTTCTTATAGGAAGTCTTTGGATTATTGAAGTAAGGGATAAACATGCCCTTGAATTAGCTCAAACAGAGGCTTTTGCAACAGAAGCATTATTTGAGCAAGCAAATAACACATATGAGTTATTAATGTCTTATAACGGTGACGAAATTCAAGAAAAGGTTAAAATGTTTGGGGTTCGTTCTTTAAAAACAGCTGATACTTTATATTTGACAACTATGGGTGGTGTTAATGCAATAAATGAAAATTACATTGCTAGGGCAGCTTTTGATGGTATAAGAGGAGTTCAAAATACTCTTTCTAAAGAGACCCTAACCTCTGAGGATTATAATATTATGCTTTCATATTTATCCCAGATAGAAGGTGCTGTTGAGATGACGGCTAAGAAACTTAAAACATTGGAAAAGAAAATCAATAACTATTGGTGGAAATAAGTGAATTTAATTATATTAGATGTTTATAGTGTTATTTTGCTATTCAACAAACGGGTAGCTTAAACACAACAATAGAAACAACAATTTTTAAGGCGTTCCTCTTCAAATATCGAACAGCATAGTTAACAAGCCTTAGATTTGGATAAATCAATAATATAAGTAACTAACATAGGAAATTATTTCGTCTAAATTAAAAAGGTAGTTAAGGGAGGTTACATCTATGAAAAAAATAAGTTTTGTCTTATCATTATTTCTATTATCAATTGGTTTATTTGGTTGCCAGCAGAATAGTAAAAGTATAGAAAAGATAACTATTGATTCAATGGAGAGCAATACCGAAACAATAGTTATAGAGGATACAAAAACAATTGAAAAAATTAAAGAAGTATTTGAAAAAGCAGAAAAACAACCAGGAATCGTCAATATGGCAGACCCTGAATATAAAGTTGAAGTTGGAGAGGAAACGTATTTCCTTTGGATTGAGGAAAAGTCTGGAACAATTATGAATACTGAGGATTCACATACGATATACTCTCTATCCTATAATTCAATCAAACAAATGGATGAGTTCTTGAACTAACGGGATGCTTTAGCACAATACGCTCTATTTTAAAAGACAGTCGCTATAACATATGATAGTTGTATAAAACGGTGATATAATAATGGTAAAGAGTAAAAGGGCGGTATATATTATGAAATGGCCAGAGGTTAGAAGAATGTACCCAAATCAATATGTGAAACTTAACATCATTGACTTTTATCTAGAAGGCGATAAAAAGATTGTAACTGATGTTGCGTTAATTAATGTTGTTGAAGATCCTAAATTAGCTACTAAAGAGTTACTTAAGTCTAAGGGCGATACAATTGTTTATCATACAGGTGCTGAAGAAATCGTAATTGAGATGAGAAAAGCAATAGGTTTAAGAAGTATGAGATTATGAAGTTAGAATTTGTAAATCATTTACTAGAAGTTGAAATGACTATTTCCTACAAAGACAAAAAGAAAACAATAGATAAGCTTGTTATTGATACAGGTGCAGCTCATACTCTTATTTCGTCTGATGTTGTTGATGAGATAGGCATATACTTTGAAAATGGAGATCGTCTTGTAAGCTCTTATGGAATTGGCGGTGAGGATTATTCTTTCCGTAAACCAGTTGATTTTATCAAGCTAGGCAATTATGAAATTCCAGATATGAAGTTAGACTTTGGTAATTTAGATGATTGGGGAATCAATGGGTTAATAGGACTAGATATATTAATGAATGGACACTTTATCATTGATTTAGGAAAATTAGAATTAATACAAAATTAATAATGCAGATAAATCTATTGAAACTACGGCTACACAGTGCTAGAAATATTGACGATTAACATCATGGCTTTGGAAAAATGCTATGATGTTATTTTTTATTTTAAACACTGATGTTTGTGAGGTAGTGTACTTAAAGTAAAGGGTAGCTTTAGTGGAAGAAGGATTTAAATATAAATATTAGTTACGACTCAGTTCTTATTGAACTGTGTTATTTTTTCCAAACAAAAGCGCTGCCAAACGCAACGCTTTTTCATATACATCTTCACTATAAAATTTTGAAATAGGATTTTGCGGTAGAAAACGGAACCTATTACCTCCGCAAGCATCTTTTTATTTAAGTGCGCTTGTTCTTGTGGTCTGTTAAGGCTTAGCAATTAAAATAAGAGAAAGCGGATTTCCTTTTTCAGGATGAATAGGCTCCTGAAGATCAACTAACTGTAGCTCAGAATTACGGAGCTCCTGAACCCAAGATGCAAGGGTTCGATAATACCAAGGCATACTTGCTGAATAGCCTTCACCCATTCCATCAAATGATTCTATTTTCCAGCCATTTTCATAACGCTCGTTTTGGATAATTGCTACGGGATGCAATGTTTGAATAATAATGACACCTGTTTTACTTAATACTTTTGCACTGGCACGAATGACGGATTGGATGTTCTCTGATAAAAGAGCAAAATTGAAAACGACGACATCAAAATCAGTTCCAACACTAGCTGGATTTTTAGAAAACTGATCATAATTCAACCAATGATATTCACAGTTCCCTAGCTTTTTCGCTTCTTCAATTAAAGATTCACTTCCATCAATCCCGACTACGTCTATGTTTTCTTTAGCCAGTTCCCTAGCTAGCCAGCCTTCCCCACAACCGACGTCTAAAACTCGAGTCGGCTTGTGGGATAGTATAGCTTGCTTAATGGCCGGATTTGTCACTATATTTCTACTTTCAATTTTTTCCTCGCGAATCGATTGTGTCCATGCTTTGCTGTTTTCTTCCCAACTACTTTTCAACTGCTTTTCAAATGAGTTCAACGGATTTCCTCCTATCATTTTTCCTGTAAAGCCTCGATTAAATAGTCTGCTAGATGAACTGCCCGAATCGTATCCTGAAGACCTTCCTTTTGTATGCCTAATTTCATCTGTAAAAGGCACCCTGGATTGGTTGTGACGATTGTGTGTGCTTTTGTTCCTTTTACGTCTTCCATTTTGTGATCTAGTATTTGGTTGGACATTTCTGGTTGTACAATATTATAAATCCCAGCTGAACCACAGCATTGATCTGCTCTCGGCAACTCTTGATAGGTCACGTTTGAGATGCTTTTAATTAGCTTTCTAGGAGCATCTTTTACTCCCATCACATTTCGCAAATGGCACGAATCCTGATACGTCGCAATTTCTTCTGTTAGTTGTAAGGTATTTTGTTCATGAAACTTCATATCTACTAAAATACTTGTGAAATCGGTAATCTTGCTTGCAAATACTTCAGCCCGTTCTTTCCATTCTGGCTCATCTCGTAATAAATGATCATAATCATGGAGGAAAGCTCCACACCCACCAGCGTTCGTTATAATGTAATCTGCTTCACATTCTTCAAATGCTTCGATATTTTTTTTGGCTAGCTGTCTAGCACCTTCTAATTCTCCACTATGACCATGCAAAGCACCACAACAGTTCTGTGTTTGCGGGATATGGACGTTACATCCGGCAAGCTGAAGTAGTTTAATTGTGGACTGATTAGTCTCAAAAAACATCGTATCCATTAAGCAACCAGTAAAGAAAGCAACCGTTTTTTCGTTCGTTTTATTGACCGGGAAATAATTGCTTTCCCGTTTTATTCCTTTTGGCACTTTTGGTAGTGCCTTTTCCATTTCCGCTAGATGTTTTGGGAAAAGCCTCATAAAACCAATTTTTCTCGTTACTTTTTGCAAACCAGATCGTTGGTAAAAGGACAACAGTCCAGTAGCTTGCTTCATTCTTTTTTGGTTCGGGAATAATTGGTCAAATACCACTTTTCTAGTAGCTTTTTCTTTGAAGGATTTCTTTTTCTGCTCCTGAAAAATAGCACGTGCTTCCTCTAGCATGCTCCCGTAGTTTACTCCGGCAGGACAAGCTGGCTCACATGCTCGGCACCCTAGGCACACATTTAAGGAGTGCTCCACTTCCTCGTACTCGGTAATGAGACCATCGCGGACAGCTTTCATTAAGGCGATGCGTCCACGAGGGGAGTGTACTTCATCCTGTGTTTCCACATAGGTCGGACAGGCAGGAAGACAAAAACCACACCTCATACAATTCAGTAGCTCTTCGTCTGGTATTCTATCTGTAAATTGCTCTTGAATCGTTGTACTCACGGTTATATCACCACACGTTTTCTAGTTTCTTTCGCAAAAATTTTTCCTGGATTCATAATATTATGAGGATCAAAAGCTAGCTTTATCTGCCTCATCAGTTCGACTCCTGGCTCCCCGATCTTCCATGCTAAATATGGGGATTTCATTTCACCGACACCATGTTCTCCTGTAATGGTCCCACCTAGATTAATAGCTTCCGAGAATATATCTTCAAATGCGGCTTCGACTCTTTCCATTTCGTCCTTATTACGTAAATCTGTCGTACAGGTTGGGTGTAAGTTTCCATCACCCGCATGCCCAAATGTAGCAATGTGTACGTTATGTTTTTTGGCGATGTCGTTAATTTTCCGAACCATTTTGGCAATTTCAGAACGAGGAACGGTAGCATCCTCTAAAATAGTAGTCGGACTTAAGCGTGCTAAAGCAGACAGAGCTGTTCGTCTCGCTTGACGCAATCCTTCAGCCTCTTCTTCTGTATTGGCTAAGCTAACATCTATCGCATCATTTTCTAGACAAATATCTTTCATTTTTAACATATCGGCTTCGACAGATTGGTAGTCTCCGTCCTGTTCAATGAGTAATATTGCTTCCACATCTATTGGTAAGCCGACATTCGCATATGCCTCAACGGCTCTAATTGTAGGCTGGTCCATAAATTCTAAAGTAGCTGGAATGATGCGGTTTTCAATAATACTGGAAACAGTTTCCGCAGCATCCTCCATTTTTTTGTATAGGGCTAGCATGGTCTTTTTCGCTTTGGGCTTTGGTAGTAGCTTTAGCGTTGCTTCGGTAATAATAGCTAAGGTACCCTCTGAACCTACGAGCAGCTTTGTTAAATCATAGCCAGCAACATCCTTAGCTAGCTTACCGCCAGTACGAATAATTTCCCCATTAGCTAGAACAGCTTCTAGACCAATAACATAATCCTTTGTTACACCGTATTTTAGCCCGCGAAGACCGCCTGAATTTTCGTTGATGTTCCCACCAATTGTCGATATTTTCATGGAGCTTGGATCGGGAGGATAAAATAAATTCTTCCCTTCAACTGCATCACAAATGTCTTTCGTAATGACACCAGGCTGAACGGTTATCGTTAAATTTTTCTCATCAATTTCTAGGATGTTGTTTAAATAGGTAAATAACAATACGACTCCACCTTGGGTTGGACAAGTTCCTGCTGCTAAGTTTGTGCCAGAGCCACGAGGAACGATTGGAATTTTTTCCTTGTTACATAGTTTCACAATCTTTGCAATTTCCTCTGTTGATCTAGGGGTGATAATGCAATCCGGAAGTGCTTGAAAGTTCGGTGTTGCATCGTAGGAATACGCTAGTTTATCCGCAACGCCTGTTTTCACGTTTTCTTTTCCTATTATTTCAATCAGTTGATCAATGACTGCTTGTTCCATATTGTTCAAACCTCCTTTATGGATTATCTGAATATGTAAAGGTTAGTAAAGTTTATGAAAAGTACCACAATTTAAGATGAAAACACTTTCAACTTACTCCTATTTATTATAATATGAAAGGGAAGTGAATGAAATAATATTACACAAAAAATTATATTTTTTTAAAATATAAATACAAAACAAAGGGGGAGGCGCAATGAATATGATTATTCAAAATGTACACCTTTATTTACCCGACAAAACAATAAAAGGCTCCATTTTAATAGAAAAAGGAAAAATTAAAGCAATTGGGGAGGCTTTACCTACCGACCATACACAAGTAATGGACGGGAAAGGACTACACCTGATCCCTGGTTTTATCGATGCCCATATTCATGGAGCGAACGGGGCCGATATGATGGACGGTACAATGGATGCGTTGGATACGATGTCACGAATTTTACCAGCCGAGGGGACGACTGCTTATTTACCAACAACGATAACGAACCCTCTATCAGCTATCGAACAATCCCTTGAGACAGTTAGTGAATATGTAGAGCAAGGTTTCAACAAGCCAGGGCAAGCAGAAATTGTTGGGGTTCATTTAGAAGGCCCTTTTATTGAAAAAACGAAAGCAGGAGCACAGCCTAAGGAAGACATTGTGCAACCGAATATCGAGACATTTAAACAATTACAGCAAAAGGCTTCTGGCCTTATTAAAACAGTAACGTTGGCACCAGAACTGGATGCAAACGGGAAATTAATGACGTACTTAAAAGAAAATGGTGTTACTGTTTCGGCAGGACATACGAATGCTACTTACGAAGATATACAATTTGCTTATGATAAAGGTCTAACTCAATTAACACATTTATGTAACGCGATGACAGGCCTACATCACCGAGAAGTAGGTGTTGTGGGAGCTGCTATGCTAATCGAAGGATTAAGGAGTGAGTTAATTGTAGATGGTATACATGTGAATAAAAACATGGTACGTATACTATTTCAACAGCTGGGCCCGGAAAGAATAATGCTTATTACGGATGCGATGCGTGCTAAATGTCTCGATAATGGTCACTACACGTTAGGTGGCCAATCTGTTCGGGTCAAAGATCAGATGGCGACATTAGGAGACGGAACATTAGCTGGTAGTGTGTTACGGATGATTGATGGCGCTCAACATATGATGGGATTTGCAGGTGCTACGATCCGTGATGTCATAAAAATGGCATCTGAAAATCCAGCAAATCAAATAGGGATTTATGATCGAAAGGGTAGTATTGAAATCAATAAAGATGCGGATTTATTGCTAGTCGATGAGAATTTGAATTTATTTTCAACTTGGTGTAGAGGTGAACTAAGCTATGTTAAGGAATAGCGTCGAATCGAACATAGATATAGAAAAAGTATCTAGTTATGAAGAGTTGAGTAAAAAAGCAGCAAACATTTTGGTCGAATTGTTGCGAGAAAAACCAGCTGCCAACTTGGGACTTGCTACAGGGAGTACGCCTGTTGGGATGTATGAACAGCTAATTAAGGCCTATCAAGAAGGCAACGTCTCTTTTCAGGATACACACACGTATAATTTAGACGAATACATTGGATTAGAGAGGTCTGATCCAAATAGCTATCACTATTTTATGAAAAAGACACTTTTTGATCATATTGATATTAACCCAGACCATACTCACATTCCTTCAGGGATTGCAGAAGACTTGGAAGAAGAGTGTGTAAGCTATGAGAGATTGATTAAGGCGAATGGTGGGATTGATATTCAGATTTTGGGCTTAGGGTTAAATGGTCATATCGGATTTAATGAGCCTGGAACAGATTTTGCGTCACGTACACATATCGTAAAGCTGGCAGAGTCTACTCGAACGGCGAATGCTAGATTTTTTTCAAAAAAAGAAGATGTGCCTAAACAAGCAATTACGATGGGGATTCAATCCATTATGGAGGCGAAGAAAATTGTTCTACTTGCTTTCGGAAAAAAGAAAATGGATCCTCTTCAGCGTTTAATGAAAGGTGTAGTACATCCAGATTTCCCTGCATCCATTTTACGTTTACATCCTAATATTACGATTATTTATGGTGAATAACTTTTAAAGAGGGGGAGTTTGATGTTCGTTCAAACAGATAAAACGTACACGTATGATGTCATGGAAAAAGATTTGGAGCACCTGCAGCAAGCGTATCCTGATTTAGTTGAAGTGAAATCAATTGGTAAGACAGTATGGGGTAGGCACATATATTTAGTTAAACTAGGCTTCGGAGGGAAGAACGTATTTTTTAGTGGCTCTCACCATGCAAGAGAATGGCTAACGACGATGGTAAACATGAAAATGATCGAAGAATATGCCAATGCCTTTACAACGGGGATGAAAATAGGTGCTTTCGATGTGAAAACGATTTTATCAAATGTAACTATTTATTTCGTGCCGATGGTGAATCCTGATGGGGTAACGTTACAGCAAAAAGGATTACAAGCATTTCCGTCTGACTATCACGAACAGCTTATTGAAATGAATGAAGGCAGTACAGATTTTACTAGCTGGAAGGCAAATGCAGAAGGAATTGACTTAAATCGTCAGTACCCGGCAAAATGGGATGATATTACACAATCCCCCTTGAAGCCTGCTTCTAAAAACTACAAGGGAGAATTCCCGTTACAGGCTGTCGAGGCAAAGGTGTTATACGATTTAACGTATGAGTTAAAACCTTCTCTAGTTGCCGCTTATCATACAGCTGGCAGGGAGTTATTTTGGCATTTTCATAATAAAGAGGAACACTTAGACAGGGATTATGAAATAGCCCGCATGTTCTGTGCCTTAACAGGGTATGAACTCAATGAACCAACACCGAATCCAAGTGGTGGGGGCTATAAGGACTGGTTTGTCCAAGAATTTGCCAAACCTGGATTAACGCCTGAGTTGGCAATCTATCCAGGGGAACGACACGTTGATATTGACCAATTTGACGAGGAATGGAAACGGAATAAAGAAGCGGGACTATACTTGGCAGAAGTCGTAAGGAAGAAATTTTAATTGGCGTATACAAACGAAAAGCCAGAATCCAGATTTGGGGTTCTGGCTTTGATTTTTCGCATCTATCAATAAGACTGATTTCCCCCATTCTGCTGATTACTTTCAGTAGTAAATGAAATTCCCATCGATCGCACAGTATCCTTCGCCTGACTTAAATAAGCTTCCTTTTGGTTTTGCCATTTGATAATAAGGTCAATAAAAGGCTTGTATTCTTGACTTGCATTTTCCAGCATTGTACTTAATCCAACCCGTACCTTTTTGTTTTGATCTTGAGCATTATTTATGCAGGCTACTAATGTATCTATAATGGATTGCCGATCTTCTCCATTTATTAGTCTTTGAGCGGAACCAGTTGCCGTTAAAAGGTGATAGGAAGCAGGTACTAGGTGATCATGCATTTGCCTGTTGCCCTCTAAATCTTTGGTTGCTGGAATGTGGAAAAGCTCACTACTCATTGCGCACACCATTTTTTCAGCGAACAAACTTTGTTGTAACAGATTTAATACATCCCCCCAGTTGCTGACTCGGTAGTAATAATACGGATACATACAATCATCTCCTTTTTAAAATACGTTTTCATTATAGATATGATTATGTAGGCGCCTTAGTGTAACTAAATTATTCAGCTTAATTAATGTCGAAAGTCACAACTCCGCCATAACTTTATTACTAAATTGTGAACTGTTTCACAAACTTATTTCAAATAAAAAAAATCATGATATAGTAAGAGTGTAGTAAGAAACAAACACACAAGAATTCTTGAAAATGCATTTGTGAAATGGTGAGCAAACTAAACTAAAAATAATAAGAAAAAGGGGTTGAATGTCATGTTTGTTGATGTTCTTCGTAATAACAAAATCGTAGCAGGAGTTTTAGCATTCATCCGAATATATATTGGTTATCAATGGTTCACAGCGGGTATTGGAAAAGTAGCAGGTGGATTTGATGCAAGTGGATTTCTACAAGGAGCCATTGGCAAAGCAACGGGAGATCACCCAGCAGTGCAAGGCTGGTGGGCAGCATTCCTTGAAAGTGTAGCACTACCAAATGCAAACTTCTTTAGCTTCTTAGTAGCGTGGGGTGAAGTTCTAGTAGGCTTAGCATTGATCGTAGGTATCTTTACAAATTTTGCAGCTTTAATGGGAATCACCATGAACTTCGCATTCCTATTCAGTGGAACAGTGAGCACGAATCCACAAATGGTATTACTAACAGTATTTTTACTAGTAGCAGGCTTCAACGCAGGTCGCTACGGCCTAGACAGATGGGTTATACCTTTCCTTCGCGAGCATAACCCAACTAACAGAAATCGCAAAATCAAAAATAAGGTTGCAGCTGCTTAATAAATGATATTACAGCGGGAACTCTTGATAATCTAAAGCCAACTATCGACTTTATGCGAGGAACTCTTGATAACGCACTCAGAACATTTAATATTTTAGCAGCAACTCATTAATAAATGTAATGTCACTAATAATAAAGAAGCTGTTCCAAATTTTTGGAACAGCTTTCTTCATTATTGTAGGTAAAAAGGAAAACCTTAACAATATGGAGAATTACATATGAAAGCGTTTTAGAGACAGGGAGTGTGGAAAATGGTTAAAGAAATTACATTTTCGTATACAGTAGACGATGGTGATAAAATTTTTGCGAGGAAGTGGATTGAAGAGGATCTTGAAACTCCGAAGGCCATTGTTCAAATTGCTCATGGTATGGCTGAGCATATAAAAAGATACGATGATTTTGCTGAGGAACTAGTAGCAAATCAGCTGTTTGTATTCGGGAATGATCACCGTGGACACGGAATGACAGGACAAACAAATAACAATTTAGGATTTCTTGCGGAAAAAGATGGTTTTGAAACAGTAGTAACAGATATGTATGCATTAACAAAACAAATCAAGGAGCAGTACCCAAATGTACCTATTATATTATTTGGTCACAGCATGGGATCCTTTTTATCAAGAAGGTACATACAAATGCACGGCGAGGAATTAGATGGGGTTATTTTATCAGGTACAAATGGGGATCCAGGATTTGCAGTGAAATTAGGTAAAATGATAGCCAAAAGAGAAGTCAAGAAAATTGGCGCCATAACGGCAAGCCCAACATTAAACAAATTAACAATTGGGTCCTATAACAAACGTTTCCAACCAGCTCGCACGGACGCAGATTGGCTGACGAGAGATCAAAATGAAGTAGATAAATATATAGACGACCCATTATGTGGTCGCATCATGTCCGCACAATTTTACTATGACTTGCTCGATGGAATAGAAACCATCAATAAAAAGGCTAATGTCGCATCTATTCCAAAGCATTTACCTGTATTTTTTATTGCAGGTGACCAAGATCCTGTTGGACAGTTCGGTAAAGGTGTGACGAAAACATATCAAGCATTCAAAAGTGCGGGAATAAAAGATGTTACCTGTAAACTATATCCTGGTGCTCGTCACGAAATACTAAACGAAACAAATCGAAAAGAAGTTTATGAGGACGTCTTAAACTGGCTTGATGAACATATAAAGAAATAAAAGAAAACGGTGAGGGAGAGGAAACTATGCAAGAAAATGAAAAAATTAGAGCGGAGTTATTGCAGTTAGTTGAAGATTTATCAGATGATGAGTTGAATGAACGGGTAGAAGAAAATAGCTGGACGATTATGCAAGTTTTGCAGCATTTACACTTGCTCGAAAAGGTTGTCGCAAAATCAATTTCTAAGTCTTTATTGACTGATCATGTAAATCCAACATCGGAAAAGCCCATACATTTAACAACTGACCGGAGAAAAAAGATAGATGCCCCTCCGTTTGTATCACCTACTGAGGAATATATTACGTTAGCTGAGATGAAAATTATGCTGGAGGAGTCTAGGAGCCAATTTATTCATGCACTTAGTGGCATTCCAGAAGAGCTATTAGAAAATAAATCGTTTCCTCATCCTGTTTTTAACGACCTTAGCATAAAACAGTGGATTCCGTTTATAGGATTGCATGAAAAAAGACATATGAAACAAATTGAGGAGTTAAAAGGGAAATTATCAAAAGTGTGACCAACATGAATGAAGGCACTGCTATTTAGCGGTGCCTCTTCTATTGTAGCTAACGGCAATCAGGAAAAAATTACACTAACTTTAATAATGTTCTCCCTTTTTACCAACCCTAGATTTGAACTATTTCATTCTGATGAAAGAAGTGATTGAAATGAAATATGTACATAAGGATTTCGATGAAGAGCTAAAGGCTAGGATTCAACAGATCGAATCGGCATTAAAAGAACTTAGTGAAATAATATTAAAAGAAAATAAATCCCGTTTTGCTGAGAAAAATGTAGATATCGATGCAGATTTTGAACAAGAAGGTAATGACCCTTTCCAACCTGGATATAGTTCTTCTATATCAGTAGGAATTGCTGATCGAGATGGAGAGCTTATTGATATACATATAGTTAGAATATGGGAATGCTATCGTTCACTTTTAGGCATACCAATATCCATTAACATTCCTGTAAGTAAAATTGTTGGTGAATTGCTCGATGAAACGCTCGTTGAAGTTAATGAAGAATTAAAGGAATATGTGGAGGAAGCATTAAGAGATTTGTAAATAATAGGAGAAATATTTAAAACAGAAGTAAAAGCTCAGCTCATGGAACGAAGCTTTTACTTCTGTTTCATTAAACCAATACGACAACCATCACACCAATTCCTGAAATGATAAACATAACCCCACCAAAACGCGTTGACCAATTATATAAGTCAGATGGTCCGCTTGCGTCATTTGTTTTCCAACTTTCTGTAATTAACCAAACTATGGAAGGTTTTATAACCATTATTAGCCCTATAACTAGTAAAAATATACTAAGTAAAATCATTACAGATACCCCTCTTAAATTTCCTGTTTTGAATAATACGTTTTAGCCTTTGATAGGTTTCATTTCTTTTACTTCATGTTAATTTTATGCTTAAAATCCTCCACTGTATCTTCAGGAAATACTTCTTTTCGAGGAATTTCATACATATTCATACCAGGCTTGGCGTCTTTATACTCGGTCGTAAAAGCCATCTTAAAACCTAGTTTTTGTAGTGATTGAATCGTTTGTTGATTGTATTCGCCAAATGGATAGGCAAAGGATAGATTGTTTTGATCGAGATTTACTAAACTGATAGATATGTCTTCCTCAATATCTTGTTGAGGTTTATAAACTAAATAAGCTTCTTCTTTTTCATTTTCTTTATGATAATTGTACGTGTGACTTTGGAAGGAAAATACATCACAGCTTTTTTCAATTTCATTAACACTTAAGTATTGATGTTTTTCGGGATTGTAGGACTGTTTCTTTTCTGTAATTGCTTCGGTAATGACAAAATTTAATGCTTTAAAACCGTGCTTCTTCAAAATTGGATATACTTCTACAACGTTATCTTTGTATCCATCATCAAAGGTTAATAGAATACTTTTTTTCGGTATATCTAACTTGCCTTCCATAAACAACAGAAATTCCTTCGGTGTTAATGTTGTATAGTGAGCATCTTTTAATGCTTGCATTTGTTTTTCAAAGGCAGATTTACGTATGATTGTCTTTTTTAATAATCCATTGTTATCGAGATGTTCTTCGGAAATGTGATTATCCTCAATAACACGATGATACATTAGTACTGATATTTGATCTGCTTTATCCTGACCATTTACGTGAAAATCCCGTACGTCCTCTGACCATCTTTGGCATGCAGAAATGTTTAATCTTTTATCTTTCGGAAAAAAATCGGGTGAGAACGCCTCCACAAAATCGTCGGCAAACAAATTGGCAACCGTAAAAAAGAGCAGAAGAAAGGATAGAACAAACATTATATTTATGAAAACTTTTTTCACTCATTTCCCTCCTTTATACTGCTTGATTATGTTCGTAAGTCTTATCATCCACGAAAGAGGAATTTGTCCCAATTCGTTTCGACACATACCAGGAATCTTTATTTTTAAAATAACCGACTGTGCCATTAATGACAAAAAGAATACCAAGTAATCGATAAGTAATGACTTCAAATGGGATGAAAAGGGCAATTTTTATATAGTTGGAAAGAGAGTAGGTAATACCATATCGATTACTTACAATAACTGTTGCGATGCTCTGGTAGCTAGATAAGAGGACAGTAATGGTGAATAAAGCAACAGCAATCATATAGTGATCTTGATTAAATAGGAACATGATCGGAATTAAAATAAGAAAAAACGCATTGATGGTTCCTAACAAAAGCGATTCTAGTAAAAAGAAAGTGGACACTCGAACACCTAGTTTTTTTATAAAAGATTTTTTATAGTAAAGTACACAATCTATGAATGCCTTTTGCCATCTAATTCGTTGGTTATAAAGATCTTTAAATGATTCAGGGCATTCGGTGTAGCATAAAGCATAAGGAACAAATATTAGTTTCATATGCTGATATTTTTTGGTTGTTTTAATGAGTTGGTGGAGTCTAAGCGTAATATCCATGTCCTCCCCGACCGTCTTGCGATAACCGTCTACAGCAAGTAAAGCTTCTTTTCTAAACGCACCAAAAGCGCCTGCTATAACGATAATTGACTTCATTTTTGTCTGTGTGAGCTTATGCAAATAAAAGGATGTCAAATACTGTAGAACCTGATATTTAATGATTCCTGACTTTTTGAAAGTTGGGGTAGGTTTTAAATAGTTTCCTTCGAAGCCTTGTCCGATTTGAACCATGCCCCCAGCAGCTAACACCCTTTCATCCTCAAAAGCACTGTTTAATGCTTGCAATGCTTTCGGATCTAGGACGCTGTCTGCATCTAGCGTAACGATGAACTTTTTGACACTGTATTCTGTTCCAGCATTAAGTGAATCTGCTTTTCCGCCATTGTGTTTATCAATCACGAATATTTTTGGAAATAGTTTAGAACGGTACACTTCATTTACTCGTTGATGAGGTATTTTAATAGCGGGTAATTTTCTTTTTGTAGGCTCAAGTTGGAGGTGAGAAGTAAGAAGTTCAAGTGTCTCATCAGTAGAGCCATCATTTACGAAAATAGCTTCATAGTTTTGATACTGTAAGTTAACCATGCCTTTTATGCAATCCAATATTATTTTCTGCTCATTAAAAGCAGGAATAATAATAGAAAATCCCTTTTCCTCTTCTAACTTTTCAAATCCTTTTCCGGGTTTAGCGAAAAGTAGAGGGAAAAATATATATAGTAACTGAAAAATAATAAAGATTGTAAACAAAACTAAAGTAAAAGCGAGCATTATATTTCCGCCCCATTCTGTTGATAAACTCGTACGTAATCAACTTCAAAATATTGAGGGAATGTTGTTGTTTCATCTGGAGTTCCTGGCCAATTTCCGCCTATCGCAGTATTGAGATATAAGTACATGTCCTCGGTCGGGATATAGGTAGTTGTTTCAAAGCGCTTCACACCATCGATAAACCAACTAACCTTTTCTGGTGTCCATTCGATTCCGAATGTATGGAAGCCGTCCGCAAAGTTTTCACCGATGTAGGATTGGGATACCGTACTTAATTCACCTTTTTCATCTAGCCAATGTAAAACCATCCAGCTTTCATTCGGCTTATGCCCAAGCATTTCCATAATATCTATTTCCGGGAGCCATCTATCATTCACATCTGGCATCATCCAAAATGCTGGGAAAATCCCTTGGCCTTTTGGTAGTTTGGCCCTCATTTCCACCTTTCCGTATAGAAAACTGAATTTTTCCTTTGAATGTATAGCGCCTGAAGTGTATTCTCGATCATCATACATTTCTTTTTTGCTAATTAATTTTAAAAAACCATCATCTACTGTCACATTTTCAGGTCGATAGAATTGTAGCTCGTTATTTTTTTCGGCAGCCCAATTCTCTTTTTGCCATTTACTTCGATGAAGCTGAACGCTATCAAATTCATCTGACCAAATTAGTACCCATTGTTTGTCTTGTTCGTTATAATAAGTAACTTCATTTAGTAGATTGGTAGAAGATAGAGATTTTTTCGTAAGGTTGTCTTCATTTATTGAGAGTGCGGTATCTTTCCTGGGCTCGTCCATTATCGAAACACTTTTACTAGATTTCCATGATCCTTCACTCAGTTGGATAATAAAAAGACCAGCAAAGAAGAGACTGATTATTCCGATCATCATAATAAAGGAAATTTTTTTCATATTTTCACATCCATGTTACTTATTGTTTCTTTATAAAGAACGTTTTATGCAAAAAAATTTGAAAGTTTAAAAGAAATATAGAGTTGTATAAAAGATATGAGGGCTTGGAGGTAATTATGAATGGATGAAAATATAAATTAATTGTGGTAAATAACAAGGAATTGAGCATAGAGTATGGAATAAATTTATATAACAGTTGTATAAAAATTCATAGTGGATACTGAGGTGATTTTTTGCTAACGGATTATCATGTACATATGATTGAGACAGGAGAATTTTCGGTAACGTATTTAAAGGAGTATTTGCGGGCTGCAAAGGAAAAAGGGATTGAAGAATTAGGCATTTCGGAACACGCCTATTTCTTTTGGGAAACGAAAGATATTATTTCAAATCCTTGGATTGATAACAGACGGGGACTACACTTTAAAGATTATTTTGCATTGTTTGAGGAAGCGGAAAAACATGATTTGAAAGTAAAAATGGGAATCGAAATGGACTATACGCCTGGAAAAGAAAAAGAAATGGAAGCCTTTATTAATCGCTATCCATTTGACTATGTTATTGGCTCTGTTCACTGGATTGGGGATTGGGGAATTGATCTTCAAATTTATCGGGATGAGTATGAAAAAAGGGATATTTACGAGGCATATGAACAATATTTTGATCAAATCGTTACGTTAGCAGAATCTAAATTATTTGATTTCGTTGGACATATCGACTTAATTAAAATATTTTCCTACAAACCTGATGACCAAAGCTTTGTGGAAAAGCAATATGATCGAGCGGTAGAAGCTTTGGCCAAATCAGGAACCTCTATTGAGATAAGTACAGCAGGACTACGAAAGCCTGTTGGAGAAATGTATCCAGATCCGGTTTTACTTCAAAAGTGCTATGATGCTGGCGTGGGAATTGTATTATGCTCAGATGCTCATGCACCAAAGCACATTGGTTATGCGTATGATCAATCACTAGCATTTGCGAAATCTGTAGGCTATAAAGAAATTCAAACCTTTACAAAACGGGAAAGAAAAGCACTGCCAATAGGCTAGTAGAAAAAGCATGTGGGTAAAGTTAAACGGACCAAGTTGCATATGACTAAACATAGAAAAATGGCGTGGAAATTGTCCACGCCATTTTTCTATTGTGACAGTTTGTTATTAATTTATCGACAGACTGATTTTCGATGGTTTTAATACCTTAGTAGACCTATATTTTAGATAACTGTGAAAGAATATAGTAAAAGCAAATGAGAAGGTTGCTTAATATATAACTGATTAATTAAAGGTAAGTTTTTATTATGTACTAATATTTCAATGGCTAGTGATAGATAAGGAAATGATAGACTTTCTTCTGAATATGTAGAATCTCTGTTTGTGAATGACCGATGGATAATGCAGAATGGCAAGAAAAAGGTGCAGAATTATTCTCTGCACCTTTTTCAAGAAGAAATGAGTTAATATCTTAAAAATGACATCCACTATAGTTAAGAAAGATGCTCTATTATAGTAAAAAAGGATAATTATGCCAAACTCCCACGTCTAATTTTTATGCGAAGTTGGCTAATGGCAAATATCACTCCACCTAGACCAGTGACTAGACCACATATAATACCGATGAGATGAAATCCGAAAGTATGATAGAAAATACCCATTGTGAACGAACCACACGCAACAGCAAGGTTTGTGGCGAGACTGTATAAAGACATAATTCTACCTCTTAATTCAGAGGATTGGTCAGTTAATAAAGAACTTATGCTCGTCAAGACAATACTTTGTAACGCTCCCCATATCACGAATAGAATGCAAAGAAGCAGCAGTGATAACTTTATAGTTCCAATTACAACAAGTATTAAGCATAAGCTAAACATCGCGGAAGTTAACGAAACTTTTTTACCAAAACGATCAACGATGAGACCAGTTAGTGGGCTTAGGGCAATTCCAAAACCATAAAATAAGATGATGCCTCCAGACTCACTAATATTGACTTCATAGGATTTTTGTATGTAGGTTCCTATAAACGTATAGATTCCATAAAAGCCAAACATATTACAAAAGGTAGTGAAGATTAGAATGCCAACTTGTTTTTCTTTTAGTGCTAGTAATAAATGTTTAAAGAACCCTTCTATCTGTATTATAGCCTGCTGTTCTTTTAATTTTGTTTTTACAGACGAAAACGTAAGGAAAGAAACAGCAACACTTATAATACCTATTAATATAAATATCCACCTCCAATGCAAAACCTCCCCAATAAAGGCTCCGAGTGGAATTCCAACAATTAAGGCGAGTGACCATCCTGACAAAACAATTCCCATAACTCTTCCACGGTATTGATAGGGAACATGATCTCCAACATAGGCATAAGCTGATGGAATATAAATACCAGCAAAAAGACCAGACAAAAACCTCGTAACTAATAGAAACATTATGGTGGGAGAAGAAGCGCATAGAAGAGTAGTAATAGCAAAACCAAGTAAACTAAGCCCCATTAAACGTCCCCGAGGTATTCGATCAATGTAAGGAGCAATAAAGGGTACAACTAAGCCAATAGATAGTCCGTATAAACTAACGGATAGAGAGGCAAGTGAAAAAGTTGTCTTAAAGTCGTGAACTAATTCTGGCAACAAAGGGGACAGGATTAATTCATCAGAGCCCACTAAAAAGATTCCAGAGATTAGTAAGAAGGTAATGTAATAAGGGAATTTTTCTTTTTTGTGTTTTGGACTCAAAATCCAACACCGACTTTCATTTAGTATTTTCTTTATTATAGCTAATGAGATTAACTAATGTTATGATTTTATTGAATGACATTAATATTCCGAATGGTGTTCGGATATTTATTGATTGAAGATATAAAGGTGAGGCATTTCGCTGAATTTTTTTAAGAAGGTAGGAGTAAAAATGGATCAGGTTGATAGAAAATTACTTAGTTTGTTAAAAAATGATGCAAAAATTAAATATGCAGAACTTGGACAAGAGGTTCACTTGTCCGCTCCAGCTGTACATGAAAGAATAAAGAAACTAGAAAAGAATGAAATTGTTCAAGGCTACACGATTGTAACGAATCCAAAGAAATTAGGATTACCACTATGTGCCTTCATTAGTGTTACTTTATCGAACATTACACTTTGTAAAGATGCGGTCCTACATATTGAAAAAATGAAAGAAGTAGAAGAATGCTTTAGCACGGCAGGAGAGGAAAGTCTTTTCTTAAAAATAAGAACAAGAGATACTGATGCATTAGAACAACTATTAGTAAGGTTAAGAAGCATTAAAGGAGTAGAAAAGACGTTAACTCGAATTGTGCTCACTACACATTTTGAAAGAACTGCACTAGGGGAGTGAGTAACATCGTCAATCTTTTTTTATTAAAATAAAAACTCTTTATATTTATCAAAGATGGAGGGGCTCAAATGAAAAGAGGTTATTTTAAATCAAATAATTTATGTTTGTCTTACATTGATTATAGTAAAGGTGAAAGTGAAAAGATTTTACTTGCATTACATGGTCATTTTGGGAATGCTAGAATGTTCTCTAGTCTGGCATCCTCTTTAGATGATTGGAAGGTTTTTGCGTTAGATCAGAGGGGGCATGGCTGGAGTGAGCATCCAGTCAATCGGGATTACTCTCGTGAAACATACATCGAAGATATCAAACACTTTATAACCACTGTATTAAATAATAAATCGGTCGTTTTACTAGGGCATTCGTTAGGTGGAGCAAATGCCTATCAATTTGCATCGAAATATCCGGAACTTGTAAAAGCCATGATTATTGAAGATATTGGGGCGGAGATTGAAGGGGACGCATCCTATGCCACTCTATTTCCTCATAGAGTAGCTTCCTTAAAAGAGCTTAAAGATGTGGTCGAGAGTAGATGGAAAGGAAGCTTTCGATACTTTGGTGAAAGTGCCTTTGAAGATGAGCATGGGTGGGGATTTAGATTTGATTCAAAAGGGATGATGGTTTCACAACAAAATTTGAACGGTAGTTGGTGGAGTGATTGGACAAACACAGATTGTCCAACACTACTAATACATGGTACAAATAGCGATGTGGTTAACCTTAGTCAAGTCAAAAAAATGAAACAAGCAAGAAAAAATACTACAATAAAAGCTTTTGAAGGGTGTGGACATACTATCCATGATGATGATCCCCTTGGTTTCAATAATACTGTAAAAAACTTTCTTGAATCACTTTAATCTATTAAAACTTTTGCTGCACAGTACAACGATATTGTGTATTAAACAACATCTATTTGTACAAATTTTATCAAAATCTACTTATAGTAAAGAGAGCTTGAATTAAAAAGACTTTTTAAATTAAAGGTGTCCTAAACTCAATCAAAAAGGGAAATGGTGTGCAAAATCTGCTGTCAGTTGCACGCCATTTTTTAATACTATTTAATGATATGTACTCGAAACGGTACGATTTAGATAAATGTCCCCACATGCTTTTTCTATTATTTTACAGATTTTCACGGTTCAGTTTGATAAGATAAAGAAAAAGAATGGATTTATCAGGGGGATTAATCATGAATTTTGGAGCGAAACTAGCACTTTTTATTGCAGCTTGTGTACCAATTCTTTTTCTTGGCTTTATCGGTGTTATAATTACAGGTTTTTCCGGTTTGATTAAGTTTTATCTTCCATTAGTTATTGTTATAACAGTAGGTGTACTCTTTTTCGTTTGTAATGGGATATTTAAATTTTTAAAGCCCAAAGCTTTAAAGGTTACCTTTATTGGTTTTTTTTCTTTATGTATAGTGGCGATTATTGTGCATGAATCTATTAATGTATATGTAAATAGTTTAGGTTCGTTAGAGGATGCGGAGGTTGATTTAACAGAATACGAGCCATTTGGTGACGAGTCAAAGGTCGTATCATTAGATGAGGAATCGACTTTAAAGCTTGAAGATAACCTACCGAGGTTAGATGGCGCAACAGCTCTTTACCCGGTTTACTCTGCTTTCGCGCAAGCCACTTATCCGGAAGGCATTTACAATGTGTACAAAGGAAAAGTTATCGCTACGAAAACTCCTCATGCTTATGAGAATTTAATTAACGGCGATGTCGACATGATCTTTGTTGCTGGACCCTCTGAAAGACAATTACGATATGCAGAGCAAAAAGGTGTCGAACTGAAATTAACTCCTATCGGTAGGGAAGCATTTGTGTTTTTTGTGAATGCTAAAAATCCAGTTGATTCGTTAACTGTAGACCAAATCAAAGATATTTATTCTGGGAAAATTACCAATTGGTCAGATGTAGGTGGAAAGAATGATAGAATAAGAGCTTTTCAACGCCCTGAAGATAGTGGAAGCCAAACAGCTCTCCAAAACTTTATGGGAACTACACCAATCATGGATCCTCCTAAGGAAGACGTAGCTTCAGGAATGGGTGGCATTATTGAACAAACGGCCAATTACACAAACTACAAAAATGCTATTGGCTATTCCTTCCGCTACTTTTCAATGGATATGGTGCGAAATGATAAGATTAAACACGTAGCCATAAACGGGATATATCCAACGAAGGAAACGATTCGAAACGGAGAATATCCAATAGCCGATCAGTTTTATGTTGTAACGGCTGGAACGGATAATCCGAATGTGGACAGGTTTATTGAATGGATTTTGTCTGAGCAGGGGCAGTCTTTAGTTGAAAAGACAGGTTATGTGCCTGTTTCGGAGTGAGAAGATTGTGTGGGAGGCTTATTTTGCTGAATAGGCAGTGGAAATCGGAGTGAAGGTGGAGTTTTTCAGGGAGTTTCGGCTTGAATTGTTGACTTTAGCGTCATATTTCTTGACTGAAGGCACAGAATTAAAGGTTCACTTATGATTATTCTTTACTCAATGCAGACTATTCTTAACTTAGCCCAAATAATTGCAGGTTCAGTCCATTTATTTGCAGCTTCGACCATAAAAATGCACACGCAGCGATTTTGCTGGTGTGCATTTTTACATATTATAAATCGATCGTCATTAGATCATGGATATCATGAACTTCTTTAAGCTGCTTCAAAACCTTTTCTTCAATTTGGCGGTCAACGGTCAGCATCATAATCGCATCTCCGCCGATGTCCGATCTTCCTACTTGCATCGTTGCAATGTTGACGTCGAACTGGGCTAATAGGGTACCAACTCGACCGATTGCTCCTGGTTGGTCCTTATGTCGAACGAGGACAAGGTGACCAGTTGGGACAACGTCGACACTGTATGCATCAACCTTTACAATACGAGTGCCAAGTCCGTTTAAAAGTGTACCTGAGACTCTAGAAGAACCTGATTTTGTCTTCACTTCCACGGTTAAAAGGTTAGTGAATCCTTTGCTAGAAGTAGTTTTTTGCTCGTTGATTGTAATGCCTTTTTTATTGGCAAAATACGTTGCGTTTACATCATTTACGTGATCACCTAGATAACGTTTCAGTAATCCTTTTACGGTATTTCGTGTTAGGGGTGAAACGTCTAGTTTTGTTAAATCTCCTGAGTAAAAAATACTCACTTCCTCAATGACCTCTTTCGTCGTATGAGCGATAAATGTACCGAGCTTTTCTGATAAGTTAAAGTATGGCTCGATTCGCTTCATTACTTCTGCTGGTAGGGAAGGTAGGTTTACCGGATTTTTTGCTACTCCACCGTTTAATATATTGATGACATCATGGCTTACATCAATTGCTACATTTTCCTGTGCTTCAACGGTGCTTGCTCCAAGGTGAGGGGTTGCAATTACTTCTGGTAGCTCGATTAGTTTAAAGTTTTTAATTGGTTCCTCTTCAAAAACATCCAGTGCAGCACCTGCTACTTTTTTCTGCACAATCGCGTCATAGAGTGCTTCTTCATCAATGATACCGCCACGAGCACAGTTAATAATCTGTACACCGGTTTTCATTTTAGCGAAGGCTTCTTTATTAATTAAATGCTTCGTTTGTTTTAAAAGAGGAGTATGAACCGTAATAAAGTCGGCTTTTTCCAAAACTTCATCTAATGTTGCGTACTGAATACCCATTTTTTCTGCTTTCTCTTCTGTTAAATAAGGATCAAACGCAATGACGTTTAAACGTTGACCTTTTGCGCGATAAGCAACTTCTGCACCAATTCTACCTAAGCCGATAATGCCGAACGTTTTTCCTTTAAGCTCCACCCCAACATAGGATTTGCGGTCCCAGCGATGCTGTTTTATGGCGTAATGTGCTTGCGGTATATTACGTGCTAGAGACATTAACATGGCAATCGTGTGCTCGGCAGCTGAATTCGTATTCCCATCAGGAGCGTTAACAACGATGACCCCGTGCTCTGTGGCGGCATCTAAATCTATATTGTCGACACCTACACCAGCACGACCGACTACTTTTAAACGGGTTCCTTTTTCCAACACTTCTTTTGTTACTTGCGTTTGGCTGCGGACGAGTAATGCATCATATTGGTCGATACAATCTAGAAGCTCTTCAGGAGTCAGCTTCGTTTCAACTGTAATAGAGACATTTTCTGCATCGCGTAAAGGTTTAATACCTTCTTCGCTTAATGGATCACTGATTAAAATATTAAAGGTCATTTGTTTCCACCTCTCTATCCAAGTAAACTGCTTGAGCTGCAGCTACTCCTTTTCCAAGATCTATTTTCTTGCCAACAAGAATTAATCCTAATTCAATTAAGCTAATATATTGGAAAACATCCGCTGGAGAGCAGTAGCCCATGTGGCCGATTCGAAATATTTTTCCTTTTAAATGCTGTTGTCCACCTGCTAGTGTTAAACCAAACTTCTTTTTTACGACTTTTCGAAATTGCTCTGGATCAAAATCAGTCGGTTGAACAGCCGTTACCGTTGGTGAAGCGGCTTGATCAGATGTTAATAGTGGTAAATCAAGGGCTTTACAAGCAGCTCTCGTCATTTCCATCATGAGTTGATGGCGTTCATACACTTGTTCTAACCCTTCCTCGTTGAACAATTCTAAAACTTGCTCCAACCCGTACAATAAGGAAACAGCTGGTGTATATGGTGTGGAGCTATTATCTAAATTTTTCTTATAGGCTTTTAAATCTAAATAGAAGCGGGGTTGGCTATTAGAATCAATTACGTCCCAAGCACGCTTACTAGCGGAAACAAAGGTTAAGCCAGCCGGTAGCATAAAGGCTTTTTGAGAACCTGTTACGAGTACGTCAATTCCCCATTCGTCCATTTTTGTTTCAACACCTGCTACACAAGATACCCCATCCACAATAAATAGCGCATTAGAGGATTGGTGAACCACCTCTGCTATTTCTTTTACTGGATTAAGGACAGCTGTCGAAGTTTCACAGTACGTTGCAAAAACAGCTTTAATAGATGGGTGCTGTTCCAAGTAATTTTTCACTTCTTTTACATCGACTGCTTCTCCGTAGGTTACTTCTAAACGATGCGTTTTTCGTTCAAACGCATCACATATTTTGGCAAATCGATCACCGAAAGCTCCTGTAACAATAACGAGTACTTCGTCACCGGGCTGGGTTGCGTTCACAACAGCCGTTTCTAATCCGGCTGTTCCACTTCCTGCAATAATAAATACATCTTGTTTCGTTCCAAATACAGCTTGAAGGCCAGGTTGAAGCTTTTGAATAAGATCTTTACATTCTTGCCCTCTGTGACCAATCATCGGTTGAATCATTGCGCGCTCTACACTAGGAGGTATTGGTGTTGGTCCAGGAATTCGTAATAACTGTTGGTCGACTAACATGAAAAATTCTCCTTTCTTTTTTAAGCAAATAAAAAAACTTTCCATCCCTTGGTATAAGGGGCGAAAAGTTTGTATTCACGCGGTACCACCCTTTTTCGCTACTCATCATATGAGCAGCCTTCATTGGTCCCATGCATAACGGGCATGCTTCCGAACAGATCTACTAAAAAATTCAATCTGCCTACTCCGAAGTGCTATCGATTGCGCCGAACACTGGTTTCCACCAACCACCAGCTCTCTGTCGTTCTAAACACAAAAGACTTATCTTCTTCACCGTATTTAAGTGTTAAAGTGTTGTAATTTTTATCTATCATAACAGACTCAAAACAATTGTCAATGTTTTTAGAAAACTTTTTCTGAAATGTGCTAATGTATCCGTTTTCAATAATCTTTTGAAAAAATATTGAAAAAAAACTGTAACAATTCGCAATAGTTGTACGTAGTTAGGGTGAGGGGAAGGGGGAGCGAAAGTCATTAAAAAGATAGATCACATATATGAAGCATATGTAAAAGACGTACATCGTTATTTGCTCTCTCTGAGTCGGGACCCTTATTTAGCAGAGGATTTAGTACAAGAGACTTTTTTTCGGGCTTATTTATATATGGAGCAATTAAATGAGGAAAAGGTGAAGATGTGGCTATTTCGTGTAGCTTATCACGCATTTATTGATCATAAACGAAAACAGAAAAGAAGTGTCATTAAGGATAATGACTTTTTTGCACAGCTAAAAGAGGAACAATCAACAGAGGCTCAAGCCGTGTTAAATGACCAAATAAGGGAGCTAAAGGTCTGGATAGATAAACTTCCAGAAAAACAAAAGAATGCTGTTTTATTAGTTGATTTTCATGATTTATCGTATAGTGATGCCTCAGCCATTATGGAAGTGTCTGTTGCACACGTTAAAATTCTTTTGTTTAGGGGAAGGCAATTTTTACGTCAACAAAAGGTAGAGAGGGTGGAATCCGATGAGTGAAGACTTTAAAGAAAAACTGAAAAAATATGCTGAAGGAACATTATCTGAAGAAGAACAGATAGAAATAGAGAAAGAACTAGAAAAAATGGAATTATATCATTCGTTCATGGATGAGCAACTTGGTGAAGATAAATACGATTCTGATTCTATTGATATGCAGAAAAAAGTAGTTCGAAAAGGGAAATGGAGAGCGAGATTCCATAATGCTTTTACCGTAATTGGCATTCTTTTTCTCCTGGGGTTTATTAGTACGCTTGCTACGAATGTTTATTATTCTTTAGGGGAACCGAGCCGCTCTGAAGTATTTCGGGATGTTATTCAATCCACCATCGCTGTTACGGAACCAAACTTGCAAATAAGAGGTAGTAGTACTTCAATCAATTGGTTAAATATGGATTACACAGGAAATCTGGAAAAGAAAATTGGTGGTAGCTATGAAAAGTTTGGGGATTTTGAAATGGACTTTTTGTTTGGTTTGCCTTCTATTCCCGATGTAGAGCTTGAAAAGGAAGAAACCCCTAACTTTTTCTATCCACCTTATGCTGAACAATTTAATGATGACGCAGAGTGGGCAATACTAGAAAATATACCTGAAGGAACGGTGGCAGAAGCTTTTGTTTCTTTAAATAAGCTTTATCCAACTGCTGAAGCGTTAAAGCTTTTTGAAAATAAAAATGTTGATGCTGTTTGGTTTGCTGTTGATACTGGTGTAGAAGGGGAGCAAGAGCATGGTTTCGGTCCAACTGATCCAATTGGTTTTCCGGAATACCCTATCTGGCATCCACAGGATTTAAAAATCACCTCACGTACAAAAGATAAGGCCGGTCTATTTGAATCCGTTGAAACAAGAAGCGGCTCCTACCCAACAATCGAAGAGTTCGGAAGTGCGGAAATAAGAGATGAAAACTTTCTTGTTACGTTAGAACTAATAGCGCAATATGAATCGATTTCAAATATGGTGTACCGATTTTCTCCACTAAATTTAGAGTCAAGAATAAAATATATACAAGAAAATGGTGTTCACGTTTATGGAATTGTTGTAACAGGCCCATCGAAAGAACTATTACACTTGCAGCAAGAAGAATGGGTAGAAACAATAACCATCGGGGAAGTTAGGCTTTGGAATTGGTATGATAAATAAACTCTAATACATGTACATGGATATATAAATTCACAAGGAAATAAAAGTATTATTTGAGTATATTAAAAAGTGAATAATTAGTCCCGTTTCAACAAATGGTAAGCAAAAAAGAGGAGTTTAATATGGATCATAATCCTGATTTAACTTCAAGTGAATTAGCTGCTATTTGGTCATCATATATGGGGGATAGTCTTAATGTTTGTGTCATGAAACACTTCCTTAAAACAGTAGCAGATGAGGAAATAAAAGAAGTCATTCAATTTTCAAAAAGTCTCTCTGAAAAACATCTAGATACTTTAAGGTCCATTTTTGAAAAGGAAAACATACCTATTCCCCAAGGGTATTCTGACTCTGATGTAAACGAGTTAGCCCCAAAGTTATTTTCAGATATATTTTATTTGCGATATTTACAAATGATGGGTAGAAATGGAGCTCAACTAAATGGAACGGTATTGGGCACAACGTATCGGGATGATATAAGGGAGTTTTATACAGGGACAACGAGTGAAAGTGTGCAGTTATATAACAAAGTTGTTGATTTAATGAAGGCTAAGGGGGTACTTATCCGGTCTCCTTATATTGCCTATAACAGCGAAAGAAAATTCGTTGATGATCCTACGTTTTTTGTTGGTCATTTTATGAAAAAAAAGAGACCTTTACTTGCAGTGGAAATAACACATCTTGCTAATAACATTGAAATGAATTATGTAGGTAGAACACTTGTTGACGGGTTTGCTCAAGTAGTTCATTCTAAAGAAATTAGGGAACACATGCAAGAAGGATATATTCTAGCTAATGAAATAATTAATACATTGGAAAAATTTCTTAAGATGGAACACATTTCAACACCTGTATCTCCTGACTCAAACTTATCCAATAGTACCGTAGCCCCTTTTTCAGAAAAATTGATGTTGGGAGTAAATACTATGTTATCTGCCATATCAATAGGAAGTTTAGGACTAGGGGTTGGAGCAAGTGTGAGAAGTGATTTGATTACGGAATATGCTCAGTTAATTGTTCGGGTCGGTAGATTTAGTGTTGATACCGGTAATATTGCTATTAAACATCGATGGCTAGAAAAACCTCCGCAATTAGTGGATAGAGAGAAACTCCAGAATACAGACAAAAAATAAAGATGACCTAGTTGAGCTAAGCAAAACGTGATGTTAAACCAAAGGGCTGGATAATAAGTAGTTTTATCCTGTTCCTTTGGTTTTTTAATAAACCTTTTTATTTATTCGTTCCATCCATTTGGAAAGCACGATCAATATAATCCCCACAATTAAAAAGATATATCCATTTATTGTAATAGCGTAACCAAATGTAGGGATAAAGCTCATGAGAACAAGACTTCCGGTCATAACTAGTGCAATGAGAAATCCTATAAGGAAATTTTTTGGTTTTGATGTTTTTTTATAAATGGAAGAACGAATCCAAAAGAAAAAGAGTAGTAAAGTAGCAAATAGCATAGTTATGGTAAATGCAGTAATAAGGAGACTAGAACCTAAATAAAACGAATTATCTATTTCCATAAATAAACCGAAAATAATGTCTACAGATCCTCTACCTATAGCCATCCAACCTAAAAGCTGTAAAAAAATAAAGCCAGTAAAAATAATGGCATTTTTCTTGGATTCCTTTGGTAAATGCTTTATCAGCTCATCACAATACCCTTTTGGATCGTTACCAAATACTTCTTTGGCACTTTTCCCTTGCAATTGGGCATAAAAAAGGTGATCTAACAGTTCGATTAATAGTTCTTCAGTTTTTTGTTCAGATAATGTTAGATGGGAACGAATGTATACGACTATGTCCGTATAGTACATTTCATTCTCTTCGGTTAGTTGTTCACGCTTTTCGTTATTCTGCTTTATTAATTCTTGTACATTCATCATTTAGACCTCCTTTGAATTATTTTCTCTACAGGAAATTGAATACTTTGCCATTCCGAATAAAATTCGTTCAAGGCAGTAATACCATTTTGAGTAAGCTTATAATATTTCCGTTTAGGGCCAGAGGGAGAGGGGCGCATTTCCCCTTCAATAAGTTTTTCTTTTTGAAGTCTGAGTAATATAGGATATATAGAACCCTCACTTACATCATTCAAACCAAATTGCTGGAGCTTAATAGATAATTTATAGCCATAAACAGCTTCCTGATCAATGATTGATAATATACAGCCTTCTAAGATTCCTTTAAGTAATTGGCTTCGCAAGGACAGATGGTGTCACCCCAATCTTTATCTTGTTATACAAGGTAATCATTCGAGAAAATGCTACCTTGTTAAACAAGATAGCTAACTTCATTTTAAAGTCATTGGAAAAAATGCAATAAAAATAAAAACTAGCCTGAGGCAATGACGACTCAGACTAGTAAAGTAAAGGGGATACCTTGCTATCAAGTTTTTAACATTTTATTTCTTAACTTTTTTGTAAGAAAACCATACTTAGGACTTAGAAACAAAGCAAAGAAAAACAGAACCCCAGTAGCACAAGCCATTGCTCCGGCTATGGAAACATTGAATAGTACGGCGGAAAAGTACCCTAGTACAGCAGACAATACCCCTATGAATCCACTTAGAAGTAACATGACAATAAATCGGTCCGTTAAGAGATACGCTGTTGCCCCTGGAACGATTAGCATCGCAACAACTAAAATTGCACCAACTGCATCAAAAGAAGCAACAGTTGAAAGGGAAACCATTCCCATTAGCAAGTAGTGAATAAACATGATTGGTATCCCGATTAAAGCAGCATATTGTGGGTCGAATGTTGTGAGTTTAATTTCCTTGTAGAACAACATGATCAAGGCTACATTGATAAATAAAACAGCTCCAAGTAACCATACGGCTTTTGGTCCCATATTCATCCCGTTTAATTCAAATGTTTCCCATGGGATAAAAGCAATTTCTCCCATTAATGCGTGTTGTACATCTAAGTGTACGGAATCACCGACAAAGGATATGAGGACGACACCTAATGCAAATAGCGAAGTGAAAACAACGCCGATTGCTGCATCTGATTGCACGCCTGAGGAATCTAGTAGCTGTACGAATAAAGCAGTTAATAAACCAACAACGGCAGCACCAATTAACATAGGTAAACCGTTTAATGATTGGGTTACAAAGAATGCACCAACAATCCCTAGTAAAACTGTGTGGCTAATTGCGTCGGCTAACATCGCCATCTTACGGAGTACTAATATGGCTCCTGTAATTCCACAGGTTATACCAACCAAACATCCTGTCAATAAAATCCAAGCACCATAGCTCATACAGTTGCCACCACCTTTTTCACCAAGCCTTTCTTACTTCCGAATATAAGAGAAAGTAAGAAAATAACAGAGGCACATAACACAATTACTGGTCCTGTTGGTAACCCCTCACCCAAAGTACTGATAAACGTACCGATTAATCCTGAAATGGCTCCGAAGATACCGGATAACATCGCCATTAAACCAAGTTGTTCTGTCCAGTACCTCGCAGCTAGTGGGGGAGTAATGAGTAATGCAGCAATTAATACTACACCTACCATTTGAATGCCAATAACCACAACGCCTACTACTAGAGCAAGTAAAACAGCATTAAAAAAAGTAACCGGAAGTCCTAGCCCTTTTGCATATAGAGGGTCGAAAATGCTTATCTTAAATTCTTTGAAAAATAGAGTGGAAAGAATAATAATGACTAGGGAACCAACGGCAATCATTTGTAGATCACTAGATACGAGTGCTGCTGCCTGCCCAAATATAAAATCATCTAAACCACTTTGATTTCCAGATAAGTTTTTAGAAATAAATGTTAGGAGCACGATTCCTAATGCAAAAAACACCGATAAAGTAATACCTATTGCTGCATCTGTTTTGATCCGTGAATGTTTGACGATAAATTGAATCGAATAGGTTGCTAGTAATCCTGTGATCGTTGCACCTATTAAAAATAATGGAATTGATTTTACTTGAAAAATCATATACACAAGACAGACACCAGGTAAGGTAGCATGAGCCATTGCATCGCTTATTAGGCTCTGCTTTTTTAATAGAACAAAACTACCAATTACACCACTTGCAAATCCCAACAAAATGGACCCAA
Source organism: Salirhabdus euzebyi (assembly GCF_014207435.1). GTDB lineage: Bacteria > Bacillota > Bacilli > Bacillales > Alkalibacillaceae > Salirhabdus > Salirhabdus euzebyi. The sequence continues at coordinate 182,736 of NZ_JACHGH010000001.1, forward strand.
ATAAAACCCACTGGGCATTAGCTTTCGTGAATAGTTCAAATATCTCCAATTTACCCACGCTCCTGAATGACTTGCGCTGACTTTCCTATAAAGGAAATCGCTCCACCATAGGTTCGTTCCAAATTTTCCATTGTAAAAACTTGCTGGGTTGGCCCGTAAGATACTGGTGTTTTATTTAATAATAAGACGTGGTCAAAATAATCCTCTACCGTTTGTAAATCATGATGGACAACGAGCACGGTTTTGCCTTCGTATTTCCATTGCTGCATGAGGTTCATAATTGCTTTCTCTGTTGCGGCATCTACACCAGCAAATGGTTCATCCATAAAATAAATTTGTGCATCTTGGACGAGGGCACGAGCTAGAAATACGCGTTGCTGTTGCCCCCCAGATAATTGGCTAATTTGACGGTTCGCATAATCTTCCATACCCACTTTTTTAAGTGCTTCCTTTGCTAAAGAAATCTCTTTTTTCTTTGGGCGTCTAAACAACCCAATGTGCCCGTATCTCCCCATTAAAACAATATCTAAAGCGTTTGTTGGAAAATCCCAATCTACCTCACTACGTTGCGGTACATAACCAATTAAATTACGTTGTTCTTTATAAGGTTTTCCGTACACTTTAATATCACCAGTTAATCGTGGGATTAAATGCAAGACGGATTTTAATAAGGTCGATTTTCCGGCACCATTTGGACCAATAATTCCTGTTAGTGATCCCTCGGGAATTTCAAACCCGACTCTTTGCAGAACCGGGCTTTTATCATATGTGACAGAGAGATTATCTACCGTTAAAGCGTTCATGATAACTCCTCCTTATTTTAATGAACTTACAATCGTATCGATGTTGTGTTTAAACATTCCAATATACGTCCCTTCCTCTGTATCTTTTGGACCCATTGCATCGGAAAATAATTCACCACCTATGGAAACTTCATGGTTCTGTTCTTTAGCTCCTTCAATAACAGAATTAATCGAACGTTCGGACACACTGCTTTCCACGAATACAGCTTTAATATTTCGATTAACAAGAACATCTATAATTCGTTGTACATCATTGAGGCTAAACTCTGTTTCCGTACTTAAGCCTTGTAATCCCATAACGTCAAATCCAAATGCCTCTCCAAAATAACCAAATGCGTCGTGGGCTGTAACAAGCACTTTTGATTCGTTTGGAATTTGTTCGAATTGTTCCACAGCATAAGTTTTTAAATCATCCAACTCTTTCATATAATCTTCCGCGTTTTGGGTAAAATCTTTTTCGTTGTCAGGGTCAATTTCAATTAAGCCATCACGGACTGCCTCTACTGTATATTTCCATAGGTCAATATCAAACCACACGTGCGGGTCTGGTATATCTGGGTTTTCAGGGTCTGCAATTAATTCAGAATTTGGGACCGTTTCTGCTACTGCAATGGTAGGCTTAGATTTGCGCATTTCTGAAAACATTTCATTCATATTCCCTTCTAAATGATGACCATTATAAAAAATGATATCCGCCTCTTCCATCGCTTCAACATCACTGTGTGCTGCTTTGTATAAATGGGGATCTGTTCCTGGCCCCATTAAGCTTTTGACATCAACATGGTCACCACCAACATTACTGACAACATCCCCAATTTGGGCAATAGTTGTAACGACCTCCACTTTCCCATCTACATTTGCGTTTGCATCATCAGTAGAACAACCTGTAAAAATAAGTAATAAAACAGCACTCATAAACAAAACAACAAACTTCTTCATGTTCATCCTCTCCTTTACCTTTGTTAAAAATTTTTCCCTAGGTCAACTTTTAGGTTAAAAAAATTTGATTTTATTTCTAAAAGTTAAATTATGATGAAAGTGAAAATGTGTGCAATTAATTAAAAAAGTTTATATAAACTATAAAAGTTTACCTAATGCAAATTATATTCCTTGAGCTAAAAAAGTCAAGAAAAATATTCCATTTTTTATGTAAAGTTTTTTCCTCTATTAAAAAAGCCTGAGCACAGGGCTCAGGCTATCTTACAGCGAGGTCATTAAAATTCTGGCTCGAATGTCTTACAATCCGTTTCGGTGGAAGTAGATGCTTCTTTTCCTTTATGACTTACTACATAAATGGAATCAGCAGCACATTTGTTACCATTTGCCCAAAATTTACAGTTTTTCACTTCACATAAAACGTCTTGAGCCATGCTTTTCACCCCCTGTAGTTATAAGGTTTCCACGACCGAAGGATAAAATTCTCCAAATAAAAGAATATTTGTACACATGTATTTGTAGGTTTTGCATATAGATTAAATGGGACATAATAGTAACCATCGCGAGCACGATTCCTGTTCAAAAGCATAGGGTAATAAAAAAAATCCCTTTTAAGGTTGAACTGTTGTCCAAACGTTGTTATAATATCAACTATCACTTAAATATTCGACAACAAACGCGGGTGTAGTTAAATGGTATAACCTCAGCCTTCCAAGCTGATGTCGTGGGTTCGATTCCCATCACCCGCTCCAATTATGTTACCAACGCAGTGTTTCGTCTGGCTTGCCACGAAGCATTGCGTTTTTTAATGTTTTTTGCGAGACTTGAAAGTTTACACCTTACCATAGTATTCTTGGGAAAGAATATGGAAGAAGAGGTGTTTCGATGGAAAGACTTAAAGCGTCTTTACAGAAAATAGATGGAAAAGGATATAAGGCCTATAAATCAATCCAAGGTACTTATTCTTTCCAACAATTCAACATTTGCATTGATTATGTGCAAGGGGACCCTTTTGCTTCTCCTTCTAAAATCCGTATTATTATTCCAACAAAGGAATTTACTATAAAGTCTGAGTGGTTAGATAGCAAGCAACGAAAAATATATGCACAGGATACCATTACAAGATCTGTAGCAAATGCGATTAACAAGGTTAGTACTTTTGCGAAAGGATCTGGGAAAAGTGGTTTAATAGCGATTGACGCTCCTGGTCAAGAAATTTTAGAAAGAACAGCTGTAACGATAACGGAAGAAAGCACGACTATTTGCTTATCAATAGGCTTGCCTGCAAATGGGAGACGTATTAATGGGAAGGAAGCGGAAACGTTATTTTTCCGGATTATTCCAGACATTTTAACGGCGTCCATTTTTTCTATGAGGCAAGTAGAAATTGACGAATCGACCTATTTAGCTGACCAACATATCGAAATTCGGAAAGTTATGAAAAAGAATGATTGGATTGCTTTTATTGCAGATGGATCATTTTTACCTCGTGAAAGTGGTATTAGTAATAAACCCTTAACGCATGCCGTTCCATTTAAAAGTCCTGAAATGAATCGAGTATCTTTTTCTATTCCTCATCAATCGGAACAACTATCCGGTATGGCAATTAAAAAGGGAATAACCTTAATTGTCGGTGGAGGATATCATGGGAAAAGTACGCTATTAACGGCGATAGAACGTGGGGTTTACCATCATATTAAAGGGGATGGCCGTGAGTATGTGCTAACGGACCCTGCTGCGGTTAAGGTTAGAGCAGAGGATGGAAGAAGGGTTAGTAACGTAAATATTTCCCCTTTCATTAATGATCTGCCACATGGTCAGGCGACGCATCAGTTTAGTACGGAAAATGCTAGTGGAAGTACTTCTCAAGCAACGAATGTGATGGAAGCACTAGAGACTGGTGCTACTTCCATTCTTATTGATGAGGATACGAGTGCGACTAACTTTATGATTCGTGATAAGCGTATGCAAGAGCTGGTCGTAAAGGAAAAAGAACCGATTACACCTTTTATTGATAAAATTGCGCAGCTTCGCGATGATTTGGGCGTATCGACTATTTTAGTAATGGGTGGATCCGGAGACTATTTTGATGTTGCAGACGATGTTATTATGATGGATGAATATGTTCCATTTAACGTAACAGAAGATGCAAAAAGGATTGCAATGAAATACCCTAATCGTCGTGAAGAGGGAAAAAGTGCCTTTGGTAGTATAGCGAAAAGAAGTTTTCTTCCTGACAGCTTAAATAGCAAAAAAGGAAAAAAATCAAAAGTTCAAGAAAAAGGCCTTTCTACTATTCTGATGGGGAGAACTGAAATCGACTTACAGCAGGTTGAGCAGCTTGTGGATCGTTCCCAAACTAGGATGATCGCAGCTATATTATCTCATTTGGAGCATAAAGAATGGCTAAAAGAAAAGATGTCTTTATCCGAATTACTCGATAAAATAGAGCAACAAATGAATCAAGATGGATTAGCTTCCTTTACACCACGACCGAAAGAGCATCCAGGTGAGCTTGCGAGACCAAGACGATTTGAAATTGCTGCAACACTCAATCGATTACGTACGGCAAAAGTTCAAGCTATAAGATAATTGAGGACAGTCCCATTAGAAAGGAGGGGTTAAGGATGAATCAAGCGTTTAAGGATGAAGTAATTCAACATAGTAAACAGATTGGCATTGATAAAATAGGTTTTGCAGCAGTGGATGTGTTTTCTACTTTAAAGGAACGGCTCAAAACGCAACAGGAGCTAAATTTTCAGTCAGGCTTTGAAAAAGGGGACGTGGAAGAAAGAACAAATCCACAAAAGTTAATGCCCGGTGCTCAATCGATCATTTCTATCGCGCTAGCTTATCCGTCCAAAATGAAGGACGCCCCTCGTAGTAAGAAAGATGAGCGAAGAGGGATATTTTGCCGAGCTTCCTGGGGCAAGGATTATCATCACATTTTACGTGATCGCCTGCAAAAGCTGGCTGACTTTCTAAAGGAAAAACATCCTGATGCTCAATTTAAAATAATGGTTGATACAGGTGAATTATCCGACCGTGCCGTTGCGGAAAGAGCGGGTATTGGTTTTAGTGGCAAAAACTGTGCCATCATTACACCGGAATTCGGCTCTTATGTTTACTTAGGAGAAATGATTACAAACATTCCTTTCCCTCCTGATAAGCCAGTGGAAGACGACTGCGGTGACTGTAACCTTTGTGTAGATGTTTGTCCGACCGGAGCCCTCATTCAAGGTGGTCAATTAAATGCTCAAAAATGTATAGCGTTCCTAACACAAACAAAAGGATTTTTACCAGATGAGTTTCGAAGTGAAATAGGGAACAGATTATATGGCTGCGACACGTGTCAAGTTGTCTGTCCGAAAAATAAAGGGAAAGACTTTCATTTGCATGACGAAATGGAACCAGACCCTGAAATCGTCAAGCCACTCCTTCGACCTTTATTGACGATATCCAACCGAGAGTTTAAAGAAAAATTCGGTTTTATTTCTGGTTCATGGAGAGGGAAAAAGCCAATTCAGCGTAATGCGATTATTGCATTAGCAAACTACAAAGATAAATCGGCAGTCGAAGATTTAATTGCGGTGATGAAAAATGATCCTCGCCCAGTAATGAGAGGAACAGCAGCTTGGGCTTTAGGGAAAATAGGCGATGAAAAAGCAATAGAGGCAATTGAAGAAGCGAAGAAAAAAGAACAGGATGAACAAGTGTTAGAGGAAATGGAAAAGGGCCTTGCTTTCTTTACCTCCACAACAATTTAGGCGAACAAAAATTTTTGCTAACGATTATGATAATGTTGAATATACTAAATAAAATTCAGTCGAATGATTTATTGTGATTTCGACTGTTTTTAATGAGAGTTACATTTGCTATTTTAAAGTCATCTACATTCTAGTAAAATAGTAAATAAAACTGGTAGGGAAGGGGTTATTATGAATAAACATTCCCTTTTATATATTTCAGAAATTGAGACGCCTGTAGGAACCATGACATTAATCGGAAATGACATGGGGATTTGCCAAATAGACTTTGGCACGAAGGAAGAACAGGAAACAAAGCTAAAAAATTGGGCAAAAAAGCACTTTTTGTGTGCCAACTTTGAGACGAATTCTGAAAAACTAGTAGAGTTAGAAAAGCAGCTTCAAGAATATTTTGCTGGTGAAAGGAAGGAATTTAATGTTCCGTATCAGTTTTATGGAACACCCTTTCAGAAAAAAGTTTGGAATGCTTTATTAAATATTCCTTACGGAGAAACCCGTTCCTACAAAGATATTGCTCATGAAATCAAAAGCCCAAAAGCCGTCAGAGCAGTTGGGGGAGCAGTGAATAAAAACCCACTGTCCGTTATTGTTCCTTGCCATCGTGTGATAGGTAGTAACGGAGCACTTGTAGGCTATAATGGCGGATTAGATAAAAAAGAATTTTTATTAAAACATGAAAATATACCAATTTCCCAATTATAACAAGCGGATAACCCGCTTGTTTTTATTTTACTTTAAGAAAGTTTAACTTTGTTAAAGGATTAAAGTATAAGAAAAACTTGGCGGCAAGCCAAGTTTTTCTAATGTGCAAATAAAAGCGTAAAGGGTGCAAAAAAATGGTTGAACTCATTAAAAATTCTTTCTCAACCTTTAATTATAGGCTCAAACTGCTCAATTTAAAGTGATCAACTCATTAAAAAAATATTTTTTACGTACATAAGTACCTTTCTTTTAATCAGTTTTCTTATTCCATTTTTATTAAAATTCCTAATTGTTTTCATTTAATCAACCCTCTTCGTCATACACTTTTAGGTGAGAGGAGGTAGCATCATGAGTAAACATATTCTTCAGCAGGAATGGGAAAACATGATCTTCGGAAGATCAGGTCGTTCCCAGTGGTGGAAAAAGAAAAAAGCGGATTATGATAAACGAGGCGTTAAGGTGTTGCAGGTTGCGGGTGATGGGCAGCCATTCCATCGACTAAAAGCAGAAAGATCAGAAGATGAGGTTTTTTATCTCGTTCATTTAACAATGCTACTGAAGCAAGAGGACGAAATGTTTTTGGAAGAATTGATTTTCCCGTTTAAAGTGAAATTGGATGGGGATAAAATCATTTCTCATGAGATGATGAGTTCACCAATTCAAGAAAATGCTGCCGTTGATAATATTGATTATTCGATTGGACCAGAAGAATACTTACGGGAAGGCAAACGTTCTTTCTCCTATGATCGGCGAAAAGCTGTTCAATATGCGGAACGCTGGTGGAACGACTATAATCCGGATTATCATAAATTTGATGTTGATTGTACGAATTATATTTCTCAATGTCTTCATGCCGGGGGAGCAGCAATGTGGGGAGAACCGAATAGATCAAAAGGTTGGTGGTACAATGGTACGAACTGGAGCTATAGTTGGTCAGTGGCAAATGCGATGCGGTGGTATTTAAGTGGGGCACACCAAGGGCTGACAGCAATAGAGAAGGAACATGCAACTGATTTAATGCCGGGCGATGTCATTTGCTATGATTTTGAAGGGGATGGAAAATGGAATCACACGACAATAGTGGTCGCGAAGGATGGGAATGGAGAGCCTCTGGTGAACGCTCATACAGAAAATAGTCGTCATCGTTATTGGAAGTATGAAGATTCCACTGCCTGGACTCCTGACATTCAGTATAAGTTTTTCCATATTGGCGGATAACTTATGTTATAATGTTCAAGTTAAAAAAGAGGCAAAGCTCGAGGTGATGATATGGGAATACATGTCGTTTTATACCAACCAGAAATTCCAGCGAATACAGGTAATATTGCTCGTACATGTTTGGGTACAGATGTGACGCTTCATTTAATTCGCCCATTAGGGTTTTCGACAGACGATAAAATGCTTCGTCGTGCTGGTTTAGATTACTGGCATGAGGTGGATATTCGTTACTATGATTCGATAGAAGATTTGTATCAAACTTTTCCAAACGGATCTTTTTATTATATTGAAAACTTTGGAACGAAGCACTACACAGATTATGATTATAGTGACCAAAACGAGGATATCTTTTTCGTGTTTGGTAGAGAAACAGATGGAATACCAAGAGAATTATTAGTTGGGAAAGAAGATCAATGCTTGCGTGTTCACATGACGGATAAAATTCGTTCTTTGAATTTATCGAACACAGCAGCAATTATTATTTATGAAGCACTTCGTCAACAAGGATTTCCAAACGTTCATTAACTACAATATGTTTATCATAGTGAAAGTAAAAAAACGCCATCATTTGAAATGATGGCGTTTTGTATTTCTTAGTTTTTACCTGGTTTAGAGTCGTAACCAGCTGTGAAGATGGAAATAATAAAAGTGACACTAACTGCTAGAATTAAGAATAACTTCACGAAAATGGCCTCCTTTAGTCCATACTTTCCTCGTATGTAACTGTTGCTTACTTGCTATTATACCAAAAAACTTCATTTTTTGAATACTCCTAGACAAATGTTCAATGTTTCTTCAAACTAATCTCTATTAGCATAAGAAAAAAAGAGATAACTTATACAAAACGATAATAGCTAGTTCATGAAAAATAGCAAACCATCATATATTGATATCAGTATAAGTATGTCCAATTAAGGTTTGGAGGTAATGTATGAATATTGTCGTCTTTGGTGCAGGTGCAGTCGGTGGGTATTTTGGTGGGAAATTAGCGTTAAAAGGGTATCCCGTCAACTTCTTAGTTAGAGAGAAAAGATATGAGCAATTAAAAGCGAGAGGATTAAAGGTGGAGAGCTTCTATGGTGATTTTACCATTGAACCGAGGGTTGTTTTACATACAGAAGAAATTGAAAGCCCTGACCTCGTAATTGTTGCTTTGAAAAATTATCATGTTGATCAGGCAATGCCGCAATTGGAGGAGCTAGTAAACAAAGGGGCAAAGCTTTTGCCTTTACTTAATGGGATGGAGCATTTAGATTTATTTGTTTCAAAATTTGGGAAAGAGAACGTGCTTGGGGGAATTTGTTATGTTGCCTCCACCTTAAATGAACATGGGGATGTCGTTCAAACGAGTCAAATGCAAGATATTTATTTTGGACCTCTATCCAATGCCGTTGATCAAACATTTCTTGCAGAAATAAAAGCTATCATGAAGGAATCCTCTATCCATGTGACATTAACGGACTCTATCATCGCAGAAATGTGGAAGAAATATATTTTCTTAACGTCCTTAAGCGGAATCACCACGGCAACTAGACAGCCAATTGGGATAGCCATACAGGATGAAGTAACGTACAGCTTTTTATATGACTTATTAACTGAAATTTATGAGGTTGCGAAGGCTAAAGATGTACCTTTAGCAGTAAACACGGTGGATACAATAGCTAGCAAACTCCAAAATCTACCGACGGATATGACTTCCTCCATGCACCGCGATTTACAAAAAGGACTACGAATGGAACTAGATAGTCTACATGGATATTTGTTAAAGGAAGCACAAAAACACCAATTGAATACACCATGTCTTCGAGCTATTTATGCATTATTACATCCATATAAAAATGGGAACATTTAAGAAACAGGGGGTTGTCCCCTGTTTTTTATTTAATAATCAAAACAGGACAATTCGCTCTTTTGGCTACTTTATGACTTACACTACCTAAAACCATTTCCTGTAGTGCATTCAAGCCCCTGCTGCCTATAAGCACAATGTCAAAGTCATTTTTGTTCGCATAATCAACAAGTGTTGGGCCAGGATCGCCACTTAAAAACGTAAGCTCATAGGAAATCCCTGCTTCTGTTAGCTTTTGTTCAACTGTAGCAAACTTATCTCGTTGTAAGTCTGTAATACCGACTTTATTCCAATTGTGTAAGGTGTCAGATTTTACTTTCGCACTATCCTTTACATATACGACTTCAACAGTAGAACCAAACGCTTTCGATAAGCTTATGGCGTGCTCTGTTGTGCGATGTGAATGTTCAGAACCATCTGATGCTAGTAAGATTTTTTTATACAATGTTGTTTCCTCCCTAATGTGAACTCAATTTTCTGCTCAATTTCGCTTTTAATTCTGAGCTTGCTTGGTTTAATCCAGTCAAATAAACGTTAATTCCTTCTCGTTCAAAGGTTAATACAATTTTATCGAAGGCAGCAACTGCTGAATCATCCCATAAACGGGCCCCGCTTAAATCAAATATGACCTCTTTTGCTTCTCGGATATTATAGTCAAAATCCTCTAGGAGCTCTGTAACAGAAGCAAAAAAGATTTCCCCTCTAAAGAAGTATACCATTCGACTATGTTTCATTGTTTTCGTAACTTCAACCTTTGATATTTTTGAAACGAAAAATATCGTACTCAATAAAATACCGGCCAAAACCCCAATGGCTAAGTTATGGGTAAATATCACAGTCAACACAGTAACAATCATCACTAAATTATCGGTCAATGGAACAATTCTTAATAGCCGAATAGATCCCCAGTCAAAGGTTCCAATAGCTACCATGATCATGACGCCCACTAACGCTGCGATAGGAATTTGGGATACAATATCCCCCATAAATACAATAAGAAAAATGAGGAAAAGTCCTGCCACTAATGACGAAAGTCTTCCTCTACCACCAGATTTTACGTTAATAACAGATTGTCCAATCATCGCACATCCAGCCATTCCACCAAAAAAACCCGTAATAATATTGGCGATACCTTGTCCATTTGATTCCACGTTTTTATTACTAGGAGTTCCAGTAAATTCATCAATGATACTAGCCGTTAATAGGGATTCGACTAGCCCGACAACTGCAAGGGCAAGGGAATACGGAAAAATGATAGCTAATGTTTCAAAGCTGAATGGAACAGGTGGGATTAGGAATGCTGGAAATGCTTTCGTGATTTGTCCTAATTCACCTACTGTTGTCACATTCATATTTGCAGTAATGGCAATGACAGTGATTGCAACAATTGCGATAAGTGGTGAGGGAATTGCCCTGGTTATATAGGGGAATAAGTAAATAATTGCTAAAGTCCCTATAACCATTGCATACATAATCCAGCCCACATTCTCAAAATGCTCTAATTGAGAAGTGAAGATTAGAATCGCTAAGGCGTTTACAAACCCAACCATCACGGATCTAGGAATAAACTTCATTAACCTTGCTAGTTTACTTACCCCAAATATTATTTGTAGAATACCAGTTAAAACAGTCGCGGCTAATAAATATTCAAGGCCATAGTCGGCAACTAAATCAATCATAACAAGGGCCATGGCACCAGTGGCTGCAGATATCATACCTGGACGACCACCTACAAAGGCAATAACGACTGAAATGATGAACGATGCATAAAGGCCTACCATTGGATCCACCCCAGCTATTATCGAAAATGCTATTGCTTCTGGAATTAAAGCGAGAGCAACAACAATACCAGATAGGATATCACCTTTGATATTACCAAACCACGATTCTTTATAGGATAACGTTTTCTGCATAGGAAAATCTCCTTTATTTCCAAGAATTCAATTGTAATTATTTTTCCCTAAACAGTAAAAGTATGTGAGTTTTTTCACTTCCTGTTTTCAAAGGAGGGGCAGTGCTGAGGCAAATAGTCCATATATAGATATCAACCTAATTTGGACAATTTCATTTTCTCTCTCTTTTGAATATACATAAATGAGTGCTTATTAATGGAGGGATTTTCATGGCTGTTGTAAAGGCTACAGAAGCTGATGTGAAACTTTTAGCGAGGCTAATGCGAGCAGAGGCCGAGGGCGACGGCAAATTAGGAATGCTAATGGTTGGAAATGTCGGCGTCAACCGCACAAGGGCAGGCTGTCTTGATTTTAAAGAAATAACAGATATACGAAGAATGGTTTATCAAAGGCCAGGTGGGTTTGAGGCAACGATAAAAGGTTACTTTTATCAAGGCGCTAGGGACATAGATATCGAGCTAGCGCGTAAAGTAATCAAAGGAGAAAGACATCATCCAGCTAGTAATGCTTTATGGTTTTTCAGGCCGGAAGGAAATTGTCCTGCTCAGTGGTATAACCAGTGGAATACGGGGCGACATAAGTCACATTGCTTTTATTCACCAACAGAATCGGATTGTCCAGAAGTTTATGGTACGTTTTAATCGTTCCGTTTCATTACATTCATACTAAAATCCCTCGAAATTACTTTGGGGGATTTTGGTTTTGATGAAGTTGACAAAGACAAAATCTATCATATATAATTTATTTCGAATTCGAGATAATGAAAAGGGCTGATACTAATGGGAGCAGATAACGAAAAAGAATTGTCTTTAAAATTGTTCGTTGTACTAACAAGAGCGCTGGATTCCATCACTAGTAAAATTAAAGATGATATAAGAGGGTATGGGTTAAATCCTACAGAATTTGCTGTTCTTGAATTACTGTACCATAAAGGGGAACAACCAATTCAAAAGATTGGGGATAAAGTATTATTAGCAAGCAGCAGTATTACGTACGTTGTTGATAAGCTCGAAAAAAAGGGATACATCAAAAGAAAACCATGCCCGACAGATAGACGAGTTACGTATGCGGTAATCACAGAACTAGGACAAACTTTAATGGATGAAATTTTTCCTAAGCATATGGATGCGATCAATGACATTTGCGCTGGACTAAATGTGGATGAGAAAAAGTTACTCATTGAAATGTTAAAAAAGCTTGGGTTATTTGCTAAGAGCATCTAAAGCTTTTTTTACCTATATATCTCTAATTCATAATAAATTAAATGGAAATAATAGGCTGTTGATCATTACACAAAGCAAAATCTTTGTATTATATATCTCGAATTGATAATATATGAAACTGTACTATGTGATGAAGGTTTTCTTCACAACATAAAAATCTACAAAAAAGGAGACGAAAACTTATGTCAAATGTAAATTTAGCAGTCGTTTATTACAGCTCAACAGGTACCAACTATGAACTAGCAAAATGGGCAGAAGCTGCCGGGAAAGAAGCAGGTGCCAATGTAAAAGTAGTAAAGGTTCCTGAGCTTGCACCTGAAGCAGCAATTGAATCAAATCCTGCATGGAAAGCGCATCTAGAAGCAACAAAAGAAGTTCCAGAAGCAACTTCTGATGATATTGAATGGGCTGATGCAATTATTTTTAGTACGCCAACAAGATTTGGTAGTGCAGCAGCACAAATGAAACAATTCCTTGATACACAAGGTGGCCTATGGGCAAATGGTAAAACAATTAATAAAGTAGTCAGTGGAATGTCATCGGCATCTAACCTACACGGTGGTCAAGAAGCTACTATTCTTTCTCTATACACAACGATGATGCACTGGGGTGCAATCATTGCGGCACCTGGTTACTCTGACCCTGTATTATTCGGTGCTGGCGGAAACCCTTACGGAACAAGTGTAACAGTAGGTCAAGACGGAAAAATGGTAGAAGATGTTGAAGGGGCAGTAAAACATCAAGCAAAACGTACTATTGAAATAGCGGAAAAAGTTAAGAACGGATAAGCAAGTTAAGAAGAGTTAGCCTGTTAAAGGTTAACTCTTTTTTTCCTTTAAAAGCTTATTATTCTACTGTAAGTCTGCAAAAAAAGCTCTGAACCTAGCATAAGTCTCAGCCAAACCTTCAATAATAGTTCTTCACGTGCAATTAATTTGGTCTACTCTTTAAAAAAATAATTTTCACGTGCATAAACTACTAGACCGCCTCGAAAACATACTAACAAGTCAATTTTAATGAGCTTAAATAAAATGTATTTCTTCAATATAACTCATCATTAGCTCGTCCTCGACATATATTGTACAAATCGTACAAATTATCGTGAATGAAACAACATATATGGGGAGGGCGATGAATGGATATTTTAGGTAAAATTGAGAGCCATCGAAAAGAGGAGGAAGAACTCCGTTGGGAAGGCACCTTTAGGGAGTATTTAGAGCTACTTAAAGAAAAGCCTCATTTAGCACAATCCGCACATTCACGAATTTATCAAATGATTAAAGAAGCTGGTGTCGAAGAAAAAGACGGCCACAAAGAATATACGTTTTTCAGTCACGAATTATACGGTTTAGAAGAAGCGTTAGAAAGATTAGTGGAAGAATACTTTCATCCAGCAGCCGAAAGATTAGACGTACGAAAACGTATCCTGTTGTTAATGGGACCTGTTAGTGGAGGGAAATCCACTATTGTATCTATGTTAAAACGAGGATTAGAGCAATTTTCTTATACAGACTTTGGTGCCGTTTATGCAATCAAAGGCTGTCCGATGCATGAAGATCCTCTCCACTTAATTCCACAACATTTACGAGATGATTTCTACCAAGAATATGGTATTCGTATTGAAGGGAATTTATCACCTTTAAACATGATGAGGCTTGAACAGGAGTACGATGGAAGAATTGAAGATGTTATAGTTGAACGTGTTTTCCTTTCAGAAAATAAACGGAAAGGTATTGGGACATTTAGTCCATCTGATCCAAAGTCACAAGATATCGCCGACTTAACCGGTTCCATTGACTTTTCCACTATTGCAGAATACGGTTCAGAATCAGATCCAAGAGCTTACCGTTTTGATGGGGAATTGAACGTTGCCAACCGGGGATTAATGGAATTCCAAGAAATTTTAAAATGTGATGAAAAGTTTTTATGGCATTTGCTCTCTTTAACGCAGGAAGGGAATTTTAAGGCTGGTCGCTTTGCGTTGATAAGTGCTGATGAGTTGATGGTGGAGGATAAGACTAAATACATAATAAGGAACCCTGTTTTTCCTTTTAAATTAGATTCGTCACTTACTAAGTATAAATAATAATAGAAAGATCTCTTAGAAATTAAAAAAGAGCCTATATCATAAAGATTTAGGCTAAAATTTAAATTAATCTATAAAATTTCGACAAAACTATTGACAAAACGCAAAATACCCCTTACGCTAAATAAGATGGGGGTTTAGGCATGTATTCTATTAAATCTCTATTTCATTAGGTCTGATGTGAGCGCATCAGATTTGGTATTTCATCTAAAAGTTACTAACTACTAACTACTAACTAATAACAAGTTACGGTTACCATCTTACATCAAAACGAATGTAGAAATCAAGTTATATTTTAAGGAAATAAAAATTTTCACATTTTGTTCTGTGTTTGTTCGGTTATCCTTTTTCTTGTCTTTAGATTGGAATTACCCTCTAATGAACTAGTAACAAGGAGGGTTGGAAACAGCAAAACTTATAGAATACTACCTACTCCGTTCATTAATACACAGGAAAAAGGAGTATGGTTTATGTTAATTAACAAAAAACGAATCAGGAATTGCAAGAACTATTTGTCCCATATCGATGAAGGGGCAACAATTTATATTGGATTACCAATTACCGAAGATGTATCTAATAAGCTGAAGTACATTGGATTCGAAAATTTAACAACTGGAGAATCTCTTGTACCTTCCCCAAAGTTAGGTCCAGTGTCAAAGTTTAATGCTAACGGAAAAGGTATACCACAAAAAGACCAACCTATGGAAACAGCCTATCGCCAACAATATCATGAATGGGAAGACTGGGGTGGCAATAGTCATTCTCGTATTGTTGATATTCCGTATAAGCGTTATCCAAGAAAGTGGATTCCTTCTCCATGGGTGGAATTAGTGATTGTCTCAACTGAAGATCAACATTTTGTTGTGGCGGGATCACCTATTATTAAAGGTGAAACGGAAGAAGAAGTCATAGTCCACCAAATCAACCTTATGCTTGAGATTTTTAAGCGGGCAGAAATTCTGCATGAAAATTTGGAACGATATGAAGTTCCAGAGGTAAGAAGGCTTGGCTGGGATGTCCTTCCGACAGGAGACTTGCCTTGGAGTAAATTTCAAGAACATCTTACTCCCGTATTGGAGAAGAAATCTAGAAATAAAAAAGTCGTTATTTTTGACAGAATTGAAACCATATCTCAATATAAGCCAGACTTCCATGCCATCGGAACTCATGGTTACCGAGGATATATTATTTTCGGTTTTACACAATTAAATCTCTACATCTTTGAAAGTGCAGAATATGGTAATGCTACCTATGTTTTTGAAGGTAACTGGGTGGAGCTTTCAAAAATGTCCAAAGCTGAAATTATTAACGGTAATTTGCATAAGCACCGTTTTATACACTTAGACGGATGGAAAAGACAAATAGCAGAACTCTTCCCAAAATACAAAGGT
This sequence comes from Salirhabdus euzebyi, assembly GCF_014207435.1. GTDB lineage: Bacteria > Bacillota > Bacilli > Bacillales > Alkalibacillaceae > Salirhabdus > Salirhabdus euzebyi. Next base: position 198,624 of record NZ_JACHGH010000001.1, read on the forward strand.
AAAAAAATATCTTAAACTATCAACACATGGTTGCTTAGGCAGCCATGTTTTTACTTAACTTAAATATGGGTTTCATTAACTATTATACCTTTTAAGCATATAAATGGGGATGTGGCAGTCTTTTAATCATACTGTTATTTTAATCAAGTGGGTAGGAGTAAAAGGTATAAGTTGAAAATGTTCATTCTTATAACTATCTAATCATGACTAGACATATCAACAAAAGCAAAGAATCAAAAGGAAAGTAATGGTTTTACAGTTAATTTAAATTTTGCTGGTCTTCTCCCTCGTCCTTTTTCTATTATCTCAATCTCAGCATACTCAATAACCTCCCTCAGGAGGTTATTTTTTTCTTCATTCGATCGAAGCAGTTGAAACACATCCAACACATTTTGGATCCGTTCCTTTATTACAGTTCCAATGGTGACATCTTCTTCTGCTCTATTTTCCTGTTTGCATTTTACAATTTCCTGCTCCACCTTCTTAAGTTCCTCATTTAACTCTGCCTCTTTCTCCTCATATAAATCAGGGATATGACCCTTCATCGCTACTTTTAGCTTCATATCTATAATCAACTTCAAGCTATCTTCTATATCCTTCTTCCTTGAAAGGAGATGGCTATCTTCCTCTTCATTCGATTCCTCTCTCTTCATCTTTTGTTCAATTAATTTAGCATACTGTTTTTTTATACTGTCCTCATCTAAGTTGACAAGTGTTTTTAAAAATTCTAATATAGCTTCCACCACATGATCATATTTGGCATACACACCACAAGGAATACAAGCAATAAATTCTTTTCTAAAATGGCTTATCGTGCCGTCCTTTTTCTTATATTTCTGGCTGGATGTATTCTTAAGCATCTTCCGCCCACAATGCGGACAAGTAATCAGTCCTGCCAAAATACCAGGAGCGAAATCTGTTCGAACTGGGTGGGTATTTTTCATGTGTGCTAATTTCACTTGTGCTTTCTGAAACAGTTCTTTATCAATAATGGCTGCATGAGCATCTTCCACCACAATATGTTGGTCCTCTGGCTTTTTTACTGCCTTATTATCCACTCTTTTTGTCTTTCCGAACTCAACAGTACCGATATAAACTTTATTACTTAGAATCCGTTTCACTACGACTTGATGCCAATCTTTCTTACCACTTGGACTTGGAATGTTCTTTCTCTTTAACCTAGTACAAATGGTTTGAAGTCCAATTTCCTCTTCACTGACGTACCAATCATAAATCCTTTGCACGACTTTCGATTCTTCAGGGTTAGGAGTTAGCTTCTGGGAAACTTCATCGTATTCATACCCAAATGGTATCCCACCACCACCAGTCATCCATTTACCTTCACGGGCATAATTCTTCCTAGCATTATTTAAACGTTTCTTGATCATTTCAAATTCTTCTCGGTACAGAAACATTTCAAAACGCATTTGTTGAAGGTCGCTATCATTGTGAGGATTGTAGATTTTATTTGGGGTGATAATCAGAATACTGTGTTTCATGATAAGCTCATACAACTCACCTGAATCTTTCATATTCCCACGTCCTAAACGAGAGAAGTCTTTCACAATTAAGGCATCGATCTTTCCTTGACGTATTTCACTTACTATTTTAGAGAAAACAGGACGATTAGCAATGGTGTCCCCTGAGCCAATCTCTTGTCTGATTTCATAATGGAAATCATATTTCTTCAATTCGTTGGTCATGAGTAATCTTTGTTCGTGAAGGGTATCCACACCATGCTTTTTTTCACGCGATTCATCTTGCCTAGAACGCCTTAGATAGCATAGCCCATATTTCACTTTTCTTGGTAGTTCCATCTCATCACCTTCTCCAGTCAACAAGCATCTGCTTACTTCAATATATGGACAAACAATCGATTTCATGAGGAAACAAATTATTGAATTGTCCCATAAAAAAGAAGCCTAACTTTTATAAGTTAGACTTTTGATGTTCATAATTATAAATAAAAATTTCATTATCCCAGCACTACCCCCTTGCCGTACAGAAAATAAATTTTAGGGGCTTGTCCTAGTGGCATCATAGGGTTTGTGAGAATTGGTATGGCGTATTCTTTATTTTGGACAACTTTAGTTCGGTAAAGAGGTAGTACCTTCTTAAAAATTTTCGGTAAATAGGTGATACTCCTGTAACTTTACTTATGTAAAGTTTAATAGAATTAGAGTTTTGTATGATAAAAACTTAAAAAGGTTTGTCCATTTTATTCTTAAATCAGTCACACCTCATATAAATGATATTAAAAAGGTCTTGTATTGGAAGGGAAGTGAAAATGAGAGAATACAATGTTCACCAGGCATTAAAATATTAGGAGAATATTACATTACAGATTCTATTCAAATGGTTACGCGTTGGATAAGACAAGGTAGAATTAAAGCGATTAGATCTGAGAACAGGAAAGAAGGATATTTAATAAATCATGAGGATTTGTTTGACTACATAGATGAAATAAGACCAGGTCTACCAATTATGAAAGCTGTTTATGATTCATACATTGAAAATCTACCTTTAGATGAAGAGATTAATGAATATATGTCAACTAATAATGTTTATAAAATTTCCAAGACACAATAAATGTAATCGATGCAAAGGTAATAGAGCTAAATAAATTATTTGAACAATTGACGGAAGATGTTGATGAGATTAGGAAAAGTGCCAAGACAGAAAAAGATATACAGAAAGAAAAAAGGAACAAAAAGAATCGGAATTTTACTTCGGTTTATAGTTTTACAGCTTTTAAAAAGTTGTCAGAAAGTATTGGGGAAAAATTAAAAATTCCTGAATACCTTGATTTTGATGAAATTGTAAAAGAAGTTTATAACAAATTTTTTGATGAAAATCAGGACTTAAGGGAAATTGTCTACCATGGAAATGGATACATATGCCCAATTACAGAAAAAACCTATACTAGTTTTAGACCCATGATTAAAAAACGCTTACCGAAAGAAAATAGGCGAAATAAAATAATACATCCCCTTTTTAACATGTGAGTAGATTATTTCCAATGTATGTATTTCCATAAACTGGGTATATTCAAAATATACAAGGAGTGATCTACTTGAAAGTTACCTTAAATAAAATCTTTCAAACAGATATAGGTAAAGGAAAAAGCCTATTAAGATTAAAGCGTGATCTTATCAAATTCAAAAATAAAGGTGAAATTTTCATTAGAGAACCTATTGCTGAACTGCAACAAAATCAAACTTTTAAATTGTATTATTTTGCAACACCTAATCCTAAAAGTATGAAAGAGATCCATTTCCTATTCCACCAGATATTTATAGAGAAAATATTGAACAGAAGAAACTGATTTTTCAACAGCAGTATGAAAGATATTATGGAGAAAAAATGCCAATGGATTACTTCTTAAATAATTCATTTAAGTTATTCTTTGCTGATGAGTATATTTGGGTGTATAGATGTTTGTAGTTTCAATTATGGTGACGTAGGATGTTTAAAGGTATCTGACGTAGGGCAGATGCTTTTTTTGTGCTAATAAATGGAAATGTTATGAAAAAATAAAATAAGGAGTAAAACTTTGTGAAGAATTACACTTAAAGTAACACGTGCGTATATACAACAAGAATTACGATTAGTAACAGAGCTGATCTTTTTGTTTTTTTAAAAGAACGAGCAGGGTGATGCAATATGAAAAGACACATCATTAAATAAAATTGATGTGTGCTTTTGAGTTGTTTATGTACTTTTATTTTTTGAAATAAATAATAAAAGTTGTGTAATGATAGCTAGAATAGGTAATTCCAATAATGGTCCAATAACTAATGTTAAAGCTATTAAAGGTTGGTCTGGAAATGCAGTCATAGCAATTGCTAAAGCGATTGGCGAATTTCTTGCTAAAGTCGTTAAGCTTAAACTTGTTCTGTCGGAGTTCGGAAACTTCATAAGCTGTCCAATTTTCTGACCAACGAAGAAATTTACAATAAAGTATAAAAGAATAGGGATAGTAATCTGCCACATTAAATCTAAATTATCTAGTAGTAATTGACCTTGTGAAGCAAACATAGCAACAATTGCAAGACTGAGAAAAATTATCGGCATCACGCTAAGATTAGATATAAGGTTTTCTTTTAACTGCTGCCTGCTTCTTAAGAACACTTTTGTTAGAAGAGCTAAAACCAATGGTATGAATAGTACAATTAAGATACTTTCCACTAGAAAAGAAAGCTCTATAACCCCTGTTGTTCCGCCAAATACAAGAAGATAAATAGGTAGCAAAATGACTTGTAAGATTAAGTTTAAAGGTAAGATTGCCGTTGACAACGCAACATTTCCTTTTGCGATTCCTGTAAAAATTAAGTACCAGTCCGTACATGGTGTAACCATAAGCATGATAAAACCAATATACAACGCTGGAGTATCAACTAAAAACACTATTGCTAGCAGCCATGCTAGGAGAGGTGTCCAGACAAAATTTATCGTGACTGAAGTGTATGTAAACTTGATATTTTTAAACGCTTTTTTTATTTCTTCCATAGGAATTTGTATAAAAGTAATATATAGCATGGCTACTAATAAAGGGATAATAAAGCTTTCTGCGTTTGATCTTATTACTTCTATTTGTCCTATACTTAAGCCAATAATGACTGCTAATAAAATAATAAAAGTATATAACTTTTCGAATAGGGACATTGGTTTCACAACCTTTATGTAATTATCTTCTAAGAGAATTTGCGTATGTTTTTCGTTAAAAAAGAACTAAATATCAGCATAATTGGAGATGTGTATTTCCCTTTTGGCGAAATAACGGAAAATTCTCTTTGACACTTTTCTTGAAGAGGAATCTCATATAATAAATGGTGTTTTAACTCTATATGAACGGTTGTTGAGGAAAGAAACCCTATACCGTTACTATTTAAGATTGCTTGTTTTATTGCTTCATTTGTACTTAACTCAACTATGTTATTTTTCGAGTAATCAATATTATTTAGCTGTTTTTCTACACATTCTCTCGTATGAGATCCGATTTCTCTAAGTAATATAGTCTCCGCATTCAACTCTGTTACAGATGTTAGATTTTTATATTTCTCTTTTTGTTCAACTGAACAATAGGCATTGATTTTATCTTGAAATAGAGGCTGGTAATTGAATTTTGAATCATCAAATCTTTTAGCAATGATGGCAAGATCAATTTTATTATTCTCTAATTTATCAATGATGTTGGAAGTGTTGTCAATGATGAGTTTTACTTTTATGCTGGGATGCTTTTTCTGAAAGTCTATAACTAGGTTAGTAATAACATAAGTACCAATTGTCGTACCACACCCCACAATTAGTTCACCACTTTCTAAATTAGAAAGTGAGGTTAAAGCTTTATCAGCTTGATCTGCCATTGAGATAATTTGAACTGCATATTTTAGAAGTTGTCTTCCTGCATCTGTTAACTCCACTTTCTTTTTAGTACGATAAAATAAGGGGACTTCATAATAATTTTCTAATGCATCTATTTGCCTTGATACAGCAGGTTGACTTAAGGACAGTTCTTCTGCTGCCTTGGTAAAATTAAGATGTGTGGCAACAGAATAAAAAGTTTTTAGCTGATTAAATTCCAATTTATTCACCTCATACAATAAAAATGATAAACTATTTGATAGTCAGAGGATAAAGGAGGGTTATAGATGAAACCCCGTATCTCATTAACTTCATACTCAACAGGTTCAGGCTGAGCAAGTAAAGTTAGGTCACTAGACCTTACGCAAGTTTTGCGTAATATACCCGTATCACAAGATAAGCAATTAATAGCTGGAATTGGAGAAGATTCCATTGGCTACTTATGGCAGAATGAGGTCATGGTACAGTCTGTTGATATAATAACGCCAATTGTAGATGATCCATATCAATTTGGTGCGATAGCATGTGCAAATGCATTAAGTGATATCTATGCAAAGGGCGCAGATCCGTTATTTGCTTTAAATATTATTGGATTCCCTACATCTACCCTTCCATTGTCTTATCTGGAAGAAATGATAAAAGGTAGTGTAGATAAGTTAAAAGAAGCAGGTGCCAATATTGTTGGTGGACATACCATTGATGATACAAGTCCCAAATACGGGCTTGCCGTTACTGGTAAAATTCCTAACGGACAGCGCTTTATAGAGAAAAAAGGTGCCCGTGTTGGTGATGCTGTCATTTTAACAAAGCCGATTGGGATTGGTGTTTATACAACTGCAATAGATCAAAAAATAGCATCTAATGAACAGCAAGATATTGTAATTAGTGAGATGTTAAGCTTAAACAAAGAAGCTTCCTCAGCGATGAGACAGGTTGAAACACACGCATGTACCGATGTGACAGGTTTCGGTTTGATAGGTCATCTTTGTGAAATTGCTGAAAATAGTAATGTATCCATAGAACTTGAATTGAAAAAAATCCCTTATTTGTCTGATGTATTTGCCTTGCTAAATAATGGTGCAACATCAGAAGGTTTATTTAATAATCTTTCTACCTACAAAACAAAAGTTCAGTATACAGAAAACATCACATCGCAGGAAGAATTATTACTCCATGACCCACAAACCTCGGGGGGATTATTAATAGTTGTTCCCCAAATACAAGTAGATGAACTTCAAAAGAAGTTATCAGAAAAGGGCATTGTTGGTCATGTAATTGGTAAAGTAATGGATAAAAGAAAAACTCCTATATTGACGAAACAAACTATCTTATAAAGCAACCAATCTATTTGGTTGCTTTTATTTTTGATTCTAATAATACGCAATTTGCATTATAAATATAAGAATAATGCATTTCACTTATTAAATAAACCCTTATACAATAAACCTATACATTTTAAAAATTATTGTTAAGGGCGTGTTAATAGTGAGGATCGGAATAATTATTGAAACAAAAGAAGCTGAGAAAGCTTGGAATGCCTTTCGATTCGCTAACGCTTGTGTGGAGCGAGGTTTATATGTGAAGGTTTTTTTGATGGGTGAGGCAGTAGAATGCGATCAAGTTAATCATGAGCAATATAATGTTCCGAAGGAAATGGAAAAATTCATTGAGGCGAAAGGTATTTTATTTGCTTGTGGCACCTGCATCCAATCACGAAAACTAGAGAATCAAACAATTTGTCCAATTTCAACGATGAATGATTGTGTAGACATACTTGAATGGGCTGATAAGATGGTCACTTTTTAAAACTTGAGACAACATTTTGGAAGGAGGGTATTATCATGTCTCATGAAATTGACTTGGCACAAAGTTATATAGATTCTCCAGAAAAACAAAAACGATTGTATAAACGTACATTAATAATCGTTAGTATTTCTCAAATTTTTGGAGGCGCAGGGCTTGCAGCGGGAATTACAGTAGGTGCACTACTTGCTCAAGAGATGATGGGAACAGATGCATTTGCTGGTCTCCCAGCTGCATTATTTACTTTAGGGTCGGCTTTAGCGGCATTTTTTGTAGGAAGACTCTCTCAAAGATATGGACGTAGAATAGGACTTACAACAGGTTTCCTAGTTGGAGGACTTGGGGCAATTGGGGTAGTGATTGCAGCTATTATAAGTAATATTTTTCTTTTATTTATTTCTCTTTTTGTATACGGTGCTGGCACAGCAACAAATCTCCAAACTCGCTATGCAGGTACAGACTTAGCACATAAAAACCAGCGTGCTACTGCTGTTAGTATTGCAATGGTTTTTACAACTTTTGGTGCGTTTGCTGGTCCAAACTTAGTGGATGTAATGGGCGATTTTGCTGTCTCAATTAACATTCCTGCACTAGCAGGTGCTTTTATTTTATCGGGAACAGCATTTCTCATAGCAGGACTTATCATTTTTTTATTGCTACGTCCTGACCCATTTTTAATTGTAAAGAGAATGAATGGTTATCATCAGCAGCAAGGTAGATCCATAGAGGAGGAAGAACAGGTCCAAAATAAAAGAGGTATTACAGTGGGTGCAATTATTATGGTTCTTTCTCAGATGGTGATGTTAGCTATTATGACAATGACGCCCGTACACATGGAACACCATGGTCATGGATTAAGTGCAATTGGACTTGTTATTGGTGTCCATATAGGTTCTATGTATCTTCCATCACTTATTACTGGTGTTCTTGTCGATAAATTTGGTCGAACTATTATGGCAATAGCTTCTGGAATTATATTACTCCTCTCTGGAATAATAGCAGCATTCGCTCCTGGTGAATCTATGATTTACCTTGTCATTGCTTTGTCTTTACTTGGAATTGGATGGAATTTTGGTTTGATAAGCGGTACAGCACTTATTGTGGACTCAACAGAATCATCAACTCGCGCAAAAACCCAAGGTACAGTAGATGTTTTTATTGCGTTAGCAGGTGCATCAGGTGGAGCCTTGTCTGGAATGGTTGTTGCTGGTTCAAGTTATACAGTCTTATCATTGGCAGGGGGATTCTTGTCCTTAATACTAATTCCTGTGGTTTTATGGACTGGAATTCGGAAACGATAGAAAATCTTATACTTTTAAGCGTTAATCATATTAGATTAACGCTTTTTTTGATTAAACTGGCTATTATAATGATTAATAGTTGAACAAATACATACTTATTAGTCTGTACAAATATGATTATTCTAGTTGATAAGGTGAGCCAGATAATAGTTATAAAAGCACCCTCGTATTCATAAAGTGTTGTAAAAGCTTGTGGGGGGACGAAATACGGTGGATAAAAGTGAGAAACTCTCTAATGATATTCAGCGGATTGAAGTACCTAATGGATATGTAGAAATTATTCCACCAAATAAAAAGAATAGAGATGAAAGAATAAAATTGTTTCACAAAGAAGTAGCTAATATTTTAGTAAGAGACAGATTAAAAAATGAATAAGAAAAATTGCAATCCCTTTTACGATTTGATGTAAAAGGGATTGTTTTCCGTCTGTTTCATAGAAAGTTGCTTCCATATCTACCCATATCAATAGTTATAATGATTGTTATCAGTTAACCTCTTTTTTTTGTTTTGTTATTTTTTTCTTAATATCGATACGTACGTTATATCCAAATTCATTGAATAGGTGTAATAACCTAGGACCATCAATTAATTCAATGTGAGTGTCTTTTATAAAGTTCCAGGAATCCTTTCCAAAATAACTAGTTGTAACTAAAATGCCTTTAATCGCTTTTTCGTGATTCATAATACCATTTAACTCCCGAACATGTGCAACTGGAACAACTTTGTTATATCGTTTTGCTTGTATGATAATTTTTCCACCTCTAATTGGATCAGGATCGAATCCTATCGCATCTACACCACCCTCTCTAGATGCTCTTGTTACTTTTACTTCGCCCCCAAATCTTTCAAAATATAATCTGAATAATCCCGAAACTAAGTGTTCAAAATCTTCCCAGGGCATTTGTGCTAAGTTAGGTATGGAATTTGCTTCAGTCAACATTTCTTTTGAATCTACAAAACGCTTATCTTCTTTATTGATAGACTGGATCGGTTTCACTGGGGCTATTTGGTGTAAAGGTCCTGCTGATAATCCTTTAAGTTTTTGGAAACAGTCCTTTGGTACGATTCTTTCTAAATTTAACTTCATAAACTCCTCTTTATCTACGTGTAAACTTAAAATACACGAAGTAAATTCATTACCTGTTGAGGTATCTATACCATTAATTAGTCCATTAAAGATAATAGTTTCTATATGATGTACGTAGTCAGCAGAGATACATTCATATATTGTTCGAAGGGTAATTTGATACAGAACATCATCGTAATATTGTTGAAAGTCCTTGTCCTTCATTATTTTTTCATCAACTTCTTTACGGGTCTGAACGTATTTGTATTCAATAACCCGAGGTATTCGTTCAGGATGGGGTAAGAAGTATTCAACAATTAAAGAACGAGAATTACCATCATATTGAAGATCAAAGTCTTTGGTAAAGGCACTTGGATAAGGTGAATTAGATAATACTTTTTTAATGTATTTTTCAATTGTTTCACTTTCGCCTTTATGTAATGAGCTTTTAAAGTTCTCTACTTTTTGATTTTTTTCCTTTTGCATATTGATAAATGAATTTTTCTCATATTGATATTCGGTAAATGCCTTGTAGTAAAGCTTTTTTGCCTCTCTTTCTTTGTCGATACGTTTTTTCTTCAAGGAAGAAAACAGGGTTTCTAAAAATAAATTCTCAGATGGAACCCCTATCTGGTCTATATATGTATCTAGTAATGGTTCACTTTTGGAAAAAGGAGAATAACTCATTAATTTATCCCAATCAATAATATGGTTATAAGAAAGTGATGATGTTAGTAATGAACGGTATTCCTCGACTAAAGATAAAGCTCTACGAGTATTTTCAAAAGCAGCATCTTTCATTTTTTGAATTTCTTCTTTTTTCTTCCACTGATGTTTTTGTATTTTTACCTTTTGTTCTAATTCAAGTTCACTTTTTGCTCTAATCACCTTTGATTCCTTTAAATATCGATTGGAAATTTGTTTCTCCAACATCCAAACACCTCCGATATCCTTCTAATACGAATCTTACCCATAAACAGGTTAAAAATTACATTTTATGACAAAAAAGAAAAGGTGATTTTTAGAGTGCTAGAGAATGTTTATATATAAAATGTCGAGAAAAGGAATTAATTGAACTGGAGGGGAAATATGAAGGATATTTTGAGTGTACAAGAAAGAGGCAGCATATTAAAACAGCTTTCTAATGATCAACGGGAGTTTCTTTTATATAAGGCTAAGAGGGGAAAGAAAACGGTTTTTGCAAATGTTATGGCAAAGGACAAAGGCTTATCATCGTTTAGTGAGCATCTGACAGATGAACAGTTAGAGGGTCTGCTAGAGGACTGGGTTTTAGAAGATGTAATTGACGGAGGCGATAATTGGAGAGTAAAAGAGTTATATTGTGAATGTGGAAAACAATTACGTTACCAATATATTATCCGACATGTGAAGACTAATGAAATAAGAAAGTTTGGAATTGTTCATTTCGAAGAGCATTCAGGTTTGCCTTCTGAAATAGTCAAAGAGGTAATTAAAGGATTCCAAAAGATTGATTATGAATTAGATGAACTTCTAGTTAAAATTTCAAGTGGATGGCATTTACCTTTTATTTTGCCTGAGGATTTACAAATACCTTCTGATATTGAGGAACACCTTAATCTACATTTACCTCTTCTAGACAGACAGATTCAGAGGTTAGGAAATCTGATAAGTGAGCACGAAGAGAAAATACATAGACAAAGAATTTCCACTAAACCTCCCAGTGTCACACCTCAGAAAGAGGCAAATAATCATAAATATGACTATCACATGGAGTTGGAGCTTTTTGAGCGTGAAGATAAACCCTCATGGGAAATATCTGAACTTTCTCATGTGCAAATGGATGCGATTTCAGATTATCTTCGAGAAGGAGTTACAAGTGCAAGGCTAATGTGTGAACTTCTAATTAAAGATAATAAAGCTCCAAATAAACGGTATTCAACTGCTAAGCCCAAAATTTACCCATATGTTTGTTTGTTTTTGAAATCCTTAGCGGATGTTGGAGACATTAGTGTTGAACAAAACAACATCACTGATCTTATCGTAAAAGGAAGAATGTAATTGAAGATATATTTAAATGAATTAAAAAGTTATAAATCATCCTTGCAAAATGGAACTATGACCTATCAGGAAGTAAGTAACATAGTATTTAGCTCAGGTACAAAACCATGGCAACGAAAAGAATGGAGAAATCAACGAAAAGATTTTATTAAGGAACAATGTGAACAATGCGGTAGCAAACAACAACCCTTAGTGTTGCAACATTTTTGGCATCCAAAGAGTTATAAAAAACATATTAGAGAAATTTATCCTATTTATTATCAAAAAGTTGATGGGGTATATAATGAAAATGAAATCTCAGATAAGGAAATTCAAGATGTACTAAAGTTGTTCACTGAAACACGAGATGCTTGTCCTAGTTGCCAAAAGATTAGCATTAATGAACGTAAAACAATGACACCAAAGTATCGTTGTGGAAGGTGCAAGATAGAATTTGATAAACCAATTAAACTGAAGTTTTCCACACAACATGGTGTTGCTCCTCATCCTGATGAATTAAGAAAAAAATTAGTTAGGGAAAAAACACAATTATTAGCTTGGGAAAAGTATGAGGTGGAGATTAAAACAGAAGCTGTTATACGTTCTATTGACGATAGCATTCGTTATTTAACCAATTGGGAAGAAGATACAAAAACATTCTGTAAAAGATGTGCTTTCTTATGGGATAAATATAGAAAAAAACCTTGCAAAGTATGTGGGGAGAAGTTGGTATCCACGCTAATGCACGCATGCTATAAATGTCAACAAGAAGGGCATCCTGGTGTTTTGATAGAGTAATTAAAAAATATTAAGGGGTGCTCTTTCTTGTTAGTTTTATTCTTTGTAGAAGTTGTGGTCATTGGGCTTGCAATTTATTATTTTGATTTTATCAATAGTTGGCTAACTTCTTCGAGTAGGGTAATTCAATGGATAGGATTATCTTTACTTCTAATTTTTTCGTTACACTTCTCCATACAATCGTCTCAAGTTATTGCAGGAGGGTTAGAGAAAACTTTTGAATTATCTAATGAATCATACTCTTCCATTTTTCTAATTTCAACAGTGATAATTTTATTATTGTTATTAATTGTTTCTAATAATCGTATTAATAAATAAGCTCTACCATTAATTGAGTTCATATCCTATGGGTTTTTAAAAAAGATAAGTTTACATGTTATTGTTATTCCAGTACAGGTATGTTCTTTGGGCAATTTTTCTTATGTTGGAGGGAAAACCATCATAATTACAAGGTTTTAGCAATTGTAATTTATAAATGCTAACATTCGTTAATAAGTTAGTGCAAAAGGAGGTTTTTAACATGGTAATTGATTTTAACGAACTGATTAAATCGTATGAATCCCGAACACTATCTGAAGAAGAAGCTAGTTTTTTGATTATGCGATTGGAGTCAATTTTAAATGATTTAAAAGAAGAATATCCACACTTATAAAAAGGAATTATATTTTTTTCCATGGGTTGATTGTTTTAGTCTTATCCTCTACTGCTGATGAGTTAATCATTGCTCATACGAATGAATCGGAATATCGTTCATTTATTGCCAACAAGAAAAACGAAGCACTACATTCCCGGATGATTGTCATGCCTGTTCCTTATAATTTGAAAGTAAGTGAAGAGGAACGGATTTATCAAAAGATGATTCGAGAAAGTAATATGAAGGATGTACACATAGCCCCTCACACATTAAAAATCACCGCCATTTTTACGATCCTCACGAGATTAAAAGAGTCAAAACGTCAAGACATTGATTTATTAAAAAAGCTACGTCTTTATGATGGAGATAATGTGGAAGGCTTCAGTGACGTAGACGTAGAAAAGTTTAAAAATGAATTTCCTGAAGAGGGTATGGATGGAATTGATCCACGCTTTATTATGAATCGAATATCAAGTGCCATTATTAAAAAAGATACAAAATCCATTAATGCATTAGATGTACTCCGGTCCCTAAAGGAAGGCCTCGACCATCACCCATCTATTTCTAAAGATGACCGGGAACGGTATCTCACCTTTATTTCTGTGGCCCGAAAAGAGTATGATGTGGTTGCGAAAAAAGAAGTTCAAAAAGCTTTTGTTTATTCCTATGAGGAGTCAGCTAAAACGTTAATGGATAATTACTTGGATAACGTAGAGGCATATTGTAATAAGTCGAAGTTAAAAGATCCACTTACTGGGGATGAAATGTCTCCAGATGAAAAACTTATGCGTTCCATTGAGGAGCAAATAGGTGTCTCTGAAAACGCGAAAAAGGCTTTCCGTGAAGAAATATTAATTCGTATCTCGGCTTATGCACGAAAAGGGAAAAGATTTGACTATCATTCCCATGAAAGATTAAGAGAAGCAATACAGAAGAAGTTATTTGCTGATTTGAAAGATATCGTGAAAATAACGACAAGCACGAAAACACCTGATGAGCAGCAATTGAAGAAAATGAATGAGGTCATCGCAACATTAATTGATGAATATGGGTATGATACGACCTCTGCGAATGAATTGTTAAGATATGTTGGGAGTTTGTTGAATAGGTAATATATTAAAAAGGTATTCGGTTAACGAATGCCTTTTTTCCTTTTTCTATTCCCTTTTAACCGCTCATTCAAAATCATATAAGATGGTAAAGGGACAAAAACCTTTCCAAAAAGTTTATTACATCATATACATAATAAAAAAAGGAAAGGGGGGTTAATCATGTACCCAATGAGACCTAGACAGCAACCTATGCCTCCAAGAATTCCACCTCATGTTAGGCCCCAACAGAAAACTCCTGGAGGGATATCTAGTTTATTAACTACATTTCGTACTCCAGAAGGCAATCTAGATATAGAAAAAATTCAAGTAACAGCGCAACAAGCAAAAAGTATTTATAGTCAAGTAAGCCCACTTGTTACAAAGTTTATAAAAAATAAACGAGCTCCCTACAAAAACCTGTTTTCTTAAAAGAAAACAGGTTTTTGATTTTAGTTTGAACACAACGAAGTAAAAGGGGAGGTGAAATCAGTGATAAATAAAAAACTACAGGTGACCCAATAGTTGTTATCAAAGAAGGAAAAATTGTTGAAAATGCATTGAAAAAAAGTCGCTTGGATATAGATTCACTAAATGCGATGTTAAGGCAAAAAAATGTATTCTCAATGACTGATGTTGATTATGCTATCTTTGAAACAAACGGTAAAATATCAGTGATGAAAAAGGAACCAAAACAATCAGTCACAAAAAATGATATGAACATTAGCAGTAAAAAGAAACTATTCCCAATTTCAACAGAAGTAATATCAGATGGTAAAGTTCTGAAGAAAAATTTATCAAAATTAAAATTGGATACAGATTGGTTGGAAAAACAACTTAAACAATCTGGAATAAATTCAGTATCCAATGTTTTTTACGCCGAAGTTCAACAAGATGGTACTCTATTTGTAGATAGTAAGCAAAACTTTTCTAAATAATATCTTTCAATCACATGATTTTGTTCTATCAAAACTGATGATATTGCATCATTTCAATACAAAAATGAACCCTAAGGGCCTATTACAGTACCTTAGGGTTTGTTTAGTTTTCGGATATTGCTTTTATTAGTTGGTTTTTTTGAAGCTTAGATAGATGAGCATGGTTTGGATAGTTTCTGAAGTGAACAAAATAGGTTTCCCCTTCTAGAGTGATATGGGAAATTAAAGTTGTATTTGCTATAAAAGAACGGTGTGTTCGGTAAAAACGACTGTCTAATTTTTGAAAGATATAATCTAATGAATCATTCGTTTCATATTGCTGGTCAAATGTGTGAATAATTGTTTTTCGGTCAGCTTTCTCTATAAATATAATGTTAAAAAAGTGAATGAAATAAGAAGTTCTGTCCATTTTAATGGTTAAGATTGGGTTGTTTACTAGTTGATTGGTATTAACTAACAAATTCTTTGCCCTTTCTAAGGCAACATATAATCGTTCTTTCTTGAGGGGTTTTAACATGTAATCAACAGCATTTAGATCAAAAGCCTTAACTGCATGCTCTTTGCTAGCTGAAGTAAAGATAAACTTCAACGTAGGATTTATTTCTAAACATGAACGGATTACATCAATCCCGTTTTGTTGTGACATATTAATGTCGGCAATGATTAAATCAGGTTTTATGTTGGCAGTTAACTCTAGTAATTTTTCCGCATGATTAACCACACCAACAAGTTCAAATCGATCAAGGGGTTCGATAAAGCTCATCAGTATTTCTTGAGCAGCAGTATTGTCTTCAGCTATTACTACTTTAATTTTCTGATTCAAACAAATTACCTCCAATTCTACGTAGATGACTAAAAGCATCAATTTCATGAGGCGAACTGTTTGATAAAAGAAAATGGTTTCAAGAAATGATGGGTTATACATACTCATTGTATCATTATGAAGACTTATATCTAATTGGCAAATATAAGGAGAGTCTATGTTTTTTATAGATAAGAAAATTTTTACATATTAAAAGTCGTTGATTTGTTTGCGGACATTTAGGTGGTTAGTGTTTTTCATGAGGAAAGTTGGCTAAGCAAGTAGGTTTATAAGTCTTGTATGTACCCTTTTTGCATTAATAGGATCATCAGTCGGGACCCCGTTAGTCCATTTTCGTCTTATCTTAAAATTTGTACTTCTTCGCTTCATTTCTTGCTTTAACATGTTTAAGAAATCTTCTTCTAAATTCAATGTTCGTGCAACCTCATAGGATTTGCTGAGTTGTTTAAAACTTAAGTGATGAATAAATAACAACCCCCTTAGAAAAATAAATTAAAAATATTATATGAGTATATTCACTATTTTACATAGTTTTAAACTTTTTCTAATAACTCTCCCTTTTAATAGAATCAAATTGTTAGGTATTTCAATTACTATATTGTCTAATTCGTATCCTAAAATCGACATATTAGGCTTTTTTATAATATTTGTTGGAAAATATTAGCGAAAAAAATCGGAAGTGCATGAGTTCATTTCCGATTTCTATGTTCTTTTTCTAAAAAAATAATAAAAGGTTCCTACTAAAAGGGTTAAAAGGAGGAGGATAGCTTTTTCTTCTACACTAGACTGTAGTACATGGTTTACAGAATATGCTTCGAGCAAAAGAGCAGGTATTTTGCCTAAGGAACTTGCCCAGAAAAACAGCCATGTTTTTATACTGCTAAGGGAAGCAGCAACATTTACTAATCCGGAAGGGACAAAGGGGACAAGTCTTAGTAAAAAAATCAACACGAAAGCATCAAAACCCCTTTTTGATTCTAGTCTTAGTAATAGCCGGTTTTTTATGGAGTACTTTGTCTTTAATAAATTTATCCCTTTTCTATATAGAATAAAGCTAATAAGGGCACCAATACTTTCACCGATAAGTGATAAAAGCATTCCTTCGGTAAAACCGAAAACGGTAATATTTGCAGCAGTAATAAAGAAACTTGGAATAATAGCAAATACACTAACAATAATATTTGCACAAATACTAACTAGATAAGCTAATGGTCCACTTTCCGTTAATAATCCTACGATGAAATCCATTTTATATGATGCTCCTACATGTAAGTTTTTGTAATTATAGCATTTTTTGAAAGTATGAAGCTTTAATTTCTTTAGCATTGTTAAGACTTTGTAAATTTTTCACGTCTAGCTTTGAAAAGAGTAAATGTATGATGTTATAATACCGATATTGAATTTCGATATTGAAAGTCTATATTAGTGAACGGAGATGAATCCTGTGGAAGATAAAGTATTGCGAAAGCTTTTTCTAGGGTTTATTCAAATCCATATTTTACATCATGCCAAGGACCATCCGATTTTTGGGGTATGGATGCTCGAGGAACTAAAGGAGCATGGTTATACGATTAGCTCTGGTACGTTGTATCCGATTTTACATTCAATGGAAGCAGATGGGCTTTTGGATAAAGAGGAAAAGAATGTAGACGGGAAAATAAGAAAGTACTACACAACGACGGAAAAAGGGAATTTAGTTCTACAAGAAGCAAGAAAAAAAGCGTATGAGCTTTTTAAAGAAATTAAAAATTGAGAGGTGATCTATTTGAGCCGAGACAACAAAGATAATAGCTTGAAAACTTTATGGGAGTTATTGCTCATATCGACTAGACTTGGATTCACATCATTTGGTGGTCCTGTCGCCCACTTAGGCTACTTTCACACTGAATATATTCGTAGAAGGAAATGGATGGATGAGAAGAGTTATGCAGATCTAGTTGCATTGTGTCAGTTTTTACCTGGTCCAGCAAGTAGCCAAGTAGGAATAGGCATTGGTGTCATGAGGGCTGGAGCAATTGGTGGCATTGTTTCCTTTATAGGATTTACACTGCCTTCTGTCATTGCACTTATAGCTTTTGCACTTATTCTTCAAGGATTTGATGTGGGTAACGCAGGGTGGATACATGGATTGAAAATAGTTGCCGTAGCTGTTGTTGCTCACGCCATAATAGGAATGGCACAAAAGCTCACTCCTGACTTGAAAAGAAAAACTCTTGCTTTATTTGCTTTAGTTGTCGCTTTGCTTTGGCAAACAGCTTATAGTCAAATTGGTATTATATTGATTGCTGCTATATTAGGGTATTTTCTTTATAAACATCAACAGGAAAGTGGCGAAGAGGCAACTGTTAATTTTCCTATTTCTCGGAAATTTGCTGTCATCTGTTTAACGTTATTTTTTGGTTTGTTAGTACTTTTACCTATTTTGAGAGAAATAACATCGGTTGATTGGATTGCTATGTTCGATAGCTTTTATCGTTCAGGTTCTTTAGTTTTTGGTGGGGGACATGTTGTTTTACCATTATTAGAAAGAGAATTCGTTCCTACAGGTTGGCTAAGTGAAGAGGCCTTTTTGGCGGGTTACGGTGCTGCACAGGCTGTTCCGGGTCCTTTATTCACCTTTGCTGCTTACTTAGGAGCTGTGATGAATGGTTGGCAAGGTGGTTTGTTAGCAACAGCAGCTATATTTTTACCTGCATTTTTATTAATATACGGAACGTTGCCCTTTTGGGACACGTTAAGACGAAATGCAAAAGTAAAAGGTGCATTAATGGGAGTAAATGCTGCGGTCGTTGGGATTTTAATTGCAGCCTTTTATCAACCAATCTGGACGAGTTCCATCTTAGCTCCAGTTGATTTCGCTTTTGCAGCTATCCTTTTTAGCATGCTCGTATATTGGAAGCTACCACCATGGATAATTGTGGTGACAGGTGCAATTGGAGGTACGTTAATAGCTCTCCTATAAATACAGTAAAGGCCGTCTCAATAGAGGCGGTCTTTTTTTACATTTTTTTCTGAAGTTCATCTTTGTCACTTTTGAATGGACAAAGGTTGGCTGGATAAGATAAGGACAAATCCTTTTTACTAATGAAATAAGGAGAGAAAACTTGTGATGAAAAAATATGCTGTATTAGTTTTGCTCTTATTTACTGTGATTTTGTCAGCCTGTGGCGGCGGAGCTGAAAAATTAGATGCAAAGGAAGTTTTAACGCAATCAGCTGAAGCGGTTGATACACTTGATAGTTATTCCATCAATATGGTGATGAACATGGATATGATGGACATGGAAAATACGATGGATATTAGTGGGGACATCACGCATAGTCCTGATACGATGTATTTAATGATGTCCATGGGGATGTTAGGGATGTCCATGGATTTTGAAACATATGTAAACCAGGATGAAGCATATATGAGTATGTTTGGTGAATGGTTCATCATGGATAAGGAAGAATTGGGAATTGAAAGCTTTGATCAATTAAATAAAGAGGAAGCAGAAAAATTAATCCCATTTAGTGATCAATTTGAAATGACGGAAGACGGGAATATGTATGTATTAAGTTTGTCAGGTGAGGGCGAGGAATATAGTGAATTAGTAGAGGAACTCGTTCAATCCTCAATGGGGGAGCTACCAACGGATCCAGCAATGGAACCTATGATTCAGTCCATAAATGTAAACAGCTTAGATCTAGAAGTTCGAATAGATAAAGATACCTTCATTCAAATGTCTCAACAAATAAGTGCTGACTTAGAGATAGTGGAGGAAGAAACAACAACTCCTATGCAGCTAGAGGCGCAGTTTGATATATCCAATGTGAATAGTGTAGAACCAATTGTTATACCAGATGAAGTGAAGGATACGGCTGTAGAAGACTTCATGGGTGATGCTGATTCCTTAGGTTTCCCTGAAGAAATGACAATAGAAGAAATACAAGAAATGGTCGACTACACCATTCCTCAGGTGAGAAATCTTCCAGAAGATTACTCCCTAATTGAAAGCTTATATGATGAAACAATGGACATGGTAATGTTGAGTTATGAAAAGGATTATGAAAATGGGTTTATGTTAAGTACTTATCGATCTGAGGATGAGTACGAACCTTTCGATGAAACGATGGAAGGGGAACCCGTTACCATTCAAGGAACGGAAGGATTACTTTATGATATGGAAGGGTTTTATGTTTTAACCTGGGAGCATAACGGATTGTTTTTAGAGTTAATGGGTGGAGGTCCTGAAATCACGAGGGATCAATTTGTTGAATTTGCTCAAAGTGTAGAATAAGAAGAACACAAAGGCCGGGAAAAGATCCTGGTCTTTTGTGTGGTTCGTTAAAGTTTTCTATTAGTTAAATACTAATATCTTATGATAAAATTATAAAGATTAATATACAATGTCCCATCACCACTTTTACCCCCAATTTCCTCAAAAAATTAAACACTTTAATCTTTTTTTATACTATAAAACATACGGGAGGGTCTTATGCTCCAGCATTTTAATACCGACTATTTTATACTGCTTTTTTCCTTATTATTGCTCCTGGGCGTAATTACAACCAAATTTTCTACAAGAATAGGTGTACCTGCTCTTGTGTTATTTATTGTGCTAGGTATGATCATGGGTAGTGATGTTTTAAATATCATATACTTTGATAATGCGAATCTTGCTCAATTGATAGGTGTACTAGCTTTAGTTATTATTTTATTTGAAGGTGGACTACAAACGAAATGGGGTTCTGTCAAAAAAGTAGCAGGACCATCACTTTCCCTAGCTACAATCGGAGTATTGATAACAGCTACGGTTGTTGCAGTTAGTGCTAAGTTCATCCTAGGTATTGGATGGTTCGAAGCGTTTTTAATTGGATCCATTGTAGGTTCAACCGACGCAGCAGCCGTATTCTCTGTATTATCCGGGCAAAATGTAAAGGAAAAACTTTCTTCTACATTAGAGGCCGAATCAGGTACGAATGATCCAATGGCTGTATTTTTAACATTATCTGTTATTCAGCTAATAACGATAGAATCTGTTAATGTTTTTATTTTGACTCTGTCGTTTTTCTGGCAAATGGGTGTTGGTTTATTGCTCGGGTATCTGTTTGGAATTATTGGCTCCAAATCAATAAACCATATAAATCTAGATTCAAGTGGTCTATACCCAGTACTTGCGATAGCCTTTGCTATTTTAACTTATAGTATTACGGCTATGGTAAATGCAAGTGGTTTATTAGCTGTATATGTTGCTGCTTTAGTTATTGGTAATAGGGACTTAACATACAGGCACTCTATTCTCAGGTTTAACGAAGGCTTTGCTTGGATGATGCAAATAGTGATGTTTATTATTTTAGGGTTACTCGTATTTCCTTCACAATTAATGAATTGGGATTTAATTTGGAAAGGATTACTTCTTTCTTTTATATTAATTTTCATTGCGCGCCCGATAGCGGTCTTTGCATCTATCCCTTATTTCAAATTTAATGTAAGAGAAATGACATTCATTTCTTGGGCAGGTTTGCGAGGAGCTGTCCCTATTGTTTTAGCTACATTTCCATTAATTATGGGAATTGACGATAGTCAACTTATCTTTAATATTGTTTTCTTCGTTGTTTTAACATCTGCACTTATTCAAGGCACTTCTATTCCTTGGATTGCACAATACCTTGGTTTAAACGGTGAAGCGAAGCCGAAAGCTCCTCATACGTTGGAGCTTGTTTCCATTGGTAAAGCTAATGTGGAAATTATAGAGGTTCAAGTTGGTGCTGGTCATAATTTTATAAACCAATCATTAAAGGATGTTTATTTACCGGAAAATGTAGTGATAAATGCGATTATCAGAGCTAATCAGCTTATACCTCCTAGAGGAGATACGAAGGTTTTAGAGAACGATATTATGTACATTTTAGCTGAAAAGGACAGTATAAAAGAAATAAAAAAGATGTTTCATTCGGATAATGAGACATAAAAAAACAGCTTACAATAGCTGTTTTTTTCTTTTATCTGTATTAATAAATGTAAAATCTTGTGTAGAAGGTTCTTTATAAGGAAAACCTATTTCTCTTTTCCTTCTTTTTCTATTATCCGTACCGTAATGAACTCCGATTTTCCGTTGTTGTTCCTCAATGATAGCCCTCACAATAGCCTGAATCGAATAGATGAGTAAAATATATAAAAATAGTGGAGGTAGGATAATCCAAAATTGTCCAGTTACAATTGATTCTCGCAAATAGACAAATAAGGAAGTCCACTCATTAGTAAAGGACCTTGGTGGAAAACTCTCCCGTAATGTTCCGCCTAAAAAGATTTGAAATACACTTAAATGGATAAAAATTTGTAACACTTGCATCATTTGTTGTCCAAATAAGAAAGCCATTTTAGGCAATAAATGTGGTGTGATATGTTTAAAGAAAATACTACTTCGGCTTGATCCGGTCACAATCGCTGCTTGGACATATTCACTATTTATTAATTGGTTCGACTCACTTCCAATCGTATTCAAAAGG
The DNA here is from genome assembly GCF_014207435.1 of Salirhabdus euzebyi. Lineage (GTDB taxonomy): Bacteria > Bacillota > Bacilli > Bacillales > Alkalibacillaceae > Salirhabdus > Salirhabdus euzebyi. Next base: position 220,949 of record NZ_JACHGH010000001.1, read on the forward strand.
ACAGGAATGACAACCACAGTCAAAATGATTACTTCCACAACTAAGTTTTGGAAAATAAACGTCTGCCCAACTGTTCTTTCACTAAATCCAATAATGGGAAGTAGTAGAACGTAAGCTAACAAGCTTAATGGTAAAAATTGCATGCCATCAGCAATTTTATTGATAGCTTTTTTGGAACGTTCACCTAGCCAGAACATGTATGGAATCGTTAATACATAACCAAACAAAACCCGTAATAAGGCAATGAGTGCCGAAAGTAGAATTGTATATTTTGCACCGACAATTAACATATCTAAAATCGAATAGCCATAAGAGTCAGAACCTAGTGGTAGCATCTGGGATGGTGAAAAGGATGGCCCGTGTAATTTGCCATCTTCATCTTCTAATATTTTCATCCTTTTAATAGGTTCATCTTTAAATGTACTGTATAAAATACTAAATACGCTTAGGCCAAATATAAATAAAAATCCGAGTAAGAACTTTATGTTCTTACACAATGTTAAAAAGCTCCTAATCCATTTTTTCATGACTCCTAGGGTTTTCTTGAATATAGACGTAGGTGTACTTTTGGAAAATTGAAAGGAAAACAGTCTAATTTGTCTGAATGATTGTGCATTATCGACTATTCGGTCCTGGCTATCTAGTTTAAACAGATAATTTAATAGATGATATAGGATAAAAAAAGGTGTAAAAATTAAGATTAATGTAAAGGCAATAATAAATGGTCTCGTATCAAAAAATACAAATCGAATAATTCCATAAAAGTTATGTAAGTATTCCACTACTAACAAACTAGATAAAGTAGCCCACACAATCGGTTTTGACTGGATATACAACTTCGTTTTTATGTTGCGTAAACAGTGATGAAATAATATATATCCCTTTGAAAATCCTTTGCTTTTTGCTAATGGTACATATTCTTTGCTCCATTCCTCTTCTAAAAGCAATAATATTACTTTGTAGAATAGTACGGTTGGAAGAATGGATAAGGATAGGATCGGTGATAAGTACACTTTCTCGCTTCCCAACGTAACAAACTGGAAAAGCAAGTATCCCCACTGTTTATAAAACCATATGACAAGTAACTGTAGTAAAAAGATAAATAATATGTCGGGCAATGCCTCTAAGGAGTTTAATAGGCGGTGAATAAAACTTTTCCATTTAACCGGAAGTATGGATGTGAAAAAAGCAAGTGCTCCACCTACAAACAACGCAATAAGTAAGGAGGAGAATAATATTGTCATAGAGTATGTGTAATTATCGGCTACATAGGAAATAATTGGTGTATCCACAAGTTGATAGCCTATTAATTTTTGAAAATACCAATCACTTGGGTTAAGGAGGCTCTGAAAGACAGATAATATATTTTTAAAATAGTCACCTATATTAAAGTTCATTCCATTTTCAAAAAATACGATAACGCAGCTAACAAAGACAATGCCGATAATTCCTAATAAGTAGTGTGTTAATAATTTTAATGGTTTCATTGCTTCACTCTCCAAAACACGTGATATAGTGTTTACGCTTTTTTGTTTAAAATGGTTTCGGATTTTCCAATAAGTTAAAATGATCAAGTCAAATTGCTTGCTTAATTAAATGGGAATAATTATAATAATTGAGTTTGTGAAAATATTATGATAATTATTGACAAAAAGTGACTTTTTACCTATTCTTTTAGATGAGCAGACTTATAACATCAATTCATTTGAAGGTTAAAAGGGGCTCATGGGTATATAGTTGTTAGTTGTTCCGTACGTTCATTTTTTCCTTCTGAGGCTAGCAAGTCATAATACAGGGGGGTAAAAATGGAAAAATTAGATATTGAGCAATCCATTACGAACATATTGTCCAAATATCGTAAAGAACTCAGTGGAAGAGGACCTATTGATGTAAACGCAAAAATCTTAGGTCACACCATATATGTGAAAATGAATTTAGCATTTTCGCGCATGGAAAAATCGATGTACAGATTTATTATGGAGAATAATGGGCTTGATAAATTTAATAGGGAACATCTTACAGAAGGAAAAAAATTAATAGATCAAACCTTAGAAGGCAAAGGCCTTAATTCTTATACCGAAAAAATTATATTAAATCCTGATTTGGATAAAGGTTTTTTATATATTATTATTGTACTTAATAATAATATTGAAAAACAGTTAATTAAATAGTAGTTGATTATAACTTAAATAGGTATAGTCAAGGCTATGAAAAAGTATGCTTCTTTTATTTACTTTTCATAGCCTTTTTATTTTGAAAAATTTACTTTAACAATGTGATTATTGGGGGTTGAACATAATAAAAAAGATCTTTCCGTTCAAATTAAATTTACAGGTCAAACTAACAACAACAATTGTCCTATTACTTTTTATCATAATTACACTTCGAACTACTTTTTTAAGTATTGCACAACAATACATACCAAATCTACTACTACTAAACATTACATCAGCAGTAGTAGCGATATTACTAGGGGCTTTAGGTGCATTTGTAATTATTCGTTTTTTTATAAAAAAACCGTTACAGAATTTAACAGATTTAGCTGTTGGATTATCTAATAATGACTTTACAAAACAAGCTAAGATACATACTGGTGATGAATTTGAGCAACTCGGCGATTCTTTTAATCTTATGGCTGATAAAGTAAGGGGATTAATAAAAGAAATACAAGAATCTAGCGAACTTCTCGGAGTAAGTAGTAAGGAGTTAAAAAATGCTTCTCTAGAGGCCCAAATGGTTTCCGAAAATGTAGCTGGTAGTACCCAGCAGATAGCTAGCGGAAATGAGCAAATTGGAAATGATATACATTCAATTGTTGAAACAGCTAGTGAGACCTCGGCTGCTAGTCAGCAAATAGCTACAAGTATAGAAATTGTAGATCAATCAGCAACTAAAGTAAATGAACTAGTAGAGTTTGGTGAAAATGCAGTCACAACATCTATGGAAAAAGTGAACGTAGTTAAAAAAAGGTTAGACAAAACAAAGGATAACATGACTGAATTAACGAAAAAGTCAGATGAAATAGGAACGATTATTGATATTATTAATGGTGTTTCGGAACAAACGAATTTACTTGCACTCAATGCTGCCATTGAAGCAGCAAGGGCTGGAGAAGCGGGAAAAGGGTTTGCGGTTGTTGCTAATGAGGTAAGGAAGTTAGCAGATCAATCAAAAGGATCAACAGAGAAAATTCAGCATCTAGTGTATGACGTCCAAAAGAGTATATTTAAAATTGTGGAAGATATAACGCTCAGTGATGGTGAAATGAATGAAATGGTAAGTTCCGTAAACCAAACGGAAAAATCCATAGTAGAAATTAATCACGCTACGAAGAACATAAAAAATAGAATAGAAGAAGTAAGTGCAGCAATTGAAGAATTAGTAGCTGGGAATGAACAAATTGTTGACTTAACAACTAACACAGCTAGTGTGGTGGAAGAATCAAAAGCAGGATCACAAGAGGTTGCATCCTCCACCCAACAACTTAATGGTACTTCTCACTTATTAGCAGAAATGTGTAATTCCTTGGATGAATTAACAGATACATTAAATGGTTTAATTCGTAAGTTTAAAGTTTAAGAAGTTGTTGTTTATCAGTTCTGTCTATGACATGGATTAGGGGTTTTGCTATGAACTATCTTGGTAGAATACTATGTCCAATGATTGTGTTGTTAATCAATGGTTCAGCCTATTATTACATTGACCATTTATCCATATTTCATCTTTTTGTACTACTGTTTAATTTGTTAATTGGATGGTTAATTGGTTTGGTGATTGATAAATTTAGAAATTCCCAAAAGACAGTGACAAATTATAAGCATCATATAAGCGAATATAGACAAGGTCTCCAATCTACAATGGATGGGATTGGAATTACGAATAGTGAGGGAAAATTTGAATTTATAAATGAAGCTCACAACAAACTTTATGGATACGAAGAAGGGGAATTAAAGCATTGGCATAACTGTTTTGATGAAACAACTTTGTTATGGATGAAAAAACATGTCAATCCTGAAATAAATAAGACTGGTCACTGGCGCGGAGAGGCTAAGGGTCTTAGGAAGAATGGTACTTACTTTCCACACGAATTATCCATATCCAAAATTCAGGGTACTAATAAAGTGATTTGTGTTGTTCGAGATCTCACGGATAAAAAAAGAAATGAAGATTTAATCCAACACATGGCTTTTCATAATGATTTAACGAATTTACCTAACCGCCGAACACTGTTAAATGAGTTAAGAAAAAGTATAGACAACAACCAAAAAATTTTTCTTTTATTTATTAATCTGGACCGTTTTAAATTTATTAATGATTCACTCGGCCATAGCGTTGGTGATTTGTTACTTAAAAATGTTGGTCAAAGGTTATCCACTTTAAAGTCTGATTCCGTTTTTGCCTTTCACATAGGTGGAGATGAGTTTATTCTTATTATGAAAACGGATGATGTCCAATGTGTAAAAGACCTTGCGAGTAAAATTATTAATAAAATTGCAACACCGTTTAAGATTGAAAATTATAGTCTTGTCGTAACATCTAGTATTGGGATTAGCGAATCTCCGAAAGACTCAACTGAGTTAGAAGAACTAATCAAGTATGCTGATTTAACAATGCATGAAGCAAAAAAACATAGGGATAAAAACTATTATCTGTTTTACGATGAAAAAATTAAGTTACTTACGAATAAAAAGATCTTAATGGAAAACGAATTAAAAAAGGCTATTGGTGAAAATGAATTGTCCTTAAATTATCAACCTAAATATGACCTGCATACGAACAAGATTATTGGAATGGAAGCACTACTAAGATGGAATAATAAAAAATTAGGTCAAGTATCACCAGCAGAATTTATACCAATTGCAGAGCAGTCTAATTTAATAATTGATATTGGAAATTGGGTAATAAAAGAAACATTAAGACAATTAAAGCAGTGGGAGGACAAAAGGCACCCACTAGTAAAGGTTTCTATCAATATTTCAAACATTCAACTTCAGCAAGAAGATTTTTTAAAAACCTTAAAAAATTTATTAGATCAATACAATGTTCATCCTAACTATTTGGAATTAGAAATTACGGAAAGTGTAACATCTGTCCCTAAACTAATAATTCCGCTGCTGCATGCAATTAAAGACCTAGGTATTGGTATTTCTATTGATGATTTTGGAACAGGATATTCTTCGTTAAGTGTTTTAAATCATTTACCGATAGATACGCTAAAAGTAGACCGATCTTTTGTTCAAGACTTAGCCTCCAAAACATATGGCAAGCATATGATAAAAAGTATTATTGATATAGGAAGGAACTTAGGGTTGCTTGTAGTAGTTGAAGGAATAGAGACGGAAGAGGAGTTAGACGTTCTTAAAGATTTGGGTTGTCCTGTTGCGCAAGGTTATTACTTTAGTAAACCGGTAGATGCAGATGAAATTGAAAAGAAAATATTAGTATGAATTTAATGAGGAGTGGCAATGACTACTCCTTTTTTCTTTGGTTAATAATGTAATAGTGCCTTTTTTGTCACACATTTATTAGGTTGTGTATTGAGTATTTCATTCATTTGCTTCAATATATACTTGATGAGTAATCAATCGAAAATAAATATTTTAGATATAAGGAGAAATACAATGAAATTACGTCTAATAATGATTTTAAGTTTTTGTTTTATTATTCTTGTCGCCTGTAGCAAAGAGGATAGTACTCAGGATACTTCTGATAAGGAAACACCAGAGTTGCCAGAAATGATTGATGTAGAAATACTGACGGAACCGGGTTTAGATAATCTTCAACCTAACGAAACTATTGCGATACAAGCAAAAGTAACGCAAGGTGATGAGTTGGTAAATGATGCGGATGAAGTACAGTTTGAATTTTGGAAAAAAGATCAAGAGGAAGAGCATGAAATGATAGACGGGGAATTTCAAGGAGAAGGAATATACTCTATAGAAAAAACTGTAGAGGAGCATGGAATCTATTATGTAATTGCCCATGTAACTGCAAGACAAATGCACAATATGCCTAAACTTGAGTTAACTATTGGTGATGCTGATGTATCTTCAACTGAGGAAGAAAAAGATGATGATCATCATGAACATGCTCACGGTGATCACCATGATGCGACTGGAATTGTCATGCATATACAAGTCGATTCTACTGTTCAGAAAGACAGGGAAATTTCTCTAATCTCCCATATAAAACAAAATGGTGAAGCTTTAACGGATGCAGAAGTAGAGTTTGAAGTTTGGCAGGAGGGTCAAGAAAAGCACGAATATGTGGAGGCAACAGAATCTGTAGATGGTGAGTATGTCACTCCATATACATTTTCTAATAGTGGAGAATACCACATCAAACTTCATTTTGTAAAAGGTGATTTGCATGACCATACACAAACAACGATAACAGTTGAATAAAGGATAATGAAACGCCACTCTATTTGGGTGGTGTTTTTTAATGTAGAAAACAGTTTGAAACGAAAGCAAATATAGTAAAATGTTAGTATGATACTTATTCCATTTGAAATGGGTACAAAAAGTAGGAGGAAACGTAGTGAACAACATTGTTTTTTATGTCACATTATTTGCGCAAGGTTTAGTTTTAGCAATGCTAGATGTCGAATTTGTTCCTGCAATGATTATTATCCTGTTAGTAGTAGGTGTATTATCATATTTTCGTATGTTCTATCCATTGTATGGTACAAAGGATATAGAGAAAACAGAGAAGTTTTTATTAATGAACAAAAAGAATCCATTTTTTCATTTTGTTTATGCAGTTGCAAATGATCAAAAGGATGAAGTAGAGCATTCTTTCGAAAAGGTTATGGCAAAGTATAAAGCTCCAGCAAGGCAAGCTTTACATACGATTATATATGCCCTTTATAAGAAAGATGCCGAACAAGCTAGGGAGCAACTTCCTCATATTCAACCAGCAAAATACCAATCTTATTATGAAGCACTTGTTTTGGTAGAAGAAGGGAAGATGGATGAAGCACAAGCTGTTGCGGACAACCAGTTAACGGGATGGATGAAAGAAACAGTTCGAGCGGAGATACTTCTAAAAGCAGGAGATAAGGATGAAGCAAAAGGTATACTAGAACAAGCAATGTTAGAAACAAAAGGGTTACAATGTTATCTCATGTATAAAAATTTACATCAACATGATTAAGCGTAGAGGACATTCCTATGGGAGTGTCCTTTTTTACAGAAATAAAAGTATTAAAAGTGGAATAATTGACTAGAATAAATAAGCGTTTTATTATATAAGCAATTGGTTATATATTTTTTAAAAAATATAAGTTACCCTTATTTGATTATGAGTTGGAGGTGGATACATGCTAAAGCAGACTATAGAAATGGAATCGGCGGCAACTATATTAAAATTATTAGGGGATAAAACACGCCTAACTATGGTGAAAATACTAGAACATAACGACTGTTGTGTTTGTGAGTTTGTTGCGTTATTTCAAATGAGTCAACCCGCTATAAGTCAGCACCTTCGTAAACTGAAGGATGTTGGTTTAGTGAAAGAGGCAAGGAAAGGTCAATGGATAATCTATTCTTTAAATCAAAATAGTGAGGTTTATCCCTTTGTAAAGCACTTATTAGAACAAATTCAAAATCAAAATGATAAACTTTATGACTTAGAAAAAAAAGGGTTAAGAGTTTCTTGTACGTAATCTAAATTCTATTTTTATGGAATTGACGATGAGTCGAGTTTTTCTAATGATTAATTGGAGGGTGAAGATTGGTATTATTAGCATCTATGATATTTCTCGTAACACTAATATTAGTAATTTGGCAACCAAAGGGATTATCTATCGGTTGGTCAGCCTGTGGGGGTGCGATTGTTGCATTGTTAGTTGGCGTCGTTAATTTTGATGACGTTGTGGACGTTACATCCATTGTATGGAATGCTACATTAGCCTTTGTTGCCATCATCATTATTTCTCTTATTTTAGATGAAATCGGTTTCTTTGAATGGGCTGCCTTACATATGGCAAAGGCTGCAAAAGGAAACGGGGTACGCATGTTTGTTTATGTAGCGATTCTTGGGTCGTTAGTAGCTGCATTTTTTGCAAATGATGGAGCAGCATTAATTTTAACGCCTATCGTCTTAGCAATGGTACGTAACTTAAATTTTAGTGAAAAAATGATTTTTCCATTTATTATCGCGAGTGGATTTATAGCAGATACAACATCTTTACCGTTAGTTGTCAGTAATTTAGTAAACATTGTGTCCGCTGATTTTTTTGGAATAGGGTTCATTGAGTATGCTACTCGGATGATCGTTCCAAACTTATTTTCTTTATTGGCTAGTATATTGGTTCTGTATTTGTATTTCAAAAAGAGTATTCCGAAAAACTATCAATTAACTGATTTAAAAAATCCAAACGAAGCAATACGGGATCATGGGATGTTCAAAATGTCTTGGTACGTATTAGCTATTTTACTCGTTGGGTATTTGATTAGTGAATTTTTCCACATACCTGTGTCTATTGTTGCAGGTGTTATTGCCATTTTCTTTTTAATGATGGCGAGAAAAAGTCCAGCAGTTAAGACGAGTGAAGTGCTGAAGGGCGCACCATGGGCTATCGTGTTTTTCTCTATTGGAATGTATGTCGTTGTATACGGTCTTCGAAATGCAGGTTTAACGTCCGTTTTAGCAGATTTAATACAAGCAGCGGCTGATCAAGGTTTGTTTGTGGCAACGGTTGGAATGGGCTTCATTGCAGCTATCCTTTCTTCCGTAATGAACAATATGCCAACAGTTATGATTGATGCGCTTGCTATTGCAGAAACTAATGCAACCGGGATTACAAAAGAAGCCCTTATTTATGCCAACATTATTGGTTCTGACTTAGGACCAAAAATTACGCCAATTGGTTCACTAGCTACATTACTGTGGCTCCATGTACTTGCATTAAAAGGAGTTAAAATCTCGTGGGGTACTTATTTTAAAACCGGGATCATATTAACGATTCCAACTTTGTTTATTACACTAGTTGGACTATATTTATGGTTATTAGTTTTATAAAAATGCTCTTTTCGTAAAGATTGTTGTTGTTATATCGTTGATTACTTAAACTACGACATAACTATAGCTTTGCATTTTGATGAGTGCATACGACCGCTTCGGCAGAATACTTCGCTTTCCACGGGCACGGCCTCAGCCTCCTCGCGGAAGACCACCGCTGCGGGGTCTTCAGACACGTGCTATCCCGTAGGAGTCTGCGTATTCTGCCTACGCTAAGATTGACTTTCTAATTCAAGGATAGTGGTAATATAGGCATGTTAGATAATTCTTCCCTATCTATATGACTATATTTTTAACTTTCTTTTTCCCAATTCATCCGTACATTAAAGATAAGCACATGCTTAGCGAAGGAAATACACGTAGACTCCTGCGGGACAGCGAAGACGTTGAGACCCCACAGCGAGCGATCTTTGCGAGTGAGGAGGCTCAGCGCGAGCCCGTGGAAAGCGTAGTGTATTTCCGTAGCGGTTGGATTTGCACACATAAAGTTACGTAGCAGTTTCTATCTAATGTATCAAACAACAATATATTGGAAAACAACCTATAAAAGGAGAATGACAAGATGGACAAAAAAACAATTTACTTTTTATGTACAGGAAATTCTTGCAGAAGTCAGATGGCAGAGGGATGGGCTAAAAAACATTTAGGTAATGAGTGGATCGTTAAAAGTGCTGGAATCGAAGCACATGGACTAAACCCAAACGCAGTTAATGCCATGCATGAAATTGGGATTGATATTTCAGGACAAACGTCCGATATTATTGACACGGAAATATTAAACAATGCAGATTTCGTGGTGACTTTATGTGGGGATGCTGCCGATAAATGTCCAATGACTCCTTCACACGTAAACCGGGATCATTGGGGATTTGATGATCCAGCAAAAGCGGAAGGTACTGAGGAAGAGAAATGGGCATTCTTCCAACGAGTTCGTGACGAAATTGGTGATAGAATTCAACGGTTTGCTGAGACAGGGAAATAGTGAGCATATAAAATCAAGCCCCCGGCCTTCCTGGTAGGGGGCTTACCTGTTCCGTCTTACATCAACTGATTAATAAATAATGTCGCCATCCCAAAATAAATAAATAAGGAAACAATATCGTTCAACGTTGTAATTAGTGGACCTGATGCAATTGCAGGGTCAACATTAAGTCGATATAGTATTAATGGGATAATCGTGCCAGCTAATGTTCCGATAACTAGTGTCATAATTAAAGAGCTTCCGACGACTAAACCTAGTACAGCACTTCCTTGCCATACGAGTGCGATGAGTGCAATAAGAATCCCACAAATAAAGCCGATTATTAAACCAACTTTTAATTCTCGGAAAATTAATTGGGCAGCAGTTTTTCTATCGACTTCTCGTGTAATTAACCCTCTTACAACAACTGCTAGTGATTGGGTACCTGTATTCCCAGTCATGCCAGCAATCATTGGCATGAAAAATGCTAATGCTACTACTGTTGATAAGGTTTCCTCAAACTGACTTATAATCGTCCCTGATACGATACCTATAAACAGTAATAAAATCAGCCAAGGTAGTCGGCGGTATGCTGCTACATATGCCTTTGTATCAAAATCTATCGCTTTACCAGATGCAGAAAGCTTCTCGATATCCTCTGTTGCCTCACTGATGACGACGTCAATTATGTCATCTACTGTTACAATTCCAACAAGAACACCATTATCTACTACAGGAATAGCTAAAAAATCGTAACGTTCAATTAACCGCGCAACCTCTTCCTGATCGGTATCAGCTGTTACAGAAATAACTCGGCTATACATTATGTCCTGAATTTTTTCATTTTCATTTGCAAGGATGATATCTCGGTAAGATACAACTCCTACTAGATGCTTGTTCTGGTCAATAACATATAAGTAATTGATTGTCTCGGAATATTCTGCGAACGTTTTTAATTTCTCAACCGTTTCTCTTATGGTGTAGTGATCTTTAATCCAGACGAATCGATTCGTCATTAACCTTCCAGCCGTTTCAGGTGGATAATTCATAATATCTTGAACGATTTTCGATTCCTCTTTTTTCATTCCGGAAAGGAGTTCTTCCATTTTATCTTTTGATAAATGTTCCAGTAAAGAGGCTAAATCATCGTTATCCATTAAATCCATTACTTGCCCAGACTTCTCAATGCCAAGCTTTGTGAGCGCTTCAAACTGTAAATCTTTTTCGAGCTCCTGGATGAGATCAGCAATTTGTTCAACATTTATAAAAAGTAAAAAACGTGTCCTGTGTTTTGCAGGAATACTTGAGTAGATCTTAGCAATGTCATACGGTTGAAGCTCGTCTATCGTCTTTTGAAAATGATTCTTTTTTCCCTCTTTCAATTGCTTTATGATGTGGAGGGTTAACTGGCTTTCTGTCATGCCTTCTATCATATGTAAACCTCCTAAAATACGAGAATACAAATTATATTACCTCAATTTATAGGAACAAAACAGTGAAATTCATATTAATAACAGCAAAATGCAGAATATGAAAGGATATGCTTGTAATTTTATCAATGCATTTAACCGTTTCGTTCATTCATTAAAAAGGACTATTAATAATGGGAAATTGAACTTTTTACGTATTGTCAAGTATAAATGAAAAGTCATATAGTAATATTGTTTGTTAGAGGTAAATGTAGTCAAGTAATGCCGTCAACTTTCCATTTAAAGAAAAAGGGATAAGAATTCTTTAATTTTTCTTGCAAAAAGTTGAATTTTCTTTACCTACAGACTTTTCTGTCATGCGTTTTTTTTATATACTTACTTAGTATGGTATAAATGTAGTGAAATTTCTTGTACTTTGTAGTATTTACCAACTTTTTGTACACTATTTGACTTATTTGTCGAGTAGAATGGTAGGATAAAGAATAAGAATATCTTTTCGGTAACAAATTTTATTAAATCGAAGGAAATAATTTGAGACCTTGGTAGTTAAAAACTATAATAAGAATTGGTTTGAATACGTTTACGAAATTCTAATGGGGGTAGTGTATAGTGTCAAACAAAGGGTCAAACGGAAGCGTTTGGGAACAGTTTCACGGCCCAAATATGGGTTATATAGAAGAACAATATGAAAGATTTTTGGAAGACCCTAATTCGGTTGATTCGTCTTTACAGGAAATCTTCCAGGAGTATGGTGCTCCAGAATGGATGACAAAAGGCGGAACAACTCAAAAAGAATCACAAGCAGTATCGGACTTAGATGTTAAAAAAATTACAGCTGCAATGAAGCTTGTAGAAGCTATTCGACGTCATGGTCATCTAGAAGCAGATATATATGCTGTCGGAAATAAAAAAGGCCGTTATTCTGCGTTAGTTGATCCGAAGACTTATGGCTTAAGTGATGCTGATTTAAAGTCAATCCCTTCCCATTGGTTATGGCAAAATGCTCCTAGCCATGTGAAAACTGGATATGATGTTGTCAATAATTTAAAAGCTAAATACTCTGGTAAAATTGCTTTCGAATTCTATCATGTACATGATGATGATGAGCGTGAGTGGTTACAGCATAAAGTGGAATCAGGTGAGTTTGAAGTTGCTCTCACACCTGAAGAGAAGAAGGAATTATTAGGTCGTCTTGCTGAAGTGGAAGGATTTGAACATTTCCTAGCTAAAACTTTTGTTGGGCAAAAAAGATTCTCTATCGAAGGCTTAGATATAATGGTTCCAATGCTGGATCGTGTTGTCAAGGATGCAGCGAATGATTCGATTAAGCACATCATGATGGGAATGGCGCATAGAGGACGTTTAAATGTGTTGGCCAATGTTCTTGGTAAACCTTACGATAAAATTTTCTCTGAATTTCATCATTCTCCTGATAAGGAATTGGTTCCATCAGAAGGTTCAACTGGGATTAACTACGGTTGGACTGGTGATGTTAAATATCATTTTGGTGCTGATAGAGAAGTACTTGGTGAAGGAAAATCTAGCACAAGAGTTACACTAGCTCACAATCCTTCTCATCTTGAGTATGTGAACCCTGTTGTTGGAGGTTACACACGGGCTGCACAAGATGATCGCACTGCTCGCGGCTATTCAAATCATGAATCAGATAAAGCCTTTAGTATTTTAATTCATGGAGATGCTGCGTTCATTGGTGAAGGTGTAGTAGCAGAAAGCTTAAACATGTCCCAATTAAAAGGGTATAAAATTGGCGGAACTATCCATATCATTGCTAACAATATGGTTGGTTTCACAACGAATAATACAGAAAGTCGTTCAACAACGTATGCGAGTGACTTAGCAAAAGGTTTTGAAATTCCTGTTGTTCACGTAAATGCGGATGATCCAGAGGCTTGTATGACAGCGGTTGCTTTCATATATGAATATCGTAAAAAGTTCAATAAAGACGTCTTAATTGACTTAGTTGGTTATCGTCGTTATGGTCATAATGAAATGGATGAACCACGTTCGACACAGCCTCACCTTTATAAAGAGATAGATCAGCATGAAACAGTATTCCATTTATATGGAAAGCAACTACAACAACAGAATATTATTTCTGAGGAAGAATTTACAAACATAAAAGATGAAGTCGCTCAAAGACTGAAATCTATATACGATAGCATGAAAGAAGATAAATACGAACCAAAAATTTCAGTAGAAGTTCCTGAGGCAGTGGCAAACGGACTAGATAAAATTGATACGTCTGTACCATTGGAAACGTTAGAGGCCCTTAATGAAGGTATGCTTAAACGTCCAGAAGGATTTAACGTATTTAAAAAGTTAGAACGTATTCTTCAAAAGAGAGCAAAAGGCTTTGAGGAAGATAAAATAGACTGGTCTTTAGGAGAGGCATTAGCTTTTGCTTCTATTCTAAAGGATGGAACACCAATCCGTCTTACAGGTCAGGACAGTGAGCGTGGAACATTTGCTCATCGTCATATCGTTTTACATGATGTAGAAACAGAAGAATCCTATAGTCCTCTACACGGTTTAGATGGAGTGAATGCTTCATTTGATATTCACAATAGTCCACTTTCTGAGGCTGGCGTGTTAGGATTTGAATATGGTTACAGTGTGCAAGCACCTGAAACGTTAGTAATTTGGGAAGCTCAGTTTGGGGATTTTGCTAACGCAGGCCAAGTAATTATTGATCAATTCATTGCTGCAGGTCGTGCTAAGTGGGGACAAAAATCAAATATGGTTATGTTATTGCCTCACGGATATGAAGGGCAAGGACCAGAGCATTCTAGCGCTCGATTAGAACGTTTCCTACAGTTATCTGCAGAAAATAACTGGACAGTAGCGAACGTAACATCATCCGCGCAAATTTTCCACTTGCTGCGCAGGCAAGCGGCAATTGGTGGAAAAGATTCATCCCGTCCACTTATTGTGATGACACCAAAGAGCTTGCTTCGTAACGCTAGAGTCGCAGCTAAGAGAGAGGAATTCACGGACGGTAAATTTAAACCAGTTGTCGAGCAAGCAGGTTTAGGTAGCAAAAAGACAAAGGTGAAAAGACTAGTGCTTGGAAGCGGAAAAGTAATGGTTGATTTAGAAGAAGCAATTGACAATGCGAAGGACCAAGATTTTGATTGGTTACACATTGCACGTGTGGAACAAATTTATCCATTCCCTAAAAAGCAAGTCCAAGAAATTTTAGATCATTACGGAAATATTGAAGAGGTTGCTTGGATTCAAGAGGAACCTAAAAATGCTGGTGGCTGGGATTTTGTGAAAAGAAAATTAAACACGATGTTAAAAGGAAAACAAAAGTTAAGTTATATTGGTCGTCCACGCCGTTCGTCACCAGCAGTTGGTGAGCCAAATGTACACAAAACAGAGCAAAGCCGTATCGTAAATGAGGCACTGAAGTTGTCTAAAGGAGGAGATTCTCGTGAAAGAAATTAAAGTTCCTGAGCTTGCCGAATCCATTACAGAAGGTACAATAGCTGAATGGCTTGTAAAAGTAGGCGATAAAGTAGAAAAAGGTGACCCAGTTCTTGAACTGGAAACAGATAAAGTAAACGTAGAGGTAAACTCTGATTATTCAGGTGTTATTGCTGAAATCGTTGTTGGCGAAGGGGAAGACGTTGAAGTTGGGGACGTTATCGCTAAGGTCGATGAGAGTGGAAGTGCTCAAGCTGCTCCGAGTGGTGGAGAAGAAGCACCTAAAGAAGAAAAAACAGAAGCTAAAGCAGAAACAAAAGAAGAGTCTACTCCAGAACCACAAGAAGTAGCAAAAGAAGAATCTAATAATCAAGGAACTCCAGTTGCTTCTCCAGCTACTAGAAAGAGAGCGCGTGAGCTTGGGATTAATTTAGGGGATCTCTATCCGAAAGACCCACTTGGTCGAATCAGAATGGAAGATGTAGAGCAAGCGGCTAAAGAAAAAGTAGAGAGCAGTAAAAAAGCGAAAGACACTAGTAGTAAAGGCGAAACAAAAAAATCAGCTAAAACAGAATTTGCTAAACCAGTAGAACGTATTAAAATGTCTCGTCGCCGTCAAACAATTGCGAAGCGTTTAGTAGAAGCACAGCAAACAGCTGCTATGCTTACAACGTTTAATGAAGTTGACATGACTGCTGTGATGAAGCTACGTAACGAACGTAAAGATGAATTCTTTGAAAAATTCGGTGTTAAGCTAGGCTTTATGTCATTCTTTACAAAAGCTGTAGTTGGTGCATTAAAAGATTACCCATTAGTAAATGCTGAAATCCAAGATGACGAAATCGTCATGAAACAATTCTATGATATCGGTATGGCGGTATCTACAGATGACGGACTTGTTGTACCAGTAGTACGCGATGCAGACCGTTTAAGCTTTGCAGGTATCGAGAAGGAAATCGGTAACCTAGCGAAAAAAGCAAGAAATAACGAATTAGGATTAGCTGATCTACAAGGTGGTTCATTCACTATAACAAATGGTGGTATTTTTGGTTCTTTAATTTCAACACCTATCTTAAACACACCTCAGGTTGGTATTTTAGGTATGCATAAGATCCAAAAACGCCCTATTGTTATGCCAGATGATTCTATCGAAGTTCGTCCAATGATGTATCTTGCATTATCTTATGACCACCGCATTATCGACGGAAAAGAAGCTGTTCAATTCTTAGTTCGTGTGAAAGAATTATTGGAAGATCCATACGATTTATTACTACAAGGTTAATTTTTATAAAGTAGAAAAAGGTGTCCCTTTAATGGGACACCTTTTTTGAGTTTCTGGACCAATAATTGCAGTTGTTTGGTGAAAGTTGAAGGTATAACGGGAAAGATTGCGATATTTAGGGCGAGGATTTAAAGAAAAAGTGCTGGAAACTCCTATTTATGGTCAATCTGGATTAAAACTGCACGCATCTAGAACATGAAAAAATACTAAAAGGCAGAGGGATATCCTCTGCCTTTTAGTGATCTAGACAAATCATGATCAATCTACATAAAAATTAGGGGAGCAATAAAGACTGGCTTTATCACTTTATGTTCTGGGTTAGGGCAAACCCTTCATTAATATAGACGTACAAGGTATGTTAAATGTTTCATATTTAAGAAAAATTTTTTATATAGTGAAAAGAAGTCCAAATGCTGCATATGATAGAGTAACTCATGATAAGGAGGGAATGGAATGGATAATCATAAAAGTTTTATTATTTCGGAAGAAGATTGGTCCCTCCACCAAAAAGGCCATGATGACCAAAAACGGCATCAGCAAAAAGTGAAGGAAGCAATGAAACAAAAATTACCTGACCTTATTACAGAAGAAAACATCATTATGTCTAAAGGAAAAGATGTAGTTAAAATTCCTGTACGTTCCTTAAATGAATATAAAATTAAATATAACTACGACAAAAACCAGCATGTTGGTCAAGGGAAGGGAGACAGCAAAGTAGGCGATGTCGTTGCGAAAGATGGTAACGCCCAACAAAAGGGGACTGGAAGTAAACCAGGTGATCAACCAGGAGAAGACTATTACGAAACAGAGGTTTCTTTTGAAGAATTAGAGGAGGAATTTTTTCAACAGCTAGAATTACCGAATCTACAAGAAAAAGAAAAGGATCAAATTATTCATACCGATACGGAATTCAGAGACCTCCGTAAGACAGGGCTAACTGGTAATATTGATAAGAAGAGAACCTTGAAAGAAGCATTGAAGAGAAATGCTCAAGAAGGAAAAGCTTCCTTTCTACCTATTTATCCGGACGATCTTCGTTATAAAACATGGGAGGATATTGAGAAACCAGATTCACGTGCAGTCGTTTTAGCCATCATGGACACTTCAGGGTCTATGGGGATGTGGGAAAAATATATGGCTCGTAGCTTTTTCTTCTGGACTACTCGCTTTTTAAGAAAAAATTACGATACAGTAGAAATTGAATTTATTGCTCACCATACCGAAGCAAAAGTTGTCAATGAGGATGAGTTTTTCTCAAAAGGTGAGAGTGGAGGGACAATTTGCTCCTCTGCTTATCGAAAAGCACTCGAACTAATCGACCAAAAATATGATCCAGCTCGGTATAACATCTATCCAATTCATTTTTCGGATGGGGATAATTTAACTTCTGACAATAAGAATTGTGTAGCATTGGTGAATGAATTAATGAAAAAATCTAGTTTGTTTGGATATGGTGAAGTGAATCAATATAATCGACATTCAACTTTAATGTCTGCTTATCATTCCATTAAGGATGAAAAATTTAAATACTATGTATTAAAGAAAAAATCGGATGTTTTTTACGCTATGAAAGAGTTTTTTAAGAAGCAGGAAGTTTAATGAAAGACACAACTAAAACCAGGACATCTTTAATCAGGCTGTCCTGGTTTTTAGTTGTGTCTTTTTTGTTACCAAAATTATGAAATTATTATGGCTTTTATGAAAGTATATATCTTCCTAACAATTTTATTTTATAAAATAGAATGTAAATAGTGGAGAATGAGAAAAACAAGTATATAAACAATTAGGCAAAACGATAGGGATGGATAAACATACCAATTATGAATGTGGACCCATTCCTGAAGGGGGTAACTTTTCAATGAGTCAATTTTTCATGAAAACATCAAGAGAAGTACTAGACGAACTAGAAGCTACAGATAGAGGATTGGTATCTGAAGACATAGAGAAACGTCGTGAACAATACGGCTATAACGAATTAGCAGAAGGAAAAAGAAAAACAGCATTTGAAGTGTTTTTCGAACAGTTTAAGGACTTTTTGGTCATTATTTTAATTGCAGCTGCAGTCATCTCTGCTTTTTTAGGGAAATTTGAAAGTACGATAGTCATCTTAGTTGTCATTATACTGAATGCCATTCTGGGAACGGTACAACATCTTAAAGCGGAACAAAGTTTAAATAGTTTAAAAGCCCTTTCTTCACCAACTGCAAAGGTTGTAAGAAATGGTCAGAAGGTTGAAATTCCCTCAAGGGAACTTGTAGTTGGTGATATTCTTTATCTTGATGCAGGTGATTTTGTCAGTGCAGATGGACGAATAATTGAAAATCATAGCCTGCAAATAAATGAAAGCTCGTTAACAGGTGAGTCATTAAGTGTTGAAAAAGATATAGAACCAATAGCAGAACAGGACGTACCGATTGGTGATAAAAAGAATATGGTTTTTTCCGGTAGTTTCGTAACATATGGACGTGGTGTAGTTGTGGTGACAAACATCGGTATGAATACCGAAATTGGCAAGATTGCAAACTTATTAGAATCAGCCAAGGAGAAAAAGACACCGCTTCAGGCAAATCTCGACCAATTTGGTAAGAAGCTAGCAGGTATTATTATTGCCATTGCCATTCTAATTTTTGCAGTAGATATTATAAGAGGAAATGAAATTGCAGATTCATTCATGTTTGCCGTAGCACTTGCTGTTGCAGCTATTCCTGAGGCATTAAGCTCCATTGTTACCATTGTATTAGCCTTTGGAACCCAGAAGATGGCAAAGGAGAATGCCATTGTTCGCAAGCTCCATGCTGTAGAAAGTTTAGGAAGTATATCCGTGATTTGTTCTGATAAAACAGGTACATTAACTCAAAACAAGATGACAGTTCAAAAAGTTTATGTCAATCAACAAGTGACGGAACATAATCAGTTAAATTTGGGGGATCCAATTGAAAAAAGAATTCTTCTCATGTCTTTACTGTGTAATGATTCCGTGACAATTGATAAAAAGGAAATTGGGGATCCGACGGAAATAGCACTGGTGGATTTAGGTGAAGACTACAGATTAGATGAACTAGTCATTAGAGAAAAGTACCCGAGGATTGGGGAATTGCCATTTGACTCCGATCGAAAAATGATGAGTACAGTTAACCAATACGAAGGCAAGAATTTGATGCTCACAAAAGGGGCGCTGGACGTCCTTTTATCAAGAGTAGCAAAGATTGAAACGTCTAATGGAATTATAGAATTTACTGATAAACATAGACAAGAAATAGAGAATGTAAATAGGGACTTTTCGATGAGTGGTCTTCGGGTGCTTGGGTTTGCCTATAAAGAAGTGGTTGAAGGTAAAATTGATTTTGAGGATGAGAATGACTTAACCTTTGTTGGGTTAATTTCCATGATGGATCCTCCAAGAGAGGAATCAGCAGGAGCTGTTTCTTCTTGTATTGAGGCAGGTATTAAGCCTGTGATGATTACCGGAGACCATAAGATTACAGCATCTGCAATCGCAAAACAAATCGGTATTCTTAAAGAAGATGCAGAAGCTGTAGAAGGAACAGAAATTGAAAAATGGAGTGACCAGGAACTGAAAGAAAAAGTCGAGAATATTTCCGTTTATGCAAGGGTTTCCCCCGAACATAAGATTAGGATTGTAAAAGCTTGGCAGGAAAAAGGGAATGTTGTTGCGATGACTGGAGACGGTGTTAATGACGGACCTGCTCTCAAACAGGCTGACATTGGAATTGCAATGGGAATTACGGGAACAGAGGTTGCGAAAGAAGCATCGTCTATGGTTCTAACAGATGATAATTTTTCCACTATTGTAAAAGCCATTTCGAACGGGAGAAGCATCTATGCAAACATCCAGAATTCTATTAAGTTTTTATTAGCGGGGAATATGGGTGGAGTTCTGTCTGTTTTATATGCATCCTTGCTAGCTTTACCAGTCCCGTTTGCTGCTGTACATTTACTATTTATCAATCTTCTAACGGACAGTTTACCTGCTATAGCAATTGGTCTTGAACCACATAATAAAAAATTAATGAAAGAAAAGCCGAGAGATATCAATATTCCTCTCTTGAATAAATCCTTTGCGAGAAGAGTATCGGTTGAGGGTGTCATTATCGCTATTTCAACCTTAATGGCATTTCATATTGGCTTATCAACGGGAGACGCGATGGTTGCTAGTACAATGGCCTTTTCTACGCTGTGTTTAGCAAGATTATTTCATGGTTTTAACTCTAGAAGTAGGCATTCATTATTTAAGACAGGTTTCTTTTCCAATAAATATCTGTGGTACGCTGTCATTATCGGAGTTGTACTGTTACATTTAGTATTATTTTTACCACCACTTATGGGTGTATTTGAAATTGCTGTTTTGAATGCTACACAATTTGGAACTATTTATATTTTGTCTTTAGTTCCACTCGTGGTTATTCAGTTGTATAGATTGTTTCTTGGGAAGTAGATTAGTGTGATGATGTAATTGTAGATGGTGGGTATAGCAAGGCAATAAACAATTGGCTCTTTTCTTATAAATTGTTGTTAGTGATAGTTGATGGAAAATGCGACGTAACTTATATATATGAATCACAGCCGCTACGAAAATACACAGACTCCTACGGGATAGCACGTGTCTGAAGACCCCGCAGCAGTGGTTTTCTGCGAGGAGGCTGAGGCCGTGCCCGTGGAAAGCGAAGTATTCTGCCGAAGCGGTCGTATAGCACTGATCAAAATACAAGATATAGTTACTCCGCAGTTTAACGAAAAGCAATTAATAATAAAAAACTAGACCTTATCCGAAAAGGAAAAGGGTCTAGTTTTTGTTTTTGAGGATTCATCGTTGAAGAACTGGAGATTAAGGAACAATTGTTACTGGACACGTCGCATTATGTAGAACGCTGTAGCTTACACTTCCTAAAACCGCTCTTTTAATTGGACCTAGTCCTCTATTACCCATAATAATCAATGTCGCGTTTATTTCTTTTGCTTCCTTGCAAATTTCTGTTCCTGGATCCCCAAGTCTCACTTTCTTACTTAGATGGACATCATCAGCTAGGTTCGCGTCAGAAAGTATGATGTCAAAAGCTTCTTGGCTAAGTTCCTCTTGGTATTCACGAATCTGTTGTAGATTTACAAAACGTTTTACATTTGGTGAATGGTAGGTTGGTTGCACATTGAGAAGAACAAGTTCTACGTTCTGACCCTTGGTCATTGAAAGGGCTAATTGGAATGCCTTTTTGGAATGCTCGGAACCGTCAATAGCTACTAATAGTTTTTTCATGGTATTCACTCCCTAGTTTCTCGTGTTTTTCATTGTATTTATACTTTCATTATAAATTGGTAAGCAGCTTTTTTTATGGTATAAAATGGTATATTTTGTGACACTATTTTCCTCGATAATGTACAGGTATAATGGACTCGTACAAACAAAGTAATTATTTAACCTATTAGCTTGGTAGTTTAGAATTTTTGGAGGAGGGATTTCCCTGTTAACAACTCTTTATTTTGTGCGACATGCGCATTCCACTTATACACCAGATGAATTAGGGAGGCCGTTATCAGAAAGAGGCTTTTTAGATGCTCATGAAGTAACTGGATTACTACAAAACGAAAATATTGACCATATTGTATCTAGTCCATATAAAAGAGCTATTCAAACCGTGGAAGGGCTTGCGAAATACGTAGATAAGAAAATAGAAATAGTAGACGGATATAAGGAAAGAAAGCTAGCTGAAGGGGCTGTTGAAAATTTTGATTTGGCTATAAAAAAGGTATGGAACGATTTTGACTTTGCGTGGGAGGGTGGAGAATCGAACCATACGGCTCAAAAGAGGGGCGTCGATGCAATTGTACAACTCATAGATCAGTTTAATGGACAAAATATAGTTATAAGTACACATGGAAATATTATGGTGTTGATTATGAATTATTTTGATCCTCGTTATGATTTTTCATTTTGGGAACAACTAACAATGCCGGATATTTATAAGCTAACTTTTGATAGCACACAATTGATAGATGTTAGTCGAATATGGTCACCTTAACATTTGAATATTTCGCAAAAGGGGAAAAACAAATGAGAAAAATAGCCATTATGACAGATATTCATGGAAATAGCGCTGCTCTTAAAGCGGTTTTAGCTGAAATTGAGCAGGACCCTGACATTGAACATACATATTGTTTAGGAGATCTAATTGGAATTGGGCATGAAACAAATGAAGTATTAGAAATATTGTTTTCAAAAAAGCATCTATCTTTTGTAAGGGGAAATCATGATGAGGCTATTTTGGCTATCAAAAATGGTCTTGAACCACTAAGTAAAGGGGAAGAAAAGAAGCATCATGAATGGATTGCCTCACACATTAATCCAGATTATTTAACGAAATTATCACATATGCCACTGTCTCTTCGGTCTAATATAAATGGAGTCGAGTTTCTTTTTGTACATTATCATATAAATGAGTCCAAAGAATTTCTTCCTATAGATCAATATCCATCTACGGAAAAACTAGATAAGCTTTATCAACATTCTCGTGCAAGCGTTATTTGTTTTGGACATCATCATGTTATTCATCATTTTAAGTCAAATCACAAGTTATATCTAAATCCAAGCTCACTAGGATGTTCACATAAACCACTCGCGCCATACTGCGTGATTGAAGTGGGAGAAGAAGGGGGCATTCATGTCTCCTTTAAAGAGGTGCCATATGATAACAAAAATTTCTTCCTTTCGTTTTTACAAGCCAATGTGCCTGCCAAGCAATTTATTCTGGAGAATTTCTATGGTAATCAGCATCTGAAGTATATAAACGAATAAACGGGGACAAAGAGTTACTCATAGAAGTGACTCTTTTTTTGTAATAACGGAATGAAAAAAATAGTTATTTTTTGGTTATTTAGTATCTTTTTACACATACTAAGTGTGATTTCAGAAAGGAGAGATAAAATGAAGAAACTGGTTGTTACATTTGGAACGGTTATTTTAATGTTGACACTGTTATTTCAAGTGAAAACTTCCGCGCAGACAGATACATACACGGTTCAGCCTGGAGATTCTTTGTGGAAGATTTCTGTACGTTATCAAATTGGTTTGTCGGAAATTATTAGTGCTAACCCTCAATTTAAGAACCCGAATTTAATTTATCCGGGGGATAAGGTCACGATTCCTCTTACCCAAGGAACACAATCAGTGGAGGAGCAGGTTGCGAAAATAACCAATAATTATCGAGCACAAAATGGGTTGCCTGCTTTAACGTTTGATTGGCAGTTAGCCCGTGTGGCCCGTTATAAATCAGTTGATATGAGGGATCAAGGCTACTTTGCCCATGACTCTCCAACGTACGGTTCACCATTTACAATGATTAAAAACTTTGGCATTTCCTACACACGTGCATCCGAAAATATTGCAGCTGGACAACGAACTCCAGATGAAGTGGTTCGTTCTTGGATGAACAGCCCTGGACATAAGAAAAATATCCTTGATCCGAATGTAACACACATTGGTGTAGGGTATGCAAAAGGTGGAAGCTATGGCCATTATTGGACACAAATGTTTATTAAAAAGTAAGTAAATTATTCGGTCCTTGTTTTAAAAACAAGGGCCATTATTTTGTTTTTTGGATGATTTAGTCAATAAAGTGAAAACTAAAAAACAAAATAATGGTAGGGGTGTGATCGTATGGATATTATTTTAGGGTTACTCGCTATTGGGGTTGTTTTAGGGATTGCTTTTTTTATGTCTAATGATAAAAAAAATATAAACTACATGGGAATCATGATAATGGTAGTTTTGCAACTAATCATTACCGCTTTTATGTTTAACACAGATGTTGGTAGGTTTATTATTAACAAAATTTCAGCAGGATTTAACAAGTTAATTGCATTTGGAGCAGAAGGTGTTTATTTCATTGTTGGGGGAGTTGCGCGTAATGAAGGGGAAGGCATTTTCTTTTTTGACGTACTACTGTTAATCATTTTCTTTTCGACTATTTTGTCTGTATTGACCTACTTGCGAATTTTACCAATTATTATTAAATATGTCGGAGGATGGTTATCTAAAATTACTGGATTACCGAGAGTGGAATCCTTTAATGCAGTTAATAGTATATTTTTTGGTCAATCCGAGGCACTAATAGCAATCAAAACACAGTTTCACTATTTGGATAGAAATCGTTTATATATTGTAAGTGCTTCCGCAATGGGATCTGTATCGGCTTCAATTGTTGGAGCTTATATGCAAATGATTCCTCCACAGTTTGTATTAGTTGCACTTCCATTAAATATGTTTAGTGCCCTTATCATTGCTTCTATTATTGCCCCAGTAAGAGTGAAAAAGGAAGAAGACCGAGTGGATGTAAAAAATGTGGCGAATGCAAGAAGTGTGTTTGAAGCGATGGGAAATGGGGCGTTAGATGGGGGGAAAATTGCTTTAATTGTAGCTACTATGCTAGTTGCTTTTATTGCTTCCTTAGCATTAGTAAACTGGATGATTCAGTTAGTGTTCGCAGGGACAACATTACAGCAAATTCTCGGGTTTATCCTTGCACCAATTGGGATCTTAATGGGAATTGCTCCGAATGAAGTGATGGAAGCGGGAAGTATTATGGGTACCAAAATTGTAACAAACGAATTCGTGGCAATGCTAGATTTTCAAGATCTAATTCCAAATTTAAGTGAGAAAACGGTAGGGATTGTATCCGTATTTTTAACAAGCTTTGCTAATTTTTCATCTATTGGAATTATCGCAGGTACGGTGCAAGCGATTGATAATGAAAAAGGAAAGGCCGTTTCGCAATTTGGCATGAAGCTATTAATAGGTGCAACACTAGCCTCCATTTTATCTGCTACTATAGCGGGATTATTTCTGTAAACTTTTCAGCTTTGGCCTGACATAATATGAAAGCGTTGTACATATATTAATATGTTATTTGTACAGGAATATTTAGGGAAAGCGTGCATAGAATGACCACATAGATTGTTTTTCAACATTGTATTTACAAGGAGAGGATGAAGCTTTTTGTGTGGTATTACTGGTTTAGTTAATTGGAAAAAAGACTTAGAAACAGAGAGAGAATTTCTTCAAAAAATGACAGATACATTAACAAAAAGAGGCCCCGATGATACACAGATTTGGGTTAATAGACATATTGGATTTGGTCATAAAAGATTAGCTGTTGTCGATCTAGAAGGTGGCATTCAGCCGATGAGTCGAGAGAAAAATGGGTATACTTACACAATTGCTTATAATGGTGAACTATACAACACAGATGAAATCCGACAAGAGCTTCTGAAAAGAGGATATCGATTTACAACCACTTCTGATACCGAGGTGTTACTCGTTTCCTACATGGAATGGGGAGAAAACTGTGTAGACCATTTAAATGGGATATATGCTTTTGGGGTGTGGGATGAAAAAAAGGAACAGCTTTTTATGTCCAGGGATCGATTAGGAGTCAAGCCACTTTTTTATATGAGCGACAACGAAAAATTTGTTTTCGGCTCTGAGTTGAAAGCAATATTAGCACATCCAGATAGTAAGGCAGAGGTTGATCGTGACGGTTTATCTGAAATATTTGGATTGGGTCCTTCTAGGACACCAGGTCATGGAATTTTTAAAGGATGTAAAGAGTTAAGAGCAGGGCACTCCCTTACTTTTTCAAGGGATGGATTAAAGGTATGGCGCTACTGGAATGTAGAAAGTAATGTTCATACTGACTCTGTCGATGAAACAGCAGAGAACGTAAGAGAATTGTTTTTAGATGCTGTTCAGCGCCAGCTTGTAGCCGATGTACCTTTATCTACGTTTCTATCTGGAGGTCTTGATTCAAGTGGGATTACAGCAATTGCTGCCAATCATTACAAAGAAACAGGTAAAGGGGCATTAACGACATTCTCCATTGACTATGAAGGTAATGATAAACATTTTGAGGCGAGTAAATTTCAACCATCCAGTGATGGACCTTGGATTGAGAAAATGGCCAATCATTTTTCCACCAATCATCATAATGAAATTATTTCTGGTTTTGAACTGGCTGATACATTAAAAGAAGCGGTCGTTTTAAGGGATCAACCAGGAATGGCTGACATTGATTCTTCCCTGCTTTGGTTTTGCCGACGAATTAAACAACATACTACTGTGAGTTTATCGGGTGAGTGTGCCGACGAAATATTTGGTGGGTACCCTTGGTTCCATCAACCAAATGAATCTTCTAATGTAGGATTTCCTTGGATGAGGTCACTTGATTCTCGTAATGATTTACTTCATCCAGAATGGGAAAAGAAATTAAACCTAAAAGAATACGTCTATAATCGCTATAAAGAAACAATTGAGGAAACGCCAAGATTGGAAGGAGAAAGGGAGGAAGATGCACGGCGTAGGGAATTGTTTTATTTGAATATGCATTGGTTTATGGCCCAATTACTAGACCGAAAAGATCGTATGAGTATGGGTGCTAGTATAGAAGTGAGGGTCCCTTTTGCAGATCATAGATTAGTAGAATATGTGTGGAATATTCCTTGGGAAATGAAAAATTTACAAGGTAGGGAAAAAGGTATTTTAAGAAAAGCTCTAGAGGGTATTTTGCCTGATGATGTACTTTATCGTAAAAAGAATCCGTATCCAAAAACCTTTCAACCTGAGTACACAAAGCAGGTTGTCGATTGGATGAACGAAATAGTAGCTGATTCTAACTCTCCTTTATTTGATTTTATGGATAGGAAAAAAATAAAAGCTATTGTAGATTCAGAGGGTAAAGAATTTAAAGATCCTTGGTATGGTCAGTTAATGAAAGGCCCTCAGTTGATAGCTCACCTTTGTCAAATTGATTATTGGTTGAGGACGTATAACGTTAAAGTCAGTGAATAAGGCAAAGCTTTATAGCCATTCCAATGAGGCGAAGAACGTAAAAATAATACAAAAAGCAGTCAAAATGTTAATGGTTTTGACTGCTTTTTTCCTTTATATAAGACTTATTAGCATAAAAATACATCCAGGCCATAAACCCTCCACCACCAATGAGATTTCCGATTGTAACGGGTATTAAATTGTGTATGATCCCGCTTAATGTTACCGAATCCGGATGATTGATGACAAAAGAAATAGCGAAAGTACACATGTTTGCAATACTGTGTTCGTATCCAGAAATAAAAAAACAAAATACTAAAAAAATCATAATAAATATTTTCGTTCCATCTCCTTGAAGTCCCACAGGAAGAAAAAAAGCAAGACAAACAAGCCAATTACAAAGAATACCTCTAAAAAATAATTCGGTTGTTGATATTTGGGTTTTGTTCTGAGCAATTGTTAATAAAAACCTATTAACAGATTCATCTTGAAATAATCCTGTGAAGTAAATTAATACGGCAAAGAATATGGCACCAATTATATTACCTATGTAACTGTATGCCCACATTTGTCCAACAACAGCCCACTCCATCCTTTTGCGCAAGGCCGCATATGTATAGTAGAATGTATCCCCGGTAAATAAATCTCCACCACCATAAGCTATTAAGATAATAGCTACACCAAAGGTTATTGCTGCAATCGGATAGGTAAAAGGTGAGTGATCCATATAAAAGAAATTCCCGGTGCGAAAAGCAACAATTACGCCAAAACCGATAAACATACTAGCTAATATTGCTCTTAATAAATAAATAATCGAACTACTTTGAAATGTATCACGACGGGACAAAGCTAATTTCTCAATTTTCGAGAGTGATTCAGCTTCCATTGTTCAATCACCACACCTAAGTTAATTGATTCAGAGTACCTCATAGAAACATAAAATCAATAAAATCACTATTGCTAATTTCGTACAAAAATTTCATGAACAGCTTTTCCTCCTCTAACTGTATATTGTGTTCTGACATTCTTAAGTTATTCTTTCGATAAAAGCCATCTTATTTAATATGATTATCAATTGAGTAGATACACTAACGACATTTCACAATATTGTCTTCGAGAAAGTAGTTTAAAGCTTCGTTTATTTAGTGCGGTGAAATAATCATGCAAGTAAAAGTGTGTAGGGACGACAAAAATAGGTGGTTCTTAGAATGCCTAGTATTTTAGCATTCTTGAACCACCTATTTTTAAAGGGTTTGCGCAACTTCTATTCTGTTTTTTCGTTGAATAAATAATAGACGGAACAGTAATGTTGTTGCACCTGCAGCCAATCCTACAATTAATCCAATCCAATATCCGAAAGGACCAAAGGCTGTATAGTTGGCTAAAATGTATCCACTTGGTAATCCAATGACCCAGAAGGAGACAAAAGCCATAATGGTCGTTACATTCACATCTTTATAGCCACGTAATGCTCCTTGTATAGGTGCCCCAAACGCATCAGATAATTGAAAAAATATAGCGTAAATTATAAATTGGGATCCTAAATGAATAACCTGTTCGTTTTCCGTATAAAGTTTGATAATTTCCTGATCAAATATATACATAAAAGTCCCACCGAATACAGCCATCGTTAAAGCAGTAGAAATACCGATAATACTGTACTGCTTTGCGTGATTAAACCTTTTTGCACCGACTTCATACCCAACTGCTATCGTTAGTGCCATCGCTATGCTTAAAGGCCCCATATAGAGTAATGCTTGGAAGTTCATTGCTGCTTGGTGAGCTGCTATAGTTTCTGTGTCGTATTGACTCATAAATAACGTAACTGCTGCAAAGATACTCGTTTCAAAAAAGATAGCAAAACCAATCGGAATTCCAATTTTTAATTGCTCCCACCATGCTGATAAGGATGGTGGGGAATATTTTTGAAAAATAGAATATCCAGAAAATGGCCTAATTTTCAAAATGACGATTAGTGAAATAATCATACATATTAAATACGTTAATGATGATGCGACTCCAGCTCCTATACCACCTAAAGTGGGTGCACCGAATTTACCGAAAATAAACATATAATTAAATAAAATGTTAATTGGTAGGGAAAGGAGAATAATAAACATAGAAACCCTTGTTTGACCAAGAGCATCAATAAAACAACGAATGACATTGAACATAAATAAAGGAATAATACCGAGACCAAGTGCAACTAAATAATATTTTGCTACATGCCGTACTTCTGTTTCTAGACTCATTGTGTTTAATATAGGGTTTAATGTAAAAATCCCGATGACGAAAACAATAATGGCTAGAGCAATCGATAAATAAATTCCTTGTTTTACTGCATCCGCTATCTTTTCCTTTTTTTCAGCCCCAATTAATTGTGCAACGATTGGGGATAAGGCGAGTAAAATGCCATTTATGCCTGTGAAAACAGGTAGCCAAATACTCGATCCGATAGCTACTCCTGCCAAGTCAGCTGCACCAGCTCTACCAGACATAATCGTATCGAAAAAATTCATCGAATATAAACCTATTTGTGTAATGAATATGGGGAAGGAAATGATGAGAAATAATTTGCATTTTTCCATTAATGTGTTTGTAGGATACATAAAAGACTTCCTTTTCTCTTCAATTTCTTTTACGATGATAGAAGGTGTTTGATTACAATCTAAAAGTTTTAGTAAAAGTGTTTATACTTTTTTAATTTTTTGTCTAAAGAAAGGACGACTGTGCAGTGAAAAAGAATAAAACAATCGTTTTTACAGGTGGCGGTACAGCAGGTCATGTCGTCGTCAATTTAGCTTTAATACCAGAATTCATAAAAGATGGATGGGACGTACATTATATCGGCTCCCATGCAGGCATTGAGAAAGATTTAATAACGCCATTAGAAAAAGTAACCTATCATAGTATATCAACCGGAAAATTACGCCGGTATTTTGATAAAGAAAACTTTAAAGATCCTTTCCGCGTTTTAAAAGGAACATGGCAATCACTTCGACTTTTAAGAAAAATAAAACCGAATGTTATTTTTTCCAAAGGGGGATTCGTTGCTGTTCCTGTTGTAACTGCTGCGAAACTAAAAGGTATCCCTGCTTATGTTCATGAGTCCGATTATACTCCTGGGCTTGCTAATAAGCTAGCTTTTCCATTTGCAAAAAAGGTTCTTGCTACTTTTCCTGAAACGATGAAATTTCTTCCGGAAAAAAAAGCAGAATGGATTGGTGCTATTATAAGGGAAGAGCTTTTCCAAGGTAAAAAGGAAAAGGGTCTACAAATTTGTGATTTTGTTAGTGGAAAACCAGTTATTTTAATTATGGGGGGTAGCACGGGCTCCCAAAAGCTAAATGATATTATTAGAGATAATCTCGATCAATTGCTTAAAAATTTCCAAATTATTCATATATGTGGAAAAGGAAAAGTGGACGAAACGATCAAGAAGTTTGGTTACATACAGTTTGAGTATGTAAAGGATGAGCTTAAGGATTTACTTGCAGCAACAGATTTAGTTGTCTCAAGAGCCGGTTCCAATTCAATCTATGAGTTTTTAGCTTTGCATAAGCCAATGCTGCTTATTCCATTATCTAAACAGGCAAGTCGTGGTGATCAAATTTTAAATGCAAATTCATTCAAAAAACAAGGATTTGCCAGTGTGATTGAAGAAGAACAATTAACCGAAGAAAGCTTCCTAAACGAGCTAACTAATTTATGGGATGAAAAAGATACCATTATAGACAAGATGCAAGAATACAAAAGCGATAAAACAAAAGAAAAGGTAATAGAGATGTTAAAACATTTAAACTAGATAGAACAGGAGGGGAAACAATGTCGTCATTTTTTTGCCACTATTGTAAGAAAAATATTCGCGATCAAGATGAACTTATTACAGCTTCTAGATGGTTTAGTATAAAACCTTTTCATTATCAATGCTTTAAGCAGTTAGAGGAGGAAACGACATCCCAGCGTAATTTATATATCCCAGTTAATGGACCATCTGGTATGGTAACTGTTGTCATCATGCTTTTATTATCTGGGTGGATGCTCTTTACAAATACGTTAAACGCTATAGGGGATATGATAGGAATTATTGCTCTTTATCCAGTACTATTAAGGATCATTTCATACTTTACTATCGAATCAAAACTACCTAAATACATCGAAAATAAACCACCTATAGATAGGGAATAATACTTGGGAAAGACTCTTAGCAACTAATCTGCTAAGAGTCTTTTTTGATAATTCTTTTGTTTGTATCAAAATGTGGGTGGAACGTATTGCAAATAATTTGCGATTCTCTTGTGATCAATTTATGATCAAAGTATAAAATACGGAAGGAGCTGTTTTCGTGCATCTATCTAGTACAACAACATTACATAATGGCGTGAAAATTCCTTGGCTTGGTCTAGGTGTTTACAAAGTGGAGGATGGATCAGAAATTGTCAGTACCGTTAAATCCGCTTTAGAATTAGGGTACCGAAGTATAGATACAGCAGCCTTATATGATAATGAAGAGGGTGTAGGGCAAGCAATCCATGAGAGTGGTATTAAACGTGAAGACATTTTTGTTACGACGAAGGTTTGGAATAGTGATCAAGGATACGAAAACACTTTAAAGGCTTTTGATGAAAGTTTAAAAAAGCTTGGTTTAGATTATGTAGACTTATATCTTATTCATTGGCCTGTTCCTGGAAAATATAAAGACACGTGGAAGGCTTTAGAGGAAATTTACACACAAGGAAAAGCAAGAGCAATCGGTGTTAGTAACTTCATGACCCATCACCTAGAGGATGTGTTAAAGGATGCGAAAGTGAAACCAATGGTAAACCAGGTAGAGTTTCATCCTAAGCTGTATCAAAAAGAATTGCTAGATTACTGTCGATCAAATAATATTCAATTAGAAGCTTGGTCACCTTTAGCGAGGGGTCGTTATCTAGATGATCCAATACTAACAGAAATTGCCACAAAGTATAATAAATCCGTTGCTCAAGTTATGATTCGCTGGGATTATCAACATGGTATTGTTACCATTCCAAAGTCGACAAAAAAACATCGACAAAAAGAAAATGCCGATATATTTGATTTTGAATTGACCTTTGAGGATATGGAAAAAATCAATAATCTTAACGAAGATTTTCGAACCGGAAAACATCCAGACGAATTTGACTATGGCGTTTAAGCGATAAATAAATAGGACGGACAGCAAAATAATATGCTGTCCGTCCTATTTACTTTGTAAATATTAGCGATTTGTGTTGAAAGGAATTTCCCAGGAAATAATTATGTGGAATATTCGTAACCGTTGTCGATTAATTGAAGTTTTCCTGTACTTGGATTAATGACAAGACCGTGTATTGGCGTGCTTTTCGGAAAAAGGGGGTGAGTTCTTAATTTATCAACACTTCTCTTTACGCTTTCTTCTACATTATCAAATCCTGTTAACCATTTTTGTAAATTAATATCCTCCTGCTCTACCTGTTTAAAAGCTTCTTCTGTTACCCCATGCTCCTGCATTTTTTGAATGATACTGTTTGGATCAATATTTGCCATACCGCAATTATGATGTCCAACAATCATCACTTCTTCCGCTCTTAATTCGTATAAAGAGATCAGTATACTTCTAACCACACTGCCGTAAGGGCTAGAAATAATCGCTCCTGCATTTTTAATGATTTTCACATCCCCATTTCTTACATTCATTGCTTTTGGCAATAACTCCACTAATCTAGTGTCCATACAGCTAAGAATAACCAGCTTCTTATTAGGATATCGCTCCGTTTGGTATGGTTCATACTCCTTGTTTTCGACAAATGATGTATTAAAAGTTAAAATTTCATCTAATAACAATAGGGGTGCCCCCTTTCTAGTTACAAATTTATGTCGAGAAAACGTCCGTAAGACCCCCACTTCATAGTTGGAGAAGGGATGAAGTTGTCTTCACGGCATAACGAACGTTAGAACCCCGATACGTTTCGCTACCAATTAGCGGGATGAAGAAAACCCCCACTAATGAAATTTTCCTTTACGCATTTTCAATCCGATCTAATTGTTCTATTTTTATGATAGCGAATCTACACATGTGAGTGAAGTGAATTGTACTAAATTATATCATCACCTATAACAAGAAAAAATCTTAGGTTTTACGAAACGGAAGGAAAGGAAAGTATAATGAATAAACAAAAAAAAGGAAGATAAATTAGGTATGCAATTAATTGAAGCGTATATACCAAATAAACACTATGAGAAAACGGCTGAAAAACTGTTTGCTTTCCCGCATAAATCCCATTGGGTATCGGAGGAGTCAGCGGACATTAAATTAGTACGTATGATTGTAGAGCACAAACAAGTGGAAGAAATATTGAATTACTTAGAGGGTGTTGCAAATGTAGTGGATGGGTTTCAAACAATTCTTTTTCCAGTACAAACATATATTTCAAGAGAGACGTTGAATGAAGATATGCAAAAGGAAAAGGAGAAAGAAACTACAGAAAGTGAAAATTCCAAACTACA
This sequence comes from Salirhabdus euzebyi, assembly GCF_014207435.1. Lineage (GTDB taxonomy): Bacteria > Bacillota > Bacilli > Bacillales > Alkalibacillaceae > Salirhabdus > Salirhabdus euzebyi. The sequence continues at coordinate 254,434 of NZ_JACHGH010000001.1, forward strand.
GAGAGCAAGTCGTCAAGAATTAATCCAAACAATCGAAAAAAATAGTTTTATTACGACAAACTATACGTTACTTATTATTTTATCTGCTGTTGTTGCTACAGTGGGTTTCATAAAAAATAGTGAGGCAGTTGTCATTGGTGCAATGGTTATTGCCCCCATGCTTGGACCTGTCATATCAATAGCATTTTCTGCTATTTTAGGTGATTATAAAAAAATTGTAAAAGCAATGGTTACTTTTTTATTCGGTTTCATCATTGTAATTATCATATCAATCTTTTTTAGTTATATATTTAAGATGGGAACTGATACGGATCAGTTTATTGCGCGAACGGAAGTAACGCTTTCTGATTTTATACTTGCATTAGCTTCTGGTGCAGCAGGTGCGTTAGCCATATTGAATAGAATGTCAGGAAATTTAGTTGGTGTGATGGTCGCAGTTGCATTACTGCCGCCAACAGTAGCATTCGGGCTCTCTATAGGCCAAGGGCTGTGGGATATGGCATATGGTTCTTTCATGCTCATTATTGTTAATACGACTTGTATTTTATTGTCGGCAATTACTATATTTTCGATTAGTGGAATACGTCCCGTTCGCTGGTTAGAAGTGAAAAAAGCAAACGTATCAAGAATTAGAGCTACTATTTTTATCGGATCCATAGTTGGATTGTTAATATTAGTTATACTTATAAGTCAGGGTGTAAAGTTTGAGTAAATAAATGAATGATGTTTGTTATTTTAGTAAATAGGAAAAATTTTCTTAAAAAACCATTGACGTTTAATTTTGGAAAATATATAATTTATGAGCAATTAATAAAAATTCGAAAAGGAGGTCACGAAAATGGAAAACAAAAAAATTGTAACTTTGGTATCTGCTAACTTAACATCTTATCTCGTGATCTCCGAGCGTCGTTTAAAGGCTAGCTTTGGTTTTTAGGTATTGCTATGCTTGTTTTAAGCGTACGTTTAAAACTAAACGTTTTATTTAATTAGTTATGGAGAGGTCACGAATTGTTCGTGACCTTTTTTTAATGCGTATACGTCACGGGCGTATGCGCATTTTTTATATTCAAAATAAGAAATTGTTCACTGAGGGGAGTGACAGGAATGTTTAAATCATTTCATTTTAATGTATTTATTAAAAAAGAAGGAGGGAAATTTATGCTGCAAATATCTTTCAATTGGTTAGGTAAACAAAAACGTAGGATAGATGGCGGATAGATATTCTCAACTTAAAAAAGGAAGGAGAGAATGGAATGTTTACTGTTTTTCGGAAATTAGCTTGGTTTTTTAAAGAACAATGGTTGCGTTATAGTTTAGCAATCTTTGCACTTATAGTAGTAAGTTTTATCGATCTTATTCCACCAAAATTAATCGGGATGGCTATAGATGACATTCAGTACAATCAATTAACACCAGAGAGGCTTTCAGAAATTCTACTCATGTTTGGAGCACTAATAGTCGCTAGTTATAGTATTACCTTTTTCTGGGACTATACTTTATTTGGGCGAGCAATTTTATTAGAAAGAAAAATGCGTACAAAACTAATGGGACATTTTTTCAAAATGACACCGAGATTTTTTGGCCGATATCGAACGGGAGATTTAATGGCCCGTTCTACTAATGATTTGAAAGCGATCATGATGACTTCCGGTTTTGGAATTTTAACCTTAGTTGATTCAACTGTATTTATGACGATGATTATTTTATTAATGGTGTTCACCATTAACTGGCAACTGACGCTAGCAGCTCTCATACCACTACCTATTATGGCTTATCTTATTCATAAATATGGGAAAGCAATCCATGAAAGGTTTATGAAGGCACAATCTTCGTTTAGTGATTTAAATAATTACACATTAGAATCTATCAGAGGTGTACGGGTCATTCGTGCTTTTGTTCAAGAAAGGCAGGATCAAAGTGAGTTTGCTCATTTAACGGAGGATGTTTTCCAAAAGAACGTAGATGTGGCTAGAATGGATGCTTTCTTTGAACCAACGATAAAAGTACTTGTTGGTTTAGCGTATACAATTGGCTTAGGCTACGGTGCCATTATGGTATTTGAAAACAAAATTTCGTTAGGGGAACTTGTAACGTTTAACGTTTATCTTGGTATGTTGATTTGGCCAATGTTTGCTATTGGAGAACTGATAAATGTGATGCAAAGAGGGAATGCCTCGCTGGATCGAGTGGATGAAATATTAAATCAAGAACCAGATGTTTCGGATCCAGACACGGCAAAAACGATTGAAATACCAGAAACAGTTCAATTTTTAGATGTCTCCTTTCGTTACCCGGAAGCAGAGGGATTACAACTATCCAACATAAACTTGTCGATAAAACGTGGTCATACTGTTGGTATTGTTGGAAAAACAGGTGCTGGGAAATCAACACTGTTTAGACAGTTGCTACGGGAATATAAACCACCAGGTGGGAAAGTGTTCATAAATGGTATCCCTATCCAGGAATTTACATTAGATGAGACTCGAGGGTGGATTGGATATGTTCCACAAGATCACGTGTTATTTTCTAAAACAGTCAAAGAAAACCTTTTATTTGGATGTGAGAAACGTTCCGATGAAGATATTAACCGGATATTAAAGTCTGCATCTTTAAAAGAGGATATAGATAATTTGCCTAATGGAATAGAAACAATTGTTGGGGAAAGTGGCGTTACTCTATCTGGTGGTCAAAAGCAGCGTGTTTCTCTAGCAAGGGCTTTACTGATGGATCCAGAAATTTTAATTCTTGATGACTCATTATCTGCTGTAGATGGGAAAACAGAAGCAAAAATTATTGCACATTTAAAACAGGAGAGAAAAGAGCGCACGACCCTTATTTCTGCACATCGATTGTCAGCTGTAAAACATGCGGATGAAATCATTGTGTTAGAGGATGGAAAAATAGTGGAGCGAGGTACTCATAATCAGCTTATGAATAATAATGGCTGGTATAAAACCCAGTATGATATTCAGCAAATGGAAGGGGAGGTGGATAACTAATGAGTAAAAGGACAACAGAAAGACAATTATTCGATTATGCCATGACTAGTAAAAAATCTATTAGTTTAGGACTTTGTTGTTTAATTATTGCGGTAGCTTTGGAATTAACAGGTCCTTTTATAGCAAAGCATGTGATTGATAATCATATTGTCGGCATTCAAGCTCACTGGGCAGAAGTAACGGAAAATGATGATAAATATACCGTTTCGTTTCAAGGCAATTATTTGAAAAGGCAAGACCGCTTAACGAATTCCGATGAAGTTATCCATACTAACACCCTTTTGCAAAGTGGAAGAGATTATTATTTTGTCAATGATAATGTACCTATAAACGGAAATGTGTCGGTTATAAATGAGAACACCTTAAAAATTGAAACACCTGACAACATCGAGGAAGTGGAGGCTACTTCTTTATCCGTTACAGATTTATATGCTTTTTTTAAGCCGGAAATTAGACCGATATTCACGTTACTATTTATTTATATAGGTTTAATTATGATTGCCTCTGTCTTCCAATATTTAAAAACGTACTTATTACAAGTATCATCAAATAAAGTCATTCAAACGATGAGGAATGATGTGTTTGAACACATCCACCGTTTACCTGTTCGGTACTTTGTTAACAGACCAGCAGGAAAAATTGTCGCAAGAGTAACGAATGATACAGAAGCGATTAGAGAGCTATATGTAAAAGTATTAGAAACCTTTGTGAATGGCTTTATTTACATGACTGGTATTTTTATCGCTTTGTTTTTGTTAAACGTAAAGTTAGCTTTTATCTGTCTCCTTTTGTTACCAATTATGGTTGTATGGATGAAATTATATAAAAACTATGCTGGTAATTTTAATCGGATCATTCGTTCGACGATTAGTGAAATTAATGGAAAAATTAATGAATCTATTCAGGGGATGCCAATTATCCAAGCTTTTAGAAGAACAAAAGCAACCCAAGAAGAATTTGAAGAAATGAATTATCGTCACTTTCATTATCAAATGAAATTGAATAAACTAAATGCTTTCACATCTTTTAATCTAGTTAATGTATTAAGGAATTTAGCTTTTGTAGCTTTCATTTGGTATTTTGGGGGAGCTTCTTTGTCTACAGGAGGATTAATTTCTGCAGGTGTTCTTTATGCATTTGTTGACTATTTAACAAGGCTATTCGAGCCAGTTAATCAAATTGTTAATCAATTACCTCATTTAGAACAGGCCCGTGTAGCAGGGGCAAGAGTGTTTGAGTTATTGGATGAGTCTGGTGAAGATGTTGATAATAAACCAATTACGAAATATAAAGGTGACGTCCGTTTTCGAAATGTTTGGTTTGCTTATGAGGAAGACGATTTTATTATAAAAGATATGTCTTTCTGTGTGAAGGCAGGGCAAACTGCTGCTTTTGTCGGGCATACAGGATCTGGTAAAAGCTCTATTATGAATCTTCTTTTTCGCTTTTATGACCCGCAAAAAGGTGTCATTGAAATAGATGGGCTGGATACGAAGCAGCTTTCCAGGCAGCAAGTTCGCAGTCATATCGGAATTGTATTGCAGGATCCCTTTATTTTTACAGGGACCATTTTATCAAATATTACGCTAAATAATCCTGCTATTTCGAGAGAGAAGGCTGTTGCCGCTTTACAGGCAGTAGGGGCAGACCAGTTTATTAAAAAACTACCGAAACAATATGATCAACCAGTTAGAGAAAGTGGTACACAATTTTCGACTGGACAACGTCAGCTACTATCGTTTGCACGGGCTTTGGCATATGACCCAGCTATTCTCATACTTGATGAAGCAACTGCAAATATTGATACGGAAACAGAAGGGTTAATTCAAGATGCAATGGCTGTTTTGAAACGAGGACGTACAACATTAGTAATTGCGCATCGACTTTCAACCATTCAACAAGCAGACCAAATTTTTGTACTAGAACGTGGTAAAATAATAGAAAAAGGTACACATGTAGAATTGCTTCAACAAAATGGAAACTATTTGCAAATGTACGAAATGCAACAAGGGAAATTATCTATTACCACATAAACGTAACTAGTTCAAAGGGGAGTCCGAAATGGATGACGAAAAAAAAATACCAGAGACCATAGATGAAACAGATTTGTACGAGGATATTGAAGAAGAGGAAATGTACGATATTATTCAAGAAGAAAGAAAAAAGATTCGTCATAAAGTTCAGGACGAAGAAAAGCCGAAACGCCCCTTTCCGAAGTGGGTGTTTTGGCTAATTGCGATTTTTATGTTATTAAACGTTGTTTCCATGTTACCAAGCTCCTTTTCGTTGCCTGTTATTGATTTTTTGAAAACATCAGCTAAACTGTCTGCGCTCGAGGAAATTGATGATTATCAGGAATCTGTCGTAGTAGTGGAAACAGGGGACGGCAAAGGAACAGGCTTTTCCATTTCACCTGATGGATATATTTTAACGAATCATCATGTGATCGATAGTGGTACGTATTTGGGTGTAGCTTTTCCAGACCATGGATTATTTGAAGCAGAGAAAATAGCGGAGTATCCAGAGCTTGATCTTGCCTTATTAAAGGTAGAGGGAGAAGATTTGCCGTATTTATCATTGGCACCTTCTACTTCCTTTGAACCGAATGAGCATATTTATTTTATTGGTAATCCATTAAATTTTAATGGTATTGCTAATGAAGGGGAAGTGTTAGGTTACACAAATTCTTCAGGGATTGAAGGAGATGTATTAATGCTTAAGGCTCCTGTTTATAGAGGGAATAGTGGTAGTCCTGTCATCAATAGTGACGGTGAAGTGATTGCTGTAGTCTATGCTACGGGGAGACGAGATGGCGTTGGGAAAGTGGGCCTTGCCATACCAATTTCTTATTTTCATGAGAAGGAAGAATCTATGCTTATTGAAATTAGTAAGGAGTAGGGAAGATTTACTATAGATTGTGTGGACTATGTATTGTATTATTTTTAAAACGTCGCAATCACCATTTTGAGCAAAATTTTTATTTTAATGACCCCCAGTTTTGGATGTGATCATACGAATAATATTATTGTTTGGAGGTGATAAAGGTTGATCGAACGTCTCATGAGAAAAAAGCAAAAACTATCCTTAGAAGATCAAGTTTTATTAGCTCAAAATGGTGACAGCGGAATGAGAAATCAATTATTGAAACAATATCAACCTTTTATTGCCAAAAGCGTTTCGGAGGTTTGCAAAAAATTTATTGACCCGAAACAAGATGATGAATTTAGTATTGGATTAATTGCTTTTAATCGTGCAATTGATTCCTATTCTGATGAAAAAGGTAGCTCGTTTTTGTCCTTTGCTAAATTAGTAGTAAAACGCAAAGTGATTGATTATTTGCGGAGTGAAAATAATAAAGGGATTCACATCTCGATTAATCAAACGAATGAAGATGATGATCAATTAGAGAATCCTCAAGAAGTGAAAATAGCAAAGGAAAAATATGAACAATCAACCGAAGAATGGCTTAGAAAAGAAGAGATTATAGAATACAGTAAGCAATTAATTGATTATAAGATTACGTTTCAAGAATTAACAAAGGTTTCTCCAAAGCATGTTGATGCGAGGGAATCGGCTATTTTAGTTGCTAAAACAATTTATAAAGAGGCGGAACTTCGGGCTTATGTGGAGGAGAAGAAACGTCTTCCGATGAAAGAACTTGTTCAATATGTAGATGTTAGTAGAAAGACATTGGAGCGGAACAGAAAATACATTTTAGCTATTTTTATTATTTTATGCGGAGATTATGTTTTTTTAAAAGAGTATATTAAGGGGGTGGATCTGTGAGAAAAGGGATAGTAATGGAAACAAATGCAAGCAAAGTTATTGTTATGGATAAAGATGGATCATTTCATAACGCTAAACGCGAGAAAAACAAAAGCTATGCGTTAGGACAGGAAATAGAATTTATCCCCGCGCGTTCGGGCAGTTTTTCACAGATCTTTTCTTTTCTAAATATACGTATTGTCGCTCCAGTTTTAGCAATGCTGCTGCTTGTATTTGTTCCTTTCGTGCTTAATCAATCTAATACAGCTTTTGCCTATGTGAATGTTGATATTAATCCAAGCTTGCAATTAGTTGTCAATAAAGACTTAGAGGTAATAAAAATTACTGCACTTAATGATGACGGAGAAAAAGTGAAACAAGATTTAACAGGCTGGAAAAAAGAATCCGTTGATAAAGTAATGAAATTAATTTTGGAAGAAACAGCACAAGCTGGTTATATGAATGATACGGAAGACGTCTTAGTAGGCGTTAGTTATGTAAAAGAATCGGAAAAGAATATGGAAATAACAAATAAAATAGATGCATCATTGAAAAACGAAGAAGAAGAAAAGCTCTCTATTACCACTTTTGAAGTTCCGGAAGAAATAAGAGAAAAAGCCGAACAAGAGAAAGTATCGATGAACTTTTTATATGCACAAGATGTGGTCGAACAAGTGTTAGAAGCACATCCTGATGGAGATAATGAAAACAACGAAACAAATTCTGTTCATGAGGCAATTTTAGAAAAGTTTCTTTTGGATGAGAATAAAAAAGGAAAAGCCCTTCCACCTGGACTTCAAAAGAAATTAGAAGAAAAGCAGAAAAATGAAAATGAAAATGATGTTCCACCTGGACATGAAAATAAAGATAAAGATGAAGGAAAAGGAAATGGTAATAACGGAAATAATGGTAATAGCGATAATAATGCAGATAACGGAAATAAGGGTAATAATGGTAACAAAGGAAACAACGGAAATAATGGGAATGGGAACGAAGATCAAGGAAAAGGGAACAATGATGACTTTGTTCCACCAGGACAACAGAAAGATGGCCCACCAGGATCGGGAAAAGGGAAAAATGATGAAGCTCAAACAGAACATTTCCCAACAGAGACTGTTAACCGTGTTTTGAAAAATTTGTTGCCTACATTAGCATTTTCTAATTAGACAATAACATATAAAGAGCACATCCCTAGTAGAATTACTATGGGGTGTGTTTTTGTTTTACTTTAAGAAAGTTTAACTTTGTTAAAGGATTAAAGTATAAGAAAAACTAAGGCTTTCGCCATAAGGACTTGGCGACAAGCCAAGTTTTTCTAATACATAAATTTTAAGTTTTCTAAAATTACCCTTACCGAAAAGAGTTAACAGATATATAATAGGTAAGTAGTAAAAAGATAAGGGGAGTGCGAGATGGATCAAAATCAAAGAGGAAACAAAAAAGGGTTAATCTGGATAGTCTCGATTATACTCGTATTTGGTATTGGGGCAATTGGCGTTTTTGCATATAACCAATTAGTTACAAAGAATCCAATGGTTCAATATGTTAATGCTGAGAAAAATACATTTGAAGAAGCTTGGGACTATTATGATGAGTATTATGGTGATTCTAAAGTACTAAGTGAAAGACTACTGAAAGAAGCTTATGAGTCATCATCAACATTTACTGCTGACACACAATTACCTGCACAACTAGGGCAATCAGACCCTATGATAGGAATGGTACAAGGTATCGTTTCTTCTATTAGTTTGAACACAGAAACGAAAGTAAAGCCATCGACAAAGGAATTCTATGCTGGGGTGGATTTATCTTTACAAGGAAGTAGTTTGTTAGATGGAAATGTATATCAAAATGAAGAAATTACTAGTTTTCAAGTACCAGCGTTGTATGACAAATATTTTGTCTTAGAAAATAACGGATTAGGAGATTACTTGCGTCAAGCTGGAGCATATGAAGTTCCGTTTGAAGAAATTCCTAATATTATTGAACTTCAACAAGAAACGTTGACTGCTGAGCAATTAAAGGAAATGGTTAGAGAATATTTAACTTTCTTGAAGGACTATGTTTCTGAGGAGAAAGTAAATGTAGAAGACAATGTGAAATATGAAGGAGAAAGTTTTACAAAGCTTTCTGTAAATTTCACAGAAGCTGAAGCACAGCAACTAATTAAAGATTTGTTAACAAAAATTAGAGATGACGAGCGTTTCCAGTCTCAATTTGGGGATACAGAGCTTCAAAAGGAAGAAATTAATTATTTGATTGATAATGTCAATTTACTTAAATTGCCTAATGGGATTACGTATGAAGCGTATATGGATGGTGACTATGTTTCATATAGAACGTTAAGCTTTGACATAACAGATGAAATGGAACAAGATTCCGTGACATTCAGCTTAAATATTAACACGCTTATTCAATCTGGTGATAAGTATACGTTTGATTTAGCGTTACACGTTGTTCCTCAGACAGAAGAAGGAGAACTTTCCATCTCCTATAGTGAAAATGGAGCTCCTAACAGTGGTGCGTATAACGTGAAGCAAAGTCTTGGCTTCTTATATTTTGACGAGTGGAGTGATGTGGACTTTGCTGTCAATGCGGATACGAACTATAAGGATAATACGTTAGAAAGCACATTTGACGTTGTTATTAATTCTCCTTATACACAGGACATACCTGAAATTAGCGGATTTATCAAATCTAACGTCAGCAATGGTAGTAGCAGTGCGGAAAAAGGTTTTGAGTTCGGTATAGATTTAGCGATGATGGATCCAATGATGGGAGACATGAACTTTAATTTCACTATCTATGGTGATACAGCAATAAACTTTGCGGATAACCTAGAATTCCCAGCAGTAGCTGAAAATAATTCTGTATATGTATTTGATTTAACTCCACAGGAATTAGAGCAAATTATGTATGAAATTGAAATGAATGCCATGACTTATTACCAGTCATTCTTTGGCGGCTTTGGTGGTTTTTAAGATTTAAATGATAGGAAAGGGAGTAGGTTGTTATGATCAGAACATTGTTTTTTTACAAATGGAAATCGATCATAAAACAACCTGCTCTCTTTTTTGTTATGCTTTTTTTCCCTATCGTTTTGTTAGGTTCCTTTGCGTATGTTGTATTACAAATGGTGGAGCAAGAGTCTGTAGATAAAATCCAAGTTGCCTATGTAGACTATGACCAAACATTTGAGACAAAGACCCTCGTTAATCAACTTCAAAATGAAGAAGCGCTTCAAAAAGCAATCGCTATTGTTGATATGTCTGAACAAGAAGCAAAGGCACAATTAGAACAAAATAAAGTTGCAGCAATTATTGAAGTTCCTAAGGGGTTTACTGGCGATTTACGAACTGGTACGAACACACCAATAAAGGTCATTACGAATGGTCAACAGCCATACCACTCCAAAATGGTTGAAATACTATTAAGTAGCGGTGCCGCTTATATATCAGCAGCGCAAAGTGGAATAAATACCGTTTATGATCTTTACATAAGAGACTTAGAAACAAACCGTTCTGAATTTTTACAGCAATTAATCGTTCAATATACGTTGTTCGCTTTAGATCGTAATGATTTGTTTTCAACAGAGGAAGTGAAGGCGGGGACAACAATTGGTTGGGTACAGCATGGAATAATTAGCTTTATTTTAACTAGTTGTTTGTTATCAGCCATACTTTTTCAAACGTTTGGGAATAGGCAAGAGGAGCATAGTTTGTTGGATCGACTTCGTGCAATGAATGGTACAAGTTTTTCAATCGTCATAAGTCAATTCTTTACGTATATGTTGTTTTTGTTTATCCAATTGACAGTATTAAGTGCACTTTTATCTTTGGTATTTGACATAGAGTGGCTTCTAACTATACAGACATTAATAACATGGTTAATAGCTAGCATCTTGATAGCATCTATTTTAAGTGTATTAGACAGTATTATTGCTTCTAAGTCCAGTCGTACAGGTCTGTTTACGTTACTAATGATGGTTGGTTTTTTTATAAGTGGTATCTGGCTTCCTTTACTGTATTTACCAAATTGGATTCAGGAGTTGGCTACTTTTATCCCATTTCATCATCTGTATGCAAGCCTCAAATTTTATATATTGTCGGGTGAAGTACCTTTTTCACACTGGTCTATTATCATTTTATTTATTGTTATTGGTCTCGCTGCTATTATCGTTAGGTCATGGATAAAGGAGGGGAAAGATGGGTACTTATCTTTTTCTTCTAAATAAGCTCCTCTTTCAAAATAAGTGGAAACTAGCATTTACTATTTTGTTCCCTTTATTCTTACTGACTGTCGTTTTTCCGTTTGCTACATCAACTGTGGAGGAAAGTAGCATTCCTATTGCTTGGGTTGATCAAGAGAAAGAGGGCTTTGCCGAAACAATCGGATTTAGAATAAATGAAGATCCCCGGATTCAACTTCTACATGTAAATTCAAAAGAGGAAGCTATTGTAGCTGTGAGAACTGGAAAAGTAGAAGCAGCATTCATTTTGGATGAACAATTTAATCAACATATTAAATCTGGTGATATTCGGAAGCAAATGGAATGGATCCGAACGAGTAGGTCATTTTTAGATACATTCGTAAAAGAAAAAGTTGCAGCAGAAGTTATGAGATTTGCTTTAAATAGTAAAGCGGCGAACGACCTACAGCAGTTAAAAAGAAATGAAGAGGATTTTAACTGGGAAGTAGCATTTCAGCATGCTGATCAATACTGGGAGCCAGAACCATTGTTCCAAATGGATTTTGTTCCTTCTAACAGTGGGGATTTGGAACAAGAAGAAGCTATTGATAACCTAACTATAGGGTTATTGGGTTTCTGGATGTGGTATACTTGGATCATTTTTGCTGGTGGACTATTACCTATTTACCAATGGAAGGAAAAGGGATTATTAGACCGTATTCGTCTTAGAAGCGGAAGTATAAGAGCATTTATATCAAGCTTTTATTTAGTACAGACGTTATTTTATAGTTTATTATTTTTCCTTCTTATTACGTTAACGTTGACATCATTAAAAGTGGAAATGAATGCGGTGAATATATATATACCAGCTTTTATCGGTTTCATTTCTATGCTTCTATTAACGATGATAGTAAATCTATTCATTAAAAAGCAAAGTGTATATTTAATGCTTATAATCATATATTCGATGTTGTCATTCGTATTTTCTTTTCTGGCGATTTCTTCTGGATTTGAAAAATGGTGGAGCTATATATTACCTCACTATTGGTTTTATCAACTCATGTTGTAGAGGGGGGGGAAATTCCTTGTTGCAGTTTGAAAATGTTGAGAAAATAATGAAGAAAAAGCGGATCATTAAAAATGTATCTGTTCAAATAAATAAAGGGGAGTCCATTGGCATAGTAGGTCCAAATGGTGCTGGAAAATCTACCTTTTTAAAAATATTGGCATCCGTTTTAAAACCAGATAGCGGAACAGTTTTTTATAATGGTGTACCCTATTCCAAAAATGTCCAAGACTTAAGAAAACAGATTGGGTATATCCCCCAAGAAATTGCCTTGTTTGAGGAGCTTACGGTTAAAGATCAAATTCATTTTTGGAAAAAAGCAGCAAAAAATATGGGTTCCCCTACATATATTTTAGAAATGCTTCACGCCCTTGGCTTGCATCATGTTTACCACCAAAAAGTAAAAGCTTTATCAGGTGGCTGGAAGAGAAAATTAAATGTTTGTGCAGGGATGCTACACAATCCTGACATCATTTTATTGGATGAGCCCACTGCAGGAGTAGATTTAGCAGCCAAAGATGATTTGTTAACATGGCTAAAATCACTACATAAGAGTGGTAAAACCATCATTCTTATTAGTCACGAATGGGACGTCATCAACTATTTAAGCGATTCTATTTTTGTTTTACAAAATGGAGAAATTTTATTTGAAGGCCCTAGTGAACAGCTCGATCAATTCGAAAAGGATCAGTTAGATTTAGAGGAAAATCAGGAGCTCATAAAAATTTTACGACAACGGAAAAGATAACTATTCATTAATAGGTCCGATTCATAGTCATAAACCGGACCTATTAGTTTTTAAGGACTCTTATCGCATAGATTGTTGTTATTGGTTGAACTCTAAATCCATCCAATTGTAACATTTGCTTTTCAAGCTAGAAATTTTGTATGCTATTTTTGTATCCTATTGTAGAAAGGAACATGCACATGTCTAAATTAGATTTGTCTCAGTTTGAGAAAAAAATTGAAGTAAGAAACATAAAACATCAAGACATTGATAATATATTGAAGCTTCAAAAAGCTTGTTTTCCTGGAATGGACCCGTGGAAAAGAGAACATTTAGAAAGCCATCTCACTATATTTCCTGAAGGTCAATTTTGCGTGGAGTTTGAAGGTGAAATTATTGGTAGCTGTTCGAGTTTAATCGTGAATTTTGACGAATATGATGATAAACATACGTGGGACGACATTACAGATAGTGGTTATATTACGAATCATGATCCTGAAGGGTACAATTTATACGGGATAGAAGTAATGGTCCATCCAGAATTTAGAGGGATGAAAATTGGTGGACGATTGTATGAGGCTAGAAAGGAACTAGCAGCAAAATTTAATTTGAAGAGTATTATTATTGGTGGACGAATTCCCAATTATCATAAATATTCGGATGAGCTAACTCCTCGTCAATATGTCGATCAAGTGCGTAACCAAAGCATATTTGATCCAGTGTTAACGTTTCAAATTATGAATGGGTTTAATGTTATGCGTATTAATCCTAATTATTTACCGGATGATAAGGCATCTAACCAATATGCAACATTAATGGAATGGCATAATATTGATTATCGACCGACAAGTAAAAGACACTTCAAAACAGCCTTTCCTGTTAGGATTACTGTTGTCCAGTATATGATGAAAAACATTAATTCATTTGAAGAGTTTGCTCGTCAAGTTGAGTATTATGCGGATGTTGCATATGATTTTGGTTCCGATTTTGTTGTTTTTCCGGAAATTTTTACTACTCAGTTAATGTCCTTTTTAGAGGAGAAGGTCCCTTCAAAAGCGGTACGAAAGCTTGCTGAATTCACAGAGGATTATATTGAGTTATTTACAGATTTAGCGGTTAAATATAATGTGAACATTGTTGGTGGATCTCATTTTGTCGAGGAAGACGATAAAATATTTAACATTGCTTACTTGTTTAGAAGAGATGGGACAATTGAGAAGCAATACAAAATACACGTAACCCCTAATGAAAGAAGATGGTGGGGCGTTCAAGCAGGGGATAAAGTAAGAGTATTTGATACGGATTGTGGAAAAATTGCTATTCAAATTTGCTATGATATTGAATTCCCTGAGTTAGCAAGGTATGCTGTGGACCAAGGTGCTAACATTATCTTTGTTCCATTTTGTACAGATGATCGTGCAGGCTATTTGCGTGTTCGCTATTGTGCGCAAGCAAGAGCTGTTGAAAACCAAGTTTACACGGTTATTGCGGGTACAGTTGGTAATTTAACACAAGTAGAAAATATGGATATTCAATATGCTCAGTCTGGTATTTTTACTCCATCGGATTTTGAATTTGCACCTGATGGAATTGTTGGAGAATGTAATCCAAATATTGAAACAGTCGTTGTAGGAGATGTTGACTTAGAAATTTTAAGAAGACAGCGTAAGACGGGAACTGTTAGACAGCTTGTGGATCGTCGAAAGGATTTATTTGAAGTTACCTATAAGAAGGCAGACGATAAAATATAAGGAAAAAGAGCTAAGGGATCTAATTCTTTTAGCTCTTTTTCTTTTTGCTCCTTATACCTGCCTTAGGCTGAGCAAGGTGCTTGCGCTTTTATTCTTTTCTGAACAAGAAAAACAGTAGGCTCAATTGGATTTTCACTGGTATAATAAGTGTATATATTCAGAAGGTTGTGATGTTCCTTATGCTAGATGAAAAAAGAAAATTGCAAGCTTTGAAGACGATAGCGGAAACACTTAACGAATGCCAAAACAAACAGGAGATGCTTCAATCTGTTTTAAAACAGCTCATTGAAATTACTCATTTTAGAACCGGCTGGATATTTATTGAGCATGGAAATATGCAGTTAGGTGCTGACGAAGGATTACCGGAAGCATTATCTATTCATGAAAAGGCCCCACTATGTGGAGAAGACTGCTACTGTATATCGAAGTATAAAACCGGCAAATTAACGAAAGCAACGAACATCATTGAATGTAAGCGACTTAACCTTGCGATTCAACAGAATAAATACGATACAGAAGGTCTGTCTCATCATGCAACGGTACCATTAAAAACACCGGAAAAAAGCTATGGGTTGCTGAATGTTGCTGCACCTAATCGTAGCGAATACATAGAAGAAGAATTAAATTTATTAGAATCTGTTGCTTATCAAATAGGAACAGCTCTTCGTCGGATTGAACAATATGAGCAGGAAGAGGAAAGGGTCCGTTTATTAGAAAAGTTGAATGACTTTGTCCAACATTTAAGAAAAATACGCAGGATTCAACCGTTTATAACGTTCGTCAGTAAATACGTCAAAGACATGTTTTCTTTTAGTGGTATTCAACTTACGATCCAACAGTATGATACAAAACTTGGGGATATGGAGAATGAAAATTTAGAGTTTATTCCTTTTCCTGAAATAGATGGACAGTTGTTGTACGCCACACCGTATTTGTTATCACCAATTGAAGAAGAAATTCTCCAGTTGATTATTAACCATACAGAATTAACATATCGGGATTTAGTTCTTCAAGAAAAAGAGACCTCCATGGCAAGAGTACAGGAGCGGGCTAGGCTAGCACAAGATCTTCATGATTCTGTAAGTCAACTGTTATTCTCCATTGTGCTTACTTCAAGAGCGGCGAAACACCTTTTTCCAGGAACGAATGAGGATAATCCTATTCAAGATATTTACGATTTATCAACGCAGGCTCTTCAAGAAATGCGGTCCTTGATTGCGGGTCAAAAACCTACTGCATTAGAAAAAGGATTGCTAACTGGTTTGGTTGAATATGCAGAAAAAGTAAAGTTGAAGCCAAATATACATGCTGAAGGTAGTAATACAATCCCGTATTCCATAGAGGAAGCGCTGTACCGTATAGGACAAGAAGCAATTCATAATGTAAAAAAGCACGCAAAAACAGAAGAAATTTTTATCACATTAAAAAGAACTTCGGATAGCTTTACCCTTGTCATTGAAGATAATGGGATTGGTTTTGATCAAGAAAGAATGGCTGAATTTCAGTCATATGGTTTAAAGGGAATGCAGGAGAGAGCATCAGCTTTTGAAGGGAAAGTGACAATAAACAGTACCCGTAAAATAGGGACTACGATACATGTCTACATCCCTAATCCTGCAAAATAGAAAGGTTTACCGGGGGGAAATAAATGGGAATTCGCGTTTTAATTGTCGATGATCATCAAGTAGTTCGTAAAGGTTTGGTTTATTTTTTTAATACGCTCGATGATATTGAAATAGCTGGGGAAGCAGCAAATGGGGAAGAAGCTATTCAATTTTTACAACAAGAAAATGAAGTTGATGTTGTTTTATTAGATGTTCAAATGCCTGTGATGGATGGAGTAGAGGCTGCTCAACAAATTCGTAGCCTGTTTCCGAAAACGAAAATATTAATGTTAACAAGCTTTTCTGATTATAATTCCGTTATTCCAGCAATTAAAGCTGGAGCAAGTGGATATCAATTAAAAGATGCAGACCCAGAAATATTAGCAAATGCCATTCGCAAAGTAGCCGATGGTGAAAAAATGATTGATCATAAAGCAGCATCTCATTTGTTTCAGCACGTTTCTGGGAATGAAGAGGAAGAGAAAAAAGCTAAACTGGCTCAGTTAACTAATCGTGAGTTAGATGTTCTTCAAGAGATGATGAATGGTAAAAGTAATAAGGAAATTGCGAACGATTTATACATTACAGAAAAAACGGTTAAAACACATGTTTCTAATATTTTATCGAAGTTAGAAGTGCATGATAGAACCCAAGCTGCGCTATTTGGGGTGAAATATTTAGCATCTCATTAATAAGGGTATCCCAGATGTTTGGGATACCCTTTAGGTTAAACATAGTAAACAGGTGTGTCCTGTGTGATAGCGTGTTCGATGTAGTGAATTAAGTTATGGTGGGAACTAATGACGGTTTGTTCATCATATCCGTAGTGATAAGCATGTAAAAACGATTCGATTCTTTTGGATAATAAATCGTCCTGCGTTCGAACCATTAATACGAGCAAATCATCCCATTGCCCCCATAAAGTAAAATACATCGCTTTATCATAGTCGACCATATTCATTTCCATTCCCCCTTTATCAGGGTTAGGCTTAGTATGGCTCCATTCAGATTATATGTTACATGGCCATTTTTGGTTTTTAAACCAACAATTTTAGCGTATTACTGGGTAGTATAACCACCATCAATGACCACAGCTTGCCCTGTGATCCCTTTTGCTTGTTCACTCACAAGGAAGGCAGCATAGTTAGAAATTTCCTCAATTTGAAGAAGTCTTTTTTGCGGAACTAGTGGATAAATAACATCTTCCATTACTTTCTCTTTTGTTACACCTCTTGTTTTTGCTAAATCAGTTAACTGATTTCTAACTAGTGGTGTATCAACGTATCCGGGACATAAAGCATTAACTGTAATTCCTGCTTCTGCTCCTTCTAAAGCAGCCACCTTTGTTAGTCCAATTACTCCATGTTTTGCACTGTTATAAGCTGCTTTTCCGGCAAAACCAATCAGACCATTAATGGATGCCATATTTAAAATTCTTCCATACTTTTGTTTTTTCATGTGTGGAAATGTATGTTTAATGGCATAAAAAGGTGCGATTTGCATGATCTTAATCATGAGTTCAAATTTATCGGATGGAAAATCTTCAATGGAAGATACATGTTGAATACCTGCGTTATTTATTAAAATATCAATGGAACCAAATGTCTTCACTGTTTCGGCAACCACTTTTTCTATCTGTTCTTCCTTTGTCACATCGCATTTTATTCCTTTTATATGTGGATAGTCCTTTTGAAGTTCTACCACTTCTTTCGACAGTTTTTCTTCGTTTAAATCCGTTGCAAGCACATTTGCACCATGTTGTAATAACTCCTTCACAATACCAAGTCCAATACCTTGTGCTGCTCCTGTAACTAATGCTGTTTTCCCCATCAACATTCAATCTCCTCCTATCTTCATAACTCAACTGACTTTATCTTGTTTTCACATCTTTAAAAATACATTCGGTTAGCCATTGGAAAAACCCTTTAAACGATATCCATTATTGGAAATGTCTTTTCGAATATTTGTTTCTCATCCAAAACATAATAAAAAGGAACCATCCTAAAAAGGGGGATACCAATGAATAAATTAACTGTAATTGGAGCTACTTTTATCACGGCAATTACTCTTGCAGGTTGTCAGGGTGGAGATGATACAGGTCTTGGTGATCATAACCAAGGTAATCTAGGGGTTGAGCCTACTCGATATAATGAAAATATCGATATTGCTCCTAACCGAGATCGTATAGATATGGATGAGGAGTTTGGTCCAGATTATTATCAAAACGGTACATTACGTAATGATGAAGGGGATTTACGTAATGATAACTATCGATATAACCGAGAAGATAATGGCAATGGTTATGCTGGAACAAACTATAATGCAAGATACAACGATGATGCCAATAATAATGGTATAACTGGTAATAATACTCGTAACAACAATACGGGTAACAATGCCGGCAATACAGGTAACAACCATAACCAATTTGAAGTTGCGGACAGAGCTGCAGATAGAATCACAAGTGAAGTGGAAGAAGTGGAACGTGCATATGTCTTTACGGGACCTGAAAATGCATATGTTGCAGCAGTACTTGATGGAAATCAAAATATTACAGACGATATTGAACAACGCATAAGACAAGCTGTAAAGGCAACCGATGAGGATATTGATGACGTATTCGTTTCAACGAATCCAGACTTCATCAACCAAGCAGGTGACTATACAGATCAAGTGGAAGCAGGAGAACCAATTGAAGGTTTCTTTGATGAAATGGGAGACATGTTTAGACGTGTATTCCCAACAAACGACCGTTCTTAATGAAAACGAGGGCATAGCCCCTCGTTTTCTTAACATTGTGAAAGGGAGTCATACATAGTGGCAAATTCAAATAGACGAATTGTTATAATTGGAACAGGATTTGTAGGGGCGAGTTATGCTTTTTCCTTAGTTAATCAAGGAATAGGAGAAGAAATTGTATTGATTGATGTAAATGAAGACAAAGCAGAGGGTGAAGCAATGGATTTGAGTCATGGTTTAGCTTTTTCCCCTTCTCCTGCTCGTATATGGTATGGAAGTTATCAAGATTGTAAACAAGCAGATATTGTTGTTATTACAGCAGGTGCAAACCAAGCACCAGGTGAATCCAGACTTCATTTAGTGGAAAGAAATACAACCATCTTTAAAGGAATTGTAGAAAACGTGAAGAATGGAGGATTTAATGGTATTTTTATTGTCGCCACTAATCCTGTTGACGTTTTAACATATGCTACGTGGAAATTTTCTGGTCTGCCTTCTGAACGTATAATTGGATCCGGGACAATATTAGATACAGCTAGACTTCGATTTTTGTTAAGTGATTATTTCCAAATAGATACGAGAAATGTTCATGCCTATATTATAGGAGAACATGGTGACTCAGAACTCCCCGTTTGGAGTCATGCTAATATTGGTAGTATTCCTATCCTTAATATGTTTACAGTTAGTGAAGAGGATGAGGATACATTTAAGCAGGATTTAGACGATATATTCGTTCAGGTAAGGGATGCGGCTTACGACATTATTAAACGTAAAAATGCGACTTACTACGGGATTGCAATGGGACTAGCTCGTTTAACAAAGGCAATACTATATAACCAAAATTCTATTTTAACGGTGTCTGCCTATTTGGAAGGGAAATACAATCATAATGATGTGTTTATAGGTGTACCGGCCATTATTGGACGAACAGGAATTAAAAATGTTATGGAAATACAATTAAACGAAAGTGAGAAGAAGAAATTTGCATCTTCTGTGGAACTAATAAAATCCTTTAATCAAACCGTCAACAAATATCTATAGTATTTGTTTGCCTTGACTAATAAGAATAGGAAAAGTTTTCACACATAGGTTTTAAGTAACAGACTTTTTGAGGGAGGACCTATGTGTGAAAATTGTAGAAGAGTTTAAAGAATTTGCAATGCGTGGGAACGTTATTGATATGAGTATTGGGGTTATTATTGGAACTGCCTTCGGAAAAATTGTTGACTCATTAGTAACAGATATTATGATGCCTCCACTTGGGGTACTAATGGGAAATGTTAATATGTCCAATTTATTTATTAATTTATCCAATGAAGAATATAAAACGTTGGCTGAAGCAGAAGCGCATGGTGCTGCCACAATTAATTATGGAGAGTTCCTTGATAGTATTTTCCATTTTGCGATCATTTCCTTTGCGACCTTTGTAACCATTAAACAAATGAACAAACTTCGAAAACTTCCTTCTGACGCAATTTCAAAGAAATCATGTCCCTACTGTACAACGGATATTCCTAACAGAGCAACACGTTGTCCACAATGCACCTCCATTCTAGAGGGTGTAGAAGATATAGATGAATCTTCAAGATTAGCGACACCAAAAATTACAATTAAAGCAGGTTAATCCAATTAAAATAGTATGTTTTTATTAGCTAATTTTAGTTAAAGATAGAGATAGGAATAAAGAAAAATGATTCGAGGAGCTACACTGTGGAATTTTTGATTTATCTTATTCTTAGTTGGATTTCAATAACGATATATGCTTTACTTCCAAAAAAGTTGAAAGTGGTTGAAGTCATTTTTGTGTTTTTCGTAGGTTCTATTTTAGTTATGAACCTTTTTACCATTGTGGAGTACAACTTTGAACTCATTACCTTAACAACAGAAACAGATAAGTATTTTTCTTTGCTTTTATATAGGAGTGTCATTTTACCTGTGGTTCTTTTAACTTTTATCACTATTTTACAAACTGTGGAAAGTAATGTTCATAAATGGGGTAGTAGCCTATTTTTATACGGATTCATTCTACTCGTGGAATATTTAGGTATAAAATTTGCTATATATTTCTATACGAAATGGAGTTTTCTTTTATCTAGTATAGATATACTTTTGGTTTTTGGGCTTTGTTTATTTATATTCCGTTTATATAAAAGGCAAGAAGGAAAATAGGGAGCAGTAGATAGACATGACAATTTACGATAATCACTTTAATTCTAATGAATGGTTTTTAATTTGTTTATTAATTGCAGTTTATGTAATCTTTTTTTTGTTACCAAAGAGATTTCCCCGACAAGTTACCATTGTCTTCTTGCTGTATGGTATTTTTGTTTCATACTTTTTTGATTTAACAATCGGTTTAAAGCCAATAGACTTTTATGACGTTAATGATACATCAAAATACAGTATATTTGATTTTATAACATATGTAATGTTTGCACCTGTAAGCTATTTATTCTTCTACATTTACGATCGAATGAAAATTCATAAAAGATTTACTCCTTTGTATATATTGATGTGGGCATGTGTCGCCATGTTTATGGAATGGGTAAGTAAATATCTTGGTGTTTATCATTATCGACTTGCTTACGAGATTTATTATTCTTTCGGTATCTATTTAGCCGTTTTATCAGTCGGAATAATTTTGTATCATCGCATACAAAATAGCCTAGAAACAGAAAAACATTCTCAGGTATCCTTTAAAGAATAAAATCCACCTCCAAAATAGGGGTGGATTTTTTTATTGATCTATTACCTTTCTCTTGGGGATATGAACAGTTAATATACCGTGTTCATACGTTGCTTCTGCATGATCATCAACAACCTTATGTGGAAGTGGAATACTTTTATGAAAGTGTTGGAAATAACTTTCTTTTCTGTACATGTTATTTTGGTTTATTTCCATTGCTTGTTGGATAGTGGCTCTAACTGTCAATGTATCCTCCTCAATGTCTATAATCACATCCTTTTCCCTTCTAATGCCAGGAATGTTACATTTTACAATTATTTCATTTTCTGTTTCTTTAATTGTATGCCTAAAAGGCACTGAATCCATTTGTAGTTGGTTTGTCAGGTTGGATAACATATTGTTTAAATTATGTTTTATTTTTGATAATTCACGTAATGGATCAAGCATATCATTCATATCTTTTCAAACCTCCTAACCTTTTTTCTTTATTATATTTTAGAAGGGTTGAAAAGAGTGGGCGAGTGCCCTTTATTAGAAACCCTAAAATTTCAGGAAATAGTTCTCCTTTTAAATCATATAATGTATGTAAAACAAATGAAGGGGGAGAAGGATTTGTTGAAAATGGACCAGCAAAAGCTAGAGCGCTCCATTGATGAAATAACTGAAATTGCGAAAAGTTTTGGGCTCGATTTTTATTCTATGCGCTATGAAATTTGTCCATCTGATATTATCTATACGTTTGGAGCATATGGAATGCCCACACGTTTTTCGCACTGGAGCTTTGGTAAACAGTTTCATAAAATGAAGTTACAGGAAGAACTTGGTTTAAGTAAAATTTATGAATTAGTGATTAATTCCGACCCCTGTTATGCATTTTTATTAAACTCTAATAGCTTAATTGAAAATAAATTAATAGTAGCCCATGTTTTAGCCCATAGTGACTTTTTTAAAAATAACATACGTTTTCAAAACACTGGTGGGGATATGGTGGAAAGCATGGCTGCAACAGCTGATCGTATTCAAAGCTATGAAAAGCAATACGGTCAAAAAGAGGTCGAATCATTTATTGACGCTATTCTAGCAATACAAGAGCATATAGATCCCTCCTTATTTAAAACTACCGAGCAAACTTCTGACACATCTCTTACCGTAAATACATCCCGAACGCAAAGTGAGTACGATGATTTATTGCAACTCGATTCTGAATATAAACGCAAGGAAATACAGCCTACAAAGAAAAAAGTTCCCGAAAAGCCAGAGAAGGACCTACTTCTTTTTATTGAGCAACATAGTAGGGAGTTAGAAGATTGGCAACGTGACATATTAACGATGATGCGAGAAGAAATGCTATATTTTTGGCCACAGCTTGAGACGAAAATCATGAACGAAGGCTGGGCTTCGTTCTGGCATTCTAGGATTCTCAGAGAGATGGATTTAACGAGCGATGAGTCTGTTGATTTCGCAAAGCTTCATTCCAGTGTTATTCAGCCATCCAAGACGTCGATAAACCCATATAGATTAGGTATTAAAATATTTGAAGATATTGAGGAACGCTACAATAAGCCAAATGACGAGATGAAACGAAATGGTGTGCAAACAGGATCTGGCCTAGAGAAAATTTTTGAGGTGAGAGAAATAGAATCCGATATTTCTTTTATCCGTAATTATTTAACAAAAGATATTGTGGAAGAAGAAGATTTATATTTATTTCAAAAGCAAGGGCAAGAATATAAAGTTGTAGAAAAGGATTGGAAGCAAGTAAGAGAGCAACTAACGAAAATGCGTGTCAATGGCGGATATCCGTATATGACTGTTCAAGATGGAGATTTTTTACGGAATGGGGAGCTATATTTAAAGCATCATTTTGAGGATTTAGAACTGGATATTAATTATTTAGAAAAGACGCTCCCGTATATTTATCAACTTTGGGGAAGAGTAGTCCATATTGAAACGATTGTAGAAGGTCAACCAGTAGCTTATTACTATAATGGAGAAAAGGTGAAGAAGCGGTTTGTTTAAAACGTAAATTCTACTATGAATTAAAAGGAAGTGAGGTGCGAAAAACCTTACTTCCTTTTTTGTTTAAGAGATAACGATTTGGGAAATGGTTTGGTATAAGAAAAAAAGCATCATTTCTCTAACTTTAAAGGTATAGAGAGTGATAGAAAAAATGATTTGTTTTTATCTTTTATAGAGGTGATTTTTTTGAATAAACATGAGCATCATAAAAACCATCAAGCATCTCATAATAACCATCGAAAACATAACAACCAGCATGAACATCATGGTCATATGTTAGAAGAATTCAAGAGACGGTTTATTGTTTCTTTTCTTGTTACTATACCAATCTTAATTTTGTCACCCATGATCCAATCATTCATAGGAGTGAATTGGCGTTTTACTGGTGACCTGTATGTATTGTTTATTTTATCAACATTTCTTTTCTTTTATGGTGGAATGCCTTTTCTAAAAGGTTCTGTTGCTGAGCTTCAGAACAAAAATCCTGGAATGATGACATTGATTGCATTAGCGATTATCGTGGCATATGGATATAGTTCTTTTACTGTTTTCGGGCTATCAGGGATGAATTTCTTTTGGGAACTTGCCACATTAATTGATGTTATGTTACTCGGTCACTGGATCGAAATGCGTTCGGTGAAGGGAGCGTCTAATTCACTGGAAGAACTGGTGAAAATGATGCCATCAGAAGCTCATCTAGTAAATGAAGAAGGTGAAACAACGAATATACCAATTTCAAATCTGGAACAAGGGGACAGTGTACTAATCAAGCCTGGAGAAAAAGTTCCTGTCGATGGCAAGATTACAAAAGGACAATCTGCAATAGATGAATCAATGTTAACAGGTGAATCTGTACCAGTAGAAAAACAGGTAGATGATCAAGTAATAGGTGGTTCTATCAACGGAGAGGGTTCCTTAACTGTTACAGTGATCAAAACAGGTGAAGAAAGCTACTTATCACAAGTTGTACAGATGGTAAAAGAGGCACAAGAGTCTAAGTCGAGGACACAAGATTTATCAAATCGAGCTGCAAAGTGGTTGTTTTATATTGCTTTACTGGCTGGTATTTCCACTTTATTCATTTGGTTAGTGTTAGGGTATGACTTCAGCTACGCCTTAGAAAGAATGGTTACAGTGATGGTCATTGCATGTCCACACGCACTAGGGTTAGCCGCCCCGCTGGTAGTGGCAAGATCAACCGCGTTAGCTGCTAAAAATGGATTACTTATTCGTAGGAGAGCCAGTTTTGAAGGAGCAAGGAAACTTCAATCAGTTGTTTTTGATAAAACAGGGACCTTAACAGAAGGTAAATTTGGAATTACAGATATTGTATTAGAAAAAGGATTTAAAGAAGAGGACGTATTACGATTAGTAGGTTCGTTAGAGTCGCAATCCGAGCATCCAATTGCAAGAGGCATTGTAGAAAATGCAACAGAAAGAGGAATTAACCTCAAGTCTCCAGATGAATTTGATTCCATCACAGGGAAGGGATTAAAAGGAACAGTCGAAGGAGAAGACATAAAGGTAGTAAGCCCTGGTTACATGCAGGAGCAGGACATATCCTATCAAAGTGAAAAATTCGAAAAACTTTCTAAACAAGGAAAGACAGTAGTATTTGTTTTAATAGATAATAAGCTTTCCGCTATGATTGCACTCGCTGATAAAATTCGAGAAAGTGCAAAACGAGCCATACATGAACTGAAGCAAATGAACGTACAACCCATGATGCTAACGGGAGACAATAAGCAAGTAGCAAACTGGGTCGCAAGCCAATTGATGCTGAAAAATGTGTATGCAGAAGTATTGCCACATGAGAAGGCAGACAAGATAAAAGAGATAAAACAAAATGGATTAAAGGTTGCCATGACAGGAGATGGAGTGAATGATGCTCCTGCTCTAGCAAATGCAGATTTAGGAATTGCGATAGGAGCTGGAACGGACGTTGCGATGGAGTCGGCAGATGTGGTGCTAGTTAAGAGTAACCCGAATGATGTTGTATCTATCATTGCCCTTTCTAAATCTACTTACAGAAAAATGATTCAAAACCTTTGGTGGGCTACTGGGTATAATATTGTTACAATCCCATTAGCAGCAGGTGTTCTCGCACCAATGGGCATTGTACTAAGTCCAGCTGTCGGTGCTGTGTTAATGTCGCTTAGTACAGTTATTGTTGCAATTAATGCAAGGCTACTAAAGGAATAAATGAACAGTAAAAGAGGATTTCTTTTGTATGGGAAGTCCTCTTTTACTTTAACTATTTAAGAAGATAGTTGGTTCCATGTAAGTCTTTAAAGCGGAAAACTTGTTATAAAGGGAGTTTCTACTTGTTTTAGTACCCAACAGCAAACTCCTTACAATCTTTCGCGCATCCTAAACAAATGTGACCACATTTTTGTGATTCCTGATCAGGGAATTGCAAGCAGGTATTCCCACAAGCCTCACAAATATAGGCGCAAACTTGCGCTAATGTTTTAGAAAATTCACTTGATCTTGCTAAATATTTGACCATAAGTGCACATATGTCCGCACAGTCCCTTAGCCTACTTAACTGAACTCCTCTACTTGCTATGTTTCCGCTTTTGTGTCATATGTTCACATGTAGTAGCACAATCTTGCACAGTGTTTAAAAGCCCTAAATGGTGATGTTGAGCCATATGGGTCATGTGATGACCATAACTTACTTGATGCATATTTTTGTTCCTCCCGCTTTATTAATTTTCTTAACATTTATTATAGTATGAATACCTATTTTTTATGGGAGTAGGCTTTTGAATTATTTTGTATGCCTAATCCCTTTTCTAATAAATTTGTTATGGTTGGGCATATTAAACTTAGAGTAAATTTACAAGGAGGATTTCTATAAATGATCAAAACCGTTGACGTAGGATTAATGGCTAACCACTTATCGGCACATAAACCAGTGATAAAGCGTTTAGAATTATATAAAAGTATGACACAAAATCAACAGATTTTAACGATTTTAGATAAACAAATCACCATTATGAAAAACCATGTACAGGCAATGAATCAATTGTTAGACCCTAATCAATCACAAGTAACCCTTCCACCTGTACCAGCAAGTACCTTTGTACAAGCATCCAATCAAGGGTCAGTTCCAAATTCAAATATGAGTGATAAAGATATAGCAATGGACGCTCATTTTACTGCAACCTCCATGGCAAAGGAAAACTTTAATTCTTCTGAAAATATGAAGACCCCACAAGTGAAAAAATCACATCAAGAAATGGCCCTACAACAGTCTTCTATAGCGGGCATGTATGAACAACTAATGAAGGAGATGGGATTGTCCAAACAACCTAATGCAACGATTGAGGAACAGACATCTGTTATTACTCCTTTAGAAGCAATGCCAAATAATCTCATGCAAAATGGTAATCAGCAAATGAATCAAAATCCTATGAATTAAGAAACCTTGGTCTTCCAAGGTTTTCTTTCATAAGAGGAGGTAGTAAGATGCAAAGCCTAAGGTCAATTGAGAAACCAATGATTGTCCTTTTGATCGGTGTATTGTTATCTCATTTGGGCACCTATATGGTTATTCCTATTTTACCCATTATGCTAAATGAAACTATTGGGCTTAGTTTTGCAACTGTTGGCTTAGTTTTAGCAACTTACGCCATTGCCTTTCAATTTGGGAGTTTATTTGGTGGTTTTCTCGCTGATCGAATAGGTCGTCGCCAAATTATCGGGCTAGGAGCTTTAGTAGGTGCAGTCGGCTTTTTTGGTCTTGGTATGTTTTCTATATATATGCCTGTTTTAATCGCTACTGTTATTGCGGGTTTAGGAAACGGGCTAAATGCCCCATCTACAAAAGCAGCAATAGCTGCTCTTGCATCAAAAGGCAATGAGACCACTGCATTTTCCCTGCGAGGAATTTCTGCAAACATTGGAACAGCGATTGCTGGTTTAGTTGTTTTTTTCCTTGTCAGTGGATCACCAACGGCTATTTTTTGGATTGCAGGTGGAATCTATGTTGTCATCGCGATTAAAAGTTGGTTGCTTTTACCCAAAAAGTGTGGGGATGCACCTTGCCCAGTGATTCCGGCAGGTGCTTATAAAGACGTATTTAAAAATAAACCCTTTGTTGTCTTTGGGTTACTGAGCATTTTTATATGGGCACTATATGCCCAACTTGGGATAGCATTGCCACTTGTTGCAACGGAGGTTTTAGCAGAGCCGAGTAATGTTGCTCTCATTTGGACTATTAAAAGTGTAACGGTTATTTTATTGCAAACTTGGATTACAAAAAAAATAATTAGTCGCATGCACCCTTTACTATCACTTTCAATTGGTTTACTGTTGATAGGATTCGGAGTTGGGTCACTTTTTTGGGCCAATTCATTCTTTTTTTTAATCATTAGTGGAACAATTTTTGTGTTCGGAGAAATGTTAATTTTACCAACTATGGATAGTACAATATCACAGTTGTCCCAAGCTGGTTTAATTGGGCTGTTTTTTGGTTTGGCTAATATTTTGTCTGGTTTAGGTGAAGCTGCTGGAAACTTTATAGGTGGACGGTTACTAGAAATTGGTACTGAAATAAATTATCTACCTTGGCTTGTTTTTGCAATTGCAGGAATTGTCCTTAGTGCAATAGTTGTTGGTTTAATCAAGTGGAATCCATTGCAAACCTCACTTGAAAAGGCAGCGGAACAAGAGGATAAACCCCAAAATGCACCACACGTCAATCCTGGTCCCACAACTAATTTGACCCAACCGTTTCATGGCTGGGAAGAGGATGTATTTTTCCGTAAGAAAACGACCACTTAGATATAAGGAGGAGTGTTATGGAACAACACCATCATCAACATGCTCATATGGATCATCAAAATCATGTATCTAAAAATGAAGTAGATGTTTCTGTATCAAATGTTAAGAATAACTTATCGATTTATATAGAAGATAAAGACAAAAGAGCAGTAAAACTCGTTAAAAATCATGAGAAATTGATGCATCTCATTATTGTAAGTAGTGATTTGCAGGAGTTCTATCATCTTCATCCAACCCAGGTAGATGAAAAAACTTTTCATGCACAAATACAACTAAAAGATAATAAAGCTTATCAAGCCTTTGTAGATGTCATGGTAGAAGGCAAAAGTTATCTTATCAGACCAATTCGCATCGCTAATTCAAAAGAAAATCATGAGGATTACAAATCTTCATTGGAGTTAGATTCCAGCAATAGCAAAGACATTCAGGGAGTTAATATTGAACTTGAAAGTAGCCCTTTTGTAGTGGGTAAGAAAGTGGAGTTGAACTTTAAAATTGCAGATCGAATACCTGATCCTTACTTAGGTGCCTTAGGGCACGTTGTCATAACCAATGAAGACGTGGACAAGTTTATCCATGTTCACCCTAAGTCCAATTCCGAAACAAAATTTGAAGCACATTTTGAAGAAGGTGGAAAGTATAAACTGTGGGCTGAATTTAAGTTTGGCAATGATGTCATTGCCTTTCCATATGTTTTTAAAGTAGAAGAGGAGGCAAATCACCTCCATTAAAGTTTAGATTTTAGATGAACAATGTAAAAGTATAAGTGTACTCCATGAAACGTAAAAGGGAGTACACTTTTATGTTGTTTGTAAAGACTTGACTGTTCAAGAGGGTTACTTTTTATGGAGAGTTATTTTTAAAATTTGAAAGCTATAGGGAAAGAAGAGCTTTTGTTTAATCCAAAAGTATTCTCACAGAAACTTTAGCTTCAGTTCAAAGTTTTTTTTATGCTTACTTTATACCAATTTTGCTGTTTAACATATACCAAAAGTACAATTGTTTAAAATCCATACATATAGTAAAACATGTCCAAATAATTACTGAGGATGATTAAGGATATGTTTATTATCAAAAAAATAACTACTATTCTTTTTGGTAGTTTATTATTATCTATCGGCGTCAATTTTTTCTTAATTCCATTTCAATTACTTGATGGTGGTATGATTGGCATGGGTTTAATTATTAAATATTTAACAGGTTTTCAAACAGGCTTAGCAATTATCCTATTAAGTGTTCCAATCTTTACATTGGCTTGGATTTATAATCGAAGTTATTTTTATAATAGTCTACATGGTATGTTGTTTTCTTCCCTTGCTATCGATTACTTATCTCCACTTCATTATCCTTTTATTGCAAAATTTCAACTTCCGGCAATTATAAGCTCTATTGTTGGAGGTGTTTTTATAGGACTAGGAATTGGCATGATGCTTCGTTATAAGACAAGTACAGGTGGAACGGACTTATTAGCTCAACTTTTATCTAAAGTTATTAAAGTAAATCTAGGGATTATCATTTTTGTTATTGATGCCATCGTAATTGTAATAGGTGGAATCCTTATATCAACAGAAACATTGATTCTATCCATAATAACTATAATATTCGTCGGTTTATTTACGACAATCTGTACTTGGAATCTTCAGTATTAAACAAGTAACATAACCCAAAAATCCTACAAATGAAGGATGAAGTCGAAAAAACTTCATCCTTTATGCTTGTTTTCCTTACATATTTTGATAATTCTTCATACGAAATTACCATTTTTACACAATCTATGTACAAAATTAGTAGTATATAGTACTATAGTTATAGACTTAATTTTCTAAATTTTTACAATAAAATAAGAGTAGTAGGTGCGATATGGTATTTGATGGCATTGTTTTTTCACTACTTGTTGGGTTTATTAGACGAGGGACGTTAAAGGGAATTGTTGATTTGCATCTGAAATTTGGTTGGATATTTCCTATTCTACTTCTCGTTCAGTTTATCATCTATGCTTATCAAGAAAAATCTCCGTTTCTGGGTGCTATAAGTGGATATTTATTTATCCTCATTTACATATTAGGATTAGTTTTTTTGTATTTAAATCGTAGTCAAAAAGGATTATGGCTAATTTTTATCGGTGTCTTTTTAAATTTCATTGTTATGGCTTTAAACGGTGGAAGGATGCCAGTTTCTCTAGAAGCATCAGCTATTTTGGATCCTATGTATGCCGAGGCACTTGTTAATGGTTTGTATGCGAAACATGCAGCACTAACAGAGTCTACTATATTTGGTTTTCTTGGTGATGTTATTCCAATAACCGATCCCTATCCGAGAGACCAAGTGATAAGCATCGGGGATATTATTATGAATGTAGGCATCTTCATTTTTATTCAACAACTAATGTTAAAACATAGACGAGCATTCTTTGTCTCAAGGAAACTATTTAAAGGAGGTGAAGGAAATGAAAAAATTAGCTGAAAATAAATATGGGATTAAGGTAACGAAAGCACTAATCAATATTGCTATCATTAGTTCCCTTCTTGTTGGATTAACATCCGGTTTCAAAGTTCATTAATAGTGTACATAGAGAAGTGGGTATTCCACTTCTCTTTCCATTTTTTCCCTAAAATTTACAATAACGAGAGTGATTGAATTGAATTTATCTTTAAACAACAAATTTAAAATTTACTTACTAGTAACTGCTTTGGTAGGGTGTGGATTGTTTTTTGTACAAGGAGATTTTCTATTTCATTTATCTAGAAATGAATGGATTGTTCTTTTTGTTTTAGTTTGTGCTGTTGTTTTATTAAATGAATATATGATTAAGCTACCTCCAAAAGGAAATTCTTTATCGATGGACTCCGCTATATATGTTGCTGTCATTTTTGTATTTGGCTTAGAAACGTCGCTTTATGTGTTAGCTGCAAGTAGTGTGGTGTTCTCTTTATACCATCGAAAAATAGTATGGTGGAAGCATCTCTTTAACTTTTCTATTTATTCCTTAATGATTACAGGCGCATACTACACCTTTATTTACCTTGGTGGTGAGGTAGGTTCATTCAATGTAAACAATATTTCACCTTATTTATTAACGATGGGATCCTATTTTTTAATTAATATCGTTTTAATTGGCTTATATTTTATGTTATATACAACAGAGAATCTTTTCAAAGGCATAATTAAAGATGCGCTTTCTAGCTATTTTATTACACTTTCATTAGCATTTATTTTAGCTGTTCTATTAGATACTTATCCGCTATTCGGATTAGTTATTTTTTCAACCGTAACAATATTACTGTCCTTAGTATTTAGGCATTATTTTAATTTATATGAGGATGTATCCAATAAGGCTAATATTGATGATCTAACTGGATTATCTAATCATGGTTATTTTAAAGAGGTCTTGAGTAGCTATTTTAAAGATGAGACGAAACAGCCTCTTAGCCTGTGTATGTTAGATATTGATGATTTTAAAAAGTATAATGACTATCATGGCCACCTTAAAGGTGATGAATTACTGAAATATATTGGCCAACTTTTAAAGGATGGTTGTGAAGAAAAAAATTACCTTGTAGCAAGATATGGTGGAGAAGAATTTGTTATCTTAATGCCTAACACAAAAAAAGAAGATGCATTTCTATTTATCAATAACCTAAGAAAGACAATGAATGATTCTTATTTTGATGGTGTTGATATTCTACCGCAGGGGTGCCTCTCGTTTTCAGGAGGAGTTATAGAGCATGAGAAACCAATCTATACCACTTCTGAACTTTTAGGTAAGGCTGACCAAGCGATGTATTATGCAAAAGCACAAGGTAAAAATATGATTTACTTATTTAATGAAAATGATGAAATTCAACATATGCTAGATGTAAAAAAGGAAACCGAACTGTTAGAGCAAAAATTAAGTATCTTTTTATACAAGGATATTTATACGTATAAACATAGTAAACGGGTATATCAATATGCGATTAGTTTTGCTGATAGATTGGATTTAACCGAAAGAGAGAAAAAACTCCTTATTATGGGAGCTTTAATTCATGATATTGGGAAATTAGAAATCCCCAGAGATATTATTAATAAAAAAGGAAAATTGGATCCACATGAATGGGAAATAATTAAAAAACACGTAACATGGGGTAAAGAAATTATTTCTATTAATAAGGAATGGGAGGATTTAATCCCTCTCGTGGAACTACATCATGAAAGATACGATGGTAAAGGTTATCCATATGGATTAGCTGGGAAAAGCATTCCGAAATTAGCTCGTATCCTGTGTATTATTGATTCATTTGATGCGATGACTACTGAAAGACCTTATCAAAAAACAAAATCATTTGATGAAGGGATAGAGGAGTTATTGCTTTGTGCGGATAAACAGTTTGATGGCCAATTTATTCAACCTTTTATTCGAATGATTAAAGAAGAATATCCATTACGAGTTAATCAACAACCTAAAGGAACATTAGTAAATCTGGAAGTACGTAAAGGCAGCTAAACATGTTTAGCTGTCTTTTTTTGTACTTTAAAGAAAGTGTAACTTTGTTAAAGGATTAAAGTATAAGATAAACGAAGGCTTTTGCCCATAAGGATTTGGCGACAAGCCAAATTTTTCTAATAACCATAAGTTACCTACATTAGCATAAGATGAATTCACATTTGCACTTATAAGTGGGTAAGCTACTAACAAGAAATTTTTATTGTTTTTTATTCCACTAATTGCTAATATATGAATATATAATCATATATATAAAGGAGGTCCGTAATGGGACATTCACATTCTCATGATCACGGTCATGGCCATGCCCATGGACATAGTCATAACGCGAATAAAAAGGCATTAATGGTAAGTTTTATTTTCATTTTTACTTTTATGATTGTTGAAGTAATCGGAGGCATTATGACAAATAGCTTAGCATTACTGTCTGACGCAGGACATATGTTAAGTGATGCTGCTGCTTTAGGTTTAAGTTTATTTGCTTTTAAAATTGGAGAAAAAACTGCAAATCATAGTAAAACTTATGGTTATAAACGATTTGAAATATTAGCTGCTTTTATTAATGGTATTACTTTACTTGCGATATCCCTTTATATTTTTTGGGAGGCGTATCATCGCTTTTTTGAGCCACCAAATGTTAGCGGATCTATGATAATCATTGCATTTGTTGGTTTAATCGTAAATATTGTTGTTGCATGGATTTTAATGCGGGGCGATACTAGTGATAATTTAAATATGCGAAGTGCTTTCTTACATGTATTAGGTGATTTGTTAGGGTCTGTTGGAGCGATTGTAGCAGGATTGCTTATTATTTTCTTTGGCTGGAACATTGCGGATCCGATTGCAAGTGTATTCGTAGCGTTTTTAATATTAATTAGTGGATGGCGGGTAACAAAGGATTCCATTCACGTGTTGATGGAGGGAAAACCAGCACACATTGATATAAAGAAAATCGAAAATAATCTTTTAGCTATAGCTGGAGTAAAGGGTATTCATGATTTACACGTTTGGGCAATTACTTCTAATTTTCCTACCTTAACATGCCATGTTACAGTTGAAGAAAACGTTGATCGGGATCAAATATTAAAGCAGGCATCAAAAATATTACACGACAATTTTGAACTGACTCACACAACGATCCAAGTGGAAGGTGAAAAATCTGCTCTGCATGATAAACACAATGACTGTAATCCTTGTAATTAAAGGAGCATTAGGAGGAATAAAAATGGAAAAAAAAGAAGAAGGAATGAATGAAGAACAAGTGTGGAAAGAGCTGGACGAGGAAACGCTTTTTATCGTGTCCCAAACGTTCAAGGCCTTATCTGATCCAACCCGGATTCGTATACTTCATTTGCTTTTTGACAAGGAGTATTCCGTAAATCAAATAGCTGACCAATTGGAGCTACGTCAATCAACAGTATCGCATCAGCTTCGTTTTTTGAAAAACTTAAGGCTTGTGAAGTTTCGTCGAGATGGTACGACTATTTATTATTCCCAGGATGATGAACACGTGATGACCATGTTAAATCAAACGATAAAGCATGCTCTGCATCATTAAGAAAATGTGTAAAATATGTTTCATCTGGGCAATCTAAATGTACGCTTTTTAGGAGGTTTTTTACATGGTAAACCAAAATTTCAAACGTTTCGTAAAAGCCCAGGAAAAAGAAGAAAGCATTTATTTGCGTGGTGCTAAAAGAGCAAAAAACTTAGATCCGAAAGCAAATAGTCGTGGAAACACGGACAAAAGTGTTGGGGCTAGCGGACGGGATATTGATTAGCAAATAGATGAAGGAGTCCCCATAGTTTTCATACTTGAGGGACTCCTTCTTTGAAATTGAAATTCAGTAAAGCATAGGGAATCCAAGAAACAAGTAAGTGCTAGTGGATCCAAGCTGCAATATTATAGTAAAGGGATATTCCAAGTAAAAGGTTAAACGGAAAGGTAATGCCTAAAGCTAGGCCTAAATAGATAGATGGGTTAGCATCCGGAATAGAAGTTCTAAGAGCGGCTGGAGCTGCAATATAAGATGCACTTCCTGCTAGAACCCCCATTAAAGTCATACCACCAATAGAGAGGCCAACTATTTCTCCAACGAAAACACCTATGGTACCACAAATAATAGGCATAACAATCCCGAAGATGATTAATTTATATCCATGTTTCGACACTTCAGGGAGGCGTTGTCCAGCCATGATTCCCATATTTAATAAAAATAAGATAAGGGCACTATGATATAAATCGAAAAATAATGGTTTAACAGTAGGAATGGCACGCTCACCGACTAATAGTCCTATCAATAAACTCCCGACAAGGAGTAAGATGCTTTTTCCGAATAAACTTTCCTTGATCACCGAGGTATCGATTAATTGTAAGGAACTTGGGATAATACCAGTTCGAGCAGAAGATGTTTGTAAAACATCTTTGTTTTTCTCCATTATATGAAATAGTAGTATGGATACAATGATTGCGGGACTCTCCAGTAAAACAACTAATGCATTCATGTATGGTTCATAGGATGTGTTTATTTTTTCAAGAAAGGTAATAGCAGCTGCATACGTGACAATACTAACGGAACCATATGTGGCAGCAAGTCCAATTGAGTTTTTGAAATCAAGACCCATGAATTTTAAAAATACTAACGCTAATATCGGAATAATGATTCCTAGAAATAATGTTCCCATCATTGGATATAAAACATCTTGTAAAGAGTAATGGGAGAGTTCGATACCTCCCTTAAGACCAATTGCAATTAGTAAATAGATGCTAAGCCCCTCACTCAAACCTTTTGGGAAAATTAAATCTGACTTCACAAGGGCTGCGATAATACCTAATATAAAAAACAAGACGACTGGTGATAACAAGTTTTGTATCATAATCTCACTCATATATGTTCCTCCTTCAAAGAAATAAAAAAACCGACAGCTCTTCTCGAAAGAAAGCTGTCGGTTTTTCTTCAACGACCAAATGGTATTTAAAGAACTCCCGAAAATTATTTAATGATTAAACGTTCTTCTAAGTTGTCTTCCATTTTGAAAATCATGACTCTTTCCCCCGTACGGGTACTCAAGTCGGTATGAAAACTAATGATAGCTATTTCTGTAATAGTAAAAATTAGTTGCTTGAGCTCATCAATTCCTGATTCTACTAAGTCTGATCTAGTTCGTTTAACGGTTAAAAATTGATCTTGTTTATTGCAAAGAACATATTCTGCAGGTGTTAATATTCCTTGTAGAGTAACGATTACCATATTTCTTAAAATGTCTGTCTTAACAGAAACAGATCCACGTCCTAAGTAATCTTTCTCCCATTGTGTAATGGCTTTGCTTATTTCGGCTTCTATAGAACCTTTTGTTTTACTCAAGAAGGTTACCTCCTCAATCAAGACAATGGGCTCATCATATTTTCTTTTTTCAGATAACCAATTAGCGATTGGAAAATCTGCTCAAAGATCCACATGATGTTTAAAAGATTTTACTGTATGAAATTTTAGCTCTTTGTCTAGAAAGTGTCAAGATATATTGTATAAATGACTAGGTTATAGTTCCATACTAAGTATTTAACGTGGTATTATGTGGGATATATGGTAGTTAGTATAAGTTTGGGGGTTATATATTGGTTACCCTTGGTCCTAGAGTATTAAAAACAGGTATCGCGGTAACAGTGGCATTATATATTTGTTCCTTTTTAAATCTAGAACAAGCTATATTTGCTGGGGTTGCTGCTATTTTTACACTTCAACCATCTATTTATCAGACGTGGAAACAGTTGTTAGATCAGGTCGTAACAAATACATTAGGTGCATTAATCGCATTGTTTTGTTTGTATTATTTTGGTAACTCGCCAATTGTTATTGGTTCCGTCTTGATATTTGTTATCTCCATTACCCTAAAACTGAAAATGGAAGCCAATGTTATTTCTCTTACGTTAGTAACTGTAATAGCCATCATGAGTGCTCCAGGTGATGTAGATTGGATATTTGCCTTTAATCGTTTCCTGACAATTTTAATTGGTATTGTCTCTGCGTTACTCGTAAATATTATTTTATTTCCACCGAAGTTTAAAGGGAATTACTATGGAAAGGTTAAGGAATCCTTTAACAAGTTATCCCTACTTTTAAGAACGGCTATATCAAATGAATTAAAAGAGAAGACCTTTAAAGAAGATTGGGAAAGTCTTCAAAGTGATATTAAGAAATTAGAGGAATTATATAAAATTTTAAATGAAGAACGAAAAAAAATGTCTCGCGTAAATCCTTTAGATGTAAAAGAAATAGTTGTGTTTAGGCAAATGTTAAAAGCATTACAGCATGGGGAAAAAGTTATCTCCCTAATAGAGGAACACTTCTTTCAAGGGGATGCTGATCAAGAAGATAGTCACATGTTTGATGAGCATTTAGAACATTTAATAAAATACCATGAATATTATTTATTAAAATATGAAGGCAAAGTAAAGGACGAAGATGATATTTATCACATTGAGGAAGAAACGAGTGTTTTTTTAAAAACGTTGTTAAATGAATATGATGATGATGTCGATAAAAAATTTCGAATTTTAGCTGTTGGCTTTTCCATATTTGAATATGCTTTCCAACTACAAAGGCTAGATGAATTAGTTAGTAAATATAAAAGAGTGAAGGCGTAATTTCCAACTTTATACAAAATGCTGCTTGAGAGTTCACATCCACTTTTTCTGAATTTTTCCATAGATATTTTCGCAGTTAGAAGAAAAACTAAGGAAGAATATAAAAGAAAGGAGGATGAAGAATGACTAGAAGAAGTTTACTATTACTTTTTTCTGTTGCTCTTTTGTTCTTACTAGCAGCTTGTAATGGTGCAGCCAACAACGATACGAATACGAATAATGAGGAAGATACAATTTCAAGCCTAAGTACGAATGCAGATAGTCAGAAATATCCTCATACAAAGCCGGTAAAAATACAGGAAGCAAAATATAAATTTGTTCGCATAGATCAAGCACAAGGAAACCAGCACTTTACTCACCAACAAAATATTACTAATCAAACACAACAACAAAACCAACAAAAGCAGACACATCAAAGGAAACAGCAGCAAACTCAGCAGAATCAGCAACAGCAAAACGGTGCCACACCTGATCAAGGACAAGCGCAGGCACAGCAACAAGCACCAAATGAACAACAGCAAAATCAACAACAAACAGAGCAAAAAAATCAGGCTCAAGCTACTGAAGGAATTAGTGAGATAGAAAGAAGAGTAATTGAACTGACGAACGAACAAAGAAGAGAAAATGGGCTACCCGATTTACAAGCGGATACGTCCTTAAGTAATGTGGCGAGAGAAAAGTCCAAGGACATGAGAGTTAACAATTATTTTTCACATACTAGTCCAACATATGGTTCACCATTCGATATGATGAGGGATTTTGGAATTACTTATCAATCAGCAGGTGAAAACATTGCACAAGGACAACGTACAGCAGATGAAGTAGTTCAAGCTTGGATGAATAGTGAAGGTCACAGGAAAAATATCCTAAGTGATAAATTTACGCATATTGGCGTTGGATATGATGAAAATGGCCATCACTGGACTCAGATGTTTATTCAAAAATAAAAACAAGAGGTATAACGGCGATAGAACGTTATACCTCTTGTTTTTTTAAGCTAAATACTAGGGATTTCCTCCTATTTAGAGTAAAATAAGTAATAACAAAACGGACTGTTGCGTAACAACAAACATTAATAGAGAGGAGGATAATATGTCCTTAAAAGATGTATCCATTCCTTTTAGTCATCACAACCTGTCAAATGGTGGTCATATTATTTATACATACAGTGATGAGAAAAAATATCTAGATAATGTAACGAACTTCATTATGGAAGGAGTTACAAAAAGAGAAGGAATCGTTATTGTTGAAAAGAACCATTACATCATTCAGATTAAAAACAGGTTAATAAACAATGGGATTTCACAAGATGATATTAATCAGATTGTATTTGTCGATACAGGTATTTTTTATCAAGAGAAGGTAGAAGAGGTCATAGATCATCTTGCTTCTATCGTAGATCCATTTATTCAAAAGGCCCAACCTCTACGCACATGGGGAAATGTAAAAATAAAAAGTTTGTTATCTAATCTATATATATATGAGTGTAGCTGTGACCAATTTGTGTGCAATCATCAAACTATTTCAGTTTGTGCCTATGATGGTCGAGAGCTTTCAGCTTCAAATTTGGCGGATTTATTAAAGGTTCATCAATATTACATGACAGATGAAAGTATCATTCCTTCTGGGTTATATAAAAGGGATTCCCATCCTATTCCTTCCATTACCGAGCAAATCAAATTGGAAAGGGAGTTTGATGAATCCTTAATTCGATCGGAGCAATTAACCACAGCTGGTCAATTAGCAGCTGGAATTTGCCATGAAATTAGAAATCCTCTAACAACGATCAAGGGATTCTTTCAATTGTTAAAGTATGAAACAAGTCGGTCAAATTATATACAAGTAATTGAAGGTGAGTTAGACAGAATTGAAAAAATCACCTCAGAGCTACTATTACTTGCTAAACCACATGCGGAATTGTTGGAAGGTCATAATTTAATTGAGTTAGTAGAGGATGTCGCTTTACTGCTTCGAAGTCAAGCTACGATAAAGAATATTTTAATCCAGACAAATTATGAAGCAACTGAAATTATGGTTTTTTGTGAACATAGTAAAATTAAGCAAGTTTTAATAAACATATTAAAAAATGCAATGGAAGTAATGGAAAACGGAAAAATTGAAATTGAAGTATCGATTAAGCAAAGACAAGCAGTTTTAACGATTAAAGATGAGGGCCCAGGGATTAGCGAGGAAAATCTGAGAAGAATCGGTGAACCTTTTTTTACAACAAAAGAAGGTGGGACAGGTTTAGGACTTTTAATTTGCTTTAATATTATTAAAAATCATAACGGCACCATTAAAGTCGAAAGTGAAGAGGGGAAAGGAACAACTTTTATGATACAAATGCCAATCTTAACAGATTAAACATTAAAAGGAGTCCCCTTTTTAATGTTTTTTTATTAGAAAACAGCAGAAATTCATTATTGTTTTTAAGGGTAAACTAAGTTACTATTGAAAGTAATAGGAGGTGCTCGTTTGGAAAATTTAAGATTAAATGTTGCGTTACTTAGAAGAAAGGTTCCTAATTTAACAAGTGCTGCACGATCGGTCGGTTTACGCCCAGCAACTGTTTCAAATCTATGCACAGGAAAGATTCCTGTTGGTAGAGCAGAGGTGAAAACACTAGTAGCACTCGCCTCTTTAGCGGAGTGTAGTTTGGATGAGTTAATTATTCGAGGAGAAGTTAATGAAATGGTGGAGACAGGCATTAAAACGGTTGATTTATTTGCACCTTTAGCTAAAGGTGGAACTATTGGCTTAATAGCACGTCCAGGAATGGGACAATTAGTTTTATTAGCGGAAACGTTCCACCGATTGAGAAAGCAAGGTTTTGTTACTATGCTTTTAATGCCGGAGGGAGAACCTTCTGAAATCCAAGACTTGCTAGATCAATATGACATTATCGCTTACACCATTAAGGAAGCTTACGAACAAATAGAAAAAATAGGCAAGAAAGAAAGCATAGCCTTTGCTGCTGATCGTTCTCACGTTGTAACCGGTGAAATCATTCATCTACAGGAGAAACTACTAGTGAAAGATCTTAAGCCAGTAACAACATTTTTAGTCGACTTAAAGGGTGAAGCAGTAGATGAAGACTTACCGTATGGTCCACTAGAAACAGTATGGCAATTTGATGCAGATTTAACAGCGAGACACTTATTTCCTGCTGTTAATCCTTTATATTCGACGTCCACTGTCTTAGAGGGTGCACACCTAGATCAAAATCATCTTTCTATACAGCAAAGGGCTAAAAAATTACTAAGGCGATATCGGGAACTCCGATCTCTTGTGGCCATAAGGGGTTTAGAAAATCTACCTTCTACTGAACAACATACATTTAAAAGAGGGGAACGATTAGAAGCTTACTTAACACAACCTTTTTATGTAGCGGAAGAATACACTGGGAAAAAAGGCGAAAACGTCAACCTTCAGGAAACCATATTTGATGTAAGAAAAATTCTAGATGGAACTACTGACTCTTTAGATAAGGAACAATTAACCTATATTGGGAACCTAACGTAATTATCTAAAAAAAGTTAACAAAATAGTCAAAAAATTATTAGAAAATTCACACTTTTACTGGTAAAATAATATAATAAGGTAAACTTTTTCGAGAGGAGTAAGCCTAGTTTATGGATGTTGAGGATAAAAAGGTTTCCAAGATGTACCGTAAAATCTTAACCTCTAATGAAGTAATTGGGTTAATGGCCTATCAAAACATGGATGGGGCCATGCAAGAAAAGGTTAGACAGAAAATGTTACAAAACGGTTCTGTGTCTGCCAGAACAATACTTAACAAAATAAATCAATGGAATCAAGCTCAAGGAGACTGACTATACGTCATTCTCCTTTTTGTTTTGATTCCATTTTCTAAATAGGGTTTTTTATTAATGGAATAGGGGAAATTGT
Source organism: Salirhabdus euzebyi (assembly GCF_014207435.1). Taxonomy (GTDB): domain Bacteria; phylum Bacillota; class Bacilli; order Bacillales; family Alkalibacillaceae; genus Salirhabdus; species Salirhabdus euzebyi. The sequence continues at coordinate 295,807 of NZ_JACHGH010000001.1, forward strand.
CCAATACTAAAAAATACAAATCACTATTTCGGAGGATTTCATATGCTTATCGCTATTTTGATTTTTATGATTTTATCTTTCTTTTTATCCGGAAGTGAGACTGCTTTAACTGCAGTAAATAAAATGAAAATAAAAACTAGAGCAGAAAATAATGATCGGAAGTCCGAAAAATTACTTAAACTTATTTCTAAACCAGATGAATTACTAACAGCAATCCTAATTGGGAACAACATTTCCAATATAATGCTGCCTACTCTAGTTACAATAGTGGCAATTCAATACGATTATAATGTCGGTATGGCAACTGGAATTTTGACAGTTGTCTTAATCATTTTCGCAGAAGTTTTACCGAAGTCAATAGCAGCTACCTTTGCTGATAAAATAGCTTATTTTGTAGCACCTTTTATTCGGATATTGGTCATGATTTTAAAACCATTTACTTTTTTTCTTTCTAGATTTACACGATTTATTATCCGAATTCTTTCAAAAGGAGCTGAAAAAGAGGCTTCTTTTTCAAAAGAAGAGCTGATGACTATGATGGACATTGCCTCAAATGAAGGAACATTTGAAAATGAAGAATCAACGAGAATTAAAGGTGTCATCGATTTTTACAGTAAAGATGTACGGGATGCCTTAAAAACTCCAAGAATAGATATCGTCGGTATTCCTTCTGATTATGATTTCGAACAAACGCAGGACATTGTCTTAAATAATAACTACACAAGATATCCCGTTTATAAAGAAAATATGGATAATATCGTAGGGGTTTTTCATTCCAAGCTTTTGTTGAAGTGGTCATTTTCCAAAAAGAAACCATTAAGTGAATACACGGATAACAATCCATTATTTGTAGTGGAGTCAACCTCTATTGAAAAAGTGTTTAAAATGATGTTAAAGGAAAAGAAACACTTAGCTATTGTCATTGATGAGTATGGTGGAACAACAGGTATCATTAGTCATGAGGATATAATTGAGGCTATGATTGGGCAAGAAATAGAAGATGAAACAGATGATAGTGGAGATGTACTAATAGATGAATTAACCGAATCCCATATAATTTGCCATGGCAAACTAGCTATAAGACGCATTAATGAAGTTTTCAAAACGCGAATTCCGGAAGAGGAAGACATTTTAGCCGGATTTTTATTTAAAGAATTTGGAGATATTCCGAACGAAGGAGAAACAATTGAGTATCAACACTTACACTTTACGGTAACGGAAATGGAAGATAATAAGATACAAAAGGTTAAAATAACAAAAAGTGCACATTGAATTCCGCATAGGAAATGTAGGGAAGAAAAATAATTACTTAATTAAACTCCACATTATGGTAAAATTTTTTTAGTAATAAAAAATGGGGAGTGCTTATATGACTGTCAAAGCTGAGTTGAATGAATTAGTAATGAAAATGAATGCCAATCCAGACCACATTAAAAATGAAAAAGATCGAGTATTTCAGGTTAATCTTGAAGAAAGTGGATCATTACAGATTGTACTTCAAGATGGCAAGGTGGAAGTAAAGGAAGGTAACCCTTTAGAGCCCGAGGTAACTTTAATACTATCTGAAAAAAACTTTTCAAAGTTACTAAAGGATGATTTAAATACGACGATGGCATTTATGACTGGTGGATTAAAAGTAGAAGGCAAATTAGGACTAGCCTTAAAACTTCAAGAAATTTTAAAACTATATCAATAATATTAAAAAACCACCAAACTATTTAGTATTTGGTGGTTTTTTAATAAGGAATTCTTAGTAAATTAAATATAAAAAACCTTGAGTATTCGGAATCCCCGTCTACACGGGGACTTGATTTTATGGCTATACTCCCATGAAGAACCTAAACAGCTAAGGACCTTTGATATTATCTAATAAAGCTCAATTAATGAATGAAACGAGCAATTATTTCTGCTGAATCTGCACTAGATGGACGAAACGAGCAAATATATTTGAACTGTATTCTCCATAACACCAATCTTTAAGAAAAAGTGCCTTTAATTAATTTAAACAATCATTTCTGCTATGATAAAGAATGAATTCATAATTTGGAGTGATGGAACGTGTATTACACGTATGTACTTCGTTGTAAAGATAACTCTTTATATACAGGCTATACGAACAGATTAGAGCATCGCATAAAAATGCATCAGGAGGGGAAAGGTGCAAAGTATACAAGAGGAAGAGGACCAATAGAGTTAGTGTATCATGAGGCATTTGATACAAAAACGGAAGCGATGAAGCGGGAGAATGAAATAAAGAAACTTTCAAAAGATGAAAAGGAAGCTTTAATACGACTATAGTAGGTGGAGTTGACATGAATATGGATGGGCGTTATCGAAGTAACATTACCTCAGGACTAGAGGTAGATATTATATTGAAAAAAGACCAAAGAACTGGGGTAAGTACCCGGGGATTTGTAAAGGATATTCTTACTAACTCTAACTTTCATCCACATGGTATAAAAGTTAGATTAATGGATGGTCGTGTAGGCAGAGTAAAGGAGATTTTTTCAAACAACAAGTAGAGACATAGGTGTTTCAACAAGTGGGAGGTACATATATGTCTGTTAGCTGGATAAAAGTGTTTATTGCAGGGATGTTTGAAATATTATGGGTAATTGGTCTAAAACATGCACATGATTTTTGGACTTGGACAGGGACAGTAATTGCAATAGCTATTTGTTTTTATTTGTTAGTGATGGCAGGGGAAGATCTTCCTGTTGGGACTGTTTATGCGGTTTTTGTAGGAATTGGTACGACAGGGACAGTACTATCTGAAATTATATTCTTTAATGAACCTTTTAAGGTAATAAAAATCTTCCTAATATTTGTTTTACTTATTGGAATAATGGGGCTTAAGTTAGTGACGGAAGATAAGGAACATGAAGGAGCAAACTCATGATGGCTTGGACATATTTAGTTTTTGCAGGCTTTTTTGAAATGATTGGTGTCACGATGATTAACGTGTTACATAAAAAACGTAATGTCTTTTCATTGATTGGGCTTTTGTTGGGTTTTGGGATGAGTTTTTTATTCCTTTCCCTTGCTATGAAGACACTCGCTATGGGAACTGCTTACGCCGTGTGGACTGGAATTGGAGCAACAGGAGCGACTATATTGGGGATGGTCTTTTACGGAGAACCTGTAGAAAAGAAGAGGGTTTTTTTCATATTTCTCATTATTGCAGCAACTGTTGGACTTAAAATTTATGAATAAAAAAGAATAGTAAAAAGGGGTCCCTATAATCTGGGACACCCTCTAAGTGGATGAATCAATATATGAATGTTCTGCTATAAAAACAACATTTAAATGTTTTACCATATTGCCGCGGTAAATATCTGCGCTTCTCCTTAAATAATGAAAGCCCTACCTCTCTTTCATCCTTACGATTCCGAGATCGCGCCAGTACAAATAAGAAATTCTTTTATATCACAGACGCCAGACGTCTATATATTTTCAATCAGTAAAATGGAACATAGGTATTGATTCACTACACAATTAATATATTATACATAACTAAACAAAAAAAGTCAAATTCATATTCGTATTTCCTTCTAGAAAGTTCGAATAATTGTGAAACATAAGAGTCATTCTATAGTTGTGCAATAAAGAAAGGGGCACAAAAAATGAATGTCTTTAGGAGGATTAGTATGGGTATATTAAGTGGTAATCCAACGGAAGAGCCAATGCATTATGGTGAAGTATTTGCTATTTGGTCATTTGATTTGGCAGCTAAACAAATGGTTGCCGGCTATGAGACAATGCATAATCACGCTGGAGATGAAGACTTAAAGAAAATTATTTTGGAAGCAAAAGAACTGTGCAAACAAAATTTGAAGCAAGTGGAACAGTTATTAAAGGAAAATGGAGTAGGACTTCCTCCAGCACCACCTGAAAGACCTAATGCTTGCTTGGATGATATTCCTGTTGGGGCTCGTTTTCAAGACCCTGAAATTGCTGCTGCCATTTCAGCTGATATAGCAGCAGGTTTAGTGGCATGTAGTCAAGTTATGGGACAAGCAATAAGAGAAGATATAGCGATGTTATTCGGTCAAATCCATACGCAGAAGGCTACTCTAGGGGCTAAGGTTCTTCGACTTAATAAAGAAAAAGGTTGGTTAATCCCACCACCACTTCATAAAAATAAAGCAGAGAACTGTTAATTGGATAGGGATCTTACCACTTAAATGGGTAGGATCTTTTTTTTTGTGAAAAAAACAGATAATACTTAACAAAAGACAAAACAAAGCAAACATATGCATAGTATTTATGAGGGGGTTTCAATGTTTTCGTAAAGGAGTTGTTTCTCATGAAGAGAAACTTTTTTGTTAGTATACTTCAATTTGCATTAGGAGCTATTCAAGCTATTTTATGTTTGCGATTTATGTTTAAAATATTTAGTCCAGTAGCAGAATCATTTTTGGCTCAATGGCTTTACTTACTTAGTGATCCATTAATCTATCCATTTGATGCTGCTTTTCCAAGTTCCTATATAAGTGGCATGTTTTTCATAGAGAAGGCAACCTTTATTGCACTAATTATTTATACGTTAGTTGGGATTTTAGTGATTAATTTTGTTAACAATCTCATTTATGAATCACAGAGAAAAAGAAGTAAATAATTTTTGACTATTTAATCTCTTCCGCCTATCATTAAAAGGATGTTGAACATTTAGAGAAGGTTATTGATGTAAAGATTGTTGTTATTTTTCGCATTTGATAGAAAATACGACGTAACCATTGAACTTTAATTCCAGCTGCTACGGAAATACACAACGCTTTCCACGGGCTCGCGCTGAGCCTCCTCACTCGCACAGAACGCTCGCTGTGGGGTCTCAACGTCTTCGCTGTCCCGTAGGAGTCTACGTGTATTTCCTTCGCTAAGCATGTGCTTATCTTTAATGTACGGATGAGCTGGGAAAAGGAAAGTTAATAATATAGTCGTATTGATAAAGAATCTAACATGCCTATATGGTTTACCACTATCCTTGAATTAGAAAATCAATCTTAGCGTAGGCAGAATACGCAGACTCCTACGGGATAGCACGTGTCTGAAGACCCCGCAGCGGTGGTTTTCCGCGAGGAGGCTGAGGCCGTGCCCGTGGAAAGCGAAGTATTCTGCCGAAGCGGTCGTATAGCACTGACCAAATTACAAAGTTACTTCGCAGTTTAAATAAAAACAGCTTTAAATATAAAACATATACCCGTCTTGACGATCGTTTTCTTCAAATTTTGCTAAATCATCTAGCGTGGTAGTGTCTAAAACTTCTTTTACGGCATCTCGAATACGCATCCAGAGCTCTTTCTTTGCTGGTTCTTCATCTTCAATACCTTCTACCGGACTAATCGGACCCTCTAACACCCGAATGATGTCACCAGCAGTGATTTCTTCCGGCATTTTCGTTAATAAATAACCACCATGTGCTCCTCTAACACTTTTGACGAGCCTGGCATTTCGTAGTGGCGGAATTAATTGCTCCAAATAATGTTCTGATAAATCGTGTTCTCTTGCAATTGCTTTTAAAGACAATGGTGTATTATCTCCGTAACTTTTCGCTAGCGCAATCATGATGGTTAATCCGTATCTGCCCTTTGTAGAAATCTTCACCTTTTTTCCCCCTTTTAATCATAAAGTCCATCAATTTTTTTGAATGTGGAAAGGTATACCCTAAAATAGTTCCTAATGTTAACGATGCAATGACTGTTCCTACTCCTACAGGACCACCTAGTAACCAGCCAATGAGCAACACAATTACATCTAAACAATTTCTTACCCACTGCACTTTCCATCCCGTTTTTTCGGTTATATACAACATTAAACTATCTCGAGGTCCAGCACCTAAATTCGCTGCAACATAAAGGCCAATTCCATATGCAAATATAATAACTCCACTTATTAAAACAATGATATCCATCCAAATTGGTCCTGGATCAGGTAAGATCAGTAAAAATAAATCAATAAAGATGCCAATTAAAACCATATTTAAAATGGTTCCTATTTTTGGCCACTGCCTTAATGCGATACAAGAAAAAGCTACAATTATAACCCCGACAATAATGCTCCAGCTTCCAATCGTTAATCCAAACTGTTTATATAAACCATAATGTAGTACATCCCACGGACTAATTCCTAAATCCTTTGCAGTTATTGTCAACGAAATACCAAATGCAAGGATAATGATACCTATTATGTAAAATCCCCATCGTAAAAGCAGATGCCTACTCTTCGTGATGTCTTTTTGCTTTTCTGTCATTTTTAATAATCCTCTCTAGGTTCCCGCATTCAGCTTCTGGAAATATTAATTCCCTTTCCAGTTTTCAATGTAAACAATAGCTATTATAGCAGAACATCATGGCTCTTGCATTTTATATAAATCAGGATTACCCTAAATAAAGATACTGGTTTTAAAGGAGTAATGGAAATGAATACAAAACCATTGGCATACCGAATGAGGCCACAAAATATAGACGAAATTATTGGACAAACCCACTTAGTAGGTGAAGGGAAAATGATTAGAAGAATGGTCGAAGCAGAACGGTTATCTTCTATGATTTTGTTTGGACCTCCTGGTACAGGAAAGACGAGTATGGCGATGGCTATTGCCAAAAATTTAAAAATGCCGTTCAAACTGCTCAACGCAGTAATAGATAAAAAGAAAGAGATGGAAATTGCTGTTGAAGAGGCTAAGTTTTCAGGCCACCTTATTTTAATACTGGATGAAGTACATCGGTTGGATAAAGGAAAACAAGATTTTCTCCTTCCCCATCTTGAAAACAATCTTATTACTTTAATAGGCTGCACCACAAGTAACCCCTATCATTCCATTAATCCTGCAATTAGAAGTCGCTGTCATCTTTTTGAACTACAAAAACTCGATGAAAAAGATATAAAACAAGGACTTTTACACACGTTAACGGATAACAAGCTTGGTATTGGAAATATTAAAGTAGATATTACGGAGGAAGCTTTAAGCCATTTTGCTTTTGCTGCTAATGGGGACTTACGCTCGGCTTTAAATGGGTTAGAGCTAGCCGTTACTTCTACTAAACCGAATAGTGATGATTCCATATATATAGATATAACTGTTGCGGAAGAGTGTATGCAGAAAAAAAGTTTCTCCCATGATAAAGACGGGGATGGTCACTATGATGTTCTATCAGCCTTTCAAAAATCTATTCGAGGTAGTGATGTAAACGCCGCCTTACATTATTTGGGTCGTTTAATAGAAGCTGGGGACCTAGATAGTATTGCTAGAAGAATGCTTATTTGTGCCTATGAGGATATTGGTTTAGCAAGTCCACAGGCAGGCCCACGCACTTTAGCTGCTATTGAGGCCGCAGAAAGAGTAGGTTTTCCTGAAGCTCGCATTCCTTTGTCTGTTGCCATTGTGGAGCTTTGTCTATCCCCTAAGTCTAATTCCGCCTATAAAGCTTTAGACGCTGCCTTGGCTGATATTCGAGCTGGAAAGAGTGGCGACATTCCTGCTCATTTAAAAGATGCCCATTATCAAGGAGCAAAGAAATTAGGTAGAGGAATAGATTATAAGTATCCTCACAACTATGAGCAAGGCTGGGTCGAACAACAATATCTACCAAATTCTATTAAAAACAAAATATATTATGAGCCAAAAACAACGGGAAAATTTGAAACATCTATTAAGCAAGTTTACGATAAAATACAAAGTCAAAATAAAAATAGAAAATAGAGTATAAACTCCTCTTTTATTGAACAGAATAGTTATAAACATTAACAAACTATTAAAAAACTTCATGTAAGAGGAGTGAAATAAATGGCAAAAGTAAGACAGGATGCTTGGTCTCACGAAGATGATCTTCTACTAGCAGAGACTGTATTAAGACATATTCGTGAAGGAAGCACACAATTAAGAGCTTTTGAAGAAGTAGGTGACAAATTAAATAGAACGGCTGCAGCTTGTGGTTTTCGTTGGAATGCAGAAGTTAGAAGAAGATATGATAAGGCTATTGAAATAGCAAAAAGACAACGAAAAGAGAAGAAACGAGCTATAGCCCAGCAACAAAAATTAAACAACACACCTACTGTTCCAACCTATAATCTCGTTAATAGGGAAAAGAAAACGATACCTACTGAAACAAGACATCAACAACCGGTAAGCTCTCGTAATGTTTCTTCCATTGATGATATTATTGCATCTTTAAAACAATTTAAATCAGAATACGAAACTACTTATAAGTCCCATTCTATGATGAATCAGATAGAACAAGAAAATGAATCATTAAAAGAAGAAAACGAAAGACTCGAAAAGAAACTAGCAAGAGTAGAAAAACAGTACGAAACAATGCAAGAAGACTACCACGTATTGATGAATATTATGGATCGAGCAAGAAAAATGGTTGTTTTGGATGATGAAGAGCAAATGTCTGCAAAAGCCTTTCGAATGGAGAAAAACGGCAATTTACAGCAAGTCGCAAGATAAAAACTATTTAAATTAAAATAAGGAAGTGCCCAAAAACTTTTACAGTTGACGGGCACTTTTTTTCGTTAAAAACATAAGGTTTACATAACGGTAAATTTCACCATTAACATGCAATTATGTATAAAAGAAACATTACTACTTTTTAATAAGCCAATAAAATAAACAAAAAAATAAAAAAATATTAAAATTTATTGAATTAATATTCTAAATATTGCATAATAATTCATACATGTTCATTTAAATGTAAGGAAGGGAGTAATTTTTATGGGGAAAGAAAAGATTGTTTTAGCGTACTCTGGGGGATTAGACACTTCTGTTGCCGTAAAATGGCTTCAGGACAAATATAATTTTGATGTAATTGCAGTCGCTCTGGATGTAGGGGAAGGAAAGGATCTAGAATTTGTTAAGAATAAAGCTTTAGATGTAGGAGCTATTAAATCCTATGTCGTCGATGCAAAAGAACTTTTTGCTAATGAATACGTGTTACCTGCATTAAAAGCCAATCTACTTTATGAAGGGAAATATCCACTCGTCTCCGCACTATCAAGACCTCTTATTGCAAAGGTTTTAGTTGATATCGCTAAGGAAGAAGGTGCGGTTGCCGTTGCCCATGGATGTACGGGGAAAGGGAACGACCAAGTTCGTTTTGACGTTGCCTTCACCGCATTAGATCCAAACTTAAAAATTGTGGCACCCGTACGTGAGTGGGCGATGTCCCGTGATGAGGAAATTGCTTATGCAAAGGAACATGGTATACCTATTCCAGTTGATTTAGATAATCCATATAGTGTTGATCAAAACTTATGGGGGCGTAGTAACGAGTGCGGTATTTTAGAAGATCCTTGGGTAGAGGCACCAAAGGATGCTTATGAATTAACAACTGACCCAGTTGACGCACCAGATGAACCAGAAGTTATAGAAATCACATTTGAACAAGGAAAGCCTGTTGCATTAAACAAGGAATATGATCAGTTAGATCAACTTGTTTTGAAATTAAATAAAATAGCAGGAAAACATGGTGTAGGGCGTATTGACCATGTTGAAAATAGGCTTGTTGGTATAAAATCTCGAGAAATTTATGAGTGTCCTGCTGCATTAACTTTAATTGCTGCTCATCAAGAGCTAGAAGCATTAACACTACCAAGAGAAGTCTCTCAATTTAAACCAACTATCGAACACAAACTTGCCCAAACAATTTATGATGGCCTTTGGTATTCTCCAATAACAAATGCCCTCCATGCATTTATAGAAGAAACGCAGCAGTTCGTCTCTGGAAATGTCAAGGTGAAGCTATTTAAAGGTAGCGCACAGGTTATTGGACGTGAATCTGCACACTCCTTATATGACTTTGATCTTGCTACGTATAAATCAGAGGATTCATTTGATCATGAATCAGCACTTGGTTTTATTAAGCTTTGGGGGCTACCGACTAAAGTGTACTCTTCTGTCACGAAGTCCATCACAACTAAACACAACTATAGTAAACAAATCGTAGTGGATGTGAAAGAGGCGATAAAGCAATGAAATTATGGGGTGGGAGATTTACCAAATCAACAAATGAACTAGTAGATGAATATACCGCTTCTATTACCTTTGATCAAAAACTTGCTCTTTATGATATTCAAGGTAGCTTAGCACATGTAGAGATGCTCCGTGTCTGTCAAATTATTAACAATCAAGACGCCCATGCTATTCAGGAAGGTTTACTAAAAGTTTTGGAAAAGATTAAATCTGGGGAAGCACATTTGAGTGAAGAACATGAAGATATTCACATGAATGTAGAAAAACTCCTTATCGATGAAATTGGCTCTGTCGGTGGTAAATTGCACACCGGCAGAAGCCGTAATGACCAAGTTGCATTAGATATGCGCTTATATTTAAGGGATGCATTAATAAGAATAAGTACCCTCTTAGTAAATGTAGAAAAAGCTTTATTAAATCAAGCAAAGCAAAACATAGATACTATTCTACCGGGTTATACCCATTTACAACGTGCACAGCCAGTTCGATTAGCTCATCATTTATTAGCCTATACATTTATGTTTCAAAGAGACATTGAACGAGTTTGTGATAGTTGGAAACGTGTGAATCTTTCTCCATTAGGAGCTGGAGCACTAGCTGGTACAACATTTCCAATTGATCGAAATTATGTTGCACAGAAACTAAACTTTGATGGTATTTGTCCTAATAGTTTGGATGCAGTAAGTGATCGTGATTTTGTAGTGGAGTTTTTGTCAAACGCCTCCCTCATTTCCATGCATTTGTCGCGTCTATGTGAAGAGCTAATTCAATGGTCAAGTGCTGAATTTAACTTCATCGAACTAGACGATGCCTTTTGCACAGGAAGTAGTATGATGCCGCAAAAGAAAAACCCTGATGTTGCAGAGTTAGTTAGAGGAAAAACAGGTCGAGTATATGGTAATCTTATGAGTTTATTAACAACCTTAAAAGGCCTGCCACTAGCCTACAACAAAGATATGCAAGAGGACAAAGAAGGAATGTTCGATACAGTCGAAACTTTAGAGGGTGCCCTTGCTTTGTTTGCACCAATGATCGATACGATGGAAGTGAAAAAAGAAAACATGTATGAGGCTGTCGTCAAGGATTACTCGAATGCTACTGATTTAGCTGATTATTTAGTAGGAAAAGATATTCCATTTCGTGAGGCCCATGCTATTGTTGGTCAAATTGTCTTATCATGTATCCAACAAAAGAAGTACTTACTTGATTTAACGTTAGAACAATACCAAGAGTACTGTCCACATATAGAAAAAGATATATATCAAGTTTTGGACCCGAAAGCCGTAGTTGATGCTCGTGACGTTGATGGAGGACCTGCGAAAAATCGTGTGCTTGACCAAATGGACATCGCAGAAGATTTGATTCAAACAAATCTAGGATGGATAAAGGAAAAGAAAAAACAAGTAGAGGTCCTTTTTTAGCTAAATTGTTAGGAAGGAAGTGATGAAATGGAGGAGAATATTTGCTATCTCCATTTAAGCACAGGGGATAGACTACAAGGAAAATGGCTTCATCAAGTAGAAGGAACAGAAGGAGAAATGGTATTTAATACAGCAATGACTGGTTACCAAGAAGTGATGACTGATCCTTCCTATGCAGGACAAATCGTTACAATGACTTATCCGCTTATTGGTAATTATGGTTTTAATGACATAGATCAAGAAAGCATTAGACCTTTTCTTTCTGGTTTGATTATCGCGCATCCATGTAAAGCGCCTGATCCCAGTCATTCTCAATATACCCTGTACGAAATGGCTACAAAGTACAATATTCCTGTGATGTATGATATCGATACACGTGCCTTAACAACAATTATTCGAAAGCATGGAGAAGTCTATGGGAAAATGACTACTAACAAGGATGAGACAACCTGTATACAAGTTAAAGATAAAAATCTAGTAGAAAAAGTATCGGTAACAAAGCGTATATTTTATTCAACCGATGCTAATTTTAATCATCTTATACCCAATGAAAAACACATAGTTGTCCTTGATTTTGGTTATAAGCATTCCATTGTAAAAACATTATTAGAATTAGGTTGTCATGTTACGGTACTCCCCTATCAATCTTCCATTCAAACAGTCAAAAGTTTAAAGCCTGATGGTGTCGTATTATCAAACGGACCTGGGGACCCTAAAGACCTTGATTATTTACTTGAAAATATAAATCAAATAACTAATTATTATCCGAGTTTAGGTATTTGCTTAGGTCATCAACTAATCGCTTTGGCTCACGGGGGAAAAACAGACCGTTTACCTTTCGGACATCGGGGCAGTAATCACCCTGTAAAGGATTTAAAAACGGGGAAAGTTTGGATTACTTCCCAAAATCATGGCTATGTCATTGAATCAATTGATGAGAAAAATTGGGAAATTACACATAAAAATGTCAATGATCAATCTATAGAAGGCATTGCTCATCGCAGTAAACCAATTTTGTCTGTACAATTTCACCCAGAAGCACATCCAGGCCCAGCAGATGCCTCTTCTATTTTTTTAAACTTTATAAACTTGTTAACGAACAAGGGAGAGAAGCAGCATGCCTAAGTTAGAACATATCACTAAAGTGCTTGTAATTGGATCTGGACCAATCATAATCGGGCAAGCAGCCGAGTTTGACTATGCTGGAACACAGGCCTGTTTAGCTCTTAAGGAAGAAGGATTACATGTTGTTTTGGTAAATAACAATCCGGCAACCATTATGACAGATCGTAATATTGCAGATACTGTGTATTTAGAACCATTAACAGTTGAATCTTTATCAAAAATTATAGAGAAAGAAAAACCAGATGGATTATTACCCACACTTGGTGGTCAGACAGGATTAAATTTAGCCGTTTCCTTATCGGAAGCAGGTGTGTTAGAAAAATATAACGTTGAGTTATTAGGAACTCCTCTTGATACGATTCAAAAAGGCGAAGACCGAAATATATTTAAATCCATGATGAAATCCATTAATGAACCTGTGCCTAAGAGTGTGTCCATCAATACAGTAGAGCAAGCTATTCAATTCGCAACTACTGTCGGTTATCCGATCATTGTTAGGCCTGCCTTTACTTTAGGCGGTTCAGGTGGAGGAATTGCTTATAACGAATTAGAGCTCAAAACTATTGTCAAAAACGGCATATATGCTAGTCCGATTTCTCAGGTGTTAGTTGAACAAAGTGTAAAAGGCTGGAAAGAAATCGAATATGAAGTTATGCGCGATGAAAATGACACATGTATCATTGTTTGTAATATGGAAAATATTGATCCCGTAGGTGTACACACAGGAGATAGTATCGTTGTAGCCCCATCTCAAACATTGAGCGATCGCCAATATCAAATGCTTCGCAGTACGTCAATAAAAGTAATTCGGGCACTAGGGGTTATAGGAGGGTGTAATATTCAATTTGCCCTTCATCCAGATAAAGATGAATATGTCATCATTGAAGTCAATCCTCGTGTTAGCCGTTCTAGTGCCCTTGCCTCCAAAGCGACAGGTTATCCCATTGCCAGAATAGCAGCAAAGCTTGCATTAGGCTATCATCTGGATGAAGTCATCAATCCTATTACGGGTCATACTTTTGCTAGCTTTGAGCCTGCAATCGATTATGTTGCAGTCAAAATCCCTCGATGGCCTTTCGATAAATTTTCTCATGCTAATCGATCTTTAGGGACCCAAATGAAGGCCACTGGGGAAGTGATGGCTTTAGGTAGAAATTTCCCCTCTGCTCTTCAAAAGGCTATTCGCTCTCTTGAAATTAGCGAACAATACAACTACACTACCTTTTCCCATCTCGGGCAAAGCGATTTGGAACAAGCATTAAAAGATCCAACTGACCAGCGTCTATTTGTTTTATTTGAAGCATTACGTAGAGGATATTCATTAGAAAAAATGAATGCATTAACTGAAATCAATTTTTACTTCTTACATGAGTTTAATCATTTAGTCGAACTAGAAAAAAACCTTATTGAAAAAGGCTGGCATGCTCTTGACATTAATGATTTAAAGAAAGCGAAAGCTCTTGGGTTTTCCAATCACCACCTAGCCTTTTTGCTAGGAGTTGAGGAAAATATCATCGAAGCAAAGTTAGTCCAGTCAGCTCTTTCTCCATCCTACAAAATGGTAGACACATGTGCCGGTGAATTTTCTGCTGAAACACCTTATTTTTATAGTTCCTGGAACGAAATCGATGAAGTAGAAACACTAAATGGGCCTAAAAAAATAGTGGTGTTAGGCTCGGGGCCTATTCGAATTGGGCAAGGGGTAGAATTTGACTATTGCTCTGTTCATGCTGCCATGTCCTTAAGGGAGCAAAACATCAAAGCAATTGTCATTAATAACAATCCCGAAACAGTAAGTACAGACTATAGTACTGCCGATCATCTCTATTTCGAGCCTTTAACAAAAGAAGATGTTTTACATGTTGTTCAAAAAGAAAAAGCGCAAGGTGTATGTATCCAGTTTGGAGGGCAAACGGCTATCAATTTAGGTGAAGGCCTTGAAAGATCTGGTGTGAAAATTATGGGAACAAGTATAAAAGCAATCGATATTACAGAGGACCGTAAACAGTTTTATCAATTGCTGAAGCAATTAAACATTCCCCACATACCAGGAGAAACCGTTGACAGCATTGATCAAATAAGGCAAGTAGTAACAGAAATAGGCTATCCCGTTCTTATCAGACCCTCTTATGTTATTGGGGGCCAAGGGATGCATATCATTTCAAGCAACTCCGAATTAGAACAGTATGTGACATGGTTACAATCACAATCTTCCCTTACTAACGTTTTTCCGTTACTAATAGATCAATTTATTAAGGGAACGGAAGTAGAAATAGATGTAGTGTGTGACGGTAAAGATGTGATTATTCCAGGGATTTTTGAGCACATTGAAAAGGCGGGTGTCCATTCCGGCGATAGTATGGCTGTCTTTCCGGCCCCTACTTTATCCGAAAAACAAAAACAGACAATAGCATATTTTGCCAAACAGATTTCAGAACAGCTTCATATGAAGGGCATCATGAACATTCAGTTCGTCATTGATGATCAGACTGCTGAAATATATTGTTTAGAAGTAAATCCCCGCGCTTCACGAACTGTACCTATAGTAAGTAAAGTGACAGGGGTGCCTATGATCGATTTAGCAACAAGGGTTCAAATGGGAGAAAAATTAACAAATAAAGAATGGAAACTTGGGCTACATCACGCCCCACCATTCTTTGTCGTAAAAATCCCAGTCTTTTCGAACAACAAGCTTCCTAACGTAGATCCTGCTATAGGTCCTGATATGAAATCAACAGGTGAAGCGATTGGCATAGGTAAAACCGTTCAATCTGCTTTAACCAAAGCTTTTGGTTGGAAAAATAAAGTGCTCCCTTTTACACCAACAGATAAGTTATTTATAGCTTTATCAGAAGATGAAATAGATGAGCCGTTCCTTACGAATCTAAAAAAAATAAATGTAGTCAAGTACGCTTCTCCATCAACCGCTAAACTACTAAAAGATAAAGGGGTAGAATCCATCCAAGATATTTCTTTACATGACGCTTATGTGATGTGCTTAGATCAACAATTTCAGCTTATTTTTAGCAGCAATCAAGACAAAAGTATGGAACAAATTACATTAAGAGAACACGTGCTAAAAACAGATACTCCCTTTTTCACATCAAAAGAAACCCTTCTAGCATACTTAAAAACAGTAAATTGCCCGATAGAAGAACCATTTACGATGGAAGAGCTTTGGGAATCGAATAGAAAGGTCAATAAAAAGAAAGAAGGTGTGCTAGAGTGATGGAAAATGCAAAAACAGTAAATCAAGAACATAGTTTAAGCAGGCGGAATCTACTAACATTAGAAGATTTTTCAAAAGAGGAAATTTATTCTTTATTGGAGCTTGCTGATTATTTAAAACAACAACGAAAATTAGGGAAACAAATACAGCCACTTAAAGGAAAGGTTTTAGGGTTAATCTTTGAAAAAGCTTCTACTAGAACGAGAGTCTCCTTTGAATCAGGAATGTACCAACTAGGCGGTACTGCTTTATTTTTATCAAAAAATGATTTGCAAATGGGAAGAGGCGAACCAATTTCTGACACAGCAAAGGTACTATCTGGTTATCTAGATGGTATCATGATTAGGACTTTCTCCCACTCTACCGTAGAAGAACTCGCGAAACATGCAACAATACCGATAATAAACGGTTTAACCGACTTATATCATCCTTGTCAAGTGCTTGCAGACTTACAAACAATCCGAGAAAAGAAAGGTACTCTTCAAAACTTGAAAGTTGCTTATATCGGTGACGGTAACAACATGGCCCACTCCCTTTTAATAGGTTGTGCAAAAATGGGTATGAACATTTCAATTGCGACTCCTGTTGGATATGAACCAAATCAAATGATTACTGACAAAGCAAAAGAAATCGGAAAACAACAAGAAATTATCTTAACGAATAACCCATATGAAGCGGTTAAGGATGCAGACATTATTTATACAGACGTATGGGCAAGTATGGGGCAAGAAGAAGAGCAATGGAAAAGAGAAAAAGATTTTCAACTGTTCCAAGTAGATGAAAAACTTTTAAAATCAGGAAAAAGTACTACTCTCTTCATGCATTGTCTGCCAGCTCATAGAGGTGAGGAAGTAGCTGCGAATGTAATAGATGGCCCACACTCTATCGTATATCAACAAGCAGAAAATAGACTACATGTACAAAAGGCATTGTTAACAGCTATTTTAGGGTAAAAGTGAATGAATGAATGAGAAAAACCTTAAGGAATTTACTCCTTAAGGTTTTTAATGTTATGTATGACCAATCCCAATCGTGCCGTCACCTTGAACGTTTTGAACCCGCTCCCAGCAGGTGGGTGCCCTGTTCTATGTTTTGTACTTCCACTCTATAATTGGAGGCTTGCACGCCACACAGAAACGCTAGGCTCCCGTTTACGTTGTTGTTCGGTCAAAACTGAATGGTTATGACGAACACATCAGGATTGGTATCAACTTTTTACTGTAATTGAATGATATCATATAAAACATGTGAGTATCAAGGTCTAATTCAATGGTTAATTTACATCTTTTTTACAATTTTACATGCCCATTAAAATAGAATGTCAATTATCCTTTTCATGCATAATTTTATTGTACTCCTAATATATAGTAGCTTCCATAGATTATAGTCGATCAACAAACTAATGCACCTGAGGTAATAAAAAGCTTGGCAGTCAGCCAAGCTTTTCTCTATTCCTTATTTTTTTAAGTGGAGTTTTAAACTTAACTCCTCTAGTTGAGCATCACTAACTGTCGAAGGTGCTTCCGTTAATAAACAAGAAGCAGATGCTGTTTTCGGAAATAAAATGGTGTCTCTTAAATTCTTTCTTCCCGCTAACAACATAATGAAGCGGTCAAACCCTAATGCAATACCACCATGTGGTGGCGCTCCAAATTCAAGTGCTTCCATTAAGAAGCCAAATTGTTCATTAGCTTCTTCCTGTGAAAAACCTAAAGCCTTAAACATTTTTTCCTGCATTTCTTTTTGATAAATACGTAAAGACCCTCCACCTAACTCATATCCATTTAGCACTAAATCATATGCTTCTGCCTTCGCTTCACCAGGAGCAGTATCTAATTTATCAAGATCACCATCAGCAGGCATTGTAAATGGATGATGTGCAGCAAAATAACGGTCTGATTCTTCGTCATACTCTAATAGAGGCCAATCTGTAACCCATAGGAAATTAAATTTAGATTCATCGATCATATTTAATTCTTTACCTAGTTTTAATCGAAGGGCACCTAAGCTTTCGTATACGACTGTTGTTTTGTCGGCAACGAATAATAGTAAGTCGCCATCTTCAACTGACATGGAAGTTTTAAGCTGCTGAACCTCTTCTTCATTAAAGAATTTTGCGATAGGGCCAGATAACTCGTTGTTCTCCGCTTTCAACCAGGCTAACCCTTTTGCACCATAAATTTTCACATAATCTGTTAACTTATCAATATCTTTACGAGAAAAATGACTAGCACTACCTTTTACATTTAAACCACTGACTTTACCTCCTGATTCAACAGCACTACTAAACACTTTAAAACCAGAGTCCTTTACTACTTCTGATACATTCACTATTTCTAATTCGAAACGTGTATCCGGTTTATCCGACCCATAACGTTCCATCGCTTCATCATAACTTATTTGTGGAAATGGAGTTTGAATATCAAGGTTTTTTACTTCTTTCATTACCTTTTTCATCATACGTTCCATCATTTCCATAATGTCTTCTTTTGTCATAAAGGAAGTTTCGATATCAATTTGTGTAAACTCTGGTTGACGGTCCGCTCGTAAATCCTCATCACGAAAACATCTTGCTATTTGATAATACTTTTCAAAACCAGAAACCATTAGTAGTTGTTTAAACAGCTGTGGTGATTGTGGTAAAGCGTAAAATTCTCCAGGGTGTACTCGGCTTGGAACTAAATAGTCTCTCGCCCCTTCTGGTGTACTCTTCGTTAACATTGGCGTTTCCATTTCTAAGAACTCTTCTTCGTTTAAAAAGTTTCGAATGACTTGTGTTGTTTTGTGACGTAATTTAAACGTTTCTTGTAAAGGTGTTCTTCTTAAATCCAAATAACGATACTTTAATCTCGTTTCCTCTGCAGTGTCTAAATCATCTTGAATCGCAAAAGGCGGCGTTTCTGATTTATTTAAGATGATTATATTGCTTACTTCTACCTCTAAATGCCCTGTGGCTAAGTTATTATTAATCGTACTTTCATCTCTAGCTACAACTTTTCCGCTAATTTCTAAAACATATTCACTTCTAACATTTTCTGCTTGTTTTAACGCCTCTTCATTTAGAGCTGGATTAAAAACAATTTGAACGATTCCAGAACGGTCCCGTAAGTCAATAAATATTAAACCACCTAAATCACGTCGTTTTTGTACCCAACCTTTTAACGTAACTTCTTGCCCAATGTGTTCAGATGTTAGTTTCCCACAGTAAAACCTTTTACTCATCTGCATTTCCTCCTCGCAAAGATTCCTTCACATATGGGATTGCTTCTTCTAATGATTTTTCAATTTGTGTTCCCGTTTCCATATGCTTAATACTAATTTGGTTGTTTTTCAATTCATCTTCACCTAAAACGAAAACAATTTTTGCTTGTAGTCGATCGGCTGTTTTGAATTGGGCCTTCATCTTTTTATCCATGTAATCTAAATCTACTTTTACTCCTGACTTACGTAAGTCAAATGCCAATTTAACTGCTTCTCTTTTCGCTTCTGTTCCAAGTGCAACAATATAAACATCCAAGGAATCCTCTACCGGTAATAAAATGTTTTCTGCTTCTAAAGCAAGTAATAAACGTTCAATACTTAAAGCGAAACCAATACCAGGTGTTTCAGGTCCTCCAAGCTCTTGGACAAGTCCGTTGTATCTCCCACCACCTGATAAAGTGGTAATAGCACCAAAACCTTCTGCATCGCTCATTATTTCAAATGCTGTATGATTGTAATAGTCTAGGCCACGAACAAGATTAGGATCTTCTTCGTATGGAATATCCATTTTTTCTAAGTATGTTTTTACCTCTTCAAAATACGTACGTGAATAGTCATTTAAATAATCAAAAATAGAAGGAGCCGTTTTCATAGCTGGATGTTCCCTATCCTTCTTACAATCCAATACGCGTAACGGATTTTTCTCTAATCTATTTTGACAATCTCCACAAAGCTCATTCTTATGTGGTGAAAAGTGATCTACTAAAGCATTGCGGTGATTCGTTCTACTTTCCGCATCCCCTAAGCTATTAACAACAAGTCTAAGAGACTTTAACCCTAACGTTTTATAACACTCTAACGCAAAAGCCATTACCTCAGCATCTATTGCCGGATCTGCACTTCCGAGAACTTCAATCCCAAATTGGACAAATTGTCTTGTACGACCTTTCTGAGGGCGTTCATAGCGGAACATTGGGCCAAAGTAAAATAGCTTTGTCGGTTGTTGTGGTAAACCAAACATTTTATGTTGAACATAAGCCCGGACTACAGATGCTGTCCCCTCAGGCCGCAATGTTAAACTTCTTCCACCACGATCTTCAAACGTATACATTTCCTTTTGTACAATATCTGTTGTGTCTCCTACTCCACGTTGGAATAATTCCGTACTTTCAAAAAGTGGAGTACGAATTTCTTCATAATTAAATCTTTTAGAAAGGTCATTTAACCTTTTCTCAACATATTGCCATTTTTTAGACTGACTAGGTAAAATATCTTCCGTACCTCTTGGAACATTAATCATGATAGCTCCCCCTTAACTAAAATTAAATATTGGTTACAGCTTTTTATAATAAAAATTCTTGCTACATCTTAACGATTAGGATTCACACAAACGTAGTTACGTCGTAGCTTGGACAATCATTAGAAAAGCAGCCTAAATATAAAAAAATCCCGTCCCCTATAAAAAAGGGACGAGATTTTACCCGCGTTGCCACCCTAAGTTGAAGCCAATTTAATGAACTTCCACTCTATACAATAACGCTTGCTTGCGTCCAACATCTACTAAGTATCCCGTTCGATGAGGAACCTCCAGAACGTCTTTCATTAAGATCGTGTGAAGAAATGTTTTCAGCCTAGACATTTCCTCTCTGTTCACCGTATGCTTAACTACTTTTTCCTTCATAGGCTTTCCTATATGTTTTAATGATAAATTGATCGGGACAACTATGCCCTTTCATTATTAGAAAACTTACCAGTCAACGACTTTTCTTTAGATTGATTCTTATCATAAAGATGTAAAATCAAAATGTCAAGAACGATCCAGCTTTTCTTTTAATTTTTTTACTTCTCCTAGCGATAATCCAAACTCTTGTGCAGTTTCAAGAGCAGTTTGCTCTTTTGCTGATTCAAGGAAATGATGAAAATCAATATTGAATATATCTTGCTCACTTGGTACTAAGGCATGTCTTTTTCCACTTATTCTCACAGCGAACCCTCCCATTTTAAATTATTTTGTTCAAAAAAGAAGGTTTTCTTACATAAAAAAATGAATTTTTGATAAAATTGTTGAATGTAGATGTAAAACAACATTGAGGGAGGAATCATTTTGGACAAGAAAAAGTTCTTCTTGTCATTAGCACTGTCTTTCTTTTATCTCCTATTGGTCACCTATGAAGTAAGTGCAAAGCAAGGAACAATAGCTGTTGATAACCTAAACATAAGAAGTGGTCCTGGTTTAGATCACAATGTTATTGGACAAGCCAATCAAGATACACAGGTAGAAATACTAGAAGAATCGGGTGAATGGACCAAAATCAAAACAAATCAACTGGAAGGTTGGGTTGCATCCGAATATCTCCATCAGTCTAATGGTGAAATAAATAGTACTGGGTTTGTATCCATAGATCCAGGGGTATCAGCTATCAGTGTTAGAGACCAACCAACTTATAGTGGAAATATTATTGATCAAATTAAAGATGGACAAACGTATCCAGTTTTAAATCAAGAAAAAGGATGGATTCAAATTGAACTTCCTTCCGGACAATCAGGTTGGGTAGCAAAATGGTTGGTGAAATATAATAAGGCAAGTACCGATTCAGATACAATTACCGTTCTTTTCGACCAAACCCACTTTCGTAGTGGACCCTCGGTTGATCATGAAATTGTTGGAAAAAGTGATAGTGGAAAAAGTTATCAGGTCATAAGTAAACAAGGTAATTGGTACGAATTCCAACACGAGAATCAAAGTATGTATGTGGCTGAATGGTTAGTCGATGCCACACAACAAGGAAATACTTATCCAAATGGACTAAGTGTGTTGAAAAATAAAGTTATTGTGATTGATGCGGGGCATGGTGGATACGATACTGGTACAATCGGTGTAAGTGGTAAATATGAAAAAGACTTAACGGAAAGAACAGGTAATTTACTTGCAAAGAAATTAGCAGCTTTGGGGGCAAAGCCATTATTAACACGCTCTAATGACATTTATTTGCCCTTAAACACGAGAGTAGCTTATTCAAACGCAAATAATGCAGACGCTTTTATAAGCATCCATTATAACAGCTCTATGGAATTCCCAGAGGTTCATGGTATAGGTAGCTTTTATTATGATGAGCAACATCTACCTTTAGCGACTGAAATACAAAAAGAACTCGTTCAAGCGACAGGGTTTAGAGACAGGAATGTGAAATTTGGGAACTTTCTTGTCATACGTGAGAACACGCAGCCATCTGTATTATTAGAACTGGGATTTCTATCCAATAATCAAGAAGAGAGAACAATAAATACAGAACACTTTCAACAACAAGCTACTAATGCGATTGTTCGAGGGTTAATCAATCACTATCAAAAATAAATAAGAAATAGAGAAAAAGGACATTCTAAAAAAATTAGAATGTCCTTTTACATTTATTTCTATTTTATATAGGAGCAAAGATTATTTCTTCCTATCAGCACTATCTAGCATTAATGTTACAGGACCATTATTGGTCAAAGATACGCTCATCATTTCCCCAAAAATGCCTGTTTCCAAAGGAATCCCTTTATTGGCGATGAGTTTATTAAAGGTTTTATACAATTCGTTTGCCGGTTCAGGTTTTGCTGCATTCATAAAGTTTGGCCGTCTTCCTTTTCGACAATCACCGTACAGTGTAAATTGTGAAATGGACAATATAGACCCTTTAACATCTTTCAAAGATAAGTTCATCTTCCCTTGTTCATCTTCAAAAATACGCAAATTTACTATTTTGTCCACCAAATATTCTGCATCTTCTACATCATCATCATGAGTTACCCCAAGAAGTACAACTATACCTTCTTGAATTTTACCCACTTCGCTATGATTGACGACAACACTAGCCTGACTAACTTTTTGAATAACTGCTCTCATTACTTAAACCCCTTACTGAACCTTTCTTTTTACTGTATATACATCAGAAATTTGTTTAATACGGTCAACTATTTTCCGTAAATGACTAATATTTTGGATTAATATAGTAACGTGAATAGTTGCCATATGGCTTTTATCTGACTTACCAGTAACAGCCGTAATACTTGTTTTTGTTTCATTAATTGCTTGTAATACTTCATTTAAAAGGCCATGACGATCATAACCAGATATCTCTAAATCAACATTGAATTGTTTTCCTTCTCCATCGCTTTCCCATTCAACTTCCAGTAATCTACCTGATACTTCATCTGTTTGTACATTTGAACAGTCAGCACGGTGAACAGAAACCCCTCTACCCTTCGTAATATAGCCGATGATTTCATCACCAGGTACTGGGTTACAGCATTTTGATAAGCGAATGAGTAGATTATCTGCACCACTTACTTTAACACCTGACTCGGTCTTCTTTTTATGTCTAGATATCACATCTTGCTTGACTTCTTCAAGTGATTTCTCAAAATCTAATTCCTTCGTTTTTTTCCTTACCTTATCAGCAAGGCGGTTTGCAATTTGTGCAGCAGTAATACCTTGGTATCCAACCGCTGCAAACATATCTTCTTCATTATGAAAATTGAATTTTTCTCCAACTTTTCGTAAGTTATCAGCTGTTAAAACTTCTTTTATGTTTATATTTAAATTAACAAGCTCTTTTTCAACTAATTCTCTACCTTTAGTAATGTTTTCATCTCTTCTTTGCTTTTTGAAGAATTGTTTAATTTTGTTCTTCGCTTGAGATGTCTGGGTTATTTTTAACCAGTCTTGAGAAGGTCCATAAGAATGTTTAGACGTCATTATTTCTAAAATGTCACCCGTTTTTAGCTTATAATCAAGCGGCTCCATTTTACCATTAATTTTGGCACCAATTGTTTGATTGCCAATTTCCGTATGAATTCGATAAGCAAAATCAATTGGCACAGAACCCGATGGTAGCTCTACAACGTCTCCTTTTGGTGTAAAAACATAAACCATATCGGAGAACAGGTCTACTTTAAGGGATTCCATAAATTCTTCCGCATCATGGGTGTCATTTTGCCATTCTAAAATTTCTCTAAACCAAGTAAGTTTATCTTGAACAGATTTCTTACTTTTAACAGATTTACCTTCTTCTTTATAGGCCCAGTGAGCAGCAATTCCGTATTCAGCAATTTCATGCATTTCTTGTGTTCTTATTTGGACTTCTAAAGGGTCACCCTTAGGACCAATAACTGTTGTGTGAAGCGATTGGTATAGATTTGGTTTTGGCATTGCTATATAGTCTTTAAACCTACCTGGCATAGGTTTCCAGCAAGTATGAATAATACCTAAGACTGCATAACAATCCTTAATACTATTAACAACAACACGAACTGCTAATAAATCATATATTTCATTAAACTGTTTATTTTGCATAACCATTTTGTGATAAATACTATAAAGGTGCTTAGGTCTACCAGAAATATGCGCTTCTATTTGCACGTCATCCAGCTGTCTATTTATTTCGTCAATAACATCGTGAACATAATGCTCTCGTTCAGCACGTTTTTGCTTCATTAAGTTAACGATTCGATAATATTGTTGTGGGTTTAAATAACGAAGAGCTGTATCTTCTAGCTCCCATTTAATTGTAGAAATACCTAATCGGTGTGCTAAGGGTGCAAATATTTCCAAGGTTTCATTTGCAATTCTACGTTGTTTTTCTATCGGTAAATGCTTAAGAGTACGCATGTTGTGGAGACGATCAGCAAGCTTGATTAAAATAACTCGTATGTCCTTGGCCATCGCAACAAACATTTTTCGGTGATTTTCAGCCTGTTGCTCCTCTTTAGACTTATATTTAATTTTCCCTAGCTTCGTTACTCCATCTACAAGCATAGCGACTTCTTCACTAAACTGTTTTTTTAAGTCCTCTAGTGTTACTTCTGTGTCCTCGACAACATCGTGTAAAAAACCACAAGCAACAGTTGCAGGGTCCATTTCTAACTCCGCTAAAATTCCTGCTACTTGTATTGGGTGTAAGATGTAAGGTTCCCCTGATTTACGGTACTGATCCCTATGTGCATGCTGTGCATATTCATATGCACGCTTAATAAAATCAGTATCTTTCTCAGAAAGATACTTACCCGCTACTTCAAATACGTCTTCAGCTGTTACTATTTTTTCTCTAGACATGAAATCACCTTAAATCTATCCATTCTATATATATAGTGAGACTACAATCTGTGTGTTTTACCAACTAATTGTAGCAAAACTTATTAAATGCTAGCGTCCTTTATCCCCATTTAGACTTCCAATGATCATTCTAAGTCTTAAAGTGGGAGCAATTGCTCCGGCATAAAGGTTGGATGTTTTTTTCATTATTATAAAAATGTAACATAAATGCAAAGAAAATAGTATATTTAATGACAATTTATATCAAGAAAACAGAATTCTATATAATGGAAATAAAGAGTACTCCATAGCGAGAGTACTCTTTTTCTTTAATATTGCATTAATGTTAAGACATCATAACCGTTTAGCTTATCTCTACCGTTTAAGTAAGTTAGTTCGATAAGGAATGCACACCCTGCAACAACACCACCCAGCTCTTCTACAAGCTTAATGGTTGCTTCGATTGTCCCTCCTGTTGCAAGTAAATCGTCGGTAATTAGAACACGTTGACCGGGCCTAATAGCGTCCTTATGAATGGTCAACACATCTTTCCCGTATTCTAAACCATAATCAACTTTTATTACTTCACGTGGAAGTTTTCCTTCTTTACGAACCGGTGCAAAGCCGATTTCAAGTGCATAAGAAACCGGACATCCAATAATAAAGCCGCGAGCTTCAGGTCCTACAACAATATCTATTTCTAATTTTTTTGCATACTCAACAATATCATTAATTGCTGACTTGTAAGCTGTCCCGTTATCCATTAAAGTCGTTATATCTTTAAATCGAATTCCTTCTTTAGGCCAATCCTCAACAACAGTAATATATTTTTTATAGTCCATGAACGACTTCCTCCTTCAAATTGCTTATACCTAACTGTTTAGAAAACCAATTTTTTAATTCTGTGTAAGAAGAATAATATAGCGTTTTTTCTACTTCCACTTGATTCAGTTTTAGTTGATACGTAGCCGAGTCCGTTAAATCCTTTTTTGTTGGTTTCGGGTTATAGTATAAAACTCCATTTTCTATTTTAACAAATTGAAGCTCTAAAAACACTTTAATTATAAAGTCCAAAAATTCGTTAGACCAACCATTTTTGTTAGCATATGCCGTTCTTTCCTTTTTCAAGTCAAGCAAACCCCGTTTCATTATCATTCCATAAAATGTTTTAAAATGATCCCTAGTAGGAGTTTGGCTAAAGTAGTTTTGTTCATCGGTTTTAAAATAAACATGAATAAATTTGGGCTTTACGGATTTCAAAATAACCGTTAAATCTTCTAATTTCGGTGGTAGGTCATAAAGTAATAATTCCTCTACGTTGCCATTAGAGGTTTTCTGTTGACTGCTCCACTCCTCAGCCTGAATACAAAGAAACTTTTCTTTTAACCATAAGTCATTCGTAGAAATGTCGCTATAATGCAAACAAACTTTAGATTTTCCCGAGTCTAAATGACTCATTTGTTTCGAAAGGTGTCTCGTACCTCTATAGTCAAACATCTGCCATTCTTGGACTTTTAAATCCTTTAACATCATTTGCATTTTCTTTCTTCCGTTCCACTCATTGATGCCCAACTCTCCAACAATAGCTATTTTTGAGTGTGGAGATATTTTTGGGTATAAGTCTCCCATACTAAAGCCAATAACATCTAAGTTTGTTTGCTCATACTGAAAACTCATTTTCAAATGGTTTAGTTTAGACCCAATTTGCCTAATCTCAGAAGGAAGCTGCGATTTAATTTCAAAAAGTGGTTTAGGATTACCCATACCAAAAGGAGATAATTGACCTATTTCGTGAATTGTATCTAATGAAAGCTCTGATAAATGAACAGCAAAATCAACAGATAAAATAGGTGAAAAATCTTTCTCGGTAAGTTTTTCTTGAGCTAAAGCATTTAATTCTTTCCGAAGTTTGTCCACATTCTCTAGTGTCAACGTCATACCAGCAGCTTGTGAGTGGCCCCCAAAACTAATAAATAAACTTTTTAACTCCATACAATTTTCAAACAAATTAAAAGCCTCAATACTTCTTGCTGAGCCTTTCGCTTCTCCTCTTTCCTCGTCTATGGCTAATACAATAGCTGGTTTATTATATTCATTTACTAGACGGGAAGCGACTATTCCTAGAACTCCTGGATTCCATCCTTCTTTTGCAACAACAAAAACGGAATCCTCCTTATCATTACTTTCTTGGATTATTGTCATCGCTTCTTGGGTGATTTCTGCAACAATTTGCTGACGTTGTTGATTTAAAGATTGAATTTCATCTGCTATGTGTTTGGCTTGATCGATGTCTTCCTCTAAAAGTAACTCTACTGCTAATGAAGCGTCTTGCAGCCTGCCGACAGCATTAAGACGAGGGCCTATAGCAAAACCAATATGCTCCTCTGTTACATCGCCTTCAATACTTGCTATTTCTTTTAGCATTTTTATACCAGGTCTATTCGTACTGGTTAATGCTTGCAATCCATAATATACAATAACTCTATTTTCGTCCTGTAAAGTAACAAGGTCAGCCACAGTTCCAATTGCTGCTAGTTCAATTAAGTGAAGTGGAACAGAACCAAGAATTGCTTGAGCCAATTTAAAAGAAACCCCAACCCCTGCTAGTTCACCAAAAGGATAGCCTTCAGGAATTTTCGGATGAATAATAGCTAGAGCTTCCGGTAGCTCTTCTTGTGGTTCATGGTGGTCCGTGATAATTAAATCCATTCCAAGTTCTTTGGCTATTCGCGCTTCTTCTACAGCAGCTATCCCAGTATCTACAGTAATAATGAGAGAGACCCCAGCCTCATATGCCTGTCTAAAAGCATTTTCATTAGGCCCATAGCCTTCTGTAAACCTGTTTGGTATGTAGAAGTCCACCATAGCATCTTTTTCCCGTAACGCTTCTACTAACAAAGCCGTAGACGTTACCCCATCTGCATCATAATCCCCAAATACTAATATCATTTCACCATTTACAATTGCCTCTTCTATTCTACTAACCGCTTTTTTCATATCTGGAAATAAAAAGGGATCATAAAGATCCTCTAAATTTGGTGATAGAAACTTTTTCGCTTTTTCTGTATTTCGAATACCTCTTTTAACTAAAAGTTTTTTAGTCAAATTAGATATTGGAAGTTGAATATCATCATTTAACTCTTCATCTATTTGCATGCGCCATATCGCTTTACCTTCTAACATAATTTCACCCCTGACGGAACCATTATACTAGAGGTTTTCAGGGGTGGCAAACAGGTAATGTATATTATTCTAGGGTTGCTTCAGATCTTCTTCTTTGTTTATGGATGAAGTTTCCTGATCATCAAAATTTTCCGATTCGTTTCTGTTCTCTTTTTGTAGCTGTTCTTTTTCTAATCGAAGTCTTTTCACTTCCTTTTGTAAAGTAAATATCTTTACTAATCCAAAAGAACCTGTAATGATACTTCCCATAAATACAGAAAATAAAATCACTAGAATCAATGGTGCTTCACTAGTAGTAAATAAGAAATTAACTGGAACAGCATCAACATTAATGACTGCAAAGACAGCAACAATGATTGCAAAAATGATGGCCAAAATAATAGACGTTTGTCCCCTCACAGCTTTCACTCCTTTTCTATTTGTACATATGTATTCGTTATTTTATTTGTCAGTTCCTTTCTATGTTTTTCCCTTGATAGAAAAAAATAAACCCTTGTCACTTTTGAAAGCGACAAGGGTTTTTATTAGACTTGTGGACCACCTGTAGATTTTCTTTCGCCAAATTCTAATGGCTTCTCTTTTAACATTTTCCCTCTCCATACAAGCCATAACTGGGCTGCGATAAATAAGGAAGAATACATACCTGCTACTAGACCTACAAGTAAAGCAAAAGAGAAATTCGTAATGGGAGCCGCACCGAATATTAGTAACATTAATGCTGCGAAAACTACTGTAATTACTGTGTTAATACTTCGACCTAATGTTTGCATTAAACTCTTGTTTATGATGATCGCAAGCTCAGCAAAAGATTTAACACGTTTCTTTACTTTTAGATTTTCTCTTATCCGGTCAAAGGTTACTATTGTATCGTTTATGGAGTAACCGACAATTGTAAGGATTGCAGCAATAATGGTTATGTCAAACTCTAATTGCGTAATACTGAATAGCGCTATAATGAAAAACGCATCATGTAATAACGCAATAATTGCCGTAAGGGCAAAGAAAAATTCAAATCGGAATGTTACGTAAATGATAATCCCGATTGATGCATAAATTACGGCTAAAGCCGCATTTTTAGCTAGTTCTTTTCCTACTTCAGGAGAAACAGTACTTACACTAGGTTCGTTTCCAAACTTCTCCGTAAAGTGGGCTTTCAAGGTTGAAATCGTATCCTCGGATAATACTCGATCAAATCGAATCATCGCAATTTCATTGAGGTCCCCTGCTCTTGTTATTTCAACTGGATTTAAATCTATCTCCTCAAGATCTTGTTCTATTTCTTCCATCGAGATTGTTTCATTTGCTAGTACCTGCACACGAGATCCGCTAGTAAAATCAATCCCAAGGTTTAAGCGGAGGACAAGAACCGATACAATCCCTATCAATACTAAAGCGATGGATGCAATAAAGAATTTTTTGCGATGGGCTACGAAATCAAATGTTTTTCCAAATACTTTTGGTTCAACTTCTTCCCCTTTTGCTATATCTAGAACTTCACTTTTCTTTACGCCAAACCAACTAATTCTCTTATTTAAAAATTTACTCTTTACCCAAAAGCCAAGTAGTAATCTAGATCCATAAACAGCAGTTATAAAGCTAACTAATATACTTACAATTAACATCGTTGCAAAGCCTTTTACAGAGCTTGTCCCAAACATAAATAATACGGCTGCTGCAATTAACGTGGTGACATTTGCATCCATAATAGTACTTATGGATTGCGTGTTCCCAGCACGAAAAGCAGATAATGTCGTTTTGCCAGCCTTCAGCTCTTCTCGTATTCTTTCATACGTGATAATGTTAGCATCAACCGCCATCCCAACCCCTAATACGAGGGCCGCAATACCTGGGAGGGTGAGAACACCATTCATTAAGTTAAACACTAACAAAATTAAGTAAATATATACACTTAAGGTTATAACAGCAATAAGACCTGGGAAACGATAGTACGCAATCATAAAGATAAAGATTAACGCAACACCAATCATACTAGCAAAAACTGTCTTATTTAATGCCTGTTCCCCAAACTGTGCACCAACGGAAACAGAGTAAAGTTCTTCTAAATTAACTGGTAATGATCCAGCATTTAAAATATCAGCAAGGCGCTGAGCTTCTTCTACTGTAAACGTTCCCTCAATAATTACGTCTCTTCCATTTATTGGTTCGCTAACAGCAGGTGCCGAAACATATTTAGGATCTTCTTTTTGTGACTCTGCTGCAAACGAATCGCCTTCATTATAGTCCATCCAAATTACTAACAGATTATTATCCGGACCATCTATTGTTGGGTCATTCATTGCTGCAATATCACTCGTTACTTCATAAAATCTTTCAGCACTTTTCAATTTCAAGGAAACAATTGGTCGATTATTATCTGGATGGAAATCCTGTGTAGCACTTCCTTCCACAATATCATTACCATTTAAATATTCTTTGTCATTAATATCCCTAAAGGATAATCGTGCCTCTGTAGATAAAAGTTCACGTGCTTCTGTTTGATCTTGAACACCAGCAAGCTGAACTCTTATCCGATTGTCACCTTCAATATCAATGTTTGTTTCACTAATACCTAATACATCTACACGTTCTCTTAAACTTTGAACCGTTGCATCTAACAACCGCTTATTTACTTCTTGCGTTTCATCTATTGGTTCAACCTCATATAAAATTTCAAATCCACCTTGTAAATCTAAACCAAGTGTTATGTCTTTCGTTATACCAGATGTCGTTGAACCTATTACTCCTGCAAATAAAACAACAAGCAGAAAAAAAGCAACGATTCGGCCTCTTTTTACCATGATGTCTAGTTCCTCCTTTATTCACTTACCTACCCAAAATGTTTTGTTACTTTTATGCTTCTTCTTTGCTAAACCCACGCAACGCTTCAATTTGGGACATTAAATCATCATTCCGATAGATTTCCATCGTTAAAAAGTTCATATATGTACCCGCATCTAAATGTAATATATCTTGTACAACCTGATGTAGTCTTATTTCATGGTCCTTTTTCCAAACCTTCTTCATTAAACAATTCCATACGTCCTCAATCGTTGCCTTATCATACCCAAAAATATGTAGCTCTTCTACTTTACTCGTTAAAGCAGGTAATACAAAAGGCTTCCAGACAGAAATTAGCCTCATCTCTACCATAACATGCCCCCCCTTTTTATAAAGTTGCTACCAAAATGAAGAATGTTACATGTATTTCCTTATCAGTCTAAAATTTCTAAAAGTAAAAAAGGGCTTGTCATGCTTGCCCAACCTTCTTGCATATACATTCATTGTATATGATTTTTAATATTTTGAGAAGGCAGGGCGGATTCATGGCAAAACAAACTTTTATACAAGGCACATTAATTTTGATCATTGCCGGACTAATTACTCGATTTCTCGGTTTCATTAACCGAATTGTAGTAGCGCGCATCATGGGGGAAGAAGGTGTTGGTCTATACATGATGGCTTTGCCTACGCTATTTTTGGTCATTACACTCACCCATTTTGGACTTCCAGTTGCCATTTCCAAAAGAGTTGCCGAAGCTGACGCAAATGGAGATCGTTTAAAAATAAAAAGAATTCTAGTTATTTCTTTTACGATAACTTTAGTGCTTAGCACCATATTCACTATAGCCTTTATTTTTATTTCTCCTTATGTAGCCAACTACTTGCTAACAGATAGTCGGACGTTATATCCATTATTAGCAATAAGTCCTATTATACCAATAGTTGCAATATCTGCAGTTTTAAGAGGATATTTTCAAGGGTTACAAAACATGAAGCCTCAAGCTGTATCTCAAGTAATTGAACAAATTGTACGTATCACTCTAGTTGCCTTACTAACGAAAATGCTACTTCCATATGGAATTGAGTATGCTGCTAGTGGAGCAATGATTTCTGTTGTCATTGGTGAGTTCTGTTCGTTAATGTATATCATTCACCAATTTAAAAACAAGAAAATAATTAAAGTAAGATCAAAAATTAAAAAATCCTTTCAAAAAGGAAGAGAAACGCTTTCCAACCTTTTATCTATCGCTCTTCCAACAACAGGTAGCCGCCTAGTTGGGAACGTGACACATTTTCTAGAGCCCATACTTGTTTCCCAAGCATTGGCAATTGCCGGCTTCACGGTAACACAAAGTACAAAACTATATGGAGAACTGACAGGATTTGTTTTACCACTATTATTTCTACCTACTTTTATTACAAGTTCACTATCAACAGCTCTTGTTCCATCTATAAGTGAAGCAGAAGCAAAAAAACAAAAGAAACTCATCCATTTTCGAATACATCAATCCATTCGTCTATCTTTTGCATCTGGAGCATTGGCGACAATTGTACTATTTATTTTTGCAAAGCCAATTTTGCTGTTTGTGTATAACGATGCAGACGCAAGTTATTTTCTTAGTTTAATGGCACCGTTTTTTATCTTACTATACTTTCAAGCACCATTACAGGCAGCTCTTCAAGCATTAGACTTGGCGAAACAAGCAATGTACAACAGCGTAATAGGATCAATTGTGAAGCTTGCAACCCTATTAATTTTAGCATCCCAACCGCAATTCGGGATAACAGGGGTTGTTTTATCTATTATCATCGGAATCATTTTAGTAACCCTACTACACTTTGCAGTACTTGCTAAACATATAGGCTTTCGTTTACCATTCATTGATATTATCAAAATGGGTAGTCTGTTGATTATTACGTATTTTATTGGGCAGTTTTTGTATCGAATCTTCCCTCAAGCAGATCACCAATTACTATCATTATTAATAATTTTCGTACTATTAACCGGTGTTTACATCATTTTGTTATTTGTGTTTCGCTTTATTACGAAAGATGAATTATCTCAGCTCCCATTCTTCAAAAAGTAATCGAAAAAAACTACGGTCTCCCAAAAGGGCCGTAGTTTTTTTGTGCTTATTTCTCCTTATTGGTTTCGTCCACATGTAAACTCCCGTCTTTATTCATGGAGCAATAGGAAATTTGTTCATTATCCTCATATCCTAATTTCCCTAATTCCTTTTTCAACCATTTTTCATCTTTATTCATTATTTCAAGTACTTTATGTTGGATTTTGCCATCTAAAATTAACGGCTCATAAAATTTTACTGGATTATCTTTTTTCTCAAAAACAGATAACCTACCATTCGGCTCTAAAATAGCAAGTTCTACTTCTTGTATTAGTTGAATTCCCTTATCGTGCAATTGAATGAGTAAATCATCAATATTATAGCGTTGTTCACTCATTTCCTTTTCATCTAATTTTCCTTCTCGTATAATAACAGCAGGTCTACCGTCCATCCACCGTCTAGCTTTTTGACTGTTTAAAGAAACACGAGCAGTTATTCTTTGAATAATCAAGAGAATAACCATAGGTGTAATGGAAAACAAAAAACTCTTATCTACGCTTTCTATCGATATAACAGCCATCTCGGCTAACATAATGAAAATAACGAGGTCTAGGATACCTATCTCTCCTATCTCTCTTTTTCCCATGATTCTCAGTATCCCAAATACAACTATATAGGCGCCAAAAGTTCTTAAAACAATGATAAAAAGATCAAATGCTAGTTCCATGTCTACTCTTCTACTTTCTATTAAGTTATTCCCACTATTTATTAACCTAATAGAAAGTATTTATACATGGCGCTACACTACTGTACAGAAGCTTGCATAAACGGAATTAAGTATCTAAAGAAAATATAAACGGTACATATGATAAGTGAGAAAATAACGATTGGAAAACCATACTTCATAAATCGCAAAAAGGAAATCCCTTTACCATATGTAGCTGCGATACCCGCTACGACCACATTTGCAGAAGCACCGACTAATGTTCCATTTCCGCCTAAACATGCTCCTAATGCAAGTGCCCACCACAATGGATCTAAGTTCATCATGCCATAGTCTTTAAATTCTTGAATGATTGGTATCATAGCCGCAACAAACGGAATGTTGTCAACGATTCCAGAAAAGATTCCAGAAATCCATAAAATGATCAATGCCGTTTTAGGCAAGTCCCCTTCCGTTGCAAAAATAATGCCTTTCGCTACTTCGTCAATTACACCAGTTGCTTGTAAACCACCTACTAAAATGAATAGTCCGATAAAGAAAAATAAAGTAAGCCATTCCACTTCTTGAAATATTTTTTCAGCCTGTACATCTTTTTCTGATAAGAGAAGTAAAAGTAATGCACCACAAACAGCTACAGTTGTTAGTTCCACATGTAAAATTGGATGAAGTAAAAATCCTACGATTGTTAGACCTAACACACCTAGTGATTTATATAATAACGGTGTTTTTTTTAAATAATCTTCAGGTTTTAATTGTTTTATCTTTTCTGGATCCAATTTAACTTTTTTTAACGATTTTCTAAAGAGGAAATACAATAAAAACATCGTACAAATAAAAATAATGAATACAACAGGTGCCATATTCTTCAAAAATGAAGTGAACGTTAAATGTTCTACTGCTTGGCCAATCATAATGTTTGGTGGGTCACCTATTAATGTCGCAGCTCCACCTATATTAGAACTGAAAATAATAGAAATTAAATAAGGAAATGCGGGTAACTGCAATATAGATGTTAAATTTAATAAAACAGGAACAAACAATAAAACAGTCGTTACATTGTCTAAGAGAGCTGATCCTAAAGCAGTTAAACAAGAAATAACAATTAATAAGCGAACTGGCTCTCCTTTTACTTTTTGGGCCAATAACAATGCTATGTATTCAAAAAATCCGGTTTTCTGTGTGATGGAAACTAAAACCATCATCGAGAACAGAAGGGTTATCGTGTGCCAATCTATATAAGAATAAAAGGCATCATTCCAATCATAAATACCAATACATAACATTAATACGCCACCTGTTAATGCTACTAACGCCCTATTCACTTTTTCCATAATGATAAAAATATAACTTACTAAAAATATCGCAATTGAAAACGCTGCCTCCATAAAAGTTCTCCTTTTTTTCTTTATTTTTACTATGTATATTCATGTCCCCCTCGAAAATATTTGCTTCTATTTTTTTTATTTGTGAATAGAATGATTTTAAACATGGACAAACAAGGGGGATAGTTTTATGGCGACAAAGCGATTAACTGCCTTACTTTATGGATGGGTAACGATATTTTTATTTATGCTAATTAGTAGTTTTATCTTGGCACTTTTCATTCGCTACACGGAATTATCGAGTAGTACACTGGCATGGTTAACATTAGGTTTAGGGTTGTTATATTTATTTGCTGGAGGGTTCTTAGCAGGTGTCAAAGGAAAGGATAAAGGATGGCTTCTTGGGGGTATAACAGGTATTGGATATAGTTTATTTATTTTCTTATATCAGTATCTAGCGCATGATCAAATCTTTCAAGGAGATCAATGGTTATACCATGGGCTATTCTTAGTTGCGGCTATTTTTGGTGGAATTATTGGAGTGAACATGAGTAATTCGGAGGCTAATAAATAGTTATAGGAACAAAAGCGCAAGGATCTTGCTCAGCCTAAGGCAGGCATAAGACAAGACCTGCCGTGGAGGTATTGTCACAGAAGGGATTGACTTATGTCCCGATGGGGTAGGTGCTGGAGCTAGACGTGGCTCCCCCGTGCAACTAACTTATCCACAAGTCCGAAATTTTATAATTTCCTAAGCAGCAAGAAAAAAGCGTTTTCTCTTATGAGAAAACGCTTTTTTTAGCATTAGTCATTACTTACTACTTCACGAACAGCAGAACGATCGTATGTAAGCTTTGTGCCATCTTCAACACGGATTACAATTGTCCCTTCATCTAAAGCATGAACGGTACCATGTAGGCCTCCAATTGTAACAATCTTGTCATCCTTCTTTAATTCGCTTTGCATGTTTTGTACAGCTTTTTGACGCTTTTGCTGAGGACGAATTAAAATGAAATAGAAAATAACAAAAAACAATAAAATTGGTGCTAATTGAATCAATACATCCATTATATTTTCCCCTCCTTTCACTAATTAGAAGTTTTTCGCATTTGGTTTATTAAAACCATATTGTTCAAAAAATTCTTCTCGAAAGTCCCCTAAGCAATCGTTTTTAATCGCTTCACGAACTTGTCCCATCAATTTTACCAAAAAATATAGATTATGATAAGTCGTAAGTCTAAATCCGAAAGTTTCATTTGCTTTAACTAGGTGTCGAATATATGCACGCGTATAATTTTTACACGTGTAACAGTCACAATGTTCATCAATTGGTCTGTAATCACGAGCATATTTGGCGTTTCGAACGACTAATCTACCTATAGATGTCATACACGTTCCGTTCCGAGCGATACGTGTAGGAAGTACACAGTCAAACATATCGATACCTCGAATAGCACCATCTATTAAGGAGTCCGGAGAGCCAACACCCATTAAGTATCTCGGTTTATTTTTAGGTAATAACGGAGCTGTAAAATCTAATACTCTGTTCATCACATCTTTAGGTTCACCAACTGATAGTCCACCAATTGCATAACCAGGGAAATCAAGGGAAATTAAATCTTTCGCACTTTGCTTTCGTAAATCTTCAAATTCCCCACCTTGAACGATACCAAATAAACCTTGATCATTTGGACGTGTATGTGCCTGTAAACATCTTTCCGCCCATCGACTTGTTCTTTCAACTGATTTTTTCATATATTCATGTTCAGCTGGATATGGTGGACATTCATCAAAAGCCATCATGATATCAGAACCTAAAGAATTTTGGATATTCGTCGCTTTTTCTGGTGATAAAAATAACTTTTCTCCACTTAAATGATGACGGAAATGGACACCCTCTTCTGTGATTTCTCGCATATCACTTAAGCTAAAAACTTGAAAACCACCAGAATCAGTTAAAATGGATCCATCCCAATTCATGAATTTATGTAATCCACCCGCTTCCTCAATAATATCTTCCCCTGGTCTCAACCAGAGATGATACGTATTGGAAAGAATTATATTTGCTCCTAATTCCTTTATTTCTTCCGGACTCATTGTTTTGACTGTTGCTAGCGTCCCTACTGGCATAAAAACAGGTGTATCGAAAGAACCATGAGGAGTATGTACTTTTCCTAATCTAGCTCCTGTTTGTTTACATTCTTTAATAAATTCATATGTTATCGCCATATACTAACACTCTCCTGAACTACTTGATTAACATTGCATCTCCAAAGCTAAAAAAACGATATTCCTTTTCCACTGCTTCCTTATAGGCTTTCAGAATAAAGTCTTTTCCTGCTAATGCACTTACTAACATAATTAAGGTTGATTTTGGCAAATGAAAGTTTGTAATTAGCCCATCAATTGCTTTGAAATGATATGGAGGATAGATAAAAATATCTGTCCATCCACTAGCCTCTACAAACCGACCCTCATTATCCCTTGCGATTGTCTCAAGTGTTCGTGTAGAGGTAGTCCCAACTGTAATGATTTTTCCACCTTGATTTTTAACATCATTTAGCAATTGTGCAGTTTCCTTGTCCATCCGGTAAAATTCTGCATGCATTTCATGAGTTTCAATATCGTCTACATTCACAGGTCGGAAAGTACCTAATCCAACATGTAACGTAATATAGGCAATATGAACCCCCATATGTTCTATTTCTTCCAGTAATTCCTTTGTGAAATGTAAACCTGCTGTTGGAGCTGCTGCGGATCCTTCTTCCTTCGCATAAACTGTTTGGTAGCGATCCTTGTCTTCCAACTGTTCCTTTATATATGGCGGAAGAGGCATTTCACCTAGTTGATCTAAGATTTCGTAAAAGATACCTTCATAGTCAAACCGTAATATCCTTCCACCATGTTCTTTTTCATGTGTACACTCAGCAGATAGTATTCCACTACCAAATTCAATTACAGCACCCTTTTTCACTTTTTTTGCAGGCTTAATAAGCACTTCCCATTCATCTTGATCCATTTGATGAAGAAGGAGAACTTCTATTTTAGCTCCCGTATCTTTTTTAACTCCAAATAAACGGGCAGGTAAAACCTTTGTATTGTTTAAAACTAAACAATCTCCTGCTTTTACATATTCTTTAATGGAACTAAACGTTGTGTGAGCAATCGTTTTCTCTTCTTTATCCAATACCATTAATCTAGAAGCAGTACGATCCACTAATGGCGTTTGGGCAATTAATTTATCTGGTAAATTAAAATCGAAGTCTTCTACTTTCATGTTTATCTCCTGACTCTTTTATCGTATTTTTCCGAAGATGTAAAATAAAAGGGATAGAATAATGCTTACAACTATAGATGTCATTATTGGAAAAAAGACCGTAACATTACCTTTCTTAAAGGAAAAATCACCTGGTAATTTTCCAATTACACTCCATATAATGCCAATGATAATAAAAATAATACCTATAACAACAAAGATCTTCCCAAAATCAGTCAATCCTTTGGTACCTCCCGATTAAAATGTTCATAAGCAAGCGGTGTTACTATTCTTCCCCTAGGTGTACGTTGAATAAAACCAATTTGAAGTAAAAACGGTTCATAAACGTCCTCAATCGTTTGTGATTCTTCTCCTATCGTTGCGGAAATAGTATCTAAACCAACTGGACCACCTCTAAACCTATCCATCATACCAATCAAGTATTTATGATCAATGTGATCTAAGCCTTGGGCGTCAACCTGCAACATTTTTAACGCTTTTTGTGTTGTGTGGATTGAAATAACGTTCTCTCCATCAACTTGCGCAATGTCTCTTACCCTTTTTAATAATCTATTTGCAATTCGAGGAGTTCCTCTAGATCTCCTTGCCACTTCTAAAGCAGCGTCCTCTTTAATTCCAACGTGGAAAATATCTGCTGTTCGACTAACAATATCACACAGATCTTTCGTTTCATAATATTCTAACCTACATAAAACACCAAATCTATCTCGTAAAGGAGCCGATAGAAGTCCCGCCCTCGTCGTTGCACCAACTAAAGTGAAAGGAGGTAAGTCTAACCGAACGGACCGTGCACTAGAACCTGTACCTATAACAATATCTAAACAGAAATCCTCCATCGCAGGATAAAGTACTTCTTCAACCGAACGTGGAAGACGGTGTATTTCGTCAATAAAAAGGACATCACCTGGTTCAAGAGAGGATAAAATGGCTGCTAAATCACCAGCTCTTTCTATTGCAGGTCCAGAAGTAGTTCGAAATTGGACACCCATTTCGTTAGCTATGATCGATGCTAATGTAGTTTTACCTAATCCAGGAGGTCCATATAATAATACGTGATCTAATGGTTCATTTCTCATTTTTGCTGCTTCGATAAAAATACGTAAATTTTCTTTCGTTTTTGTTTGACCGATATACTGATTTAATGATTCCGGTCTAAGACTATATTCTACGGATGTGTCTTCTTCATGTAGCTCACCAGATACCATTCTTTCATCCATTCCTAATGTCCCCTCCTACTATCTTTGTTCCATCATTAGTGAAAGACCTTTTCTAATATAATCATCCACTGATTCGAAATTTTCTTTCTTTAACATAGGAATGATACGTTGTACTTCGCGCTCGGAATAGCCTAAAGATTTCAATGCTTCCATCGCTTCATTTAATTGTTCTAAGCGTTCCTTTAGACCACCTTGATTTTGAGGATTATCCGTATCACTATTACTGCCTTTATCTATTCCTATCCAATCGGACACTTTACCTTTCAAATCCAAAATCATTTGTCTAGCTGTTTTTTTTCCTACTCCCGGAAATTGGGTTAGATACTTTTCGTCTTCTTGCTCTATCGCATTTGCTATTTCTGTTACACCAGAAGTAGCAACAATGCTCAGGGCGCTTTTCGGACCTATGCCAGATACGTTTAGCAGTTTAGCGAATAAATGCTTTTCTTCCTTCTTTTTAAAACCGTATAATAACTGTTGATCTTCTCTTACATAGTGATATGTATAAACTCTAATTTTTTCATCTATATTATGTTGAAACTGATATGGATTGGCACAAACAATTTCATAACCAATTCCATTTACAACAATTACGACATTATTTATATCAACTGAATCCACTTGTCCTTCTATAAATGCAAACATGAAATTTAGGTCCTTTCTACATTAGCCTTTCATCCTTTCTATTTTAACATATTTTCGTAATAAATCTCGTTCCTACACGTTTATATCTCATGAAGGAACAAAAAGGAGAAGTAATTTTCGAAAAAATTACTTCTCCTCAGCTTAGGCTTTAGCTTTCATCCAAAACAGGTTCACTACTTGCATAATCTCTATAGGTCTTCATTACATCTTCAAATGTAGACCTTTTTTCAATCTTAATGCCTGCCTTCAATTGATCCATTCGATGACTTTCAAGCTTACCTACATCAATTTCATAGAAAGCCTTAATTACTTTATTCTGTTGCGGCTTCCCATTAAAAATAGATAGTACATTATCTTCATCTAGACCAAAATAACCATTTTGTTTCACAGATGGCGACAAATCATCTACTTTTTTCTGAAAAACGACCTTACCTTCTGATTGCTCTACTAAATTCCAGGATTCATATCCAGCCCAAAAATCTTGTAATGACCAAACAGTCTCCTGTCTTACTTCCTCTTCTACACTTCCATCTAGGTATTTAGTTTGTAGAACGACCTCTAACTCTAAAGGTTCACGTTCCCACGCTTTTTTCTCTTCCTCTTTTTCTACTTTTTGCTCTCTTTCTTTTACAACTGCTTTATTAGGTTCATTCGTTCCTTCCGCGAATACTTGGAAGGAAGTGATAATAAGCAAAAGTAGCGCAACCATAGGGAATATGGAAGTCTTTTTGTTCATTTCCATCACCCTTCATTTTTATAGAATTTAATGAAAAAAAAGTTCTATTTCCAGTTTTCCCAGAAATAGAACTTTTACTCAAAAATACTATAGAAAGTGATAAATTTTTTATGCCATGTTGTGATGGATATCTTGAACATCATCACTATCTTCTAACATATCCATTAACTTTAACATTTTCTCTTCTAACTCAGGTGATAGTTGTGTTGTTGTTTGTGGAATCATTGTTAGTTCTGCCGTTTCAAATTGGTAACCTTTTTCTAGTAATGCATCTCTTACTCCGGTAAAAGATTCAGGATCTGTGTAAATTTCAAAGACTTCCTCAGAAGTTTCTATTTCATCTGCCCCAGCATCAATAACATCCATCATTAGCTCATCTTCATCTATGTTATGTTCTCTTCTATCGATGACAAAATATCCTTTTCGATCAAACATAAATGCCACACAGCCATTTTCCCCTAAATTACCACCATTTTTAGAAAATGCATGGCGTACTTCAGAAGCAGTTCGGTTACGATTATCAGTTAGTACATTTACCATAACAGCAACACCACCAGGACCATACCCTTCGTAAGTCGTCTCCTCATAATTGACTCCATCCAGACCACCAGTGGCTTTTTTTATGGCTCTTTCTATATTATCATTCGGCATGTTATTAGATTTTGCCTTGTCTACTGCTAAACGAAGTGCAGAGTTTGTATCGGTGTCTGGCCCACCTTCTTTTGCAGCAATATAAATCTCTTTAGCAAGCTTCATAAATATTTTACCTTTTTTTGCATCTTGAGCATTTTTTCGATGTTGTATATTTTTCCACTTGGAATGACCAGCCATAGCTAATCTCACCTCTCCATTTTATTCCCTTTTACTATATCATACCTTAGGAAATGGACAACGCT
This sequence comes from Salirhabdus euzebyi, assembly GCF_014207435.1. Taxonomy (GTDB): domain Bacteria; phylum Bacillota; class Bacilli; order Bacillales; family Alkalibacillaceae; genus Salirhabdus; species Salirhabdus euzebyi. Next base: position 337,679 of record NZ_JACHGH010000001.1, read on the forward strand.
TTTACCTACTATTCTTATTACTTAATCTAAAAGTTCTGAAACGTGATAAATTTTCCCGTTTTCTAGCTCTTCTTTAACGAGCATATTCACAAAAGCTGTCGCAACTACATTCGGATCACGTAACAGTCCTTTTTCTTTATAGTCTTTAAATTTGTCAATGTCATCAAAAGCTTCTTTGGAAGCAGAACGAATTTCGCCTTGCATATCCGTGTCCATTATACTTGGACTATATGCAATAACTTTGTGAATGGATTTAACATTATTCAATTCTAATGCTGTTGTTTCCGTAAACATGTTTAAAGCAGCTTTTGAACTACAGTATGTACTCCATCCGTGTACAGCTTTACTCCCAGCGCCAGATGAAATATTAATAATTACAGTTGGAATTAGATTATCTTTTCTTACAAACAGATTTGTAATAAAAATAGGTGCTAGAACATTAAGTGAAAAATGCTTTTTAACTATATCCTGTTGTAATTTTCCAACCGTTTCAATTGGGTCAACAATTCCAGCATTGTTCACAACAAATAGTTGGTCTACTGTTTTATTTTTAAGATAAGCTGAAATCTGCTCAAAAGTTTCTTGCCTATCATCCTCAGATGATAAATCACAATTATAGTGCAAATAGCCGACATTACAGACTTCTGCCAGCTCCTTTAATTCAGTATTCTCTGTTCTTGAGACACTAACAACACTAATTTCCTTATTCAAAAACTGTTTAGCTAAACCAAAGCCTAAACCTTTTGATGCACCCGTAATAACAGCATACTTCATCAAAATCCCTCACTTTATGTTTTTAAAACAGGTGTAGAGTGTCAACCCCTACACCTGTTTCCTTAATAATTTAAAGGCCTGGCGTTTAAATTTTTTATTCGATCAAAATAAGCAGCATCTGTATAAATAGCCACATCATTTCGATTTGTTAAACGCTCCACCGCTTCTCTAACTTTATTTTGAACCTCTGGATCCATTCTTTCGTGCTCATTGACCTTGAGTGCTACTAGAACTCTAAAAGGGGTAACAACTGTCTGGACTTCTACTACTCCACTTATTCCTTCTACTTCTTCTGTAATTTTATCGGCAATTCCTGCCAATTCTTCGTCAGCATAAGAGGTCTGTCCTTCTTTTTGATTTGGTGATCTTCTGTTCAATTCTTGTTGATACGCCTTTGATTTATTTGCAGAATGTTCAGGTGTATAATTGTTGTTATTTTGTTGTTCATCCATCCTATATTCTATAGGCTGAGTCAAATAGTCATTATTCGTCTCTGTTTGATTATTATTTAACTGATTTGCTTCATTACCACAGCCTGCAAGTGTTATCCCTAAAACAGTTGTCACAATGATAAGATTTTTTTTCAACAAAAAACACCTCCCTTTCACTTTTATTTTGTAAAAAGGAGGTAATAATTAACCCCGTTACATTTAGGAAATATTAAAATGCAGGTGGTGATTTAGGCATTTCACGCTTATGTGCCGTTACTTTATGCATCCGATCAATAATTTCCTTGTCTTTAGCTGGAATTTCTTCGCCTTTTAAGTATTTATCGATCATATCGTATGTTGTACCCATTTCATTTTCATCCGTTTGACCCTCCCAAAGACCTGCACTAGGAGGTTTTTCAATAATTTCATTAGGTACGCCCAACTCTTTAGCTAGTTCACGCACCTCACCTTTCGTAAAATGAATTAGCGGAACAAGGTCTACACCACCATCCCCAAATTTGGTAAAGTAACCCGTATACCACTCATCTGCATTATCTGTTCCAACAACTAAATAACGATAATTGGTTGCAATTGTATAAAGTGTACTCATTCTCAACCTAGCTCTTAAATTCCCATCAGCAAGCTTTTCTTTATCTTCTTGCCAATCCTTCAGTGCTGAAACTTCATTTTTTACAGCATGAAATAATGAATCGTGGCTTGCTGATAAATCAACCTTTATATTTTGTAGATCGGCACTTTCTACTACCATCCTTGCATATTTTTCATCATCAGGATTACTCTTACAAGGCATAATAACACCTAAAGAGTTATCTGGAAACGCTCTTTTAATTAAGTGGGCAACAACTGCTGAGTCAATTCCACCGCTCACACCAACAACTAAACCATCAAGACCAGCGTCATTTACTTGTTGCTGCAACCAACTCGTTAATTGTTCGATTTGTTTCTTCATGGATTGCTTCCCCTTTTCTGTATTATGATATTTCATGTTACCATAATCTACAGATTTTCCACAAATATTCCGGCGCCTTTTCCACTGTTTTTCAAATTTATCCAAAAAGGTTATTAGTTCTTGTCGGGAAGGGTTTTTCTTTAAAAAATGGAGCCACTCCCTAAGAAGGTCACTTGGAAACATCACCCCATAGTGAAAGAATTTATTTTTTTCGTATTCCTTAAAAATATCATATTGAAATAAATCATTAAATTCTTCGACGCTTTCATATAAAAACCGTTGAGCCAACTGTATCCATTCGTATTCGTAAGGTGCATTTTGAACGAGATCAAAATCAATTACTGAAGTTTGTTTACCCTGCTTAATAAAATTATGGGAGGCACAATCACCGTGAATAAAGCAACCTTTCTGATATGCTCTCCACTCAAGTTTTTCCCAGTCAAGCTTTTCCAACTTTCGAAGCATCTTATCTAAATCAGAAATCATATTTTTATAAATGATTAAACGTCCTAATTGTACAAAAATATCTTTTGTTTGTTTAAAGCGTTTATACCGATCCTTCAATTTTTGAAGGTATGTTTTTGTTTTTTTTATTTTTACTGGTAGCCCTTCTGTCTGTTGATGAAAATTAATTAATTGGTCAATAGCCGCTATTCGATCTTCCTGTTTGACATAAGATAACTTATCACCTTCCACAAATGGCATTAAAACCCACTTTTGCTTATGAGAGTCTTCAATCCACTTCCGTTCATTTGGAAAGGGAACAAATGTAACAAAATTTGAAGAAGTAGGTAATTGGGAAAATAATGACCACAGCTTTCCGATGTTTCCGTAATAACATTTCACAACCCACCATTTATGTTGAGCAAAAACTTTGTAGACATTCTTCTTAATTGGGATGATCTGTTCCGTATGAAAATCACCTTTTTGCTTTAGAAAATAGTGGAGACGATTCAAAAATGAATCGTCTCGCCATCGTCTTTCACTCACTCTTCATCCTGATCCCTTGTAGGATATGGGGGTTGCTGATATTGCGGAACATTTTGCTGATACCCATACTGTTGGGCCATCCCTAATTGCGGGTGAAAACCGTATTGCGGATGATACATTGGGACTCCTGCTTGAGGATAGCCCATGTACCCTTGCTGCTGCTGATACTGTGGAACCCCTTGCTGTGGGTATCCCGCATAAGCTTGTTGTTGTGGATAGCCTTGAGTACCTGTTTGAGGATATCCAACCCATGGTTGAACTGGTACTTGGTTAGTTGTTTGAGTTAAAGGTTGTTGATTAGTCATTCCTTGCATATTTGTAGGCCAGTTGTTTTGCCCATCATGGACATTCATGTGATCAGGCATTTCTGGAATTTCTAAAGAAGAAGACTCTTCATCCAATTCCATTTCTGGATAATGACCAGTGTGATGAGTATTTACAGCTGGTGTTGGCATTTGGTGATACCCAGGATAAGCTTGATGCTGCGCACCTGCAACATGACCATGGTGATGAGTAGCAGGATAAACAGGCATATGATAAGTTGGCGTTCCTCCACATCCACAAGGATTGTAAGATGGTACTTGGTAATAATGAACTGGAGCATGATAAGGTACATGATATTGAGGCATAGCTGCGTGATGCTGTACCTGATGATGCATATGGTGCATCTCATCGGAACTACTGGACTCCTCTTCGTTCACATGTACATGAATATCCTGTTCATACTCCATTTTTGGAATCTTCGGCATGGATGGGATATCCATTTTCTTCGTTTGTTGAGGCATTTTTGCCTTACCACTAAATGGTAGCATCGCCTTATCCACATCCAAGCTAAAGTCATTATCATCTTCTTTTACTACTGGATACATTTCAGGGGATTTATCTTTATAAGGGTGCTCTGCTTGTGGTGCGGTTTCTTTAGGTTGCTCTTTTTGCACCTCTTTCTTTTTTTCTTTCTTTGTCCCTTGTTGTACTCCTTGTTGCTGCTCTTTCTTAACAGGCTTTGATTGAGTAGGTACTTTGATTTTCATGCCCGGCATGATGTTTTCTGGATTTGAGAGGTGTGTATTCATTTCTTTTAACTTGTTGAAATCGACATTGTATTTCTGAGCAATCTTCCACAGCGTCTCTCCTTTTTGCACGATATGAATTTTCACTGACATTGCTCCTTTCTTCATTTGCGATTACATATCAATACCAACATATGCTCAGATTCCAAAATGTTGAGACATTCGTCTAATTTTTCTTTAAAAATCTTATTTGAACATAAAAAAAGATAAGTACCCTCTCTTCATACAGGCACTTATCTTTCATTAGTAAAAATTCTTTTTAAAATACGGTTCTTTACTTATTTTCTACAGTATTAATATCTTCACTTAGCAAATAGGTTGGGTAGGACCCAAGTATGTTCATCTGACAGCCTAGTGCTTCTAGTTCTGCCTGAACGCCAGGAAATAGAACATGGTCATATTCTTGTTCAACATCGATAATAAAAAAGTAATTTCCTAGCCCTGTTTTCATCGGTCTAGATTCAATTCTTGATAAGTTCATCCTTCTCCATGAGAATGCTGATAACACCTGATGCAAAGCACCTGCATAATCCCGTGGTAACGTTACTAATACTGTTGTTTTATATCCTTGATTTTCAACATTTTTTATTTGAATCGGGGTTTCCTCTCGCTGTAAAACAGCAAAACGAGTATGGTTGTTCTCGTAATCATGAATTTCCCTTTTCCATATTTTCAGTCCATACTCTTTAGCTGCAAGTTCGTTTCCAATTGCAGCTATCGTTCCGCCATCTAGTTCAACCTGTTGAGCAGCTTGGCCGGTCGAGGAAGTATAATGTATTTCAGCACCGAAAAGATTCTTGTGAATGAATTGATGACATTGAGCGATAGCGTGACTATGTGAATGCACTGATGTAATGTCTTTGAGTTCCCCATCAAAAGAAGGATGAACGAGTAGATGCTGTTTAATTGGGACAATTGCTTCCGCCACAATTGGCAAACGAACTTGATGAATCAAATAATCTAACGTTAAATGCACTGATCCTTCAATTGCATTTTCTAACGGAACAACTCCTAAGTCAATTTTTCCATCGTTTACGGCATCAATACATGCAGGTATAGTCGCAAAGCCTTCTGCATTCACATTATCAAATAGACCATCAACCGCCATTTTTGTAAAAGTCCCTTTTGGTCCTAAATATCCAACTGTATACAATTTTTCTTCCCCCTGATTTATGCACCTGAACTTAGTATTTCGACTCTAATTACAAATTCAAGCCGTTTTAATTGTTGTAGCAACTCCTCAATATCTATATTCATTAACGCTGTGTTGATTGAAAGAGTAACGTTGGCCTTACCTTGTAACGGGATTGTTTGGTGAATAGTTAATACGTTACAACCAGCTGTTGCTACAACGGTTAGTAAATTTGATAAAGTTCCAGTTCGATCTTCTAAGTGGAAAAATAACGTGATCATTTTTTCTTTAACCATCGCTTGAAATGGAAAGACAGCGTCCCTGTATTTATAAAAAGCACTTCGACTCAAGTCAACCTTCTTCACTGCCTCGTTAATAGAAGACACTTTGCCTCTTTCCAAAAGCTCTTTGACTTCTAACGTCTTTTGCATGGATTCAGGTAAAACATCACTACGAACTAAATAAAACTTTTCATCGATTTCTCCCACACTATTTCCCCTCTTTACAACGTTAATTACTCCACAAACTCAAATTCATAATCTAACAAACGAACGGTGTCTCCATCCTTCGCTCCTCTTTCTCGTAACGCTTCATCCACACCGAAACCTCTCATCTGTCTAGCAAAACGTCTAACTGATTCATCTCGAGTAAAATCCGTCATTTTAAACAGTCGTTCGATTTTGTCACCAGATATTACATAAGCGCCATCTGGGTCCCGGGTAACTTTGAATGGTTCCTCTTGTTGAGTATGACGATAAACAACCCGTTCTTCCACTTCTTCTTCAACAAATTGGTTTTTAGGTATTTTATCCAGTAAATCTGCAATAGCGAATAACAAGTCTTTTAGACCTTCTCTTGTGAATGCTGAAATTGGATAGATAGGGACATCTTCGTCCATCTGTTCTTTGAATTTTTCAAGGTTTTCTTTCGATTCAGGCATGTCCATTTTATTTGCAACGACAATTTGAGGGCGATCTTCTAGCTTATGATCATATTGCCTTAATTCTTCATTGATGGCTACATAATCTGAATAAGGATCACGACCCTCCATTGCAGACATATCAACAACATGGACAATAACCCTCGTTCTTTCAACATGGCGTAAAAACTGGTGTCCAAGCCCAATACCTTGGTGAGCACCCTCGATTAATCCTGGAAGATCCGCCATTACAAAACTTCGTTGATCGGCTGTTTCAACCATTCCTAAGTTCGGGGCTAAGGTTGTAAAGTGATAATCCGCTATCTTTGGTTTAGCTGCTGTTACAACAGATAACAGAGTAGACTTTCCTACACTAGGAAAACCAACTAAACCTACATCTGCAATTACTTTTAATTCAATTTGAACATCAAGCTCTTGTCCTGGTTCCCCATTTTCTGCAATTTCTGGAGCACGGTTTCGGGCAGAAGCAAATTTAATATTCCCTCTTCCTCCTCGTCCGCCATGAGCAATTACGGCTTGTTGCTTATGTTCAACCAAATCAGCGATTAATTCACCTGTTTCTGCATTTTTCACAGTTGTTCCTGGTGGTACAGATATTACTAATGGTTCAGCATTTTTTCCATGCTGACCTTTACCCATTCCATTTTGTCCTCTGTCGGCTTTAAAATGACGTTGGTATCTAAAATCCATTAATGTGTTAAGTCCTTCATCTACTTCAAAAACAACATTACCACCGTTTCCGCCGTCACCACCTGCAGGTCCACCTTTTGGTTCGTAAATTTCACGACGAAAAGCAACGGAACCATTTCCGCCATCTCCCGCTTTTATATACACCTTGACTTGATCGACAAACATGCTTTCACCTCTTCATTTATAAAGCAATTGTTATTTTACAGGATTCCTCATTTAGATCTACTTCTTTAATAAATGATATTTTCAATAAATGTGCCTTTAAGTCCATGATCTTATAAATAGGTCCTTGAAAAGTATACGTCAAAAATGGCATACCTTCCTCTTCTCCAATAAGAAGCTCTCCATTATATATTCGGTCTTTCGAAATATGTTTATGTAACAAATCCATCATTTCTTCACTTGTCGTATAAATAGACAAATCACTGGAAGTAAGGCTGCTCATACCCATTTCTACCTGATACGTCAATTTAAATTGGTTGTATTTTGTATGAAAAGTTAACACCCATATCATAAAATGAGGACAATTTAAGTTGGTTAACAATCTTTCTTGATTAAAATGGTCAATAACATTTTTGACTTTTTCCTTTATTTTATCTAAGTTCCCCATGGAGGCATAACCATGAATTAATTGAATGTCATTTAGTAAATCATGACGATAATGACTCAATAAATGCATTACTTCCTCTTCTTTCATCTTTCCCGCTCCCTTATGAATACACAAAACCTGCGTAACGTCCTTATATTTTATATGTAGTAAGGCAAATTATAGCAAACTTTAGGTGGAAAAGAAAATGGAGGTCACATCTGATTAGCTTTATCAGCTAATAATTACATTTATCAGCCAAAATAGGATTATTTCAGCCAAAAATGAAATTTATCAACCAAAATAAAACTTTATCAACCAATCATGCAAAGTCAATTAAAAAAAGCGCTCACCCGCAAGAGGTGAACGCTTTTTATCCGTCTTATGCTTCTTGAGCTACCGGGTAAACACTTACCTTTTTACGGTCACGACCGTAACGCTCAAATTTAACTACACCGTCAATTTTAGCGAAAAGCGTATCATCGCCACCGCGACCTACGTTTTCACCTGGATAGATTTTTGTTCCACGTTGACGATATAGGATAGAACCACCAGAAACGAATTGACCATCAGCACGCTTTGCACCAAGACGTTTTGATTCAGAGTCACGTCCGTTTTTTGTACTACCTACACCTTTTTTCGTTGCGAAAAATTGAATATCTAAACGTAGCATTTTCTTGCACCTCCTTATTTTTTAGAGATGGTAATATATTGACTATAGTCACGTTCGATTGTCTCGAGGGAGACGACCATACCTTCAAGTATGTGTTGGGCTTTTTGAAAAACTTCCTGATCCATGTTCAGCGGAAGTTCCATCCGTAAGTAGCCACCTTCACTTCCTTGATCGATTAGTGGATCGATTTGGCATAGTTTTATCACTGCATTCACCGCTCCAAAGGATACAGCTGATGCAGCTGCGCAGACTAAATCGTGGCCTTTAGGACCACTCTCCGCATGACCTTCGAGCTCAAACGATAAAATTTCTCTTTTTTTATTTCGAGAAATACGTACTTGGATCATATAAACAATCCTTACGCGTTAATTTTTTCAATCGTCACTTTAGTATAAGGTTGACGATGACCTTGTTTACGCTTGTAGTTCTTCTTTGGCTTATATTTGAAAACCGTAATTTTTTTCGCACGGCCTTCTTTCTCGACTTTTGCAGTAACCGTTGCACCATCAACATATGGAGCACCGATTTTCGTGTCGTCGCCACCAACAACAAGAACTTTATCAAATGTTACTGTTTCACCAGCTTCAACACCTAATTTTTCGATGAATACTTCTTGTCCTTCTTCTACTCTTAGTTGTTTTCCGCCTGTTTCGATAATTGCGTACATTCCTGCACCTCCTCTTTGCACTCAGACTCGCCATACAGGTAACTCGAAAAGCTAACACTTTGAATCCAAGCGTATGCTATTCTCCGTTTTCAAAACCTGTTCTGCGCGGTTGTAGCACGTGGTGCTACGACAAATACAACATATGAATATTATCAGAGTTGGATTCGTTTGTCAATAGCTCCAGACGTACCATCGTTGCTGTGTAACCATTTAAGGTCACCAATAAACTTTATCACAAATCCTCTTTGTCCGACAGTCTTTTTTTCCATATAGATAGGTGTTTTCATATTTTCCTTAAGTGCGGCTATATCGATGGTTTTTACAAATACATCAAATACACGTTCATCAACTTCCACTAAAAATGCTTCATAATCTTTCTTTCGATTTAATAACAGCTCTCTTTCTAGCTCATAAGCGTAATATAAAGGGGATAATTGATATCCAATAGGTTCGCAAAAAAGAGAGAAACTATCTACACCTTCTCTTTTTCTAGTGAGCTCCAATATTCCTAAGCTTGTAAAACCGTGTACTTCACAATAAGTTGGATCATCACTACAAAGCTTTTTCATTTCTTTGATGACGTGATTTTTATTTTTTTCGTCTTTCATATCAATAAAATCAATTAATATAATACCTGCAAGATTTCGAAGTCTTAGTTGTTTAGCTATTTCTTTGGCCGCTTCTACATTAGCATGTAAAATAGTCTGTTCCTTATTTAATTTCCCAACATAGCTACTAGTATTAATATCGATAGTAGTAAAAGCTTCCGTTTTTTCAATAATTAACTCAACCCCTGAAGATAGTTTAACTACCCTAGAAGTTATTTTCTCGATTAAATGTGAAAAATTAATTGGTAGCTCTTTTGAAAAGCGGTCTGTCCACCTGATTTTGTTAGCTAAATGAGGGAATTCGTCTTTCATTCTCTCAGAAACTTTGACTTCATCAAAAATAATTTTATCCATTGAGGAAAGAGCATATTTTCTTAAAAAACGATCTGGTACTTCCTGATCTTCGAAAAGACAGCTCGGAATTTTAAGCTGCCTGGAGGACTGCTCTATTTGTTCCCATTTTTGTTGAAGCCTTTTCCATTCCTCCATTAATAAGGATTCCTCTACATGAATCGCAGAGGTTCGTATAATTGCACCCTCATTATGTTGTTTCCAAGTATTTACTAGGTTCAGAAGATGGTTTCTTTTGTCGCCATCCATTTTTTTAGAGGCAGCAATATAGTTACCGTATGGCATAAAAATAAAATAGTGGCCTGGTATTGTCACATTTGCAGTAACTTTTGGACCTTTATTATCATAAGCATCCTTAACAACTTGGACTAACATAGCCATTCCTTCATGGATTATCTTTTCAATAGGTTCTTTCGGATTTTTTCGAGACATCGGAATTTCCTTTTTCGATAAAAATGCTAGTTTTTTATCGCCAATATCCACAAATGCAGATTGCAATCCATGATCAATTCTTCTTATCCTACCTATATACAAGTTGCCAACCTGTGATTTTTGAGAGGTCCGGTTAACCGCAAACTGTTTTACTTCATTATTTTCCATTAGTAATGCTACTTTTTCACTCGTCATTGTTTGGATAAAAATAGATTTCAATTTAATCGCTCCATTTATGTGTGCACCATTTCTGCTAATTTACCCATCTTTACGTATGGTTTTTTTAAATCAAAAAAGGCATGTAAGCATTGACTTTCATCAATGATGACAGATTTGCCTCCGTCCAAAGGGACATTAATATGATAATACGGCCCCTTTTGAAACTTCTGCATGATTGCATACACGGATGTAGAGGGTGTAGCATTGATTTTTTTAATTACTGATAAAGGCTGTCCTTTATGTTGATAACGTGCCATCAAATGCCGCAAGAAAAAAAACTGTCTTCTCTTCCATTCTAGACGATTTTCTAGAAGAAGAAAACAAGCTAACGACAATGTATGAAACGTATTCCATTCCATTGCATACGTAAACGAAAAACAAACAACAATAAATACGGTTGAAAGAAGAATTGTATAGGTTATTACATGCTTAAACGGTAATTTGTAGGACAATAATAAAAGCAAAATTTTCCCACCATCTAGTGGGTATATCGGCAATAAATTAAATAAAAATAATTTTATATTATAGCTTAAAGCATATTGAATCAAATATTCTGGTAAAACATCTATTTGAAAAAGTAATAGAAGAACACCGTGTATCCATACATGTTGCAATGGCCCTGCTAATACAACAAGAAACTCCTCTTTATAAGGCCGATTAAAATATTCATCCGTTTCCATTACACCACCAAATGGCCAAAACATTATTTTTCTAATACGCCAGCGAAAAAAAAGAGCCATACCAATATGGCCCATTTCATGTATAAAAATCAAAATAAAAATAATGGTTATTTCCACAAAGGAACCGGTTAATACCCCTAAAAACAGAAGTAACCAAAGTAGTGGATGAATATGTAAGGATAATAGTACTCTAAGTTTGTTCATCAACTCGCATCACCTTTACTGGATCTATATATTTTTTCTTTTCTTGAACAGCAAAATAAAGACTAGCTTCTACCTCCCCAGAATTCGGTTTGAGGTTGCCTATAATTTGATTTTTAGAAACAAATTGATATTGAAATACCTCAATATCGCTTAAATTTCCATAAATAGAGTTCGTCCCATCTTCATGCTGAATGATAATGGTTTTACCTAAATTCTTTTTATTGCCTGCAAAAACAATGGTTCCAGCTTTCATAGCTGTTACGTTCATATTTTCAGGAGAGCTTACTTCAATTAAGACGCCTTCCCCATTTTGTTGAAAGGATTGGGATATTACGCCATTCACTGGTAATACCATACCATTTTGACTGTCAACTTTTTCTACTTCATTATTATTATTTAAAAATTCAAATGGCGTCCCTAAATTAGCGCGATACCACCCTTGTACCTTTGCGAAAGGAAATTCTTCTGTCATGACAGTTAACACAAGTTCTTTTGGCTTTTGAAAGGTTTCCCCCTCCACTCGTATCAACAAAGCCGTGGCAAAGAAAATAATGCCAGATAGCAAAGCTTTAAATAAGAAAGCCTGTACCCCTTTATTGTTTCCGTCATCGGAAGAACGATCACCAGACGCAAATGGAAAATAACCATGTTTTTCCTCTTCCTCTAAACCTTGAAAAGTAGATTTACGAGTCTTTAGCGAGGTGGAGACTTTTTCTCTTTTATTCTCTTTTCTTCTAGCAATACTTTTACGAATTTCATTAATGTTTTTGTTTCCCAAGGTTCCTCATCCCTTAATAAAAGTGTTTGTACAAGTCTATTCAGCCCCTCTTAAAATATGTCAGTAATTATAGAAAACTCGTTTTCTTAACTAACAATAAAAAAAGTCGATCATCATTATAATCATGAGATCGACTTTTTATTGTATTCCATATACATATATAGAAGTTAGGATTTTATACCAAAAAACTTTTTAACCTTTGACATCATACCTTTTTCATCCTCTAAAGACATAAGTGGTACGGACTCTCCTAATATTCTTCTTGCAATATTACGATAAGATATAGAGGCTTTCGTATCAGGTTGGAATGCCACAGGCTCTCCGTGATGTGAAGCTTTTATTACTTCGTCATCATCTGCTATAATTCCCAACAAATCTACGGCCAAAACAGTAACAATATCATTGATATCTAGCATATCCCCTGTTTTAACCATATGGTTTCGGATTCGATTAACAATTAAATGCGGAGAACCTATGCTTTCCTCTTTTTCTAGCAATCCGATTATTCTGTCTGCATCTCGAACACTAGATTTTTCAGGGGTTGTAACAACAATTGCTTTATCAGCACCAGCAATCGCATTTTTGTACCCTTGCTCTATTCCTGCAGGACAATCAATTAATATGTAATCATAATCTTGCTTCAATTCTAATATAACTTTTTTCATTCCCTCAGGCGTTACGTCGTCTTTATCACTTGTTTGTGAAGCGGGTAAAAGATGTAAACAATCAAAACGTTTATCCTTTACAAGCGCTTGTTTTGGTTTACAACGGTTTTGTACCACATCAACTATGTCATACACGATTCGATTTTCTAATCCCATCACAACATCTAAATTACGGAGTCCGATGTCTGTATCAATCAAACATACTCTTTTACCTAATAAAGCAAGTGCTGTTCCAATATTTGCAGTAGTTGTTGTTTTACCTACCCCGCCTTTTCCAGAAGTAATAACTATTGCCTCACCCATTGCTCATTCTCCTCTCAATAGAATTCATATTAGGTCGAATGTTAGATAACCTTTGAAGGCGATCGATAATAATCTTCTCTTCTTTGTTATCTATATAAGCACATTCCATAAATAAACCTTCTGTTTCAAAATCAGGAGCTCTACTCATGAAGTCTGCTATTCGTAACTGTGTAGGATTCATGTAAGCTGCTGCTATAACGGCTTGTCTATTCCCTTCAACACCGGCATGGGCAATTCCGGTCAGTTTCCCTAAAACGTAGATGTTTCCGGTAGCTGTAATTCTGCCTCCTGGATTGACGTCACCAATTAACAATAAATCGCCTTTTACATGAATGACCTGCCCTGAGCGTATCATTCTCGTAATAGTAGTAACATCTAAATCCTGTTGTATCTTACGTGCTTCTTTTTTTGTCATAACATCAGAAATCACATCGTTAATAATTAAGTTCTTTTTACTTCGAACTATGTTAATGATTTGATCCTTCATTTCTTGTGAAACATATCGATTACCAACATAAACATTAACTTTTATCATCGGATGTTCCTTTTCAACTAGAGAAGAGGAAAGTTTCTGTTCTAATTCTATAAGGACATGATCGAATGAACAGGATTCATCTATAATAAACGTTAATCCTTCTTTTGTGCCTTTTATTGTAACTGCTTGTTTTTTGTTGTTCACAGAGGTTCACCTCAATAATACATTTTCGATAGGTAGTATGAAAAATCCTCTTTCCAATTACTTCTTCTCCGAGAGCTGTTCCTCCGACCAAATTTGTAGTCGCTTTTGAAAGATTGGATAGATGATCAAGAAGAATAGTATGTTGCCTAATAGAGTTGGAATGAGTCGATCTGATGTGTAGTCGATCCATGTTAAATCAGTTTTTCCAATCATAAAATACATTACATAAATAATATGATCTGCTAAAGCAAGTCCAAGAAAAACAAGTAATAAACCAACAACAAAATTTGGATGTAGCATTTGTTTTAAACCATGAATAATATAGACAACTAGTCCATACGTAAACATATAAACCCCAAGTATATTTGTGTAAGTCAAATCAATTAAGAAACCGAAAATAACAGCATAGATTACACAATAAAAAGTATGATCACGATCATAAAATACTGCTATCATAATAGTTAAAACTAACGTCCAGTGAGGTATAGGAAAGACCCCTGCGGCTATCCACTCCTTAGGGAGAAGGTCAGCGGCTGTACTTTCTAATACTAATAAAATTAATAAAAAAAGAGGAAGAAATAATCGTTTCATTACTCCTCCCCCTCTATACCAAGATCTTCTTCAGGGGTTGGCATAACTCGGTCTACCACTAAAACATGATCAATTTCATAAAGATCTGCTGCGGGATTGACATATGCAATCTTCGTTAAACCATAGGCATCCATTTCTACTGCTTCAATTTCTCCAATTGATAGTCCTGCTGGAAATACACCACCCATACCAGAACTAAATACTCGTTCACCTTCAACAATATCTACATCTGTAGATTTAACTGTTAACAATAATGCTTTTCTTTTATCGTCATATCCTTCAATCAAGCCGAACACTGGCTCTTTTTCCTCTTCACCTTGAATTAGAACAGAAATTCGGTTATTTAAATCAAAACCACTTAGAAGCTGAACAGTAGATGTGAATTGATAAGCCGTTTTAATTTTGCCAATCATGCCTTCTGAAGTAATAACAGCCATATTCGGTCCAACTCCGTGTTGTTTCCCTTTATTAATCGTAAGCTGTTGAAACCATAATTCGGGACTTCGGCCATTTACAGTTGCTTGAATAGGATTGAATTTACGGATATTATCCGTTTCCTTCAGATCCAACATAGCGCGTAATTCTTGATTGTCTTTCTCAAGGGCTTGTACCTCATAAAGTAAATCTTTATATTCAGATAACCTTGCTTTTAAAACTCTATTTTGCTCATACGTTTCTTTTAAATCATCTACATCCGTAAAAAAGTTTGTCACAATATTTATTGGAACTTGAAAAACTCCTTGTACCCAACCAATTGTGTCCTTTAAAAATTCCTCAGGTAAGGATACTTGATCTCTGTCTCTAATTGTAAAACCTATTAAAGTTACTAAAAGAATAATGCTTACTAAAATGATGATTAATATTCGTCTCCTAAAAAAGGACCACATGAACCACACCTACTTCTACTTATTCAATGGTTGAACGGCCCGCAACGTTAGGATTGGAACGGAAGTGATGAATATATTCCAATGCTTTACCAGTTCCGATTGCTACACAATCTAATGGATCTTCAGCAACGAAGACAGGCATCTTTGTTTCCTCACTAATTAATTGATCTAGATTTTTTAATAAAGCTCCTCCACCAGTTAAAACAATACCTTTTTCCATAATATCTGCTGCAAGTTCAGGAGGAGTTTTCTCCAACGTACTCTTCACAGCGTCTATCATCGAATAAACCGTATCTTTTAAGGCCTTTTCCACTTCTTCATTGTTAATTGTAATGGTTTTAGGAAGACCTGATACTAAATCACGACCTCTAATATCCATCTCCTCCACACCATCTATAATTTTAGCAGTACCAATTTCCATTTTCACTATTTCTGCTGTATGTTCCCCAATCATGAGGTTATATTTTTTACGAATATATTGAATGATAGCATCGTCCATTTCATCTCCGGCAATTCTAACTGATTGGCTCGTCACAATTCCACCTAAAGAAATAACGGCTACTTCCGTTGTACCTCCACCAATATCTACAACCATGCTTCCCGTTGGTTCCCAAACAGGCAATCCAGCTCCAATAGCAGCTGCAAATGGTTCCGCAATTGGGTAGGCGTCCTTTGCCCCTGCTTGCTTTGTCGCATCCACAACAGCTCGTTCTTCTACCATTGTAATACCAGAAGGAACACAAACCATCACATTTGGCTTCCTAGCGAAAACAGAACGCTTTTTTTGTGCTTTATTAATATAGTATTTCATCATCATTGCTGTTGTATCATAATCAGCAATAACCCCGTCCTTCATTGGTCTAATAACAGAAATATTTCCTGGAGTACGACCAATCATCATCTTAGCACTACTTCCCACAGCCTCTACTTCACCTGTTGTTAAATTTTTTGCGACAACAGAAGGTTCTCTTAAAACGACACCTTTCCCTTTCACAAAAACTAACGTATTTGCTGTACCTAAATCTATTCCAAGGTCTTGTGAAAAACCAAATCCTGCCATTATGTATCTTCCTTTCCCTAGTCTCTTTATAATGTTTTTATTTTTTCACAAACCAAAATATACATGATAAGAAAAAGTTGTCATCTATATAAGCCGAAGCTAAATGAATAGTTTACTGTCACCTTATCTCTATATTTCATTGTATTACAAAAAAAGAAAGATAATAAGCGCCAATTCAGGAAATAACCTGAAAAATGGCGCCTTTTTTTACTGTCTTATCATATTATACGAGAAAATAAATGAAATAGATAGTCCTATAAATACCCTTTTTCCTTCATCGAAACGTATTTACGATCTCCTATAACGATATGATCTAAAAGCTCAATTCCTATCATTTTTCCACATTCAGCAAGTCTTCTCGTTACGTGAATATCTTCTTGTGAGGGGGAAGGATCACCTGAGGGGTGATTGTGTGCACAAATAAAGGAGGCAGCTGACCTTTTGACAGCTTCGCGGAATATTTCTCGTGGATGAACGATTGACGCGTTCAAACTTCCAATAAAAACAGTTTGTTGATGCATCACTTGGTTCTTTGTATTAAGGAACAAGCATACGAAATGTTCTTGTTTAAGGTGTCTTAATTCTTCCATTAAAAAATCAGCGCCATCTTCTGGGCTTCGAATAACAAACCTTTCCGTCGGTCGAAAAGCATGGATTCTTTTACCGAGTTCAAAGGCGGCAATGAGTAAAACCGCTTTTGCATTACCAATACCCTTAATTGCCGTTAATTCTTCGACAGTAGCATCCTTCAGTAACGGTAACCCTTCAAAGTGTATAAGTAATCGTTGTGCAATCGAAGTAACGGATTCATTCTTTGATCCACTTCCTAAAACAATTGCCAATAGCTCCTGATTGGAAAGATGATTAGCTCCTAGATGTATGAGTCTTTCTCGAGGTCTGTCATCCTTTGGAACATCTTTAATAAGAATTGATTGATTTCCCAAAAAAATTCTCCTCTCCCTGCCTTTGTTATGTTCATTTCGGATATATTGAATATTTTTTCAGTTCTCTTACTAGTCTCCCTATAGGTAAGCCAACAACATTAAAATAATCCCCTATAATTCTTTTAACTAACAAAGCCCCTCGGCTCTGAATACCATAACTTCCTGCTTTATCAAAAGGATCACGAGTGGAAATGTAGTCCATTATTTCTTGCTCGTTTAGATCCCAAAATTCCACCTCTGTTTTTTCTATAAATACCGTTTTATTATTTTCGCTTCTAATCATTACCCCTGTATAAACCTCATGTATATTCCCACTCAGTTTTGTTAACATGTCAAACGCATCATCTTTATTTTGTGGTTTTCCGAAGATACTTCCTTGAAAAGACACCACTGTGTCTGCTGTCAGTATCACTTCATTGTCATGCAAAGAAACGCTTTCCCCTTTTAACACAGCTAACTGTTTTACAGCCTCTGTTGGATTTTGCGTTGTGATAATAGATTCGTCTACATCTTGTTTTCTTAATATAAAGGGAATATTTACTTGTTTTAATAAAGACTGTCTTCTTGGTGATGATGATGCCAATACTAATTGTCCCATGATTTTCCTCCTGAAAAGCTTTTATGTTATATCTATCTTATATAAGACTTAGATGTATTCGCAAATATACAATTTTATATATTTTAGGTATATTGTGTGACTATTTTTGAAATCTATCTAAACAAAATTAATATTTACATTAACATTATATTTATAGTTTGACAGGTCAAAGAAGGTTAGAGGAAATAAAAAAATGCTAGACCTTCCGGGAGGTGTAACCAAATACAGTTGTCGCCGTTTTGCCACGGATAAACTTGACTTACTAGCAGTTCTAGTATGACTTCTTTGAATTCATACTTTCTTATCTTTGATCAAAAAAACCCTTTGTCTTTTATGTGAAGACAAAGGGTTTTGATAAAATCTATTCGGATAGGAAGTTCTCAAAAGTATATAGAATGCTAATTAAGCTATTTTGTTTAGACCATTTGTTACTATTCGAAGTAAGCGTTTCTAAATACTGATCCATATTATTTGCCAATTCCTGACCTTCTGAAGATAAGGAAGCTGGTTTAGCATCATACCAGGCTGTTAATTTTTCTATAGCTTGAGCTTCATTTGTTGAAAAGCTAGGCACAACTTCCTTCCATGTATCCAAGCCGTTTTTCACCCAAGTTCCTTCTTCGTCAACTAAGTTTTTTTCTTTACCTAGTATTGGCCATTCCTTCACAAATGCATCCTCTGGCGTAAATCCAGCATTTTCAATATCTAATTCTAGCTGTTTGGCAGCATCTTTTGATAAACCAATACCTGCAAATAAAATGAATTCTCCATTACTTTCCCATATAAACGGATCAATACCTTTATCTAAAAACTTACCTTCCCATTCCTCAGCTTTTTCTTTGGTTGTAAATCTTCCTACTTGAACGATATATGGAGTAAATCCATCCACGGTAATAGGGACTAAATCAACATTATCTTCACTCGGATTTCCGGTAGTTTCATCATCTTCATTAGACCCAACATTTGCAGTCCCTTCTCCACCGTTATTATTTGCTGGTTGAACTGTTTCTTCTGTCCCAACACCTGATAATAGTTTTAACATAACAAATCCCATAATAATACCAACAAAAGTTGCTGAAAGACCTGCAATCAGCAAGTGTTTTATACTAGGAATTTTGGAAAATAGTGATTTTTTATTTTTGTAAGGCCGTTGGAGGATTTTCACCTCTGGAATATCATCAAGGTTTTTATCATTTTCCTTTTCCTTGTCAGAAAAAGATTCACTTCTTCTATCTAACGCTGCTGCGACTTCTTCTCTTGCACTCTCTTTTTCTCTTTCATGATGATTATATTTTTCTCCATTAACACGTATCGAAAGCTGCTGCTGTTTCTTGTCCACTTTTTCTACCTCACTTTAGCTGCTTTTAATATGACGATATCACGTATAAGAGAAAAAAGTAGGCGAGTTTTGTCAACAGATACCCTTTATTCTTCTCAAACTTTCGTGGTGTTTCGTCTTAACAAGTAAAGAAAGGAGCTTTATTTCGTTAAAATAGTATTTTATTGTCGTAATAAACCTTTTTTCAAATGAGAAAAACTTGGCTTGTCGCCAAGTCCTTATGGAGAAAGCCTTCGTTTTTCTTATACTAAAGTACAAAAAAAGAGAATGGAAAATTCCAATTCTCTTATGCTTCACTAACTTTTTCATAGGTTGCCACTCTATTTCTACCTCTCCGTTTTGCTCCAACATACATAGCTCGGTCGGCATGTCTAATTAATTCCGAAGGCTCCTCGCAATCATCTGGGAAGCTTGCAACACCAATACTAGCAGTAATTTTAACTTCAATCGGATCAGAAGTTTGCATAATATGTTGTGTTAACGTAAATGGTTTATCACTAATTACTCTTCGAAGTTTTTCGGCTTCAAATTGCGCTTCGCCCTTTGATTTATCTTTTAGGAAAATAACAAATTCTTCTCCACCATATCTAGCAACCACGTTTCCGTCTCCAACAAACTCCTCTAAACGTCTAGCAAGTTCTCGTAGAACCTCATTTCCGCTCTCATGGCCATATGAATCATTTACTTTTTTGAAATGATCTAAATCAAGTAAAATCATGGAATGGTTTTCTTGTACACCTTTTGCTTTCATATCTTCAAATACAGTCGCTAAATATGTTTCTAAGTAACGCAAATTATATAGTTTTGTTAATGGACAACGTTCACTTTTCCTTTTTGTGGAATCATAGTGTCGTGCATTTTCTATAGCAACAGCTAAATAGTTGGCTAAAATTTCTACTAGCATATAATGATATTTTTCATATGTTCGTTTGTTTTTAGAAACAATTGTAATGATACCAACAATTTTCTCGTTTCTACGTATAGGTACGGAAATAACACTTTCCGCATCATCTGTTAATGTACTGTCTTGTACTTTCTTCTCCCACTTTATTCTGTTTGAATAATAGACCCCTTCACCTTCACCATAAACCGTACCACTAATTCCATCGAATTTTTTTAGCGTAACACTCTCTAAAGGAGTTTCATTATCGGCATCTACAAACCGAATTAATGTTAATGTTTCCGTACTATTCGTCACATCAAATATGTACGTATAATCTACTTCTAGTAATTCACTGATTTCATTGACGAATATATCTAATACTTCTTTTACGTTTAACTGTCCTGTTAATTTATGCCCAATTTCACTAGTCTTTTGCAAATAATGATTGATTTTATTAGTAGCATAATAGTTCATAATAACAACGGAAATAATAATAAAAGGTATACCTACAAAGTAGATTGCTTTTGCACCTAACTCAATATATAAGAGGTATAAAACAAAACCAACTGGTAGGGTAACGATAGATGTAATGACATCCCATAATAAGCTACGCGAGAAAAAGTTCTCTGTCTTTCCAGTCATAAACATTCTTAGCAAATGCAATAAAATTTGATTCGCAACAATTATTGCTAATGCATAAGAAATAATGGGAAGTACTTGCTCAAAGGAGAAAGTTTCAATTTCTCCATTTGTTCCGCCTAGCAAATAAAATATAGCTGCACCCATAATAGATATGAGTAGAAACATCGTTAAGTTTACTGGTACTCTATGTAAATCTTCTTTTCCGGTTCGTAGCTTTAACATAAGGACGATGACCGCTATTTGTGTTAAAACAATTTCAACAAATAAGCCAAAGTATAAGAATACAGCAAAACTTATTCCTTGTATGAAGAAAATAGGTGTTTCCCCAACAATTATCGGGAAAAAGGCAACGATACACATCAAAATGGCAAACGAAATAACATCAAACCACTTTCCATCGATTGATGGCTCTAAGACGTTATATAGGTAAAACAGAAGTGTTGGCCAAACGATTAACCACACTAACCATATCGTTAATTTCTTTTGTTGGGTCATTTTTAGCATCTCCCGCAAAATACTTGCATGATTATGTTATTTTCAAAATGAGATTTTAGTAATTTCTAAGTTTTCCGACATTTATTTCTATTTTATCATATCCTTGTTCATTTCATCAAAATAATATCTAATTGTAGAAATAAAATATAAGGATCCAGAAAATATAATTATCTCTTTATTAAAGTCAATTGTTGATTTCACTTGATTGAAAGCGTCTAACCAATCAGGTATTACTTGTTTATTCGGGTGTGAACTAAGCTGATTTATATCGTTAGGATTTGCTACTCTTTCAAAATCAAAGCTAGTAAATACAACGTGGTCTACCACTTTATCAAGTATATCAACCATTTCTTGTAACGGTTTATCCTTCATTGCAGAGAAAATGAGATGTTTCCTTTTATTTGGGTAAAAACGCTCTAACGTATTGGTAAGTGTTTTTAGTCCAGGTACGTTGTGGGCACCATCTAGTATGACAAGAGGGTTTTTATTTATAATTTCAAATCTTCCTGGCCATGATGTTTTTTGTAAACCTTCTCTAACAAACTGTTCTATCACATCAAATTCTTCCATAGACGCCAACATTATAAATGCTTGAAGAGCTAACGACGCATTCGATATTTGATGGATTCCTTTCATTTGAATGTCTACAGATAAAATGTTAAAAAGAACTGAATAAAACGAAAATACTTCCTTACCTTCTACGAAATCATTTATTTCACTTTTAAAATCCACTCCGTACTCTAACATAGGAGCATTCATTTCCATTGCCTTATTCTTTATTACCATTAATGCCTCTGGACGATCAACAGCCGTTATGACAGGGATGTTTGCTTTTATGATTCCTGCTTTTTCGAAAGCAATTTGCTCGTACGTGTCCCCCAAAATATTCATATGGTCAAACCCAATATTCGTAATAATCGTCAAAAGAGGTTTTGCGATGTTTGTAGAATCTAATCTACCACCTAATCCAGTTTCAAAAAGAACATAGTCGACCTTCACATTTGCAAAGTACTCAAAAGCCATCGCTGTAATAATTTCGAACTCAGTAGGCGCACCTAATTCTGTTTGCTCTAGTTCCTCAGCAAGAGGCTTTATTTTTTCAACTAAGGACACTATTTCACTGTCATGAATTGGCTCACCATTCATACTAATTCTTTCATTGAATCGCACAATATAAGGTGATGTAAAAGTACCAACTGTTTTCCCATGGGCTTGTAATAAATGTCTTAGGAACGATAACGTTGACCCCTTACCATTCGTTCCAGCTATATGTATGGCCTTAATTTTTCTTTCTGGATGGTCGAGCTTGTCCATAAACCATTCCATTCTTTTAATTCCAGGCTTGATCCCAAATGTTAAACGACTGTGTATCCAGTTAACTGCTTCTTGGTAGTTCATCTTAGACCCTCGCTTTTTTACATATATTCTCTTTTCAACATTGTTTTCTTCACATTACAATGGAAAAGACTGATTCGTAGTAAAGATAAACACCTACGGATCAGCCATCTCCAATTTTTAAGCTTTCATTTCTTTTATTCTTGCTTCAACTTTTGCCCGTTTATCTAAATAGTCTTTTTCTTTTTCCTTTTCTTGTTCAACTATTTTAGCAGGAGCATTATTAACAAATTTCTCATTGGAAAGTTTCTTCTGAACTAATTCAACTTCAGCGTTCCATTTTTGCCATTCTTTTTCAAGTCGCTTTAGCTCCTCTTCTACGTTAATAAGCCCTTCTAACGGAAGATATATTTCAACTCCTGTAATAACTGCACTCATCGCTTTTTCTGGTGCGGTAAGTTCTGTATCTATTGTTAAATCACTCGGGTTACAAAAACGATCTAAATAATGACGATTCTTTTCTAATGCTGCCTTTAGCTTATCATTACCCGCTTTTACAAGCATCTTTATTGGTTTAGACATCGGTGTTTCTACTTCTGCTCTAATATTTCGAACAGCCCGAATAATTTCTACCAATGTTTTCATTTCAGTGGCGGCTTCCGTATTGGTAAACTCAGCTTGAATTTCGGGCCACTTAGCAATCGTTATCGACTCACCATCATGAGGTAGATGCTGCCAAATTTCTTCTGTAATAAACGGCATAAACGGATGAAGCATACGCATTGTGTGATCTAGTACATACACAAGGACTGATCTAGTTGTATTTTTCGCTTGCTCATCTTCACCATATAGCGGCAATTTTGCCATTTCAATATACCAATCACACAAATCATCCCAAATGAAGTTGTACAAGTGGCGGCCAGCTTCACCGAATTCATATTTTTCTATATTTCTTGTTACGCTATCAATGGTTTCATTTAATCGAGTCAAAATCCATTGATCTGCTACTGACTTTTCACCCGAAAGATTAATGTCTTTGTGTTCCATACCGTTTACATTCATTAATACGAAACGAGAAGCATTCCATATCTTATTAGCAAAATTCCAAGTAGATTCAATTTTCTCCCATTGGAAACGCAAGTCCTGTCCGGGAGCTGATCCAGTAGATAAGAAATAACGAAGAGAATCTGCCCCGTATTTCTCAACAACATCCATTGGATCCACACCATTTCCTAATGACTTACTCATTTTTCTACCGTCTGCATCTCGAACCAATCCATGAATTAATACATCCTTGAAAGGTCTTTGATCCGTGAATTCAAGGGATTGAAAAATCATTCTAGAAACCCAGAAGAAAATGATGTCATAGCCAGTAACTAGAACATTAGTCGGGAAATAGCGTTGGAAATCTTTACTTGATTCATCCGGCCATCCCATCGTAGAAAACGGCCATAAAGCAGAAGAGAACCATGTATCTAATACATCTGTGTCCTGTTCCCAATTTTCTTCATCATCTGGTGCATCAAGTCCAACATAAGTTTCACCTGTTTCTTTATGGTACCAAGCAGGTATACGATGTCCCCACCAAAGTTGTCTAGAAATACACCAATCTCGAATGTTTTCCATCCAGTTTAAATACGTTTTTTCAAAACGATCCGGAATAAACGTTACTTTATCTTTTGTATTTTGTAGATCAACAGCAGCCTTTGCAAGTGGTTGCATGTCAACAAACCATTGAGTAGATAAATAAGGTTCAACAACCGCATCGCTTCTCTCTGAGTGCCCAACGGAATGAACATGTTCTTCTATGTTAAATAGAATGCCTCCCTCTTGTAAATCTTTCACTAGCTGCTTTCGACATTCAAATCTATCTAGCCCGTTGTACTTTTCAGCATTTTCATTCATTGTACCGTCTTCATTCATCACTAGAATGCGCTCCAAGTTATGACGGTTTCCTAATTCAAAATCATTTGGATCATGTGCTGGTGTAATTTTAACTGCACCGGAACCAAACTCCATATCAACATAGTCATCCGCTACAATAGGGATTTCTCTTCCTGTAATCGGTAAAATAACTGTTTTACCAATTAAGTGCTTATACCGATCATCTTCTGGATGAACGGCAACAGCAGTATCCCCTAGCATGGTTTCTGGTCGAGTTGTAGCAACTTCAATATGACCTGAACCATCTTTTAATGGGTACTTCATATGGTAAAAAGCACCCTTCACTTCTTTATAAATTACTTCTATATCAGACAATGCCGTTTTCGTAGCTGGATCCCAGTTTATAATATATTCACCACGGTAGATTAAACCTTTTTCATACAGGTTTATAAAGACTTTTTTTACAGCATCAGATAAACCTTCATCAAGCGTAAAACGTTCTCTGGAGTAATCTAATCCGAGTCCGATTTTTTCCCATTGCTTTCGAATAAAAGAAGCATATTCTTCTTTCCATTCCCAAGCCTTCTCTATAAACTTTTCTCTCCCAAGGTCATATCGACTTTGGCCTTGCTCTTTTAACTTTGCTTCAACTTTCGCTTGTGTCGCAATACCAGCATGATCCATACCAGGTAACCACAACACATCATAACCTTGCATTCTTCTAAAACGGGTCATAATATCTTGCAGCGTTGTATCCCAAGCATGCCCTAAGTGTAATTTACCTGTTACGTTTGGGGGTGGAATAACAATTGTAAACGGCTCTTTCGATTCATCGTTTTTAGCTTCAAAAAACTTACCCTTAAGCCAAAAATTATAACGACCTTCTTCCACTTGATTAGGATCGTATTTTGGCGGCATAGAAACTTCTTTATTTCCCATGATAACCCTCCTCATTTTTAACTGTTACTTGTTCGCATTTAAATACAGTGGAGTATTTAAAATACGCTAACTTCTTCGCGAGCAAAATAAAAAACCTTTCCATCCAAAAAGGACGAAAAGGTTTATTTCGCGGTACCACCTTCATTCACAAACGAGAATAGACTCGTTTGTGCACTCATGTCGTTAACGGTTTTTATCCGGCTTCTTCTACTCATATTTTTTCAAAGAAGCTGCATCCAGGGCGACCTTCCAAGACTAACTTTCCTAGGAAGCTTTCAGCAATTACTTCCCTCTCTGTAGGACTTGATCTTGTACTCTTCCCTATCACTGCATTTTGCTATTTCTATTGTATTCATTATTTTATCCATTTCCACATAGAAAAGTCAATGTTCTTTATACACTTTTTCCAAAAATTCTTCATAATATACTATCACAATAATGAATAAGGAGGGGTATTATGGGAAAATTTTATCGTTTCAAACTTCCGCCATGGCTTAGACATTGGATTTTTGTCATTGAAAGATGTACATTACCCATTATGATATACCAATGTGCACGAACACTTTTTATACCTACAACACTTGATGTATTCCTATTAGGATTGCTTGTTGGGTTATTCTTCGCCTTTTATTTAGGCTGGATTTAATACTCCGATTCCATTTCTTCATCATCCACTAAATAGCTTCGAAGCTGTTGTTGGATGTAAAGAGCATGCTTATAATAAAAATGGAATTGTTGGAATTGACGTACCCATTCCGTTTCAGCATACGCATTTTTATTTTTTATATATTGAGCGATTTTTTTCATTAACCGATCCGTATTAAGTAAATGCAAGGCAAAAAGAGCATAGTCACTTTTATAGAAAGGGTATATAGAGTGATAATGATCTAGGGCTTCCATCATTTCGTTGATAGGTGCATCATGAAAACGACAAACATGATAAAAAAATCGAGATATATCCTTTGCTGGGTGACCATAAAACGCATTTTCCCAATTGATGAACACCATTCCGTTTTCTGTATGAATGAAATGGGATGGTGCTAAATTGCCATGGCATAAAACAATACGCATTTTCTCTTCTTTGCTAATATGGTCACGCCATTCCCCAAACCAATACTCAAGGTTATAGCATAGCTCTCTCATATCACGATAAAGGTGGCATAAGAGTAATTCGGTAGGTGACATAAAATGTTTCGCTTCGAATAAGGCGATCCACTTTTCGAAGCGATAAAATGTATTTTTCACTTTACTTTTTTGTGCATCCGTCCAATTATTTATGTTATCTAAATCCACACTTTTCTCTGCGATGGTTTTTTGATGAATATAACCTAACTCCTTAAAAAATAGGTGATAAGAAGAGGTCATTGATTCGTTCATTTTTGCTTTAAACCAAGGCATCACATAATAATTATGGTTTTTCCCCTTAATAATAGGGGTGTTATCCTTCGAAATATATAGTGGAGCTACTGTCGCTAACTGCTTTTCATTTGCTGTTTGATAAACCATACGGAATGTGTCTTCTAATCCACTATTTTTCGATTGTTTGATAACCACATATTGATTACCGGTATATACTTTTAATGCATTAGGTGAAAGCTTTTCTCCTTGATAAGATTGCATACCGTACTGTTTTAATATATTTTGTAATTTACTCAATTCTCTCATCCTTATCCATTTGAAAAACTTGGCTTTTCGCCAGTTTAAATTGGCGAAAGCCTTCGTTTTTAAACTTCAATCCAGAAAGAGTTAACACCCCGAATAGCACAATTAGGACGGATCTTTTTGAGGTTTTTGTTGAGGAATGTATAAAATTTCCCCCGCATTTAAAACTTCACTTTCTAAATTGTTGTATCGAACAAGAGACATTTTTGGTATCGAATACCTCTTTGCAATTGTATCAAGCGTATCAGAATCTTGAACGATACACATACGAATACGCGAATACGTATCTTCTTCTCGATCAAACATATTGACTAAATATACCGCATTTTCACGACTATCTGGGCTAGGTGATTCATCATTCCCCTCCATGTGATACTCCACTTCTAAAGTTGGACTTTCCACATTAGAGCTTTCATAGGAACTATCAAATGGACTTTCAAATGGGCTATCCTCTAGTTCTTCTTCTACTTCTTCTTTATTTCCAAAAAACTCTCCAAAGCTTTGGGACTTTTTCTTAAACCATAAATCTCTTCCCTTTTCCTTCTCTTTTTGTTCCACAGGTTCTTCCTCGTCCCTACTTTCTTCGACTAGAAGCTCCTCTATTGGACTATCCTCTTCCAAAATACTAGATGACTCCTCATCCTCTTCGAACTTCATGTCAAATGAAAAAGGTTGACTTACCTCATCCCAGGTATTATCTGTAGCTTCTTCTTGTACTTCCTCTTCTGTCCTAGGTGAATAGGCCTGATCTTGTTCAATACCGGAGATTACTACTTGTGCCTGAAGCTTTAGGTGTGAAGTATCAGGAATTTCATAGTCAAAATAGTCTATTTCTACTAGTACGTCGTCTAATGAAGATACACGATACTTTGGAATCGTAATTTCTACTGGAATATTATAATGAAATTCATTTAAACCATCGTCAAAGCTTCTTATATCTCGAATAAAATTTTTCGTACTGTGGTCTTGAAAAGAAACTACTTGATCTTCATACTTTTCTCCCTGCTCTGAAATAGTAGGCATGTACTCACCGGTAAGCTCAATAACCCCCCTAACAGAAACGTAATCTTCATTTTCATTAATCGTTATATCGGGCTCCAGTGCAATGCCGATAAGTTCCTGTACTTCCTGTCCTTTTTCAAACCATAAAAGCTCATTTAAATCAAACGTAAACACATTTCGGTGATCTTGAGTCAAACGAACTCCTCCTCCCCATATGATTGTTGCTATTTACCAATCTCTACACTTATATGTGAGGGGAAGGGAAATTATTACGGACATTGGAAATGGAACAGTTTTTTTATAAAAACGTCTATTCTTTTATGTTTTCATCAACCAAAGTTTGGCTATATCAACCATTCTTTGTTTATCCTTTCAGTTAATTAAACACAAAAACCTTGTCATCAACTAATGACAAGGTTTTAATATTTTTATTTTTTTGTAATGTTAGCAAATGTCTTTCTAGCCGCTTCAATCGTTTTTTCAATATCTTCATCCGTATGGGCAGTAGATAAAAATAAGCCCTCAAATTGGGATGGTGGAAGAAAGATTCCTTCTTCTGCCATAGAACGATAATATTGAGCAAAAATATCAAGGTCAGCTGATTTTGCTGATTCAAAGTTCACAACATCCTCATTTGTGAAGAAGATGCCAACCATGGATCCAGCACGATTAATCGTATGTGGAATATTGTGCTCTGTCGCTGCAGCTCCTAGTCCTTCTACTAGACGATCAACCTTCTTGTTTAATTCAACATACGTAGTTTCAGTCAATGCATTCAACGTTTCAAAACCAGCTGTCATCGCTAATGGGTTACCTGATAAAGTCCCAGCTTGATAGATAGGACCAGCTGGAGCAATATTTTCCATTATTTCTCGTTTTCCGCCGTACGCACCTACTGGAAGACCTCCACCAATAACTTTACCTAAACACGTTAAATCAGGCGTTACATCGAAGTGACCTTGCGCACTGTGATAGCCTACTCTAAAACCAGTCATTACTTCATCAAAAATAAGAAGTGTTCCATTCTTTTCGGTAATATCTCTTAATTTTTGCAGGAAGCTATTAACTGGAGGAACAACTCCCATGTTTCCAGATACAGGTTCTACAATAACAGCTGCAATGTCGTCACCAAACTCCTGGAATGCATATTCGACACTCTCCATGTCATTATAAGGTACCGTAATCGTATTTTTCGCGATTGATTCAGGAACGCCAGGGCTATCTGGTAAACCTAGTGTTGCTACACCAGACCCCGCTTTAATTAAAAGAGAGTCACCATGTCCGTGATAATTTCCCTCGAACTTTAAAATTTTGTCCCGACCAGTGTAACCTCTTGCAAGGCGCAAAGCACTCATCGTCGCTTCTGTTCCAGAGTTAACCATACGTACCATTTCGATAGAAGGGACCCTTTCGATAACAAGTTTAGCTAATTTATTTTCTATTTCTGTTGGGGCACCGAAGCTTGTTCCACCTTCCACAACCTTCTTCAATGCTTCTACAACTGTTTCATGGGCATGTCCTAAAATAAGTGGACCCCAGCTTAAAACATAATCAATATACTCGTTGCCATCAACATCGTAAATTTTTGATCCTTTTCCTCTTTCCATGAAAATAGGGTCCATTTTTACTGATTTAAATGCACGAACAGGGGAGTTAACACCACCAGGTAATAAATCAACCGCCTCTTTAAAAGCTTCAATAGATTTGCTATAACTTCTCACTCTATTCACCCTTTCCTTATTCACTTAACCATTTCGCAACGTCTTTGGAGAAATACGTAATAATTAAATCCGCGCCCGCACGTTTCATGGACGTAAGCTTTTCTAAAACGATTTCTTTTTCATTTACCCAACCATTTTGAGCTGCTGCTTTAACAAGGGAATACTCTCCGCTTACATTGTAAGCAACAACAGGAACAGGATGACGATTTTTAATTTCTCTCATAATATCTAAGTAGGAGAGTGCTGGTTTCACAATTAAGAAATCTGCACCTTCCTCAATATCCGAATCAGCCTCACGAATTGCTTCTAAGCGATTGGCTGGATCCATTTGATATGCTTTTCGATCCCCAAACTGTGGACTACTATGTGCTGCATCACGAAACGGTCCATAAAAGGACGAAGCATATTTTACGGCATAGGACATAATTGGTGTATTTACAAAGCCTGCTACATCTAATCCTTGTCGAATTGCTGCAACAAAGCCATCCATCATATTAGAAGGAGCGATAATATCTGCACCTGCCTTCGCTTGACTCACAGCTGTTTCGGCAAGCAACTTTAATGACTCGTCATTAAGCACTTCTCCATCCTTAATAACTCCACAGTGTCCATGTGAAGTGTATTGACATAAACAAGTATCCGCAATAATGGTCAAAGAAGGAACATCTTTTTTAATTTGTCTAATTGCTTTTTGTACAATCCCGGTTTCACAATACGCTTGGGTTCCTACTTCATCCTTTTCCTTTGGAACACCAAAGACAATAACCGACTTAATCCCTAACGATTCTACCTCTTTCATTTCTTCTGTTAAATAATCAAGAGAAAGATGGAAAACTCCAGGCATTGATTTTACTTCATTTCTTACGCCTTCACCTTCAACAACAAATATAGGGTAGATTAAGTCCTCTTTATGTAGGTGTGTCTCTCTAACTAATGCTCTCAAATTATCAGATGCACGAAGACGACGGTGTCGCTTAAAGCTTAGTTCCTTACTCATTTTCATCCAGCTCCTTTTGGCAATATTGAACTAATGTATGTATCATATCCGGAATAGTAAAATTACTAGGGGTTAATACATGTGTAAACCCCTTTTTTTGAGCTTCTTTTTCGGTTG
Source organism: Salirhabdus euzebyi (assembly GCF_014207435.1). Classification (GTDB taxonomy): domain Bacteria; phylum Bacillota; class Bacilli; order Bacillales; family Alkalibacillaceae; genus Salirhabdus; species Salirhabdus euzebyi. The sequence continues at coordinate 368,617 of NZ_JACHGH010000001.1, forward strand.
TAGTTCCTATGCATATTGATACTGTTTCCTTGTACTTATTTGCAGAATCTCCACCAAGTGCAAAAAATGCATCCACACACGATGGACTAGTAAATGTAAGAACGTCTAGGTGCTGGTCTGTTAAAACTTTCTGAAGTAGCTCTTTTGCACTATCATTGTATTTAGTTGTATAAACAGTGACAGTGGAGAAAGGGATACAATGCTCGATAAGGGCATTCTCTAAGACATTTCTTGATAAACTTCCTTGTACGAGTAGAACATTTTTGGCATGGAAATTTTCTGTGAATACCCGGCCCATTTCTGCTGCTGAATATTCATCAGGTATAAAAGTAGCTGTTAGTCCATATTGTGAAAGGATCTCATCAGACTTCTTGCCGACAACTCCAATTTTTGCAGAAGGAATAGCAAGGTCATATCGTTTCAAACTCTCATAGAAATAGTGAATGCCATTTGCACTCGTAAAAAAAATCCAATCAAATTTCTCAAGATCAGCCATGATTCGTTTGGTATTCTCACTTAACACTAAATCAAAAGTGATTAAAGGCACCTCTATTGGTTCTCCACCATACTTTTTTATTAAACGTGACATCGAATTTGATTGTTTTTTCCCTCTTGTAACTAAAATCCTTTTTCCCTGTAAAGGGAGTGTCATGACTGATCAAGCTCTCTTTTTGCTTCGTCTATCATGTCTTTTCCACCTTGTGCAAAAACTCGCTCTGCAGCTTCTTTACCAACTTCAACTGGATCTTTCCCTCTTACGATCTCATGGACAACCTTTGAACCATCAGATTTTGAAACCAATGCACTTAATACGACTTCCTCGCCATCAAGGTAGGCATAACCCGCTATTGGTACTTGGCATCCACCTTCTAATAAATGTAGAAAAGTTCTTTCTGCTGTAACAGTACGAGTCGTTTCAGCATCGTTAATTTTTGCCAATAGTTCTCTCACTTCTTTATCTTCTTCTCTACATTCAATAGCTAAAGCACCTTGTCCAACCGCAGGAACACAAACATCTGGTGCAAGAAATTCCGTTACGATTTCAGATGACCAACCCATACGTTGTAAACCTGCTGCAGCTAAAATAATTGCATCATAGTCTTCTTCTTTTAATTTACGTAACCTTGTCTCGATATTTCCTCTTACAGACTTAATTTTCAAGTCAGGACGTTGTACTAATACTTGAGCACCTCTTCTTAAACTACTAGTTCCAACGATTGCACCTTCAGGTAAATCCATTAATCCTGTTTTACCATCCTTAGAAATAAACGCATCACGATGATCCTCACGTTCAGGAATAGAGGCAATGATTAGACCCTCTGGAAGCTCTGAAGGCATGTCTTTCATACTATGGACAGCAAAGTCAATTTCTTTGTCAAACATTGCTTGTTCAATTTCCTTCACAAATAAGCCTTTTCCACCAACTTTAGATAAAGTAACATCTAGTATTTTGTCACCCTTCGTCATAATTTTCTTCACTTCAAACGTATAAGGTAGGTTTAATTTTTCTAATTGCTTAATGACCCAATTCGTTTGTGTTAAGGCAAGATTACTTTTTCTAGAACCGATAACAATTTTACGCATATTTATTTCCTCCTAAAAATGAAAGTTAGATAATGTACTAAATAAAAAATAATTTACAAGTAAAAACAAAAACGCATATACGTTATATGAAGCTAGTTTTCGCCCTTGAAAGCCCCGTGCAACACGTAAAAACAATAATATCATATATACAATAATGACAATTAAAGAACCTACTGTTTTCGCATCATACCAATAAAAAGCTTCTCCAGAAGTATACCCCCAAATGACGCCTAAAATAAGAGCGATTAAAAGGGTAGGAACACCTAACAAAATAGTAATAAAAGTGAAAAAATCCAACTGACCTAGATCGCCTAATCTTTTCAATCTACGAGTCCACTTTTTTTGTTTGAGTAATCTGTACTGAAGTAAATACATTAACGAGAAAATAAAAGAAAAGGTAAAGAATCCATACGATATTAGTGCTAGTGTAATATGTGTTACGAGCATTTCACCAACAAAGTCTATACTCCTCGTATCCGTTGTATTTTGTGCTCTCGTAAAAATATGCATGACCATTAGGAAGAATCCGACTACATTTGTAAAAAAAACAAAAAAATCTACACGAAATAGGCGGTTTATAATGAGCGAAAAGGTAACTAATATCCAAGCATAAAAATAAAGACCATCATAGATGGTTAAGAACGGAAAGGCTTCCTTATTTAATATTTTACTAAATAAAAAAAAGGTTTGCAGGAGCCAAACCAATGAAAGTAACCAGAAGGCAAAACGATTGACCTTCCGGTTATGTTGTATAAAGTCTATAAAATACCCAACAATGGTAAGTGCATAAATAAATATAATAAGTTCATAAACCAACTTCAAATCAAAATCTACCGTCATAAGATCGTTATCCCTTCTTTTTACGAATGAATAGACGACTTTCTAATAGTCGGAAAAGATAATTTCCCTTTCGCATCAGAAGGTAAAGTATGCTGACTTTTTTCGGATTGCTTATCAAGCTCCTGCTTCACTTCTTCTTCAATCCCAAATATTTTCATAAATAAATCTAGTGTTTCATCAGCGTTTTTCTGACCAGCCAGTTCTTTTGCTTGTAATATAGGCTCTTTCAGTAATTGATTAATGATACTTTTCGTATGCTTACTTAATACTTTTCTTTCTCTATCTGACAAATCAGGCATCTTTCTTTCAATTGACTCCATTGTATCTTGCTGAATCAAAAGTGCTTTTTGTCGTAAAGCTGAAATGACAGGAACAACCCCTAGGGTACGCACCCATTCAGCAAAATCAGCCATTTCTATTGCAATCATACTTTCAATCTCTTGCGCAATTTCTTTTCTAGATTCTAGATTTGCATCGACAATTCCTTGTAAATCATCAATATCATATAAGAATACACTATCAAGATCGTTTATAGACGGATCCAAATCCCTTGGAACCGCAATATCCATTAAAAACAAAGGACGACCTTTTCTAGCTTTTAATGTTTTTTCAATAGATGACTTCGATAATACATAGCCCTCCGCTCCAGTAGAACTAATTAAAATATCAACGGTACTTAACACATGTTCAAGTTCATCCATGGAATAAGCTTGCCCGTGTATTTTGCTCGCAACCTCTTCAGCTTTTGATCGTGTACGATTAATAACCGAAATATTTTGTACCCCAGAACCATGCAAGTTTTTGACGGCTAACTCACCCATCTTACCTGCACCTAAAATTGCTACACGTTTATTCGACAAATCACCAAATATCTTTTTAGATAACTCAACAGCAGCATAGCTTACAGAAACTGCATTTTCCCCAATTTCTGTTTCCTTATGGGAACGCTTTGCAACTGTAATAGCTTGTTTAAACAATTGATTAAATATAGTGCCAGAAACCTGTTGTTCCTGAGCTACTAAAAACGCCTGCTTAACCTGTCCTAAAATTTGGGTTTCTCCTAAGACCATAGACTCTAATCCACAAGTAACTCGGAATAGGTGCATGATAGCCTTTTCCTCTTCATGAATCGAAACATAAGATGCTACTTCTTCTAAGTCCATAGAGAACCAGTTTGCTAAAAAACTTTTTATATAATAACGGCCTGTGTGTAACTGATCCACAACAGCATAAATCTCAGTTCGGTTACATGTGGAAACAATTACATTTTCCAGTACACTTTTCTGCTGATTTAACATCTTCATAGCATCAGCTAACTTTTCTTCAGAAAATGCAAGCTTTTCACGAATTTCCACAGGGGCTGTCTGATAATTTACACTGACTACTATTACTCGCATAATTTTCACCCCTTCTACATGTTTCACAATCATTAGTATTGTTTCATATGGATAGTCAATCAACAAATATTATAACATCTTCCCCTTCCTAATTAAGAAGGAAAAAGTGAACATATTTTGAATTATTATGATACGATTAGAAAAGCTTGGCTTATCGCAAAGGTTAACTAATCAAAAGGAAAAATACGAATGATACCCTTTAGTAACTTAACATACTTGGATTACACAAGCAAGAAAATCGTTTATTGCTTGGTTAAAACAGTAAAAATATCTCGTACAACTAGGAGGCTTCGCTATGAAAAAACAATATTTATTTACAAGTTCCTTCATGATTGGTGTTGGGTTATATTTTTTTATCACGCAATATAATATTACTTTTTTGCATTCCTACCAAACTTGGCCAACACTTCTTATTATTATAGGTGTTGCCTTTCTCATTCAAGGATTTTTTGGAAAAGTTCATGAAAGTTTATTTCCAGGAATTATTATTTTAGGTTTTGGCATTCATTTTCACGGTCTTCTCCATTACTCCTTTTGGATTGATCATTGGGGAGTTTATTTATTAGTAATTAGTATTGCCTTTTTTATCCAATATCAAAAGACAAAAAATGGATTAATTATTGGAGTTATATTATTAGTCATTTCCTTGTTCGCTATTCTTTCATCTAAAAAACCAGGTTGGTTAGAAACATTACATTTAATACCTAGTAATAGTGATGGGTCATTTTTGCCTTTTATTTTAGTTGGTGTTGGCATTTACTTAATTGTTACAAAAAGATAAAAGTAAAGTTTCAAGGCTGTACATAATATTTCCGTGGAAATAGATAACTGGAAAGGTCCGTACTCTGTTATAGTAGTACGGACCTTTTCCTTACTTGTTTATAATCGATCGGATGGCTCCCCATGCATCGTCTTTTCCTTCACCAGTCTCAGATGAAAATAGGACAATTTGGTCTTCTGGATCGATATTTAATTGATTTTTTATTACTTTCAAATGCTGAGGTCTTTTTGTTTTTGGCACTTTATCCATCTTGGTTGCGATGACAAGTACAGGTTTTTCGTAATGCTTTAAAAAGTTATACATTAAAACATCATCTTGTGTTGGTTTATGTCTTAAATCAACAATTAAAACAGCAAGCTTTAATTCTTCACGGTTCGTAAAATACTCTTCCATCATACGACCCCAAGCTTCTCGTTCCTTCTTAGAAACTCTTGCGTAACCGTATCCCGGAACATCCACAAAATAAAGCTGCTCATTAATGAGGTAAAAATTTAAAGTTTGTGTTTTCCCTGGTTTTGATGATGTTCTAGCCATACTTTTTCTCTGTATCATCCTGTTAATAAAGGATGACTTACCTACATTTGAACGACCCGCCAAAGCTATTTCAGGCATTGGATCATTCGGATACTGGTCACGTTTTACTGCACTGATAACCAGTTCTACACTATTTACTTTCATTTTCCCGGCTCCTCCAGTAATGCATGCTTCAATACCTCATCTAAATGAGATACTTGTAAAAATGTTAAATCATTTCGAATACTTTCAGGTATATCTTCTAAATCTTTTTCATTTTCTTTCGGTATAATAATTTTCTTTAGTCCTGCACGGTGAGCACTTAATGATTTTTCCTTCAATCCACCGATAGGAAGTACTCGACCTCTTAACGTAATTTCCCCAGTCATTCCGACTTCTTTACGAACAGCGCGTTTTGTTAATGCAGAAACTAAAGCTGTTGCTATAGTTATACCAGCTGATGGACCATCTTTAGGTGTTGCTCCCTCTGGCACATGTATATGAATATCGTTTTTCTCATGGAAGTTAGGATCAATGTTTAATTCTTCTGCTCTTGAACGAATATAACTAAAGGCAGCTTGCGCTGACTCTTGCATAACATCTCCTAATTTACCTGTTAAGGTAAGCTTTCCTTTACCTGGGTATAAGGACACTTCAATGGACAAAGTGTCACCACCTGCAGCTGTATAAGCTAAGCCAGTTGCTGCACCTATTTGATCTTTCTCCTCTGCTTGTCCATAACGAAACCTAGGCTTACCTAACATTTCCTCAAGCATTTTTTCCGTAACAACAACCTTTTTCTTTTCGTTTGCTACAATCATTTTTGCACCTTTTCGACAAATAGAAGCTAATTGTCTTTCTAAATTACGCACACCAGCTTCTCTCGTATACATACGGATCAGCTTAAGTAATGCTTCTTCTTTAACTTGGAAGGTTCCTTTAGAAAGCCCATTTTCTTTAATTTGCTTTTGTAAAAGGTGTTCCTTTGCAATGTGTAGTTTTTCAACCTCTGTATATCCAGCTATTGTAATAACTTCCATACGATCCAATAATGGACCTGGGATAGTACCTAGGTTATTGGCTGTTGCTATAAACATAACGTTAGATAAATCATAGCTTTCTTCAATAAAATGATCACTAAATGTACTATTTTGCTCAGGATCTAACACTTCTAGCATTGCAGAAGAAGGGTCCCCCCTGAAATCACTTGCCATCTTATCAATTTCATCCAACAAAAATACCGGATTAATGGTGCCTGCCTTTTTCATTCCTTGAATAATACGCCCAGGCATCGCACCGACATATGTTCTTCTATGTCCGCGAATTTCAGCTTCATCCCTTACGCCACCAAGTGAAGCTCTTATAAAATGACGATTAATGGACTTTGCAATAGACTTTGCAAGAGAGGTTTTCCCAACCCCTGGCGGACCAACTAAACAGAGAATAGGCCCTTTTATAGAATTAGTTAGTTTTTGAACAGCTAAATATTCTAAGATTCTCTCCTTTACCTTTTCCAACCCGTAATGATCTTCATTTAACGTTTTTTCCGCACGGTTTATATCCAAAACGTCTTCTGTTTCTTTCGTCCAAGGTAATGAAATTAACCATTCTATATAATTGCGAATGACAGAGCTCTCCGCTGAATTGTTCGGTACTCTTTCATAGCGATCCAACTCTTTAAAAGCCACTTTTTCAATTCTTTCTGGCATCTTTGCTTCTTCAATTTTCTCTCTTAATTGAGCAACTTCACTTGTTTTACCGTCTTTATCACCGAGCTCCTTTTGAATAGCTTTCATTTGCTCGCGTAAATAATATTCTTTTTGTGTACGCTCCATAGACTTTTTCACACGTTGCCCAATTTGTTTTTCCAAATGTAAAACTTCTTTTTCATTGTGAATCAGTTCAATCAGATGATTTAATCGCTCTTTCACATTTGTAATTTCTAAAACCTTTTGTTTATCTTTCATTTTCAAGGAAAGATGGGAAGCGATTATATCAGCAAGTCGACCTGGATCATCAATATCAGCAACTGTAGCTAATGTTTCTTGACTGATTTTTTTAGAGGCTTTTATGTACTGTTCGAAATATTCCAACAGTGTACGCATAAGGGCTTCTTCTTCCAATTTATCCCCATGATCCTCACTTATTTCTTCCACTTCTACTAAAAAGAATTCTTCTTCATCCTCTTTATACTGTATAAGCTCAGCTCGATCTAAACCTTCAACTAATACACGTATTGTACCATTTGGGAGCTTTAACATTTGCTTTACCGTAGCAATTGTACCCATTCGGTATATATCTTCTTTTCGAGGTTCATCAATATTTACTTCCTTTTGTGATGCTAAAAATATTTTATTGTCTTCCACCATTGATTTCTCCAGCGCCTTGACTGATTTATCACGACCTACATCTAAGTGTAGAACCATAGAAGGGTATACAATTAAACCGCGTAAAGGCAGGAGGGGAAGTTGTTTAATAATATCATCCGCCATATTCTAGACACCTCCGTTACTTCCGTTTCGTAATATCATCATAAAGAAAACCACTAAGTTTGTAAACAAATTAGGTTTTTTCTAAAGCCTTATATCGATTTTCTTTGTTTGATGGAATAGCTATCTGTTTTAATAATAGTTTGGTATTCCGATGTTAGGATATAATCTAAAACCTCTTCAAAACGTTTCACTGGTATGACTTCAATTAAATCAATTTGATTTATACCTGATTGACGATTATCGTAAGGAATCAGTACTTTAGTAGCACCCGCTTTTTTCGCTGATTTTATTTTTGGTATAATACCGCCTACAGGCTTAACCAATCCATGTAAACTTACTTCACCGGTAAGCGCAACATCATTTCGGACTGGAATTTTATGAATAGCGGAAAAAATTCCAGCAGCCATAGCTATTCCTGCAGATGGTCCATCAACAGGAATTCCACCCGGATAATTAATGTGTAAATCGTATTGGTGAACAGGTACTCCCATCGATTTTAACATCGTCAACACATTCGTAACCGAATGGTTTGCCATACTTTTACGACGAATTGTTTTTGCACCTTGGTTTATTTCTTCTTCATCAACAATCCCAGAAATTTTTACAGTTCCTTCATACGCATGGGAAGTTGGCAATGCAGATACTTCAATTTCTAACAGAGAACCGGAGTTCGGCCCAAAAACTGCTAACCCATTCACAACACCAACTTGGGGCTTATCGGGAACTTTAGGGGTAAGTTTTGGAACTAACTGACTAGATTCTGCTACCCATTCTATATCTTTTATCTCAATTTCATTTTTATTTTGTTTTTTGATAATTCCTACACAAATTTGTACTACATTCACTGCTTCACGGCCGTTCCTTGTATAAGAAGCAATTCTTTCTAACGCCTCTTCCTTTATTTCTACTTTTACTTTTTCAGCCGCTCTTTTTGCTACTTCCTTTAGGTGGTCAGTTTCTAAATCCTTAAAGAAAATTTCCAAACATCTTGAACGAATTGCTGGAGGGATTTCCTCGGGTTTTCTAGTAGTTGCACCAATCAAACGAAAATCGGCAGGTAAACCTTGTTGAAAGATTTCGTGAATGTGAAGGGGAATCTTCTCATTTTCTTCACTATAATAAGCACTTTCAAAAAACACTTTACGATCCTCTAATACTTTAAGGAGCTTATTCATCTGTAATGGGTGAAGTTCTCCTATTTCATCTAAAAATAAAACCCCACCATGTGCGTTTGACACAGCACCCCTTTTGGGCTGAGGGATTCCAGCTTGTCCCATTGCTCCTGCACCTTGGTAAATAGGATCATGGACAGATCCTATTAACGGATCGGCTATACTTCTTTCATCAAAACGAGCAGTAGTAGCATCCATTTCAACAAATACTGCATTTTGTTTAAATGGTGTTTCAAACATTTTCTTCGCTTCTTCAAGTACAAGACGTGCAGCTGCTGTTTTACCTACCCCGGGAGGGCCATATATAATAACATGCTGTGGATTTGCACTACACAAAGCTGCTCTTAACGACTCCACTCCATCCTCTTGTCCAATAACATCTTCCATCTTTTTTGGACGAACCATTTCAGAGAGTGGTTCAGACAGTGCTATTGATCTCATTTTTCTTAACTCTTCTAGTTCTTTTTTGGATTCCTTTTCAATGGTCACTTTATTATTTCTGTTGTTTTTAAGCATATTCCAAAAATAGAGACCAACAATTATTCCTACTAGTAATTGAATAAATATAGCGACACCAACAAAACTCATCTTTTTTCCTCCCATTTGTTGTACATTATTTGCTAGTATCCCCCGATTAAAATGTGAATAAACGCTATTAAAAATGAAAAAAGGAGTTTTTCCCTTTTTGGAAAAACTCCCTGTTTCATTTTGTTTATGACTAGGAAAACTTATTCAGTCAACGATTTATTGTAAAAAAATAACCCCCATTATTGGGGGTTATTTCTCATTTATGCACTTTCTTTCGGCTCTTCATTTTCATCCAAAACAGTACCATCTTTAAGTACTAGCTTTGGTCTGCCATCCTCAATTACTACAGTATCTTTTGTAATAATACATTTTTCAATGTCTTCACGTGAAGGTAATTCAAACATTACATCTAACATGATACCTTCAATAATTGATCTAAGTCCACGAGCCCCTGTCTTTCTTTCAATAGCCTTCTTCGCTATCTCCATAAGAGCTTCCTCTTCAATCTCTAGTTCGACACCATCAATTTCAAATAACTTCTGATATTGTTTTACTAAAGCATTTTTAGGTTCTGTTAAGATTTGAATTAACGCATCTTCATCTAATGGCTCTAAGCTACCAATAACAGGTAAACGACCAATAAATTCTGGAATTAGACCGAAACGTAGAAGATCTTCAGGTAATACTTTTGAAAGTAATTCCCCTTTATCTAATTCTTCCCCTAAATTATCTGCTCCGAATCCGATTACTCTTTTACCGAGTCGTCGTTTAATAATCTGTTCAATACCATCAAAAGCCCCACCAACAATGAATAGAACATTTGTCGTATCAATTTGAATAAATTCTTGATGTGGGTGCTTACGGCCACCTTGAGGTGGAACGCTCGCAACTGTTCCTTCTAGAATTTTTAATAAAGCTTGCTGAACACCTTCACCAGAAACATCTCGTGTAATGGATGGATTTTCTGATTTCCTAGCAACTTTATCAATTTCATCGATGTATATAATTCCTTTTTCCGCTTTTTCTACATCATAATCCGCTGCTTGAATAAGCTTTAAAAGAATGTTCTCCACATCTTCCCCAACATAACCAGCTTCTGTTAAAGAAGTCGCGTCTGCGATAGCGAAAGGCACATTTAAAATACGTGCCAACGTCTGAGCTAAAAGTGTTTTACCACTACCAGTAGGACCCATTAACACAATATTACTCTTCGATAGTTCAATGTCATCTGAGTTCTGATTAGAATTAATACGTTTATAATGATTATATACTGCTACAGATAAAGAACGCTTTGCTTTATCCTGACCTATAACATAGTCGCTTAATATATCACAAATTTCCTTCGGTTTAGGTACGTCTTTAAATTCTACTTCTTCTTCATTACCTAATTCTTCTTCCACAATTTCCGTACATAGCTCTATACATTCGTCGCATATATAAACCCCTGGGCCCGCAACTAATTTACGAACCTGCTCTTGCGTTTTTCCACAAAAAGAGCATTTGAGTCGTCCCTTTTCATCGTTAAACTTAAGCATTTAATCACCTCACCAATATATATCTGTATCTGATCTTTTCTTTAAATGTTTCTTAGTTGTAGTCTTTAGCACATCATATCAAATATGTGCCTGTGGAAGAAAGTAATACCCTTAAACCATTGAATTTTTTTTACGAAGGCGGGATATGTAATCATTATGTACGTCACTTTTTAATAAGTCAACGAGAACACTTTAACTTATATGTATGCAAAGAAAAGCAAAGATGTGTACTTCTTCTATTCTTTCTTTAAATACAACATCTATACTTAGAACACCTGCGAAAACTTTGTCGTATATAGTCATACGAATAAAATTATGTTCTTATAAGGTAAAACAAGGCACGAAATTTCGCACCTTGTTTCTAATTTTATTCCAGTTGATCCTTAGAAGATCACTTGTAAGGAAGTTACTTATACAGTTTTGCTTTGCTCTGCTAAGAAATCAATTGCTTTTCTAACCTTTAGGTCACCTTTTAAAGCATCAGCATTTCCACCTAGCATCTGCTTGATTTGAGCAGCTTCCATTTGGTACATGTCAGCCATTGTTTGAACCTCTTTATCAACATCTTCATCTGTCACTTCAATATTTTCTGCTTCTGCTATTGCTTCCAGTGTTAAATTTGTTTTAACACGCTTTTCTGCATCATTTTTCATTTGTTCTCTTAGTGCATCTTTATCTTGGCCAGAGAACTGTTGATACATGTCTAACGTCATCCCTTGCATTTGCAAACGTTGCTCAAACTCTTGTAGCATACGGTCTAATTCTGTCTCAACCATTGCCTCAGGAATTTCAACTTCTGCATTTTCAGAAGCTTTTTCGATTAGCGTTTCACGTTTACTGTTTTCAGCATCTTGATTCTTTTGATCCTGAAGACGTTTTTTCGTTTTCTCTTTTAATTCTGCTAGAGTTTCCACTTCATCATCAACGTCTTTTGCAAGTTCATCGTCGAGTTCAGGAACTTCTTTTGTTTTAATGTCGTGGATCTTCACTTTAAATGTAGCTGGTTTTCCAGCTAGTTCTTCTGCATGGTATTCTTCAGGAAAATTCACTTCGATTTCTAATTCTGCTCCTGCTTCTTTTCCTATTAATTGCTCTTCAAATCCTGGAATAAATTGACCAGATCCAATTTCTAAAGAATGATTTTCAGCTTTTCCGCCTTCGAAGGCTTCTCCGTCCATAAATCCTTCAAAGTCGAGTACTACTGTATCTCCCTCTTCAATTGTTCCTGCTTCTTTTACAACCAGCTCCGCTTGACGCTCCTGTAATTGCTTTAACTCGTTATCAACATCTTCATCTGTAACTTCTGTATCTTGTGCTTCTACTTCAAGACCTTTATACTCACCAAGCTTCACTTCAGGTTTAACCGTTACTTTCGCTGTAAAAATAAGGTTTTTACCTTTCTCGATTTGTTCCACATCCACTTCTGGACGATCAACAGGGTCAATTCCTGCTTCCTCAACAGCGCTCATGTATGCCTCAGGAAGAATAATATCTAATGCATCTTGATACAAAGATTCTACACCAAAACGTTTTTCGAACATTCCACGTGGCATTTTACCTTTACGGAATCCTGGAACCTGTACTGTTTTTACAACCTTTTTAAACGCTTGATCTAATGCAGCATTAAATTGCTCTGCATCAACCTCAACCGTTAAAACACCTTCATTTCCTTCTAACTTTTCCCATTTTGCTGACATAAATTTCCCTCCAACATCTATTATTCAATTAATTCCCTATTTTTCTAGTCATTATGTCAAATTCTATCGTCTGAACGCATAATGCAACCACTATATTATACACATAGTATTTCAACACTTCAACAATCACCTATTACAAGCATTATTGTTCAATTTGGGAGAAATATTTCATTTCCATATGTTTAATCTCTTCCATCCACTTTCCTCTCGCTTCATTATCATACTCAAGCATGGATGTTTCTTGGTCAAGTTGCAAGTATTCTAATGCTAAAGCTAATACCGCTTCAGCTATAGATTGTATCGCTTCTTCAGATGGAGTAAATGGATAATAGACATATAAATAGCGAAACAAAATTTGTCGAGTAAATTCAAATAACGTTGGATCATTTTGTTCAATTTCTTCTAATAATAGTAGGATTTTTTTTGCTTCAGGAGTTTCCATGACATCATCTAGATGAATAGGATTTATCATACTCGTCTGATTAAACTTTTCTACTTCCATTTCCTGATCTACTTTTTGCTCATACATCCATTGTAAAATTCCTGTTTTAATAACCGGATTTAATTCCGCATCACTTAGATGTGGGATAATTTCATCTATATAGTGACTTACTGACTTTTTTCTCAATATAGATAGTAACCTCCATTGTTCCTGAAAACTACCACCCTCTAAATTATGTATAAATTGCTTCCACTCTTTATCATCCTGTGTTAATTCTTGATCCTGATAAAACTTTTGACTTAAATCATAAATTTGCCAAAATTGCTCGCGATATGTATGTGGAATTTTTTCACTTTGAAAAATTTCATCTAATAAGCTAAGTATTTCCCCATATTGGCTTGTTTGAAATAAAATAGTTACGTATATATGTAAGTATTTATAATAATTCGGGTCATCTTCCTTCATTAATTTTCTGCATAAACCAATTGCCTCATCATACCTCCCTAATTCAATAAAGCAAATAACCTTTCCTGTTAAAATCTCGTAGCTAGCAGCCTCGTACTGTTCTAATTGTAATATGTGTGTCAATGCATCTTCATAACGTTTCTCCTTTAAAGCTTCTAACCCTTCTTTTTCTAATTGTTTTCTCCAGCCAGGAAAAATGACAATATCTGGATGCTCTTTTTTCATATACACCTTCCTGTTCTAATAAAGTATTCCTGCTTTTTCCAGGCAAAAAAAGAAAGGAATACCAATCCATTTGTATAACTTTATTCATACCCTATTTTGCGGATTTAAAAACTAATAATGGAAACCTTCCTTATATAATCTATTCTATAATACTTTTACCTATCACATTCTCTCTATAAAAAAGAAAAGGAAGATTGTGTTTCCTTTTGAATTTATTCTATTGTAAAATATAAAGAGAGACGCATATACAATTTATTCCATTTTACTATGAATCGAAATAAAGGGGAATTTTATATGAAAATAAATGAAGTACACGAGCTAATAAACTATTACCGAGGTATGTATAAAGTGCTTGAGCAAGATTGGCAAAAATCAGCACAAGATCAAGGAATTACAAGTGCAGAACAACACATTCTATGGATTTTGCATTTTGAAAAGGAAGCTACAATGTCTAGAATTGCACAACTGGGTTTATGGGAAATAAGTACAGTCATGCAAGTAATTAAAAGATTAACGAAAAAAGGATTAGTAGATGTGCAAAAAAATAAAAAAGATCTCCGGATTTCCTATGTTACTTTAACAGACGAAGGAAAAAAAGTAAGAGAAGAAACTCAAAACTATACTTATAAAATAACCGAGTATTTACATGATTTCGCAGGTAGAAATGAAGAAAATCGAAAACTAATCGATCAAATGAAGGAATTTTTACTAGATTTTAATAAGCATTTTCATGGGGAAGAATTTAGCAAATGGGTCAAACATACTTCTAAGAGCTCAGACTAATTACAAGAAGGGTACTGAAAAGAATACGTTTAATACAAGCTATAACGGGTATGGTTAACTAACAACAAAAAGAAAAAACACTATCACGGAATGAAAATATATAACTGGAGTGATTAAATGAGGTTCCCTTCTTTAACAGATTATCAGTTAATAGAAGCTTACCAAAATGCTTTAGACCTTCAACTAGAAAAAAAGTTTATTTCTATTCTAAAAAAAGAAATGAAAAAGCGAAAAATCACAGAAGATATTTTCAACCTTAACAGGAATCCATACCAAGTAAATGTATTAAACCAAAAACAAGTTATCTCTTAAAAAGCTTTTTTCTAATAGATTGTTGTTTCTCTAAGTAGATGGATACTGCGACGTAACTTTAATTTAATTTACTCTTTGCAGCTGCAGGGTGTTATCAGACCGCTTCGGCAGAATACTTCGCTTTCCACGGGTTCCCACTGAGCCTCCTCGACTTCGTCTCCGGGGTCCAACGACGGTCACAGATCCCGTAGGAGTCTACGTATTCTGCTACGCTAATAAAGATTTTCTGATTAATGACATGTGATAGCCAAAGAACTCATCTTTTAGCGGCTGACTTATCACATGAACAAAGAGCTATGTTGAGCAGCGGAAACATGCGAGACTCCTCGAAAATAAAACGCAATTTTCTTCGTGCGATGTAAAGCTGCCGAAGCGTTCCTTGTCCTATGGGAGAGCAAGAGTCTGAAGACCCCCGAGACGAGCGCTCTTTGCTCGCGAGGAGGCTGAGGCCTTGCCCATGGAAAGCGAGTATTTTTCCGCGGCGACGGACTACCACTCATCTTGTACAGAATGGGCTTTGCACACGTAAAGTTACTTCGCAGTTTAAGGAAACAGCGAAAACACAACAATTTTTTATGAAAAAAGTATTCCTAAAAAATAATCCAGTATCACAACAAACTAGTGATACTGGATTTACTTCTGTTCTAGCAGCAATTAATGTATTTTGGAGCCTTTACAATCAATTCAATAATGCTATGATAGGAATTTTCCTAATTTCATTAAAAAAGATTCAATCTTTCAATTCGCTTAACTGCTTCCGCTAAGCGTTCCTCACTATCCAATAGTCCTACCCGAAGATACCCTTCACCACTTTCTCCAAACCCATTCCCTGGAGCTGTCACCACATGGGCTTCTTCCATTAAAATAGCAGCAAATTCTTCTGACGTATAGCCTTTTGGAACTGGTAGCCAGGCGAAAAAGCTTCCTCTTGGAGCTTCTACTTCCCACCCTATCTTTTGAAGACCATTAATAAAGATATCTCTTCTTTTTTCGTATGTATTCACTAGTTCACGAACAGCTTCTTGGCTCCCTCTTAAAGCTTGTGCTGCCGCATACTGAATACCACCAAATAAGCTTACGTACAAATGATCTTGAATCAGATTAATGCTATCAATAACTGACTGATTACCTACTGCAAAGCCTATTCTCCAACCAGCCATATTATACGTTTTTGATAAAGTGTACATTTCTACACCAACATCTTTGGCACCTTTAGACTGCAAAAAACTTTGAGGTTTTTTTCCATCAAATCCTATTGCTCCATAAGCAAAATCATGAACAATGCAAATATGGTGTTTTTTTGCCAATTCTATCGTTTCATCAAAGAATGATTTAGATGCTATAGCAGCTGTAGGATTATTAGGGTAATTTAAGAACATTAGCTTTGCATCCTGTAAAGATTTTTCCGATATTTCATTGTAGTCTGGTAAGAAATTATTTTTTTGCAACAAAGGCATCATTTCCACTTTGGCATTAGCTAATGCGATTCCAGACATGTAATCAGGATAGCCAGGATCAGGAACCAAAGCAAGATCACCTGGATTTAATAAACACTGACTGATTTCTACTAGACCTGTTTTTGCCCCAAACAATATCGCTACTTCTTTATTAGGATCAACATCGACATTGTATTCTCGTTTGTAAAATTCAGCTATCGCTTCCTTTAAAAAAGGATAGCCTTGAAAGGGTGAATACTTATGATACTGTGGATTCTCAGCTGCTAATTGTAGTTCTTTCACAATATGTGATAGTGTAGGTAAGTCTGGATTTCCTTGTCCTAAATTAATCAAGTCAAACCCTTGGCTTTTTAACTTATCTACCTTCTGGACGAGACTTGCAAAAAATTGCTCTGGCAATCTTTTTAATCTATTTGCATGTTCAAATGTTTTTTCCATAGGGTTCACGCTCCCAAACCTTAAATTAGAAAATCTTCGTCTATTTAAAAGTAATATATAGTGAAAACCTTTATTTTCTTATCCCTTTTTAGTGGGAAAATTCTAATTTATAACTATAGCTATTTTCAAACTATTTGTAAAGGTAAAAAAATATGTCTTCTATATTGACAGACCAATGAGGGAATGGCATAATGTTCATCAAAATTCATATATTTAGGACTACGTTGACATTATAATAGAATTAAATTTAACTCTTATCAAGAGAAGGTGGAGGGACTGGCCCAATGAAACCCGGCAACCGGTGCATCTTGCATACGGTGCTAAATCCTACAAACATGGTGTTTGTAAGATAAGAGGAAGAGCCATGAATTTACCTCTTCCTTCTTGGAAGAGGTTTTTTGTTTTTACTTATAATTTTTGAGGTGAATTGACTATGTTAAACATTCAAGTTCAAGGTGCACCAAACTTTTATCAGTGTTATGAAGGTGTTTTAAATATACTACAAGAAAAGATTGATGAACAAAATTGGCAAAAAGGAATCCTATTACATGGAAATAAATCGTGGCAAGCTGCCAATGATTTTTTCCCTAACTTATCTACCCCCCTCACTTTACTTCCCTACCAAGGAGAATGTTCAACGGAAGAGGTTAATCGTATTAGTGAAATTACAGTTGCTGAACACGCAGACTTTATTATAGGCGTTGGTGGTGGGAAAGTAATGGATCTTGCTAAAGCTGTTGGGAATGAAAATGATCTTTCTGTCATCCTAATACCCACACTTGCCGCTAACTGTGCTCCTTGGACACCTTTAAGTGTTTTTTATGATGGAGAAGGTAATTTTTTACATTACACCATTTTTCCTAAAAGTACATATATGGTTTTAATCGAACCTCGTATTCTGTTGGATGCACCTGTTGATTATTTAAGGGCTGGAATAGGAGATACCTTAGCAAAATGGTACGAAGCAGATGTACTTTCTAAGGATATTTCGCCAAAACCCCTCCCACTTGAAATCGCATTACATGCAGCGAAAATGTGTAAAGAGGTGTTATTAAAGGAGGGAGAAGAAGCCATTTCTGCTGTGTATAAAGGTCATTTAACCTCATCCTTTGTTCGCGTTATTGAAACAATCATTTTAGCGGGTGGTATGGTTGGTGGATATGGTGATCACTATGGCAGAATTGCTGGTGCACATTCTATTCATAATGGCTTAACCTATATAAAAGAAACCCATTCCTACTTACACGGGGAAAAAGTAGCGTATGGTATTCTCGTTCAACTCGCCCTAGAAAATAGATTAGATGAAGTAGAAAAGCTTCTTCCTTTTTATCAAAAACTTAATTTACCTATATCGATTAAAGATTTTGGCATTTTTAATCAAATGAAGGAAAAGATTGCTATCATTGCAGAAGAGGCAACGAAACCAAGTGAATCGATTCACTATATGCACGTTAGTAATCAAAAGGAAGTTATCAATGGGATTTATTCGCTAGAGCAGTTCATTTCATCTACACTGGAAGAAAAGAACAAGGAGGGAACTGTATGACTTTAAAAGTTGCTTTAATACAAATGAACATTTCTTTCGGGAATCCTGAAGCCAATTATGAAAAGGTTAGAACTAAATGCAAAGAGGCTAGTGAAAAAAACGTAGATGTTATTGTCTTACCTGAACTGTGGACAACTGGGTATGATTTAACGCGACTAGATGAAATAGCTGATGTAAATGGAGAAAAATCATACTCTTTTATTGCGGAGTTAGCCAAAGATTATAACGTTAGTATTGTAGGAGGTTCCATTCCGAAAGAAACGGATAAGGGTATTACCAACACATTGTTTGTCGTTAATCGTAAAGGGGAATTTGTATCGGAATATAGTAAAGCTCACCTATTTCGGTTGATGGACGAAGAGAAATACCTAACCGAAGGAAATGATGAAGGATCTTTTATTTTAGAAAACATTAAAAGTGCTGGAGTAATTTGTTATGACATTAGATTTCCCGAATGGATTCGTACCCACATGTTAGATCAAACGAAAGTATTGTATGTTGTAGCTGAATGGCCAAAGCCACGAATAGATCATTGGAGGGCCTTATTAATAAGTAGAGCAATTGAAAATCAATGTTTCGTCGTTGCTTGTAACCGAGTTGGAACAGACCCGAAAAATGAATTTGGTGGGCACTCCTTAATTGTTGGACCTTGGGGAGAAGTAATAGTTGAAGCTGAGGATAAAGAAACGATTTTATACGGTGAATTTAATCCTGAGGAAGTCGATAAGGTGCGAGAGACTATACCGATTTTTACGGATAGAAGACCTGATTTATACAAACTATAGAGAAAGCCATTTAATATTGTGTTTCATTATGCCCAATCGGCAAGTGAAGCACTTTTTTTATGGAAAAAAATTATTGTAAAGCATCACAAATAGAACCTCATCTGAATATTTTATTTTTGGATAAAACATGAGTATTGAAGAATAATCAAAAGAATTTAAAAGAATTTATAAATTTATATTTATTTTTTCGTTAAATTTGGTATTATATAGTTGGATTTAATAATAAATACCGAAAAATACTCTAGGAAAGGGGATGGGTAACGATGGTTACATCTCTTTACTTTTTAACAGTTACTGTATTCATTACATTCCTAGTACTGTCTACTGTAGAAAATTTAATTGCTTACAAGAACAAAAAGGTGAAAAACAAACGAAGACCTTTTACATTCATGAAGTTACCACGTCTTAGAAAATCAATGCGTTAATTCATTCACTAATTCCAAAGCTCTTTGA
The DNA here is from genome assembly GCF_014207435.1 of Salirhabdus euzebyi. GTDB lineage: Bacteria > Bacillota > Bacilli > Bacillales > Alkalibacillaceae > Salirhabdus > Salirhabdus euzebyi. The sequence continues at coordinate 388,062 of NZ_JACHGH010000001.1, forward strand.
GAACAATTTCTCAAAGGGCTTTTTATTATTGTTCACATTTTCTCCTCTCACCTAAAACACTCATTTCTCCTCCGTTCATTTCATATATTATGCCCAACAATGATTAGTTAAAAGGGATTCCCTATAGCAAAAGAAAATAGTAGGTAAGTAGAACAGTAAATAGGGGGGAATAAATATGTACCTTGCTTCAGCAATACAAATGGAATCAGAAATAAATAATGAAGAAAAAAATATAACGAAAGGGCTTAGTATGATTGACAGTGCTGCAAAAAAAGGAGCAAAAGTTATCTGTCTACCTGAACTGTGGAGCTGTGGTTACTATTTAAGTAAAGAATATATTCGTTGTCATGCCAAACACGTTAAAGGCTCCTTTATAAAAATGCTTCAAAGGATAGCATTTGAGAAGAACGTTATTTTGATTGTACCTTTCCCTGAAATAGAAAATGACAATATATACGTATCCACTATTGTCATAGATGATGATGGGAATATTTCTGGTAAGGCGCAAAAGTCATTTCTTTGGGGTGATGAAAAGGACATCTTTACACCAGGCCAACTGCAATTCCCTATTTTCAAAACATCAGTTGGAAATGTAGGCGTACTTATTTGCTATGAGCTAGAATTCCCAGAACCATCTAGAATACAAGCACTTTTGGGTGCTGATATTATTTTCGCTCCTTCCGTATGGAGTAAAGGTGCGGAAGAAAGATGGGATATACAGTTACCTGCAAGGGCCCTAGATAATCAAATCTATGTAATGGGGATAAATGCAGTCGGTGGTAATGCTTGCGGAAAAAGTAAGTTAATAGATTGCTATGGACAAATAAAAGAGGAATGTCCAAAAGACTCAGAACATATATTATTGGCAGTAGTAGAAACAGAAAAAATAAAGGAGGCAAGAGAAACCATTCCTTATTTACATGATCTTCCACCTTCGTTAAAACCACTTCCATTTGTAAAAAATGGAAAATGATTTTCTGAATTTTTACTATTTGGGAGTAAATAGGAAGATATAGGCGTTATATTTCACGAAAGCTGATTATCCTTACCTCAACGCTAATTTCAAAAGAAAATCCAACCATAGCGAATTTTATGAAAATTCAACTTTTTGTGTTTATTTGGGATAATTAATATGTACAAAAAAAGACTTAGGGGGTTCATTTAGTTTATGAAAAAGCATTTACTTGGAATTTTTGTTTTATTACTATCTGTTGCGATGTTAGCAGCATGTGGTACAAGCGACGACTCAAGCGGTGATGGTGGTAATGATGGAGAAACATACACAGTAGCAACTGACTCTAACTTCCAACCATTTGAATACTTAAACCCAGAAACAAATGAATTAGAAGGTTTCGACATTGACCTTATGAAAGAAATTGCTAAAGAAGCAGGATTTAATGTTGAGTTTGAAACAATGGAGTTTGATGGTTTACTAGGTTCCATGAGAACTGGTAAGCACGATATCGGTATTGCTGGTATTTCCATCACAGACGAACGTAAAGAGGAGATGTCTTTCTCTGATAAGTACTATGATTCAGGTCTTATTTTAGCAGTACCAGTTGATTCTGATATCGAATCTATTGATGATATTGATGGACATAAAGTAGGTGCTCGTCAAGGTTCAACTAGTGAATCATACTTACAAGATAACACTAATGCGGAAGTATCTGCATTTCCTGAAATTGTAACAGCTTATATGGATTTACAAGCTGGTCGTTTAGATGCTGTTTTATATGACTTACCAAACGTGCAGTTCTACATTAAAGAAAAAGGTGAAGGCGAACTGAAAACAGTTGGTGATATTTTAGAAGGTCAACCATATGGTATCGCATTCCCGAAAGATTCTGAGTTAGTAGAACCTGTTAACGAAGCATTAGCTACATTGAAAGAAAATGGTAAGTATGCTGAAATTTACGAAAAATGGTTTGGTACTCAACCACCACAATAAAAATTACTTTACTCAAAATACACATCTAAGACTATTCAAAAATCAAGCGTAACAAGTTTCGTGCTTGTTACGCTATTTTATCAAGGAGAGATATTTGAATGATAGAAGCTTTAATGGAATCAGCCTATATTAAATCCTTGCCATTTTTGTGGGAAGGTCTACAAGTTACAATCGCCATAACTGCATTAGGACTTCTCTTCGGTACCATTATAGGAGCAATGGCAGGTCTTGGTAAATTATCAAAAAGTAAAATCATCAGGGGAATTTGGACCGTTTATGTAGAAATAATTAGAGGAACACCTATCCTTGCACAAGCACTATTTATTTACTTTGGTATTTCCGAGGACTTAATTGGCATTAATTTAGATGCTTTTACAACAGGTGTTATTGCTATCGCTATTAATGCTGGTGCTTATATTGCAGAAATTGTTCGTGGTGCCGTTTATTCTATTGACAAAGGACAACACGAGGCAGGACGTTCATTAGGTTTATCGAAACGCCAAACAATGCGTTATATTATCTGGCCCCAGGCTTTTAAACGAATGATACCACCTTTAGGTAACCAATTTGTTATAAGTTTAAAGGATACTTCTATACTCTCTGTAATTGCCGTTCATGACTTAGTTTATAAAGGTAAACAATATTATAATGCAACAGTTGAGGTATTTGAGACACTTGTGATGGTTTGTTTACTATATCTATGCATTACTATTCCATTAGCAATTATCCTGAGAAGATTAGAAAGGAAGCTGGATGTATAATATGATTTCCGTAAAAGACTTGCATAAATATTTTGGTGATTTAGAAGTTTTAAAAGGCATTGACGCCGAAATTAAAGAACAAGAAGTTGTGTGTGTAATCGGGCCTTCAGGTTCCGGTAAAAGTACATTTTTACGTTGTTTAAACCTTTTAGAAGAGGTTACGTATGGTAGTGTAACGATAGATGGTGAAGAGTTAACAGATCGAAACACGAATATTAATGAATTACGAACAAAAGTTGGAATGGTTTTTCAACATTTTAACTTATTCCCTCATAAATCAGTATTAGAAAATATCACATTAGCTCCCCAGAAAGTAAAAGGCTTATCTGCTCAGGAAGCAAGAGATGTTGCTTTGCCTTTACTAGATAAGGTTGGCCTTTCGGATAAAGCTGATGCTTACCCGCAAAGCTTATCTGGTGGTCAAAAACAACGTGTCGCTATTGCAAGAGCTTTAGCTATGAGCCCGAAAGTCATGTTATTTGACGAACCTACCTCTGCACTAGACCCAGAGTTAGTCGGTGACGTTTTGCAGGTTATGAAGGATCTTGCTCAAGAGGGAATGACAATGGTTGTTGTTACCCACGAGATGGGATTTGCTAAAGAGGTTGGTGATCGAGTTATCTTCATGGATGAGGGTATTATTCAAGAAGAAGGCGACCCAGAACAAATTTTCGATAATCCTCAAAACCCAAGAACACAAAGCTTCTTAAGTAAAATTTTATAAAGATGGGTAAACATTTATTTATCCTTCTTAGGTGAAGACAAAAGAAATGATTTCATTCCTTTTGTCTTTTTTCATGTCTTCAGTGACTAAATGTTTTCTATTAGATCCCAACTTAAAACACTTATGTTGTTGTATCCCATATGATTTAAATAATTATTAATAATGTTCACTTCATTTTTTGGAACAATAACTGCTTCTACGTCTTCCTTATCAAAATAAAAGTGGTTTAGGCATCTCCACTCTCTTTCTCCGTAAAATGTATCATCATAATCCACATCAAAGTGAGTTATTTTAAGGAAATTTATTAAAGGGTTATGATTATTAATCCCGAGCATATCAAGTACTTCCGTTTCTTTCGAGTGTAATAGTTTGTTTGACTTAATAATTTTTGTAGGGAGAGGTTCAAAGTATAATACCGGATGAAAGTTTTTATGAATCTTTATCGAGTTGAACCCAACTGCATAATCCCCATAATACTGTCGATGAAACGTTAAGTCCTTTAAAGGAATATCACAAACACAACAAAACTTTTCCGTTTCTACTTTGTCTAAAATTTTTTCTGTCGTAGTAGCTTTCAAAACCCTCGTGTTAATTATATTCTTTAAATTCTCCATCGCCTCTTTTGGGTCCCTAAGCACTGAGTTTTTTTTCACTTCCCTTAAACAACGGTAATGGTGCCACACAATACTTCCATCCTTAGAAACAGGTCCCCCAGTAAAATGCCAATAAACATTGGAATAGAAACGAGGTTTCAATATACTCTCTCCTTTCCTCCAATATTAGTGTGTTGAGTTTCGCCGATTTTGATTCAATTTTAACAGGTGTGAAATATTTTTTACGGGATACATTAAAGATAGGAGGTGCATGGAAATGTCTGATGAAAAACGTCAATATCGAACAGGGCAAGGTGTTCCGATTAAAGGAGAATATCGATGTCAATCTGGGGAAAAGGTTCATTTGCAGCCAGGTGAAAATTTTCCGATGTGCCCAGTTTCTGAAAAAGAAACGTATTGGACACATGAAGGACAATAATATTTTACCGACCAATTCTCGTTAGAATTGGTCTTTTTTAATTTATGTCAAAAACCCATTTTAATGTTAACTGTATCCTATCACAGCCATATAACATACTCTTTACTATAGTTGATGAACAGTGAGGAGGTATTACGATGCAGCAAAAATTTAGACAACTTGATCCAATTGGAGGATTGGATCAAGTTGGGCAGTACGGTTCCTATCACAGACCTAGACCTAGATTTCCTTTTCCGTATTGGTTATTTTTCCCACCTTATTACGCACCATACCCACCATATTATCCGCCGTATTATCCACCGTATCCAAGGCCACCGTATTGGGGGTATTAAGTGACAAAACAAGCGTCATGAAGGCGCTTGTTTTATTTTATACATCGTAAATACTAAATTCGAAGTCTATAATGCAATAATTTCTCTATGCTAAAAGTGGATGAACCTGTAATATTCTGGAGTGAACCTTCAATTCTAGCTGGTGAACCTTCATATATTTCCACGAACCTTCAATTAAAGGTCATGAGCCAATATTTCCTTACTAAAGTAAACAAAAAATGCCCACAAATGTTATTTCATTAACATTTATGAGCATTATTCATTATGTAATGGCGTCCCAGGAGGACGTAAATATAATGTATATAAGCTTTGATATTACAGTGCAAAATTAAAGTTATGTGTAATTTTTGTGTAAAAAAATAATAAATGTGAAAAATGTCTTACACAATTAAATTTCCTTACCCTACTTGCTCCTTGTTTCTTTCTAAACGATCTAACCGTTTTACAATTCTTTCCGTCTCTTTCCCGCTAATCATAAGTTGCTCTAGAATATATCCTAAAGCTAAGAAGAAAACACCACCAATAATTCCGCTGCCAATAAATAAGGAAGTATTCATTATATTATCTGATTGCATTTGTTTAGCAAAAGCCAATTCTTCATCTGATGTACTTAATGAGTATTTTTTAGCGTCTTCATAAACCTCTGCTATATCAGAATCATAAACCACAAACCCACCAATCAAACCTACAACGATTAAAATACCTCCAAATACTTTTAAAAATTCTTGCAAACCAATTCCCCCTCTAGATTATTTTCCAATAATACATATTCTACAACGTACATAAATTACCTTCCTATGCTGTTTTGTCTTTTCCTTTAATACTTACAGGTTTAGGTAATTTTGTGATAAACCTTGAATAACCCTCTTTGTCTTTTATCAAATTCAATGAGTGATACCGCTTCATGCTCAATAGATCTCCTTCAGTGAATGGATAAAGCTCGCTTTCTAATTCTTTGAAGTTCTTTTTATCACATCCAGCAATCAGCATATAAGAAGCGTTCGCACTTCTTAGTTCCTCTCGTATATGTTTTATTTGATTTAAATAGTGGCAGCTGATTATTGGTTTAATATTAAACTTAGGTAATCTGCTTAGTTTAGATGTAATAAATTTTTCAGTATTTTCGACCTGATACAACTCATCGATAAATAAATTAACCTTTTTCATTTTATCTCGATTTCCTTTAAATTTTGCTTTCCTTACTTGAAGAGCAAGCCAAATCTTAGAAATCCAGTATGTTGCATAAACATCTTTTTCGTTATCAGTAGAAAACATTGTCTCTGGCATTCGAATGTTGATAAGTTGATTTTTTTGCATTTCTTCAACCAGATCAATGTTATTTGATGTATCCTTTTTTAGCATCATCTCCATATACGGATTTGCTTTTAATTTATTGAGACGATCCATAATTCCAGATATCAGATGATACTTTGTTCCAACTAGCTTTTGTTTTGTAACAGTGGTTGTGGTATTGCCATTTTTAACCTTTTCTTTTTCATCCTTGTATTCATTCAATTCCTCTAGGCTTTCCATGTACTCCCCGATGTTTTCATACTGTTCAACTGGAACACGATCTAAAAAGTCTTTTCTTATTTTGTGATCAGTAAGAACCTTAAAGACGTCATTAATACTTCCTCCATTAATAAATACAATATTAGCTGCAGATTGTAAGTAGCGTTCCATGCGCGAAGATAAGTGAGTGTCATCTGTATTGATGGAGTTTATTAAAGTGGTTAACTGAGTGGTTTGTTTTTTTGCATTTGCATATTGTTCAAACGGATCACTGCTTACAGGGATTTCGTTATAACCTAAACCTTGAATGGTGTTAAAATCATTGCATTCGATATCTAATGTTTTTTCAGTTGAAAATAATTCAGACATTTCATCACTTAATTCGCAATTTCCAATATAGTCAAAGTTAATCACAACCTCATCATGATTTATTGCATCTTTGCCCAAATTGCCAATTAAAGTGGATTTACCTGCTCTATTTGGTCCAATTAATATTAAAGACAAATATTGAAATTCCTTATCCGCCGATAAATAGGCAGGTGTATCTTTCCCTCTAAAGGTGCTAGAACCGATGTACATATTTCCTGTTTGAAGTTCTTGCGGTACTTTTTGCTCCTGCGTTTCCACCTTTTCTATAAAACTGAATCTCTCTAAAATATCCCTGCCGGCTAATTGAATAAAATTTTGCGCTTCCACATCACTAACTTTATTTGTTTCCGCTCCCGGAATAATACGTGCATGAAAATCTTGAAAGCCTCTATGATTTTTCGAAATAAGTTTATTGTCTTCTGAAACAACTTCAAAACTTTGCGCTAAGCTAGTAGCATTATTTCTGCGACGAATGGTATCTTCACTTTCTGACATAACTAATATTTGCGTATTTAAGATAGATTGACTAATTTTTTTATCGGTAGCTGTACTTGTTTTTTTGCCACCGTTTAATCGTTCTAAAAAACTATCTAGAATAGATTCATCTTCTTTCTTTTTATTTTTACCCGCGAATGTTTCTGTTAAATCCTTTATCACACTATCTAACATTGCCATACCTGCTTTAAAAATATAAGTGACGCCCATCTTTTTACGGTCAACTGGATAACCTTTTTTTATTTTTTCTAATGTATTTCTGTAGCTATGTTGAAAACTTCCTTGGGATCCCGGAATAAAATTATACAATACAGCTGCTTTGTCTCCCTCTTCCATTACATCAATAACATTCAGATTACTTTTTAATAAATCGCTATCTCGGCGATCTACTCGTAAACTTAATGCATCTTCTTTTTGATACACCATTTGTCTTGTAATAGCTTTTTCGCCAAACTTCGGTATTTCTTTTACTTCATCAATCGTTACATTATCCCACGAATCACCTAATCGTTCTTTGATAATCGTTACATGCTGTTTTGGTATGATAAAATAGAACTCAACTTTTTGTTTCTCCATGTACAGGTAATATGCAATTTTCCCCTGGCGTTCTAAACTATACTTTGTTCCGATTCCAAATTCTTTTCCTAATAGCTTTACAACTTTTTCTTCTTCCTTTTTGATGCTTTCAAAAAGATGTTTGTATAGTGTGGAAATCGTCCCAGCAATTAAATGCGTATTTGTGTTACGGATAGAGTTATTCGGTTTAATTTTCAAATATACATATTCAGGCTTTATTACCTTCAACACATCAGAGAAGGGTAAAGATTTCATTATTTACCCACCTTCCTAACCGTTCTAATTGCATCCTCACTTTCTGCAGCTACCCCCATAATGATTGAACCAATACAAGCGCAAAATACATACCACATATTATTCACCTACCTTTCTTACTGAAATAACAGCACTATCCAAATCGCTAACTACCGTCGCTAAACAAACACCAACAAAAAAACAAGTAAACATTCCGTGAAAAATCACCTTAATCACTCCTTATTTAAACAGTAATGTTAAAAATATGTGCGTGAGTTGGGTATATACAAACCACCGACCCACTCTTTGTGATTTTGCAATAATACTTGTGAATAAAAGAATCGTTCCACCTATTAATGCAATGGCAAAAGATAAATCAACTAATACGTTTGCAATTCCTTCCAGTACCCACATAATCACATTTTCTACACCTTCTATAACCGTATCACGAGTGAACTCTGCGCCTTTTTCCACCCCTTCCCCTATTAGATCAAACGGATTGGGAATCCAAACATTATCAGGCTCAAAATCTTTACCTGTTTCGGCTAGTAATACACCATTCATTTTAATAAGCATTAAGAACCACTCCCGAATAATCCCTCAACTTGCGACAATCCCCAGGGTAATACTAAGATAGCTGCATACCCAGCTCCATAAGCAATAAAAGTCTTTTTAATACCTTCAAAATCTTCTCTTAAAGCTTTCATGAATATATCCCATCCACCCTTAAGGATGATTCCCCATTTTGCTATTGGAAGTAACTTACCATAAAAAATTTCTTTTGCCTTACCATCAATTCCTGTACTCGCATACACATAATCAAATCCTGAACCGAAAACAAATACACATGTTAACCCAGCGACCGTATAAGGTGTTTTGTTTTGTTCCATATGCTTTAAGATGGTTTCTTTTTTGGTCGACCTTACATAATCCCCACGAACAAAGGAACGAAAATCAATTACTTCTGTTTTCATTCTTTAACCTCCTAAATGTTTTTAACTTTCAACAAAGCCCTTAACGCTTGAATTTCATGTGGTAATTTACTTTTGTCACTCGTAACAAATACTTGGTTTGCTCGGTATTCATTTTTTATCGCAATATAAACAGGTCTTAAACTTACGCTGTGAGAAGAATAATATCTGTTCATTACAAGTTCCGTTACATCGGTAAACAAATCAAGTCCATCGTAATACAGATAAAATTTCATAGAAATCCTCCTAGCTATTTTTTGAATCCCTTTCCGAACCCATATTTTTTAATTCTATTTGTCTCTTCCTCAATACATTTCTTACAATAACTAACCAATTTTTTGTTTTTCCGTCCGCAATTCATACATTTCAAAAAAACACTCCTTTTTTAAAGAAAATTATGCTAGACATGCATATTTCCAATTACGCTTGCATAAGTTTTTTACATAAAGCGTGAAAAACTACCTGGGCCATTCTATGCGGTTCTTACATGTAGTCTTCTAATGCCTCCGAAAAATCTTCTTCTGATTGTATTTGACCCCTGTTAAAGGTCGGAAAACTATTTTCTTTATCCCTCTGAATTAAACGCTTAACGTAAACTGAAAATTTATATTTACTGGCATGATCATTTAATTCCTTTTCAAAGGGATCTTCTAAGTCAAAACTAACAGGTCTAATTTTTCTCGCCATACATTTTCACCCCGAATTTGTACATAGCGTAAGCATTAACGAAAGAAGGATGAAGTAAATGAATAGTGTTAGAAGTTCTAAATTGAGGTTCTATTACTTCTGCATTTATAAAATGTTGTTTTAAATAAGGCAGCATTTCTTTTGCTATTCCTCCAGCTACCTCCACCTCGTCAAATTTATCCCACTTTTTTGATGTTTGGCGGATTATCCCTTCTGCCATTCGTTCATAATCATTACTTATATTGGTATTGGCACCAAAGCTAATCGTAAAGCTATCTTTATCGATGTATCTCATGTCGTGTATAGTGGCGCAATTAATAGTTCCCGAACCAATATCAATTACTCTTCTACGTCCTTTTCTTGGTCTGTGCCACGCAATTATTGCCCCCTCAGGAGCTACCTTAACATCATCAACATGAATGGTCTTGGATGAGTTATTAATAGTAAGTTGGTGTGTTCCTTGCAACATCCCTACAATTTTCATCTTTTCTTCATCATCATGCATTTCAATTGGTTGACCTGTGATAAGTTTTACTTGGGAACCGTCTAAACAGTAACGGTGTAGAGCAATAAGGGTACGAATTTTTGCGTCATTATGAGCTTTCGTTTTCCCCATTAACAAGCCACCAAATTCACTTTCAAACTTAGCTAAGGTACCAGCAAAATACTTTTTCCCCTCATACTCAACTACCATATCCTCCTCGCCATGTTTTTGTTTAAGCTTTATCTCTCTGTATTCTCCAATATCACTATAAAAATCCAACACACCTTCTTTCCCCACTACTTTTACTTTGTAATTACCGGCATCAACAGCCAATAACATAAAAATTTCCCCTCCTTTGTATTACGCACGAAATACCAAACTATTAAACTTACAATCTGGTGTTACCTTCGTAATACAATAATTACTATTCAAATCGTAAAAATATGCGTGTCCAATCGTAAAAAGAGGGATATTTTTTTATTTGTTGAAATATAGGACGAGGTGATTTCGTTGACATTAAAGGGTTTGTGGCAATCAAATTTTAAAAATTATTTGGATTCAAACGGTATAAGACAATCGTGGATTGTTGAGAAGACAGGTTATAACAAATCAACTATAAGTAATCTCTATAAAAAAGGGACTATACCCACATATCAAGTCGGTTACAACATTGCTAAAATTTTGGGTGTGAGGATGTCAAAATTATGGTATTTGAAAGAGGATATAGATGAAGAAATGCGTCCTTAAATTTAGAGGAAATATACGAAATTAAAAAAGCCCCCACCAATCAAGGTGAGGGCTTTGTTTTATTTAATCACAGCTCCAGTAGAAGCAGCTACATATATATTTACTTTTCCGAAGTCTCTCGTTTGGATTGTGACGACATCTTTTTGTGGTATGTCTAATACTTCATATTGCAATCCACCAAACTTAGCAGGTTTCAGGAATGCCTTTTCGTTTCCTTTGACTGGTGCGACATTTAACGCATACACTCTCCATGTTTGTGCTGTTTTTGGCAGATAGAGTGTTTTCTTTTTCTTTGCGTTATCAAGTTTGGATTGTGTCACTGGACCAACTATCCCGTCAACTTTAATACTTTGGTCCTTTTGAAAAGCTTTTACAGCTGCTTCTGTTTCATCTCCGAAGTGACCATCCGTTCCGTATTTTGGAAGCTTATAGCCTAAAGCAACCAGTTTTTCTTGGAGTGATTTTACTTCTTTACCTTTGTCGCCATGACGTAAAACGTTAGCTTCCTTCTTATCTTCAACACCAATGACTTTTAACGGATCGATTGCATTGGTTTTCCCCATGTTCCATCGTCCCTCATGCCATTCAAAATGAAGATGTTGCCCATAAGAACGTCCAGTATTACCCATAACTCCAATTACTTGTCCTTGCTTTACCTTTTCCCCAACGCTAACAGCACGGCTCTTTAAATGTGCATAAACAGATTCATAGACTTGTCCAGCAATCTTATGAACGATGAAAATCACATGTCCATAGCTTGTAGAAAAATAGGACTTAGATACTTCACCATCTGCTACCGCATAGATAGGATGATAGCCCGGATCTGCAATATCTACTCCATGATGGTCAGGACGTTCTTTAGTTCGAAACTTACTTGTTATTCGCTTTGTATCAGTTGGCCAAATAAATGTTGCCATTTACTCATCACCTCCTGCTTCAGTAAAATCAACATAATATTCTTTACCAACCTCAAATTTTTCTAGAGCATTTACATTGTCAATATACATATTGATGCTTCCAGCAGGTGTGTATTTCCAAAACTCCTCATTTTCTGCTGAACCCCCAGTGACAGGGTTTAGTTCAACATTTCCCCCACCGCCTGCACGTTCTGTTTTTGACTCAACTTTAAACTTAGCTCTTACCATTACTTACCCTCTCCTTTTGTATTTTTACTTATCTCGAATAAACCTACGGAAGCCAATCCGCTAATTCCACCAGCCCATAAACGTTCCCCTAAGCTGACATCAACAAAAAAAGCAGCTGCACCTAATCCGATGCCGACTGCTACTGCTGTAACTGGTATAAAACGTTTATTAAGGTTGGATGCACTTTTGACAGCTTGCACCACTCCGTTAGTGACTGGTGCTATTACTGAAGCAATAGCTAAGATTTCAACCATCCTTAAACACCTCCTTCCTTATCAAGATTATCAAGCCTTTTATGGGCTTGTTTTGCACTTTCTTCAACCCTGGTTACACGTTCCCCTAACGATGCCATTTGCCTTTCATTTGCACGTAAATCAATTCGTATGTTCTCAACACCGCTGCTAATGTTATCTAACTTCGTTTCAATAATCGCTTCTCTTGTTGCGTCATTTTTCACTGTCTTTTGGTACTCGGTTTGCTGCCTTTGTCTGTTTACTTGATAGCCTAAATACGCAATAACCAGGCCGAGTATGGATACTAGAATCGTTAGTTCAATTGTCATTTTAACCCCCTGTTTTATGACATAAAAATAACCCACTAAAATAGTGAGCTTAGTAAGGTAACTTCATTACCTCGTTAACCGTGTTTGTTAATTCAGCATTTTCGTTAACTAACTTCGTAATCATTTCGTTTTGTTTTACAATGATTTGTTCAAGATTGTTTATAAATTCTAATAGTTCCATGCATGTATTAGTTAAACTCATAGTCCATTTCTCCGTCGTTTTGGTCTTCTGGTAATGTTTTTACTGCTACATCGATAAAGATGTGATCATTATGTTCAACCGGAGCTTCCTGTTCTACATAATGTGTGGTTTGGTCAAATTCAGGGATAGCAGCATATTCTATTCGTTTGTACCCATCAAGTTGCTTGGAGCTTAGCAACAAATCTCCGTCCTTGATGATTCCGTATTTTGGCATTCATACTCACCACCTTTCTGGCTAATTCAATGTTTACAATTTGTTTCATGATGGTGTGATAAAAAGAAAAGCTGTTACTCCTCTTGATCCATCCCCAGTAGGATATAATCGCAGAAGCGTCTTTATCAGTTAAAAATCCTTTTCTTTCTATTTTTCGAATCCGTCTTTTGATTCTTAAAGCATTTCGTTTACGTAAAATTGTTTTATCGCGAAAAAAGCGTAGGCCAAGAAAATCTATGGCTCGATTTTCAATTTTAAACACTTGCCAATTTTCCTTCGCTTTAAGTTTTATGCTTTCTAAATAGGTTTGAATTGCTGATCTAACTTTATGAAGTTTTTTCTTATTAGGTCCTAGTAAGACTAAATCATCAACGTATCGAACATAATAATGAACACCGAGTTTTTCTTTTATAAAATGATCTAATCCTTCCAAAAAGAAGTTCGCAAACCATTGACTCGTAAAAAATCCGATAGGTTGCCCGATATTGCTATCAATGATCGTATCAATTAACCATAAACAATTCGTGTCTTTTATTTTTCTTCTAAACATGCTTTTCAGGACCTCGTTATCGATAGATGGATAGAATTTCTTCACGTCCATTTTTAAACAGTATTTTGTATTTTTTCGGTCTGTATCTAGCCACTTTCTTATTGCCTTTTGTCCGTAACTGGTTCCTCTGTTCGGAACGCTGCCACAATTGTATTCATACATCCCCTTCATGATAATCGGTTCCACTTGCAGCATTAAAGACCAGTGAATGATTTGATCAGGGTAAAAATTCGGCTTGCAGATGGTTCGTGTCTTTTTGTTTGCTCCATCTTCTATGATTTTTATTTGTGGTTTTGTTGGTGTATATGTTTGGTTTTTTAACATCTTTTGAATCTGAAAAGCGTAATAATCTATATTTTCGAGTATTGCTTTTACTCTTGTTTGCTTTCGCTTTCCTAAAGACGCTTTCATCATTGCGTGTCTTATGTTATCTAAATCGCATATTTTATCGTATATATAGCCATGTCTTTTCAAAAAGTATTTCCTTCTTTCTTATTAGCCTCAAGGTCTTTCGGTAAGACACTACTAAACCCTGCTCTTTGCGGCGAATTTTTACCAAGGGGTATGGATGATAGAGTGCAATAATACAGTGTAATTCTAATAAGAGTCTGCCCGCCGATATTCACGTTCGCATTCCCAGAAGAATTGTTCAAGTTCCAGTTGGACAAACCAGCGTTAGAACCGTTGTTCCAGTTCCCACCAACGTGGGCGAGCTCGCACCCTATCACCCTATGGAGGGATACTCCCTCCAAACCTCCCTAAAGAGGTTTCTTAAGAAGCCGCCCGCCGAGAATCACGTACGCATTCCCAGAAGAAGCGTACAAGGCCCAGTAGGACAAACCAGCGCTAGAACCGTAGGACCAGTACCCACCAACGAGGGCGATTCTCTGCCCGGTACTTTGGTAGTAGTAATCGGAATAATAGGTTGTGCTACCTCCACTTACGTTGACAGGGAGTTCTACGAATGGATTGTTAGTGTCATATCCCATTTCCGAAACATAACCATTTGTATTACTGTTTACATATCCGACTTGTTCATATGGGGAAGCAAACACATTACTTGTATAATCATCCGCGTTTTTCGCTACCCAAGTTTGGTGATCATTAATATTTATACCGTCAACAAATTGATAAATATCTCCCCAAGGTGACTCTATACCACGATATACACATGGGTGTTTACCGTCCGAGTTACTCACAATACTACCGCTCGAAGCTAATATATTTCTGCTGAATCCATTGACCCATCCTCGGTTAGATATGAATTCTCCTACCACTGTATCTATAGGGTCTCCGTCGAATGTGATTGCAGTATTGTCAACATCGTAAGGTTGAATATCTGTTATGATTCTAGGTTCTGTATTGCTCCAAATGGAGTTGTTTATCGTAATGCTTTGTCCTACTCGGAAATAACTAGCAGTCGCATTTGAAACTATGGCTCTATTCGTTGCTAATTCAGCCACCGTAATGGTGTCTGATTCAGATACACGTCCACTTGTAAAACCATTCATGACTGATTGTGAATTTAAAGTGGCGAACTCAACGTAAAAAAGAGTTTGGAGAACATCCATAACATGAATATCAAGTTGTTGATACCCCGCTCCATTGTTTCTTGCGTAATCCCTAAATTGAACGATATTACGACTAACTAATGGATGTTTGTCGACTTTGGATTCTAACTTATCCGTATCACTCAATGAAGCCTTATATTTCCCAACATCGATATAGTCTAATTCCTTATTATTTTCAAAGTCCCAAAAGCACCATGGAAGGTAGAATCCTGTATATTTCATTTTGGATATTTGCCATAACTTAAATCCTTGTCCGTCTTTTTTGCGGATGTAGAACTTCGGAATTCGAATAAACACATTCCCGTTATCATCCGTTACTTCTCCTATATCCCGGTAAATAGGTAAGCTGTCAAAATCGTTTTGCACTAATTGACCGTCAACACCAGCATTTGCAACTTTCCCTTCTGCTGCATCCGTGCGAGTTAATGTTGGATTTGAACTTTTGTCCCAATAGGCACCAAACACTAAAGCACTATCCGATAAGACATTAATTATTTCGCGTTGATTGTACAGAAGATCTTCTATGTTGGTTAAATTCGTATCTAGTGTGACGGTACTACCTGTTACTTTAGTGTCGGATTGAATCTTAGTTGTACCGTTCACAATCCCCTCCACTTTGCTGTCTAGTTCGGTTAATTTTGTTAGAACATTATCGTCCTTTACTTGTTGTAAGTCTTTTTGATTATCACTTGTTATTGGCTTAAAAACATTTGCAGAAACATCAAAATATTGAGGAATGGGGTTCCCGTTTTTATCTGTGAGTAATTCGGCATCTTTGTAGCTCATGTTATCACCTTCTTCATAATATTAACGGTTAAATAATCGTTATTAGGAAAGGTCTCTATCCTTTCGTCCGAAAAGATCACTTCAAATTCAGCTTTAAAAAATCCAGTTTCTGAAGTGTGAACATTCGTAAATGGAACTAGCACCAATCCATTGGCAGCATCTTCAATCCTGGCTGTGATTTTATGTTTTCCCATACAAAAAAGAACGGTTGCTCCGTCTAGGTTCACATTACCGTTCTCGTTTGATAAGGTTGCTTTTACTCCTATACCTGTATCATTTTGTTTTAAATGAATCATGCTTCACGCTCCTTCGGCATATCTGCCACATGAGTAGAAGTCAAAAATACTTTTTGTGACTGAATCCGAATCGTTTCATACAATACATTCCTAACGTAAGGAATGAAGGATGCACCTCTTAGATTTGCATCAAAACCAACCTTGGATACGTTGTTTACTTCTACTTCACTCACGTAATCACACCTACAATCACATTCTTAATTAACATGACTCGATCGTTTGCTTGTGGTGTATAAGAAGCTAAATAAGGATACCTTTTAATGGTTACAGCTGTTTCTCCGTCGAAAATTAAGGAAGGTCTACCACTGGTATAGTTAGGATCCACCTTTGCAAAACGGACCACATTCTCTTGTTTTGGCGTTTTGAACATTTTCACAAACTCATTAGCGGTAGGTATCATACACTTACCACCCTTCTTAATTCGTGTTCCATTGTCCCTCCTGCTACTAAAGGAAAGGACCAGGCTGTTTCTGAATATTTAGCACTTACCCCTAATTTAGAATAAGTAATCTGCAAAACATCATCCACATCATGAAAAGGCATGATGCCTGTTTGAAAACGAATATTACCAAACACTTGACTGGCACTATTCGCAATACGTTCTGCATACCCATCTAAAGCTTCTTGATCTGCTATGTCGTCTATTTCTCGGTAGTCCGTAATCGCTCGCCCTCGACTGACTGTACTAATAGGGCTATCAGGATTGTCGTTAGTATAAACGCTGCGCAACGGTTCCTGTTCAGCATTGGTGCGGACTACGACAAACTGGTTTGGTACTTGGGATAAATCAAACTCTTCTGTCATACCTGGCAATGTAACCGATTCATCATCGTCGATATACGTGTACTCTGCAGATCGTTTCGCTGGGCTTCGATAAGATGAGGACGTGTAATATCCATTTACATCTACTTTAATACCGTCATAGTTAATTTGTCGAAGCAATTCGTTGACGGCAAATAGTTTCTCTTTACCTGGTTCAAACTCTATATCTTTATCTAAAGACTTGTCTGTAGATTCGATATTCCAACGCTGAATACCTGCGCTTTGCAAAATAGTAATCACCGCTTCTACATAGTTAGTACCAGTTGTAACGGTATAACGACCTGTAAACTTATCTTCTTTTAACACGATCAACCCATCATAGGCCTCCACATCACGTATGACCATATTATTTTGATCCGTTTTTGTTGGACTGGAGAGCAAAAATACACCAAGAGGGAAGGAAACCCAACCGTTTTTCTTCACCGTAATTAGTTGTCTAAATTTCGATGGAAAGTTCGGCTGTATGAAATACGTGCTTTCTTTCACATCATATCGATTACTACGCACATACACCTCTACAAAAGGTTGGATTCTATCACTCAAGTAATCTATTTTCC
Source organism: Salirhabdus euzebyi (assembly GCF_014207435.1). Classification (GTDB taxonomy): domain Bacteria; phylum Bacillota; class Bacilli; order Bacillales; family Alkalibacillaceae; genus Salirhabdus; species Salirhabdus euzebyi. The sequence goes on from NZ_JACHGH010000001.1 coordinate 405,639, forward strand.
CATCATCCTCTAATGTAAATCTAGCGGTTCGTTTGATGTTATTCCCTGAATTACAAGAAACATCACCACTAATCACATTAGTCAACGTACGAATGTAATTATTGTTTTTATCTAACAAGTCATAACGAAAACGCATGTGAATAGGAGCGTATTTACCATGAAGCGCATCTTTTACTTCTTGTTGTGTAAAACCATCACGCGCAAGGTTTAACATCATACCACCTCGCTATAAGACGTTCTTGTAACTTTAATAGTGGTTTCATTCCCATACCGTGTATCATTTATTGGCAACTCAGTAATCGTTCCGAATATTTTTCTACCTCTTCCGTCCCGGTAACACACGATATTTTTGGCTTTGATGATTTGATTTAATCTTTCATAATCTTCCCAATCTCTTAACATTTCTAGGGTTACAGTTAAGACATCCTCTTCTTGATCACCAAAGTAAGTGACCGGGGACTTTCTGCCCGCAAAATAGATGTTTGCTGATTGAGCTGCCCATTGCGTGTCTCTCCCGCTTCCATCTGCCATAAAGTGGTGTAAGGTGTCTGTATCTGTGACATCATGTAGCCAAACGCCTTTAAATGTAACGGAATTACTACCTACATTACTTTCTGAATAAGTGCCATTATCCCCCCAAGATCTGACTCTGTATTCATAAACCTTTCCGCTCGCTACTGCATAGTCTTCAAAAACAACGTTTGGCGGTAAATCATTAGCAATTCGAATAAAGCTTCCGTTTTCTTCTCGTCTATACAAAGCATTTCGCGTGACGGTTGGTTGAGTTCCGGAAGGTGTTGGGTTAGAAATTTGCACAATTATATGAGAATGACCCGTAGTTAGTGACATATTTGGTTTTGCTGGTTGTGTATAGCTAACATTTATGTTTAATGACGCGTATGTGGACCAAAGACCGGTACCGTCCATCACTCGGACTCGGATAGTGTACTGAGCTCCGTTTAATAAATCGATTCCAACTGTACGCGCCCTATTAATACTATTTACTATCCCTGTATCCCAAACTACTGTATTTACACTATCTTCTATAATTATCTGATACGCAGTTTGCTCCGAGCTAGTCCACTGAACAGTTGGATTGGCAATATTAACAGGGTTGGTTGGGGCAGTAATAATTGGTGCATCCGTTGGTTCTGCTGCTTGAAAAATAGCAATAGAGGAATAAGGACCTGCCAACCCCGATGTATCATATGTTCTAACGCGCCATTCAATTAATGCATTAGGAAAAACATTAGCAGAAACATCTGTATACTCTTTATTAGATGTTTTGGTTATCGTATTCCACGTAGATGCACCTTGCTCTCGCCACTGCAAATCAAATTTTGTTTGGGGATCATTGGTGTTCGGATCATTATGTTGCCAAGATAAACGAGAAACTTCGGTACGATCAACTACCCCACTACTCGGACTTAAATTACTCGGCTCATTCGGCGCAACGTTGTGTTGAATCGTGAATACACCATTTGATTCATCCCAATCACTATATACCTCACCATCAAAAGCCCTTACTCTAATTTTGGCTAAACTTGTTTGTGGTTCGTCGATGAAGTTGTACTCATAACTCGTGGCATTTTCGGCGGTATTAGCAACGATAGTTCTCCAATTATTACCGTTATCTGTCGTTAATTGAATTTGGTAAGATACACCCGGACCAATACCATCCCACGTGATCGTATGCGCTTCATTCCATGTTTCTCCACCATTCGGAGAGGTTAAAGTGGGAGTATCAGCTATGTTTCTTTTTGTATAGTAGTAATCTCCTACTCTACCATCATCAGGATAGGTACCTTCTTCAGCTGTAACTGTTTCGACATAGGAGCCTTTACTGTAATTAGTATAAGCTTCTCCTTTCTCGTACCAATATCCATCTGAGTTACGTTGTCCATCTGTAAAAGCTGAGCTTGAGCCAGTAATGGTATTAATAAACGACCCACGATTATAAGACGAAAGAAAAGATGTTCTCTTATATCGATTCCACTCTCTCGCGATTGTATCTAGGGTTCCGCTTCCACTTATACTTACATCACCCGGACCCCATCCGCCAGAAGGTAATGAGAAAGAACTGCTCATGTTTACAGTTTTGGTTCCGTTCGTGTTGTGAGTGACCCACACTTCTCTTTCATCAATAATCTCAGCTTGTCTTCCTGTTGGAGAATTACTTGCGCTATAACTAAAACCGCTGTTACTATTTGAATTAAAGCTTCCTCTTGTATATTTCGTTCCGTTAATCGTTACTTCAAAGCCAGATACTGTACCATTCCAATCATAATTTGAAGAATCTGAATCGACTAGTACCTGCACATTGATTTTCGTTCTATTATTCGCAATATCTTGACTTACTTCTCGCCAATATATCCATGATCTATAGTCCGCTGTTCGTTGGGTAACCCCACCTTGTATTAAACCTGAATTTGCCAAAAGATTTCACCACCCTCTGCTTCCACATCATTTTAAGGATATCTGTATCTATTCACTGTGTTACCAGATGAGGTATAAACCATCCCAGGTGATTCAGGTTTAATTGTTTTGGATGAACCCGAATTTGAATAATTTCCACTCGCCGAACTAAACGAGTAGCTACTATAACCCGAAAAAGAATTGCCATAACCACTACTCACAAATTGCCATGATCCTTCCGCATATACAGGAACAGCATTGTATCTATCCCAGTAGTAGCCGGATGATACATTTGCATTGTATTTATCGTAATGATATCTAACCACGGTTTATCCCCTCCTTAGTGAGCATTTTGTGCTTGTTTAAGACCTGTGAATAATTCTATTATTCGTTGAAGCTCCATTATGTTGCCAGCATCCACAGAAATGTTAATAGTGCGATAATCATTAGTCGAGGGTTGATTTAATCGGCTCAAAATCTTATCAGCTTCTCCGATAGGTCTAGCTCCCGAAGCATATCCAGGTAAACGATTGATTGAATTTAAAATCTTCTTAGATTCATCATGAGTAAATACTTGATAACCTGTAGGTCTGTCATACATCCCATAATTCAACAGTTCCCACTTATTGCCCAATCTACCTAATTCATAACCTTCCTCACCAGCTATAAATTTACCACCTGGATGATGATCTGTTCCTTCTGCATACCACCCTAAATCTTCTGCTAACCCCTTTGCGGTCATTATTCTTACACGCTTCGTAACCTCTTTACCAAGTTCACGATTAAGCGTTTCCCAAAAATTAGACGGATGTTCTTGTATATTTACGTCTTTATAAACGGTTTGGCCCGCAAGCTCGTTAATCACTTCAAGCTCACCTTGAGCAGTGCGCAAGCGACCTAATTGTTCATCTATTGCAGCAACTTGATCTTCATATTCAGCTGTGTTTAATTCACCATTTTCGCGAGCTTCATTCAGTTGAGCCTTTAAAACTTCTAATCTAGATATTTCCTCGTTTACTTTAGTTAAACCTCGGCCTTTTTCCGCAGTAACGTCAGCCTGTGATAAAATAAGTTGTTCGTAATCGTATTTCAAGGCTTCTATCTTTGCAAGTTCTTCTTTGGTGACGTCCAAATCATCATTTTTTGTATTTAGCTTATCCACTAATTTTTCATACGTATTCTCAAGTAAAGACTTTTCCGTTTCAAGTTCTGCTACTAATCTTGATTGTGAATCTACTTGACTTCGCAAGGATAACCACTTTGCGTTGCTTTCAACAGTTCCATCTTGCTCGAATCCTAATAATTCTTCTTGTAAGTCTCTTAATTTTTGTTCTTCATTTCTTAGCTGATCTGTAATGTCTAATCTAGAGGAACGATTTTCTGCTATGTCTTTCTCTGCTTGTTTTATTTCTTTAATAAGTTCTTTTTGGTCCTTCAGATGTTCGTTTTCGTTTTCAACAGCATTTAAAAGTTCACGTTCAGCATTGATTAACAACTCTTCACGTTTTTCTCGATTTAAGTCCTTTAATGCGGACGTGTTTTCTGCATAAGCATTACCTTGGTCAGATATTGCTTTTGTGGTGTCTGGGGATTTTTCAATTACTTTATCGTTTAATCCGAGAAACTCTTCCATTTCAGCATTTGTGAATCCTGATTTTTCTAATAGGTCTGCTTGCTCATCTTTTAGTTTTTTTATTGCTTCTTCACCTTTGGCGCTCTCGAGCTCTGACAATATATCCATGTACCGAAGCATTTCAGCATTTGATAATTTATTATACGATTGTAGTTCATCAAAACGATTAATTAATTGATCAGTTGCTTCAATTTCTGTTGACATATTTTCAATGATGTCATAATTAATGTCATGAAGTTTTTCTTTTTCCTTAGTTAGGTTATAAATTCCGATACCGAGTGCTCCCACTCCGGCAACGGCTAATCCAACCGGACCCCCTAAACCCAACATACCTAAACGTCCAAGCAATCCTGACCCCTTAGATTTACCAAGTAGATTAGCTACACCGCCAATTCCTTTCGATAACCCACCTATTGTTGTTATCAATCCACCTAGACCCACACTAACAGGTCCGATTGCTGCAGCCATAGCAATCATTTTTAAGATAGTTCTTTGCTCTTCTTCGCTCATCTCAGAAAATGCTTGAGCTCCATCTTCAATTTTTTGAATGAGAGGTTCTGCAGCATCTAATGCATCCATTACTGCAGGTGCTAAAGATTCTCCTAATGAAATCGCAACGTCTTTTACTCGGTTCCACATAATTCTTAATTCAGATGCAGTGGTTCCATATCGTTTTTCGGCTTCTTCCGTTAAGGCTGTGTTTTCTTCCCATGCTTTGGAACCAATATTAATTGCATTTGTAAATACATCTGAAGCGCCAGCTGCACGCAGTAGTGCATCTCGCATACGAATCTCTGTAATTCCCATTTCGTCTAGAATACCAATTGCTGATAGTCCTCGTTCCTCTGCTGAAGAAAGTCCCTCTATAAACATCATAATTGCTTTTGTTGCATCCTGTTCAAACGCTTTTTTAAAGTCGCCAGAAGATACACCAGCAACTTTTGCAAATGCTTCAAGGGAGTCTCCGCCACGTTCTGCAGCTAACTGCATTTCAACCATGACTTTACTGAACGAACTACCTCCAGCTTCTGCCTCTATACCAACCGAAGATAATGCGGCTGCAAAGGACAATGTTTCGGCTTCTGTTAAACCAATTTGTGCACCAGCACCAGCCAAACGTAAAGCCATACTGGATATTTCACTTTCCGTAGTGGCTAAATTATTTCCTAAACCAACAATGGTTGATCCTAATCTGTCAAAGTCATCTTGTGACATTCCGACGATATTTGCAAATCTTGCAAACTCTGTAGCAGCTTGGTTAGCTGATAAATTTGTGGACTCACCCAAATCAATCATGGTACGAGTGAAATCTTCTATGTTTTCAACCTCAATACCCAATTGACCAGCCGCTTCTGCTACACCTGCAATCTCAGTTGTGGAAGCAGGGATCTCTTTGGCCATATCTCGAATGTTTTCCCTTAATGATTTCATTTGTTCGGATGTAGCATCGACGGTTTTTTCTACTCCTGTAAAAGCAGTTTCAAAATCCATGGCGGCCTTAAAAACTGCACCACTACCTGCAATAATAGGAGCTGTAACCTTTAAAGAATAATCACGGCCGAAGTCGGTCATTGATTGTCCGATTGTCTGCATTTTTGTTCCGGCATCATCAAGATTACGACTTAACTTTTTCCATGGATTTGTTTGAGCTTCAATAGCCTCTGTAACCTTATTTAATTGTTGTTCCGTTCGATTCATCTGAGCGACTGTGTTGCGGTATTGATCTGCTAAATTTCTAGTTTGTTTAGCATCTTCACCCTTCGTTTGCCTCGATTCTTCATAACGTTTACGCAATTCTTTTACTTGTTCTTGTTGGGTTTTAAATCTTCTTGTGAGGATGTCAGACTGTTCACGCAATCCTTTTAAACTTTGGGAATATTCCTTACTGCCAGATTTAGCTAGGTTCATTTCTGAACGTAAACTCTTTAAGTCTTGTCGAAAACCTGTTAATGACCGAGTAGCACCTTCATCCTCCCAGGATAGCCTAGTTCGTAAATTACCAACGTCTTTTGTAGCCAAAGTCTCACCCCCTACCAAACTTCACTTAAATACTGATCTTTCTCTTGAACATGACCTTCCGCATCTAATAATTCAGAAAAAAAGTGGACATCCAGCTGATCAATTTCAGCCAGTGTCCACTTTGGTGTATGAGGATTTGGAGGGAACATCATTTGTTTATATAAACTTTTAAGGGAAGTGTACGCTTCTTCATACGTCACTCCCCCTTCTCGTTTCCCTCTTCATCTTCCTTTTGTTTTGGTTTAATACCAAAAATCGCTTCTCTTAATTTTTCTTCAGCGTACTGCTGAGTTGCACCCTCGAATAATTGTTCAAAGGTAAATTGGTTTTTGAATACCACATCAACTAAAATAGAATACATTTCGTCATCTTCACGCATTTGCTCTTCATAGGTTATTTGTCCTTCCCTATTTTCAGCCTTTGCCATGATTTCGTAGTATTTTCGTTTAGCTAACATTGGTACGATTGGAGCAGTAAATGTTTTCTTTTGTCCGTCTATTAACAGTTCAATAATCATTTAAACCACCCTTATACAGCTGGTGCCCAAGTTTTATCAATAACTTCGTTAAACCAATTGTCAATTAATCCTGCTGCTAAGCCTTCTTTTTCACTCCATACTTTATACTTTTCTAGTCCATCATGAATCCGAGGTAATCCTTCCCCAGATAGGTTAGGAGTTTGGTAAGAAGGTGTTTCTTGTTGAGTTTCTTTGTTCTCTTCTGCCGGCGCAAGCTTTACACGATAAATCCAAAAATACTCATAACCGCCTCGAGCACTTTTTGCACGTCCTCCAATAGCAATGTATGGAGGGTTATCGTTTGCAGAATCAGTTATACCTCCGTTTGCATCAATGCTTTTCCCTAAAATATCCGCTTCTACCACATCATCCAAATAAGCTGTATTAACAGTGACAGCAATTGGACCTTTAGAAGAATCAGAGAACAACACCTTGTCATCTGCTCGTAAGTTCCCTCGGTTTATTGCAGGTTGTAAATTTAATGACATTGCTGGACCAAATGGTTTAACCTCGCCATATGTTATAGAATCTTTGTCTTCAGCAGTAATCACAGCATAGTGAAGCATATCTAAACCTTTAATAGCCATTCAAAATTCCTCCTCAATTTAACAAAAATAAAAAATGCAACCTACTCTATGTCGGTTGCATAACTAAATCTGATTATCTTTCTAAACTTTTTCATTTCTACTTCGTACGTTTCTGATTCAAACATTCTCCCAAATCCCGCTTCTTTCATTAACCTCTTAACATCTATAACTAACTGCTCGTAATTACCTTTTGAAAATACGTCAACTTGTAGAAAAACCTTAGTGGCCTTTTCTTCATCATCAGCATTTAACATAGAAGCTCGATTATATTCGGTGTAAACAATATAAGTATCCGCAATAGAGTTTTCAATCTTATCTACAGGAATTCCTAGGGGTTCCAATGTATCTTTGATCAATTTATTAATACTCATTTCATCCCCATCTCCTTCCTGAGTTCCTCTACATAGATTTCAAGAATTTGTCCTTTGCTTAATTCATATGAAATACTTGCGAAAGGCTTTGGTGGAATAAATCGTCCAGCAGCTACGTTATAATATCCAAATTCATGCATGTACAGATAATATCCTGGCTGTTGTACTCCACCTTGCGTACCTACATAGACGACACCACCTTTGGGATCCGTTCGTATGATTGATTCCCACGCTTCCCATGAATAAGGATTAAGACCATGCCTATAAACTTCATCTTTCATTCTATCTCTGAGTAAATCACCGGCTCGCTTCAAGGCCCGATTTCTTACACGAGTTGGAACTGTTTCTAAAAACTCAACCTCTTTAATAAGTTCATCAATTCCCTCGAATTTAAGCTCCATGATCAACATCTCTTCTAGAGCAATACATTTCTGTCAAATCACCTTTGTTGTAAGTTCTTTCGATTTTGTATTCTTTCCCTTCAAAGAGAAGCTTTTCTTCACCGAAGTATTCAAATGAATGTACTTCAAATACTAAATCTAGTTTTACGCCACTTTGTTTTGCTTGCCAAAATTCACTTGAACGGACACTTATCTGATTTGCAAAAATAGGCTCTTTAGCTTGTTCTTCTTCAGTCGGAAAACCGGATTCATCAGTATCTTCAATTAATCCGATTAATTGCACCTGATGGTCAAACGTTTTCACTGGAACCACCACCATGAATAATCAAATTGTGCAATCTGAATTGAAGATGTCTCGGCATCCCATCGGCACTATCTCTATTCAGATAACGCCAAGAGGATAGATCAACTACAAACATTAAATGATAAGAGTTGGCGCTATCCAACACCAACCCTTTTTCCTCTTTCAATTCAGTTGTAATACCTTTAATGATTCCTTCTAAATACTCATCACGAACACTTGAGCTAATTCCTAATCTCGCTTTAAGTAATCCTATTGCTTTTTCAACCATTATCATCGCCTACTTTTCTAATGCTTTTTCGGCTGCCTCAGCTTCATCTTTCCCTTTAATTTTTTCACCGTTGGACAGTTCATACCACCCACCGCCAGTATGTTTAGGGAAATTTTCATTTTCGCCATTTTCACCATTGTCACCATCAGTTGATTCAGATACATCCTCAACTAATTCACCATAATCAGCACCATTAATTTCTTTAAATCGTTCCTCTGTTACCTCGAAGACCTCATTTTCAACACGACGTTTATTTTCTTTAAGATCCGTAAAATTTCTTAATGCTTTCACTTTCATTTGTCATTTCCCCTTTCTTATACCGCTGGCTCTTCGGATTGTAATGTTACTTTAACAAATGCTTCAGGCATTACAGGTTTACCGTCATAACGACCAACTCCGCGAACCGCAGTTTGATCTTCACGGAATTTATAGTGGCCTGACATATCTACACGAGTGCTCTCTCGTTCAACAAGCGTGTATTTTTCAAGAACACCAAATATGATTGTGTCTTGTGGTACGTAGTTATTAAACACAACTTTTAGACCTAAGAAATTAGGTTGTGCTAGGTTAGGTAACTGGACCACATCTTTCCCTTCTGAGTTAACATGCAAAGTCAAATTTGCGATTTTTGCATAATATGTTTGTCGATGCATAACAGCTACAATCTCACCAGAAGCGTCCTCACCAGTATCTATTTTCCCAAGATGCGGAATGATTTCTGCATAAGTTGGATTAGAAGGAACCGTAACTTGGTTTCCAGCAGGAATAGCAGGAATAATACCTGCAGGTTGCTTATCAACAGCACCTGTTCCAACAGCGATTGCTTTATCCACGGATTTAGCAATTGAACGAGCAATTCGCTTTGTTAAATAGTCATCTAGATTAATGATGCTATCTTCAAGTAGTGAGTTATCAATATAAACAACTCGACCAACCTTGAATCCATCAAATTCAACCGCAGTTAGTGCAGAATCATCACTTTCAGGAAGCGCTCCGCGTTGATCTAACCAAGTTGCTTCAGCAGCATCAACATCAAGGATCAACTTCACTCGGCCGCCTGCGGTAATTTTATCAACCAATGGATATAGAGTAGTAAAATCGCCAATACGTTCACGGATACGATTTACAACAATGTCAGGAATGACAAGTTCTGCACCCGATTCACCCGGAGGTAATACTTGTCCATTTGCTCGTGCTTCTAGACGGCTTCGTAATTCATCATAGAACTCCTCAACCTCTCGCGTAAAATATTCCCGGCTAGTAATACGTTGTTCTTTTTGTTTTGGCATGTTTTTCTTTCCCCTTTCGTTGTTAGCTGGAGCATTACTGTTCAGCTGCTCTAACTCTTTTTCTAAATCAGAAATTTCACCCTCTAATTTACTTTTTTGATCATCGAAACCTTTCTTTTCTTCCTCAAGCTTGTTGATTTCTTCTTCTACGGTGGATACTTCTTCTTCACTTTCTGCTTCGCTAATAGATGCTTCCAACTCACTTGAACGCGTTGCAAAGTCAGCTTCCTTTTTAAGAAGTTCCTCCAATGTAGACTTTCTTTGATTAATTTTCTTCTGAATCATTAGTTGCTTTAATGGCATTCTTTAATCTCTCCTTTAATTGATTTTTTCTTTGTTCCATCATTCTCTTTTCATGCTGCTCGACTTCCTTTTTCCTTGCCTGAACACCAGTAGATTCGTAGGCTGGAAACGTGACAACCGACACCTCGTGTAGATCTATTTCTTTCAATATCCATTTAACTGTTCCATCATCACGCCAGTCAGTTTCCTCTTTTTCGATATTGAATCCAAACGAACATTGGTCAACATCACCGCGTTTTACCCGTTCGTATAGATTCATAGCATCTGTATCGTTCTCATTAATTTTGATGCTGCCCCATAGACCTCTACTATCGATTTTCAAATCTAAGGTGCCTGACTTATTTCTACCAAGTACCAATCCTGTATCGTGATTGATTAATGCACGAATGTCATTACTCATTGTGTTGTCAAACGCACCTGGTGCAATCTCTTCAAAAGCCCCTCGCCATAATTCTGTTTCGGAATTAAAAACAGCAAAATAGCCTTCAATAACTTTTTCACCATCTTCTTCGGAACGGGTTTTCAAATCAGTTGAGAGACTCCTCGTTTGTCTTTTCTCCCTGTCACTCATCATCCTCACCACCTTTCAATTTTTTCTGATCGCCTACTTTATTGGCTGGAATATAGTTTTCTAAAATCACCAATTCATTTAATCCTTCTTTAGGTGACATGCCTAGCCAATTCCTTACTTCATTGCCCCATGCTAAGCCGTTGGCATATAAATGTGTGCCTACATCTGCTAACTCTTTAAGATCATAAGCATATAGGCTTCTAGGATTGAATTTAAAATATAAGTCTGGGCTGTATAAAAGCTTCCTGGTTAATTCTTGTTCTAATCCCTGGGCAAAGGGTAGAATCCTAGAGTTTATCCAGTTGTTATATTCGTCCTTATCATACTTACCAACTCCAACAAAAAAAGCAGGGACACCGATGATGCCTGCTACTGTTTTCTTATCCAATTCAACCGCTTCATTAATCGCTAAATCTTTCAAAGATAAAGGAGTAACTTTCTCAACTTCTAATAGATCAGCAGGTATAATCCATGGTTGCCCAGCATTACTGGACTCGAGGTATTTTTGATAAACAGCATTTCTACCTTCCTCGCTCGAAAGTTCTGCAGTGTTAGCATCAACTTTTACGATTAATGATGGCATATATTTACCACCCATGAACCCTTTTTTTGTTGCGGTAGCTTGTTTTAAGTTGTGTACAATTTCCTTTAACGCAACCCTATACCCCGTTCCCAAATATGGCTTTTCGGGATCAGGGTTAATAGTGAAATGGACTATCTCATCGTGATTATAAAAATTCCCACCATAACGAATTTTATAACCATCTTGTGTATCGAAGAATGTTATCTTGGATGGTTGCAGAGGAATTAGATCAGAAATATAACCGTCATTCGTTTTCGGATAAACTACACTGTTTCCTTCCCCATCCAGAAGTAAAGTATAGACAATGTTATAAACCCATGCTTTACGAGTCATTAAACTATAAGGATTTATATCTATCTTTCGTGACAATTCATCCTTTACACGGATATCCCCATCCTCTGTATTTCTCATTAGATGAATGGTCATGGATGAGACCAAGTCAGCTATTTTGTGAACGGCCATCTTAACTTCTGGATTATCTGATAGTCTCCTATAACCTGGTATAGCTAACGTGTCATATGCCTCTTGCGTTAAAAACCAGTTTGTTGCATCTGATGTATCAGATCTTATTTTTCTTTCCCTTAATAGGAACCCCAATTTTATACACCTCCTCTATAAAGAAAAATGGCTAAACATATCAGTACCACCCCCGTAACAATAAAGCCTATTATGGAAGACCATAAAAAACAGCCTATCGAAATAAAAACAATTCCAATAGACAGTATCAGATCAACCGTATTCGACTGAATAAAGTGAATAACAACTTCAATTACTCTACTCAAATTCTCTTTTATTGATTTGATTTTGAAGCACCTCCATTTAACCACTTTGTAGCAGATGTGGATTTCTCCATATTTTCTATTTTACGAACCGCTCCGAATACAGCAGCATCAAATATATCGATTCTGCTTTTTTCTTCCACCTTTTCGTACTGAATCATATCATCAGTCTTTTCAACACCTCGTACATTTTGCACACAATATTCAAATGCCTCAGAATGAAGGTAGTAGAAGTTTCCGTCTTTTGCCTTCTTTTCAATTCTTCTAAAACCTTGTGACTTTTTGTGAAAATATTGCGGTTCATCTACTATAGAAAATCCTTTTCTTTTCATACCAAGATAAAATTCTTGTCCGAACTTCCTATCAAATCCCACTTGTTTAATTCGGAATCCCTTTTGTTTCATAGATACAAACCACTTTATGACATCCGTATAATTAACCGTCGGGGTATTGGTCATGGTTAGCCATCCATCATCTTTCCAACCAAATAAAGGGATGTTGTCTTCATCTGCCTTAATATGAGCTGTAACAATTGGGAAAAAAGCGTGAGTGATAACAATATCGACATCCTCAAATGAACCGTAAAGTGCAGCTGCAGTTAAATCGTGCATTTTGGATAAGTCAGCCCCACCATACCAATCAATATTCATTTTTGCCAACTGATCAATGGTCCAATTGTATTTTTTATCACTGTTTTTAAACTCATCTATGCTAAAGTAAGCTTTCATTGCAGAAGTGTATATATTAAGCGATTTAGCTAAGAATGATTTTCTTTGCTGCGGATCATTTTGTGCTTGTATCGCATCATTCATCAATTCTTGTGCTGAAACAGATACATTATAGTTTGGATTGGCTTTTTCATGTTCAATAGGATTAGTGTAATCAACATCTCCGTTTTCATCTTCATCAGCCTTGGTGATCATTACAAACATTTGTTCATCTTCCACACTACCGTTTAAGATTTTCTGACAATACTTCATCCGTTTATAACAAAAACTATTCGGATTATCACCAGCTGTAGTGATACCAATGCACAAACTATTACGATAAGCTTTACCAGATTCTTTAATCGTATTGTAATGACTAGCACTTTTATATAAATGAAGCTCATCCAAAATTTGAATGAGCGTGTTTAAACTATCCATCTTGTCACTGTTACCAGCAATTGTTTCAATTCTCATATAACCATCTGCTAAGTCACCGCTAATACTATGTTCTTGGTTGTTGTCTAGAATCCGAAAACTCTCCTCTTCTCCCATATTACGAATATTGTAAAGAAGAAAGTTAAAGCTTTGTAATGCTTGTTTAAGTTTTTCACCAACTATTACAATTTCTGCACCTGATTTTCTTTCAAGTAAACCAAGTCCCCATGCTAATGCACTAGTAAATGGTGATTTACCCTGTTTTCTAGTCAACATAATAAATGCTTCTTTATATTTTCTAAGTCTAGTTCCTTTGTGGTGAAAAGAAAGCAAGTTATAAACGACAAATTTTTGCCATGGTTGCAACAAAAAAGGCTTACCCCTCAAAGGGTAGCCCTCCATATTTTCACCTTTTTGGTGAACGAATGTACTTTCTATGATCTGAATAACAAATTCAGCATCCTTAGAATTAAAGTCATAAGCCGGATTTTTTAGATCACGTAAAAACCTTTCACACATTTGAATCGTTTCAGTACAAGCCACTTTTCTTTTTTCAATAATGCTTTTAGCATACTCCATTACTACATCATAATTTTTGTGCTTAGCCAAGTTTACTCAACACGCCTGCCAACTTTGATTCTTTTCCTTTATTACCTTTTCCTGGCTGCATAGTTGATTTCGGATTAAGGCAAAGACGATCGGAGTATGCTAAAATATCTTTTCTTAAACTTTCTAGGGTTGCAACTATAGGTGACTTTTTTGCACCGCCTGCAGCAGTATAAGATTCATATTGGTAACCACCACTTTCGAACTCATCATTCAATTTCAAATATTGATAAACTAGTTCTGAATAAATGTCAATCATGCGATTATACTGAGTTTTATGGACTCCCAACTTTTTCATATCTTGAATCGTTCGTCGTTTTATCGTTTCTTTAGTTGGTACCTTTGCCACCGTCTTCACCTCCCGAAAAAAAATTTCTCACAACCCGCTCTATTGGAAAGCCTTCTAAACCTTCGCCTAGTAAAGTTGCTACTTCCCACCGTTAGGGGTGGGGGGTTCGTGCAGTTGATCCTTGATTCGATTTATCCAGTTAATCCCTTTTGCAGTAAGTTCATTAGTAAATCTATTGTGCATCTTCTCATGGCATTCGTTGCAAAGACTTAACAAGTTGATTTCAGATAATTTGAACTCTGGATAAAACTCCAAAGGAAAGATGTGATGAACAGTAGTTGCTTGTGTTGTCTTACCGTAACGCCTACATTCTCGACACTCGTATTGATCCCGTCTTAAGATATTATTTCTTTTCCGTATCCATTTTTTACTACTATAGAACTTGTCGTTTGTTCTGGACCTCACAAATCAGCACGCCCAAAATTTATGAGGTTGTATTTTAATAAGTTCATGCGCTCATTTATCTCTTGTTGTAGTTTCATCCTGCCATTATGTCTACCACCGAATGATCTAAGTTTCTGTTGCATTTCTCTTACTCTTTCATCAGTTAAAAAACAGATGTATCGAGTCTTACAATGCTCACAATTGAAGTAGGTCTCTTTGATTCCTTGTTGATGACGCACTTCTTTAAACTTTATCTTTGTCACTTGGGAACAGTTGTCACACTTAGCCATCACTTAGAATCACCTCTTATCTCAACAAGTTCAATCACCAATAACTACATTCGACCACCCACAATAAACGCACACTCTACTTTGCACTACTTCATTTGCTAATAAGGTTTTCAAACTCATTTTTCCACACTCTGGACACGTATGTTTCTGAATTTCGTCCACTTCTTTTAAAGCAGCTATCGTTTTTCTTACTTCGCGTTGTACTGCTTTTAAACCTTTTACCGCTTCTGACACATCAACATTTATATGTACGTTACCTACGCACGACGTTTTGTCTGCCATGATCAACACTCCTCTGTTATTAAAATAAAAAAGCCATTAAAGACTGGGAATCTTCAATGGCAAGTAAAAACACTATTGAAAACATAATAACTCAAATCCGCTTCCGCTTAATTCCATTTTATACAGTAGTCTTTTTCAAAATCAAATCGTGCACAAAGTGGCATTTTTGGCATATTTGGTTTAACATATCGTCCTTCAACTCTCTCAGTTTTGAACGACTGTAGCCTAAATGAGCTGCAATAGCACGATAACTCATACCTTCCATCATGCAATCTATAATAATCAGATGGTATTCATCATCTAATTTATCTACCACTAATTCAATCGCAAATACTTTCTCTCTATATTCAACCCATCTTTCATACAATCTTTCTTCTCTTTTATCCATTGCTTCTAATTCTGCTTTACTCTTTAATGAAGTGCCTCGAGGTAAAGTAGCTTCTATGCCATACTTTGAAACTCCTACACTGCCTCTTATCGGAATGGTGGAACCAAACAAAATATTTTCTAGACGATCCATTTCTTTTTTTCGCCAATGATATTCATAGATAAGGTTCTCAATCTTCTTTTTGTTCATTCCACCCAGCTCCTTCATCAAAGAGTAATTGAGCATATTTACTTCTCGGAATTGGTGATATAGGTCCTGTTCGTCTATCTGTCCGGTGCTCGCTTATTTTCCATGCAATTTTGAAAATCATTTTTTTGATTGAATCTTCTTTAACCATTGGACAGACCCCCATGATATAATGGTTTTGACCAACATTAGTCGAGAGCCTGCCTCTTGGCTTTTTTATTTGTATTTCTTTTTGTAAATGGATTCAAAGTATCCCAATTGACTTAATCTTATAAGCATCAGTTGCTCGCTTACTTGAAATAAATCGGCTAACTTCTTAATGTTCTCGTCATTTTCTTGATCAATTCCATGCTCATCATTAATATACTTAGCAACCTGCTTTCTTACTAAACCTTCAGGCATTAGTAGAGCCATTGCAAAAGCATTTGCCTCTTTTTCCTCTATTTGTAATGACATTTAATACTCTCCTCGATATGACGTATAAGTGTCGTTATACGCAATAACTTAACTATACGACTTTCATTACTATAATTTTATCTCCGTGCTTACAAATTCTCGGATGCGTCCCTTCTCCCGTTGAGTTAGGATAACCGTTACTCCACTCGGTTTTTTTGCAAACTGGACAAACATACTTTGTCATAACATTCATCCTTTCTATTGCATATAAGGTGTCTACTACTCATTAAATCCACTAAGTATCCAAACATTCCGCTTCCCTTTTCCAATTTGTTGGTACACTTGATCAACTGACTCTAAATAAACGTCCACGTGATAACCATTAACTTTCCCACCCGTATCTTCAGCTCTACACAATCCATATCCATCTACATAAAGGATAGTTCCTAGTGGGATATAATTAGGATCTACTGCACAAGTACCTGGTTCATTATCACTGGGCATTCTTACTTTCGTTCCAGTAGCGGTAATACCATAACTAGGATCACCGGGGTACTTACCTGTTGATTCCGGTCCAGCTGTATAGCCAGTCACTAACATTTTTGTCGGTTCATTATTGGTTACTGTATGAGTTAATCGCTTCACTTTTGGAATAAACACATATTCAGTAATGTATTCTTTCGTTTCTATAATTCTTATTTCTTCTTGTACTGCCGCTTCTTTAATCTGAGCTAGTGATAAAAGGACTACTATGATGACTGCAGCTAGTAATGATAATCTAATCTTCACTTAGTCACCTTCTCATTTTTAAAAAGGGCCCGCCAAAACGAGCCCTATTAATCTGTTAAGCTATGATTGTGATTCGACCAGCACCAATTTCTGTTTGCAATGAATCTGTTAAGTAATTTCTAATGTTTTCTATAGCTTTATGTTTCCAAGCCCCACCATCCGCTTCAAACAGAGCGCATTTAGGACCCGATTGCATGCGGAATATAAAATTACTTTCTGGCTGAACTACTTCTACAAATGTTCTGTACGGAGCTAACGCAACAGGGTTAGGTACTTCTACATTCCCCACTGCAGCAACCCCTACCTTAGCAACTACTGCTTGAGAAACCCCGTCATCACTCACTGTTTTTACCTGGTCTTCCGTAATATTTCCCACCACTTTCAACATGACATCACGATCATCATTTTTCACAAAACAAGATTGAAGTTTAATGTTGAAATTCTCAGTGTCGTACCAGTTATCAAAGCGAAAACTTGGTAACATAGCCTGTGCTGTTATCCATTTATTACGGTTGTAATCTTGATTAACACTTGAATAAGCTGTTACTTCAGTAGGACTCTTGATATGAATCATAATGGGGTCATCCCCATCAAAATGAGAATCAAGATAATCTACCAAACCCGACAAACTATGAACCTCTAATACATCAGGAGTTGGTGCCTCTATAAGATGTAATTTATCCGTTGCATAGGTTTGCAAATTAACGTCCACCACGTCTTTATTTCCAAGACCAACAATGTACTGAATTGCTTCTTTAATCATTCTTTTCTCCTCCTGCTTTTTGGTTTCTAAAACTCAATACTTTTTCTCCTACATCATTAGAAACATCACCATCATGGTCCATAAACAATTGACCCTTTGCGCCTGAACGTAATTCTTGACCAAAAATGTTACCTTGTTTATCAGCACCCATAATTAATTTGGTTTCTACATCCTTAGCTGGTACCAATTTAGACTTAGCTTGAATATTGGACTGTAAGACATCCCGCTTCTCGTCCCCATGAATCTTAATCGTTATAGTTAAGGTACGATTCTTTTTAGGATCTGTATTTGGATCCGCAATGTTTTCGAAAATTCTTTGCAGCTCCTCATTTACTCGCCAGGCTAAAGCGCCATCTGCAAATTCATTTAAGTCAATCATGTACTCCATAAATTCACTCTCCCATTTGATGATTAATTAATTATTATTTTTTAAACCACGCTGAAACCTTGTCTTGGTTTAGAATTTGAACAACAATTTTGTTGTTATCGATTGCTTTCCAGTTTCGTAGACTTAACTTTTTACCAAGAGCACGAGCCATATTTGTTAATTCTTTCAATCCTTTTTTATCCTGTACATTTCGGCGAGCTACTATTTTTCCGTCACGTAGAAGGAAAACTGAGTCTCTTACCTTTTTGAAAACAATATTTTTATAAATCATTTAGGCAACTCCCTCTTTAATTAATTTATCTACTACTGATAAGTAATCTAATGGCACTCCATTTTGTGTTGTAACTAAGTGTGCATATATTTCTAAATCTTGAAGCGGGATAGATTTTCTTGCTCCTTTGTTTGCTGCCTTTAAATATTTTTGGAGCATGTTATTAGGTATCAGGAACACATCATTCACTATCCTCATTTCAATTAGAACGAAGCTAACCGCTCCATGTTTTTCTGCTTGCTGCAGATATTCCACTTGGCTATCAGTAATCATGTCTAAAGGAAACCTTTTTAATTTCGTTGTTTTTGCTTCAAACACTACTGGCTTGCCTAAGTAAATTCCGTCATAGTCCACTGTGCTTTTCTCAGAAAAAATACATAGGTGCTGATTTCCTCTTGTTTTCCCAATAATCTTCATAGGAGTAGGACGTTTATTAATAATGGCCTTCCCTTTGTGGTTATAAAGATTGTTGGTATAATTCACCGTATTTTCAAACGACATCCCTCTTCTTCCGTGGTTCATACAAATAATCCCCAAATGGCAAAAAGGATGGTTAGCATTAAAGTTAAAACGTAACCTAGGCAAATTTTTCTATGGATTTTCTCACGTTTTTCATACTGATCAACTAACTCAGTTAATCTAGAATTTTCTATTTTCAGGTTCTTCATTTGTAGATCCTTTTGTATAGACATTATTGCTCCTCCTCTTTTATTTGTTCTGCCATTGAAGCGGCAACAGCTGACAATTGAATTAATTCGTTATATAAATTAACTGCATCTGTTGGTTTGGCATCTGAAGGAAAATAGATTCTGTTTATTGCCTGGCAAACTTCACCGTACTCTTCCCCTAAAATTCCTAACCATTTGCCCCAGTCGTGACGTTGAATACCCCATTTTTGATTTTGTCTAATACGTTCTCTGTGAATGTCGTTAAGGATCTTCGTTAAGTGATTAATACTATTCGCTTGATAAACTGGTATTTGTTCTGTCATTTCTCCCGTGTTCTGCATTGGTAATTCTTTAGGGATACCAAATAATAAAGCATTAACAGTGATGCCACCAAGTTCAGAAATGATTTTTAATCTTTTATTACTTGGTAATGCTAAACCTCGTTCCCATCTCGATACATTGCTCTTTCCTGCGCCATCAGCTATTTTTCCGAACTCTTCCAAAGTTAGGCCTTTTTCTTTCCTAATCATTTTTATTCTGGTAGCAACACATCTTTTGTCATACTCCATTAGTAACCCCCCTAAAACCACTTATTAGCATCTGTACCTACATCTATTTCCATTGCTCTAAGAATGGCTAACTTCCGCTTCAACTCCTCATACGATTTACCATCCGTGTCGAAGTATTTTAACTTGTGCAGCTGTTCAACGATGTGATTTCTTTTATGCGTTTCCAACACATCTGCAGCTTTCACTGTCACCCCTCCTATTGGGCTTCAGCCATTATGGCAAATCCCATTAATCCACCAAATCTAGGCTTAATTTTCCCCTTATGGGCTTGGTCTAAGATAATCAAACCAATTTCGATTTCAGGTCTTTTGAGCTTTTTTGCTATGTCTTGAATCGAAAATCCTTCGTTCCATAGATTTCTAAATTTTTGTAGTTCTTTCGGCTTCCAGTCTAGGTTGGAATTTTCATGTGCTATGTAAACCGACATGAGGACTTTCCTCCTCTTTTTCCCTAGCAAACTTTACATTTTCATAAACCTGTTCCAATTCTGTTAGATTCAAAGAATCAACTGGTGTCCCATCACTAGTTTCAAAGTAGTTTAATCGTTGGAGTTGTTGGATAAAATAATGTCTTTGTTGCTCTACAGCTTTTCCTAATAACATTCGTTTTCCCTCCCACTACTTGTTTATTTGACCTGCAGGTAGTTAACTGTTTCTCTAAGTCCAAAAGATTGATTGATATGCTCGATTAACTCTTCGTGAGTAAAAGGATTTTTACCAGTCGTATAGGCTTCGTACATCACTTTTCCCATTACATAAATCATTTAAGTTCCCCCTTTAGACAGCTGGACTGCTTCTGTTTTTTAGTAAATCAATTGCAGAAATCTCTTTATCTACAACTCTTTGAATATCAGCTGATGTAATCCCATATTTGTGTTCTAAACTTGGCACCGTACTCATTGGATCTTTGTTAAAAGAAATAGCTAATTCGATAGCCTGTGCATCGTTTTCTAGTAAGGTTTTCTTTTTGGGTTGTTTTTTTGTTTCGTCTGCATCCTGCTTCTTAAACCAATCAGGTAATACCTCTGGTCGTTTAGATCCGTAACCACGACTAGATTTATTTTTAGTTTTAAATTTTGTTTCAAATCTACGAGCATCGTCTAAACTCTTTACACCCGCTTCTTTCCAGTTCTTTAAAATGCCCTCGATCATACTAATTCCTTTTGCTTCTTTTTTAGCTGCAATTTGCATAGCGCCCAATAATAATTCGTCTCCCCATTCCTCATACCATTGAATTAGGAGCTCCAAATTAAAAGGGGATTCGCTGATTCCTTTTTGTAAATTGTCCCGGTAAAAATTCATGAGTTCAGCAAATTTTTCATCGCCGCTACTACTACTAATTAACTTCTTATCATTCTTATCATTCTTTACATTCTTGTTAGTTGTTAGTTGCTTGTTAGTTGCTTGTTGACTGCTTGTTAGTTGCTTGTTAGTTTGCTTGTTAGGTTCTTCTTCCTGCTCTTGATAAATGCACCAATTAACAATGGTTATAAGTCTGTTTTTGTTTGTTGATTTGTTTGTTAGAAAATCATATTTTTCAAATCGCTTTATTGCTGTTCTTACGTTCTGTACGGAAATCCCTCTACCGCTCTTTTGGGCAATTTTTTCTAAGCTGGTAACAAATTGACCAGGCTCCGCTTTAAACCTTTCCCCCTTCCATTCCCACTCTTTTTCTTTGTGGTTTGCCATCATGAGAAGGGTGATCAATATTGTTTTTTGTTCAGGGGTAGACTCCAGCCAAATCGCCTTTTCCATGAGCTCTCTATGTAGTTTCACCCATCCATGCACTGATAGCTCCCCTCCAATCTTTTTTTCTATTTATCCGACCTATTTTTAATCATTTAATGGAATATACTAACTGACACTGCATATACTCTTAGTACAAGTTGTTTTAGCTAACCCGCTCCATCGCCTAAAACAGGAGCGGGACCTTCTATGAGTAATTAATTGGCTTCCACATAAGAAATAACTTGTTCTAATACATTTTTAGTAGCTCTACCATTCACAACTGGTAATAATGATTTAAGTGCATTTAAAGTTTGTTCTTTTTCGTGATTGCTTTTATATTTGCGAACAACTATGCCCTCATCACTAGCTAACATTTCCAGAGGTGTTCCACTTTCCCATCCATGAGCCCTTCTAACTTCGATAGGTATTACAACTCGTCCTAAGTCATCCATACGTCTTACAATTCCAATAGCGTTTGGCATATATTAACCCTCTCCTTTGTGGTTTCACCAATATTTATTTAGATTTTTGTAATAATCAAATAAGCCTTGTTTCTTCAATCTACAAACAGTGGAAGCTAGACTTGATTCAGTTCTATCTAGCGCAAATGCCATTGTACGCATATCATCTACTTCCCAGTACTTACACAAATACTCTTTCTCGGATAATGTAAGTACTTGTTGGTGCTTCGTATGAAAGTCAGGATGAAATGCCATTCTGCCGCATTTATCATACTTATACTGTTCCTCTACAGCTTGCATATCCTTCCCTCCTTGGTAGAAGCGGATATTTCATGGTAAAATAGAATTGAAATATTTTTTCTTTAGTTGCTCACTCTTAGTGAGCTTTTTTTATGTCTTTCTGTAAAACAATTTCTTCGATTAGCTTGTAACCATCTTGATCCACAATCGTGAAATATTTAAATTCTTCATGTTCAAAGCTAATCTGAGCGAAATAAGGATCTTCTCGAATAATGTGGACCGTTAAAGTTGGGTTAAAGTTAAATAAGATGTTCACAAACAAGCGAGGTTTTAGCATGATTTCGTTTCTCCACATTACTGAAATACCATATTCATTAGCTAATTGTGCTGCTAAAGCATGCTTTTTTAATTCAGTTAAATTCATAGATACTTCCTCCTCTCATATGTATTAGTAATGGTGCTCGGCTGCACCGGCACACCTAGGAATAGATGGATGAGAGGGACATTCACTTAAACAGGGGTAGTGTTAGAAAGCGAACATATTCCTAGGTATGACGGCAAAGCCAAGATTGACTTGCCACTATTGATATAAGGTGATACCATTTAATTGTCTAGTTATTATGAAACAGTAAGTTCCCGTCATGAACTTGCTGTTTTTTTATGAGCTTCGAGCAATAGCAATGTATAGAAAAACCAAGACCAGGATTCCGAAAAAGTACATCCACCTATCTATTGTTTTTCCACTCATTTTCGAACATCCAATTTCACTGGAAATGTATTTAAATCCTGTTTATAGGAATCTTTAATTCTTTGAATCTTATTTCTATCAACAACTTCTTTCTTCTGCCTTAACCTTTCAAGCTCTCCTGCCACTTCAAACAGACTATCTGTTGCCTTTTTCACTTCATCAAACTGACTATGTTCAAATGCAATTTTGATTCTTGCTAAGATATATATCCCTGTAGCTCTTAACTTTTCAGCCTTCTCTTGATCAACAAGCAAGAATTCATTGTTCATAAACGTATCCCCCGCTTCTGGATTGATTAAGAAGCTTGTCCGCTACTCTTATTCCATCTTCTAATTGACCAACTAATGACAAATATTGCGGTCTAGTTAGGCTCTTTAAACAATGCTTTTCTGCGTAATTATTTCTTTTAGCAGTAATATTTGTTCTAAAAGCAGTATTAAAAGCTTGGTCAAATTGCTTCCAGGCAGTACCTATATTTACTCCGTTATCCCAGGCATAACGTTTGATTATTTTGTTTAAACGTTGTTGAAGGTCCCCAATTGT
The DNA here is from genome assembly GCF_014207435.1 of Salirhabdus euzebyi. GTDB lineage: Bacteria > Bacillota > Bacilli > Bacillales > Alkalibacillaceae > Salirhabdus > Salirhabdus euzebyi. Next base: position 428,869 of record NZ_JACHGH010000001.1, read on the forward strand.
ATCTATGCGATCAAAGTTATCCATTCGTTGCTTTAATGATTTATTTTCCTGTGCCAATTGCTGATTATGTAGTGCGATTTGATTAATGCGACTTTCTTGCTCAATCATCTGGTTAATGGTCCCTTGCAAAACTTCAAGTTGAGTCTTAGGTTGTTGCTGCCTAAATTGTTTTTCTACTTGAATGAAATATTTCCTAATTACACGCCCCGCTTCATTGTTTTGAACCATAGCAATCTCTTTAGCAGTATCTAAGGTAAGTAAATAGTCATGTCGGGTAACATTTTGACGTTCCCCAATTTTGGTGAGCGTTAATTTATAATCCTCGTTTTCTGTAAACCCATACTTTTCAATACGATCTTTAATCCAACTAGAAAAATCCTTACCAACAAATAGTTGTTCATGCAGCTCACGAGCATCTACAAACTTCAATCCTGAATTGTTTTCATAGACTGGTAGAATGTCATTAGCAATTGTTTTTAAATTCATTAATTCACGTCCCCCTTCAATAGTTAGAGCTTATATTCTTCAATAGATCCGCCCTTCAGGTAATAAACAGTAATTCCATATTCATGAATATCATGCGTATTATTTCCGTTTCTGTTTTCAGAAGGTGCATATTTCTTATTGCCCTTTCTGTAGTAGAAGTGTTTAAAGCCCAAATCAGTATCTATACAAATTTGTAAAAACTTTTCCCAATTCCAATTATCTTTATGGATTACCATTGAACTTATTTTTTGGAAATGATGAGACGAAAGAATAAATAAAGTAGCTTGATCAAGGAATTTTTTATTTCCTTTGAAAAACTCCCTTATTTCGCTTATAGCTTCTCCCTTAGACATAACCTCCACTTCATCAAACTCTTTTTTCTTATCCAATTAATTCACTCCTTTATTGAAATATCTCCCTAAAATGTTTATCTAGAAATTCAGCCATCTTATTAGCTTGAAAACTCCAAGTTTGACCTTTGGATCTAGGGTAAAAAACAAAGCCACCTATATCTGAATCTAAAATTTTTCGGAAGCGGGTTGGGTATAAGATGTTATCTTTAATCCATCGATCACTTTTGTTAATCCGCTTCTCTAAGTCCTTCATGTTCCAGTAGACACCTGTTAATTCTTTTTGTTTTAGTTCCTCAAACTCCACTTTAGAAATTAATATTTGGTCTTCAGGAATTTGTATTGAAAGATTTACTTTCAGTTGTTGCATTTCCCTCACCCTTTATTTCATGTGACATGAAGTTAGTTGGTAAAAAAATTTCCTCAATAGGTTTACCAATCTTGTTGCTAATGAGGAACATTTCATCCATTTTAAATTGTGTTGCACCATTCTCTTTGTTGATGTAACTACGCAATGTTATACCAATCAATCGAGCCATTTCTTCCTGTGAAATATTATAAAATCTACGCCAAGCTGCTAATTTAGATTGCCCTGTCATAAAGGTTAATCACTCCTCTTCCGTTTCATTAACTTCATGTTACATGAAATAAAGAAGCGGTGTCAATCATAATTTCATAATTTATGAAAAATATTTATGTTATTTCATGAAATGTGCTATAATTGTACTGGCTTAGGGATTAATAGGAAAGGGGCGTAGTAATGAATAAGAAAGAGCTTTATCAATTTGTTGGCAATCGAATAAGAGAAGAAAGAAAGAAGCGGAAACTAACCCAGAAACAACTAGGTGAAAAAATAGGAGTTAAACATAATACTATTTCATCTTGGGAAAGTGGTGTAAACGCTCCTGAACAAAACGCAATTTTCCAAATAGCAGAAGCATTGAATATAAAAGTGGATGATCTGTTTCCAAACAAGAAAACAGAAGAAAATTATCTCGACCGAATAAATGCTTTAACTGATTCTGATCTAGACGTTAAAGACATGTATTTCCTTCAACAACTCATAGAAAAGACCCTTTCTCTAGACGAAGAAGAAAGGGAAAAGTTTATTGAGAGCATAAAGTTTACTGTTGAATTTTACGAAAAACAAAGGAACAATTAGTTCTAAACATTTGTTTTAATTGTTTTTCCTTCACCTTTTAATATTTTTACTAATCTTACAAATAACAATAAGTTTTCATCTGTCAAAACATCGCCGCCTTTTCGTTTTTCTCTTTATCCTCGATTGTTAACAGATTTTATATATGTAAGACTGCTACTTTATTTATAGAGAGGGTGTCTGTTTGGCTTATATAGTCGGTAGATGCCTGCTTCGAGAACTACTCAGGAATAAAGATATGACTCAAGTTGATTTAGCAGCTCGTTTAGGTGTTACTTTCCAACAAGTAAACAAATATGCGAACAATAGGCAATTAATGTCTATCAAAGTAGCAAAAAATATTGCTGCTATTCTCAACTGTCATATTGACGACTTATATGAATGGATTGAAGCGGGTGAGAAACAAGTGGACTAAATGTCTACTTGCCGACACAATACAGCCGAACAGCTTTATCTGATTATGATTATACGTTATGTAAGCGTATTTTTCGACGTATTTTTACAAATTTTCGTAAAACATTGTATATTTCTAGAAATTATAATACCATAAACAGAACAAATGTTCTATACTTTATTATAAAAAATGGAGTGATTATGATGGCAAGTTTTCAAAAACGCGGGAAAACATGGCAATATACAATAAGCGCGAAACCTAAACCCATTAGAAAAAGTGGTTTTAGCACAAAAAAAGAAGCACAAATTGCCGCTTCTGAAGTTGAAGCGGAATTAAGAAAAGGTGTGGCGCCAAATTTAAAACCTGTGCCTTTCGATGAATACTTTGAGTCCTGGTTAAAAGTTTATAAACCTAACATTGCTAAGAACACTATGGAAAGATATTTAAATACGTTGGAAACTATAAGGATTCACTTTGGAGGAACAGCTTTACAGAATATTAACAAACGGAAATATCAGTCTTTTTTAAATGATTATGGGAAGGATCATGCTAAGGCGACTTCTAGAAAGTTAAATAGTCATATTAGGTCCTGTGTAAGGGAAGCAATTGATGAAGGTATTATAAGAGTAGATTTCACCAGGGGAGTAACTTTAACTGGTAAAGATGGCAAACGTGCTGAAGAAAAGCACTTAAATTATGCGGAAAGCAAGCTACTTCTCAATGAATTATACAAACGTCTGGATAAGTCCTTAACCCATTATTTATTATTACTAGGACTAACTTCCGGAATGCGTTTTGCGGAAATGGTGGGGTTAACAAGAAAAGATTTTGATTTTCAGGAAAGAACAATTAATATAACAAAAACATGGGGATACACAAAGAAAATGCATGAAGGATTTGGCCCGACCAAGAACGAGCGATCTATACGTAAAATAAGAATGGATTCAATAGTAATGAACGCCTTCAAAAAACTTTTTGAATCCACTCCCGATAACATTTTACGCTTAGTTTTTTTCAGCCCTGAATCTAAGTATAAAGTTATTAGTAATGGAAATGCAAATAAAGTATTAGAACGGATTTTAAAGGAATTAAAAATAGAGCCTATTACAGTCCATGGTTTAAGACATACTCATGCAAGTGTCTCCTTATATGAACAAGTGTCAATTTACTATGTGGCAGAAAGGCTAGGTCACGCAGATACAGAAACAACTAATAAACATTATGCACACATAATTAAAGAGCTTAGAGAAAGAGACGAAGAGAAGACCGTTTCGATATTCCAAAACATGATTGTGTAAAAAATGTGTAAAACGGTTTGGATTTATGTTCAATTCTTTTCCGTTGTAAAAAAAAACAAAAAACACTATCAAACGCTAATATCACAACGTTTAATAGTGTTTTTATTTTTGTCGTTTCCGACACTTTCCGACTAACTGACGTCCCAGGAGCGATTCGAACGCCCGACCGACAGCTTAGAAGGCTGTTGCTCTATCCAGCTGAGCTACTGGGACAGAAATATAAGAAATATGGAGCGGGTGATGGGAATCGAACCCACGACATCAGCTTGGAAGGCTGAGGTTATACCATTTAACTACACCCGCAATCTCCTAACAGACAAAAGTTATTGTATAATGAAATCAACTAAATGTCAAGGGAGTTTCAAATGTTTTTTCTTTTAAGCTAAATTTTCGGTTACATCCTTTAAAACAGTGGCATCTTTTACATCCAAAAATTCAATTTTTAAAGCTTCAATGCTATGCCAAGATAGTTTAACATAAGTAGGAGCAGTTCCGCCAGCCCCTCCTCTTGGTGAACGAATGCTTCCAGGGTTTATAAAAAGCTTTCCTCCGACCTTTTCTGCTCCAGACATATGAGAATGTCCAAAACAAGCTATTTGAGCTCCTGTCTCTTCTGAGCGATAAGAAAGTGGCATTAACGTACTCTTTACATTAAACAGGTGTCCATGAGTAACATAGAATGACAAACCATCTACTTGAAAGTCTATTTCCTCTGGGTACGTTCGATCAAAATCACAATTGCCCCTTACTTTTTTAAAACCTTCCATTTCAGCTGAATGGAAGTCCAACTCAGAGTCTCCACAATGGATAAATACATCTGCTTCATTTTTATGACGGTTTTTGATTTGTAATAGCTCTTGTTCTAAACCATGACTATCACTTACGATAATAACTGTCGGCAATTTAGTTTCCCTCCGTCAATACTTCTTCTTTAATCCACTTAACCATTTGGTCAATCGCATCACGACGATGGCTAATTTGATTTTTTTCTTCTGGTTCGTATTGTGCTAGTGACCGCTCACTATTTTTAGGATAAAAAATAGGGTCATAACCAAACCCATGACTACCAACAGGTTTAAATCCGATAGAGCCTTCGCATGTACCTCTTTTTATGACCGTATCACCACCAGGGCGTGCAAGGGCTAATGCACATACAAATCGCGCAGTTCGTTCCGTTAGATCCATATTTTCTAACTCATTTAACACTTTTTCTAAATTTTTTTGATCGTTTTTCTCCAATCCAGCGTATCGAGCAGAGTAAATACCAGGTCTTCCTTCTAAAGCATCTACTTCAAGGCCTGAATCATCCCCTAATACGGGCATATTAAAAAGGTTGGCTACTTCTTCAGCTTTTATTGCTGCATTCTCTTCAAATGTAGAACCTGTTTCTTCTATTTCAGGGATTTCCTGCTCAATGTCTAATAAAGTTATAACGTCAATTCCAATTTCCCCAAAAATTTCTTTAAACTCTTTTGCTTTTCCTTTATTTTTTGTTGCTAACAACACTTTTTTCATCCGTTTCAACTCCAGTTTTTGCAGCATCTATATTGTTCATAATAGCCTCATGCCAAGGACCAATAGCCTTTTGTTGTAGCTCCATTAGTTGTTTCAATCCGACTTCTGCTAAAGCTAACATACTTGTTAATTCATCATAAGAAAAAGTATCCTCTTCACCAGTACCTTGTAACTCTACAAATTCATTATCCCCATTCATGACAACGTTAAGATCGACCTTAGCTTCTGCGTCCTCTTTGTAGCATAAATCCAGAACGGCTTTTCCGTCAGGTAATACACCAACAGATGTTGCAGCTAAATAATTATTTATTGGTAACTCCGCTAACACTTTGTTATCCACTAACTTACCAAAAGCAATTACCATTGCAACAAAAGCACCTGTTATCGATGCAGTTCTCGTTCCACCATCTGCTTGAATAACGTCACAATCAATCCAAACAGTTCTTTCCCCTATTTTGTTTAGGTTAACAACTGCTCTTAAAGCTCGTCCAATTAATCGTTGGATTTCCATTGTTCGTCCTGTAATTTTACCTTTGGACGATTCACGAATATTTCTTTGTTCTGTAGCTCTTGGTAGCATGGAATATTCAGCGGTAATCCATCCTTTTCCTTGTCCTCTTAAAAATGGTGGCACTCTATCCTCAATGCTGGCATTACAAATCACCTTTGTGTCCCCAACACTTATTAAAACGGAGCCTTCAGGATGCTTTGTAAAGTTGGTTTCTATATGTACGGGACGTAATTCTGTAACTTCTCTTCCATCCACTCGCATAATGTATCCTCCTTTTTTATTCGAATGTCATCATAACATATATTGTAACTAAATCTACGTTCCAATACAAAAAATTAATTGATGCGTTTCCTGCTATTACAAAAGTGCATTCGTCTTGTCGAGGCCTAATATAGTTAAGATGATCTCTGCAAAATAAGTGGCTTTAGAAAGCTTATCATTTTCTTGACAATAAAAAAGGAGCTGATTAGTCAGCCCCTTATACGATATTAAATTCCACTTGCATTTATAACATCATCTCTGCTTACTGGTTTAGAGAATGTTTCTCCATTCTCATTAAAAACTTGATCTGTACCGTCTACCGTTACTTGTACAGCCTCCACACCAGGTTGTTCCGTTAATGATAATACTAGACTACTTAATACTTCATTTGAAATTGTTTGGTTTTCTATACTATTAAAGATTGCGTCATTAAAGGTTAAGGATAAAACACCATCTTTATAGACAGGTTCTGCTGTTAGTTCGACGCCTTCCTGGAATACGTTTAATAATCCGGCCATTTCATAGCCAGGTCCGTTTATAATGTTCTTGACAACACTTTCATACATATCTGCTTCTTCCGATTCGATTGGAACAGTAACTGGTACAAAATAATACTGACCATCGTGTTGTGCAGGATAATATAAAGTTGTTGCTGTACTATTGGTTAAATCAGTAACATCCCCAACATGAAGATTAATACCGTTAGCTCTCGATAATCCATTAGAAATTGGTGTTCCATTAACAGGCATAACATCTTGTTCTTGCCCTTCAATTCTTAACTTCACTCGCTCAACTGTATCAAACTGCGTTAAGGTAAACGTCATTGCTTGCAAAATTTGAAGCTCTTCTTTTTCTGTATAGTTTGTAAACTCTTCAGATAGGTCAACAATAAGTGTTCCATCTTCCTCTAAATTCATGCTGTTCACTTCCGTACCAACTGGTAATACAGCTTGGAATCCATTTGGTAGCATATTGGTGACAGGTCCATCTTTTACTAAATATTCTAACGTTTGCTTTGCAACTGCTTTTGACTCATCAGTTGGTATAGTTAACGTTTGTGGTACTACCATACCATTCTTATCTAGTAAATAAAGCTCCCTTTTTACTTCCTTTGGTTCACTGGAATCTGAGTCTTCTTCTCCCTCTACAGACCCTTCACCTTCTACAACATCTTCCCCCACGTTATCTAGATTATTAACGGTTTCCACACTTTCTGGCGGGGTATCCATTTCTTCTAAGGACTGTTCCCCTTCAAATAAGCAACCCGTTAGTAGTACAATACTGGAAATAAATGCTATTGATAACACTAGTATCTTCTTGTGCATGCATATTCCCTCCTATGATGGTTTGTACTATTATTTATACGAGCTATTTTTGTAAATAGACCAACAAATCACAAAAACTTGTCTATCTTTTTATAGAGAGAAGGTTTTGTTAAAAATATTTATGATTATTAGGGGAATGGTTCTAGCGAAAGTGCAGGTACCCGGGTTATAGAGCTTTTGAGACACTTGATGTGTTGAAGCAACGAACACTTTTCATACTCCAGCGAATCATTTTCATTGTATTAATACAACGAAAAAAAGATGCCACAACGGGCATCTTTACTTTTCATTTAGACGAATATTTTTTACATATCTTAATGGATAGCCAAACCAAGAATTCGCAATATGTTGAAAAATGGCTAAGTTTCCAGTAGTGAAAAATTTATGGTTTGGAGACTGTTCACCTTGGTATAATAAGTTATGATACGAAAGAATGGCACTTACATCACGTGCCGTTTCATCACCTGAAGAAATAACTTGTACTTTTTCCCCCATAGTTTTTTGAATCACTGGTTTTAACAGTGGATAATGGGTACACCCAAGAATTAGTGTATCAATGTTTGTTTCCACAAAAGGTTTCAAGCACTCTTCTACTATTTGCTCTGCCTGATCCCCTTCTAGTATACCTCTTTCAACCATTGGTACGAGAGGAGGACAAGCTAAGCTATATACTTGAATGTTTGAGTGAATAGTCTTTAGCACTTTTGGGTAAGCTTCACTCTCAATTGTGCCCTTCGTACCTATGACACCAACATGTAAGTTTCTTGTGGATTTTATAGCTGTTCTAGCCCCAGGTTGAATAACTCCAATAACAGGAACAGGTAATTGCTTTTTTAATTCCTCTAAAACAAAGGCTGTTGCAGTATTACAGGCAACAACGAGCATTTTTATATCATAGTTCATTAAATAATTAACCATGTCCCATGTATACTGCTTTACTTCTTCTTGAGGTCTAGGACCATAAGGACATCTTAATGTATCACCTAAATAAATAAATTCTTCTTTTGGTAATTGACGAATTAACTCTTTTGCTACAGTTAACCCACCAACACCAGAGTCAATAACACCAATTGGACGTTTCAATTGAGGATCGCCTTTCTACTATTTTTTAGGATTATTCAATTGTTGATGGGATTCCATTTCTAAGAAGAGTTGATTCAATACGACTTTTAAAGACTGCACTTGTTCATTACTAAAGCGTTCTAAAACATCTAGCAAGTATTCCTGACGCTTTTCAATTACTTCATCTATAATTTCTTTTCCTTTTTTTTGAAGGTGAATTCGTACGACACGACGATCATCAGGATCACGTACTCGCTTTACTAATTCATTTTTTTCTAATCTGTCGACTAAGTCGGTAGTTGTACTGAAAGCTAAATATAACTTTTTAGACAATTCACCAATCGTTAAATCCCCTTCTTCTAATAACCATTGTAATGCAATGAACTGTGGAGTTGTGATTGGATAATTATTTAAAATTTCTCTACCTTTTTGCTTGATAATATGAGAAATATATCTTAAATCTTTTTCCAGTTCTGCAATCAATCCGTTGTCTAGCATTTTTTGCACTAGAGTACCTCCTAGTAATTATTATCTTTCACGTTTGATTTAGGGTGTTTGATAGCACTTACAAAAATCCATTCACTCTTTGTCAAAAATAATATATTACTGTATATTTTTTGCTGCAAAATTACATAAAAACAAAGTTAATGTAAGTATATGGGACGTTATGTCTGAAAGCAACTCATTTGAGAAAAATTAAGTCTCGAAATACATATTTACTTATATATTTAGTTGTTCTACTGTCTAAATGAAAAAAATCAAGGGCTGAAATCCAAGAATACTTGGATCAGCCCTTTCATTTAAAGCTTTAGCTCCCCCATGCGAAGGAGCTCTACCACTGCTTGTGAACGCCCCTTAACGCCCAGCTTTTGCATTGCGTTTGAAATATGATTCCTAACGGTTTTTTCAGAAATAAACAATTCCTCTGCTATTTCTTTTGTCGTTCGATCTTGAACAAGCAATTCAAAAACTTCTTTTTCCCGTTTTGTTAATAGCTGCTTTGGTTTATAGTCTTTTTCATTCAATCGGGAACCCCTCCTTGCTTTTCTTGAGCTACAAGGACTAAGGGGGATTTATTTAGTCACTCTATAGTATGTAGAATGAGAGATGACCGTTCCCTTATTTCAGAAAAAGACGCTTAATTTTTATCCTTTATATTGATTTATTTTTTCGAGCTGTTTTTCAGCAAATTGGACAGGCTTACCAGTATGTGGATTTATTTGTACAATACGTCCCCTACCTGTGATACAGACTTCTTCCCTTTGATTAATCGCTAAATAGTGTAAGTCTATAGAAGTGTTTCCTACATGATTTGCTTTAACGTACAGTTTTAATGTATCTCCAAAATATATTTGTTTATGATAATCACATTGCTGATCTGCTACTACAGGAACTTTTTCACTTTTTTCACTTAAATCTTGAAATATACCCACTTTTGCCATGAAGGCAATTCTTGCTTCTTCAAAGTAAATAAATGGCGACACATTATTAACATGCCCAAACATATCGGTTTCTGAGAATCTAATTTTTATAGGTATATAAAATTCGAAATTTTTCATCCATATCTGGAAATCTTCTATATAGTTTATACTCTTCATGAATTTTCGCTCCTAGTATGTTGTTAGTATATATAGTTTAATGATTTTATGTAAAATAACCTTATAAACAACTGTAAGGAAAAAAGCCCCTTCGTTTGAAGAGGCTTTATTATTAATTGTTATAATCGCTACCAAAAAAGCTCTTAAAGGATTGAACAGTAGCTTCTCTATTCAATGCTGCAATGGAAGTAGTCAATGGAATTCCTTTTGGACATGACTGTACACAGTTCTGTGAGTTACCACAGTTTGCAAGTCCACCATCTCCCATAATTGTTTCCATTCTTTCACTCTTATGAAACTCTCCAGTAGGATGTGAGTTAAAGAGACGAACTTGAGATAATGGTGCAGGTCCAATGAAATTAGAGTTGCTGTTTACGTTTGGACATGCCTCTAAACATACACCACAAGTCATACATTTAGATAATTCATAAGCCCATTGTCTCTTGCTCTCTGCCATACGTGGTCCAGGCCCTAAATCATATGTTCCATCAATTGGAATCCAAGCTTTAACTTTCTTCAATGAATCAAACATTCTACTTCTATCAACTGCTAAATCTCGCATAACAGGGAATGTTTTCATAGGAGCTAAGCGAACTGGTTGCTCCAATTGATCAATAAGAGCTGTACATGATTGACGAGGTTTACCATTAATAACCATCGAACATGCACCACAAACTTCTTCTAGACAGCCCATTTCCCAAAATACAGGAGTAGTAGCCTCCCCTTTTGCGTTAACAGGATTTCTTCTAATTTCCATTAAAGCGGAAATAACGTTCATATTTTTACGATAAGGAACTGTAAATTCCTCATTGTAAGGTTTAGAATCGGGGCCATCTTGACGTGTAATAACTAACGTTATCGTTTTAGATTCGCTCATCATTATTTACCCCCTTTTTTCTTTGTATAGTCCCTCTTACGTGGTTCAATCAATGAAACATCGACTTCTTCGTAATAAATTTCTGGTTTATTATTTTCTGCATCAAATTTTGCCATTGTTGTTTTTAACCACTCTTCATCGTTACGATCTGGGAATTCAGGCTTATAGTGTGCTCCACGACTTTCATTACGGTTATAAGCACCCATTGTAACAACACGAGATAAGTGTAACATGTTTTCTAATTGGCGTGTAAACATAGCACTTTGGTTACTCCAACGAGATGTATCATGAATATTAATATCTTTAAATCGCTCTTGTAGTTCTTGGATTTTTTCATCCGTTTTCAAAAGCTTGCTATTTTCACGTACAACTGTTACATTGTCCGTCATCCACTCGCCAAGCTCTTTATGGATTTGGTAAGCATTTTCCTTACCGTCCATTTTCATAATATCTTCAAATTTAGATTGTTCTTCTTTCAGCTTTTGATCAAATAGCTCTGAAGAAAGGTCATCTGCTGTTTTTTCCAAGCCGTTAATATATTTAACTGCATTTGGTCCAGCTACCATACCTCCGAAAATAGAAGACAATAACGAGTTTGCTCCTAACCGGTTCGCACCATGCTGAGAATAATCACATTCACCAGCAGCGAAAATACCAGGAATGTTCGTCATTTGATCATAATCTACCCATAGTCCACCCATAGAATAGTGAACAGCAGGGAATATTTTCATCGGTACCTTACGAGGGTCTTCCCCAACAAACTTTTCATAAATTTCAATGATACCTCCAAGCTTAACATCAAGCTCTTTTGGATCTTTATGAGAAAGGTCTAAGTAAACCATGTTTTCTCCATTAATACCAAGCTTTTGGTTAACACACACGTCAAAAATTTCACGAGTTGCAATATCACGAGGTACTAAGTTACCATATGCCGGATACTTTTCTTCTAAGAAGTAGAACGGCTTTCCATCTTTATAAGTCCAAACACGTCCACCTTCCCCACGTGCAGATTCACTCATAAGACGAAGTTTATCGTCCCCAGGAATTGCAGTTGGATGAATTTGAATGAACTCACCATTTGAATAAATAGCACCTTGTTGGTACAAAGCAGCTGCTGCGGACCCAGTATTAATTACTGAGTTAGTAGATTTACCAAAGATAATTCCTGGACCACCTGTTGCAATAATAACTGCATCAGCTTTAAACGCTTTTATTTCGTGAGAATTTAAGTTTTGACCTACTACCCCACGTCCGATTCCTTCATCATCAACAATTGCAGATAAAAATTCCCAGCCTTCATATTTCGTAACAAGACCATTTACCTCATGACGACGCACTTGTTCATCAAGTGCATAAAGAAGCTGCTGACCAGTTGTTGCACCTGCATAAGCTGTTCTGTGATGCTGTGTACCACCGAAACGACGGAAATCTAGTAAACCTTCAGGAGTACGGTTAAACATAACTCCCATACGGTCAAGCATATGGATAATTCCTGGCGCTGCTTCACACATTGCTTTTACAGGAGGTTGGTTCGCTAAAAAGTCCCCACCATAAACTGTGTCATCAAAGTGTTCCCAAGGGGAATCTCCTTCACCCTTCGTATTTACCGCACCGTTAATACCACCTTGAGCACATACAGAGTGGGAGCGTTTCACTGGTACTAGTGAAAGCAAGTCAACATGCACTCCTGCTTCCGCTGCTTTTATAGTTGCCATTAAGCCTGCTAGTCCACCACCAATGACAACGATGTTCCGTTTACTCATACTATTCACTCCCTTGTTTTTAACTACTACCTTTTATTCGTTCATTAACTTGCAAATGCAATAATTGTAGAAATACTTACGTATGATAATGCCAAGAAGATTAATAACGTTGCATAAGTCATAATTAGTTGAGATCTTGGCGTAATTGTAATTCCCCAGCTAACGAAGAAAGACCATAATCCGTTAGAAAAGTGGAAAACTGTAGCGATAACCCCAACAATATAGAACCAGAACATGAATGGATCTGCTAAAATATTTGCCATCATATTAAAGTTAACTTCTGTCCCATGAATTGCGTGTGCTAATCTTGTTTCCCAAACGTGCCATACGATAAAAATTAAGGCTATTATTCCAGTAATACGTTGTAAATAAAACATCCAGTTACGGAAAAAACCATACCTTGATACGTTGTTTCTCGCAGTAAATGCAATATAAACACCATAAATTGCATGGAAGAGTAATGGAAGTGCAATTACAAAAATCTCCAAAAAGTAACGGAAAGGAAGATTTTCCATAAATTGTGCTGCCTTATTAAAGGCCTCAGGACTCTTTGTGGCAAATTGGTTTACTACCAAATGTTGAATTAAAAATACCCCAACAGGGATAACCCCTAATAAAGAATGTAACCTACGATTGAAAAATTCACGATTCGATGCCATCTTAACCCCCCTCAGTAGATGATATTTCCTATACTACAATCATTTTTTAAATAAAGCGCTTTAATTTCCAAAAACAAGAATTAACGTAATAAATCTCTTTTTCTCGCCTTAGATATTACGCTTTTTCATGACAAGTAATATTGTACTTCTAACCATACTTACCGTCAAGAAATGATGTTCAGAAAATGTTCAAAAAAGCGTTTACAAATATAGGTTTATTTTTTAAATAATGTAAGTATTGCAATCCTTTTCATTCAACATGATAATAGAAGAAGAAAGGAATGAATGTGAGTTATGCGAAAAAACGATTCCCTCTTTACAAATGACTATATAAGACAATTACATATTCCTGCACTTGGCTCGGAATTAATCCGACACATCTCTTTACCTGAATTATTGGGCGAAGATGCTGGTTTTGTGCAGTATTACATTGGGAAAAATTTGGCTCGACAGTACCCGCTAGACTCTATAGATGAAATAATTCAGTTTTTTCAGGAAGCTGGTTTTGGACGATTAGAACTGACGAAGGAAAAAAATAAGGAATTCATATTTAGTCTATCTAGTTCCTTAATAAGTGAGCGTTTTCAGTACAAAGAAAATGTCTATTACAGACTTGAAGCTGGTTTTATTGCAGAGCAATTATCACATATACTACAGGAAGCTGTGGAATGCATGGATGAAGCGATTAAACGGAAAAAAATTATTCAATTTCAGGCTGTACCATCAGAATAATTACTATTTATAAAAGATAACTAAAACGAGCTGGAAGACTTTGTCATCCAACTCGTTTTTCCTTGTTTATTATTCTTGCTCCTCATCATCCTGCATTTGTAGAGCATCTAATATTGATTGTGCAACTGGTTGTGGAATACCTAACTTTTTGAAATCATCAACCTGAGCATCTCTAATATCATCAATGGACTTAAAATGACGGAGAAGTAGGCGTTTTCGTTTTTGCCCTACTCCCTCAATGTCATCTAAAACGGACTGGAACGTACTTTTCCCTCTTAGTTGTCTATGAAAAGAAATGGCAAAACGGTGCACTTCATCCTGGATTCGTTGTATTAAATAAAATTGCTGTGATTTCCTATTCATTTGAACTACTTCAGGCGGATTTCCATAAAGTAATTCACTTGTCCTATGCTTATCATCTTTTGCTAACCCACATAATGGTATATCGAGCCCAAGTTCATTCTCGAGTACATCTAGTGCTGCACTCATTTGTCCTTTCCCACCATCTACAAGAATGAGGTCTGGTAAAGGCAAGCCCTCTTTTATGACTCTTTTATACCTTCGTCTTATTACTTCACGCATTGTCTCATAATCATCGGGACCTTTTACGTCTCTTATTTTATATTTTCGATAATCCTTCTTACTTGGACGACCATCAACAAAAACAACCATGGCTGATACCGGATCTGTTCCCTGAATATTGGAATTATCAAAAGCTTCGATACGATGGGGTATCTCGATGTTTAACACTTCTCCTAATCCCTCTACTGCTTTTACCGTTCTTTCCTCATCTTGCTCAATCATAGAAAACTTCTCTTGCAATGCTATTTTTGCATTTTTCATCGCTAACTCAACAAGTTCCTTTTTTCTTCCACGCATTGGGATTTTCACTTCTGTTTCTAATAGCTCCGTTAACACCTGCTTATCCGTTCCTAGAGGCACAAAAATTTCTTTTGGTTTTGGGTGATTTTGATGGATGTAAAATCGGCCTACGTAACTAAGAAAGGTTTCTTCAGCATCATCAAAAAACGGAAAAATAGCTACATCCCTTTCAATTAACTTTCCTTGGCGTATAAAAAAGACTTGTACACACATCCAACCTTTATCATAGGAAAAACCAAAAATATCTCGATTAACTTCATCATTCAGCGTCATTTTTTGTTGTTCCATGACTGATTCAATGTGTTGAATTAAATCTCTATACTCTTTTGCTCGTTCAAAATCAAGCGTTTCTGCAGATTGCTGCATTTTATGCTGTAAACCCTTCTTTATTTCTTTATGACCTCCACTTAGAAACCTTGTGATACTTTGCACAATATCCTGATTTGTTTGATCAGACACATGATATTCACAAGGGCCTAAGCACTGATGAATATGGTAGTAAAGACAAACACGATCGGGCATGGTATTACACTTTCTCAGGGGATATAAACGGTCTAATAACTTTTTTGTTTCTCTTGCAGCATAGACGTTTGGATAAGGACCAAAGTATTTACCTTTATCCTTTTTCACCTTACGGGTAATGATGAGGCGTGGCTGCTTTTCTGCTGTTATTTTAATGTATGGATAACTTTTGTCATCACGAAGTAAAACATTATATTTAGGATCATATTTCTTTATTAAATTCATTTCCAAAATTAATGCCTCTACTTCTGATGAGGTCACAATATATTCAAAAAAGTCTATTTCTTGGACAAGTCTTTGGGTTTTCGCATCATGTGCTCCTTTAAAATAGGAACGCACACGATTTTTAAGCATTTTTGATTTCCCAACATAGATTACTTCATTGTGTTTATTTTTCATCAAATAGCAGCCTGGTTGGTCTGGTAGGACAGCTAATTTCTCTTGGATTCGTTTATTCATTTTCCATTCACGCTCCTAAAGGCATCATCATGGAAAAGATGTGCGTTCTTTACGTGCAAAAAATTCCCTTGTCATAATGATAGACAAGGGAATCTTTTCATGCAATATACTTTTGGTATTTTAAATTAAGAATGTTTGTTAACTAGCTCAGCTAGGGCATCTTTCGGTTGAAAACCTACTACTTGATCAACTACTTCCCCATCTTTAAATAGTAGTAAGGTTGGGATACTCATTACGCCAAATTTTTGAGCTGTTTCTTGGTTTTCATCAACGTCTAGCTTAATGATTTTCACTTTATCTGACATTTCACTATCAAGCTCTTCTAATACTGGTGCAATCATTTTACAAGGTCCACACCAAGGTGCCCAAAAGTCTGCAAGAACAAGTCCTTCTGAAGTTTCTTGGTTAAAGTTTTGATCACTAGCCTTTACAATTGCCATTATAAAATTCCTCCTAAGCCATGCTTATTCAATTCTAAATTAAGTATAACATCTTGGAATGATCTGTTTCCAATAGTTTGTTTTGCTTATTATTTCTCATAAGAATAATATAATTCATTATAGTCATTTCGAAAAGAAATCTGCTTATGTAAAAAAGCGCTTCTTCGTAAAAATCATTGTCATTTGTGTCATAGTTGATAGAAAATACGACGTAACCATTGAACTTTAATTCCAGCTGCTACGGAAATACACTACGCTTTCCACGGGCTCGCGCTGAGCCTCCTCACTCGCACAGAACGCTCGCTGTCGGGGCTCAACGTCTTCGCTGTCCCGCAGGAGTCTACGTGTATTTCCTTCCTTAGCATGTGCTTATCTTTAATGTACGGATGAATTGGGAAAAAGAAAGTTAAAAATCAAGTCATAGTGATAAGCAAGAATTATCTAACATGCCTATATGGTTTACCAATATCCTTGGAATTAGAAAGTCAATCTTAGCGTAGGCAGAATACGCAGACTCCTACGGGATAGCACGTGTCTGAAGACCCCGCAGCGATGGTTTTCCGCGGGGAGGCTGAGGCCGTGCCCGTGAAAGCGGAGTATTCTGACGAAGCGTTCGTATTCACTCATCAAAATGCAAAGCTATAGTTATGTCGTAGTTTAAGGATATTGTATCAAAAGCAGTATTTATTGAGAAAACAACCTTTAAAAAGTAAAATGCCCAGTAAACCTAAAAAGGTACTGGGCACTGATGATTATGCGTTAACTTTTAATTTTTTAATTTCTTCTGTTAATTTAGGAACTACATCAAATAGATCTCCAACAATTCCATAATCAGCAACATTAAAGATGTTAGCTTCTGGATCTTTGTTAATCGCAACGATTACTTTTGAATTAGACATTCCTGCTAAATGCTGAATAGCTCCGGAAATACCACATGCAATATATAAGTCAGGTGTTACTACCTTACCCGTTTGCCCAATTTGAAGGGAGTAATCACAGTAGTCTGCATCACACGCACCACGTGAAGCTCCAACTGCACCACCTAGTGCATCTGCAAGCTCTTGAAGTGGTTCAAAACCTTCTTTACTTTTTACCCCACGACCACCTGCGATTACTACTTTTGCCTCAGATAGATCTACACCTTCTGTAGATTTTCTAAGCACTTCTTTAATTACTGTACGAATATCTTTAATTTCAACCTCTTTAGCAGTGATTTCACCTGTTCTGCTTTCATCACGCTCTAAAGGAGCAATGTTATTCGGACGAACTGTCGCAAAAATCAATCCATCTGTAACAATTTTCTTCTCAAAAGCTTTACCAGAGTATATTGGTCTTGTAAAAACAACATTTCCACCAGCAACTTCAATGCTTGTTACGTCTGATATTAAACCACTATCTAGTTTACTAGCTAGCTTTGGTGTTAAATCTTTACCTGCAGCTGTGTGTCCCATTACAATTCCTTCTGGATCTTCATCTTCTATTACAGCTAATGCAGCTTGTGCATAACCCTCAGATGTATACGTTTTTAAAGTTTCGTTTTGAACAGTAACAACTCGATCCGCTCCATAATAAATTAGCTCTTGAGCAGCTTTTTCTAAACTTCCATCTCCAAAAACTGCTGCTACAATTTCTCCGCCCTCACTAACCAATTTTGCAGCGGCAACGGCTTCAAAAGATACGTTACGAAGTTCTCCGTCACGCACTTCACCAAAAACAACGATTTTTTTACTCATGACAATTCCCCTTTCCTTAGCTGTGTGTTTTATATTACCTTCGATTCATTTCTAAGTAATGACACTAACTCTTTAACTTGATCGTCAATTTCACCTTCTAAAACTTTTCCAGCCTCTTTTGCAGGTGGTAAGAACACTTCAATTGTTTTTGTCTTCGGTTCTACATCATCTTCATCTAAATCTAAATCATCTAATTCCAACTCTTCAAGTGGCTTCTTTTTCGCTTTCATAATACCAGGTAGAGATGGATATCTAGGTTCATTTAACCCTTGTTGACATGTAACAAGTAAAGGTAAGGAAGCATCTAATTTTTCGACGTCGCCTTCTACGTCTCTCTCGATATGAGCAGTATCACCATCGATTTTAAGATTTGTAATAGTTGTTACATATGGAATGTTCAGTTTTTCTGCTAAGCGAGGTCCAATTTGACCACTTGCTTGGTCGATTGCCACGTTACCAGCTAATATGAGATCATATTCTTTGTCATCAAAGAAAGCCTCTAAAATTTTAACCGTTGTAAATTGGTCACTTTCTTCCACATCGTCTTCTGTATTAATTAATACAGCTTTATCTGCACCCATTGCCAATGCAGTACGTAATTGTTTTTCAGCATCTTCACTGCCAATTGTCACAACCGTTACTTCTCCACCATGTTCATCTCTTAATTGAATAGCTTCTTCAATTGCATACTCATCGTATGGATTAATGATAAACTCTGCGCCTTCCTCTTCAATTCGGCCATTTGAGATAACAATTTTCTCCTCTGTATCAAACGTTCTTTTCATTAGTACGTAAATATTCATATAAAAACCTCCTTAAGTCTATTTATCTTTGAAATTAGGTTTACGCTTTTCAATAAATGCTTGTACGCCTTCCTTAGCATCTTCTGTGCCAAAGATATTTCCAAAGCTTTTTGCTTCTTCATATACACCTGTTTGAAATTGGGATGTATATGTAAAGGGAATTAATCCCATTATGGCATTGATAGATGGTGCACTTTTATCAACTATTTTACTTACTAGTTTACTAGTAAATTCTTTTAATTCATCCTCAGTAACCGCATGATTTGCTAGGCCAAGTTGGACTGCTTCATCACCTGTGATTGGTCTTCCTGTCAAAATCATTTCATACGCCTTAGGAATACCAACATAACGAGGGAGTCGCTGTGTTCCTGCGAATCCAGGAATTATTCCTAGGGTTAATTCTGGTAAGCCTAGCTTTGCCTCATGTGTCACAATACGGATATGGCAAGACATGGCAAGTTCTAAACCACCACCTAAAGCAGCTCCATGAATGGATGCAATAATAGGAATATGGAATTTTTCCATGCGATCAAATATTTGTTGTCCTTGTTGAGCAAGGCTCGTATAGTCGTCAGCATTTTGTAAAGATGTGAACTCTTTTATATCCGCTCCTGCAGAAAAGAATTTCCCTTCCCCTTGAATAACAATCGCCTTTACTGTGCGATTATGTTCAATTTGATCCAACACTTCTGAAAGCTCTTTCAAAAGTCCTGAAGAAAGGGCATTAGCAGGTGGGCTGTGAAAAAGTATATTCGCTACATTACCATCAACATGTAGTGATAATTTTTCCACCTGTATTCCTCCTCCCTATACCTTTAACAATTTTTAACGTTATTTTATTAAACCATTTGTTATAAAATGGTGAACGTCCTTTGTTTGAGATACTAAATTGTATCGTTGTTCCTTCATGACCCAGTTCGTAACAACTTCATCTAATGTACCAAAAATCATTTGGCGAACTAGTTTTATATTGATTTCAGGGTGATATAACCCTTCTTCAATACCTTCTTTTAAGATTTCATCAACAATCCCCAAATATCCTTTAAGTACGTCATTAATTTTTAATCGCAAATCTTTATTGGACTGACGTAACTCTAGTTGTGTTACAATGGCCAAATTGTGGTTCTCAGCAAGCTGTCTAAAGTGCATTTGAATTAAGGAATAAAGTTTATCACTAGCATTATCCTTTTTCTCAATGTCTTCTTTAATTCTCTCAACAAACTGACCCATCTTTTCTTGAAATAAAGAAACTAAAATATCTTCTTTATTTTTAAAATACAAGTAGATTGTTCCATCGGCTACACCAGCTTTTTTTGCAATTTTGGATACTTGAGAAGCGTGATAACCATTCTCTGCAATCACTTCTACTGCAGCATCAATAATTTGTTTGTATTTCGGTTTATTTTTTTTCATAATGTTCTCCTTATTAGAAAAACTCGGCTTATCGCCAAGTCTTTAAGTAGAAGGCGATTGCAATGTTTTTAACGCTTATACTTTAATGTGTTGACTCCGTCAATCAATAAAACTGAATGAATGGTCATTCACTCAGTTTTATTTTATAAGGAAATTATTCTAGTGTCAACTACATGGACACATTTTTTGCTTGTACATTACAATGTTAAAAAAAGCAAGAGAAAGGAAACAACTAGACACTTTGTTGTTTGTTTTGTTTTTCTTTCTCCTCATCAACCAATTTTCTTCTTAAAATTTTACCAACTGCTGTTTTAGGTAATTCATCTCTAAATTCATATATTCTTGGAGCTTTATATGCTGCTAAACTTTTTCTGCAAAATTCATTTAGTTCTTCTTCCGTCAATTCATGGCCATCTTTTAGTACAACGTATGCCTTTACTGTTTCTCCTCTATATGGATCAGGGATTCCTGCTACAACAGCCTCTTGAACACTTTCATGTTCATAAAGTACTTCTTCTACTTCACGAGGATAAATGTTGTATCCACCAGCGATAATCATATCCTTTTTACGGTCAACAACATAGAAAAACCCTTCTTCATCCATATAACCCATGTCACCAGTAAAGAGCCAACCATCTTTTAGTACTTTATCTGTTTCTTCTTGATTATTCCAATATCCTTTCATGACTTGAGGACCTTTTACAGCTATCTCCCCAACCTCATTTAACTCCGCTTCCTCTAAAGGTTCAGTAGATTTAAAAATTTTAGCATCTGTATCTGGCCATGGTACACCAATACTACCACTAACTCGTTTATCCCACAAAAAGTTTGAATGGGTTACTGGAGAGCTTTCTGTTAGACCGTAACCTTCTACTAGCTTTCCACCTGTTTCTTTCTCAAACTTTTCTTGAACCTCTATTGGCAATGGAGCAGAACCACTAATACATGCCTCTACTGAAGATAGGTCATAATTTTTTAAGTTTGGATGATTTAGTAAACCAACATAAATTGTTGGGGCACCTGGGAATAGAGTCGGCTTCTGCTTATCTATCGTTTTTAATACATCTTCCGGATCGAATTTTGGCATCAAAATCATTTTTGTTGCCATCATTATTGATAAATTCATAACAGCAGTCATACCATATACATGAAAAAATGGTAGAACACCCATTGTTACATCTTGGCCTTTTTTCGCTTTGTACATCCAATGTTGAGACATCTGCGTATTGGCAACTAAATTATAATGGGTAAGCATGACACCTTTAGGAAAACCAGTTGTACCTCCTGTATACTGTAGTAACGCTAAATCTTCTTTTGGATTCACCTCAACTGATTTGACCGATTCTGTTGCCTCTTTTAAGATGTTAACCCATTGATGAACAGTTCCACCATGTTTTGGTTTTTCGAATTCCCCATATTCCTTTTTTTGCACAAAAGGATATAGTAAGTTTTTGGGGAATGGTAAATAATCTTTAATACCGGTAACAAAGACGTGCTTTAAATCTGTATTGTCTCTAACTTTTTTCACTCTTGGATAGAGTAAGTCAAGACAAACAATAAAGTGTGCACCTGAGTCTTTAAGTTGATATTCTAGCTCTCGTTCCGTATAAAGAGGATTAGTTGGAACGACAATAGCTCCAGCCATTAATGCACCGTAGTAGGCAATTACAGATTGAGGTGAGTTCGGTAACATAATAGCTACGCGGTCACCTTTTTCTAAACCCAAACTTTGAAAATAGCTTGCAATCTTCTTAGTTTGTGAAAACACCTCTTCAAAGGATAATTCTTTACCCAAGAAGTGAAGCGCTTTCATATCTGGGTATTCTTCTGCCGATTCTTGAAGAAATTGCTGAAGTGGCTTCTCGTCATACTGAATAGAAGTAGGAATTTCAGCTGGATAATGCTTAAACCACACTTTTACATCTTCCCCCATTTTTAAGCCTCCTTAAAATGTATTACTCTCATTATAATCATTCATACGTCTAATTTGAAATATTATTTATAATTATCAGATTATTTTTTTAGAAAAAAGTCATCTTCATTACCTATACCACAGTAGTTAGACTGAATAATAAATGAAATTAGAGAAGCCTCGCTTTTTGATAAGCGAGGCTTCTCTATTATGCTGTCATTATATAATATATTCCGATGATCAAAAATAAAGCGGAAACTACCATTAATATTATTGCTAGCCTTTTCATTTAATGTTCTCCTTATATAATATTCGCTCCAATAACAAAGGATAACCCAATCGAAATTACCATCGCTATTAAACCAACTGCTCTGTTATCATTTGCGATTTCATCATCAATGCGAAAAGTTGGTGTTAGAAATTCAAAAATAAAATAACCGATTAATAACAGGATAAACCCTATCATTCCCCATCCTACACTCTGTAACAAGGAATCGTTATGTTCAATAGAATAGCGAAAAATATTGGCTATACCAAATATTTTTCCTCCGGTCGCCATTGCTACAGAAAAATTACCCTTTTTAATTTCTTCCCAATTGTTATACTTCGTTACCAGTTCAAATATCGCTAAAAAAAGGATAGAACACAAAACGACTACACTAAACCGCGCGGCTGTGTCTACAATTGGATTTTCCCAAAATTCACTCCACATCCTCACTCTCCCCTTTCGTTCTCACCTAACCTAATTCCATTACAGTAATACCACTTCCACCTTCATTCATATTCCCCATTCGGTGAGACTTAATAGAAGGATGGCGTTCAGCAAATTTTTGAACTCCTTTTCGTAAAGCACCAGTACCTTTACCATGAATAATAGAAACACTGTTATACCCAGCTAAAACAGCATCATCGATATACTTTTCTAGTTGTAGGAGAGCATCTTCATATCTTTCTCCTCTTAAATCAAGCTCTGTCTTTACATGATAAGTATTTCCTTTTACGGTTGCTAACGGTTTTTCTTTTACTGGTTCTGGGCGTTTCATAAATTGCAAGTTTTTTCGTTTTACCTTTACTTTCATAATTCCTAATTGAACCTGATATTCCTGCTTACTTATTTGTTCAACGATATAACCTTGTTGGTTAAGGGTTAATACCTTTACTTCATCCCCAGGTTGTAGTTCACCTTTCGTTGATTTTGCGTTTTCCGTTATTTCTTTATCATCATCGGTTAGATTAACACCCGCTTCAGATAGCTGTTTTTTCGCATTTATAATTTCATGTTCTTTTACGGATGCTTGATCCTTCATGTTGCGTAGCTGTTCAATAATTTCTTCTGCCTCACGCTTTGCCTTTTCTATTTCTTTCGCTGCTTTTTCTTCTGCTTTTTTAAATAGCCTTTCTTTTTGTTGCTCAAACTGCTTCCATCTTTGTTCTAGCTCTTCTCTCATGTCTTTTGCTTCTTGTAAAACTTGCTCCGCATTTTCATAATCTTCATCCGCTTTACGCCTTGATTCTTCTAAAGAGGCAATCATATTTTCTACACTTTGCGAATCGTGTCCTGTTAACGATTTCGCTTTGTCTATAATATTTTCCTCTAGGCCTAAGCGACGAGAAATTTCAAAAGCATTACTTCTCCCCGGAACCCCAATAAGCAAACGATACGTTGGTCTTAACGTTTTAATATCAAATTCAACAGAAGCATTCACTACTCCTTCTCTGTTGTACCCATAAGCTTTTAATTCTGGATAGTGTGTTGTAGCAATAACTCTAGCTTTCCGTGCCACCACTTCATCTAAAATCGCCATGGCTAATGCAGCGCCCTCTTGAGGATCTGTCCCTGCACCAAGTTCATCAAAAAGGACTAACGTTTTTTCATCTACGTCTTTCAAGATGTCTACAATATTTGTCATATGTGAGGAAAAAGTACTCAAGCTTTGTTCAATTGATTGTTCATCACCTATATCCGCAAAAACTTCATCAAAAATAGCTAACTCGCAACCATCTAAAGCAGGAATCTGTAACCCAGCTTGGGCCATCAATGTACACAGACCCACCATTTTAAGTGTAACGGTCTTACCACCGGTATTAGGTCCTGTTATCACGATTGATGTATAGTCGGAACCTATTTCAATATCATTGGCTACTACCTCTTCATCAGTGATTAAAGGATGACGAGCTGCTTTCATTTTAATGATGCCATTTTCATTCATCGTTGGCATCGAGGCGTTTAAATCTTTAGCAAATTTAGCTTTTGCTACCATAAAATCAATTTCGGTTAATATTTGTACATTTTGCAATAAAGAATGTTGATCATTTGCTACTAATACAGAGAGTTCCTGTAAAATACGATTAATCTCTTGCTTCTCTTCTACTTTTGCTGCCTGTAGTTTATTGTTCAAATCGACCACTGATTGTGGCTCTATAAACAGAGTAGCCCCTGAAGATGATTGATCATGCACAATCCCGCCAAAGGAAGCCCGATATTCCTGTTTAACTGGTATCACATATCTGTCATTACGAATAGTTACGATTGCGTCTGATAGCATTTTTGTCTTCGTTCTTGTATAGTTCTCCAGTTTGTCTCGTACGCTACTTTCATGAGAGCGGATCCTACTTCTTATTGTTCTTAGTTTGTCTGAAGCTCCGTCCATTACATGACCATGATCATCAATACAATGCTTAATACTTCTTTCCAAATCAGTTAAAAAAACAATTTCTGTAACAAGCTCTCGGAGAATCGGAATTGTCACTTCATCTATATCAATATCTTCAACAAATTGCTTAATTATTTTTCCGGCTCTAATAGTACTTGCTATATCCAAACATTCCCCAGGACTTAAAATTCCACCAATGGATGCTCGCTTGACATGAGGACGTATATCAAATATTCCACCTAATGGAATATTACCTTTTATTCGTAACACCTGGCTTGCCTCATCCGTCTCGTGTTGCCACTTTACAACCTCTTGAAAATTTGTGGAGGGGTGAAGCAAGCTTACTTTTTCTTTTCCGAGTGACGAGCCTGCATGACCAATAAGCTTTTCTTTAATCTTATTAAATTCTAGTACCCGTAAAATTCTTTCATTCATGTTGCCTAAACCCCTTTTTACACTTATTCCCTGCTTAAAAATTCTTTTACCTCTTGTAACGACCATGTATTAATAACTGTTTCTTTCTTTAACCAAGCTTTTCTACTAAAGTTTACACCTAACTCCATGTCATCTAACATGGAATAGCTGTGCGCATCAGTGTTAATAGCAATTTTTACTCCTGCTTCTTGCGCCTCCCTCAACCATTTCCAAGTTAAATCCAAGCGGTTAGGGTTTGCGTTTAATTCTAATGCAGTATTTGTTTCCCTCGCCCACTTAATCAGTTGCTCATAGTCTACTTCATAACCATCACGTTTACCAATAACTCTACCGGTGGGATGAGCAATTAAGTGTACATAAGGACATTCCATCGCTGTTTTGAAGCGATTCATTATTTGCTCTTTTGATTGAGAAAAGCTTGAGTGAATGGAAGCAATGACAAAGTCCATCTCTTTTAAAAATTCGTCTGAAAAATCCAATGAACCGTCAGGAAGTATGTCCATTTCAATTCCAGCTAAAATGTGTATATCGTTATACTTTTGATTAAGTCGATTAATTTCTTCTCTTTGTTTACGTATCCTTTCTTCATTTAACCCGTTAGCAACACGTAAAAATTTAGAGTGATCGGTAATAGCAATGTACTCATAGTTCAATTCTCTAGCTCTTAAGACCATTTCTTCTAATGACTGCGCACCATCACTCCAGGTCGTATGCATATGAAGATCACCACGCACATCACCAAAGTTAATATAGTCTAGCTCACCTTTAGCTTGTTCAATTTCTCCATTGTTTTCTCTCATCTCTGGTGGAATATAGCTGAGACCAAAATGAGCAAAAAATTGTGTTTCCGTTTCGAATGTTAAGATTTCACCGGTATTTACATTTTCTACACCATATTCACTAATCTTTTCATTTCTTTGCTTTGCAAGCTGTCTCATCGCTACGTTATGATCTTTTGAACCAGTAAAATGATGTAGTGTTGTTGCAAATTCTTCAAGCTTAACGATACGGAAATCTACAGACACATCATATACTTCCCCGTAAATGACTGTAACTTTTGTTGTTCCAGCAGCAACTACACTTGAAATTCCCTCTAGAGCAATTAGAGCTTCCTTCACTTTTTCTGGTTGATCAGTTGCCACAATAAAGTCTAAATCCTTAATCGTTTCCCTTGTTCTTCTTATGCTACCTGCTCTTGAAAATTTTAAAATATCATCTATCTTCTTAAGTTGTTCTTCTATTGTTTCAACAATTGGGAGCATGAAAGCTATTGGAAGTCTCTCCGGTCTTTTGGAAGCATCTTCTATAGACTTCAGAATCTTCTCAGCTGTTTTTTTTCCAAACCCAGCTAGCTGCTCCACTTTCCCACTTTCACAAGCTTCTCTTAGCGACACAGCATCTATTACGCCCAATTCTTGATAAAGCTTTGAAAGTTTTTTCCCGCCTAATCCTTGTAAATCTAGAAGAGGAATTAAACCTGAAGGGACTGTTTTCTCCAACTCTTTCAACGTATCGGAATATCCAAGCTCTATAAACTCATTTATGACAGCAGCTGTTCCTTTCCCAATCCCTTTCATTTTGGTAAAATCCTCGATTTCGGTTAGAGATCGATCATCACTCTCAAGAGCTTGTGCGGCTTTACGATAAGCTGAAATTTTAAAAGGATTTTCTCCTTTTAACTCTAAATAAATCGCTATCTTTTCTAATAGTTGAATAACTTGTTTTTTATTTATAGTCATATGTATCACCCACTTTATTATAGTTCATCATAGTAAATATCGCATGTTAAAGCAAAAGGCCTACCTATATCACGGCGGAAAAAAGAAAAACTTCTCGTTAGGAGAAGTTTTCAAGAGCTTCTGATATGTGTTTAAACCATAAATCCTTAATTTGTTCGGATAATAAAGGTGTATGCTCAACCATAAATTGAGCAATAGACGAGTCACTTACATACCCTTGGACAAAATCTATTGGCATCAAAGCTAAAAAGTACAAAATAATAAACAAAATGAAATAAGTTTCAATAAAACCTAAAATGGCACCTAACAAGCCATTAAAACTATGTAGTATCGGAAGCTCCGTCACAAAATCGAGCATATTAGCAACAATTTGCAACATAATTTTCACGACAAAAAACAAGACGACAAAAGAAATTCCATTGTAAAAGGCTGTTTCCAATGGCAATGAATCAAACATTGCCCATAAGCCTTCGTCAGATATATCTGGATAAGGTATCCACATGGTTAATTTAGGGGCTAAATTATCATAATAAATAATGGCAAATAAAAAGGCAATAATAAATCCAGTGAGGTGTAGCACCTGCATAATAAATCCTCTTTTTAGACCTATTAGAGTACCAATGATTAATAGAATAACTAGAATAAAGTCAACCATTTTTTCTCCTTTCCTCACTACGTAATTGCTCTGTCATAGATCGATATTCTTCCTTAAGTTTAATATAGTCATTCATTGCATTAACAGCTGTTAAAACAGCTAACTTTGCTGTATCAAGACGAGGATTGGCCTCCTGAATTTCTTTCATCTTTTGATCTACCATACTGGCGATCATTTGAATATGGTGTGAAGGTTCCTCACCAACAACAGTATATTTTTGATTGTGTATTTCAACAGTTGTTCTCGTTTTGTCTGAATGTGACATTTGAAAGGCCTCCTCACTATACATCCTAAAAATTATATTAACATGATTAAGTACAATATGGAAATTAAACTTGTGAAAGAATCCATGAATTTAATAGTTTTTGTTATACTAGTTACAGAAAAGGAAGGAGCTATAAAGATGTCACAAACTGTATTACAACTACCCACCTCTGAATTAAATAAGATGAAAGATTACTATAAAAATGATTTAAAGCCTAATTCACCAAGTAGTGCACTATTTGCAGCCAAATTAAGTGGGTGCACCATTACTGCTTATCAATCAGGAAAAGTCCTTTTTCAAGGAGCAAATCATTCCAATGAAGCACAAAAATGGGGACATCCACTTAAAATGACTAAGCAGGTAGAAAAAGAAAAGATAGTCCCTGACTGTGTTACCCATAGTCATATGGGAACAGATGAGGCAGGATCGGGTGACTTTTTTGGTCCAATGACTGCAGCTGCAGCTTATGTGGAGGAAAGTAAAATTCCTTTATTAAAAGAGCTCGGCGTGAGAGACTCCAAATCGATGTCAGATGAATCTGTCCTTCATGTTGCTGATCAAATTATTGCAGCTAAAATTCCTTATAGTCTTCTCGTATTACATAATCCAAAATACAACGAATTACAAAAAAAAGGATGGACCCAAGGGAAAATGAAAGTTATGCTCCATTTTCATGCGATCCAAAATGTATTGAAAAAAATAAACATCGAAGAGCTTGATGGAATAGTTGTTGATCAGTTTGCTGAACGTCGTGTATTTCAACGTCACCTTACCTCAGAAAAAAAGAAGCTACCCGAAAAGATGTATTTCTTAACGAAAGCAGAAAGCTATTCGATTGCAGTTGCTGCAGCTTCTATTTTATCTCGAGCCAAATTTTTAAAAGAAATGGACCGTCTTTCAAAAGACATTGGTTTCAAGCTCCCAAAAGGAGCAAGTAAGCTAGTAGATGAGCAAGCTGCAAAAATAATAGCTGCCAAAGGAAAGACAGTACTATACGATTATGTTAAAATACATTTTGCCAATTTACAAAAAGCAGAAACACTTCTTCAAAACAAGAGAAAATGAGCAAAGAACACAAAGACTATTCGTTTTTGTGTTCTTTTTGTAATAAAGTTTGTATGGGGGAGCTACTGTGTTAAAGGTAAGGATACGGAGAAGGTGGTCCCTTCATTCGGTTCACTTGCAACAGAAATAACACCGTGGTGTCTTTCCACAATCGACTGACTTACAGTAAGTCCTAAACCAGTTCCAGAATCTTTTGTCGTATAAAATGGAAGAAATAGATTTTTCAATTCATTTTTAGGAATTCCTTTTCCTTGATCAGTAACTCTTAATGAAACTTCATTGTCCATCTTATTAGCTTTAATATGAATTTCTCCACCATTTTCCATTGACTCGAGCCCATTTTTCAGCAAATTAATCATCACTTGCTTTAACTCATCTTTATTACAATGAATATATATTGGGTTTGTTTCAAACGTGATGACGAATGTAATTCCTTTTTTATTTGCTTGTAATTCAAACAAAGTAACAGCACTTTTGACAATTGAATACAAATTTTCCTTTTTAAACTTCTTTTCCATAGGTTTTGCTAGTAATAATAATTCACTTAGTATATTTTCTATTCTTGTCATTTCAGCTTTTATTACACCGATATATTCTTCATTCCATTCATTTTCATTATCCATAATTTGAAAGAAGCCTTTTATAGCGGTTAATGGAGTCTTTAATTCATGAGCAATTCCAGCAGCGAGCTGTCCTGTCATAATTAACTTTTCATTGTTCAGCCTATCCTCTTGTGCTTGAACTCTTTCCGTTATATCTCGACCAATTGCTATAATATTTATGATGTTTCCATTTTCATCTTTAATATTTTTAAAGGATCGCTCTACCCATACATAATGGCCATTTTTATGACGATAACGGGCCATAAAGACACCCCTGTCTCCAGAGGCTTTTCTTCTAACCCATTTGAAATCTTCTGGGTGAAGAAGGTTTACACCAGATTGTCCAATTAATTCATCTGGTTCATAGCCTAGTAGCTTTCGTATAGAAGGGGAAATATAGATCAAAACTCCCTTACCATCACTGTATGAAATAACATCATGTACGTTTTGGGAAATTAATTTATATAAATCTTCACTTTTCTGTAATTTTTGTTGTGCAAATTTTTGATCTGTAATGTCCCGGCTTATCCCAATTATTTTCTCAATATTTCCATCTTGGTCATAAAAAGCCTCTAATTCTGATTGAATATAGCGTATTTGTCCATCCGGGCGAACAATCCTATAATTGTGATTTTCGGGTTTACCTTGCATAATATCAAAAATAACCCTTCTTACTTTCACCTTGTCTTCTGGATGAACATATTGCAAAAACTTTTGAAGATTCATTTTATTCGATGTGTCTATACCAACAATTCGGTACATTTCGTCTGACCAAAAAATGGCCTGACTATTTACCTTCCATTCCCACGCTCCCAATTTTGCTATTTTCATCGCAAGCCTTGATGTCGACTCACTTTTAATAATTGTCTGTTCTGCTTCCTTCTGTTTTGTAATATCTTTGGCAATCCCATATACACCTACTACTCTATTTTGAACGATGATAGGTACGTTCGTAACATTTACTTCCACATGATTGCCTTCTTTAGTTAAACAAGTAATTTCATAATTTTGCGGGATACCTTGAACAGCTTGCTGAAAATGATAGTTAGTTCTTTCTATATCCTCGGGCACAACGAATGTAGCGTAGTGCATTTTTGTTGTTTCTTCAACAGAGTAACCAAATAATTGTGCATGGCTTTTATTTATCGATAAAAAATTACCATGTAAATCAAAGGAAAAAACAGCATCAGGGTGATGATAAAATAGTGATTTATAATATTCTTGACTTTCATCAAGCCTTTTTTTACTCTCGGTTACATCACGAAAGTGAACAAACAATCCATTTTTCGAAGGATAAGCTGTGACATCAAACCATGTATTTAATGGGGGATAGAACTCTTGGAATTCAACAGTCACTTGCTCATTCATTGCTTTATTATATTCTTGGTAAAAGATTAGATAAGCTGCTTCGCCAAATTCCTCCCAAAGATTTTTACCAATTAGCTCATCCTTACTCCTTAAGAGTAATTTTTCACCGGCACTGTTGATGTATATGAATTTCCAATTTGAATCCACTTCAAAAAAAGCATCTTTTAAATTATCCATTTGCTCATCAATGTTATGTATTTTTTTGTTCACTTTTGTGAATAAGTTTTGTATTACTTTTTTCAGTCGTGTCATTTTATCTTTACCTCTATCATTTATATCCTCTTTATCAATTCGTCCCATTCACCTTGCTGTTCAATAAACCCTATTTTTCTATACATATGCTGAGCAGAGGCGTTTCCTTCTGTAACCATCAAAAATAACTCTTTGTACCCTTGTTCCACTAAACTATTTATGGACTTTTTGATTAAAAATGTGGAAAAGCCTTTATTATGATGTTCAGGGTGGGTGACATTATAGGTTACAAACGGAGCCCCTTTAAATAGGGAAATGATTGTTGTTGCAACAGGTAAATTTTTCAATTCTATCATGTAAGAACAATCAGATAATAATTTACCGTATTTACCATTTAACGTAGCTTGTATTTCTTTTATAAATTGTTCTACTGTTTCACCTTCATAATCGATTGTATCTTTATAAGCTGAATACATCAAATTTCCTAGCATACTAGTATTAACACTAGTCAAATTAGTACTAAGTATATCTTTTTTTATTACCTGATGATCTAACAACAACTTCATTTTAATACGTTTAGCTTGCAAAAAATATGACCTACTTTCATTATTAGAAAAACTTGGCTTGTCGCCAAGTCCTTATGGCGAAAGCCTTATTTTTACTTATACTTTTATCCTTTAACAAAGTTAAACTTTCTTAAGTACAAATAAGCATTACTATTAGTAATGCTCTCCATCTATACTTCACATGTTTTATAGAGGGATTTTGTCAGTATGTTGTCAATAGCATTATAATTATATTTCTCTATTGGGATGCATTTTCCTTGTTTATGTTGAGTAAAAATTGCATAAAAAAACCAAGCCATGTGGCTTGGTTTTTTCTTTACCCTCTTAATTCAGCACGGAAAGTTTCCTTAACAGCAGTAACAATCTTTTCACGCGCTTCTTCTATTTGTTTATCTTTCAATGTACCTTCTGGATCCTGGAATCTAAGCGTAAATGCAATTGACTTTTTCCCTGGTTCCATATGCTCTCCTTGATAAATATCAAACACTTGCACATCCTTTAAGAATGGTTGACCAGCCTTTTTAATAGCATTCATCATATGCTGTGAAGCAATAGACTCATCCACTACAAAAGCTAAATCCTGTGTAACAGATGGGTATCTTGGAATCAACTCATAGCTCTCTTCTAGGTTAGCTAATGAAACGATTGCATCCAAATCTAAATCAAATACATATGTGTCTGTTACATCATGTTGACCTTGTAAGGACGGGTGGATTTGTCCAGTAAACCCGACTTTTTGGTTCCCTACTGTAATAATAGCTGTTCTTCCTGGATGCATATCCTTTATTTGGGCTGGCTCATATGAAACGTTATTAATTCTCAGTACTTGGAATAACCCTTCTACTAGCCCTTTCACAACATAGAAATCAACAGCTTTGACTTCTTTTTGCCATTGATTATTTACCCATAAACCAGTTACTGCTCCTGATAATCGCAGTTTTTCTTCCGGCTGCTTTGTAACGACTTCGTTTTCATTGATATAGATAGATCCTAATTCGTATAAAGCAACATTTTCCTGTCTACGTGCCACATTATATTGAATGCTAGACAACATTTCAGGTAAAAGACTTAGTCTCAAATGGCTATGTGCCTCACTCATAGGCATCGCTAGTTTAACAGGGACAGGATTTCTTTCTTGAATGCTTGGGTCAACAAGTAAAGAGGCGTATTCTTCTGTCGTTAAAGAGTAAGTAATTGCTTCATTTAGGCCTGCACCTTGTAAATAGTTGTGAATTTTTCTTTTTAACTTTTGTTTAACTGTTAAGCCACCTGCACTTGAAGAACCAGCTGGTAGGGTAAATGGTAAATTATCATAGCCATAAATACGAGCCACTTCTTCCACCATATCTTCTACAATCGTAATATCTCCTCTTCTAGTTGGGGCTGTTACCTCAAAAGAATGGTCATTTTGCTTGTACGGAAAGCGTAACTTTTCTAAAATAGTTGCTATTTCTGGTGTAGAGATCGATGTACCTAAAACGTTATTTATTTTGTCAGTATCAAAGGAAATAACATGTTCTTGTACATCTAAGTCATTAAACTCTGCTACCCCTTCTAATACTTCTCCGTTAGCATATTGCTCAAGTAATTGGCAAGCGCGAAGTCCAGCTTCTTTTACACGTTTTGGATCTACACCCTTTTCAAATCGTGTACTTGCTTCACTACGTAACCCATGATCTTTAGATGCTTTTCGTACAGATTGAGGATGGAAGTATGCCGCTTCTAACAGAACAGTGGTAGTTCCATCGTGTACCTCTGAATCAGCTCCACCCATCACACCAGCAATGGCAACTGCTTCTTTGCCGTTAGTGATGACAAGATGATCCGGTTCTAAAGTACGAACTTCATCATCTAGTGTTTTAATTGTTTCGCCTTCGTTTGCTGTACGAACAACTACTTCCTTCGATCCAAAAAGATCATAATCGAAAGCGTGGAGTGGTTGACCATATTCCAGTAATACATAGTTCGTAATATCTACCACGTTATTAATTGGACGGATTCCGCCAGCAATTAAACGATTTCTAATCCATAATGGGGATGGTCCTACTTTGACATTTTTAATGAGAAAGGCTCCGTAGTATGGGTTTAATGTAGCATCTTCTACCTTTACCTTTATATAATCTTCAACCTGTTGATCCGTTCCATCCACAGTTACTTCTGGTAGGCGAATATCCTCACCTAGTATTGCAGCCACTTCATATGCAACACCAAGCATGCTTAGGCAATCCGATCGATTTGGTGTAAGTTCAAATTCTAAAATAGCATCATCAAGGTTTAGCAGTTCAATTGCATTTGCTCCAATTTCTACATCCTCTTGAAAAACATAAATACCATCTTCAAATTCTTTTGGAACAAATTTCGGGTCTATCCCTAACTCCTCTAAAGAGCAAATCATACCATTGGAAACCTCACCGCGAAGTTTCGCCTTTTTAATTTTTAACCCACCCGGTAGTCTCGCACCAGGTTTTGCAACGGCTACTTTTTGCCCAGCAGCTACATTTTTTGCTCCACAAATAATTTGTAGTTGTTCATCTCCAACATCAACCTGACAAACATTTAATTTATCAGCATCCGGATGTTGCTCACAAGATAAAACGTGTCCCACCACTACATTGCTAATTTGATCAGCAATTGATTCAATACTTTCTACTTCAATCCCGCTTTTTGTCACTTTCTCTGCTAATTCTTCCGGGGATACTTTATCTACATTTACATATTGTTTTAACCAATTTAAGGATACTAGCATTTAATCTCTCCTCCTTTATGCATGATGAAATTGTTTTAGGAATCGTACATCATTCGTATAAAAATGACGAATATCATCAATTCCGTATTTTAACATCGCAATTCTTTCTGGTCCCATCCCAAAGGCAAAACCGGTGTATTGATCTGGATCAAATCCTGCCATTTTTAACACGTTAGGATGAACCATACCAGCGCCTAAAATTTCAATCCATCCTGTTTGTTTACAGACTGAACACCCTTCGCCGTGACACATTTTACAAGAAATATCCATTTCAACAGACGGTTCTGTAAAAGGGAAAAAGCTTGGGCGCAAACGAATTTCTCTAGTTTGACCGAACATTTTTTTGGCAAAGGCGTTTAAAACACCTTTTAAGTCACTCATTCGTACATTTTTATCCACATACAGTCCTTCAATTTGTGTAAATTGATGAGAGTGGGTTGCATCATCTGTATCTCGACGATAAACCTTACCTGGACAAATGATTTTTACTGGGCCTCTTCCTTCATGTTTTTCCATTGTTCTAGCTTGAACAGGAGACGTATGCGTACGCAATAATAACTCTTCTGTAATATAGAACGAATCTTGCATATCTCTTGCTGGATGGCCCTTCGGTAAGTTTAAGGCTTCAAAGTTATAATAATCCTGTTCTACCTCTGGTCCTTCCGCTACTTGAAAGCCCATACCAATAAATAAGTCTTCAATTTCTTCAATTAGCTTCGTTAACAGATGTGGGCCTCCAGTTGGGATTGGTCGACCAGGTAACGTGACATCAATGGATTCCTCTGACAGCTTTTTTTCAAGTGCCACTTTTTCTAACTGATCTTGCTTTTGATTTAATTCATTAGCAATTGCTTCTCGAACATCATTCGCAAGTTGACCAACAACAGGGCGCTCTTCTGCAGATAATTTTCCCATACCTCGTAATACCTCTGTAATTGGTCCTTTTTTACCTAGATAGGAAACTCGAACTTCTTGAAGTTCTTTTATATCAGAAGCTGCTGTAACTTTATTTAAAGCCTCTTGTTTCAGTTCCTCTAAACGTTCCTTCATGTGTATTTCCTCCTTTGTTTGACAAGTTAAAATGATTTTTATAGAAATAAAAAAGCCCCATCCCCATAAAAGGGACGAGACTTATCATTCCGTGTTACCACCCTAATTGACATACTATTGACACGGTATGCCCACTTCATTCTTATAACGGATTTTAATATCCGGTCATCCTTTACTTGCTATTTAGCAAGGTCCCGGTGACAGCTCCAGAGTGAAATTTCAATCATAACCACGATAGAAATGCTTCCAGTCAGCGGCATTTCCTCCCTAAATCGATTCCATTATGATTTACTCGGCTCTTTCGACACTTTTAATCTTCAGTTATACGGAATATTATAGAAAAACATTTTACATATTGCAACCCTACTGCTGTAAATAGTACATAATAATGCCTGACGCAATACTAACATTTAGCGATTCTGCTTGTCCTTTGATCGGAATATAGACACGATGGTCGGCTAATTGAAGCAGTTCTTGTTGTACTCCACTTCCCTCATTACCAAATAGTACTGCAACCTTTTCTGGTGGTTTATTTTCTTCTAATCGCTGTGCATTCTCTAGGGCAGTGGCCCAGACAATAAATCCATCTTTTTTCAATGTATAAACCCAATCTTCTAAATCCCCAGTTATTACTGGAATATGAAACAATGAGCCCTGTGTAGCTCTAATCACTTTTTCGTTATACAGATCTACTGTCCCCTTACCAAATAGAACTGCATCAAACCCAAGGGCATCTGCTGTTCTTACAATCGTTCCTGCGTTCCCAGGATCTTGAATAGCATCTAACATGATGACCTTTTGAAAATGAGGTTGGATTTTCTCTTCCCTCATTTCAATTTCAGCCATAATTCCTTGTGGGTTTTCCGTGTTTGCCAAGGTAGCAAAAATTTTATCCGAAACAACTGTCGTCACAACTTTTTCTTGTTGTAACCAATCTGTATTGTAATTTTCGAGGACAATTAGTTCTTTTACAATCCAGTTACTTTTTAAGGCCTCTTCAATTAAATGTTCCCCTTCAATTAAAAAGGTATTAGATTTCATACGATCTTTTCGACGTTTGAGTTTACTCCAATGTTTTACCTTTCCATTTTGTTGCGATTCAATCATTCATGTCACCTGCAATTCTTGGCTTGATATTCTTTTTCTATCATACATATTTTTAATGATAAGGGTCAAACTAATGCAAACAAAAGTTTAAAAAGATGAGGTGACAACATGAATTTAGATCTACGTAAAGCTGTACTTCATAACGTATCCGGTAATACTTCCGATCAATTAGAAGCAACCATTGTAGATGCTATTCAAGGTGGAGAAGAAAAAACTTTACCGGGTCTTGGCGTTCTATTTGAAGTGTACTGGAACAATGCAGACGAATCTGAAAAAGAAGAAGTGCTTGAAGTCATTGAAGACGCACTAAAAAAATAGTTTATTACGCGTATAACAGGAGTTTGAAGTAAATCAAACTCCTTTTTTTTACTGTCCTAATATCATAAAAATAGAAATGATAGAGATAATTGGAATTGCACTTACTAAAGCCATGCCTATAAACAAAAGAGTATAAATAAAACCTCTTGTATCTTTCGGTATTTCATGCATGGCAATTACAGCTCCCCTTGTAGAAAAGATGCTAATAAGCCCGAATACTAAAATACCTAATACTAATATGAGCGGTATATATACTTGAAATAGGTTTGTTAGTTCAAAATAATTCATTTCAATAAAACCTAAAAATATTAAAATAATAGGAATACTTTCAATAATCATTATTTTAATAAACAATCGTGATAGGTCCTTTTGAAAAGTTTTTTGATTTACTTCTTCGCTGTCCCTTAATTTATCCTCTAATCTTGTTATCAATTGCCTAAAGGAAATAGTGATACCTACAACAGCAATTAAGGAAGCGAGTACAAACAACCAACCTGGATTCATCTTTAGTCCCTCCCTTTCTAGAAGTGGATATTGTATAGGATTACTCACTATTTTCCTATCCATACATCTAGCTAAGAGACAGATATTTCGTCGTAACCTGAACTCATGTATTTCTTTTCCTTTATTAAGACTTGTTCAATTAACTTCGTATCATCTGGATGAAATAGATGTGCTGACTTTTCCATCCAAATTAATTTCTTTCCTCGCTTCGAATCTAACCTTTGAAAAAAATCTTCAACCAGCCTACCGTGAACATGTACATCTTTTCTACCATGAATAAACGTAACAGGTACTGAAATATCTTCTACCGTTTCCTTAAAATTTATTGCGGGTAACTTTTCAATGAAGTGTTGGGTATAAATTAGCTTAAAGCCTTTATAAAAGGTATTAAAAATATCCTTAAGTCGATAATCCTTTGACTGTAGCATAGGTTTCGATACGTTTAATAGGCCAGGGTGCTTAATTTCATCATCACTGTATACCATCGTATTAAAACGGGTTTGCCATTTTCGAAGAACGCTCCACTGTTTGTAGCTTTCGATATAAGGTGGTTCACCAACTGCTTGTAATTCTTGAAGTGCTTTTGCATTCCCTCTTTCCTTTGCCTCTTCTAACATCCATTGATAACACAGCTTATCGTTCTCCGTCCAGCTGATAATTTGTGATAGTCCTACGTAAGAAATGATTTTTTCTGGATACTTTTTCACTAGATTTAAACCGATAATTGTACCAGCAGAGTGAGCAGCAAGAAATATTTTTTCTTGATCGAAACGCTTTATCAGTTGGTCAATCAATTCATTTGCATCTGAAGTTAATTGGTCAAAATTCATACTTTCCTTCGGGATATCTTTATGGAATGATTTACCTGTTCCTCTTTGATCCCAAAATACAACGTTAAAATGCTTTACTAATTCTGCAATGTTTGTAGCCACAGTATAATCAGTTCCTCTGTTTGCCACTCCTGGAAGGGGCATAGATGGCCCACCGTGTAAGAACAATAATATTGGATTTTCTTTCTTTTCCCCTTGAATAAGGATTGTTTGTTTAAAACCACCAATTACTAATTCATCCACTAAGTCCATTCCATCTTCAGGTATATGAAAGTCTCGTTTCTGTTTCAATAAGCCCACCTAGCCCACTTCCTCTACTTTTCTTTTTTTCATCATATCATACCAAATTCCAACATTTACATTTAAAAATTCATCATCAACAGGTTATCGTTCGTTCTTAAAGAAAAAAACTTTCTTATAGAATTAAAAAAGCATGTTACCTAAAGAATAGGTAACATGCTTTTTCTATCACTTATCCAAAAGTAATTTCTTTCACTTTATCTGCGTCTAAGTTTTTAATTACTTCCACAATAAGCTTAACCGCATTTTCAAAATCATCACGATGCAACATTGCTGCATGAGAATGAATGTAACGTGTTGCAACTAAAATAGAAAGGGCTGGAACACCATTCGCTGTTATATGGATTGAACCGGAATCAGTTCCTCCACCAGGAAGTGCATCATACTGATATGGGATTTCATTTTTTTCTGCTGTTTCTACAACAAAATCACGTAAACCCTTATGAGAGATCATGGATGCATCATATAAAATGATTTGTGGACCATCACCCATTTTTCCTACTGCTTCTTTGTCTGAAACGCCAGGAGTATCTCCCGCAATTCCAACATCAACTCCAAAACCAATATCTGGTTGAATAGCAAATGTTGATGTTTTAGCACCGCGTAGTCCTACTTCTTCTTGCACGGTACCTACACCGTATACAACGTTAGGGTGTTTTTCACCTTTAAGCTGCTTTAACACCTCAATTGCAATTGCGCAACCAATACGGTTATCCCAAGCTTTTGCAAGTAACATTTTTTCGTTTTTCATCACAGTAAACTCAAAGTAAGGAACTACAGAATCCCCTGGTGTTACACCAAACTCTTCTGCCTCTTCTTTACTTGAAGCACCGATATCAATAAACATATCTTTAATATCTACTGGCTTTTTACGCGCTTCAGGAGGCAAGATATGCGGTGGTTTAGAACCGATGATACCTGTTACATCACCTTTGCGTGTTTGAATGGTCACACGTTGAGCAAGCATTACTTGGCTCCACCAACCACCAACAGTTTGGAAGTAAACAAAACCTTTATCATCAATACGTGTAACCATGAAACCTACTTCATCCAAGTGACCCGCAACCATAATTTTCGGACCATTTTCATCACCTGTTTTTTTCGCAATCAAGCTACCTAAGTTATCCGTAAATACTTCATCAGCATAAGGAGCAATGTATTTATGCATCACTTCTCTTGCTTCTTTTTCATTACCAGGAATTGCTTTAGCGTCTGTTAAATCCTTTAGCATTGTCAATGTTTCATCAAGCTTTGCCATATGTATTGTCCTCCTTTTTACTACAAATCCATTTAATATTATACCTTCTTTTCATACAATTAACAAAAGTAAGACTCTTTGTTATCCATCGGTTAATATCCTTTGTCCTGTCTCGCATGATTCACTTCATTTTTCTTCATGTAAGCTTGTTGTATCATCTTTTCTTCAAAACCTAATAATTCACCAAGATAAATATAGGCGGAAAAAACAAGGAAATAATTTTCTTCCGTTTTATTTTGTTGAAAAGCGATAATCCTTTCATACACATGAATAAACACATTTGTTACATTTATTTTATGTAGTTTTTGATTTAACGGTAAATGTTCTGTAGTATACCCAAGCTCCAGTCCTAACGACAAAATAAAATGTAAGCCATCTACATACTCCTCTAGAATAACAGCGTTCTCACTTGGACCTTTTTTACTCCAGAATTTAAAGCAGCGTGTTTCATTTGCTAATTCTCCAAGTTCAACAAGCAATGCTAGAATTTTATCTTGAACAACGTCTTGAGAAGTTAGTTGATGCTCCTGCTTTATTCTTGCATCTAATTCATCTTGTAAACGATACAAAAGACCCCACTCCATGTTACCTTCCCCCTTTTTGTCTAGTATAACATTTGAAATAGGCCAAAAAATAATGAAACTCTTCGTATGTTTATTTCGTAATACTAATATTCACTAAAGTGTAGGAGTCGATCTTTATGATCATTGAATTATTTCGAATTTTGATTGTCTTAGTCATTATCTTTTTCATTTATTCAATATATAAATATGCTGTAAATCCAAAAAGAAAGCTAGAAAAAGCACATCATCAGAAAAACTTTTACATTTTAGACGATGAGGAAAATGTAAAGAAGAACTTTTTAC
This sequence comes from Salirhabdus euzebyi, assembly GCF_014207435.1. Lineage (GTDB taxonomy): Bacteria > Bacillota > Bacilli > Bacillales > Alkalibacillaceae > Salirhabdus > Salirhabdus euzebyi. The sequence goes on from NZ_JACHGH010000001.1 coordinate 469,543, forward strand.
TAACCTATAAAGGCGTCCTTTTTGAGGGAGAAAAATATTTAGGTACAACAGAAAATTCCTTTGATGTTATCTCGATAACGATTGGGGTGGTGTTTCCTCATTCCTTAAAAGGTTTATCTCGGGATGATATTTTTTTTATGGAGAAGGAGATTTTAATTCGATATCCATATGCCTCTATAGAATGGCGCTATCCGATAAAGTCTATTTTATAAACATGTAAAAACCCCTGTTTTTGAAACAGGGGTTTTCTTTTCTTATTTTATTCTAAACGAACATTTCTTACCCTCGTTGGTGGTATGGAATGACAGGTCCTGGTTGACTATCTTCTTTTTTGAAAAACTCTTCCCACTTAATAACTATTTCTTTTCTTCTCACCAAATAGATCATTGGAAGAAATGCTAACGCCATACCTACCATTAGTACTGGTGATAAAGTAGAAATCCATTGCCCAAAAGATGTATATAGAACAGCTAGTGGTACATTAGAGAGGACGGATAATTTCACATATTCTTTGTAGCTTTTAGACATCTCAATGATACATACAGATAGCAAATGAAAATGAATAAACGGCATAAGGCGTAAAAGCACGATCTGGCTTTGAGACATTTGCGTATGCTTTCCAATGATTTTACTCTTCATACGAACAAGTCGCTTAAAAGTTTTAGGCATAAACACGACAAATCGGTAAAAAAAGATACTAGATAACGTAATGCCAATTACAGAATAAATGGTGCCAGAAACCATTCCAAATAAAATCCCACCAGATACACAAATAAAAGCAACAGGCATAAAAAATATGGGTCTCAAAAGATGGAAACCAATAAATAACATAGGTGCAAACATGCCACTAGACTCTACGATGCTGAGGACCCATGTTGCGAGTTGTTCCATTACAGAGAGCCCCCTTACTTTAGTTGTTATAACTAAATGTATGACAGGAGACGAGCCTTTATGACAGGTTCCGAATAAAAAAGTATAACGCTAGTTGTAAAATGAATAAAAACGGAATCCCCAAATTGAATTTCGTTTTGTTTGTTTTATGGTGAAACAAATACATACCTGCCAATGAACCAACTGATCCCCCAAGAAGCGCATATAACATAAGCGTTCCTTCTGAAATCCTCCATCGTTTTCGTTTTGCTTTCTGTTTATCAATCCCCATGCTAAGAAAACCAACTATGTTTATAGCAATCAGATATGAGAGTAGCCACTCGGACATTATGTATATCATCCTTTTTAACAGTCTTTCCTTCATTTTACCTTATTAAGAGAAAGAGGGAATCCATAAAACACTAAGGAAGTTTATATTTTCTACCCTTTGTGGAACCGGTATAGCTTAAATCCATTTTATTCAACAGGGATCTCGCAATAAAACGGGAAGGAAGCTTAAGAAAATCACACAGTTCACTATTAGAAATTGTGTTTTTAATCAATAGGGAGTAGTCCATTAACGAGGGAAGATGAGCATTTTTCGAGAGTTGGTTACAATTCGGACATAACCAACCACCATGGTTTTTTAATATGGGAATGAACAAACAATTTGGACATTGCGTCCCTTTCCTTATTTCTTTTTTGGTGAGCTGGAATTCTTCCAAGATATTGACCTTTTTATCTGTATGATTTTTTAATAGGAGGGATGAAAGTTTTTTGGTTTGTTCTATCGACAAACACTCTTTTTCATAGGAACTTTCCAATTCCGATATTTTAAAAGGAAAGTAGTCAACGGGAATTACATACGAGGAATAAGATTGAGGTTGGGAAGATTTAATAATACTGTTCCGATTACTAATGATGACTAAGTTTTCAATTGGAACGGAACTAAAATCATACGTTTGTAAAAACTTAGCTAATTGAAAGTGTTGCCTCTTCACTTGTAGTAGAGGATCAGAAAATACCTGCTCTTCACCATTTTGCTTTCTAATTAATTGGTGAAAGTCACCGTCAAAATATAGGGTTCCTGCTATGTTCTTCACTTCACAAATAATGATAAGGTACGGGGAAACCAATACCACATCTAACTGAAAAAAACTATCTTCATAAGGAAGTCTAATGTCATGAAAAATAAAATACCTATCTTTTGTTAAAAATCGAAAAAAGTAGTCTAATGACTTCTCGCCATGATATCCAGCTATACTCTTTGCTAACTCTTTTTGCACAAGATGCAATTTCTCATGATTTTGAGGAAGCCTTCTTTCAAGTGCTTTTAGTTTTCTTATTCTACTTGATTCTTTCAGTTCTTTCTTAATCAAATGATCAGCTCCTACAGTGTTCATGTACAATTTATTTCTATATTTTCAGCAAGAACCCTTCTTCTTCTTCCAATCTATATCGAAAGGGAAAAATATAAAAATAATAGTGTGATAAACTTATCTTATTGGTGAGCTTTTTTGAATAATTGTGACAAAGTTAGTCCGTAATTGTGCAAAAAACGCTTATATATGAGGATTTGGTGTAAAATTACACTAAATCCCCAATCTACAATTAAAAAACCGCTCTCCTCTAAAGAAGAGAGCGGTTTTTGATCTATAATTATGCTTATTTAAGTGCGTCTTTCGCTTTTGCTACTAAGTTAGCAAAACCTTTTTCGTCGTTGATTGCGATGTCAGCTAGCATTTTACGGTTCACTTCGATACCAGCTTGCTTAAGTCCATGCATTAAACGGCTGTAAGAAATATCGTTTAAACGAGCTGCAGCGTTAATACGTGCGATCCATAGTTGACGGAAATCACGCTTTCTTTGTTTACGGTCACGATAAGCATACTGACCTGATTTCATTACTTGTTGTTTTGCTACTTTAAATAGAGCATGTTTAGAACCATAATAACCTTTAGCTAATTTTAGAATACGTTTGCGACGTTTACGTGTTACTGTACCGCCTTTTACACGTGGCATAACATTTCCCTCCTATATTCGTCTATCATTATTGTAGTATCTTATTTTTTAGGAAGCATTGCACTAATACGTTTCAAATCACCTTTTGAAACTAGTGTAGCTTTACGAAGTTTACGTTTTTGCTTTGTAGATTTATTAGCAAACAAGTGACTAGTGAAAGCGTGAGAACGTTTTACTTTCCCTTTACCTGTTCTTTTAAAACGTTTTGCTGAACCTTTATGAGTTTTCATTTTAGGCATTGTGTGTATCCTCCTTGTAAAATTGTTGCTAGCGTTAGTACTCTACCTCTATTTCTCAGCTAGAGGTGCAAGCATCATGAACATATTTCGACCTTCCATTTTCGGTTTGGATTCAACAGTGGAAAGATCTTTACATTCTTCTGCCATACGATCAAGAACCTTCTGACCAAGTTCTTTATGAGTAATTGCACGACCACGGAAGCGAACAGTTGCCTTCACTTTATCTCCTTTTTCAAGGAACTTGCGAGCATTACGTAATTTTGTGTTAAAGTCATGTTCTTCAATAGCTGGGCTAAGACGAACTTCTTTAACATTAATGATCTTTTGCTTTTTACGATTTTCTTTATCTTTCTTTTGTTGTTCAAAGCGAAATTTACCGTAGTCCATAATACGGCAAACTGGTGGTTTCGCATTTGGAGCCACCATTACAAGATCAAGGTTTACCCGCTCTGCAATTTCTAAAGCTTCTTGACGTGTTTTTACACCAATTTGTTCTCCGTCTGCTCCGATAAGACGAACTTCACGTGCGCGAATTTGCTCATTGACAAAAGTATTATCCTTGCTAATAGTAAGCCACCTCCACATTTATTTCTGAAAAGTTCAGGTCCGTCCCGACAAGTCTAAATTTATTCAATTAAAACCTTAGCTTCCTTTTTTCTATCAATTGTTTTGATAGCACAAAAAAAGTGTCGGTACACATACTGCACCCACACACATCTGTATCTTCATTTTTAAAATGAAGAATCTAGATTGAACCTGTTAACTGCATATTGCGTCAATCAGGTGAGAAGCGGGTGCTTCTACTTGTCATAGACCTTATTCAATTTCACTTTTACTATTATATGCGTGAAGCATATAGTTTGTCAACTTTTTTAAAGAAAACTTGGCTACAGGCAAGCCTATAAGCAAAGGTGATTGCCTTGTTGTTCTTCTCTATCTTCCTTCTGGTTGACTACGAATTACTAACACGATATGCGATAATACGGTGAAAATTGAAAAGAGGATCAGTTAGCTGATCCTCTATATCCTACTACCTTTGGCTCTTTCTTTCAATATCTAATTTTATATCTTCCACAAATTTGTCATAGTCAATTGTATTGGAATCTTTTTCTCCATATTTACGCACATTAACTGCTTGTTTTTCAATCTCTTGATCACCAACAACGAGTGCGTAAGGAATTTTTTGCGTTTGAGCTTCACGGATTTTATAGCCTATTTTTTCATCTCGTTCATCTAACTCTACTCGAATGCCTTCCATGCGCAGTTTCTCTTCTACTTCTTTCGCGTAATCAAAATGTGCCTCTAATGACACAGGTATGATACGTGCTTGGACAGGTGATAGCCAAGTAGGGAACGCCCCTTTATACTCTTCAATTAAAAAGGCTACGAAACGTTCCATTGTGGAAACAACTCCACGGTGGATAACGACTGGACGATGTTCCTTTCCATCTTCTCCGATGTACGTTAAGTCAAAACGGTTTGGTAAATGGAAGTCCAATTGAACAGTAGATAATGTTTCATCTTTGCCAAGAGCTGTTTTCACTTGCACATCAAGCTTTGGACCATAGAATGCCGCTTCCCCTTCAGCCTCTACATACTCTAGGTTTAATTCATCCATCGTTTCTTTCAACAGTGCTTGTGCTTTTTCCCACATTTCATCGTTGTCTACATACTTTTCCTTATCTTCTGGATCACGATAAGAAAGACGGAAGTAATAATCATCAATTCCAAAATCCTTATAAACAGCTTGTACTAAATTCACAACACGAATAAATTCATCCTTCATTTGATCCGGGCGACAGAAAATATGCGCATCATTAAGCGTCATTGCACGCACACGTTGCAATCCCGCAAGTGCTCCAGACATCTCATGACGGTGCATTGTACCTAACTCAGCTATACGAAGTGGTAGGCTTCGATAGCTATGTAATTGGTTTTTATATACCATCATGTGATGCGGACAGTTCATCGGACGTAAAACCAAGTCTTCATTGTCCATTTCCATCGGTGGGAACATATCCTCTTGATAATGGTCCCAGTGGCCGCTTGTCTTATAAAGCTCTACACTACCTAAAACAGGAGTATAGACGTGGTCATAGCCCAGGCGTTGCTCTAGGTCAACGATATAACGTTCGATTGTACGACGAATGGTAGCCCCTTTAGGTAACCATAAAGGCAAACCTTGTCCTACTTTTTGATTAACTGTGAAAATTTCCAGCTCTTTCCCTAGTTTACGATGGTCTCTTTCTTTTGCTTCTTCTAACATTGTTAGGTAATCATCTAATTGGCCTTTCTTTTCAAATGCTGTGCCATAAATACGTTGTAGCATTTTATTTTTACTATCTCCACGCCAATAAGCACCTGAAATATTTAAAAGTTTAAATACTTTAATTTTTCCTGTGTGTGGCACATGAGGTCCACGGCAAAGGTCAAAAAACTCTCCTTGCTTGTAAATAGTAATAGAATCCCCCTCAGGGATGTCCTCGATTAACTCAAGCTTCAGCTCGTCTCCGATTTCTTTGTACATTTCCTTCGCTTCTTCACGAGAAACTTCCACTCGTTCTATTTCCAACGCTTCATCTACAATCTTTTTCATTTCTTTTTCAATTTTCTCCAAAACTTCAGGTGTAATTTTCTCATCCATGTCGATGTCATAATAAAAACCATTTTCAATAACAGGACCTACACCAAGCTTTACGTCTTTATATAGACGTTTAATCGCTTGTGCCATTAAATGAGCAGTAGAGTGGCGCATAACTTCTACACCTTCTGCATCGCGCAATGTTACGATAGCAATTTCACAATCCTCGGGAATTGGTCTTCTTAAGTCGAAAAGTTCTCCATTCACCTTTACAGCTAAGGCTTGTTTCTTAAGTCCTGGACTGATGGATTGAGCAACATCTTCGCCTGTTGTTCCGTTTGGGAATTCCTTTACTGCTCCATCTGGAAAAGTAATTTTTAGATTTTCAGCCATGTCTTTCGCTCCTTTATTACTAGTAATGTAAAAGAAAATAAAAAAAGCCCATCCCTAAAAAGGGACGAGCTGTATATACCCGTGGTTCCACCCTAGTTCCGCATATAAACGGCACTTGGAATCCGTAACGTGGATCGGACGCAAATCACTACTAAAGTTCGCAATTCGGGTTCAAAGGCGGTAAACAATATCCAGCACTTAGGAAGCTCACAGCCAAAGGCTCCCCTCTCTGTTAAGTCGATAATATTGCTCGTGTCCTCATCATAACCTGTTGATTAAATGATCATGAAATTGGTTTTTATTATAAATTTAAAATTTTGGATAGTCAAGCTTTCTTGCCAATGAACGGAAATTTTCTCAAAGATCGAATAGTCGCATTCTCTTGATATACGTTTTGCAACAATATCATCTTTGGATCAGATGGATTGTTTGTGTAGATGAAAATCTCTTTTGGTGCAATCGTAATTAGTGAAGATAATGGAAAATCTGACGATAACAATTCAATAAAGTGCAATGTTTCTTCATATTGCAATGTCTTTAATTCTTGAATAGTATATCTTCTTCCATCTGGTTTAAAAAACTGAAAATCCCCATCATATGTGATGAGAAGAGTAGGAATTCTTGGCCTCTTCTCTTTTAAATATGTCCTTAAATCATGAATAAATTCTTGATATTCCTCTTCTCTCTTCCATTCATCTATCGCATATCCAGTTACATCGATCAAATAGTCTTTATATTCTTTTTCACACTTTTCTACAAGCTCAATAAACGTGATTTGTTTGTTTAATTTCACTTCATTCACAAACAAGTAATAAAACTGAAATGCAGATTTGATTTCTGATTGAGAGCCGTACTTTTTAGGGTTTTGCATGATAGACTGTAAAATAGGTATGATGTGGGCAATTTCATGTTTGTTAGAGAAATAATAATCTTTCTTTAAAATACTTTTTGCCAATTCTGGAAGTTGAAATAATATAAATACATGAATAAGTCCAAGAACAACACGCTTCCAATAAAATTGAAGATGCTCTTGTTGTATTTCAACTCTTATGAAATATGTATTTCCCTCCTCTAACTGTATACGGATTCTTTTTACTTTTTCTCGATGAAAAATCTTATGGTAAAAAGCTTCCGCTTGGTCTTTTTGATGAAATACAAACACCTGACGTATCAACCTCATCCCTCTTTCCCTTACAAACTGTTACATTATATGGGAAGAAGAATTATAAAATGAACAAAAAGTTGAGAAAACTTTCAATGATGGTTGTCATATGATTTCTGTATTTACGTTTAACCCCTATATTATCAAGATATTTGATGAACCTTTCGGGTCTCCCAAATTTGAATAATATGACCTCTTGCATGGCCAGCAATCATCTTTATCATCTTTCGCACCTCTTCTTTTTTACCATTAACTAGGACAAATCGGTCCAACGCATCTGGTAAAGATGTGCACATTTCCAATACGTGTTCCCTTTGCAGCATAAAAAGCTGAACAGCAATAGTAATAGATCTAGAAGAGTATTTCGTGCCACTTTCCCAATTATTCGGATCATACGCATTTCGGATATATTCACGACCTGACTCAGCTAAAGCAAATTTAATTTTATGCAAAGAGGTTATATCCGAATCAATAAAATGCAGAACAGTTTGCCGAATTGACCATTTACCTGGAGCACGAACTAAATCTAAGTCAGCGTCCGATAGTCCATGTAGTGCTTTTTCAAGCATAACTGGCCCTTGTTTATATAACTCTACAATTTGATTATCAGGTAAATATAACTCCTCCCAAAAAGCTAAAATATATCCATCTGGATCTTCCAGTAAAAGAGTTTGGCCAAATCCTTCTTCTACAAGAAGATTTGTCTCCACTATCCCTTCTTTTAGTAGTGATTGATGAAAATCCTTTAATGCCTCTCGGGTAAAATAGAATCTTTGACCAGGGATGGGATCAAGATAGGCTGTATCCAAAAATTCTCTCACATCTAGCTCTTTTGAAGAGGTTAGTATTGCTGTTGATTCACCAAATTGATCCTTAAGTTGAACAATTTGGTCATTGTTATTTTTCCAATCAATCACCCAACCAACTGTATCTATATAAAAATCTAATGAACGATTTAGGTCGTTTACTCTTAAAACCAGATTGGGTTTTTTCGTAATCACTGTAGTCATTTGAATAACCACCCCTTATTAAAATTGATACTCTCTAGGATATACCTTAAGATTTAATTCTTGAGCAGCTGCTTGTAAAATATCTGGACAGAAATAATAATCTTTTTTTCGGGCAATTTTTCCATCCTCTATGTCAAATAGATTCAAATCATAAACAGCTTTTTTCCCATCCATGTATGTCACTTGTACAATCGTCGGCTTATCCCATAACATATAAAGTTCTGCAGTCATTTCAACAGGGTCTTTAGCCCAATCAGCAAGAGAATTTTTCCTTAACGTATCCTTCCCATACTCCTGTGCAATATGGACGATATCGTTACTTACATTTTCAACTAACAATCCTGCCATTCCGTCTGTATCTCTGTTGTTAAAAAAATGAATGTATGTTTCGATTAATTTTCTATCCTCAACCGGTATAACCTTTTTGGTTGATGAAGACTGTTTTTCACTCGAATTTTTCATTTTCCATCTCGCTCTATTTAAAGCCGCTTTAACAGCACCTTCAGTTGTCCCTATCATTTCTGCAACCTCCTTGGCTTTAAATTGAAAAGCCTCGATTAATAAAAATACAACCCGTTGACGAGGTGGAAGAAGGCTAACAATCATTTCCATTGCATCATTAATTTCTAAGCCTATGTCACTATCATCAGAGGAAAGAGTATCTAAATCCTCTATTGTATCTAATTTCATTTTTTGTTTACGGCAGTAGTCAATCCATGTATTAGAGGCAATTCGGAATAAATAAGCTTTTGTGTTTAAAGGTTGCCATAATTGGGATAATGAGGAAAAAGCCTTTAATAATGTCTCTTGAACTAAATCTTCTGCATCCCAAGGTGAGCCTGTGATCGAACGGCAGTAAGACCACAAAGCCGGTCGATATGGTATAACCAATTGATCAAACTCTTTCTTTACATCTCTTAACGGATTTCCTAATACTGATAAATCGTTTCCCATTTTAATCCTCCTAAAGGTTGTCTTCTATATGTATAAACGTAAAAAAAGCCTGAAAAGATACGGACAATATTTATTTATGAAAATATATAAAAAGAAGCCATGGCTGCCATGGCTTCTATTCATTGCTACATTCTACGATTTTCTCCAAGCACTCCAACAGGTTCACTAACTTGTTTGATTCGCTCCACAATTCTTCTTGCTTTTAAGGTTTCTGATTCACCTTTATTGGAAGAGGCTAAAACAATTTCTAGTTCCTTTAAATTATAGTTTGAAGTGAAAAATACAGGTAGTCTTTCCATCATTCGATATTGTAATATTGCACCTAAAACCTCATCACGGAACCACGCTGATTGGTGTTCGGAACCAATATCATCAAGAATTAATATTGGGACCTTTTTAAAACGATCAACTTTTTGATTGATTGATGAATCAGCTATCGAAGATTTTATTTCTCTTACGAATTCTGGCATATAAATAAATAAGGATTGGATTTCCTTTTCAGCTAGTGCATTAGCTAAAGCACCAAGCAAATATGTTTTACCTACTCCAAAAGGTCCATACAAATATAATCCTCTCGATAAACCCTTTTCCGTATCATGCAAATAACGCTCCACTTTTCGAATAGCTTCAAAGCGTTCCGGATCATCAAGTGATATTTGACTGAAACTAGCTTCAACTAACTCTCTAGGCATGTATAAACTCTGCACAAAAGAGTTTTTTCTCTTTTGTTCATCAGCTCTTGCTTTTCTAGGGCACTTGTCATAAGTTAACGTAATTTGTTGATTTTCTGCTGAAATTTTTGGCACATAACCTTGAACGACGTTACAGCATTTTTCCAAAGATTCACATTTTTCACATCGTTTTGACTGATATTCATATTCATATAGCTTAATTAATTGACGTTCTATATTAACAGGCGTAAGTTCATTATTTTCCTCTAAAAACTTTTTCACTTCGGGCGCCTGTAAAATTTCACTTTTCATTTTTGTATATGATTCTTGGAAGCTTTTACTTTCTTTTAGCCACTTTTTTAATGCCGCTTGAATTGGTTCCATGCCTATCACCCTTAATGATTAAATGTTTTCGACCCAAAATTTTTAAGTGCTTTTTCTAATTCTTGTTTTTCTAATGATATATCTCGACTTTGTTGTTTTGTACTTGTACCAGCATCTGACTTAGCTTCAGCCTCTTTTTGCTTTTTAAACCAATCTGGTAAAACTTCTTTTTTCTTACTAGGCGCTCTTTTTGTACCCCAAGTTTGATACAGACCAGATTCTGCTTTCGCTAATTCCATTGCTTGTTGGACAGTTTGTACATTTTTTCTAGCCCAATGTGTTGCAATTTTTTCTATATAATTTCGCGTTAATTTCAAGTCTGTTTTTTGTAAAACATAATGCACTAAAACATTCATAACACTTTGAGATAATCCATGCTGAAACATTACATTCGTTAGCATTTTTATTTCTTGTTCGGAAGCATGTCCTGTTTTAGAGTAGTCCTCTAATATTTCCCGGTGTGTAATACTCTCAAAATGTTCCATGAGCTTTCCTTGCTTAGTCGTAGGTGTTTTTTTATTTTCTTGTTTTTCCTGGATTTCCTGTTTCGGAAGCAGTTTAGGAGCTTTGGAATCATATTGCTTTGCGTAATAGTCCTTACAAGCTTCGTGTAATTCTTCCCTTAAAAGCTCCATGTTTTCATTAATGGACCACAAAATTGCCTTTTCTAAATGAACGTTATCCACTTTATATATTCTCGTCAAATTAATAATAAAATCTCTATTATCTTTCGTTAACACTTTTTCGCTTCTAATTTCGTTATTTTGCAGGGCCTGCTCAATCCAATGAAAATCGACAGAATGTTCCATTTTACTAATTTGTTCGTTACTGTCCTTTTTTTCACTAGTTTTTAATAGAACGGGCTTCTGTGGTCTAATAGAGGTCGTAAAAACATCTTCAAAGGATTTCGTCTTGTCTATTATAGAAGCAGGTACGTTAACTTCCGGAAAAACTTTTTTTCTCATACGATCTAAAAGTTGTTCCCCTATATGATGCTCCAATAAAATAGAAAGCATCGAATCCTGGAAAAACTCCTTGGCCGAAAAAGGAGGTTGAAGAACATAATAGTACGTACGGATATCTTCCTCATTCACATACGTCTTTAACAAGCCAATAGCTTCTAACTTTAGTCGTGCTTGATAAATTTGGTCCAAATCCATACCTGTAATATTCATTAATGTATGGTGGGTAGATGGTCCTTCTAAGAACTCTATTTCATTCGTTAAAGTAAAATAGAGAGTAATAGAGTTCATCCCAATTAGAGGTTGATATAGGTGAGTTAAAGCCATCACATAATCCTCACAAAAAGGCTTATGTAGCTGAATGATATATCTGTCATTTGGTAGTAAGTTTTTCATTCTCTCATTCATTTAGCAAAGACTCCCTTCCTCATCCTATTTTCAACAATTTACGCTTGTGTCTTTTTAATTAAGTCTTCTAGCTCTTTTAAAAATACATTGATATCTTTAAATTGTCGGTAGACAGATGCAAAGCGGACATAAGCAACCTCGTCCACAACTGCTAGACGTTCCATAATCATCTCACCAATGTCATCACTTTTAATTTCTGAATTACCTTGATTCCTTAAATCTTTTTCTATATCTGAAACAATCATTTCAATTTGTTCTAGTTTCACTGGTCTTTTCTCACATGCTTTAATTAATCCTCTTAGCAGCTTTTCCCTGCTAAACTCTTCTCTCGTACCTTCCTTCTTAACAACAATTAAAGGAATTTCTTCAATACGTTCAAACGTCGTGAATCGAAAGAAGCACTCTTCACATTCTCTTCTTCTACGAATAGACCTGCCATCTTCAATTGGGCGGGAATCTAAAACTTTTGTACTTCTATAATTGCAATTAGGACATCTCATCTATATCAACTCCGCATTTTTAACGTGAAAAATATGTAGAATATTCTTGTATGCATTATAACATAATTGAGGTTTGATGAGTCGTTGAATGTTGCCTTTAATATCCTATTTATCGTTTCTTTTAATTTTGCCTAGATAGATGGAAAACGCCTGGTGATTGAACACCAAGCGTTTTCTCTTATTAGGAAGAATAATATTCTTACATTTTGTTAAATGCTTTCACTTCAACAGGTCCTTTTCCTCTTGGAACCTCGACCTTTTCTACTACATTTGCTTCTAAAGATTCAGCAATATGCTTTGCTGCAATATTTGGATCTATACGATTCCCGCACGTATAAACATCAATACTTGCATATCCATGCTCAGGGAAACTATGAATAGTTAAGTGGGATTCAGAAATAATGACAACACCGCTTACACCATGTGGTGCAAATTTATGAAAAGCTACTTCCCTTACTTCTGCACCTGATTTTAAAGCAGCATCGACAAAAATTTTCTCAATAAGATTGATGTCATTTAGTTTATCCTCGTTGCAATTCCAAAGTTCAGCGATAACGTGCCGACCCATTGTTTCCATGCAATGGCCCCCTTTACTACTAAAAATTAAAAACTTCTTATTGTGCTAAATGGGAAACCATGGGGGAAAGTTAGCCCAAAGAGGTCCTAACCCTTTATACAGCCATTACAAAAATCAACTGTTCAAGAAGTCAAAAAAAGTATATATGCTTAAAACCCATTTTGCAACCATTTATTTCTTGTCATTTGTTGCACACTTTTTATTGTTTCGTTATAACATGATTTCATCCCTGTTACCCTATATAAATTGGGCAAGAACAAAAGCGCAAGCCTAAGGCAGGCATAAGACAAGACCTGCCGTGGAGGTTTTTGCCACAGAAGGGATTGACTTATGTCCCGAGGGGGTAGGTGCTGGAGCTAGACGTGGCTCCCCCGTGCAACTAACTTATCCACAAGTCCGAAATTTTATAATTTCCTAAGCAATAAAAAAGTGGGGAACAATCCCCACTTTTCTTAATAAAACATGGAAGCTTCTTTTTTTACTAATTTGGCTCCGACCATTTTTGCTAAATCAAGTACGCGGCAAGAGTATCCCCATTCATTATCATACCAAGCAAGCACTTTCAGCTTGTTATCTTCAATTACCATTGTTGATAAGCCATCAATAATAGTTGAATATGCAGAAGTCGTATAATCAATGGAGACTAACGGTTCTTCATTATAATCTAAAATGCCTTTTAAGTTGGTAGCTGATTCTTTTTTAAACACTTTATTTACTTCTTCAGCTGTTACACTTTTCTTTAAATCTACAACCAAATCGACTAAAGAGACATTAGGGGTTGGAACTCGTAATGCTACACCGTGTAATTTCCCTTTCATGTGTGGCAAAACCTCAGCTATTGCTTTAGCTGCTCCTGTAGAAGTCGGGATAATCGATTGTGTACAGCTTCGAGCACGTCGTAGGTCTTTATGCGGATTGTCTAAATTATTTTGATCGTTCGTAAAAGCATGCACAGTCGTCATCATACCGTTTATAATACCAAAATGATCGTCCAAAACTTTCACTACTGGTGCTAAACAGTTTGTCGTACAGGAAGCATTTGATATGATGTGGTGTTCATCTGCATTATAATTCGCATCGTTAACACCCATCACAAATGTGCCATCAATTTCCTTACCTGGAGCAGTAATGATTACTTTTTTAGCCCCAGCATCTATATGAGCAGAAGCTGTTTTATTCGTCTTAAATTTGCCGGTTGCCTCAATCACAATATCAACGTTTAGTTCTGACCAAGGTAATTGCTGTGGATCACGATTAGAAACTACTTGAACAAACTTTCCGTTTACCTCAATCCCATCGTGAAGCGCTTTCACATTACCGTTAAATTTACCATGTACACTGTCATATTTTATTAAATGAGCTAAAGTTTCCGGCTCATAACTTGCATTAATGGCAACAACTTGAACATCATTATCTTCCATTGCTTTTCTAAAGACCATTCTACCAATTCTTCCGAAACCATTAATCGCAATACGAACTTTACTCATTTTAATTCCTCCCAGTTACATATATGATATACTTTTTGCGTTTAGTATAACATATATAAAGTGATTATTGGAGACATTATTAAAAAGTCTTAATATTTCAACTCTTTTACTACTAAAACAGGATAAATTATATCGAAAGAAAAAACATACCAATATTAAAGGTATGTTTTTAAAGTATGTCCCATTTGTGTAATAGTGTGTGCAATTGTTCCCTCGTCTCTTCTAATGTACCGTTGTTGTTAATAACAGCATCAGCCATTTCGGCTTTTTTAGAGACAGGAATTTGCGCCTTCATTCTTTGTAACGCTTCCTCTCTTACACTACGATCACGTTTCATCAGCCTTTTTAATTGTACATCCTCATCCACATAGACAACTAATGTCTTCTCAACAAAGTGAGTTAATTTACTTTCAAATAGTAGTGGGATATCTAGTACTACGGCTTTGGAGTTATTTTGTATACATTCATCTCTTTGTTGTAACATCATCCTACGAACTTCTGGGTGGACAATATTATTTAGTTTTTCTCTCATTTCTTTATTAGAAAAGACAATTGTTCCTAACTTCTTCCGATCAATTGCTCCATCAGTCTGCAATATTTCTTCTCCAAATGCTTCTACAATTTGTTTGTATGCATTTTCCCCCGGGTTAACTACGGCCCGGGCGATTTTATCCGCGTCAACGATAGGAATATTTAGTTCTCGAATCATGTTAGAAACAGTACTTTTTCCAGTAGCTATACTTCCTGTTAGACCTATAACAACCGTCACTTGTTCCACCCTTTCTACGTAAGTTTCATAAAGCCTAGAACAATGAGAATGATTCCTGGCATAAAAGCAATTTTATCTACCCAGCTCCACTTCGCTAAAAAGTGACCACTTTTTGTACCAATCCATAAAAATAAACTAGCCATGGAGGCTGTAAAGAGGGCTGTTAATACGGGTGTATATCCGAAAATAGCTGCTCCTACACCTGCACCAAAAGCATCTAACGATAATGCTGTACCTAATATAATTGCCTCCATACCACCAATGTGGCCTGATCTGTCCATATCAGCTTGATTAGCATCCTTTAATATTTGAATCACGATACCGAGTGATTTTATTTCCCATTTAAATACAAACGGTTTTTCTTCTGTTTTATTATTTTTTGTTTTATGATCCCGAAAAAATTGAAATATGACCCATATACCTATCACAATAAAAAGTACGCCACCAATAATGTCTGCGATTCCAGGAGAAAAAATCGCAGCTAATCTTTCACCAACTAACATAGCTGTTAAAAAGACAAGTGCCGTAACAACACCAATATATACGATGGACCTTAAAGGTATTTTTATTTGTCTCAAACCAAACGTAAAACCTGCGGTAAAACTATCTAAACTAACTGCAAAACTAAGCAGAAGTAACATTAACCATTCTGGCATAGAAAACTGGCTCCCTCCTGTAAACAATCTAGGGTATTATATGGAGAGAGCCCAGTTAGTGTGCTATTTACTTACGTTAACATAAACTTTCAAATTCTTTGGCAATTGGTACAAATATGTGTCCCTCTTCCACCGACTTTTATCTTTTCAATTACAGAAGAACATCTTTTACAAGCTTTCCCAGTTTGGCCGTAAACGTATAGTTGAAGCTGAAAAAGACCAATTTCCCCAAGGCTATTTAAATAACTTCGAATGGTTGTCCCACCTGCCTCAATGGCATTTGTGATTGTATTAAAAATTTCTTTTTTTAATGTTTTACATTCTTTTAGTGATAAACTACTTGCCACTCTAAGTGGATGGATCCCACTACGAAACAAGGCTTCGTCTACATAAATATTACCTAAACCAGTAATCACGGTTTGATCTAACAATACGTTTTTTATCACCCTTGAAGTTTTTTGACACTTATTAAATAAATATTCTGCTGTAAAAGTTTCATCAAAGGGCTCAGGACCTAATTTATTTAGCGGAGGTAACTGCAATTCTTCTCCAATTTTGTATAAATGCATTGTGCCAAATTTCCGAACATCTTTGTAACGTAAATCCTTACCACTTTCCATTTGAAAGATTACATGCGTGTGCTTATCATAAGGTTCATCCCTAGATACAATCGCATATTTTCCTTCCATTCTCAAATGGGAAATAAGAACATGACTATCTAGATAAAAAAGGAGGAACTTCCCCCTTCTATCTATTCTATTTATCTTTTGTTGTTTCATTTCTTCTTTAAACAACTCAACTTCTTTCGGATATTGAATAATATTTTCCCATCTAATGATTACATCCTTAATGGTTTCCCCTAGAACAACTTGACTCAAGGTCTTCCTTACGGTTTCAACTTCTGGAAGTTCTGGCATCGTCATACAACTCCTTAGTTATTTCGCGTCAAACCATGTAGGCCCATAAGAAAAATCAACTTTTAGGGGAACAGCTAGTTCTACAGCGTTCTCCATCACATCAAGAACAACATCCTTCAACTTATCGATTTCATTTTTTGGAGCCTCTAATATTAGTTCATCGTGTACTTGTAATAATAGTTCTGCTTCCATGCCCTCATCATCGAGCCTTTTAGCAAGATCTATCATGGCTTTTTTAATAATATCTGCCGCACTACCTTGAATCGGCGTGTTCATCGCAGTACGTTCGGCAAAACTTCGTAAATTAAAATTACGACTTGTGATGTCTGGTAAATATCTTCTTCTATTCATAAGGGTTGTAACGTAGCCCTTTTGCTTTGCTTCTTGTACGATATCTTCCATATAAGCCCTCACACCTGGGAAACTATCCAAATATCTTTCAATGAACATTTTTGCTTCTTTTCGTGTAATTCCCAAGCTTTGGCTTAATCCGTAGTCACTTATTCCATAAACAATTCCAAAATTGACTGCTTTTGCTTGTCGTCTCATATTAGAAGTAACTTCTTCAGCTTCCACTTTAAACACATCCATAGCAGTTTTCGTGTGAATGTCCATGTCTTCATTAAATGCTTCTATTAGCTTTTCATCACCAGCAATATGAGCCAATACGCGAAGTTCAATTTGAGAATAATCACCAGCAAAAATAACCCAATCCTCTTTTGAAGGAACAAAAGCTTGTCTTATTTTTCTACCTTCTTCGAGACGAATAGGAATATTTTGCAAATTAGGATCTGTTGAACTAAGTCTGCCTGTTTGTGTTAAGGCCTGATTAAACCGTGTGTGGATTCGATTATTTTTCTCATCTACTACCTTTAATAAACCTTCTATATAGGTAGATTGAAGCTTACCTAACTGACGATATAGTAATATTTTCGGCATTATTTCATGCTTGTCTTGCAGTTGTTCTAACACTTCAGCAGAGGTAGAATAACCCGTTTTTGTTTTCTTTATAACAGGGAGATTCATTTTCTCGAATAATATTTGTCCTAATTGTTTTGGTGAATTTAAATTAAATTCCTCACCTGCTAAAGCAAACACTTCATTTTCAAGGGTCTTGAGACGGTCTTTTAACTCTTCCCCCATATGAAGTAGTCGATCTTTATCCACTTTCACTCCATAGTATTCCATTTCCCCTAGAATTTCAGATAAAGGAAGTTCTAATTTTTCAAACAGTTCATATTGGTCATTTTCTTTTAATTGTTCCGTTACTTTATCCTTTAACTGGTATATA
Organism: Salirhabdus euzebyi; assembly: GCF_014207435.1. GTDB lineage: Bacteria > Bacillota > Bacilli > Bacillales > Alkalibacillaceae > Salirhabdus > Salirhabdus euzebyi. The sequence continues at coordinate 487,396 of NZ_JACHGH010000001.1, forward strand.
ATATCAGCCTTACGAACAACATGATCTGCTAAAACATCTAACTCGGGTATTTTTTGTTTGGCGCCTTTTCCGTATATTTCCTCATCGTATGGCATCGATTTTTCGTTTAATCTTCTACTGATGGAAGGAATGTCCAAATTGTTTTCTGCAGGATTTAAAATATAAGTAGTTAAAAATAAATCAAATACGACGCCTTTTAAGTGCACACCTTGTCTCTTTAAGGCAACAATCGTTTTTTTAGCATCATATAAATATTTTTCCTGCTGCTCATCTTCAGCCCATTTTTTAAAAATTTCTGAACCCAATGCAATGTTTGTCTCAATGAAAAATTTACCTTTTTCATTAACAATTGCTATACCTAAAATATTCCCATAGAAATAATGGTCATCCAGCATTTCTAACATGATGGCATCTTTACCAGTAAATAAGTCAGCAGTAACATTGTCGACTATCGTTAACTTAATGTCCTCAAAGATTTCTTGTTGTTCTTCCGTACCAGATTCGCCCTCAATGCGATTGAGTAAGGAATGAAACCCTAACTCTTTAAACAACTCTAATACTTTACGACTTTCATAGCCTGTATATGTAATGTCTTTAAATGAAATGTCAACAGGTGTCGCTGTTTGAATGGTAACTAACTCTTTACTCATAAAAGCGTCTTCTTTATGTTGTTCTAGCTTTTCCTTTAATTTTTTCCCACTAACTTGCTCTAGGTTTTCATATATTCCTTCTAACGTCTCGTACTGTTGAAGAAGTTTCACTGCTGTTTTTTCTCCAACTCCAGGTACGCCAGGAATGTTATCGGAAGGATCACCCATTAACGCTTTCATATCTATAACTTGATCGGGACGAATACCTAGTTTTTCTTCAAGAAAAGAAGGGGTATACGTTTCTACATTTGATATGCCTTTTTTCGTTAATGCCACTTCTACATCCTTTTGTACTAATTGTAATAAATCGCGGTCACCGGAAATGACTTTCACCTTCATATCCTCACTTTTTGCATGTTTAGACAAAGTCCCGATTATATCATCCGCTTCATATTGATCCAATTCATAATGCTTAATTTGAAAGGCGCTTAGTAACTCCTTAACAAGTGGAAACTGCTCCGATAATTCAGAAGGTGTTTTTTGACGTCCACCTTTATATTCTGTGTACGTCTTATGACGGAATGTTGTTTTTCCTGCATCAAAAGCAACAAGCATATGTGAAGGCTTTTCCTCTTCTAAAATTTTTAATAACATCGTCGTAAAACCATATACTGCATTTGTATATACGCCTTTATCATTGTTTAACAATGGTAAGGCAAAGAAGGCTCTATATAAGATACTATTTCCATCTATCAAAACCACTTTATCTGTCATACTACATACACACTCCCTTTATTTCGTTAGGCTGCATTAATAGAATGTTGCTAAACGCTAGTAACTTAAGGCGCTTGAATCCTACCGCTATGGAAATACACTACGCTGTTCTTCGACATTCTCCTCTTTATTTTACCATTTTAATAACTAGAAGGAAAAATATCGCCTTTCCATTATTTCATAACTATTTTCTAAACAACAAAAAAAAGCAGAGACTTTGTATGCCTCTGCAACTTGTGAAGAAACCTTGGATGAAAGGGTTCTAATTTTATTATAACAATAGAAAACTAGATGTTCGTTAAGTGCATGTTAAGGATTGGTAAATTTTTTATGAAGGTCAATTGAAAAAGTTGTACCTTTATGGAGTTCACTCTCCACGTTTATTTTACCATGATGTGCTTCAACTATATGCTTGACAATCGCTAAGCCTAGACCTGTTCCACCAGACTCTCTACTTCTCGCTTTATCAACACGATAAAAGCGTTCAAAAATTCTTGGGATTTCTTCCTTAGGTATACCTATGCCTGTATCCTTCACAAAGAGCTTAATATCCTCTCCTAAATCATTTGCACCAACAAACACTTCACCACTATTTGGAGTATAATGAACCGCATTCGAAACTAAATTTAACAATAATTGCGTCAATCTAGACCCGTCACCTTCAAGGACAATTCGTTCATTAACATCTGCACGTATTGTAATATTTTTCTCCTCGGCAATGTGTGCTACAAGGGATAATACATCATCCACTAATTTTTTAATGGACACCTTTTCAAGATTCAATTGAAAATTATTATTTTCTAATTTAGATAACTCCAACAAATCATGTATTAAATATTGCATCCTGACACTTTCTTTGTGAATAATATGTAAGAATTTATCTAAAACCACAGCATCCTCTTTCGCTCCATCTAGTAACGTCTCAGCAAATCCTTTAATAGAAGTGATAGGTGTCTTTAGTTCATGCGAAACATTTGCAACGAAATCCTTTCTCATCTCTTCCAAATGCTTCATATCAGTGATGTCATGAAATACAAGTACAACACCCTTCCAGTCCTTATGATGATTAAATATTGGTGCTCCGGAAACAGCAAAAAATTTGCGTTCAATTCCGATAGATAGGATCAATGTTTTTTGTACATTGTCTTCCAACATGAATACATCTTTCACTACATCATGTATGTCTTCAAAAGGAATAGCTTCATAATATAAATAGCCAATATAATCAGATGTCAATCCTTCTTCAAAGTTATCTAAAAATGCTCTGTTCACTAGTTGGATATAGCCCTTTTCATTAATAAGCATTAAACCACTATCCATATTATCTACTACAGCCTGAAGCCGGTCATTTTGAACCTCCGATTGTAGACTCATTTCTTGTAGGTTCCGGGCTAATGTATTTATGGAGTAAGTTAATTGGGCAGCTTCACCGAAATAGGTTTCATAAGTTCTTGCGTTATAATTTCCTTCTGCTAGTTTTTCAGCAACGTTTGATGCTGATCGAATAGGTTTGACGTATTTCTCAAAAATATTAAAACCTGCTATAAATATACCAACAATAACTAAACATAGAGCTAAACCGTATATAAACCACAAGTTTTTCATCATTACACTTATTGAGTGAGAAGGAAGTGTTAATATAAGGATACTGCTTTCATTATCCCTTTTGATTTCAATAGCATAGTAATACAAGGCATCACTTTTGTTAAGTTCATGAATAACAAGGTCTTCGTGGATATCTTGAGGTATATGATCATCTGAAATGCGTAACACATGACTGATTGTGTTCAGTACAACACCCTTCTCTTTTTCCCCATAAATAAATCCTAAAGACAGCCTATTACTCATATCCTCTATTTGCTGATAGTATTCATTCCCTGTTAGCTTACTAGCTTCCAAAACTGCTTCAATATAATTTCCCTCCGCCTTAAGTCTATCCTCAATCGTATTTACCATATAGCTTTTGGTAACTTGGGTAGTTAAAAAAGCTAGAACGATCACAAAAATAGTAATAAGGGTAGAATATATTAAAATTGTACGCAAAGAAGACTTGCCCATTTACTTTGGATCCTCCAATTTGTATCCTAAACCACGAATTGTTTTTATATAAATTGGCTTCTTTGTATCCGGTTCTATTTTTTCACGCAAATGACTAACATGAACATCAACAATTCTTGTATCCCCAACAAAATCATAGTTCCAAACAGCACTTAACAGTTGATCTCTTGATAGTACTTTACCTTTATGAGTGGCTAAGTATACGAGTAACTCAAACTCTTTTGGAGTAAACTCTAGTGCCTTGTCCTTCATATATGCCTCATACCGATCTTGATATATAACTAAATCACGTATTTGTAATTTATCTTCCTTAGTATCTGTATTTTTGGTAGATCTTCTTAATATAGCTTTAATTCGAGCAACAACTTCTCTAGGACTAAATGGTTTCGTTAAATAATCATCTGCACCAATTTCCAGTCCGAAAACTCGATCAAATTCATCATCTTTTGCTGTTAACATTAAAATAGGTGTTTCGATGTTTCTTTGACGTAGTTTTTTGCATACTTCTAGTCCGTCCATTTTCGGTAACATAACATCGAGTACGATAAGTTCATATTGCTTACTCTCTGCAATCGCTAATGCAGATTCACCATCGAATGCTGTATCAGTACTAAAGCCAGCTTGTTCAATATTGTATTGTAATAACGTTACAATCGATTCTTCATCGTCTACGATTAATATTCTTTGACCCACTTCGACCACCCCACCCATTTACTTTCTAATCTCATCTTACAATGAACAGTATGGAATAAAAAGAAGTAATACAAAAAATTTACAAGGCCTTTACAAAACAGGCGTGTTTTAAACATAGCTTAAGTAAAAAGGAAAATCCTTTGTTTAAATAAACAAAGGATTTTTTATCGCTTTAATAAAAGTTTTCTAACGACTTCGCATTCATTGATTCCATTTCATGTGGAGGACAAACCTCCAGCTTTCCATCAATGACAATGTCATTTTCTTCATCGTAACCCTTCACTTCTATCGTAATACAATGTCCCTTTTCATCAATTGCTATGACTTCCATTTTTAATGTGATTTCAGCATAATGATATAACGGCTTTGGAAATGCCATTTCTTGCTTCACAACATGGCTACCTGGACCAGGTAAATGCATAGAAACCATAGAAGAAACAATCCCATACAACATAACAGAAGGAGCCAAAGGACGTTTAAATGGTGTCTGAGATGCATAATCATGTTGGATATACAATGGATTTGAATCTGCTGTTAACCCCAAATATAGCAACAGATCTTTATCTTCAATTTTTGTTTTTGCTTCATGAGTATCCCCAATTTTTATTTCAGAAATCTTTCTCCCAAGCTTTCTCTTTTTACCTATCATACAAAACACCCCTTATGTTATGAAAGCGTTTTCTTTCTATTTGGAAAAAAATCCGGGAGAAAACTCCCGAATCTTTTTCTATCTGTTAGCTCCAACACCAAGACCCTTAGTAACTCAAGGTGCATCACTTTTTTATTATGGTAATACCTTCATTACATTTTGAACAGACTCAACTGATTTATCTAATGCCGCTTTTTCCTCTGCTTCTAGTTCTAGTTCCACTATCTTTTCGATACCATTACCGCCTAAGATAGTAGGTACTCCAAGATAAATATTTTCATAACCATATTCACCTTCAAGGTAAGCAATAGCTGGAAGAACACGACGTTGATCCTTTAAGATTGCTTCCGTCATTTCCGTAAGTGCTGCTGCAGGTGCATAGTAGGCACTACCATTACCAAGTAGATTGACTATTTCTCCGCCACCTTTACGCGTGCGTTCCACAATGGCATCTATTCGATCTTGTGGAATCAGCGCTTGTAATGGAATACCACCTGCATAAGAATAGCGAATTAATGGGACCATGTCATCACCATGACCACCTAACACAAAGCCAGTAATATCTTTTACAGATAAGTTTAGCTCCTGCGCTACGAAGGTACGGAAGCGAGCAGTATCAAGTACACCGGATTGACCAATAACTCGGTTCTTAGGAAATCCAGATTCTTTAAATACAGTGTAAGTCATTGCATCAACTGGGTTAGTTAAAACGACAATAAAAGTTTCTGGAGAATACTTAACAATTTGTTGTGTGACGCTTTTCATTATTTTGGCGTTTGTTGCTACTAAATCATCTCTGCTCATGCCAGGCTTACGTGCAATACCTGCTGTAATGATGACAATATCAGAGTCTTTCGTATCTTCATAGTTTGATGTTCCAATAATGTTAGCATCAAATCCTTGAACTGGACTAGCCTCTAGCATATCTAAAGCTTTACCTTTTGTTGGGTTTTCCATGTTAGGAATATCAACTAAAACTACATCTGCAAGTTCTTTTTGAGCTACCATTAAAGCAGTAGTAGCACCTGTAAAACCTGCCCCAATAACAGATACTTTTTTTCTTTTAATAGCCATGAAAAGTCCTCCTTTTATGTCTAAGCTCTAACTAATTAACCCATGTTTTTAATTAAAGCATCACCGAACTCAGAACATTTTACTTCTGTAGCTCCATCCATTAGACGAGCAAAGTCATACGTTACTACTTTACTTGCAATCGTTTTTTCCACTGCTTTAATTACTAATTCTGCTGCTTCTCTCCAACCAAGGTGTTCAAGCATAAGTACCCCAGAAAGGATAACAGAGGAAGGGTTTACTTTATCAAGACCAGCATATTTAGGTGCCGTTCCATGAGTAGCTTCAAAAATAGCATGGCCAGACTCAAAGTTAATGTTAGCTCCAGGAGCAATACCAATACCACCTACTTGAGCAGCAAGTGCATCGGAAATATAGTCACCATTTAAGTTCATTGTTGCTACAACATCAAATTCTTTTGGTCTAGTTAAAATCTGTTGTAGGAAAATATCAGCGATAGCGTCTTTTACAATAATTTTCCCAGCTTTTTCAGCTTGATCTTGTGCCTCATTAGCTGCGTCTCTTCCTTTTTCTTCTACGATTTTATCGTATTGAGCCCAAGTAAATACTTTTTCACCAAACTCTTCTTCAGCTAACTCATAGCCCCAGTTCTTAAAGGAACCTTCTGTATACTTCATAATGTTTCCTTTGTGAACTAACGTTACACTTTTACGGCCTTCTCTAAGTGCATATTCAATAGCAGCACGAACAAGACGCTTTGTACCCTCAGCTGAAACAGGTTTAATACCAATACCAGAAGTTTCAGGGAAGCGAATTTTATGTACTCCCATTTCATTTTGTAGGAATTCAATTACTTTTTTCACTTCAGCAGAACCTTGTTGCCATTCAATTCCTGCATAAATATCTTCTGTGTTTTCACGGAAAATAACCATGTCCGTATCTTCAGGACGTTTTACCGGAGAAGGTACACCTTCAAAATAACGTACTGGACGTAGGCAAGTGAATAAGTCTAATTCTTGTCTTAATGCAACATTTAGAGAACGAATTCCCCCACCAATTGGTGTTGTAAGAGGTCCTTTAATTGCAATTTTATAATCACGAATAACATCTAATGTTTCTGCTGGAAGCCATTCACCAGTTTTGTTATAAGCTTTTTCCCCAGCCAATACTTCTTTCCACTCAATTTTCTTCTCGCCGTTGTAAGCTTTATCTACTGCCGCTTCGATTACTCGTGAAGCTGCTGCCCAAATATCAGGACCAATTCCATCTCCTTCAATAAATGGAATTACAGGGTTATTTGGAACATTCATCTGACCGTTTTCAACAGTAATTTTTTGTGCTTCTGACATAAGAAAACCTCCCTAATTCATATATCTTATTATATAAAAACATGAAGAGAGCCGGTATAACCGGCCTCTATTAAACAATGACTGTATAGAAACAAATACGCCACTTACACGTTACTTATGAGCGTAAATTAACGATTTTCAATAGAAACATAGCTTTGTGTATTCGGTCCAACATATTCAGCACGCGGACGAATTAAACGATTATTCTCATATTGTTCTAAAATATGAGCTAACCAACCAGATACACGACTTACTGCAAAAATTGGTGTAAATAAATCGTGGTCAATTCCTAAGCTATGATAAACAGAAGCAGAATAGAAATCTACATTTGCAGGTAGACCTTTTTCCTTCTTCATGTATTCTTCAATTTGAACAGACATATCATACCATTTTGATTGTCCTGTTAAGTCTGTTAAATGCTCAGACATTTTTTTCAAATGCTTTGCACGAGGATCGCCGTGTCGATAAACACGATGCCCCATTCCCATAATCTTTTCTTTATTAGCTAACTTTTCTTTTAAGTAATCAAGTGCCTTATCAGGATCACCAATTTCCGTAAGCATTTTCATAACGCGTTCGTTAGCTCCACCATGAAGTGGTCCTTTTAAAGCTCCGATCGCAGCTGTAATCCCTGAATATATATCTGATAAAGTCGCTACACAAACACGTGCAGTGAATGTTGAAGCATTTAGTTCGTGGTCAGCATGAAGTACTAAAGCTTTATTTATAGCTTCTTCTTCAATAGACTCGGGAGCTTTATCATTTAGCATAAATAAGAAGTTAGCCGCAAAGCTTAAATCGCCACGAGGTGCTACTGGCTCTAAACCTTGACGAATACGTGCAAAAGCAGCAACAATTGCTGGCATTTTTGCTTGTAATCGAACTGCTTTACGTTGATTAGCTGCTTCTTCCATATCGTCCGCTTCCTCATCATATAGACCAAGCATGGATACAGCTGTACGAAGAGCTGCCATTGGATGAACTGTTTTCAAGTCATACGATTTAAGGTGATCAATAACTTCTTTCGGTAACTCCATGTTATCTGCTAGTTCTTTCTTTAGAGCGTTTAACTCATCTTCCTTAGGTAGTCTTTTGTTCCATAGTAAAAAAATAACTTCCTCGAAGCTTGAGTTTTCAGCAAGGTCATCAATCGTATAACCTACGTATGTAAGTTGATCATCAATTATAGAACTGATTGATGATTCTGTAGCAACTATTCCTTCAAGTCCCTTTGTTCCTGCCATGAATCTCTCTCCTTCTCTATAAAATTTCCCCATTTTTGTGATTTACTTAAAAGAAAACGCTTTTATGAAATAAACTGTTTTCTAAAATAATGTTCCACAAAGACAATTATAAACAAAATTCAATTGAATGTGAAATCTTTTATATATTCAACTAATTTAAATTTGCTTATATTCCTTCTCATTACTTATATAAAGGTCTCCATAATTGTATCAAGCTATTCACTCAAGCAAATAGATGCAAAACAAAATCTACCATCTTCATTAGAATAACAGCTATCCCTGCACCAATGAGAGGCCCAACAGCTATTCCGTTAAAAATAACAATTCCTAAAATAGTACCAATAATCAACGCAGCAGTGAGGTGTGGGTCATTTGCTAAAAGATCTAGTCCTCCCCGCGCAACATAAGCCACGAACATCCCAGCTGCCAGACAAATCCAAGCATAGTAAGACTTAACGCTATCGAGTAAGTCTTTGAAGCCAATATCTCCAGAAGCAATAGGAGCAAATACGGCTATCGTAATAATAATTATTCCCCAAGTTAATCCTTTTGCCTCAAAATAGGGTAGTATTTTATCTTCTACATTAAACAGTTTAACACCGAGCAGGATATAAACAGCTACCATAATTGCTTGATTTTTAGCAATATATCCTAATGCTAATAATATAAATAAAAATAGCGTTGGCTGCGAAAACATGTCACACAGTCCCTTCCAAATTCATTCATGATTAGGTGAATCGTATCATAACATATTAGAAAACTTGCGGATTGGCAAGCCTTAGTAAAGAAATATCTAACACATTTATGGATAAAATTATACTAATAACTAGTAAAGGAGGTAAACACTTGCAAACAGTCCATTTTTATCGATTAATAAGATTTATCGTCGTTATTGCTGTTATATTTAGTGTCGGCTTTCTAGCTATATACTTATCAAGATATACATACCCATTTATTTTTGCTTTTTTACTAGCTTTTCTCATGAATCCTTTAGTGAATTTTTTGCAGCATAATGCTAAAATGCCTCGGCCCCTTGCTGTTTTTATAACAATCTTATTAATACTTGCCTTTATTATAGGCATTATTACGATACTAGTAGTGGAAATTATTAATGGCACCACTCACTTAGCCAAGGAAGTCCCAAAATATTTTGAAGAACTAGTGAATTATTTCCAAGAAATTATTGCTGCACAGGTCATTCCTATTTATGAACGTCTGAGCTCCATCATTAGTAGTTTAGATCCCTCTCAACAGACACAGGTTATGGAACAAATCAGGAATATTGGTGCTAGTATCACCGCAACAGGACAAGAGGTATTAAAGAACATTTTAACGTGGATTCCTGAACAAATAGCTGGCATTCCCAATTTTGCTACTGTCATTATTTTTTCCTTATTAGGCACTTTTTTTATTAGTAAAGATTGGTACAAACTAGTAGATGCATATAAAAAAATAACTCCAAATAAAGTGGCAAGCTCCAGTAGTACTGTTATTAAAGGTTTACAATCTGCCCTGCTAGGATTTGTAAAAGCACAGCTAACGTTAATCTCCATCACAGCTGTTATCGTATTAATTGGCTTGCTCATTTTACGCGTGGATTACGCTATTACCTTAGCACTCATAATCGGTGCAGTCGATCTACTCCCTTATTTAGGTACCGGTTTAGTGTTCGTTCCCTGGATATTATACATGTTTTTTACTGGTAATTATTTTTTGACCATTGGTTTATCTATTTTGTATATAATCGTTATCGTCCAAAGACAATTAATGGAGCCCAAAGTACTGTCAACTAATATTGGTCTAGATCCACTAGCCACATTAATTGCTTTGTTTGCTGGCTATAAGTTGTTTGGCTTTCTCGGATTAATTATTGGTCCTGTTATCTTAGTTGTGTTAAACACGCTATATCGTACAGGGGTGATAAAGGAAATTTGGGACTATATTAAGGGAAAAAGTGACTAGTTATTTGAATGATAACCACTCTTATCATCAAAAAAGGATGAAGCCCTATAGGCTTCATCCTTTTTGTTATTTCCACCCTTTAAAAATGGTGATAGAACCTTTACGAATCATCGTACGTACAACATCTTTCATCCAACGCTTAATTGGATATCTTGTAAAAGGAAATAATAAAATAAATCCAATTGTATCGGTTATAAATCCTGGAGTAAATAATAAAATAGCCCCTACAAAAATGGAAAGTCCATCAAAAATTTCTTCTCTCGGAAAATTCCCGTAATTCATTTGCTCTCTTGCTCTGTTCAAAGCTTCAACGCCTTGTTTCTTGGCTAGATAGGCCCCTAATAATCCCGTGAAAATAATACCGAATATAACGAACCACACACTAAACAAGTTCCCAAGCCAAACAAAAACACCAATCTCTAAAGCAGAGAGTACAACAATCAACACAAAAAGAACTCGAAACATTTTCATGGCTCCTTTTGGAAAACTTAGCTTTTCCTTTAGGTTTTTACTGTCACTTTATTCTTACCTAGTCTTTCGTAAAAAAATAAGCCTTGTCCATTTATATTACTTATATTACCTAATCATGTTCCTTATGTCAGCCAAAACCGCTCCCGTTAATACTAATAGATTTGCATGTACAAAAAGGAGAAGGTATAACCTTCTCCTTTTTTACTATAGGATCTTAAAGAACACTTGCATGACCTTTATAAATGTCACCACGGCCAGCGTCTATCGTAATTTCGCTTCCATCTTCTATTACAGATAGAGCATTTTGGATTCCAACAATAACTGGAATACCTAGGCTCAATCCAACAACCGCTGCATGAGAAGTCAATCCGCCCTCTTCTGTTACAATTCCACCGGCTTTCTCGATTGCAGCAATCATATCTTTGTCTGTTGCTTGTGTAATTAGAATATCTCCTTGGGATACTTTTTCTAATGCTTCACTTGCGTTATGTGCTAGAACAGCTTTACCGAATGCGCTCTTTTGTCCAATACCTTGTCCTTTTGCCAGCACATCTCCTACCACATGTACCTTCATTAAGTTCGTTGTTCCACTTTCGCCTACCGGTACACCTGCTGTAATAATTACTTTATCGCCACGTTTGAATAGATCTGTAGAAAGACCTCTGTCTATAGCTAAATCTAACATTTCATCTGTCGTATTAACCGTAGTTCCCTTAACTGCATAAACCCCACAAACTAAAGATAACTGACGGAAAACTCTGTCACGAGCTGTAACTGCAATAATTGGTGCTTTCGGGCGATATTTTGAAATCATTCTTGCAGTATGTCCACTTTCTGTTGGTGTTAAGATAGCACTAACCTTCAAGTTTTCTGCAGCATAAGAAACTGATTGACTTATAATATTTGTGATCGTTACATCTACATCTTTTGCTCTTTTATCAAAAATTGCTTTATGATCTAATGCACTTTCCGCATGAACAGCAATATTATACATTGTTTGCACCGCTTCCACAGGATATAATCCTGCAGCTGTTTCACCTGAAAGCATAATGGCATCGGTTCCGTCAAAGATAGCATTAGCAACATCACTCGCTTCTGCTCTTGTTGGACGAGGGTTGCGTTGCATAGAATCTAACATTTGCGTAGCAGTTATAACGGGCTTCCCAGCTGTATTACACTTGTTGATCAACCTTTTTTGTACAAGTGGTACCTCTTCAGGAGGAATTTCTACCCCTAGGTCACCTCGCGCTACCATTAAACCATCACTAACTTCTAAAATATCATCTATGTTTTCTACACCTTCACGATTTTCAATTTTAGGAATGATGTGAATATCTTCTGCTTTGTGTTTTTCTAATAATTCTCGGATTTCTAATACATCAGAAGGTCTGCGGACGAAAGAAGCAGCAATGAAATCCACACCTTGTTCAATACCAAATAAAATATCGTTTGCGTCTTTTTCTGTAATCCCAGGTAAATTAACACTTACATTTGGAACATTTACCCCTTTTTTATTTTTAAGGACACCAGAATTTAGTATTTTCGTTCTTATTTCACCTTGAACTTTGTTTACCTCAAGAACTTCTAATTCAATTAGACCATCATCTAATAAAATTTTTGATCCTTCGTGCACATCTTCTACTAACCCTGGATATGTAACAGAAAAACGCTCGTTATCACCTTCTACTTCTTGCATAGAAATATTAATCTCTTGATTTCTCTCTAACGAAACCTCACCGTTTTTCATGTTACCTGTACGAATTTCTGGTCCTTTTGTGTCTAACAATATGGCAATAGTCTTATTAGAAACTTTTGCAGCCTCTCGAATATTCACAATACGCTGCTTATGTTCTTCATGATCTCCGTGGGAAAAATTTAAACGAGCTACATTCATCCCAGCTTCCATAAGCTTTACAAGTGTTTCTACTGACTCTGATGCAGGTCCAATGGTACATACGATTTTTGTTTTTTTCACAATGATCCTCCTCTATATTCACAAAACTTTCCCTACTAAATAGATAGTTCTAAAGAAAGTTGATACATTGACATTTCTGGTTCACGTTTAAGGTTTAAGGCTTCTAAAATATCATGATCAACAACTTGATTACTTTGAATTCCTACCATTCTTCCGCCTTTACCCTCCATGAGTAAATCAACAGCTTTCGCCCCTAGGCGACTTGCTAAAACACGGTCAAACGCAGTCGGTGATCCGCCTCTTTGGGTATGACCTAATACGGTTACCCTTGTTTCCAAATTCAATTCTGTTTGTATTTTTTTTGCATAGTCAACACCACTACCAACACCTTCAGCTACGATTATAATACTATGGCGTTTCCCTCTATCATGACCTCTTTTAACTCGATCCACAATATCATGGAAATCTTCTTTTTTCTCAGGTATTAGTACCGATTCAGCTCCTGCAGACAAACCAGCCCATAATGCTAAATCTCCAGCATCTCTACCCATTACCTCTATCACATATGTACGTTCATGGGATGTTGCCGTATCTCGAATTTTATCTACGGCATCTATAATGGTGTTTAATGCTGTATCAAAACCGATTGTAAAATCTGTCCCTGGGATATCATTATCTATTGTTCCTGGAACTCCAATGCATGGAAATCCTTTTTCTGTTAATTTTTTAGCACCTCTAAAGGAACCGTCTCCTCCAATTACGACAAGCCCCTCAATACCTAGCTTTTTCATTTGTTCGATACCTTTCATTTGCCCTTCATCTGTTTTGAATTCTGGGCAACGTGAAGTAAATAGTTTAGTACCTCCACGGTGAATAATATCCCCTACAGATCCCAGCTCCATTTTCTCTATATCACCATTAATTAAACCTTGATAACCATAGTATATACCATACACTTCTATACCATGGTAGATTCCTTTTCTTACTACCGAACGTACAGCTGCATTCATTCCTGGTGCATCACCACCACTAGTTAGAACACCAATTTTTTTCATGTTTATCACCTCTATTTTTCTTTTCGCAAGCTGATTTACTAACTATACCGAAAACGTTTACGCTCTCCTACCGTAACTATATACAATTTTAAGAAACAATTGAAGGAAAGTGAAGAAATTTATCTTTTTTTAACATTTTCATTATATTATAAAATTACTAAACCCTCTATTTTTCCTCTACCTATAGAATGTACAATAATATTAAAAATAAAAGTAGGAAACAATTGAACCTTTCTTAACATTTTTCCCTTAACACGATTCAACTAAAACTCCCATAAGTAAAAATAAAGTGCAATCAACAGATTGCACTTTACACATTCATTATGAAGATAAAGTAGTATACTTTCCAATATTTTTATATTTTTCCCATCTTTTTTCTAATAATTCCTCACTCGATAAAGAAATCAACTCTTGAAGGGAAGCATGTAAAACTTTATCTATATTTTTGGCTTGCTCCTTAATGTTACGGTGAGCTCCACCCTTTAATTCAGGAATAATTTCATCTATAATATTTAATTCCTTTAGATCATATGAAGTGATTTTCATTGTTTCTGCAGCCTTTTGAGCAAGGTTTGAATCCTTCCACAATAATGCTGCTGCACCCTCAGGAGAAATAACAGAATAAGTGGAGTTTTCTAGCATATGAATTCGGTCACCTACACCTAGAGCTAATGCACCACCACTTCCACCTTCTCCTATTACAATACAGATGATCGGTACTTTCAAACCAGCCATTTCCTTTAAGTTTCTAGCTATGGCCTCACTTTGCCCCCGTTCTTCTGCAGCCTTTCCTGGGTATGCTCCTTTAGTATCAATAAAACAAATAATTGGACGTTTAAATTTATCGGCTTGCTTCATGAGCCGTAATGCTTTTCGGTATCCTTCTGGATGAGGCATACCAAAGTTTCTCCGAATGTTTTCTTTCGTATCTTTACCACGTTGGTGACCAATTACTGTGATAGGAGTCCCTTTATACTTAGCTACACCAGCAACAATTGCCTCATCATCACCATAAAGTCTGTCACCATGTAATTCAATAAAATCTTCAAAGATTTCTTGAATATAATCTAAAGTAGTCGGTCGTTGAGGATGACGGGCCATTTGAACTCGGTCCCACGGCTGCATGTTTCCATAGACTTCTTCTACTAGCTTTTCAAGACGGTCTTCTAACTTTTGGATTTCAGAGCTCAGATCTATATCGCTATCACTTGTAAACTTTTTAAGTTCTGCAATTTTTTGTTTTAGTTCCACTACTGGTTTCTCAAATGGTAAAACTTGATCTTTCACTCCGAAACACCTCCTGGCTGGTGTATATCAAGTAATGTTGTCAACATTTCTTTCATTTCCTGCCTATGAATAACCCTATCTAACTGGCCATGCTTTAATAAAAATTCAGCCGTCTGGAAATCTTCTGGCAATTTTTCTCTAATTGTTTGTTCAATTATTCTCCGACCTGCAAAGCCAATAAGAGCACCCGGTTCAGCAAAATTAAAATCTCCTAACGAAGCAAAACTAGCCGAAACACCACCGGTTGTTGGGTGTGTCATAATGGAGATCATTAAACCACCAGCTTCGCTAAAACGTTCAATAGCAATGGACGTTTTTGTCATTTGCATTAGGCTTAAAACACCCTCCTGCATACGTGCTCCTCCAGAAGCTGTGAAAATGATAAAAGGTAGATTTTCCTCTTTCGCGTTTTCTATTGCTCTTGCAATTTTCTCTCCAACTACAGAACCCATACTACCCATTCTATATCTTGAATCCATTATAGCTACAGCTGATGGAAAACCATTAATTTTACCTTTACCAGTTACAACTGCTTCATTTAATCCAGACTTTTTTCTATCCTTTTCCAACTTCTCCGCATAATCTGGAAAATCTAAAGGATTTTCAGAAATCATATTTTTATCCCATTCAACAAATGTATTTTCGTCAAATAAGGAGTCTATTCTTTCCCAAGCCGTTAATGGATGATGGTAACCACAATTTGGACAAACTTTTAAATGTTTATGTACTTCTTTACGATAAAAGATTTTTTTGCATTGTGGACATTTTTGCATCAACCCTTCAGGTACATCTTGCTTGGCTTCTTCGCGGGGTATTGTTGCATACTTTTTCTTCTTGCTAAAAAAATCTTTAAGCAAGCCAATTCCTCCTTTTAACAATAACAACTCAGCTAATTACTTTATAACTAGACCTAAACTTAACTAAGTATAAAGCAAAAGATATGTAAAGATTGTAAAAGCTTGTCTTATACTTTTCGACAAATATTTTCATATAATTGCTCAATAATTTCTTCTACTTTTTCTTTCTGTTTTGCATAAATAGCATCTAATAGCTGAATATATAAACTTTTTGCATACTCAATTGCATGAACTGTTCGGGAAAATTCTTCAATCAACTGCCATACCTTCAATAACAGATTATTGTTTGACATCGTAAACAGTTTAAAAAAGAAGTGAAAGTGTTTTTCATTACCTGACTCCTGCTCCTCTAAGTTCTGTTTAAGCTCGATTAAATGTTTTTCAGTTATATGCTGCATAGCAATTTGAGCGGCTTGTTGCTCTAGCAATTTCTTCACTTCCAGTAGCTCTTCTCTTGTACGGGACTCGTGCAAGATGAATGTCGATAAAATTTCCACAGTATGATATGGGCGGTACGTTTTTAAAAACGTACCCTCCCCTTGCTTTGTTTCAATTAATCCCAATAGCTCAAGTGCTCTTAAGGCCTCACGAACGGACGACCGGCCTGCATTTAATGTTTCGGCTAAATATCGTTCAGAAGGAAGACGATCCCCAGGTGATAGATCGTTTTGTTCAATAAACTTCCTTATTTGCTCTAAAACTTCTTGGTATACTTTTGCCTTGGAGTTTTCAGTCACTGCTTTCATTTCCTCCTCATTTGAAGGGAACAAGTAATCAAAAGATATATCAGGTTCTTTTACAAGCCTGTTTCATCTATTAAAGCTAACCTTCTCGTTTTCTCCGCAATTTCTTCTGGATCCTTTTGATGTCTTGCAACCCCTGATTCCATTGCTGCCCTTGCAACACTTGCCGCTACTGCAGGCGCTACGCGAGGATCAAATGGGGCAGGTATAACATAGTCTGGATTCAAATCCTTCTCATCGACTAAAGCAGCAATTGCTTCAGCCGCTGCAATTTTCATTTTCTCGTTGATTCTAGTTGCTCTTATATCTAAAGCTCCTCTAAAAATTCCAGGGAAAGCTAAAACATTATTTACTTGGTTTGGAAAATCTGAACGTCCTGTACCAATTACTTTTGCACCAGCCTCTTTTGCATCTTCTGGCATAATTTCAGGATCAGGGTTTGCCATTGCAAAAATAATAGAATCGTCATTCATACTTCTAACCATTTCTTTCGATAAAAGTCCACCAACAGAAACACCAATAAATACATCTGCTCCTTTAATTACCTCTTCAAGTGAGCCATGCAATTTATCTTTATTCGTAATAGCAGCAATTTCATCTTTCACTTCGTTCATGCCTTCATTACGACCTTCGTATATAGCACCCTTTGAATCACACATGATAATATCTCTAACACCAAAATGATATAACAGTTTTATAATTGCAATACCTGCAGCTCCTGCTCCGTTAGCTACAACCTTTATATTGGAAAAGGTTTTATTTACTACTTTAAGTGCATTAATTAATCCAGCCACTGTAACGATTGCCGTTCCATGTTGGTCGTCATGAAAAATAGGAATGTTCGTTTCTTTTTTCAAACGCTCTTCAATAATAAAACAGCTAGGCGCAGCAATGTCTTCTAAGTTAACTCCGCCGAAAGTAGGCTCCATAAGCTTAACTGTTTGAACGATTTGATCAATATCGCGCGTATTTAAACAGATTGGAAAGGCATCTACACCTGCAAAACTTTTAAATAATGCGGCTTTTCCTTCCATAACAGGTAAGGCTGCTTCTGGACCAATATTTCCTAAACCTAATACAGCAGAACCATCACTTACTACTGCAACCATGTTACCTTTCATTGTATATTCATAAACGTCTTCTTTCTTATCATAGATAGCTTTACATGGTTCAGCTACACCTGGGGAATAAGCAAGACTGAGATCCCTTGTGTTTTTAACAGGTACCTTTGAGTGTGTAGCTAATTTACCTTGATTTACTCTATGCATATGTAGTGCTTCTTCTTTTAAATTGGTCACAAACAATCGCTCCTTTATTTACAATACAGATTAACTTTTATATGAAACCTAAATTGGTCAGACCACTAAACTAGACTACTACATTATAACAAATGGTACATATGTGTAAAGTAAAGAAATTGTTTTATTCACAACAGAAACAGGAGTAGTAATTTTAACTAACTAGTAGAAATACTTATCCTTCTACTCTTTACTAGGTAAAGTGTAAAAAGAAAGACGCTACAACTGTAACGTCTACTATAAACGTTGTAATACAACAAATTCTTCACCAAAATATTCTTTCAACTTTTTCATGCATGGTTGACTAGGAGATATATTGTACGTTGAAGCCAACTGAAACGTTTCATTTCTTATCGTCGAGTGTACAACAACCGGAGTCGAACCAGGGAATAGATGAGATACATCTTTTAAATAACTTAGTTGCGCCCGCTCATCTTCATGTGAAAATTTTACATACATACGATTATGATTTGTTTCCTTTTTTAATTCATCAGATTTAAAAGGTTTTACCTCATTAATTAGCCACTGCGGGCGATTTTGGCGAATTTCTACTTTTCCCGATATAAAGATGATCATTTCTTCCTTTAACCATCTGTTTATTTCCCTATATAGATTTGGAAATATAACACCTTCCATTTCATCTGTTTCATCCGCAATTGTAACAAAAGCCATTGAGTCACCACGTTTTGTACGAATAACCTTAATATCTTGAACGGCTACTACACTTTTAGCATTATTCCCTATATGAAACTCTTTTATTGTTGCTAATGGATGATATCCATTAGCTTGTAGCTTGTTTCGAAAAGAAGATAGCGGGTGGCTAGACAAATACATGCCCAATACTTCTTTTTCAAAAGCCAGTTGTTTCAAAGGTGGAAAATTCTCTGTCTCTGTATAGGATGGTTCCAAGAGAAGGTCATCCCCAAATAAAGAATCTTGGTTATTTAACCCACCAAATAACTCTCCTTGTTCAATTGCTTGGTCTAAGGATGCAAGTAAAGTTGCACGGTTTATATTTGTTTCATCGAAGGCTCCCGCTAGAACCAACGACTCCATAATGGATCGATTAATTGTTTTTAAGGATACTCTTTGACAAAAATCAAATATTGATTGGAAAGGCTTATCCTTTCTCACACGTAAAATTTCTTCTATCGCTTGTTTTCCAACACCTTTAACTACTGGCAGTGCCATTCTAATAGAACCAGTATTCTCTACTGTAAAAATCCCTAAACTATGATTTATAGATGGTGGTAACACTTTAATACCAAATTGATTTGCTTCTCTTATATATTGCCGTACTTTTTCTTGATCAAATGATACAGAACTTAATAGTGCTGCAAAAAAGAAAGATGGATAATGTGCTTTTAAATAAGCGAGTTGATAGGCAATTTTGCTATAGGCTACAGCGTGACTACGATTAAATCCATAATTGGCAAAACGCTCTATCCAATCGTATACTTCATCTGCAACTTGACTAGAGTAGCCATTTTGTATACATCCAGTTCTAAACTTAGCCTTCTCTCTTTGAATAACCTCTTTATTCTTTTTGCTTATCGCCCTTCTTAAAGAATCTGCTTCTCCCAACGATAACCCAGCAAAACGGTTAGCAATTTGCATAATTTGTTCTTGATATATGAGAACACCAAACGTTTTTTCTAAAATAGGTTTTAAATCCGCATGAGGATATATCACTTTTTCCTCACCATGTTTACGCTTAATATAATTCGGAATAAACTCCATTGGACCTGGTCGATACAATGCATTTACAGCAACAACATCCTCAAATTGTGTTGGTTTTAAATCTTGCAAAACCTTTCTCATACCTGCAGATTCTAATTGGAATACTCCTGTTGTTTTTCCTTCTTGAAGTAGTTTAAATGTTTTGGCATCTTGTAATGGAATTTGGTCAAGGTTAAAGTTCTTATCCTTTTTTCGTTGTATTCGTTTCACAATTTGTTCCATCAAGGAAAGATTTCTTAAACCAAGAAAGTCCATCTTTAATAAACCTATTTCCTCTAGATCTCCCATTGGAAACTGTGTTAAAGCAATTTCTTGATGCCCTTTCATAAGCGGAACAAGATTTGTTAATTTTTCTTTACTAATAATAACACCTGCAGCATGAGTAGAGTGATGTCTTGGGAGTCCTTCTAATTTAAAGGCAATTTTAAACATTAACTTTAGTTTTTCAGATTGCTTTACATAGTCTTTTAATTCCTGGGATTCCCTAACGATGCTTTCAAGAGATGCCGATTGCTGCGGAATAGATTTTAATAAGAAAGCAGCCTCCTGTGTATCAATACTCATTGTTTTTATTAACTCTCTTAATAGTGACCTTGTACCAAATGTACCGAATGTAACAATCTGAGCGACTCTTTCCTGCCCATACTTCTGTTGAACATATTTGATTACTTCATCTCTTCTATGATCTGAAAAGTCAATATCAATATCTGGCATACTTATTCTCTCAGGGTTTAAAAATCGTTCAAACAATAATTCGTTTTCTATCGGATCTACATCTGTAATTTTGAGTAAATAAGAGACTAGCGATCCGGCAGCTGATCCCCTTCCTGGACCAGTCAATATATCATTATTTCTAGCAAAATTCATAAAGTCCCACACAATCAAAAAGTAATCATTGAAATCCATCTTGTTAATAACTTCTAACTCATAGTTTAATCTATCGACTACTTTTGGTTCGACTGCTGTAAACCTTTCGTTCATACTTTCTAGGCATAGCTTTTGTAAATATTGCCTAGAAGTCATTTCATTAGGTGTTGGATACGAAGGCAGAATTTGTTGGTTAAACGTTAACGTTACATTACACTTCTCTGCAATTTTCACGCTATTCTCAATTGCATTTGGCCAAAAATCAAGATAATCTCCTTCTATTTCCGATGCCGAAACTAAATGGCGATATTTTGATTCGGGCATTGGTTTGTCATGAGACCACTTTTTTTGTTCTCTTATGTGCTGCAAACAGTCATAAGCAAGATAATCCTCCGCTTGTAAATACCTCACATCTTGTAAGACTACACCTTCTTGCCCCTTAGCTTCACAATATTCTTTAACAACTGTATTTACTATTCTCTTTTCTTCATTATGATGTTCTTGAATACCAACGTAAAAATGATTATTAGGCACACTGTCTCTTAATTGATTTACTGTACGATCAAAAAAATCCATTTTTCTATCCATCAGAGGAAGAGAAAAAGGTTTTTGCTGTACCGGTAAAACGACAAATAAATCACTAGTAAGTTCTACTATTTCTTCTATAAACAAGGCATCTGTTTCTTGTAATCCAACCTGTGTAGACAATTCTAATAGCTGTTGATAACCTTTGTTCGATTTTGCGAGAAGAATGATAAAGAAAGTAGAGTCAGGTTCTGTGCTTGTTGTTGTTTCATTTCCCACTTTAACCCTCAATTTCAAACCAATAATAGGTTTTAACCCTTCCTCCATACACTTCTTATAAAACTGAACGGCACCATGTAAAACATGCTCATCGGTTAGTGCGATTGAGGTAAACCCTTTTTGTTTAGCACCCACAACAAGCTTGTCTACCGTTAATGTACTTTTCATAAAACTATATCCACTATGTACTTGTAGATGTACAAACCCCAATCGAGATCACACCTTTATCGTTCTTATTCATTACTTCTTTATTATAGCCTAATCTATCGAACCATTAAATCGATATCATACATGTCCAACGTCTCCCATAAAATATAATGATATACGAAGAAAAAGAAAAGTAGGGGATGAGGAGCTGTATGGAAGAAAAGTTTATCCCATCACTAATACAATGCTATTTTATTGCTTTTGGTGTTTTAGCAGGTGGTTCCTTTATCGGAAGCATTGGGGCATTTATTGTAGGAGAACCTCCACTAACTGTAATTACACGTTTGGCTAAAAGTCTACGAATGTGGGCAATTGTTGCCGCTATTGGTGGTACATTTGATGCCTTTGCGAATCTAGAAAGGGGTATTTTTGACGGAGAGACAATCAATTTCGTAAAGCAATTTGCCTTTATTATATCGGCAATGGCAGGGGTTCAAACAGCACTGTTAATGATTGAATGGTTTGTTCAGGAGGAAATTACGTAATGCATATTCCACCCTATTACAAAAGAAGAGGATTTCAATATTTCTTCGTCGGTATTATTGTTGGCTTCATCATCTCATACCTTGTATTTATCTATATAAATGGTGAGTTAACAGAAAAGTGGATTGAAGAAAACATTCAATTGCATTCAAAAGTGGAATCATTGGAAAATACCAATAGAATATTATCGGAGGACAAAGAGGAGCTAAATGAAAAAAACAAACAAAAGTTAACAATACAGGACATCCAAGTTCAGCTGACAAATGCCAAACAACTTCGACTAGATCGGTTTATTGAGCATGAATTAATATCTAAAATAAAGGAAGAACTTTCAAGTTTGACCGGGAATAGTATAGAAAGTGTTATGGAGAATAAATCCCTCATATATACATCAGTCGAAAATAAAACGTTCAAGATTGACGATTTTGCTTATGAAGCCGAAATAAGGGAACTAATTATTAGCACCAAAATGTCTATATCAGTAAAAATTACCATGTCCAGCACTTAAATACAATATAATTTTTGAAATTTTTTTGAAAATTTATTAGATTTCATTTATTAAAGATGGAAATACGGGTAAAATAAAGATAAGAAAATAATAACAAAAGAGAGGGTGAGTAGTATGTTTGTCTTAAGTCAAAGTAAACTAGTAGAAGAAAAAATGCAGCAATTAATGAATGGTTACTCCGCTTATGCAGAAACCGAAGAACTCATCCGTCTTATAGAGAGAAATGTTTCAAAGTATGATTTAGATATTATTTTAGACCAAACAGATGTTGGCTGTTGGTTTATACCTAACAAGTAGGAAAAGTTGAAAAGTCTGGCTAAGAACCAGACTTTTATTGTTATATTTCTTGAAATATTTTACATACCTCTTCTAAATCTTTTATAACCTCGTCAGCTTCTTCCCATGTGTATACAGAGGCGCCAGACGCCATAGGATGCCCTCCACCATTATACCTTGCTGCAATATCATTAATAATTGGACCTTTCGAACGTAATCGTACCCGAATAACGTCCGTCTCTTCAATAAAGAATACCCAAGCTATAACACCTTCAATATCTCCTAAAATCCCTACAAGCTGTGAAGTCTCTGATGGGCTAATCCCGTATTCTTCCAGTATCTCTTTCGTAATTTTTATCGTGCTAAAACCATTTTCGGATACCGAAAAATGCTGTAACACGTATCCTTTTAATCTTGCAATCCGGTGTTTCGTATTGTACAAATTGTTATATAAAAGTGTTCGATCAAAATCATATTTCACTAGTTCAGAAGCATATTGAAACGTTTTAGTCGTAGCACTAGGAAATAAAAACCTTCCTGTGTCCCCAACTATCCCAGCATAAATCAATCTAGCTGCCTCATCGGTTAAACGCCATTTTTCGTTGGCATTTCCAGCTAAGTATAATTCATAAATCATTTCACTAGTAGATGACGCCCCTGTATCAACCCAGTTTATATCCCCATATGGATCATGGTTCGGATGGTGATCAATTTTAATTACCATTTTCCCTTTTGTATACCTCTGGTCACAAACTCTTTCCTGGTTTGCTGTATCACATACAATGACTAGTGCATCTTCATAAGTAGAATCTTCAATTTGATCTAAAGTTGCTAAAAAACGCAGGGATCGCTCTTCTTCTCCTGTAACAAGAACTTTTTTATCAGGATAATTTTCCTTAATTAAGTGTGCTAAACCTATTTGCGAACCATATGCATCAGGGTCTGGTCGAACATGTCTATGTATGATGATGGTATCAAACTGTTTAATAGTAGATATAATTTCTTTTTCGGTCATCTTCATGTACGCCTCACTTTTTCATTTCTTTTTTTCTTCTCTTAAAAATATCACAAAACATCGAGGTAGCAAAATATCTTTCAAACCGTTACAATGTAATGGCAGTCTCTAATATATCTATTACATAGGCAAAGTTATGAAGGAGTTGTGAATATGATCATTTTCCCTATTATTATAGTTCTAGCCATAGTTATGTATATATACTTCAAAGTAAAGATCTTAACGCTTAAAGAACCAATTTTGATGCAACTAACAAATGCTAAAGCAAGAATAGCTCTAGGTATATTTATATTCTTTTTTGGCATTAACCAATATTTGTTTTATGAAACGAGTCTTGCCTTATTTATCGGTATTGTTTTCTTACTTATTGGCGTTATGCAAGCGCAATATGGTTTTAAACTATATAAGTTTTTCCGTAAAGAAGTACAAAATAGTGTAGTAACAGAGTAAAAAAAATCCCTTGTTGATCCAACAAGGGATTTTTTGCAGTCCTAGTTTGATTGAACGACATATTCTTGCCGCTAACTAAATCCTTGTGGTGACTCCTCATTGTTATCGGTCAATAAACTGTGCCATTAACAGAGCTTTGCCTACAAGCGCATCATCTGAATACACTTCAACATCTAGCTTTGTGAACTTCCTTCCAACTTCAAGTGGATTTGGTTTAATTTTTAACATGCTACCTAGTTGAACTGGTTTCATGAAATAGATAGATAAGTTTTCTACAACCAAATCTCCTTTTTTATATTGTCTTAGTAATCTCTTTGCCGATTCCGTGACAAAGGAAGTAAAAACTCCATATGATAGGGTTCCAAGATGATTGGTCATTTGTGGTGTTACTTCCGAGTAATAAGTAGTTTCTGTTTCTTCTTCATCCCATTCCATTTGATTGGAAACAATATCCTCAATTGTTTCACCTACTTGTGGTTGACGTTGTAGCTGTTGCAGACCTTTAATAACATCCTGTCTTGTTATCACCCCTTGGAAGCGATACTGGGCATCGACAACAGGTAATAGTTCAATCCCTTCCCAAACCATCGTATGCGCAGCATTGGCAAGAGACGTATTTGTTTGGACGGTCATTGGGTTTCGTGTCATCACCTTGTTTATAGGTAATAACTGATCTTTGCCAATAACGTCTTTGGAGGTCACCATTCCTACTACCTTTTCATATTCATCTACTACTGGATAGCGACTATGGTTTGTCTTTTCATTTAATTCATACCATTTGCTAACGAGATCCGTCGATTTCAAGAAAAATGTACGTTCTAAAGGTGTAAAAATGTCATCAACAATGATAATTTCTTTTTTTATCAATTGATCATAAATGGCACGATTAATCATGGCAGCTACTGTAAAGGTATCGTATGTAGTTGAGATGATCGGTAGTTTATTTTCGTTCGCAATCCTCTTTACTTCTTCATCCGTATCAAAGCCCCCGGTAATTAAAACAGCTGCTCCAGCTAGTAATGCAAGCTTTTGCGCTTTCACCCTATTCCCAACAATTAATAAGGAATCGGCCTCTGTATATCGCATCATCGCTTCTAGCTGCATAGCACCAATGACAAATTTATTTAATGTTTTATGTAGTCCTTCTCGTCCACCTAATACTTGTCCATCTACAATATTTAAAATTTCTGCAAAGGTTAATTGTTCAATATTTTCCTTCTTTTTTTTCTCAATACGTATAGTACCCACACGTTCAATCGTACTGACAAAGCCAATATTTTCTGCTTCCTTTATCGCTCTATATGCAGTTCCTTCACTTACATTTAGAGTTTTTGCTACTTGTCGTACGGAGATTTTACTACCAATAGGCAGAGATTCTATGTGTGCTAAAATTTGTTCGTGTTTTGTAGCCACAATCGCTCACCAATCTTTCATCATATACATTCTAGCTTTATTATAACGATGTATAGGAGACCAAATCAATGATGAAATAGGTATGTAACACGAAGGCTGCTTATCTTATATACCAGAAGAAGGTGTTTTACCTATAGTTGAATTCGTTCTTTTCTTTACTTTCTCTACTGAACTATTTGTTTTTATATTTAATAAGTTTCCGACATTAGCACCAATTACAAGAACAAAAAAGGCAAGCCAGCATACCCAAAATAACGAACTCATTGGTGATTGTGCACCTCCTATTGCCGGTAAAGCTAAATAAAGTAAGAAAAATGCAAATAGTATTTTAAACAAAGCATTTGTGTTCATCCTATCCCCTCCGATTGTTTTACTTCATATTTATGCATTGGACAGGGAAACCATGTCCTACGAAGGAAATTACATGAGGAGAAACTCTAAAAAAATCCCCTTGTCCAATAGACAAGAGGATACATTTACTTCTATAAGATTGTTAAGTCTACCTTTTGTTGATGTTACGACTTTGTTTATAGTAGGTTACTAAAGAGTTAGTTCATCACCTGGATTCATCACTTTCCCTAAACCAGGCTTTAATTTACTTACAAATTCATTTGGATCCTGTTTGATGACAGGGAACGTATTATAGTGTACGGGTACAACTTGTTTTGCACGAACCCATTCCGCTGCAATTGATGCATCTTCTGGCCCCATCGTAAAGTTATCGCCAATTGGAAGAAATGCTAGATCAATTTCATTCATTTCTCCGATAAGTTTTAAATCAGAAAATAAACCGGTGTCCCCTGCATGATAAATGGTTTTACCTGCTGATTTCAAAAGAATTCCAGCTGGCATTCCAGTATAAATAATTTGATTATTTTCATCTGTATAGCTAGAACTATGAAAGGCTTTCGTTAATTTCACCTCTCCAAAATCAAAACGATAGCTTCCACCTAAATTTATTGGGTGTGTTTCTACTCCTTTAGATCCTAAATAATTTGCTAGCTCAACTGGTGCTACAACTAGTGCATTGTTTCTTTTTGCTATTTCAACTGTATCCCCAACATGATCATTATGTCCGTGAGTTAATAAGATAACATCAGTTGATACTTCGTCCGCTTTTAAATCACATAGTTCGTTACCTGTAATAAAAGGATCAATTAAGATTGTTTTCCCTTCTGTTTTCACCATAACAATGGAATGACCGTGATAAGAAACCTTCATTTTTTCATCTCTCCTTTTTCACATTTTACTAACTTTATAATTCAATAAAATCGTTATACATCCCTTTACCCGATTAATAGTTATTCCATGCATCTTCATACTTTTGGATTAAATGAGGATCAATAAGCGTATTCGGTTTAAGTACGAGTAAGTTTCCTTTTTCTTCTATATAGCTATCTTCATCTTTGCCAAACTTCGTTAAACCTATAATCATTTCAGAAGTTAAAAACTTTGTCTCTACTTCCACTACCAGTTCTTCTGTTCGAACTGGATTCCTTCCAGCCATTACAAATCCCCAATTACCAAAGCTCGGAATGTCCACATGGAAATTTTCTACTTTCATTCCAGTAGATTCTATTGTTTTAGAAATGGTCCAATAAACCTTTGGGGCAAACACTGGGCTAGTAGCTTGTACCATGGTAGCACCTGTAGGCTCTAAGCGATTACGAATGAGCGAGTAAAATTCCCATGTATATAGCTTATTTAGCCCCTCATTATTCGGATCCGGTAAGTCTACAATAATGACATCGTATTGTCTTGTGGTACTTTCTAAAAATTGAAAAGCATCCTGGTGAATAATATGAACTTTGTCGTGACTTAAAGCATTTTCATTTAAATTTAACAAATGATGATTATTTTTTGCAAGATTTACAACTGCCGGATCTAAATCGACCAATGTTATGTTTTGGATGTCATTATATTTAAGTAGCTCACGAACAACTAATCCGTCCCCACCACCAAGAACTAAAATCTGATCGTGGCTATCCACTTGAGACATGACAGGGTGCACCAATACTTCGTGATACCTATATTCATCGGTTGAACTAAATTGTAATCCCCCATTTAAAAATAGTCTTGTATCTCCTTGGTCCTTTGTTAGAACAATTTTTTGATATTTTGATTCATCCATATAAATGATAGGGTCCCGGTACATTTTTTGTTCAAAGGAAAATGCTAGCTCTTCTCCAAAAAATAACCCACCAATTAAAACAACTCCAATACTTATCCCAGCAAACCCGTGTTTTTTCCAGCCTTTAATTTCTTCTCGAAACATCCATAGTATAAAGAGAGCAACAGATAAATTAATCAGGCCTACAAAAAAAGCAGTTTTAACCATTCCAAATTCAGGTCTT
This sequence comes from Salirhabdus euzebyi, assembly GCF_014207435.1. Taxonomy (GTDB): domain Bacteria; phylum Bacillota; class Bacilli; order Bacillales; family Alkalibacillaceae; genus Salirhabdus; species Salirhabdus euzebyi. Next base: position 515,490 of record NZ_JACHGH010000001.1, read on the forward strand.
AATAGGAAAACAAACAATAGCCCACCTATTAAACCACCTGCATAATCTGAAAATAAAACTCTTGCTGTACTTTTATTTAAGGCGACTCCTAAATCATTTGCTTTACGGATTAGAACAGGTAACTCCACACCAGTTAATGCCCCTATAATAAACGTCACCATATATAAAAATAATGCATCCGATCCACCTGGTAAAAATGCGGTAATACCAAACATAGTAAAGCTAGAGAAACCACCAATAATCGCTACTAAAAATTCAATCCAGACAAAAGATAAAATTAAATTTTTCGTAATTCTTTCACTGAAACTAGCACCAATTCCCATGCCCGTCAAAAATATTGATATCGTTAATGTATACTGCTTTACACCGTCACCTAGTATGTAGGAACCTAATGCACCAAACAAAACTTCAAAAATAATTCCACAAATGGAGACAATTCCTGAGGCCCAGTAAATCATTTTACTTTTATTTTCTGCCGTCATCTGCAACATCATCACTCCGTATTTAGCATCAATCATTACGAAAACCCTTGCCATACCAGTGGTACAACAAGGGTGTCTTTTTACTTGTATTCCAACACTATTTAGAAAGAACTATGCTTTCGCAGCCTTACACCTTGATTTCATCCCTTGAAAACTCCCTAATTATGTAATAGATGCCCCAATGACAAAAGCAAGACCGATAGATACGGCCATGGATACAATACCAACAGCCACATTACCCTCTTTTAGTTGCTTTTCAACGGAAAACTTTCTTGTAATCCCTTCAAATATGAAATAGGCTACTAGCTGGAGAAGTACTCCATATGCTCCCCAAATCAGTGTTTCCACTAATTCAATACTATGATATATGGCAAAGGATAAAATAATACATATTCCAATTACCTTTCCTGCTATTGATAGAGCTACCGCTGTATTACCTTGATTAATTTCATGCCAATCCTTGTATTTCGTTGTAACAACCTCAAAAATCACAAGTCCAATAACAACCACTACAATTGCTACTATAAAATATAAAAACGTATAAAGAAACGGTTCCATTCATTTTACCTCCTTTTATTTTCCTGTTCCTGGTCCACCACCACGTGTTGTGGAACCACGTAAGGACCCGATATCACCAGAACGGTATTTATCAGTATTATAATAACCGCCATAGCAATTCCCTTGTTTACAAGCTTGCGTTCTTTTCTTACCCCAGTCATCCACATCTAACACATCGTCAAGTAACCATAAAGCAAAAAATCCACTGAAATAGTTTGGTGTGTAATGATTACGAACAAACTCCGTTGATGCTAATTCCAATAACAATAGTTCTGGATCTTCTTGGTCTTCTTGTAACGTCAATATGTAATTCGAATAAATAAATATTTGTTTGTTTTCTTGTATGTCGCTCACTTGTTCAGCTTTCATTCCTCTTTCTATTAATGGAGAAAGTTCTTCTAATCCGAATTGTCTCGTTGCATAAATGTATGATTGTTCATTATTGCCCTCTGAAACAACATCTACTAAAGAAAAATTATCATCAAGTAAAGTTTTTATGGAGGAATAATTGCCTGTTTCTATTGCTGACTTTACTTCCTCTTTTGAAATTTCATCAATGGCTACACTTGCTGTCATTCCTCTATCCCCAATGGAACCACAGCCTGAAAGGAGTAATAAAAAAGATACTAACATAAAAACCGACCGTAATTTCAATACTCACCCTCCTTCCTCACCTAGTAGAAGGGACAGCTATTCTGACTCTGTCCCTCACTATTGGTATTCTTTTTTTACTCTTTCCCTAACTTTTTCTTTAAAGCAGCTAATTCATCATCTACACCACTGCTTTTTTCTAGTTTATCAAACTCATCATCTAGAGAGCGTGTTTGATAAGATAAATCCTCGCTCGTTTCAGCCTCAGCTTCATATCTGAACACCTTTTCTTCCATTCTCTCAAATCCTTGTTTTGCTTCATCATTTCCAATAGATGACATCGTTCTATTCATTTTTGTTCTCGTTTTAGCTGATTCTGCTCGGGCCTTTAATGTATCCTTCTTAATTTTCATATCTTGATATTCTGCTTTCATTTCATCAAGTTTCGTACGTAATGATGTGGAATCCTTTACAGCTACATCCCAAGATTCTTTAAGTAAAGTAGCTTGCTGCTCATAATTTTTCTTATCTTCTAGTGCTCTTCTAGCTAGGTCCTCATCACCGGCTTCAATCGCTCGTTCTGCCTGAGTTTGTCTCTTATCTACAATAGCTTGTGCATCATCATACTTTCTTTTGAGCATCTTTTCGTTAGCAATTTGTTTTGCCACTGCACTTTCCGCTTCACGAATGTCTCTTTCCATATCCCGCATAAATTGGTCCAACATTTTTACTGGATCTTCAGCCTTGTCTAACATCGCATTTAATTCTGAACCTACTACCGTTTTTACACGCTTAAAAAACTTAAACATTTCATTTCCTCCTTTATTTTGAACCCGCGATTATTTTAATTTCAAATTCTTCTATTGAATAACCAATACTTACTTCTACTTCATTTCCCCATGCCTCTACACTTAAAAACTGTTCTTCTCCATCATCACTGTAATCAGCATAATGGACTGTTCTTCCATTTATTTGCTGACTTCTTCCTTGTCCAAATACTTGTGCGTTTCCTTCTTCTTCTAAGTAGTATGTTGTACCTTCATAATCCACTTTTTTAGGAAAGGGCTCTGCTAAAGGAATAGAGATAGATCTATAGATTCCTAATTCTAACTCATCATCCATTTCTGCAGATAACCAAACTGTTTTTTTTCCTTCAAGCAATTGATAAGCAGACCATTCGTACCCATGATCTTTATACATTATTTTTCCAACAACTTCATAATCGATTAGGTCGTACGTAATAATATCCCCGACTTCTATGGATAGTACGGTGCGCTCTTTAATTTCTTCCTCTACTTCTGATTTCTTATTACCAAAAAGTTTAGAAAACAAACCCAACTATTCTCACCTCTTTTTACAATCGTCCTGTTAATATGTACGTATTGAAATTTGTAAAAGTTTCACCTAATAATAATCTTTCTATAACTTCTATATTATTCCTTTTATTCTTTACCTGCTTTCTTTTTCAAATAATAATTGGTAAAGTCATCTATAAGGAGTGATTTAGAATGACGAATAGATTAAATCTGCTAATCGATAAAATGAAGGAACTAAATGTGGAAAGTATTTTTATGACATCTAAAGCGAACATCTATTATTATTCTGGATATCTTACAGAACCTCACGAAAGACTTGTGGCCATTTTTGTCGATCAGCTTGGTGCGCCACTCCTCATTTTACCCGAAATGGAGAAGGAAGATGCGAAGGCAACTGGATGGGCTGGAGAAATGTTAACTTATGATGACCAAACAAACCCATGGTCCCTCTTCCAAGATTATTTACATAAAACAAAACGGAACATTTTTTCTATCGGCGTTGAAAAAGGACATTTTACGTTAGAAAGGTACGACCAGTTATCTTCTGTTATCCCGGGTAGTAAGGTGTTAGACGTCAGTAATTTGATGAATGATATGCGGGTAGTCAAGGATAAAAAGGAATACGCCATTTTGAAAAAAGCTGCAGTTTTAGCCGATTTTGGGGTAGAAAAAGGAATAGAAGCATTACAAGATGGAGCTTCGGAAATGGAAATTCTTGCTCATATCGAATATTCTCTGAAACGAGAAGGGATAAGGGAGATGTCTTTCTCGACTCTCGTACTAACTGGAGAAAAAACAGCATCCCCACATGGGAATCCAGGTACTAAACAACTAAACCCAGGCGATTTTGTGTTATTTGACCTAGGAGTAATTTATGATGGATATTGTTCAGACATTACAAGAACTGTAGCTTACCAAACCATTTCACAAGATCAAAAGAAAGTTTATGAAACGGTTTTATCTGCACAAGTAGCGGCTATACAAGCTTCACAGATTGGTGTTCAAATTGGGCAAATTGACCAAACAGCTCGCCAAATAATAACAGATGCAGGGTATGGTAAATACTTTACGCACAGGATCGGACATGGACTCGGTATTGATGTTCACGAATATCCTTCTATGCATGGAGCAAATACAGTTCCACTAAAGGAAGGAATGTGCTTTACCATTGAGCCCGGTATATATATTCCAGGGGTTGGTGGTGTAAGAATAGAGGATGATATTTTTATGACGAAGAATGGACCAGAAATATTAACTTCCTTTCCAAAGGAATTACAAATTATCTCGTAAAAGGAAAAAGAGGCCGAAAAATAATTTCGGCCTCTTTTTCTGTTTATTTGTTTAATAATTCATTCACATCAGAGTAATCTAATTGATGAGCCTCAGCTACTGCCTCATATGTTACATAACCATCTAACGTATTAATACCCTTTTTCAAGGATTCATTATCTAAACAAGCTTGCTTATACCCCTTGTTCGCTAATTGTAATGCATAAGGTACAGTAACATTCGTCAGACCGATTGTTGACGTTCTTGGCACTGCTCCAGGCATATTAGCTACTGCATAATGAAGTACCCCAAATTTCTCGTACGTAGGATCATCATGTGTTGTGATACGATCTGATGTAGCAACAATTCCACCCTGATCAATAGCAACATCTACGATAACAGAGCCAGGTTTCATTGACTTAACCATATCTTCTGTAATCAGTTTTGGTGCTTTTGCTCCTGGAATAAGTACTGCACCTATCACTAAATCAGACTCTTTAACAGCGTCTGCTATATTTAAAGGATTTGACATTAACGTATTAATAGAAGAGCCGAAAATATCATCTAATTCGCGTAGTCTATCTGGACTTAAATCAACTATTGTCACATCTGCTCCAAGTCCCATAGCAATTTTGGCTGCGTTTGTACCAACAACTCCTCCACCAATAATTGTTACTTTTCCACGGCGTACTCCAGGAATTCCACCTAACAAAATTCCTAGACCACCTTTTGATTTTTCCAAAAATTGTGCACCAATTTGGGATGCCATTCTTCCTGCTACCTCACTCATAGGAGTTAAAAGTGGTAAAGAACGATTCGGTAATTGTACAGTCTCATAAGCAATACCGATCACCTTTTTATCAATAAGCGCCTTTGTTAAAGACGGCTCAGCCGCTAAATGTAAATATGTAAACAAAATAAGTCCTTCATAAAAATAACCATATTCCTCTGGTAATGGCTCCTTTACTTTCATGACCATCTCTTTACTCCAAACGTCTTTTGCCGTTGGAGAAATAAAAGCACCCGCTTCTGTGTATTGTTCATCAGTAAATCCTGATCCAACACCTGCATTCGTCTCAACGTATACTTCATGCCCAGCCTTTGTAAGTGAAATAACACCTGCAGGGGTTATAGCTACTCTATTTTCATTATTTTTTATTTCCTTTGGTACTCCTATTTTCACGTTGTTTCCTCCTTCTACAAAAAAGCTATGTATATGAATTATAAATATATAAGCGACATTAATATACCACTACAAAATAAAAAAAGATAGGTTTCTGCACGAAAAAATGTAAGCATTTACATTGTTAGAATTTTCTTAAAAAATTTCTCATTGATGACGATGTATCACATCTAATCCCCCTGTGATATCTATGACAGATCCCGTTATCATATCGGAAGATTCTTCACATAAAAACAAGACCATTCTTGCGATATCCTCACCAGTCCCTGACCTACCTATAGGTGTTTGCTCATCATTAAACTTTCGACTATGAGCAATAGTTGCTTCCTTCATTTCCCCGACAATATTTCCCGGGCAAACCATGTTTGAAGTAATACCAAACGCTGCCTCTTCAATAGCAACACTTTTTGTTAACGAGACAAGGCCAGACTTTGCTGCGGCAAATGCAGAACGATAAATCCATCCTGGTGCATCATCAGCTCCTTGAAATCCATAATTAACAATTCTACCAAACTGTTGCTCTCTCATCTTTGGTATAACTAATTTCAACAGCAGGAAAACACTATCCAGGTTCCCCCGAATCATCCTATCCCACTCTTCATAACTATAATCAACCATTTTCTTTCTTTCAAAAATATAAGGACCTGCGTTATTAATTAAAAAATCAATGCGACCGAATTTAGTATAGGCTTTTTCCACTAACATCTTTAAGTCTTTTTCTTTTTGTACATCTACTTGGATTAATTGTAGGTGCTCATGATAGTCAGACAATTCTTCTTTTAGCATATCCGCCTTTTTTCGATCACTTCTGTATGTAGCTGTGACAGAATAGCCTTTTTTCAAAAACAACTCCGTTACTTTTTTACCTAATCCTTTTGTTCCAGCTGTTACGATTGCATGTTTCATTATTGTTAACCTCCAAGCTAACACGGTATAACAAGACATTCTTTTGCTTAAATTTTATCATGACAAGTAAAAATAGCAAAAGCATAATAGATTTTAAACACATTTTATAAAAAACGACGAGTGTACTCTCTTAAGAATACACTCGTAAATTTAATCCTATTTACAGTTTAAATCGATTTACTTGGGTAGTTAGTTGTTCCGCTAAGTGAGCTAAATGCACAGCACTTTTTGAAACTTCCTCCATTGAGCTACTTGATTGTTGAGCAGAAGCTGCAGCTTGTTCAATTCCAGCTGCTGACTCTTCTGAAACTGATGCAATTTCATCAATAGAGTTATTCATTTCATCGCTAGTTTTCACAATTTCTTTTAGATTTCCAGATATACCTTTTATTTTCGTTACCATATCAGCAAGCGAATTCGAAATTTGCAAAAAGGACTCCTCTGTCTTTTTGATTTGCTTAGAACCCTCATCTACTTCTTTATATCCAGTCTGCAGTGAATCGACAACTGAATTTGATTCCTGTTGAATATTGTTAACAATGGTTGTAATATCACCAACGGAATACTGAACTTGTTCAGCAAGCTTGCGTACCTCATCCGCCACAACTGCGAACCCTTTCCCGTGGTCACCAGCTCGAGCTGCTTCTATTGCAGCGTTTAGTGCTAATAAATTCGTTTGCTCGGCAATATCTTTAATGACAACGACTAATTTAACGATTTCTTTTGATTGATTATCTAAACCTTTTACCTTCGCAACTGCATCGCTCACTATTTGATCAATGCTACCCATTTGACGTACAGATTGTTGCATTCGTTTACTACCTTCTTCTGAAACCGATAAAACTTCATTAGAAATTTTCACAACATGATCACCTTGTTGATCAGCAGATTCTATTTTTTGTTTAAAACCATCCATTTTCTCCGCTAAATTTGATGCACTATTCGCCTGAGATTCTGCTCCAGAAGATAACTCTTGCATAGTTGAAGCGATTTGCTCACTTCCTTCCTTTACTTCATCAGCAAACTGGGTAAGTTGAGTGCTTTGACTTGCTACATTTTGGGTTGCACTAGAAACCTTTTCTACAACATCGCGTAAACCATACTGTAAATCGTTCATTTTCTTTGCTAGATGTCCTATTTCATCCTTCGTGTTAATTTGCAAATACTCATGTGACATGTCTCCATCTTCCATCACATTCATTCTTGTCGTTACTAGTTGAATCGGATTTGCTATATTTCGAGCAATCATAATGGCTAATGTTGAGCCAGCGAGGAGGACAATTGCCAATATAATTGTTCCCATTAAATTCATCCGGTCTCCATTTGCAATAACATCTTGTCCCGCTACATTTATAACCTGTTCCCGTTCAGAAGACCATTTTTTTAAGGAGGCCATTAGTTCTTCCGCTAAAGGCTGAACTTCCTCCTTCAAGTTTTGTTGAGCTTGAGCTATGTTACCTGTATCATACACTTGGAAAACTTCTGTAATAGATAATGCGCGCCAGTTCATTGTATTTTCTACTAGCATTGTGTTACTATCGTTTTCTTGCAGCACTAGTAATTGTTCTTGAAGAATTTCACTTTTCTCCGTATACTCATCAAATTTATTACGATATTGTTGATCCCCATATAATACGTAAGCCCTAGTCACTGCAATTTGTTCTGCTATATTAAAGGCTAATTCTTCTTCAATCATTAAAAGAGGTAGCTGTTCATTTATTATGTTTCTTGCATCGTTATTCATTTTGCTTGTTGCAAAAAAGTTAAATCCCCCCATAATAACTGTCAGGATAATAATAACCATAAAGGATAACAATATTTTAGTCTTTATACTTTTCAAGTTTATTCCCCCTCGTGTATGTCAACCTGTGAAAAATTTGCAAAATTATGTATTTTTATGTTTTTTAGCATACCTACACTTTGGGGTTCTGTCCATAGTTTTCTTGCTATATTTTTCTAAAAGATCAAAAAAGCGACGAAATTCATTAATGAATTTCGCCACTTTCATTCCTATCTATTCCTTCTCTTGAGCTCGCTTGTCTAGTTCTGGTTCATAAAACCCACTTTGATAGCTGTCTGTAATTTGCTGGGCAATAACTTCTTCTTCTTGTTCTTCTTTTGTCTTTTTCCTTTGCTTGTCCATTATGACACCTCCTTCTATTATTGTTTCAAAATGTTCATAATTTGCTCCATCCACTTTATACCAGTTGGAAATATACTTGATATAATTAACGTGTAAGATGATCACCTTAAAAGGGGGAGTTTTTTATGGCTTATCAAAAAATTTTGGTAGCTGTTGATGGTTCAGATGCTTCAACTCTTGCTTTTCAAAAGGCTGTTAAAATGGCCCAAACAAACAATGCCAAAATGATTCTTGCACATGTTATTGACACAAACGTCTATGGTTCAGTCGTGGGATATGATTTGACTTTTGCTCAGAGAGCAGAAAAGTATGCGAACGAGCTTTTAAATGATTTTAAAAAGATGGCTGAAGAGGCTGGGGTTCAGGATGTGATTATCCATCTAGATTACGGTTCCCCTAAAGCAAAAATCGCAAAGGATATCGCACCACAATTTGATGCTGATTTAATCGTATGTGGAGCTACAGGACATAATGCTGTAGAACGTTTTTTAATTGGAAGTGTGTCTGAACATATTACTAGATATGCAAAAGTAGATGTTCTAGTTGCTCGTTCTTAATGTAGGAATAAGAAAAAGCTATCCCTGAAGAACCAGTTTCTTCGCGGATAGCTTTTTATAGGAAACAACCTTTTTCTAGTAAGTATCTATACTGAAAATACTTAATAATAAATCTGTTCTCATCATTAGATCGGCAATAATTCGCTAAACACGATAATCCTATGCTAATGAAAGGAATTTGACGGACTCTTTTATTCCGCAAAGACACAATGCACATCATTTCTAATAAAAGCTTTCCATGATGAATGACCATCTTCTCATCAAGTAATCGATCTTCTCCTTCATATACAAAGGGTGGATCCACATAAATTTCCTTTTTAAAAGACTTCCATGCCGTATATCTGTCACCTTTAGGTAACCTCGTTATGTACAAAAACTTTAATACCATAATCATTTCATAAGGTTTAATCATTTCATATCCGAAACATAAGCCAGTTAACTGAGCTTTTCTTACACTCCGAATCAAGGTTATTGGAATATTAGCTGAAGCTAATATAGCCGGACTCATTCCTAATATTCCCCCTTGAACAGCAGATAACCAAGTATCTTTCTGGCAAATTTTCTCTGCCAAATGAGTTAACTGCCTAATAGGTAAATAGCGTAGATCCTCGATTTTTTCAATTTGCTCATCAAAGATTAGACTTTCATGAATGATCCTTTCTCGGTCTTCCTTATAACGAGAAGTTCCTTGCAAAAAATGATACATATAAAACAAGTAATCATCAATTTTTGCAAGGAGTTTCGTATTCATAGTCCTCGAATCTAACAGCAATTTAGAAAAATTACTACTATTCTGGAAGGATTCATCCTCCTTCATTTTCTTTTCCCAGGAAATAATATTAGCCACATACGTATTCAGACTCATCTGGATCCCCCTTTTTAGGGTATCCCTCTTCAACCTCTTCTTAACTAATCATGAAGTAGTCTAATCGTGTCTCGTGCAATCATTACTTCTTCGTTTGTAGGGATAACAATAACTTTTACAGGTGAATGAGGGTAATTGATAAATACTTCCTTCCCTCTCACTTTATTCAAGGTTGGATCCCAATATACACCCATAAATTCTAATCCTTTCAGAACACGCTCTCTAATAGTAGTACTGTTTTCCCCTACACCTGCTGTAAAAATGATTGCATCTACTCCGGACATTCTCGCAGCATAAGAACCTAAATATTTATGGATTCGACCGGCAAATACATCCAAAGCTAATTCCGCTCTTTCATTTCCTTCTCCTTCAGCTTGTTCAATATCCCTTAGGTCACTAGAAAAGCCAGAAAGCGCAAGCATACCACTTTGTTTGTTTAAAATGTCCATTACTTCACCTGCAGATTTTCCTGTTTTGTCCATAATATATGGGATAAGTGCGGGATCGATATTTCCAGATCTTGTACCCATTGTTACCCCAGCAAGAGGTGTAAAACCCATAGAAGTATCAATTGATTTTCCACCTTCAATAGCGGCAATACTAGCTCCATTTCCTAAATGACAGGAAATAATACGCAGTTTTTCTATCGGAATTCCTAATAGCTCGGCAGCACGAGCAGATACATACTTATGAGAAGTCCCATGAAAACCATATTTACGAATACCATATTCTTTGTAATACTCATATGGCAGACTGTACAAATAAGACTGTTCAGGCATACTTTGGTGGAATGCAGTGTCAAATACAGCAACTGCAGGTGTATCCGGTAAAATTTCCTTAAACGCCCTAATACCTACGAGGTTTGCCGGATTGTGCAAAGGGGCTAGATCGGATATTTCTTCTATCTCCTTTATTACTTCATCCGTTATCACAATAGAATCACTAAATTTTTCTCCACCGTGCACGACCCGGTGGCCAATAGCCTCTATCTCTTCGTAAGATTGAATTGCTCCTGAATTAATCAGTTTATTTAAAAGGGTTTTAACTGCTTCTGCATGGTCCTCTATATCTTTAACTTCTTTTTCTTTTGACGCATCAAACTCTATTGTAAAAATGGAGTCATTTAATCCTATTCTTTCCACTACACCTTTTGTAACGACTGTTTCTTCAGGCATTTCAATCAGCTGAAATTTTAAGGAAGAACTACCTGCATTTATAGCTAAATACTTACCCATTACTTTTCAACCCCTCATTTTTTAACCAGATTCATTATTACCTTTCCCCATTTAATCACCGGCTAATAGAGAATTCAAGAAAGATCTACCCATGGGTACGCTTTCAGAGTGAATGTTTTTATTTTCTGTCATTTTTTAGCCATATATTTATTTGATTTAAAATTTTATCCATTGCTTGTACATTTTTAAAAGAAGGTAATTGTGCCATCAAAGCCTTTTTAGGTGGGGTTGTTTTAATACCCTTCTTTTGTAAAACAAGAATGCTTTTTGCGTTTTTTTCTGATTTAAACATCGATAATGGTAATTGTAAAAGCCCTTGAATATGAGCATATTCCTGTAAATAACTATGTAGCTTATCCGATTGTTCACTATCAAATAGAAAATTTGGGACAATTAAGAATAAATACCCACCTGCCAATGTATAATTTAAACTTTGTTCAATAAATAAATGGTGTGCAAAGGAATGCCCTTCTTCTGCATGTAATGTGAAATTTTTAGCCTGCTCGTCGTCTGGATAATATCCGACCGGTAAATCTGAAACGACTATATCAACAGGCTCTAAAAGTAAATGTCGTAAGCTGTCTTGATGGAAAAATTCAATCTCTCTTTGTTGAAGATTCGCATTAACATAAGCTAGCTGTATTAAAGAAGGATCAACTTCACTTCCAAATGCGTGTGTCTCATATGGAAGCTGATTCATTACCCCCGTTAGTAAGTTGCCTGTCCCACAAGCCGGGTCAAAAATTCTTACATTCTTTTTATCACCAATAAACTTTCTAACTAAATAGCCAATAAAAATAGCTACAGCATCAGGTGTTATGTAATGATTCTGTTGTGTCGCCCCTTTCATGCCTTTTAAAATGGCAAGCTGTAATGCCTTTCTAATTTCCTCTCTTTCGAACGACTCAATGTTTATTTTTGATAATTGCTTCTCTAATTTATTTTTAAATTCCTTCTCTATTTCTGCAGATACTTCTTTAACATGTAGTAATTCCCCAGCCTCTATTAATCCTTCTAAGTAAGGAATATCCTCTGTATATTCAATTAGTGTTGTCATTTGATCAAACCATTTAAAAAGATTTTCTATATTTTGTTGCTCCATCTTTCTTTCCCCCATTTCTAATGCTAATGTACTACTATACTAGCAGATTTACATCCAACAAATCATTTATTAATGACTGAAGACAAACTTGAAGGGTCAACCCCTCTATGTCATCGTGTACAGTGTTGCCTGTATCAAACAATGACATACTTGGGATTGACCCTTTCTCAAAAGATATATTCCATTTTTTATTATGCTTGTTTTACCGCATCTAAAGCGGCCTCATAATTTGGATGATCTGTTGCCTCGCTTACATATTCTACATATGTAACTTCATTGTTCTCGTTAACAACAAAAACCGATCTCGTTAATAATCTTAAATCCTGAATAAGGACTCCGTATGCTTGACCAAAGGAAGCATCACGATGATCAGATAATGTAATAACATTTTCAATACCATTCGCACCACACCAACGCTTTTGAGCGAAAGGTAAATCCATACTAACCGTTAATACGGTTACGTCTCCCAAGCTACTTGCTTCTTCATTAAAACGACGTGTTTGAGCATCACATACTCCTGTATCAAGAGAAGGTACGACACTAATTAATTTGACACCACTAAAATCCTGTAATTTTTTTTCTGAAAGATCGTTAGCAACGACTTTAAAATCTGGAGCTTGATCCCCAACTTTTACTTCCTTACCTACAAGTTCTTTAGGTTGTCCTTTAAACGTAATACTTGCCATACTTTATCGCCTCCTATTTAATGATTAGCACTTTCCATTATTATGAAGGGTCTAATTAGATTTGTCTAATCATTTCATTTATTCGAACTATTTATAAATTATTAGGAGGTTCATTGTTTTTGCCTTCACTATCTTTCTCTTGCCCTTTTTCTTTGTTGCCATCTTTGTCATCTTTTTTACTATCATCTTTCTTATCCGGTTTATTTGATTTTTGTGATTTAAGCAATTCTTGAATTTTATCAACTGCTTGTGGTGCAAGATCTAATATTTTTTCATATATATGTGTGCTTTCATCTAAATGTACAGTATTCACACCGTTAGGACTTACAATGATAAATGCTATTGGTGTAATAGAAACTCCTCCACCACTACCTCCTCCAAATGGTAAACTACCTCCACCATCTGAAGATTGTGTCTGGAATTCACTACCACCTGCCGCGAACCCAAATCCTACTTTTGATACAGGTAAAATCACTGTACTACCATCCGGAGTTTCAATAGGATCTCCTACGATGGTGTTCACATCAACCATCTCTTTTAAATTTTCCATTGCTGTCGTCATTAGTCCTTGAATTGGATGTTCAGACATGTGTAGAGCTCCTTTCTGCCAATCAATTTATACTCATTTTTCCTGTTGATTTTTTTGCCGTACAATCTTTAATATGGCGTAAATAGCTTGCCCAATCCGAAAAGAAATCATGCATTGAATGTTTGTTTCAAATATGTTTCGTTGAAAAACTGGTGTGATAGATAGATTAGGATAGTTTAGGAGTTTTGTGAATTGACCTATTGCTCCTACCATACTACCTTTTATTGCCCACAAGGAACCTATAGCAATACCTGTTAAACTTGCATCGGTTGAACCTATGTACGTTTTCCATTGGAAAGAGTGGACCCTTATTTTTTTCGTGAATTTCACAATTACTGGCAGGGATTTTAAAATTGTTCTTATTAATTTTTCAAAATCCTTTAAACGTTTTACTATTTTTTCTAAAGAAAAGGTGTGCTTTTTCTCATTATTATCATTTTTCTCGATCTTTATTTTCACCTTTGTGTCTCCATCTTCTTCCTCTTCAACTTCTAGTGGGATTTCTCTCTCTATTTTAATTATCTTCCAAAATTTTAATTGCACATCTAGCTGGTTGTAATCTTTCTTATGGTTATAGTGAAAAGTAATATGTACCCTTGTATAAATAATAATGATAAACAGAATAATGAAGAGGATAATGAGTACAAAAAGTATAAACAATACGTTCAAAGCAACCACCTCTTTTTATCATTATTTTCACAAAAAATAAAATTAAACAGAGAGAAGCTTTTATTTTCTGTCACTTTTCAAGTCGATTATAGTTTTTGAGAGAAAATGTGGTGCATTACTTCTACACCCTCTACTTACTGAGGGGTCATTCGTAGTAGTTGTTAAGCGGATTGATGCTTCAAAGGAAAAATCCCATAGAAAGGATTCGCCTTCCCATTTCTGTCTACTGTATGAAAACAACAATATTGTAGAAAATGGCCTATTTTATTATGGTAAAAATGAGGAAAGTGATATGATATAGGTGAAATTCATCAACTTTTAAGGTACAAACTCGATAGCGGAGGTAATGTCACATGGACGAAAGAAAAAATCTTTACTTTTTCTATCCAAAAAATGACCAATTAGAAAAACAGCTACAACCATTATTTGATTTAGCACAAAATAATAACTTTAACATTGTAACAGAAGCAGAAAATGCAAATATCATCATCAGCGTTGGTGGAGATGGCACATTTTTGCAGGCCGTAAGAAAAACAGGTTTTAGGCAGGACTGTCTATATGTAGGAATAAAATATGAAGAAGAAGCAGGACTCTATTGTGACTTTGATTTAGATTCCTTCGACAGTATGGTCGATGTCATGCTTAACCAGGATTTAGAAGTTAGAAGATTTCCTGTTATAGATGTTGCCATTAATGGAGATGAAGCACGTTTCCATTGCTTAAACGAGCTTAGTATTCGTTCTTCGATTATTAAATCATTTGTGTTAGATGTGTTCATCGATGATACTCATTTCGAAAAATTTCGTGGGGATGGTTTGGTAGTGGCAACGCCAACGGGTAGTACAGGCTACAATAAATCAACCAATGGGGCTGTTGTAGATCCTAAGATTCCTTGCTTTCAAGTAACTGAGCTAGCTTCCTTAAATAACAACATGTACCGCACACTTGGTTCTTCCTTTATACTTAGTGGCGAAAGAAAACTACGTCTAGAAGTAATTCAAGATGGCAATGATTACCCTGTAATTGGTATGGATAACGAAGCCTATTCCATTCGAAATATTAAAACGCTCGACATTACATTAAGTGACAAAATTGTCAAAACAGTAAAACTTAAAAATAATTCATTCTGGGATCGCGTAAAACGAACATTTTTAACCTAAAACATAATGGCCCGTGTTCACTTGAACACGGGCCATTAATCGTTTATTTACGATAAACAATGGTTTCGTCAACAACCGTTTTCAAAACCGACGTACTAGAAATTTCACTTGGTTCGATTTTGAATAAGTCTTTATTTAAAATGGTGAAATCGGCATAAAATCCTGGAGCAATTTGACCTTGAATATGCTCGTTTCCAATAGCTGCAGCTGCATTTATTGTATACAAGGCTATTGCCTCATATATGGATAAAGCCTGTTCTAATCCATAAGAATTCCCATCAAATATGGACTTACGTATAATTGCCGCTTCTATACCTTTTAATGGATTTACCTCTTCGATTGGAGCATCAGAACCACCCGCACAAATAATTCCTCGCTCCAAAAAGGATTTCCAAGGATATGCATGTTGAAGTCTTCTTTCTCCGATTCGTTCCATTACCCATGGGAAATCAGAGGATACAAATGTTGGTTGAATATCAATAATTGTGTTTGATTTATTGATACGTTCATATAACTCTTCTCTCATAATTTGCGCATGGATAATTCTGTCTTTCACTCCACTAGGGGGAGGAAATTTCTCCAGCATGTCCACAACAAATTCTACCGCTTTATCACCTATTGCATGAATCGCGACTGGCATTTGAAGCGATCTTGCTTTTTCCATTAATAACGACATCTGTGTTTCTGAATGGATTGGTACTCCTACTTGCATTGGATCATCCTCATATGGTTCGGATAACCATGCTGTTCTACCTCCTAAAGCACCGTCAGCAAAAATTTTCATTGCCCCTAATTCTACCCATTTTGTTCCTCGTTTGAAACCTAATCCAGCCTTTTCCATATCTTCGATTACACCATGGTGGACTAAGAGATGAGCTCTGAATTTGATTTTTTCTCCATCTATGGTCCGACAAAATGCTTGATATGTTTGATCAAATCCACCATAATAATTTAAATCTTCTGTATGGCCTGCAACTATACCTTTTGCAAGCAGGTCATGAATGGAAACATTAATTGCTTTTTCAATATACTCGTCTGTTACAGTTGGCATTGCATTCTTTATTAAATCTTGTGCAGTATCTAGTAAAAAGCCAGTAGGACTTCCATCTTCATCTTTGGCTATTACGCCACCAAATGGTGCCTCGGTTCGATGATCTACTCCTGCCATTTCTAATGCTTTTGAATTAGCAACTATTGCATGTCTACAAATTCTCGTAAGCATAACGGGATGATCAGGAGCTATCTCATCTAATTCCTTGCGATGAATAATCCGTGGGTCGTCCCACTGATTCTCATTAAAACCTTCACCAACTAACCATTCCCCAGGAGCTAAATTACTAGTAGCTTTCTTAATCGACTCGAGCAATTCCTTTGGGGATTGTGTATAAGCTAAATCAAGCCTAAGTATCCTTTCACCATGACCAACAATATGTAAATGGCTGTCAATAAAACCTGGATACATAACCTGTCCTTCTATATCGACATATTCTTCAATATTATCTTTATATTTATTTTCTAATTCCTGTTTTAAGCCCATATCCATTACTTTTCCATTTTCCGAATAAACTGCTTCTACCATTTCATTTGGCATGCGCATTGTATATATACTACCACCAAACCAAAGTTTGCCCATATGCTACACTCTCCCAATAAAAATTAAAAAGTAATCTTTTTTTCACTATACGACATAATTTAGCTGAAAGTAAAAAGAAAAGGGCAGATAAATCTGCCCTTTTCAATCCAAACATATTCAATTATTAACGATTCATTTGTTGTTGAGCAAATGTTACAAGGCGCTTCGTGATTTCACCGCCGACTGAACCGTTAGCACGAGAAGTATTGTCAGCTCCTAAGTTAACACCAAACTCCTGTGCAATTTCAGTTTTCATTTGGTTAATAGCTTGTTCAGCACCAGGTACAACAAGTTGGTTCGAATTTTGGCTATTATTGTTTGCCATGTGTAATCACCTCCTTGTCACTAATTATGTTGTGCAGATTTGGAGGTTTCATACAAAAAAACAATTGGTAGTTTTTTCTTTTTCGTCATTTAGCTGTTATAAAAGGTCTTCAAATAGCTCTTTACGTGGCGATTTTTCGGAAATAGTCACTGTTTCAACATTCTCTAATATTTTTTCAATATCAGGTGTAAAATCAATTGGATCTTCAAACTGATGAATTTTTTCTTTTCTTGGTTTCGTTTTTGGCTGTTTAGGTACGAATACTGTGCAACAATCCTCATAAGGACGGATGGAAATTTCATATGTGCCAATTTCCCTAGAAATATCAATAATATCAAGCTTATCCATTGTTACTAGCGGGCGGATAATTGGATAATTGGTCACTTCATTAATCACATTCATACTCTCCATCGTTTGACTGGCCACTTGGCCTAAGCTTTCTCCTGTTGTTAAGGATAAAATTCCTTCTCTTTCTGCCAAACGTTCACTAACTCGAAGCATCATTCGACGCATAACAGTCATCCCATAGCCTTCTGGTATTTCTCTAAATATTTTCTGTTGGAGTTCAGTAAATGGAACAATATGGACCTTTAATTGATGTCCATATTTCGTTAGGGTATGAGCTAAATCAAGTACTTTTTGTTTTGCTCGCTCACTTGTAAAAGGTGGAGAATGAAAATGGATTGCTTCTACCTTTACCCCTCTTTTTAACGCTAGATATCCTGCAACAGGGCTATCAATTCCACCTGAGAGCAGAAGTAATGTATTCCCTGTGGTTCCTACAGGTAGCCCGCCTAGCCCTTGAATTTTTCCCGACATAATGTAGGTTGCATCTTGCCTAATTTCTACTCTAATTTCCACATCTGGATTACGAACATTAACCGTATATTGATCTGTATTGGAGAGTAGATGTCCACCTAACACCTGGTTCATTTCCTGAGAACCAATAGGAAACTGTTTATTAGGTCGCTTTGTTGTAACTTTAAACGTTTTGGCATTTTTCGCTTCCCTTAAAGCGTATAATGCACCTTCTTTAATTTTATCAACGTCATTTTCCACTTTCATTGCCACATTCATAGATTGAATACCAAAAACTTCTTGGCACTTTTCAATGACTTTTTCATGATCTTCGCCGTTTAGCTTAATGTACATTTGATCACGGCTACGAATAACATGTAGATTTGAAAATGAAGTGAATTTTTGCTTAAGGTTTTTCTTTAATTGTAAAATAAATTGTTTCTTGTTTTTGCCTTTAAGGGCCATTTCACCATACCGAATAATTATATGATCAAATTCCATTGTTATCTCCCCATTACATCGCTAAGTTCATCTAACACTTCTAAAAACGTCCGACAAAATTGATTAATTTCTTCCTCTGTATTATAAAACGAGAGACTTATACGAAAGCCATGCATCGTTCTACTTTGCTCTAAACCACATGCTGCGAGGACTGCACTTTCATCGCTATGTTTAGATGAACAAGCTGATTTAGTTGATATAAAAATATCTTTTTTCCCTAGTGCATGAATAACTACTTCTGGTTTATATCCAGGTACGGAAATATTTATAATATGAGGCGCACCTGTCTTTGGAGAATTGATATAAATTCGCGAATCAGCAGCTAAGCACTCACGAATTGATCGAGAAAGCTTGCTAATTTCATCTATCTTATTTTTTTGATTATCAAACGTTAAACGTAATGCCTTCACCATTGCAACGATTCCTGAAACGTTTTCTGTTCCGGGTCTTATTTCTTCTTGTTGTCCTCCACCATGTACTAACGGATATAAACTAGTGCCTCTCTTTATATATAATAACCCTGTTCCCTTTAACCCATGAATTTTATGACTGGACATAGAACATAAATCGATGCCTTCATGAGCTAAATGCAATGGCACTTTTCCAAGCCCTTGTACATGGTCCACATGAAAGAAGAGCTTCGGGTATTGTTGAGAGATAGCTGCGATTTCCTCAATTGGCTGAATTGTTCCTATTTCGTTGTTTACATGCATAATGGAAATTAAAATAGTATCTTCTCTGATAGCAGCTTTAACTTGTTCTGGCGAAACCTTTCCTTCTATATCAACGGATAAATAAGTAACGTCGAAACCAAATTGTTCAAGAGAACGACAAGCTTCCAAGACAGAAGGATGTTCAATCTGAGTTGTAATAATATGTTTACCACGATTTTGGTGCTGTAGGGCAATACCTTTAATAGCCAAATTATTACTTTCCGTACCACCTGATGTAAATATTAGCTCTTTTGGTAAGACATTTAGTAAAGAAGCTGCCTGCTCCTTTGCTTTTGTTAATAATTGCTCCACCTCTCCCCCTAAATAATGGATAGAAGAAGGATTGGCAAAAAAACCTTGGGAAACTTTATAAAAGCTATCCAAAACTTCTTTGTAAGGACTTGTTGTTGCGCTATTATCTAAATAAATCATCATTAAGCTCCTTTTTCCGTTTGCAATCAAATATAATAACACAATATTTTTCAATTTAAAACTTTTACCTTACGTTAATAATAACAGAGTAAAGGGTAGATTACCCAATTTACTAGCCTATTGAAAACGATATGGGACATTACTCAAAGAAAAAGCCGTCCTTTAAAAGGACAGCTTGAACTACTAGTTATTCCAAAAGCGAAAGTAGCGTATCGATTGATATCATTTCTTCTGAAGATATGTTTCTTATCCATTCCTTGCTTAAACCCACTTCTTTTATGTCTGCTAATTCCTGCTTGCCTAGTGCTTGATGAAATAAAGTATCCACATTTCCCGATTTATAAAGGTTCGTTTCCAATACATATGCACTATGGTCACTCATAGGATAGTTTTTTACTTTGTTAGCTGATATAAACATCCAAAGAGCAGTACTCCAAATGGTTATACATCCGATCACTAGGGTAATAAGAATAAATCTTTTCACAGCTATTACCGCTTAAGACCAACTTGCTGTCTCATGATCTCCTCTAGACGTTTTACAGCACCAGGTTCAATTTCTTCCAGACCATTACCTGCATGTTCCAAAGCAAGTTCATAGTCCCAGTTACGGAAAGCATTTTCTGCTTCAGATAATTGAGCTGCAAGCATAGGGTATTGGCTTCTATAACGATTTGCATATTGGATAACGTACTCAGCTAAGTATGCTTGTTCAAATAAATAATCAGTTTGCTCAACAGCTGTAACCGTATTTTTTTCGGCTTTCGTTAAAGCATAGTTAATTTCATCGATTTTCAAAGGATGTTGATCTAGCTTTACATTCATATTGTCAATCATTGCTGCTACTTCTGAAATAGCATTATAAATATACTCAGGAACTCCCGGAAGATTACTTTTTTGCAATCTTCTTCTGACATGCGCTAGTTCGCGTACTAAGTTATTTATTTTCTCTTTTGCTTGTAATTCGTCTTGTCTAAGTGATTTAATTTTATTTTGAAACTCAACGTGTTGTTGATGTAAATTTTCCCACTGTATAATCCAACCTTCTAATTCACTTCGTATATGGGAATAATTTTTCTTTTCTTCATCTAGCTCTCGTTCCATTTTTTCTGACTGAAGTTTCAATTGCTTTAATCCATTTTCTAGATTAAGCTGTGTTTCTTGATCTTCATCTTTGAAATGATAGCTTTCTTGAAGAATTTTCACATCACTTTTTGTTTTTTCTAAATCTTTTTCAATCTCTTCTAAGCTTCTATACATGACATGGACATGTTTTTCCGTATATGTTTTTGCCAACGCTTCTTCTTCTAATTGATGGAAAATTTCTTGAATTCGTTCCTCTATCTCGATAATAGTATTTTCCACACCATCTATTTCCCCTTGGTGGAGCATTTCAATTAGAATCAATAATTGTTCATGATGTTTATGTATTTCCTTCTCAAAACCAAAGTGATGAATTTGATGTCCATTATCTTTCATTTCTTTCAAACCACTAATAAGTTCATCTAATTGTTCTGGCAAATCTGTTTTACACGTCCGATATAATAATGGTAAAACCTTTATTTTATGGTTTAAAATTTGGAGACGGGCATTAGCATCCTGCACAAGATGTTGCGCTTCCAAATAATTGCCTTTATTAGTTAAGTCTTCAAAGTGAGATAATTGGTCTTCTATTTCATCTAATTCTACATCGAAGACCACTTCCGCTTTTCCGAATTGATATCTATTTTGTAACAAGTATTTTCTTGTTTCTTTTACACGAGGACGAATAAACTCAATTTCTTTTGAGCTATCTTCTTTTGAAATAATTAAGGCATCAACCTCTTCAAACATTTTCTCGATGGATACTTCGATTATCTCAATTGTTCTACTTACTTCATTAAGGATCTTTTTCGCAGAACGAAAACGATATCGGTCAGCTGCTTCTTCAGCATCAAGTAAATCCTCTTCAATATCAGGCATTTTTCTTGTTACGATATGGTCCCATTCCGTACGCCACTTTTCAAAACGTGTCTGAGTTTCACCGGATAGATTCAACTCTTTTACTTTTGATAGTTGGTTTGTTACGTCCTTATTCATAACTTCTAATTTCCACTCTTCTAATTTATCAACTCGGTCATAAACCTTTTTTCTTAATATGAGACCTATGGTGATGAGGGTGATTAATAAAAGAATGGCTCCGATGATGTACTCCATATAAAGCCTCCTTACCATTTCCAACGTTCCTTTTAACCGTTCGGCATGGAAAATTGTGTTGTTAATATAATATCATGATAAGGCTTATTTTTGCTAAATTTTTTCAAATTTCTTTTGATTTTGACAAGATTCAAGCAGAAAACGCCAATACTTTGTAAAAGGCTGACAGCAATAAGTAATACCTCATATGCTAGTTTGCGACACAAGAGATTTTCTCCTATTGTCATAGGGGCTTATTACGTTTGCTAAATGAGGTGTCAGAAAAATTTTAGAAATTGTCGCCAAGTCCTTTTGCGAAAGCCTTAGTTTTTTTACGTTAATCTTTTAACAAAGTTAAACTTTCTTAATGTATAAAAAAAAGACAATTGAGGGTTCCTGTTAAGAAGCCGCAAGTGTCTTTAACCACAATTTAATTGTATTCGTGTAGTTTTTCATATAAGCATCCTTTGATAAGTCCCATTTCACCATACTTTGCCATTCATAAGGCATTGTATATGGAACATTTAATAATCCCTTAAATTGCATAAACAAGCACTCTTTTTCAATTGTTGTATATGATTTTTCGTAGATTACGCGATCAAAAACGTCTTCTATTAAATATTTCTCTTTTGCTAAATACGTTACTAGTAGTTCCCTAACTAATATATTGTCCATAGAAAGTTCTCTTTGGATAAAACAAGTAAATTGATGATGTTTCTGTTTGTAATGTATAATAGCCTCAATAAGTTTATATGTATTTTCAAGAGGGTTGTGTGTTGAGTCTAAAGATTTTTGAACATGCTCTATTTCTTCTAAGTATTTTTCATAGTAGCTTACAATTAAGTACTCTAGAAGTCCTTGTTTATTTTGAAAGTAATAACTTATCATGGAGACATTCACTTTCGCTTTTGTTGCGATATCCCTTACAGATGTGCCATGAAACCCCTTCAAATAAAACAAATGAGCAGCTGTTTCAGCAACCTTATCTTTTGTTTTTAGACGACTCATAAAACATCCCCCCTTCTTCTCAAAAAAAGAACATAGTCTAATTTTTGATGCTATACTTTATTTTTCTGCTTTTCTTTTCAGAATCCTCTCATAAAGTTTCGTGGATTTCTGACAGAACGATGGACCAAAAACATAAATAATGGCTTATTTTGTCAAATAGGAGGTAATTGTGTTGTTTCACACAGAAATGTATAAAGGTACAAAAGAAGAAAATTATCAATTAGTAAATAAGCAACTACAAGCTTTATTAGAAGGAGAAGATGATTTAATCGCAAACTTAGCAAATGCTTCAGCTCTTCTAAATCAATTTTTAGATAAAGTTAATTGGGTAGGTTTCTATTTGTATAAAAATGGGGAACTTATACTCGGACCATTCCAAGGACTTCCTGCGTGTGTGAAAATTGGGTACGGAAAAGGTGTATGCGGAACGGCACTAAAAGAAGAAAAAACAATTCGGGTGAAAGATGTTCATCAATTCCCAGGGCACATAGCTTGTGATGCTGCAAGCAGATCTGAAATTGTTATCCCTTTTTATAAAAATGGAAAAATTACTGGTGTTTTAGATATAGACAGTCCTATTGAGGATCGTTTTGATGAAACGGACCAAAAATATTTAGAACAATTTACACAAATATTAAATCAACATATTAGCACATAAAAAAGGAATACCAACTCGGTATTCCTTTTGCTTGCTTATAAATTAGACTACAATTTCATTTTGATTTACAACACGGTTTTTACCTTGCTCCTTAGCAATATAGAGAGCCCTGTCCGCTCTTAAGAAAATTTCCCTACTATTATCCACTAACTTATTATTCCAAAAAGCAATTCCACAAGAAATAGTCACTTTAGGATTCGTTTTCATAGCCACTGTTTCCACCAGGCGTTCTGCTACTTGGGCCCCTGCTGTGAGGGAAGTATTCGGAAGATAAATGGCTAGCTCCTCTCCACCCCATCTTGCAGCAACATCATGACTTCGAATATTCTCTCTTATAATTTCCGCTACTTGCGTAATTATTTGATCTCCCATATCATGACCATACTCGTCATTTATACTTTTGAAATTATCAATATCGATTAAAATAAATGATCCCTGTTGTCCATGTTCAATATGCTTATTCATCATCTCATCTAAATGTTTTCTCGAGTATAACTTTGTTAGATAGTCTGTTCGAACTAACTGCTCAAGTTCTTCTTTCAACAGTGAATTTACTACAGTTAGGGCAGAATGATGAACAAGAGCTTGAAGTAACTTATATGTCTCAAAAGAGAAGAAATATTCAATTTTATGTAAAACAACGACAAAACCAATAATATTTTGCTCATGAACCATTGGTACCGCCATAACAGATTGAAATGGTAACGAGACATTTGGATACTTATTGGAGAAATCTCCTATAAACATCGTCGTCGTTTTATTGTGGATACAGTTGTGAATAAAAGAAACAAATGCTAGTCCCTCTTCTGTAGAAAAGAAGGAAGAACTTTCCTCTAACACATTAAAATTTTTCACTTCATTATTAGGATATAAAACAAAACCAACCTGTTCTGCTCTAAAGGAATCCTGAATCAGATGAGACATATAAGAAAAAGTATCTGTTAATCTCATTTTTGAATTTAGCTTTTGGGATGATTTAATAATTAATTGAAGATCATCAATCAATCTCTTTGATTGTTGATAAAGTCTCGCATTTTCAAGCGCATTTCCAGCCGTATTAGCTATTAAAGTAATAAACTCAATATCATCCTCGGAAAACAAAGCAGATTGAGAAGTTATCACCTGTAATACACCGTATATTCCTTGTTTTCCCTTTAAAGGTGCATAAAGCGACTTTTCTGTTTCTGATAAGGATTCCATTTGACATTGTCCTGTTAAATAAGACTGTGCACTTGCGTGGTGTTCTTCATTGTAATAATCAATTTCTCGAATAGGTAGGTTACTTTTCTGAAAATCATATTGTGATAAGAGCAAGTAATAATTAAAGCTCGGATAAAGTTGCTTTAATGTAAGAATAATTTCTTCCAAAAGCTCTTCCATATTGATCGATGAATGAAACTTGGATGTTAATCGATAGAGCAACTCGTACTTTTTCTCTTCACTAATGGAAGTATAGAAATGTTTCATTTTTATTATGATCTGAAGCGTCTGAAATGCTATTTCATCAAAATAGGCTGTGATTTCCTCATTAAAGGTTGCTTTATCAAAACCTAATAAAATGAATCCGTTTATTTCTTTTTCAACTTTCAATGGAACAATGAAACAATATAGATGATCTGCACGATCCCCTAACAAAGCATTGCTAACGGGAAACCCACAGTGTTTCGGTGAATTTTCTAATAAACACTCAAACTCGTCCAAAGAAACGGTATGTTCTTTACAAGTATGCTTTAACAACTCTCCATTTGATAATAAAACCAATTCCCTCAAGGAATCATTCAACAAAAATAGTTCTGTAAAATCCGCTTTTGTTGCATCTTTAATATTGCCTGCTAAATCAGACATGAATATTGGAAAAGTAGTATGATTTTGTTTCATAATTAAGTCATAATACTTTTGCTTTATATCATTTATTAAGTGGTCAAGGGCTAGGACTTTTTTCGTCACTCTGCATCACCTAAACTATTTTTGATATTTCCAAATTAGGAAATTTTACCTACTAAATATATTATTATTTTATCACATATAAACAAATTATAATGTAGAAATTTGTATAAAAAATCAAAAAATATTTGTTATTTTTTCAAACAAATTTTAAAACGATAATAAAGCCGTGTACAGCAATTATTATTTTTAGTTCTTTGTAATACTAGGATTTATCATAGCAAACGCAGATAGTTCAATAGAGTTCCTTGACTTCTCCTTAAAAAGAACTTATAATGTCCTTTGTGTAAAATAAAAGGTAGCTTAGGTGAAACCGGCGTTGTAATCATTTTGTTCCTCAAGGAAAAAAAAGAGGTGTATCGTGTAACTCTCTGCTGCTGGAGCGATGGTACATGAAAACAAAATGAGCACCGTTAAGGAACACAGTCCTTATTTTATGCAAAACTTAATTATAAAGGAGAATGTCAAGTGTCAAGATACACAGGTCCAACTTGGAAAAAATCTCGTCGATATGGCATTTCTTTAAGTGGTACAGGTAAGGAACTAGAAAGACGCCCTTATCCTCCTGGACAACATGGTCCTAACCAACGTAAGAAATTGTCAGAGTATGGTTTGCAAATGCAAGAAAAGCAAAAGCTACGTTTTATGTACGGCTTAAACGAACGTCAATTCCGTCGTACTTTTGATGAAGCTGGTAAAATGAAAGGTGTTCACGGTGAAAACTTCATGATTCTTCTTGAATCTCGCCTAGATAACCTTGTTTACCGCTTAGGCTTGGCTCGCACTCGTCGTCAAGCTCGTCAATTAGTAAACCATGGTCACGTAACAGTGGATGGTAGCCGTGTAGATATCCCATCTTATCGTCTAAAACCAGGTCAAGTTATTGGTATCCGTGAAAAATCTCGTGATCTTACAATTGTAAAAGAAGCTATGGAAGTAAACGTATTTGTTCCTGAATACTTAACTTTCAATGAAGATAACCTCGAAGGTACGTACAACCGTTACCCAGAGCGTTCAGAATTACCAGCTGAAATTAACGAAGCACTTATCGTAGAGTTCTACTCTCGTTAATTGTGATTTAAAAAGCTTGGCTTATTGCCAAGCTTTTTTTTATTACAAACATATGATTTGAACGAAATGTGTAAAACTAAGTATAATATCTTATCATTATCATTCTTCATCTTTTAGAGGTGCATTAACTAAATCTTTTTTGTTGACTTTTTTTATTCTCTTCACTAAATTTGAGTTAAGGCAACTTTTTTAAACACCGTGAAAATTTTATGTCACATCAATGACAGTTCAGCATATAGATTTTAAAGGGCTCTTTTTTTAGATTTAAAGTTTCCTTAGGTAAACTTTTGTGCGCTTGTGTAAGAAAAATTGTGAGGAGGATAAATAATGGGAGAATCAGTTCTTTTCGCATTTTTGCTAACTTTGTTTGCAGGATTAGCAACTGGTATTGGAAGTATATTGGCTTTCTTTACATCTCGAACAAACACGAAGTTTTTATCATTAGCCCTTGGTTTTTCTGCAGGAGTAATGATCTATGTTTCCATGATTGAGATTTTTGTCAAAGCAAAAGATGCTCTTGTTGGATCGCTAGGGAACGAGATTGGTAATTGGATGACTGTATTAGGGTTCTTTGGGGGAATTTTATTAATTGCTTCTATAGATAGATTCATTCCGAAACAAGGAAATCCCCATGAAATCAGAAAAGTAGAAGATATGAAGAAAAACGGCCCAGTTACCAATGATGCTCAGTTACTAAAAATGGGAACTTTTACTGCATTAGCCATAGCTATTCACAATTTTCCAGAAGGGATAGCTACATTTACTTCAGCAATTCAAGATCCGGCTCTTGGAATTGCAATAGCTGTTGCAATTGCAATTCACAATATACCAGAGGGGATTGCAGTATCTGTTCCGATATACTTTGCAACCGGAAGTAAGAAAAAAGCTTTTAAACTTTCTTTCCTCTCGGGATTATCAGAACCTATAGGTGCATTGTTAGCCTACTTATTTTTAATGCCCTACTTAAATGACGTTATGTTTGGTTTAATATTTTCAGCAGTAGCAGGTATTATGGTCTTTATTTCCTTAGATGAATTGTTACCCGCTGCCAAAAAATACGATGAAGCTCATTCAGCTATTTACGGTCTAATTGCTGGTATGGCCGTGATGGCACTTAGCTTATTACTATTTATTTAATCGTGATAGTAAAAAAGATGCATTCGAAAAACCCGAATGCATCTTTCATTTATTAGCTATAACGAATTAAAAAGTATTTTTTCTTCCCTCTACGTATAATTGTAAAGCGGCCGTCAATTTTATCTTCATCAGAAATCCCGTATTGAAGATCTTGCTGACGATCCCCATTAATGTAAATAGCCCCATTGCTAATATCTTCACGAGCTTGACGTTTGGATGAGGAGATATTTGCTTCAACTAAGAGGTCAATTAAACCTATTTCAGCGTTTTCAAGCGTAAATGTTGGAACATCTTTAAAACCTTGCTCAATTTCTTCTCCGTTTAATGCTTTTACTTCCCCACTAAATAAAGCTTCCGTAATTTTTTTTGCTTGTTCAAGTGCTTTTTCTCCATGAACAAGCTTTGTCATTTCTTCTGCAAGACGAATGTGAGGAATTCTTTTTTCCGGTTGTGTTTCCAATTCTTGTTCTAATTCTTTTATTTCTTCTTGACTTAGGAACGTAAAGTACTGCGTAAATTTGATTACGTCTCGGTCGTCTGTATTAATCCAAAATTGGTAAAATTCATAAGGAGTTGTCTTTTCTGGATCAAGCCACACAGCTCCACCTGCTGTTTTACCGAATTTCGTACCATCTGCTTTCGTAATAAGTGGAACCGTTAACCCAAACGCCTTTGCCTTTTCTTCTTCTTCTGAGGTACGGCGAATTAATTCTAATCCTGCTGTTATATTTCCCCATTGGTCACTTCCACCAATTTGCAGGGTACATCCTTTTTCTTTGTATAAAGTAAGAAAATCAAGTGACTGAAGGATCATGTAGCTAAACTCTGTAAAAGAAATTCCATTTTCTATTCTGGATTCAACTGAGTCCTTAGCCAACATATAATTAACACCAAAGTGCTTTCCGATGTCTCTTAAAAATTCAATAACGTTCATTTGAGCAAGCCAATCATAGTTATCTGCAGCTATTACATTTTTTTCATCTGAATTTGGGTCTAAAATATGTTTAATTTGATTTTTTAACTTTTGACTCCAATCTTGTACTACATTTTGCTCATTTAATTGTCTTTCCGTATTTCTTCCACTAGGATCCCCAATCAATCCTGTTCCTCCACCAACTAACGCAATAGGTCTATGCCCAGCCTTCTGAAATCTTTTTAACATAAGAAGTGGGACCAAATGACCTATATGAAGACTGTCTGCTGTTGGATCAAATCCACAGTATAAGGTCACCGTATCATTTTCCAAATGCTTTTTTAACCCATCCTCATCTGTAATTTGATTGACAAGCCCACGTTCATTTAAATCCTTTAAAATGTCCATTAGTGCTCCTCCTTTTACTCGGTACGTATATTTTTAGACGCAAAAAAACCTCGCTCCTATAAAAATATAGGGACGAGGTTTACCCGTGGTACCACCCTAGTTGCAGTATATTGCACTGCCACTTCATTTGTTAACGGCTTTAACCGTCTTCTACATTAAGTAGAAAATGCTCCCAGACGTAATTCACGAAACTACTATGTATTGACTCACACCAACCGTCAACTCTCTAAAACAGGGAGTAGTTTGCTACTTCATCTTTTCTTTGCATCCATATTAAATTGTGTTTGTTATCATTTTATACCATAAACGATAAATGAAAGCAAACCTATTTATACTAGACTTGTCTGTATAACGATAGATTATGGTATAATGTATTGTGGAATTTAGGGGGTAATTAATAATGAATGAAAAATTTTATGATAAATACCAAAAAGTAAAAGCATGGTGGAAAAAAGGGAAACTACAAAAGTTTTCTCGCATTACTTCCGACGTTATTTGGAATGTTATTTTAATTTTTATCATTATTGGATTAGTCGGAGGATTTTTTCTTGGTGGTATTGGAGCAGGATACTTTGCTTCTTTAGTAAAGGACGAGCCTATTCGTGCTTACGATGATATGAAGCAAAGTATATACAATTATGAGGAAACTACAGAGCTTTACTTTGCTGACAATCAATACCTTGGAAAGCTTTCAGCAGATCTTCATAGAGATGAAGTTAGTATTTCAGACATCTCGCAATATGTTATTGATGCAGTAATTGCAACAGAAGATGAGTATTTTAATGAACATAATGGTGTTGTACCAAAGGCTATCTTAAGAGCATTGTTACAAGAATTTTTAAATTCCGCAAATAAAACTGGTGGAAGTACACTTACTCAACAATTAATTAAGAATCAGATTTTAACAAATGAAGTGTCTTTTGAACGAAAAGCAAAAGAGATTCTTTTAGCAATGAGACTCGAAGAATTCTTTAAGAAGGAAGAAATACTAGAAGCTTATTTAAATGTTGTCCCATTTGGACGCGATTCATCTGGGCGAAATGTTGCTGGTATCCAAACTGCTGCACAGGGTGTTTTCGGCGTTGATGCAAAGGATCTTAATCTGCCTCAAGCGGCCTATCTAGCAGGTATGCCACAAAGTCCTTTTGGCTATACTCCGTTTACTAATGGAGGAGAGCAAAAAAGTGCTGAGGGCTTACAGCCTGGTTTAGATCGTATGAAAATTGTACTATCTAGGATGCTAGAAGTAGGTGACATAACAGAAACAGAATATAACGAAGCCCTAAACTATGATATAACCGCAGACTTTATCGAACCACAGCCGTCACCAATTGAAAAGTATCCTTTATTAACAGTGGAAATCGAAAAGCGTGCAAGAGAAATTATGGCGCTTCAACTAGCAAAACAAGATGGCTATACGGAAGAAGATTTAGAAAATAATGATGATTTGGCAGAAGAGTATAATATCATAGCTAAACGTAATCTACGCCAAAAAGGATATAAAATCAATACAACTATAGATAGAGAAGTATATGATGAATTCCAAAGAATCGCAAAGGAGTTTGAACACTATACTCCAACCCATACGATTATTAGAGAGAATCCTGAAACAGGAGTAAAAGAAAAAGTAGAAAATCCAGTTCATCCTGGTTCCATTTTAATCGAAAATAAAACAGGTAAAATTATCGCATTTGTTGGTGGTCGTGACTTTGCTTTAAGTGAAAACAACCACGCAACAACTACTATTAGACCGAATGGTAGTACAATGAAACCAATTTTAGACTACGCACCGGCGATGGAAAAAGGAATCGTTCAGCCTGCAACAGTTCTGCCTGACGTCAAGAATAGTGGCCCTAACACTGGAGCAAATTGGTTACCTGATAACTACACAAGTACGGAGTCAGGATTAACTACTGTTCGTACAGCATTAGCGAAATCCTTAAACATTCCAGCTGCAAGGGTTTATAAAGAAATATTACCGGATAGACCTACTACTTATTTAGAAAAAATGGGCTTTACCACTTTATATGAAGATGAAAATACAAGCGATCATGAAAATCCTTCCATGTCCATTGGTAGTTTGTCTAAAGGGGTATCAGTCGAAGAGAATACAAATGCGTATGTAACGTTTGGTAACATGGGTAAATTTGTCGATGCTTATATGATTGAAAGCATCGAAACAAAAGACGGTGAAGTAATCTTCCAGCATGAATCAGAAATGGTTGACGTCTTTACTCCACAAACTGCTTATTTAACAATAGACCTTATGCGAGATGTATTAAGTGCTGGTACAGCTACGTATGCAAGAAGTGTACTAAACCATCCTGGTGTAGACTGGGCAGGTAAAACAGGATCTACAGAAAACATTCAAGACACTTGGTTTGTAGCAACCAATCCAAATGTTACGATTGGAAGTTGGATGGGGTACGATACGTACGATTATGAAGGAGATGGCGGCGGAAGTTCAGCAGCCGATAGACGTATTCATTTAAATTACAATTATGGAACAAATTTAGGATACAGTAGTCGTAACGTTCTTTTATGGGCTAGACTAGTAAATGCTGCCACCGAACTCCGTCCAGACTTGATGTTACCGGAAAGTGGCTTCCAAAGTCCTGGTGGATTAGTAAGAAGAAGTGTTTGTTCTGTTTCAGGGTTACTTCCAAGTGAGGCTTGTGAAGAGGCTGGATTAATCACAACAGACATATTCAATGCTAAATTCGCACCTAAAGAAGAGGATTACAGCTTAATCAAAGATAATATCGTTAAGATTGAAGATAAGTATTATCCTGCTATAGAAGGAAAGACACCAGAAGAATTTACCGAAGAAGGTTTCCTACTTAACCCTGAATTCCTGAAAGACAGGGGCTGGGATAAAGTACATGACCTAAGCAAGCTTCTTCCAAAAGGGGAAAAGTGGGAAAAAATTATGATTCCTGATACTGAAGAGCTTGAGGATGATGGTAAAGCGCCTTCTGCTCCAAGTAACGTCACACTTTCAGGTAATAAGCTGACTTGGACGAAGCCTGCTGAAAAAGACGTCATTGGTTATCGCATCTATATGGCAGATGAACCAGAAAAAGAAGCCGAAACAGTAGGTAACACGAAAGAGACTGAGTTTGAGCTCCCTAGTAAAAACAAAGCCTTTTATGTTACAGCAGTAGATATTTACGGTGAGGAATCAGAGTATTCAAAAGTAGCCGTATTTGGAGAAATCATTACAAAGCCTGGTGCAGTTGCAGATTTAAAAGCATCAGCTGAAGAAACTTCCGTGAAACTTACTTGGAGCAATCCAGCTGACGATGACTTCTCGCATGTAATGATTTTAAGAGGATCAAACGTCATAGCCGAAAGCGTATCTGGTACATCTTATACAGATAATGATGGCCTAAAACCTGACACCTCATACACATACACCGTCATTGCCGTAGACGAAGATGGTGAACAAAGTGATAGAAGAAATGTCAAGGTGACGACGAAGGGTGAGGCTGTGGAAGTGGATAAACAGCCACCTGGAGAAGTTACAGAATTAAAGGCGACAATTGATAAGAAAAAAGCAACCATTAGCTTTAAGATTCCAAATGATGATGATTTCCTTAAAGTAATCATTCAGGGTGACTTACAAGCGGAAAAAAATACTGGCCCAATAGTATTTAATGGACTACAACCCGGTGACTACACTATTTTAGTTAGGACAGTTGACTCCGCAGGAAATAGGAGTCCAGGGAAAACTCTAGAATTCACAATAAGCGAAACTACTGATACTCCAACAGAATAATTACTTAGCAAGTGGTCTAATCAAGGCCACTTGCTTTTTTATGCAATAAATATGGTAAATTATCAATAATTTTTCCTGAACCTTCAATTCTTCCATTCAACCTTTATTTATTATGATGGTACCTGTAATAAGCAGCAGTTATTGAAAATATGCCATTATAACTATCATCTCCTTTCCTTTTATTACTAAAATCAATCACTATATACCTCACATCCATTTGTTCACTAAATTAATATATTTTTTTCAACCAAACGGTTTATTATTTCATGTATAATGGTAAATAAATATAGATGTTTTATGTTTATTATTTATAGGTGGTGTAGGAATGAAACATCGGAAAACTTATCATTCCGCAACAATAGAAACAGATGATAAAGCACTCATTTTGGAGGGGCCATTATCGTCTGATCAACTGGCGAAATATAATTTTCATGAAGGCTTAAAGGCATTCCGGCCTCCGAAAAAACAATTTGAAGCTCTGAAACAAATTGCTGATTTTGAGGAAGGTAGGATTTTAGTTGCCCGGGATGGGGACATGATTGTTGGTTATGTCACGTACCTTTATCCTGATCCGTTAGAGAGATGGTCGAAGTTCCAAATGAAAGATTTAATTGAACTTGGAGCCATTGAGGTTGCAGCTGAGTATAGATCTTTAAAGATTGGGTCTAATTTAATAAGACTCGCCATGATGGATGAATTTATGGAAAATTATATAATTATTACAACTGAATATTATTGGCATTGGGACCTAAAAGGAACAGGGTTAAGTGTATGGGAATATAGATATGTTATGGAGAAGATGATGGGAGCAGGCGGATTAAAGCCGTTTCCTACTGATGATCCTGAAATTGCCTCCCACCCTGCTAACTGTTTATTGGCTTATATCGGTGAAAACGTTCCAGAAGAGTCTGTTAAGCAATTTGAAGAATTACGATTTTTAGGTAGAAATCGCCAGGACTGGTTCTAAGGGGGATTTACGATGTTAGTTGAAGAAGTGATGAAGCGTGATGTCATTACACTCCCGCCTCACGAGAAAATTGAAACCGCTTTAAAACTGTTGAATCAATATCATATTCGGCACATTCCAATTGTTGATGAGCAAAATCAAGTGATTGGAATTGTATCTGATCGAGATGTTAGGGATGCTAGTCCATCTATTTTTGACCGTGCCACGAAAGCGGAACAGTTAAAGAATGAGATTCAATCAATTATGTCTTCACCTGTCATTACTGTTCATCCATTGGATTTTGTTGAAGAAGTAGCTGGAATATTTTATGACCAGGAAATTGCCTGTGTTCCGGTTACAGAAGACAATAAACTTGTAGGAATTGTAACAGAGAAGGATGTTTTATATACCCTTATTCAATTAACAGGAATTCATGAACAAAGCTCTCAAATTGAAATAAAAGTAGAAAATAAAATTGGTATTTTACCTGAAGTAACGAACATTATTGGTAGTCATAAAGTTAACATTTCTTCTGTTTTAGTTTATCCATATAAAAATAATTACAAAAATAAAATTTTAGCATTTCGAGTTCAAACGATGAATCCAATGCCAATTATTGACTCATTAAAGAGCAAAGGATATGAGGTATTGTGGCCAAACATGCCTGGGATTTCAAAATGACATGTGAAGCAGCGTTTGTTTACTCAAATAGTTTTGTGAATTATCATTTTAGGGCGGATCATCCGTTTAATCAAAATCGCGTACTCTTTACCTATGAGTTGTTAAAGGATGCCGGTGCTATTTCGGATGACCAAATCATAGAACCAAGATTAGCATTGGATGAAGAAATAAAACTTGTACATGATGAAGATTATGTTGAAGCAGTCAAAGCTGCTGGTAGTGGAAAACTTGCTGAAGAAGATGCCTTAGAATATGGAATTGGGACAGAGGATACCCCCATTTTTAACAATATGCATGAAGCTGCTTCCTTACTAGTTGGTGGCTCCTTAACTGCTGTTGATGCTGTCTTGGCAGGGAAATATAAGCATGCTTTAAACCTAGGTGGTGGCTTGCATCACGGCTTCCAGCGTAAAGCGTCTGGATTTTGTATTTATAATGACGGTGCTATTGCTATTCAATATATTCGGAAAAAATATAACTTAAAAGTGTTATATGTTGATACAGATGCTCACCACGGAGACGGGGTACAATGGGTTTTTTATGATGACCCTAACGTATGTACTTTATCCATTCATGAAACGGGTAGATATTTGTTTCCAGGAACCGGGAATATAAATGAGCGTGGCTTAAAACAAGGGTACGGTTACTCTTTCAATGTACCTATTGATGCATTTACGGAAGATGAATCTTTTCTAGAAGTTTATGAAAACGCTTTTCGTAATGTCGTAGAGTACTTTAAACCAGATGTTATTGTTACACAAAATGGTGTGGACGCTCATGCATACGATCCTTTAACGCACCTTTGTAGTACAATGAAGATCTATGAGTACATTCCAAAACTTGCACATGAATTGGCCCACGAATATTGCAATGGAAGATGGATTGCATTAGGTGGTGGAGGCTATGACATTTGGCGTGTAGTACCTCGAGCATGGGCCCAAATTTGGAAAGTCATGACGACAAATACAGTTTTTAAAGGGAATTTGCCACAAACTTGGCTTGAAAAGTATGAAAAACTATCCCCTGTAGACTTACCATCGTATTGGCATGATCCGGGAGAAGTGTATACTCCCATTCCAAGAAAACATGAAATAACGGAAAAAAATATGCAAACACTTGAAAAATCGATGCAGTTTATTAAAAATAAACAATATCGTTTTAATGGATTAACGAATGTTTAGAAACAAGAAAGCCTAGTGATCGTTTTAGTCACTAGGCTTTTCTACATCTTCAGGCTCGAGAATTACAATTTCTACTCTTCTGTTTTTTTGTAAATTTTCTGGGCTATCGTTACTAGCAATGGGACGAGTATCGGCGAAACTACTTAGTTGAAATCTCTTGGAATCTAATTCATGACCGTCTATCAAGTACCGAATAACACTACTTGCTCTTGCTCCGGAAAGCTCCCAATTGGAAGGGTAGCGAAAAGTAGAAATAGGACGACTATCTGTATGACCTTCCACCTTCACATGATTAGGAATAGTATTTAAAAGCTTCCCAACCTTGTCTAAGAAGGGTTTTCCTTCTTCAATTAGTTCCGCTTCACCTGATTCAAACAAAATCTGCTCTTGGAGGATTAATACAACACCACGTTCTGTTATATTAGCCGAAATCACTTCATTCAATCCTTCTCTTGTTAAGAACGACTGAACTTCTTGTACTAGCTCTTCCAAATTTCCTTCGCTTTCTAATTCATCAGGATTTTCGTCTTCCTTTTCTTCCTCGTCATTTTCCTCATTCGCTGGTGGTTCTCTTAATTCACTTGGACTTTCTGCATCCACATCATCCCCTAATTCAGAAGGGTTTTCAGCTGGTACAATGGATGGATTAAAATCAAAAATTACCCTATCACGGTAAGAGTCAGCTACTGCCTTAAATTTTTCAATATCAATTTGGGACATCGAAAATAAAAGAATAAAAAATACTAAGACTAAAGTGATTAAGTCAGCATATGTGGTCATCCAACTAGCTGTAGAACCAGAATCTTTCTTCTTTTTTCTTAGCTTCTTATAATCCATTTACAGTCTCTCCCACTAATTCCTCAGTGTTTTCTTGCTCTAATTGTTTCTTTTGTTCACTGGAGAGAAATGCACTTAATTTTTCCTCTAAAATCTTAGGGTTTTGACCGGATTGAACGCCAATAACTCCTTCGATTACTATTTGCTTTAAGAAAATCTCTTCATCTGTTCTATTTTCTAGTTTACTAGCTATTGGAAGAAAAACTAAATTCGCTAACAAAGTTCCATAAAAGGTAGTTATTAAAGCCACTGCCATACTAGGTCCAATTGTTTCTGGATTTGTTAAGTTCTCTAACATTAAAACGAGCCCAATTAAAGTACCAATCATCCCCCATGCAGGAGCGTATTCCCCTGCTTTTTGGATGATTGCTCTACCTTTTTGATGTCTTTCTTCAATTGCAGCAATTTCGGCACTCATTATATCGTTAATTACTTCCGGTTCAATCCCATCGATTGCCAGTAATACACCTTTTTTAATAAAAGGATCCTCTACTTCTTCAATTTCATTTTCTAATGCGAGTAATCCTTCTCGTCTTGCTTTTTCGGACAAAGTTACAAATAAATCAATTAAGCTTTTTAAATCATTTTCACTTTTTCGAAATGCTTCTTTGAATACTTTTAATGTTAATTTTAATTCTTTGATACTAAAGTTAACGATAATTGCTGCACATAGTCCACCTAGCACTACTAGAATGGATGCAACATCGACAAAAGATGCTACTCCACCCAAACCGCCATTTGTATATATGCCAAATAAGACCATTGTTAATCCTATAAATATACCGATTGGTGTTAAAATATCTCTCCGCTTCATCGTCTCTCTCCCTACTCAAAGACATCTCTATAATATATTTATCGGATTTAATCTTATTTTGTTGAGTCCCTTTCGACAATTCGATGTGGAAGAATAACGTTAGATTCATCCACTTGTTCTTTATTCATGTATTTTGTCAGAAGACGCATAGATACAGCACCAATGTCATACATCGGCTGCACGATAGTTGTTAAAGTTGGTCGAACCATTGTAGCTAAACGAGTATTATCAAACCCAACAACTGCTATATCTCCAGGTACAGTAAGCCCTCTATCTTGTATTCCATGAATAACACCGAGTGCCATTTCATCAGATGCAACAAAGATAGCTGATGGTTTTGTTTTGCTCGTTAAAAATTGCTCAACAGAGTCTAAACCAGATTGATATGTATAATCACCTGTATAAATAAGCTCTTCATCAACAACTAATCCAGCTGATTGTAGTGCTTGTTTATACCCATTTAGTTTTTGATTGTTAATATCTGTCTCTAATGGACCTGATACAATACTAATCACTTCATTGCCATCATTGATTAGTTTTTCAACGGCTTCCGTTGCAGCTGCTTCATAATCAATATTTACAGATGGTATCGTATTTGTTTTATCCACTGTTGCAGCAAGTACAACAGGAACAGGTGCAGACTGGAACTCTTTAATATGATCTTCCGTAATATCCCCACCCATGTATACGATTCCATCTACCTGCTTCCCAAGCATCGTATTGATTAAATGTAACTCCTTGTTTTTGTTTTGATCAGAGTTACTTAAAATGATGTTATATTTATACATAGTTGCAATATCTTCAATACCTCTTGCTAATTCAGCAAAAAATACACTAGATATATCTGGGATAATAACACCAACAGTGGTAGTCTTCTTACTAGCCAATCCTCTTGCAACTGCATTTGGGCGATATCCTAGTCTTTCAATGGCTTCTAATACCTTTTGTCTAGTAGCTGGTTTAACATTAGGATTTCCATTTACCACACGTGAAACGGTTGCCATGGAAACATTTGCTTCTCTTGCTACATCATATATAGTAATATTCATTTGCATATTTCCTCCTTAGATAATCCGTTCTAAAAATATATATAATAATGATACGACACAATTAATAAACAAGCAACGACAAGCATGTGAACATTGTATAAACATACATAATTGTATCAAATACTAACGAAACATAACGAATTTATTACCTTTACCAGGTTTTTAAGTATAAAAAGGTCCTTGCCATATTTATTATGGACAAGGACCTCGAAATGAAACACTTTTCATAGAAAAAATGAGCTTTATGTTTCTTTACTCTATCGTCCAACCTTTTCTGTTAAGCCTTTTAACTCTTTCATGAAATGATCAAAAGTCGGGATATCCATCTGCTGTTGGGAATCGGATAATGCAACGGCTGGATCTGGATGAACTTCTGCCATTACCCCGTCTGCACCTACAGCAATTGCTGCTTTAGCTGTTGGTAGAAGTAAGTCTCTTCTACCAGTAGAATGTGTAACGTCTACAAAAACAGGTAAATGTGTTTCTTGTTTTAATATAGGCACAGCTGAAATATCTAACGTATTTCTTGTTGCTTTTTCATATGTGCGAATACCTCTTTCACACAAAATAATATTTTCATTACCTCTTGAAATAATGTATTCCGCAGCATTAATAAATTCGGAAATTTGTGCTGCAAGTCCTCTCTTAAGTAGGACTGGTTTATTGACTGATCCGGCAGCTTTAAGTAGTTCGAAATTTTGCATGTTTCGTGCACCGATTTGAATCACATCTATATAATCAATCGCAACTTCTAAGTCAGCTGGGTTTACAATTTCGCTTATCACGGCCAAGTCATACTCATCGGCAACTTGTTTTAATATTTTCAGCCCTTCTATACCGAGTCCTTGGAAATCATAAGGAGATGTTCGAGGCTTAAACGCTCCCCCACGCAGCAGTTTTAGACCTTGATTTTTAACAGCCTGTGCCACTTCTGCAACTTGTACATAGCTTTCTACAGCACAAGGCCCAGCTATGAAACTCACTTTCCCGTTTCCAATTTTCTCACCCTTAATAGAAATAACCGTATCTTCTGGCTTCTTCTTTCTAGACACTAGTAATGCTTTACTATGATCATCTTCTTGTAGTTCAAGACCCATCTTAAAAATTTCTTTAAAAAGATGTTGAATTGTGGAGTATTCAAAGGGACCATCATTATGCTTCAACAAATCATTAAGCATTTTCCGTTCGCGCACAGGATCAAAACGATTCATTCCTTGCTTATGCTTAATTTCACCAATTTGTTTTACTAAATGTCCCCGCTTATTAATAAGGGATAGGATATCAAGGTTAACTTGATCTAACTCTTCTCTTAAACTGTCTAATTGCTCATTACTCACTATGAATGCCCCCATCTTCAGTTTATTAAATACCTTTAATATGGTACATTTTAAATAATTAGAACTTATTATAACGAAACAAAAAGGGAATGTCATTAATATAGACAAAGTTTTTACAATTTTCTGTTTTAAGGGGGATGACGAAAAATGGGCGAAAGAATTATTTCGTTCGATATCGGAACACGATCCGTTGTCGGAATTATTTTAGAAAAAGTATCTACTCATTTTGAAGTAATAGACTTTATTTCCGTTGAACATAATGAACGCTCCATGTTAGATGGACAAATTCATGATATTTTATCCGTTTCGAAAGTAATCCGAAAGGTAAAAGAATTTCTGGAGGAAAAACACGGTCCAATAAAGAAAGTGTGTGTTGCTGCAGCAGGAAGAGCACTTAAAACCCAACAAACAAAAGTCACAAAAAATATTTTTCAACAACCATTGATGAATGAGGAAGACATTTTACATCTAGAATTAAGTGCCGTTCAGCAAGCTCAATATGAATTGGCCCAAAAAGAAATGGAGGAAAACAGTACCAACTACTATTGTGTGGGCTATTCTGTCCTTCATTATAAGTTAGATGGGGATGATATTGGCTCCTTAATCGATCAACAAGGACATGAGGCGGAAGTGAAAATTATTGCAACTTTTCTACCGAAAGTGGTCGTTGAATCATTAATATCAGCTCTTCATAGAGCTGATTTAGAGATGGATGCTTTAACGCTTGAACCTATCGCTGCAATCAATGTATTAATACCACCATCTATGAGAAGATTAAATGTTGCTTTAGTTGATATCGGAGCAGGAACAAGTGACATTGCTATTACTAACTATGGAACCGTCATTGCCTATGGTATGGTACCTGTTGCTGGAGATGAAATAACAGAAGCTATTAGTAATCATTATTTACTAGACTTTCCATTGGCTGAAGAAGTGAAAAGAGAAGTCACTACCAATAAAAAGAGTAAAGTAACCGATATTTTGGGCTTCGAATCAGAAATTACATACGATGAACTAGTGTCTAACATCATGGATTCGATTGACCAACTTGCCAACTCGATTTGCGATGAAATTCTTCTACTTAATCAAAAATCACCACAAGCAGTAATGGTTGTAGGGGGTGGTAGTTTAACCCCTGAGCTTACAAAACGAATTGCAAACCGACTTCAACTACCTGAAAACCGTGTTGCTGTAAGAGGGACAGATGCTATTCAACAACTAAAGAAAACATATATCATACCAGAAGGGCCAGCCTTTGTCACACCTCTAGGCATTGCAATTGCAGCGAAACAAAATCCAATACATTACATTAGTATTCAAGTAAACGAACGTACTGTTCGATTATTTGATTTAAAACAATTGACGGTAGGGGATTGCTTACTTGCAGCAGGTATTAATATCAATAAATTGTATGGAAAACCAGGCATGGCTTACATGGTTACCTTTAACGGAAAAAACATTACTATTCCAGGTACGCTAGGCCAACCACCTATTCTTACCTTAAATGGGAACCCTGTGTCCTTAAAAGACTTGATTAAACATGGGGATAAAATGAAAGTTATTCCAGGGGAGAACGGACAATCTCCTTCTATTATGCTAGGTGAGTTAGTAGAGGATGTATTTTCGTTCCCGGTATACGTAAATGGAGAAAAACATATTGTACAACCTTCTATTTTAGTAAATAATCAACCTGCTAACAAAAATACGTATATCCAAGATAAAGACGACATTCGACTAAATGCCATTCAAACAATAGAGGGATTTTTGCATTCCATCAATAAATCATCCTTACTGGAAAACAGGATACCCTTTCACGTGAAGATAAACGGAGAAAAGAAAAAGTTAGATGTAGATATTTGCACCATTTATATTAATGGAGTAAAGTCCACGCCAAAGTCTAGTATAAAACAAAATGACAAAATTACTATTGTTGAACAAAGTCAGTTTCCACTTAATCAGCTTTTAGAAATGTTAGAAGTAGATAGAAGTATCGTTTTGCCAGTAACATTTGAATCTAGAACAATTTATTTAAAAAAGGAGAAGGTAGCTTTCTATCGAGAAGATATACCTTTATCAGAAGACAGCATAGTCAAGCATGAAGATTCACTTAAGATGACAAAGAATGATTCACAGCCCTTTATTTTTCAAGATATTTTTAGATATATCGACTTTGACATCTCTAGCATTACTGGAAAACAGTTTAAGTTGTACGTAAACGGAGAAGAAGCTTCTTTTACTACCGAGTTAGCCCCCCACGATAAAATAAGTATTAGATGGATAGAATCCATTTATACAAAAAAATAACGAATTAGAAAAACTTGGCTTGTCGCCAAGTCCTTATGGCGAAAGCCTTAGTTTTTCTTTTACTTTAATCCTTTAATAAAGATAAACTTTCTTAAAGTAAAAAAAGAGCCATTATTTTGGCTCTTTTTGTGTTACATATTGTTCTTCCACTTCTTTAAGTGTATTTTCTGTAATATCCCAATGGGATGCGTTCCAAATGATTTTCCCTTCAGAAAATAACAAAGCTTGAGGGGATTCATGTTTCACTTTATATTGTTCCGCTATTTCATTTGATAGCGGGCGTGCTTCTTGAACATGTAACATATATAAAGGAACAGAAGTATTAGCAGCAAATGACTCGTATTGATCCTTTGCTTCTCCACTAATTGGGCACGTTAAACTGTGCTTCAATAAGAAAAAAGAAGTCTTATCATTTAGTTTTGAAAATTGCTCCCGTGTTTCAATTAATTGAATACCCATCAACTTATCCTCCGTCTATCCAAAAAATAAATAATCGACCTTTACTTACTAAACTTTTCTTCTAAGTCGTCTGCTGCCTCTTCAAGCGTATCCGCAATATCTTGTCCATCCATTTTATCACGTAATTGATTCACTTTTCCTTGAAGTTGCTGCTTTGTATCCTTCATACGCTCCGTAAATGTTGTTGAAAATTCATCTGTTTTATTCTTAGCGAGATCACGCCACTCAGAACCTTTTTCATAGGCAATATCTTTCCAATCTTCGGCTCTTTCTCTTACATTTTGAGCTCGATGATTTATATCTTCACGTAACTCTCTACCTGATTTAGGAGCTAACAATAATGCGACAGAAGCACCTACAATACCACCTAATAAAGTGCCTAATAAAAAGTCCTTGCTATTAATGTTTTGGTTGTCATTATGGTTTTGTTCATTCCCCATTTAAATTCCTCCTTCTTATTAGTAAAAATTTACCTTTTGTACTTTTTCCATAAGTCAATAATTGCTTGTCCCCACTTTACCGCTTGGGCAGCAGTTGCTTTATTGTTTTCCGATTCACGGACAATTTCCGTTGAAATTTTTTGGAGCGATCCATTAAATTGTTTAACAGACTCACCAACTCCGTATATACCTTCTACTAAGTTATTCATTCTTTGTGATTTATGCTGAATATCCTCAGCTAGTTTATTTGTTTTATTTAACAAAGCCGCTGTTTCTACCGTTATACCTTCCATTTGTTTCTCTAAACCTTCTAACGTGTTTGCGACATTATTCATTGTTCGTTGAACAGACTTTAATGTGCCCGCTAGATAAAAAACTAATACAGCAAAAGCAATTGCAGCGATTAAAGCTGAAACGTAAAGCAGGACTTCCATATTCCCAACCCACTCCTTTTATGTATTTTACTTTCCATTACAACATTCGACATTATTGGCTAATTTAAAACCTTAGTTGATATTTTTTAAAAAAATTAATCCTTTTGCTTTATATATAGCCTATACCCGAATACAAGATTCGTCAAACAAATCAATCCTAACTATTTACTCATTATATGCAAAAATCCACTCTTTTATTTAGCTCTTTTCTAAAGTAGTTATTATTTTTGCGCAGTAGATGGAAAATGCGACGTAACTTATGTAGGGTTTGCTCTTTGAAGCAGCTAGGTGCTAAACGGCCGCTCCGGCAGAATACTTCGCTTTCCACGGGTTCCCACTGAGCCTCCGCTATGATAAATGTTTTGATTTATGAGTAGTAATACCACTCCATTTATCTTTTGGGGAGTCTTCTCGCTCGTACAGCACACCATTCTAAGCCGCGGAAACATGCGAGACTCCTA
Source organism: Salirhabdus euzebyi (assembly GCF_014207435.1). Lineage (GTDB taxonomy): Bacteria > Bacillota > Bacilli > Bacillales > Alkalibacillaceae > Salirhabdus > Salirhabdus euzebyi. Next base: position 559,235 of record NZ_JACHGH010000001.1, read on the forward strand.
TGGGAGAGCATGAGTCTGAAGACCCCCGAGACGAGCGCTCTTTGCTCGCGAGGAGGCTGAGGCCTTGCCCATGGAAAGCGAGTATTTTTCCGCGGCGACGGACTACCACTCATCTTGTAGAGGATGAACTTCACACACATAAAGTTATGTCGTAGTTTAAGTAAAAAGTAACGGTCCTTCTTTAGTATAGGTGAGAAACAATCTCCTTACTTCATTTTTTCCTCTTTTTTTAGAAAAACTTCGCTTGTCGCCAAATCCTTATGGTGAAAGTCTTAGTTTTTTTTATACTTGAACAAGGTTAAACTTTCTTAAAGTATAAAATAAAAAGCCGTTCTAATGAACGGCTTCCTAAACTTTTATAATTTTTCATACGCTTCTTGAAATTTTTGAACATCCCCTGCTCCCATGAAGATGAGAACACTGTTTGAAAAGTCTTGTAAAACGTCTGTATTTTCTAAATTGAGTATTGTTGCACCATCTATCTTGTTTTGCAGGTCCTCAATAGTTAAACTTCCACTTTTTTCACGTGCAGATCCAAAAATATCACACAAGTACACATGATCTGCTTCACTTAAGCTGTCAGCGAATTGTTGCAAGAACGTTTTTGTTCTTGTAAAAGTGTGTGGTTGAAATATTGCTACTATTTTTTTATCTGGATATTTCTTCTGAGCAGATTCGATAGTTGCCTCAATTTCTCTTGGATGGTGAGCATAGTCATCAATTAAAATTTGCCCATTTTTCCATTCCTTTTCGGTAAAGCGACGTTTCACACCTTTGAACGATTTAAGATGTTTAATATCTTCTGCCCCAATTCCTTCATAGTGACAAAGGGCAATAACAGATAATGCATTTAAAACGTTGTGCGTGCCATAGGTAGGGATTTCAAAGGTTTCATAAAATGTGCTTCTAACAAATACATCAAAGGATGTTCCTTCTGTTGTTGCCTGAACATTTTTTGCTTGAAAATCATTTCCTTCCGATAGACCGTAGTAAACAACTGGTACTTTCGGTTGAATATGCTGAAGCTGTTCGTCATCCCCACAGGCTATAATGCCTTTTTTCACTTTCATTGCTAACTCTTGAAAGGCATTGAATACATCGTCAATACTTGTAAAATAATCAGGATGATCAAAATCGATATTTGTCATTATTGCATAATCGGGTTCGTAAGCTAAAAAGTGTCTTCGGTATTCACAAGCCTCGAACACAAAATACTTACTATTTTCATGTCCGTTACCTGTTCCATCCCCTATTAAATAAGAAGTTGGTTCCACTTGTTTGAGGACATGTGCAAGTAAACCTGTAGTTGAAGTTTTCCCATGAGCACCTGTGACAGCAATGCTTATATATCTTTTTAGCCATTCCCCTAGAAATTCATGATAACGATAATAAGGTAATTCCAATTCCTTAGCTTTTTTAATCTCTTCGTTCTCGTCGTTAAAAGCATTTCCAGCAATAATAGTCAAACCTTCTTCTATATTATTCTCTGAAAATGTTGTTATTTTAATCCCTCTTGTTTCTAAAGCATCTTGGGTGAAAAAGTATTTATCAACGTCTGAACCTTGAACCTTTTCACCTGCATCATGAAGAATTTGTGCTAATGCACTCATTCCAGTTCCTTTTATACCAATGAAGTGGTAAGTAGTCATAAACTTGAACCTCCACAAACTTTCATTCTGATTTAGTATATGTATCTGCCTACAATTTTGCTATTTCCAATACCCATTTTTCTTACCGGTTTATTATATCAAATTCATTTTAAATTGTAATAACTTTAATAATAAAAGTTAAATTTGTATGAAAACCCCTGTCTTATCAAGACAAGGGTTTCTATCCTTTTTATTATTGCCAGGAAAAACTTTATTCAGTCTCTTCAATATATTCCACTTTTTCTAATCTCTTGTTAGGTCTGTACCTACGACCTTCTTTAGCCTCTGGTTTCCCATTTAACAGGACATTATCACCAGTAAAACCAATATTAATTTTTAATAAGCTTCCACCGACACCGTACATATCTACAGGTACTTTTAATTTCTCAAAAGCCCGAATACGATCTTCTGTAAATCCACCGCTCGCGACAATCTTTACATGCTGAAAGCCTTCATCGTCTAAAGCCCTTCTTAATGCAAAGATCAGCTCAGGATTTACTCCTCTTGGATCAAATGTTCCCATTAAATGAGGATTTCGGAAAAAGTACTTATCTACAATTGTACGAGAAGTATCAAGTCTGACACCTTTTAAATCTTCTTTAAATGCCCTAGCTACTTTTAACGAGTCTGTTATAACATCATTGTTGTAATCGACTAATGCCAACAAATCATCATTTGGAAAGCTATCTTTATAAGCTCGTGTAGCAGCAACAATATCACCTTTAAACATCTGGATTAGAGCATGAGGCATTGTTCCCATTCCTTCTTTCCCCCACCATTCGTTCATGGCATGGGTAGCTTGGGCAGTCGAGCCTCCTATATAAGCAGCATAGCCATCTCCAGCCTGTTGCGTATAATGATCATCACGGTCCCCCATAAAAATAATAGGCTTTTGTTTCCCAGATGTACGAGCAGCCTTAACTACATGATAAACATTTGTAGCAACTGAAGTTCTTCGTGCTAAAACACCATCAATTAAGCCTTCCAAAAAGCCGAAATGTTGATACGGCCCCGTTATCGTAAGGACAGTTTCAAATGGATTAATTTTATCTCCATCTTTTAAAGAGTGGATTTCTAACTCCTCTGGATGATCTGCAAATGTATGAATTAAAGCAATAGCTTCATCAGTCCCGCATAAAACGGCTTCATCCTTTTGGAAGAATTGCATCGTAACATAATTATCTGGAACAGAAGCCTTAATGATTTCCTTTGTTTTCAGAAAATAAACAGCCGAAAACCAACCTTCTCTAATTCGTTCATCAAACTTAAAGGTTTTATTTGTCAGCCTATTTATTTTGCCTTTCATCTTTAATTCTATTTCTTTCATTTCTTATCCCTCTTATATGTAATTTGCGGTTATATACGCTATTTATTATCTTAAACATTGTAACATAATTTAACAAGCTAAAATCATTTAACTTGATTTTACTCTCATCCTTACAAGACAAGTGAAATAAGGCAGAAAAAAAGAAAAACCATATATGAATGGTTTTCCTTACTTTATAACCCACTATACAGAAAAGTCAATATTCTCTTTTACTTCTTCCTTTGAAAGTAAAATATCTCTAGGCTTACTACCATTTTGTTCTGATATGAGCCCGATTTCTTCCATTCTATCTATTAGTCTCGCTGCCCGATTATAACCAATGCTAAATTTTCTTTGTAAAAAGGATGTACTTGCTTTTCCTTCTCCCAAAATAATTTCAATTGCCTCTTGCAAAAGATCATCCTCATTTTCTTCTAAAGATACACTTTGAATTAAATCTTCTTGCTCAAATAAATAATTAGGGGGAGCAAGTTTTTTTACATAGCTTGTCACCCGTTCAATCTCATCGTCAGACACAAAAGCACCTTGTATTCGTTTTGGCTTACCTACCCCATTTTCAACAAAGAGCATGTCGCCTTTACCTAACAGCTTTTCTGCTCCATTGCTATCAATGATTGTTCTTGAATCCACTTGTGAAGATACACTAAAAGCTATTCTTGTTGGTACATTCGCCTTTATTAAACCTGTAATAACATCTACAGAAGGGCGTTGTGTCGCTAACAGCAAATGAATGCCACACGCTCTAGCTTTTTGGGCAATTCTACAAATAGCATCTTCAACATCTTGTGGAGAAGCCATCATTAAGTCTGCTAATTCATCAATAATGATAACGATATAAGGCATTTTTTCTTTCGCCTTTTGATTATAACGTTCAATGTCCCGGACGCCTTCTTCAGCAAAGGTTGTATATCGATTTTCCATTTCATCTACTGCCCACTTTAATGCAGAAGTAGCTGCTTTTACGTCAGTTATGACAGGTGCAACAAGATGTGGAATATGATTATAAGGTGCTAACTCCACCATCTTTGGATCAATTAACAAGAACTTCACATCCTCATAAGAGGCCTTATATAATAAACTAACTAAAATCGTATTAATACAAACACTTTTACCTGATCCAGTTGCACCAGCAATCAAACCGTGAGGCATTTTTTTCAAGTCGGTCACAACAGCTTTTCCTTCTATATCTAAGCCTAACCCTACGGCGAGCTTTGATGGCTGCTGCTTAAAAGAAGAACTTTGTAAAATATCGTGCATTGTTACCATACTAGAAGATAAATTCGGTACTTCAATACCTATCGCATTTTTCCCAGGTATCGGCGCTTCCATTCTTATATCCTTTGCTGCTAAGTTCATCTTAATATCATCCGATAAACTCGTTATTTTACTCACCTTTACTCCTATATCTGGTTGGACCTCAAATCTTGTCACAGTAGGTCCTTTCACTGTTTTAGATACTTTTGCACGAACATTAAAGTGATTTAACGTAGTTTCTAGCCTCTCCGTTTGCTCCTTTAACCATTGTTCGTCATTTGTTTCTTTTTTTGGTAGATCGTCTAAAAGATGTAGAGGAGGCAATGTGTTATTTGTTCCTGTTGTTGATTTATGGTGATATGCTTTTTTATCTCTTGGTGTCATGATGACATTAAATGGAGATAATGATTTGGAATTTCTCTTCTGTACAGCTTCATTTTTGATTTCTTCGTTAAAAGTTTCTGTGTTCTGAGAATCATCAGATAGTAAAAAGGAATTTTCCTCTTCTTCCTCTTCCTTATATGGTTGATCTATTATGCTATCAACTATGTCTTCAGTTGGAATTGTTTCCTTTCTACTTTCTTCTCGGGTCTTATCTGTAACCTTTCTCTTTTGCAGATCAAAAGGAATTATTTTTGAATGTATTTCTTTTTCTGCTATTTCCACTATTTCAGTAAGATGTTGGTCATCAAGCGATTGCTCAAATGAAACATCTGACTGTGGTTGTTGTTTTTTTCTTATGTAAGCTGGAACCTCTGAAATTTCACTGTTATGCAAGCTTCGATTGGTGCTATAACCATAAACAGGCGACGGAACATTTGTTGCGCGAAATGGTTCCTTTTTAGAAGAAGTACTCTCACGTTCTTCTACCTTGCTTTTTCTTCCCTGGTTCCTATTTCGCATCACTCTCGTTTCCTGTCTTTTTGCAATAACAGGCTGTTGTGTCGAATGTTGTTGAGGATATTGAAAAGACATCCTCGTCTGTAAATGTTGAGACCCATTATTTAACCTACTTGAAGCACGATTAACATACGTTGTTTTTTCATTCTTTTCTTCGTTGAACATCTCTTTAATCCATTTTCTAAACCGATTAAACATGGGTGTATCACTCTTTCCTTTTTCAATTCTTCTCGTATAAGGCATCTTATTTTCATTATGATTTGATTAAGGATAAAAATCAATGTTTGTCCAACAATTTACCTTCTATAAAGCAAAAAACCGCTTATAGCGGTTTTTGATTAAAATTCATATGGACTTCCAACCTGATATTTGTCTGATAAAACGAGGATTCCTTTTTCTTTCGGTGCATCTGGTAGTCCAAGTTCCTTTGCCGAACAAATCATTCCTGAAGATGCAACACCTCTTAGCTCAGCATCCTTTATTAACATACCACTAGGCATGATTGCTCCCGGTTTGGCAACGACTACTTTTTGACCAGCTTCAACATTTGGTGCCCCACAAACAATTTGTAATGACTCATCCCCAACGTCAACCTGACAAACACTTAGTTTATCCGCATTTTCATGAGAACTTTTTTCTTTCACATAACCAACAACAAACTTGGGAGAAAGATCAACATTTAATTTTTCCTTTACTCCATTTTTTTCAAATACCTCATGAATTTTTTCTAACCATTCTTCTGTTAAATCAATTTTTTCTACTTCATTTAAAGAAAAATAAGTGGAGGCTTGGAAAATATTATAACCAACTACCTCTTTCGATTCTTTGTCATAAATTTTAGCAATATCACCAACACGATTCACTTTTAAATTGGTTCTGTTTCCCTCTTTTATTGGGATTAATAGTACATCACCAATTCCTTTCTGATTATGAAAAATTTGCATGTCCAAACTCCTTCCTTACTTGTCTTCCTCTTTTTTTCGGTTTTTTGCTAGGATAAAAATTGGCTCTAACCCTTTGTCTTCATATAAAAAGGAAAGGGACGTAATAGGAATTCTGCCATCTGCAAAAAATTGCATCGTCATTTGAGCTAGTACATCATATCCAGTTGGATTTTTAATGTCTGCAAAAATACATACATCTTGATGTGGCACAGCAATAGCCAGTTCCCCCTCGGCATTTGCCTTCATCTCTTCCAACAATGCTTCATTCAGGATTCTACTTGCATCGTATCCGTCATTCGTTGCTACAAAATAAAATGTATTACCTGCAACTTCATCCTTTTTATATGAAATAGGAAGAGATCTGACATTAAACTTGGCTATTTCTGTCACTCTTTCCTTTGACCAGTCTTCCATCTTAAGTAAGTATTCATCAATTAATTTATATGATTTACCTAAGTCTAGTGCATAGTAAATTCTTGTTTCTGCTGTATGCTCACTAAAAATAAGCTTTTTTCCATTCTTTGTTTCTTTCGGAAATGAAGTAGAACGAATAACGGGAAAAATATGCTTTTCCTTTCCAGTCAATTCATGCTTTTCATTCATAATTCGTAGTGCCTCTTCAATATGATTAACGAGTTCATCTAATGCTTCTTCTTTTCTTCTTTCCCATTTTGCAATAACACCTGGAAGGGATATAACCATTCCCATCTTTGTATCTTTCCACTCAATTCTAAAATTGTCTTTTTCTCTATCATATATCGTATTCCAACTTGGATTTGACAATCTTTCTTCCAGCATCTTTTTCATTTTTATGCTTGTCATTTTCATTCATTATTCCTCCCTTACTAGTAGAAGGACAAACCACCTTTATTTTAGCATGAAGGTGTCCAATCACAAAACCCTTGGCTTAAATAACCAAGGGCACTAGCTTGACTACTTTGTTTCCAAAACTTTGCTTTCCACATTATGAAGGAAAGCTTCAATTTCTTCCTTTGTCTTTCTGTTTTTACTTACAAAACGATCCACTACTTCACCATTATGTAAGGCGATAAAGCTAGGTATACCGAATACGTCATAAGCTGCACACACATCAATAAATTTATCTCTATCTACATAAACAAAAGTAAAATCGTTACTAAATTTTTCTTCTACCTCTGGCATAAACGGATCAATGAACGTACAATCTGGGCACCATGCAGCAGAAAATAGTAAAATTACATTTCCCTTATTGTATTCATTTTGTAGTTGAGTTTCTGATTGTAATGAAACCATATTTATTTACCCCCTTCATTTAATGCAAGCTTCATGTCACCATATTTAATCCAATTCATTTTTCGAAGCCATTCTGATAGTATCAAACTAATAATCGCAGGGCCAATTATATGCAACGCTAAAATCAGCATAAAAGTTTCAACAGTTGTTCCCATTGTTTCCAACGTCATCAACTGTCCAACAAAGCCGGAAGTACCCATACCAGCCCCAGCAAAGTTATTTTCCATTTGAAAAACAACAGTAGCAAATGGAGCTAAAATAATTCCTGCAACAGTAGGTGGAATTAAAATAACGGGCTTTCGGATAATATTTCCTATTTGGAGCATAGATGTCCCCACACCTTGTGCAACTAATCCACCAAAACCGTTCTCTCGATAACTACTAACAGCAAAGCCTATCATTTGTGCGGAACAGCCTATTGTTGCCGCACCAGCAGCTAGCCCATCTAATTGAAGCATAATTGCTATCGCAGCACTTGAAATTGGTGCTGTTAAAGCAAGTCCCATAAGAACAGCTACTAAAATCCCCATAATAAAAGGACGCTGTGTTGTTGCCCATTCAATTGTATCTCCAAAACCAGTCATAAAAGAATTAATATAAGGACCCACTAGTGAAGCGATTGTAAAACCAGTAAAAATTGTTACAAAGGGTGTTAAAATAATGTCTAATTTCGTCTCATTGCTAATAAGCTTACCTACTTCAACTGCAAATAAGACGGCTATGTAACTTCCAGCTGGACCGCCTAATTCCGTTCCAAAAGCACCGGCAAAAATAGCAGCAAACATAACTAGTGCAGGGGCTTTAAGTCCGTATGCTATAGCTACACCAATTGCAGCACCATAAATTTTCGGGTCCATTGCAAAGGACCCCATTTCAATGAGAAATTCAAAGTTTTGGGACACTTTTTCTACAAGCTCTTGTCCTAACGTTTTAATGATAAGACCAATGATTAAAGAAGAAAAAAGTCCTAAAGCCATATAACTTAATGCTGTTATGAAATATTCACGTAAGGATAGAGTGACTCCTTTTCTTTGTAAAAAAGCTTTCATTTTACAATTCCTCCTGTTAGACCCAATAAATTATAGGTAAGTATGACCAAATTTTCCAACTTCAATTGTCTTCTTACGAAATTCGTTCTATAATTATTTTTATATACACTATTCTACAAAAATCGTAACATTCTGCAAAAGGGGGGCATTTCGTTGAAATCAATTAAAGGGAAAGTACTGTTTATATTATCCTTATCTTTACTAAGTTTAGCAATTTTAATTATTTTTTCCATTTATTTTTTCAACCAGCAAGCAAAATTAGCTAACGAAATACAAGAAGTACAAACAGCATTTGTTGAAAGTGAAGACCTAAAATACAAAATGCTTAATACACGTTATCAAGAACAGCTCTTTTTAAGTACACCTAGCGAACAACAAGCACAGGCTTTAACGACATCCATTGAATCTGTTAATACCTTTGCCTTACAGTATGCGGAGGAAAATAAGCAATATGAGGACATATCCGCAAGCTTTCAAGCCATTGCAGAAAGTACAGAAGCATATTCTGATCAATTAGTTTCTGTTGTTGGTATGTATAACGTGATGGGATTCACGGAAGAAGAAGGACAAAGGAAAAGCTTAAACGATACATATGAAAATATTTATTCCTCGGTCGTTGAAACGGAGAATGAATACTTAATAAATTTGTTATTGGATATGCGATTAAACGAGACGAAATACATAAATACAAATAACTCGGTTAACTTAACCAAATTTAATGATCTTTTGAAAGAATTCACTAAATCTTTATCAGAACAAAATTTGAGTGAAGAAGAGGCAAGAAAACTTAATTCAGATGTTTTAGGCTATAAGATGACAATGACATCTATCCGCAGTGGATTAACATCTGCACAACAAATAGTAAATGATTTCTCCACTATATCAAGTGAAGTTGAAAGCAAAGTAAGAGAGGTTAACCTTGCAGCCGAGGAATTAAGTAAACAAATGACTGAAGAACAAAAAGCCACACAACAAGTCATTTCCACTTTGTTAATAGTTATAGGATTAGTTGCTCTTTTAATTATTGTAGTGACTGGCTTTATTTTAAACCGTTCTATTAGTAAATCAATCCAAAACTTAAAAAAAGGTGCAGAAAGAATGGGCAGTGGGGATCTTTCATACCGTGTTGAAATTAAAGGTAAGGACGAAATGTCAGAGCTAGCTGTATCCTTTAATAAAATGGCGGACAAAATGCATCAGTCCCTTTTAAAGGTTTTAGAGGCATCCAAGGTATTGGGAGACTCTTCTGGTAAATTAACTGCTATAGCACAACAGACATCGGTTCAAACCACTGAAGTTAGTGAAGCAATAAACCAAGTAGCAATTGGTTCACAAGAGCAAGCAAGTCAAATCGATGAAAGTACAAACTTAATTGATCTTGTAACTGTCGCAATACAAAGAACAGAGAAAGCAAATGAAGAAATAGTAAAAGCATTACAAAATGCTGAAAAAGATAGCCAATCAGGAATTGAAAAAGTATATGGATTAGAAAAAATCTCTTCCTCCTTTATTCAATTAGCGAAACACTTATCTGATGAAGTTAATCAAGCTACAGAACAATCGAAAAAAATTAATAATATTGTATCAACTATTCAAGAAATAGCAGATAGTACTAACTTATTAGCATTGAATGCAGCGATAGAATCAGCAAGAGCTGGTGAACATGGCAGAGGTTTTGCTGTCGTAGCAGATGAAGTAAGAAAACTAGCAGAGCGATCTAAGCAAGAAGCAGAAGAAATATACCAACTCATTAGTAATATGACGAACCAAATGAATTTCCTTTCTAAAGAGGCCGAAAAATTCAACCTCTATCAAAAAGAACAATCAAAATCAGTAGAAGAAACAAAAGATGCTTTTACTAGTATTACTGAGCAAGTCTACAACATGAATGATAAAATGAAAGGCGCCCAAACATCTGTTTCTGAAATTAGTAATGCAAATGAAGACTTAAAACGTAAAATACATGAAATTAGTATTATTTCAGAACAGGCCGTTGCTACAGCTGAGGAAGTTGCTGCATCTAGTGAAAACCAAACAGAGTCGATTGAACAGCTAAGTGGAGCAGCACAAAATTTACATGCATTATCCCAAGAATTAGAGGCAGAAGTAAATGAATTTAAGTTAGATGAAGAAGAAGAGCTAGAAAGTACTGAGGAAATGATGGTAGATTATGATGAAGAAATAGTAGACCATGTAGATGATGTAGAAGATTATCAAGAGGAAAAATTTATAGCTGACGAAGAAGCTGCTTCCGCTTTAGAAGAAAATCAGGATGGGACAAAAGACAAATAGACGAGCCATAATGAAAAATAAGCGTCGCTAATGCGACGCTTATTTTTCATTATTTAATATAGATGAGTTTACAATTTCCATTAAGTCTGAACTTTCTTCCTCTAAATTATCTAAAGTTGTTATCGTTGTTATTTTCACTCCGCCTATACCAACTTGAAGTTCATATTCTTCCTCTTGATGTGGAAAAACAGCAATATAACCAAAACGCTTGTCATCCTCATAGGAGTGTAATAAAAGAGACTCTGGTCTAGCCTTAATGCCTTCAAAAAGATGCTGACTATCTTCACTTTCAAATTGGTTATAGAATAACAGATAATCTTGATCTTCTTTTGCTAAAAAGACATTGTTATTCGAGCTTCCATTTATTTCCATCCCCTCTGGTAAATATATCGATATATCATCTATTTTCTGGTTCGTTTCTAGAGGATCAGCCATAAATGATTTTTCTGCCTCCTCTTTTGCATTTTCCAATGCTTTTTCCTCAGATAAAAAACATCCGCTAAGGAGAAAGATCAAACTCAAACTAAACAGTAGTAATAGGAATTTTTTTACGCCCTTTATTTGCACTATGATTCCACCCCTGATCAATTTATGTCGAAATAGTTCTAATATAATAATACTATGGATATATCATTTGACAAGAGGAAAAACAAAAAGGATGATAATGGTAGTAACGTTTAAGGAGGATATAAATGGAACTAAACGTATATTTAGCAGGACAAATCCATACAGATTGGCGTAATGAAGTAAAAGAAAAAGCAATAGCTAAAGAATTGCCTTTAACATTTTTCGGTCCACAGGAAAATCATGAATTGTCCGATAAAATTGGAGAAGATATTTTAGGAGCTCAGCCCAATAATTTGTTTCGTGATGATGCTGCTTCTAGTATTAATAACTTAAGAACCCAAGTTTTAATGCAAAAGTCTGATATTGTCATTGCATTATTCGGAGAACAATATAAACAATGGAATACAGCCATCGATGCAAGTATGGCACTTACATTAAATAAACCGTTAATCTTAGTAAGACCTGAATCGCTCATTCATCCACTTAAAGAATTATCAAATAGAGCAAATGTTACCGTCGAAACAGTAGATCAAGCTTTAGAGGTAATTGCTTATATTTATCAATAATGCCTAGTAGACATAAAAGAAGCAACCAAATTTAGTTGTTGGTCGCTTCTTCTTTTTGTTTAGAAAATTCATATAATCCCTTCAATACACTAACTACATGGGAGAACATCATTTTTCGATCGACTAACTGATTAGTAAAAACACCTATTGCTCCCTCTTTTTTACGAATTCCTTTTTGTTGTGTAAAAGCATCCATAATATCTCCAAGCTCTTTACCCATTTGTAATTCTTCTGCAACCTCTCTCGGAAGTGGAAAACGAGCTCCACCAGCAGTGAATACATTACCCGATTCATCTACCAATGCTCCCCAGTTACAAAGAAAGTAGCTTTCCCCTATTTCCATAACTCCACCCTCTAAACCAATCCCAATCACTCCTTTTTGAGATTGTGCACACTCACGGGCACGGTTTATTGCCCCCTCCATTGTTTCCTCATCTGAAAAGGGTTGTGAGGAGACCTTAGACTCCACTTCAATACCTTCTACTTCAGCTTCTAAAAATATGTCCTTTACCGCATTGAGCTTAGCTGGATTTAGGGAACCAACCTTAATAATCATGATTTCACCCTTTCCATCAAAAAATAGAGTTAAAGAGCGAAGTTGCCGTTAAACAATCTCCGCTCTTCTTGTTATCCGTTTTTTCTAATTTGGTCTACTGCATTTTGATCTGTCGTTTTAACTAATTTCACGAGTAGTTCTTTCGCTGCGGCATAGTCATCAATATGAATAATCGATGCATGTGTATGAATATATCTTGAGCATATTCCTACTACTGCAGATGGAACACCTTCATTAGAAATGTGAACTCTTCCTGCGTCTGTACCACCTTGTGAGATAAAGTACTGATAAGGAATATTGTTAGATTCTGCCGTATCTAAAATAAAATCACGTATTCCTCTATGTGTAATCATGGAACGGTCAAAAATTCTTAATAGTGCTCCTTTTCCAAGTTGGCCAAATTCTTTATCATCCCCAGCCATGTCATTTGCAGGGGAAGCATCTAGGGCATAAAAAATATCAGGTTTAATCATATTAGCAGCTACTTGTGCTCCTCTTAATCCAACCTCTTCTTGTACTGTTGCACCAGAATAAAGTTCATTAGGAAGATCTACTCCTTGCAATTCTTTTAATAATTCAATGGAGAGACCGCAACCATATCTGTTATCCCAAGCTTTTGCCATAATTTTTTTCTCATTTGCCATTTGTGTAAATGGACAAATAGGCAAAATTTGTTGTCCTGGCTTAATACCAATTTTCTTGGCATCTTCTTCATCATCTGCCCCAATGTCAATAAGCATATTTTTCATATCCATTGGCTTTTTACGTTGTTCTTCTGTTAAGTTATGTGGTGGAATAGATCCAATCACACCAATAACAGGGCCATTATCAGTAATAACTTGCACACGCTGTGCTAATAATACTTGACTCCACCATCCACCTAACGTTTGAAAGCGAAGCATACCATTTTTCGTAATTTGGGTAACCATAAAGCCAACTTCATCCATATGACCTGCAACCATAACTTTCGGGCCATTACCTTTACGAACACCAAAAACGCCACCAAGACGATCTTGTAATACTTCATCTGCATATTTTTCAAGTTCTTGCTTCATAAACTTCCTTACGCCATGTTCATTACCAGGTGCACCAGGTAATTCTGTCAGTGTGCGAAATAAATTAAGTGTCTCATTATTCATTATGTATCATCTCCAATAATTAATCGTCTTTTATTATTTTATCTGATAAATTGAATTGTTTCCAATTATTATTTTCTAAATTTCGTTATTTTAGATATACTAAAATGTAGAAGTAATGTTGGACAGGAGTGATTTGATGCGTTGGAAAGACTTTTCCTTTGGCCTAGGAGTAGGTGCTATCATTGGTTTTATTGCTAGTAAAACAGTCGAAATAAACAATATGCTTTCACCTGAAAAAGTATTAAAGATGACAAAAGAAAAATTTAAACAGCAAGGGCCAATTAATGGATCTTGGATTTACATGAAGCCAGATACGCTTACGAAAGAACATTTTACATATGATGTTTACCACGGAGGTATATCAAGACTTATTAATGGTGAAACGATTCAATATGAATTTTATGTAGATGCTTACACGGGATCCATTATCGAAATAGCCAAAAGAGCTAGTAACGTATAAGAAAGAAGCAGTCCCGAATGAACTCCGTGGGACTGCTTTTCTCTTTCTATTTCAGACTAAATGTATTCGTATCGCTCTCGTTTAACACTTTTCTCTACTTCACCTTTTTCATCAAATAGGATTGCTCGATAATAAGCATCATGATAAAAAGTAAACCAGGCCCGTTTCGAATAACCCCAGTTCATTAACTTTTCTTTTTGATGAACAGATGTGACTGGAAAATCATCATATGCTAAAACCCATAATTTATTTTGATGTGCGTGAGTCGGCATGATATCGGCCATATGAATAAAGCTTTCTTCTCCATCCTCAAACAAGATAATAGCATGCCCATCACTATGTCCACCCGTATGAACCATCTTAAGTCCAGGTACAACCTCTAATTCATTCGAATAGGTTTGAACTTGTGTTTCTATCGGTTTCCAATTATCTTCCCAATATGTATTTTTTGAACGAATATTAGGATGACGCATCTCATTCCACTCTATTTCATTTGCATAAATAACCGCTTTTGGAAAAGTAGAGACCAGTACATCGCCTTGCCATTTTGTTATTCCGCATGCATGATCAAAATGCAGATGAGTCATCAAAATACCATCAATATCACTAGGTGTTAATTGCAATTGATTTAAAGCCTGCTCGACATTTGATTCTTCCAAAACACCAAAATTTCTCTTTTGTTTTTCATTTAATTTATTCTTCCCAATTCCTGTCTCGATTAAAAAATTTTTTCCATCAATTTGAAGTAAAATAGGATCTGTTCTTAATTCGATTTGATTTTTTTCATTAACCGGATATTTTCTACTCCACAGTGCTTTTGGGACTACCCCGAACATAGCTCCACCATCTAGATGTGTTACCCCACCATTTAACCAAGTGAGTTTTGCACGACCAACCTGTAACGTTTCCATTCTCCCCCTCCTTTACATTCAGTCTACCATATTTTTTCTTTAAGGAAATCTGACTCTACACCTGTAGATAGGTTGCCCTAGGCTTGAAAATTTCTCTTCATACTCCGTCATAACATTTAAAGGATCATCTATATTGTTCAAATCTAATGTTACCTCTTCCAAACGCATTCCGTATTGAGAAAAGCTTACGACAGAATACTCGAATAATTGCATATTATCCGTTTTTAACACTATTTCTCCATTAGGCTTCAATATATGTTGATATTGTTCTAAAAAAGTACGATAGGTTAATCGACGCTTTTCATGCCTTGCTTTTGGCCATGGATCAGAAAAATTCAAATAAAGCTTATCAATTTCATTTACCGTGAAAAGTTCCCGTAAATCTTCTGCATTTTCATTCACAAGACGTACATTCGTTACTTCTGTTTCCTTCACTTTTTCTATTGCATTTACAATAACACTTTTTACTTTTTCCATCCCAATAAAGTTAATATCAAGATGTTGTTTAGCCATATTTGCTATAAATTGTCCTTTACCAGAACCAATTTCTAAATGGATTGGGTTTTCATTTTGAAACATATTTTTCCAGCTTCCTTTATGTGAAAAAGGCGAAGTTTCGACAATATGATTATTTTCCTCCATAAAGTCATCAGCCCATGGTTTATTTCTCATTCTCATTTCTTCATCCTCCTAAGCTATATCGTTAATAACATACCATGTTGTGAATAAGATTTAAAGATGAACGCGACACTCTAAAAATGACAAAATAAAAGAGTTGATGATCATCATCAACTCTACATAATCAATTATATTTTATTATGACTGATGCATTTTAACAAATATGCTTTGCAACGTTTCTTCCCACTTAACAGCTTGGGAAAATTCTTTTCTCTTCTGATGCCATTGAATAAAGGTTACAGATTGAGCTATGACATACCAATAGATACGATTCATTAAACTTACATCCATTTGTACACCATATTTTTCAAGCCAGGAGTTCCAATTGGATTCAGGAATATATTTGTGAAGCAACATACCTATATCCATTGCTGGATCAGCTATCATAGCATTATCCCAATCAATTAAATATAGTTGGTTGTCATCAGCTAACAACCAATTATTATGGTTTACATCACAATGACATACTACTTTTCTCTGATTTTGTACAACAGGGAGTTGCTCGGTTAAATATTTTATTGCTTTATGAACATCAATATTTGTTTCTACTTGATTTTGTTCTATTTGGCTTTGACGTAGTTTATTCAATATCATTTCGGGTTCAAGCGGTTTTTTTTCAATTCTCATAAACAAATGAAGAAGTTCAGTTGAATGGTGGATTTTACTTAGTAAAGCTGCTACTCTATCAAACTTCATTTCTAGTGGTTTTAATTCACGCCCCTCTAACCAATGCTGGGCTGTGATAACGTCTCCATTTTCTAAACGTTTCGTCCAAACAAGTTTTGGCACTATTCCTTCAGCAGAAAGAACTGCTAAAAAAGGTGACGAATTTCGTTTTAAAAAGAGTCTTTTTTCTTCTAGTTGTGCGTAATATGCTTCTCCAGTGGATCCACCAGCAGGAGATATAGTCCACTCTTTACCTAATACTTGTTCCAACCCAATTCACCTTCAATTCTTCAAAAACTAATAAAACAATCTATAGAGCGTTTATAGCCTAGAGGCATCAAACCTTGTAAATACTTTACATGTACAAGTAACTGTCAATAATTTGTAATTTTTATTATAACGCAAAATTGCTCGAAAAAGATAAAAATAACATAATTTTTTAGTTATTTAGTAGATTCTTAAAAAATGACATGAATTTAGGTTAACGTATTTAGTAGGGAATTTTCAAGTCTTCTTTTTGGAAATTTAAAATCTATTAATCTGACGGGAGATATTTTCTTTTCTTATCGAGCATGAATGGCAAAATCCAGTATGCCCATCCACTTGATACTTAGAACCACTCTTTATATGGATATCAATGTGTTTTGCTTTAAATAAATGTACTTCCTTTAGTGATGTATGTTTGCCAAAAAAGACAGTAATAAAAAGAAGAAGTACTTTCCACCTAGGGATATTATCTAATACTAATACATAAAAGTAATCACCGTTAATACGAGCTAAAGGAACTATTTTCATTCCACCACCAAAGTAAGGGTGATTAGTAATAGTGACCATCCATGCTTTTTTAAAGGACTTTTTTTGACCATCTGCAATTACATCCATTTCCTTTGTTGTAAAGGAAAATAAGACTTGCAATAAAGCCAACGTGTAACTTAGAGTCCCGAAGTTCCATTTGTTTAATATCCTTTTATAGACCGCTTCATTTGCCCTCTTCGCCACTTCTGCATCAAATCCGAATCCAATGCTATTAGCAAAAAGGACCGCTTTGTTTGTACTTTTATCTTTTAATGCTTGGCCGAACCAATAAGGTTTCCATGATGGATACTGAACAATTTGATTAAATAATAGTTTTTGTTTCTTCTTAGGTAACTTACACCCTCTCGCGAAGTCATTACCCGACCCTGCTGGAATGAAAGCTATTTTCACATCAGGATACTTTTTCACTCCATTCATTACTTCATGGAGTGTTCCATCACCACCAACAATGACTATACAAGTAATACGATTACCAAAAGATTTGGCTACTTGAGCTGCAAGAGCAGTTGCGTGTCCCTCATACTCTGTAAAGAAAGTACGGCTTTCCAATAGGTTATAGCTTTTATCTTTTTTTAGCTTTTCAAAAACCTTTTTCCCTTTTCCCTCTCCTGCATGAACATTCACAATGAATATATACATGACCTAGACTCCTTTAGCCCTGCTTTAAAAAATGGAATCACTATCAACCTGATCCCATTCAGGCCTATGAACGGAAGTTGTTTGACAATGTTTTAATAATGCCTCTCCGGCTTTTAATTGTGTATTTTTAAGTGGGGAAGAAAGCTTTCTTAAACGATGAAACCATTCTTCATATTGCTTTTTTCCAATTAATTTTGTGTTATATGGTTCTGTTTGAATATCCAATTCATTGTTTTTTGACAGAACTACTTTTCTCACTGGAAAATTGATATCGTGCGTTTTCAAGATACTTTTCACGATACTTTCCGATCGTTTTAAGTGAATGAGAGGACTCAACATTTTTGTTTGTATATCATTTTCCTCCATAAACCATGTTCGATCATTTTCAGGGATTATTTTTACGCCGTCACGTTCATTAAGTACTTTTATACACAAAATTTCTAGTGGAGTTATGATGATTATCTCTGATTCTACAGATGCGTTCTTTAACTTAAAAATAGGATAAAACATGACAAGAAAGCTATCAGGAAACCTTTGCAGAAAATATTTTAACAATGAATCCGTTTCATACTTCTTTTCCAAAAAAGAAGTTTCTCGCCATGTACTAGAAGCCCATTTAAGTTGAAAGGGATATAGGTAATCTAAAAAATATAATTTAAGCTCGTCCTCATTGTATGGTAAACGCTCACTTATTTCGTTATGTACTTCGTCAAAAGGATCTATATCCTTTTGACTCTTCTTAGACAACCAATTCTTAAGTGAGAATTTACCCTTCACTTCTTGTTTAGAGTCGATAGAATGGTCTTCTATAGTCCCTTCCAATCTTGTTAATTCCCATTGTTCGATAAGCTTTTGCCAATTCTCTTTTTTCAATCGTAAAAACTGACCAGGATAACGGTAAAAATCCGTCTCATAGCGAGAAATATAATCTTGTAGTTTAATTAATTGTGCCATAAGCTGACACCTCGTTTATTTTAATTTTATAGTGTGTACTGGTTGATATTTAATCGATTGATTTGGATGTATTTCGTACAAATGAAAACAGTTGACTTCCATAATAGGATCTTTAACGTTCGAAACCAAGCCCTTTAATTTGTTTCCTTCTATACGCTTCTGTTCATTACCCCATTTTTTGGCAAGCGTGATGTGTGGGTGATATGGTCGATTCTCCTTTGGAAACATAAGTTGGCTACAAATACCTTCCACTTCTGACTGAAGTCTAGTTAGCTCTGGTGACTTTTCCACTCCCGTCCACATTACTCTGGGTTGAACCTTATGTCCGAAAAACCCTAAGTCACCAATCTTTAATCCAAAAGTGGACGGAAAGCTATTTTGATTTAAGTGTTCTATTAATTGATTTTTCATCTGACTATTAACTGCTCCAAGAAACTTTAATGTAATATGAAAGTCATTTGGATTAGTCCACACTTTATACGAAACATGATTTTGAAGCAGGTTCTGCCACTCTATAAGGAAGTGTTGCATTTTTTCTTGAACAGGAATACCTACAAAATAATGTGGATCACGACTCACAAGAAACATCCTTTCTCTATGTATGTTATCCTTATTTATTATCCCTAACTTTTATGTAGAAATTCCGTATCAATGACTATTAACCTACTATTCTATCAAACGTTTCTTTGTCACAGACAACAAATAGCTTCGCATTGTCCGGTATATCTTCATGTAGCATACGATTTATTCCTAAGTTTTGACCATCAGCTATTAATGTTGCCCCTTCAGCTATTAAGGCATCAAATGCATCTTTATATGTTTTCCACTCTTTTTTTACAGGAACATGGTATAAATCATCACCAAATTTACGTCTTAAGAGCTGTCCAAAAACACCTGAGATTCCCTTCGTAAATGCTGAGCGCACAGCAAGAGAAGAAATCGTTTCATGGGAAAAAATAAAATCATCTACTTTAACATGTTTAAAATTTTTGATATGTTCTTCTTCCATCACTTCCACAATAGTGTGTACATTTGAAGCAATTGCCTCTATAGTTGATGCGATAAGTAAGGTCTTTCCATCAATTAATTTACTATCTTGAATGGAATCATCTGCAAAGATTAAGACTGACATTGCCTCCTTCACATTTGCATTCAGCAATGTTTCCTCTGAAGTAGCATCACCACTAACGTAAAAGATGTTGTCATCTAATATTGGCGCTTTATCCATATCATCAACAATTACGATATCGATTTTGTCCTCTTTCGTGTTCAACATTTCCTTCAATGCATATTTTGCTTTTTTCGACCAACCAATAATGATGTAATGCCCTTTCCCTTTATACACTATCCTTCCCTCCTCTCTTTTTTTACGAAATCCTGATAAAACATCAACAACTTTTCCGATGATAACCCCAATTAAACCTATTCCAACAATGTATAAAAACATTGCTAATATTCTTCCTTCAACTGTTACTGGATAGTAATCCCCATAACCTACCGTTGTTACAGTAGTCATTACCCACCATAGTCCATCAAACCAATGGGGAAATGTTTCAGGTTCAAATTTGGTTATGAAATAGGTACTAAAAAAAATAAGTAGTAGGCTTGTCGTTAATAAAAGACGAGTATTTACTTTAATCATTTTTAAAAATATTTTTCTTAAAATAATCACCTTTTACCTCCTTTCATTAAGTGTAAGAGAAATTTTTACAAATTTTTTGTAAAAAACACGAAATATTTCTTAATTTTGGTATAATAATATAGTAAACGGACATCTTCAATGTTTCATACACCACGGTCAAATGAAAATTTCTAAGGAGTGGTTTTTTGAATCGTTCAACCTCCCGAATGCTAGTAAGAGTAAAAGCTGTCTACTTATACATCAAAGAAAAAGGGACAGTATCGACTACTGAGGTAGCAGAGGAGTTTGGTATTACAGACAGAACAGTTCAAAGGGACTTGAATGTGTTAGAGCATAATGGACTTGTTGAAAGTCCAAATCGTGGCCAATGGACAACTACAGGTAAAAAAGTGAAAATTTCATAAGGGTGTTAAGTAGTTTTATTGGACCCCGGTTAAGATTACCCGAGGTTCTTTTTTTGTGCTTTTTAAGGCCTTAAAGTATTTAGCTCTTCATCTGTTAAATAGCGATACTCACCAAGTTTAAGGGATGGATCTAAAGAAAGGGTTCCCATTTGTAGTCGTTTTAGTTTCTGCACTTTTTTCCCAACAGAAAGGAACATTCTTTTTACTTGATGAAACTTCCCTTCTGTAATGGTAAGTTCAATTTCAGAAATAGAATCACTTTTTAGTATTTTTAATTTACCGGGTTTGGTTACATAGCCATCCTCTAATGTGACGCCTCTTGCAAAAGCTTCTACATCTTCCTCTGTTACCTTACCATCAATTTCTGCCCAGTATACCTTCTCTACCTTCTTTTTAGGTGCTAGTAGCTCATGTGCTAACTGACCATCATTCGTTAATAATAATAAACCCTCAGTATCCTTATCTAATCTCCCAACAGGAAAAGGATCAAACATTCGATCCTCTTCTGTTAGTAGATCAACAACACATCGTTCCTTGTTATCTTCCGTAGCAGAAATATAACCCATTGGTTTATTTAACATCATATAGATATATTCTTGATAATTTACTATTTCACCTTTTATCGTTACTGTTTCTTTATCTAAATTGACATGTATACTCCCATCTTTGACGGGGGCACCATCTATTTGGACAATACCTTGTTTTAAAAGCTTTTTAACTTCTTTACGACTTCCATGTCCTGTATTAGCTAATAGTTTATCAAGTCGCATTTATACACCTCTCCTAACGGAATATACGTCCTAAAACCCTTACTCGATTTCCTAAAACTCTTTCTAATAGCGTAGACTTATAACTGATCCACAAATAAAAATAACCACCAATTCCTGCACTTACAAATAAAACTATTACGGAAGAAAATCTCGTGACTTCATCAAAAATAAATGCGTTAAAAATCCATTTAACTACAAAGACTAGGATTGTCATACCAATGGTAAAAATGAAAATTAACATCGCACGCTTTACTAATGGTTTATAGGATATAGAAGTTGTTTTTTTAATTTTCCAAAGGTTTAATAGTGAAGCTGTTAATACGGCAAGTCCTGTTGCAAAAACAGCACCCTTTGCTTCAAATATTAGAATAAAAGGTATGTTACATACTACTTTAAGTAATAAACCCACTCCCAGACTAATAAGAGCAAAATTCTGTTTGTTTAATCCTTGTAAAATAGAAGCAGTCACAGTAAATAACCCATAAAATAATGCTACTGGTGCATACCAACTTAACAATGGTGCTGCTACTGGTAAGTCTTCAACTCCATAAAAGCTTCCATATGCTTCTTTGGAAAGAAGGGTAAGGCCTACTACAGCAGGAATAGTAATTAACACAATAATTTGTAAAGCCTGATTAATTTGTTGAATGTACAATTCTTTCTTTTTTTCCGTAAAGGATTTTGTAATAATTGGTAAAAGGGCTAACGATAAACCAGTTGCTAATGTAACTGGAATAATCACTAATTTATGTCCTAATAGTACAATAACAGATAAAGCAACATCTTTTATTTGAATTAAACCTATAGAGACCATTGCATTTGGAAATGTAAATTGATCAATTAATTGGTAAATCGGAATAGCAATCCCTACCAAGACAAAGGGTCCAGCATACCCTAACAATTCTCGGTACATTTCTTTTGGCGAAAGATTAGATGTTTTTTTCTGTAGCTTTAATTGTTTATCTAAATAAGGTTTCCTTATTTTCCAATAGTATCCTAAAACAAATAATGAACCTAATGCACCAACAAAAGCAGCAAATGTAGCCATCCCTACAGCATTTGTAGTCGTTGAACCTACAACTTTTACTAGTATAAACACACTACCTAACAAAAATATAATTCTTATAATTTGTTCCAAAACTTGTGAAACGGCAGTAGGTCCCATAGAACCGTAACCTTGGAAGAAGCCACGAATAATACTCATTGCAGGAATAATAATTAGTGCAAAGCTAACCATTTGGATAACAAATTTAACGTCATCCAGTGTATAGTTTACTTCTTCTTTTGTGGTGAAGCCTTTTGCAATTAATTCGGCACTGAAAAATAATAATAAAAATGCTACAATACCAGTAAATAGCATTACTATACTTGCCGATTTAAACATTCTTCGACCAGTTTCGTAATCACCTAGCGCATTATACTTAGAAACAAATTTAGACATTGCTAAAGGAATACCCATTGTGGATATACTAATTAAAATCATATATGGATTATATGCAAATGCATAAAGTGCAGCACCAGTAGACCCCACTAATGCCTCAAAAGGGATAACGTAAATGATCCCTAAAATTTTCGATAAAAAAGTAGCACCAGTTAACAGCATTGTGCCTCTTAAAATATTGGACATGTCTTCACCTGCGTCTATTTTTATGATTATAAGATACATTTTATCATATATGCACTAGGAACTGCTTGCTATTTAAACAGAAAGGAATGTAATAATATTGAGTTACGATGTTGCAATCATAGGAGGCGGACCATCAGGATTAATGGCTGCTATTACCGCAAGTAGAAATGGAGCTAAAACCATTTTAATCGATAAAGGAGACAAATTAGGGAGAAAGTTAGCTATTTCCGGGGGAGGAAGGTGTAACGTAACAAATATACTTCCAGAAGATGAACTAATTAATCACATCCCTGGAAATGGACGTTTTTTGTATAGCGCTTTTTCTATATTTAATAATGAAAGCATTATTGCCTTTTTTGAAAATTTAGGGGTTCAACTAAAAGAAGAAGATAAGGGTAGGATGTTCCCTGTTAGTAACTCAGCAAAACAAGTCGTGCAAGTTTTGTTAGATCAATTAGAGAAGTTAAAAGTGAAGATAATGACAAACTCTCCTGTTAAGGCCATTCACTTTGAAAATCAGTCACACGACATAATACTCGAAAATGGGAATAAAATTAGCTCAAAGGCTGTCATATTAGCAGTTGGCGGGAAGTCCGTTCCCCAAACTGGTAGTACTGGGGATGGATACGCTTGGGCTAAAAAAGCCGGACATACCATTACCGACCTATATCCAACAGAAGTACCGTTGACATCCAAAGAGACTTTTATTCAAGATAGAACGTTGCAGGGATTATCTTTACGTGATATTGGTTTAACTGTTCATAATCCTAAAGGAAAAGCGATTAAAACTCACAGATGGGACATTATATTTACTCATCAAGGTATATCCGGCCCAGCTGCACTTAGATTGAGTCAATATGTAGTAAAGGCCTTAAAGAAATTTAAAACAAAAGAAATATTAGTTAGTATAGATAGTTTTCCAGATAAAAATGAAGAAGAAATATTTCAAATGTTATTAGCATTAGCCAAGGAAAATTCAAAGAAAGCTATAAAAACTGTATGGAAGGGTATAGTTCCAGAAAGATATCTGCAATTCTTACTACATCGTACGGATATTAAAATAGATGAGACATATGATCATCTTCTTAAGCAAGAAGTTCGCAAATTGGCCAACCTGTTAAAAGCATTTCCAATACAAATAGATGGTACATTATCAATCGAAAAGGCATTTATTACTGGTGGTGGAGTCTCCTTAAAGGAAATTGTTCCAAATGAAATGGCTTCGAAATTAATGAAAGGTCTCTATTTTTGTGGGGAAATTTTAGATATTCACGGTTATACTGGTGGTTTTAACATAACTGCTGCTTTTTCTACAGGTCATGTAGCTGGGAAAAGTGCAGCTCGCTACTCGAAGTCCTTTTAGTTTAAATCGGATATGATAAGACACATTTTTTCATTCTTTCTCTTTTTAGAAATTAACATAAAAAACATCTCCAAATCGAAGAACCTATTAGATTTGGGGATGTTTTTTACTTTTATTCAGCTATACTTTTTTCTAGTGCCGAGTCCCAGTTCGGAAAATAGTGAAGTGCGCTTCTCATTAATTGCGGGTTATTTTTTTTGACCCACTTTTTGTTTAACTTCCCTCCATTTTGATTCAGTAACCTTATTTGTTGAAGAACTTCCTCAGAACTCATGTTTACTTCCATTAACATTCCTCCTTTTGAAATTTAATAATATAATTAACATAAAATTACAATATATTCATTAAATTACAAATTTGATTTAAATTTAAATATTCAAAAAACTATGTATAAATATTTATGAATTAAAAAAAGCCAAGAAGAAAAATTTCTTCTTGGCTTTTTGCCCAGCAGCGTCCTACTCTCGCAGGGGAAGAACCCCAACTACCATCGGCGCTGGAGAGCTTAACTTCTGTGTTCGGAATGGGTACAGGTGTGACCTCTCCGCCATCGCCACTGGACTTACAGGATGTAAGTCGTTCTAAATAGAACGTCCTTAATCCTACATATGAAGCTGTTCTAAACACCTTCAAAACTAGATAAGAATTGGAAACAAGATCAAGCATGTGTGTGGTTTAAAGATTTAAGTTAAGTCCTCGATTGATTAGTATCCGTCAGCTGCACGTGTCACCACGCTTCCACCTCGGACCTATCTACCT
>NZ_JACHGH010000002.1 GCF_014207435.1 Salirhabdus euzebyi
GGGCTTAAATAAAATGACCCCGGAAGAATTCCGGGGCCATTTAATAGCCGTATAGGCGCTTTTTTTAAACTGTCCGTAAACGGGGTTACAGTTCATTTATGGACAAGGGCTTCCTTCTATTCAAATTTGTCTGGGTCACCATTAAATGTTTCTTCAGCTACCCGAATAGAATCAGTGGGGCAGCCATCAAAAGCATCTTCTAAGTCCTCGTGTAATTCCTCTGGCACTTCAGCTGTTCCAGTATTATCATCTAAAATATTAAAGGCAATGCCTTCATCATCATAATCAAAAATATCTGGAGCAGATGCTCCACAAGCTCCGCAAGCAATACATGTATCTTTATCTACTATCGTAAATTTTGGCATATATGATCCTCCTATGACTTAAAACAAGGTAAGTATTATATGAATAAAGCGTTTTTTATTTTGACTCATTAACATATTTTAAAACTGATAATAAAACTTTTCAATATATAACGTGTATAATATCATTTAAATAAGAACTTTGTTGAAAATTTGTAAATAAGTTGTCGGTTCATTATTGAATAAGGGTGATATTGTATGTTTCATACTATTCTATTAGATTCCTTCCAAAAGATACAAATGGAAAGAAGTGATTCCGCTATCTTTCATCTTTTAACGGGAAAAAAATCCTCACAAACCGTGCAAGATGCTAATACGCTAAACTTAAAAAACTACTTTGGCATATATAAAACGTTAAAAAGAAAAGATTTCGATAAAGAAATACTATATTTAATGAAACTAGGTTTTATTAAAAGTAACCCACATAATACTACATTTATTACGAACAAAGGTATAACCTTTCTTCAACATCATATGGAAAATAATAAAGGATTGCATTGGTTAAGTGGCTATCACCTACACCAAATGGCACCGGTTTTTTGGTCTCGAATTCAATTATTTATTCAAACAGCTTCTAATGTTACCCGAGGCAATAACAGATTTGTACCAATCGTCGATCAGGAATTAACTATTCAGTGGATGAAACAATTTTTTGTTCAATATAAAGGTCAATTGGATGTGATATTTAATGATATGTATGAGGAATTATGTAACCTACTCAGTAAGCAACCGAGTCAACAGGCAAGTATTTTTGTTTCTCAATTGACTGGGTTCAACAAAATAGGGTTGAGTAAATTTCAAACAGCAGATCGTTTTCAGATGACGAAGCACGATGTGGAAATGTATACGCAAAGTACACTTCATTTTATGATGAACCAAATTTATGAAAAAAAAGGACAATATAAAAGGTTATTAGATTTTATTCCAAATGATTTTCACAAGCTGCCATTGACAGAATCTGCGAAACAAACATTGCGATTTTTAAACAGTGGAATACCATTAAATACGATTGCAAAAAAGAGACGCCTTAAGTTAAATACGGTGCTGGACCATGTAATTGAAATAGCATTTGTTGATCCTAGGTTTCCAATAAGAAAATACGTGTCAGAAGAAGTGGAACAACAAATTTTAGAAGTTACGGAAAAGCTAGACACTAAACGTCTAAAAACAATTAAAGAACATTTACCAGAACATGTAGATTACTTTGCCATTAGATTAGTGCACGCTATTCATTTTCGTTCTAGCAATCCTACTAAGGAGTTGCCTACAATATGAGTTTACTTACGCAAGAAGTTGAAGAGTTAATGGAAAAGCATTTTGGCTTTTCTGGTTTTCGGGAGGGGCAAAAGGAAATTATTTCTGATGTGCTTTCTGATCATGATGTTTTAGGGATTTTACCGACGGGAACTGGTAAATCGCTATGCTATCAGTTGCCAAGTTTGTATTTAGAGGGGATAACAATTGTTGTCTCTCCTCTTATATCATTGATGGTTGACCAAGTGAAGCAATTAAAAGCGAAAGGATTTAAAAGGGTAACAGCTATTAATAGTATGTTAGACTTTCGCCAAAAAAAGCATAGAATTAATAATCTTCATCATTATAAACTGATATATTGTTCACCAGAAATGTTGCAAAACGAACACTTTATGACTCAAATTACGTCATTACACATTTCTCTATTTGTAGTCGATGAGGCCCATTGCATTTCCCAGTGGGGGCATGAGTTTCGAACAGACTATTTAAAGCTAAATGACGTAATAAAAAAATTAAAGTACCCTAGAGTGTTAGCTTTAAGTGCAACAGCTACTCCACAGGTTCAGGATGATATTGTAAAGTATCTAGAAAGACCTGAGATGAAGAAAAGAGTATACGCAATGGACAGGGAGAACCTTACATTTACGGTAGAACATGTAGAAAACTGGCAAGAGAAGATGGAACGGATCGAACACATATTGCGTATGCATCCGGTATCAACGATGATCTATTTTTCAAGCCGTGAGTGGTGTGAAAAAGTATGTTTTATGTTAAAAGAAAAAATTACAAATCTGAAAGTAGCCTTTTATCATGGAGGTATGGAACCAGATGACAGGCTGCTAATCCAACAGCAATTTATGAACGATCAGCTAGATGTTATTTGTTGTACAAGTGCTTTTGGAATGGGTGTGGACAAGCCGAATGTACGTCTCGTCATCCATTTTCATTTACCTACGCAAAAAGAGTCCTATATCCAAGAAGTCGGAAGGGCTGGCAGAGATGGGGATTCTAGTGTTGGTCTTGTTCTGTATAGCAAGGGGGATGAACAAATACCTATTCATTTAATGGAACTAGAACTGCCAACAGAAAATCAAATTAAACATGTATATGAATATGTGAATCCGCTGCAGTTAAATTCTATAGAAGAGAAACAAGAAGAAATAATTAGTCAATGTGAACTTAGTGAATCCCAATGGAAATTCATCCTGTTTCAGATGGAAAAATTTCACGTTGTTCAAGATGGGATAATTAGTAAAGACAAAGAAAAAATAGAAAACGCTTATAGACATACTGTGACGTACAAACAAGAAAGATTTTCACACAAGGTTCAAAAGTTTTATGAATTATTGGAATGGGTTCATGGGGATGAATGTAGAAGAAAAACAATATATCAGTCCTTTCAAAAGGGGTTTAAGGCGCCAACAGAAAATTGTTGCGATTTCTGTGGATTCACCTTCAACGAATGGGAACCGCTAATTGTTACGAGAGAAAGAAAAGTGCATAGTTGGATGGAAGAATTAAAAGAAATTTTTCATCAGGAGGGACCAGATGAGAAAACAATCTAGACAAGCAGAATTAATAAAAAGATTGACAGATAAAGAATTGCTTTTCCAATTATATTTATCACAAGGTTTTATTTTGCTATTAGCACTTGGGAGTAGCTATTTCTTGTTTGATTCATTTACGGATTGGAAAACGTTATATTTTTGGGACATTAATCAGTTAATTTATTTTGCTATTATACCAGCTGTCATAATCGTTATTATTGATTTAGTGCTTATGAAATATGTACCCAAAAAACATTATGATGATGGTGGAATCAATGAAAGAATTTTTACCAATCGTAGTTTTATTCAAATATTTATAATCACAAGTCTTGTGGCTATTTCCGAGGAAATGTTATTTAGGGGCGTGATCCATCATACTTTCGGGTATTTGATCGGGAGTCTGTCCTTTGCTCTTGTCCATTTTCGATATTTGTTTAAACCTGTTTTACTCATCTCTATTTTGTTTATTAGTTTTTTAATTGGATACATGTATGAATTAACCAATAATTTACTTGTTACGACAGTTTCACACTTTTTGGTAGATTTTTTGCTGGCACTTTTTATTAAATTTAAATGGGGTGGTCAAGGTGTCAACACGTATGGAGAGAAGACAGAAGAAGAAAAGTCACTTTAACGCTCAAATGGATGTCATCGAAGAAAAAAAAGCCGAGGATGTAGTGGATGTTTCTCAGCTACCTCCTCGCAGTAAGGTTCATACGAATAAAAAGGAAAAAAAGAAAGGGAAACGCTGGCATATCATAACTTTAAGGTCCATGGTTGTCCTTTTTTTCCTTATTCTTATTGCCATTCCCCTTTATTACTATTGGGGAGACATAACAAATAAAATTCAAGATAATGATAGCTTTAAATTTAACAATCCGCTTGGAGAAGAAATATTCTTTGAAAACCGGTAAAATGTAAGGGCGTCCAGTGATGGACGCCTTTTTTATAGAACTTTATGTGATGAATAGAGTTTTTGTTCCTTCGAATCATCATAGGTCCTCTCGACTTCGCTCAAGTTACTTTACGTTAGGTAAACAAGAGGATCGGTTGACGATGTTATGATTCACTAGGTCAGAAGTATAAAAAAGGATCTTTTCTAAAAGGTTATTTTCATTTATTTAACAGTTGATAGAAACTGCGACATAATTTAATGTGTCAGAATTCCACCGCTACGGAAATACACTACACGCACCTTAGGGCTCGCGCTGAGCCTCCTCACTCGCACAGAACGCTCGCTATGGGGTCTCAACGTCTTCGCTGTCCCGTGTATTCCCTTCGCTAAGCATGTGCTTATCTTTAATGTACGGATGAATTTGGAAAAAGAAAGTAGAAAAATAGTCGTATTGATAAGGAAGAATTATCTAACATGCCTATTTGGTTTACCGCTATCCTTGATTCAGAAAATCAATCTTAGCGTAGGCAGAATACACAGACTCCTACGGGATAACGCGTGTCTGAAGACCCCGCAGCAGTGGTTTTCCGCGAGGAGGCTGAGGCCGTGCCCGTGGAAAGCGAAGTATTCTGCCGAAGCGGTCGTATAGCACTCATCAAACTGCAAACCTATAGTTAAGTCGCAGTTGAAGAATATTGTGTAATCCAACAATCTATTAGAAACGGCTATAAAAAAAGATTAATTTTTCATCAAAAGAATAACTTAAACAAATAAGCAATTTAAGTGTGAATTAAGAGTTGGTGGAGTAATAGTTTCTAGATTCCATTCGTATCTTTTGCTAGAAGAAAATCTTTTTATCACGCTCCTCTTTTAGTATTTCAACTGCTTCTCTAAATCGCTGCGAATGGACAACCTCCCGTTCTCTCAAATATTTCAAACCATCGTTCAAATCAGGGTCATCGGATAAATTAATGATCCACTGATATGTTGCTCTCGCTTTTTCCTCTGCAGCAATATCTTCATATAAATCTGCAATTGGGTCCCCTTTTGCTTGGATATAGGTTGCCGTCCATGGTGCACCAGCAGCGTTGTGATAAAACAGTGCCGAATCATGGTTGACGTAGTGAGGATCTAATCCTGCTTGTTTCATCATTTCTGGAGTTGCGTCTTTTGTTAATTTATATATCATTGTTGCAATCATCTCTAGATGAGCAAATTCCTCTGTACCGATATCTGTTAGTAAACCAATAACTTTATCCGGTATTGTATAGCGTTGGTTCAAATACCGAAGTGCGGCGGCTAACTCACCGTCAGCACCTCCATATTGTTCAATTAAATATTTTGCAAGCGTCGGGTTACATGTACTAACCTTAACGGGATACTCTAACTTCTTTTCGTAATACCACATATAACGTTATAATCCCCCTTCCTTTTTATACTTGCCACGGCCAAGGGGTATCGTCCCAGGACCAAGGATAACCACTGTAGCTAGCTCCATATTGACGTAAAGGGCCATATCTTTTTTCGTATTCTTTCTTTAGCATTTTGCTTTGCTTCGCATAGTAGTTGAACTGTTGTATGGCTTCATAGTCATTTGGGTGTGTATCAAGGTAAAGTGTTAGCTCTACCAACACAAAATCCACCGCCTGAATATCCTCTAGAAGTTGATAGTATTCTGGTGGCATTGATTTATGACTCATTCGTTTACCTCCTTCCTAACAGGTGGACTTGGATATGGGCTATATAGAGCAGGCCATAAGGTTCCATATGCGAGTGCTTTTTTTGGTTCGAATTGTGGCAGAGATGGGGGTTGAAAGCCCATATATAAATTAGGTGGTGTTTCATAACCTTTTACTTTAATAGGTGGGCAAGGATCGAAAGGACTAATGTACGGGTGATAGTATTTTCTAAGGGTGTGCAATGAAATCCTCCTCTCATATTGCTTAGTTAAAATCAATTCATTTTATGTTTTGACAACTTGTCTAATTCGAATAATAATTTTATTTATAAAAGGGTATTTCTTGTTTTCTGTCGAATATATAATGCAAGTAAGATGAAAACAATTGTGAGGTGACCACCATGTTTGTAAAAGGCATAATGAAACCAAAGCATCGCTGTTTTACAACGAATCTTAATGAAACATTAACAAGTGTATTAAACTTGTTAAACAAAGAGGACATTCAGGCTGTACCTGTTCTAGAGGATAATAAGTTTGTCGGAATGATTTCTAAACAGATGATTTATCAATCCTTTTTTGAGTCAAAAGAAAGCAACAAAGAAGATTTTTTAGCTTCTCATAAAGTAGTAGACCTTGTAGATCATGCAGATTTACATATTACTGATGAAGCAGTTTTTGAAAAGACATTAACGACTTTTAAAGACTTTTCCGTGTTAGCTGTTACAGATGAAAGTAAAATTTTTATAGGGTTAGTAACTCGTTATGATGTATTAGAGCAATTCGAAAGCGCATTTGGTATGAGAAAATCAGGTGTAAGAATTGCTTTTACCTCCATTGAATCAGAAGGGCGGATTTCTAGACTGGCAGATATTATCCAACATTTCCACGGAAATGTTATTTCGCTAGCAACTTTTGATGAAACGGATAAACTAGCAAGAAGGATTGTTTTAAAAATTGAAAAAAATGAGAACGTAGAAAAATTAACGAAACGATTAGAAAAATCAGGTTTTAGAATTTTAGACGTAAAAGAAATGTAATTGGAATATCTTTTGCATATAAAGGTAATAGTTTATAATTGTACCAATAAAACCCTTGTCTTAAATTGACAAGGGTTTTCATTTAGGGAAAATACAATTAAAGGAGCTTTTTCATTGGTATACGTTGTCTTGCTATTACTAATTGGAAGCCTTTTCCTTCGTTATATGTTCAAAAAGGCTCATGCGGATTATCTTGAAAAAACAATTTGGGAAGAAGAGAAGTTTTCAAACACAAAGCCCTTAACTATATTCTTCATCTCAGACATTCATAAAAGGATCATTAACGATGAAACACTAAGCAAAACAGATGAAGTAGATTTAACTGTTATTGGTGGGGATTTATGTGAAAAAGGTGTATCGTTAAAGAGAATTAAAGAAAATATCGTAAAACTAAAAAACCTAAATGCTCCAGTGATTTTTGTGTGGGGAAATAATGATTATGAAATCAATTTTCATGACTTAGAGGTTTTGTTGAAAGAGAACGGCGTACATATTTTATGTGATGAAGTAATGGAATTCGAGCTTGCAAATGAGTTTAAGTTAAGTGTAATCGGGCTAGATTCCCCCTCTATAAAAGACGTTTATCCTAACTATGCGTTTGACAATGCTATTGGTGAATACGTCATATTAGCTATCCATGAACCTAAAACGTATCATTTACTTACTGAACAACAGCAAAATCGGGTAGACTTAGTATTAAGCGGTCACACTCATGGTGGCCAAATAAGAATCTTAGGTTGGGGACTCCAACCAAGAGGTGGTTGGAAGCAAAAGGGAAAATCTAATTTTTTAATTAGTGAAGGCTATGGAACAACTAAACTGCCCCTACGATTAGGGACAAGGGCTACTTGTCACCAAATAACTATACATTCAAAAAGTTTTGAAAAATAAAATAACTTATTATAACTATGTGTAAAGAAGTATCATAAACTGATAATAAAGAGGAAAAGGTGGGGGTGGGATAGATGAGATTAGAGCGCCTAGGATCAAATAAGTTTAAGATTTTCTTAACATTTGATGATTTAGTAGAACGTGGTTTCACCAGGGAAGAGCTTTGGTATAACTTCCCGAAAACTCATCAGCTTTTTCAAGAAATGCTTTTTGAAGCAAGTGATGAATTAGGTTTTGATATTGATGGAAACTTGCTCGTTCATGTACATCTACTTCAAGCGCAAGGTATGGTAGTCGTTGTTACACAAGAGCTAGATTTTGTAGATGAAGATTATATAGAAATGAAAGTTACATTAGATGAAAATAAAGAGTTTATTTTTTCATTTTACACTTTTGAATCTGTCATCCAAGTGTGTGAGCATTTATCCCAAATGAATATGTATGGGGGAACTGTTTATCATTGGGAAGATCAATATTATATGCAGTTAAGTGAAGAAGATTTGTTATTTGTGAATAGAGAAAACGTCATCGCTGTTATGTCCGAATTTTCTTCTCCAAGTGCAGTTACTTCTATCAGACTTAAGGAATATGGGAAAGTCATAATGGAGGATAATGCAATCCAACAAATCCAACAATATTTTAATTAGACTTTTACTTCTTCTTTATGAAAGTTTTGGTTTAATGATAGTTGCAAAAAGGGAAACATGTTAAGATGAAGTTGCCTTTTGGAAACAACGTGAACTTTGATTGGAGCGTAAAGAATGAAAGTTGTCGTATTATATGGTGGTATTTCAGGGGAAAGAGAGGTGTCCTTATCGACAGGTAAAGGCGTAATAAACGCTTTACAAAAGAAAGGGCATGATGTAATTGGTATAGACTTTCATCCTGACAAAATTAAAGAATTAACAGAACTAGATGCTGATATAGTCTTTATTGGCCTCCACGGTAAATTTGGCGAAGACGGTAGAATTCAAGGATTGCTTGATATGCTAAACATGCCTTATGTTGGTTCTGGTGTTCTGGCTTCTGCATTAGCAATGGACAAATCAAAAGCAAAACAAATCTTTGAACAAAATGGAATTCCAGTAGCAAAAGGCAAAACATACTATCGGGATAAGTTAAAGGATATTGCCTCTTTAAAAGAAGAAATAACAGAATCTTTTCCACTACCTTTTGTTATCAAACCGAATCAAGAAGGATCGACATTAGGGTTACACATCGTAAACGAATTAGAAAAGCTAGAAGAAGCAATTTATCAAGCTTTCGAGCATGATCAAGCAATCCTTCTAGAAGAATATGTCAAGGGTAAGGAATTGACCGTTGCTGTTTGGGGGCAAAAAGGGCAAGAAAGTGCTTTCCCAGTGATCGAAATTGTCCCTAAAAATGAGTACTATGATTATGAATCGAAATACACAGAAGGTGGAAGTGACCATATCATTCCAGCTAATATTGATGAAACAGTAACGAGTTTGATTCAACAATATGCCGTTAAAGCACATCAATTGTTAGGTTGTGAAACATATTCTCGTGTTGATTTCATTTTAAATGAACTAGGGGAACCGATTATTTTAGAGGTGAATACCTTACCAGGAATGACTCCTACCAGTTTATTTCCTGATGCTGCAAAGGCAGTTGGAATTTCGTATGAAGAAATGATTGAAAAATTTATAAAAATATCATTGCAACAATAGAAAAATACTTCTATAATGAAATCGCTTACAATATTTTCGTATTTATTTAAAAACGCTGTAAGATTTTGTCATATTGTTGAAAAAGATTTGCACTTAAGAAAATCTGAGCTTTTTAGTTAGTTTAGAAGTGCTTGAATAAGATTTTCTTATAAACTTTAGGGTAATGGTTGCATATTCAGTATGAATGTGTATACTAATTGCTGAAAGTAGGATTCATAATTTGTTATTGAACATTTTAGGAGGTAAGTAAATGGTTGCCGACAAACCAGCAGATTCTTCAATGGAAAACATCGATAAAATGGATGTGTTAAAGTCAACCCAGACTGTTATCAAAAGTGCATTAGAAAAGTTAGGTTATCCGGAGGAAGCTTATGAATTATTAAGAGAGCCTATTCGGTTAATGACAGTTCGTATCCCAGTAAGAATGGATGACGGAATAGTAAAGGTTTTTACAGGATATAGAGCACAACACAATGATGCTGTTGGCCCAACGAAAGGTGGAGTCAGATTCCATCCTGACGTTAATGAAAAAGAAGTAAAAGCATTATCAATTTGGATGAGTTTAAAAGCTGGTATTGTAGATCTACCATACGGTGGCGGTAAAGGCGGAATCGTGTGCGATCCTCGCGAAATGTCTTTCCGTGAATTGGAGAGATTAAGTAGAGGCTACGTTCGAGCAATAAGCCAAATTGTTGGTCCAACTAAAGATATCCCAGCACCAGATGTGTTTACAAACTCGCAAATTATGGCATGGATGATGGATGAATATAGTAGAATTGATGAATTTAATAATCCAGGCTTTATTACAGGTAAACCATTAGTGCTTGGTGGTTCTCACGGACGAGAAACAGCAACTGCAAGAGGGGTTACAATTTGTATTGAAGAAGCTGCTAAAATTAAAGGCATTGACTTACAAGGAGCAAGAGTTATCGTTCAAGGGTTTGGTAATGCAGGTGGGTTTTTAGCAAAATTCATGCATGATGCAGGTGCAAAAGTAGTTGCTATATCTGACGCACAAGGTGCATTACATGATCCGGACGGTTTAGATATAGATTACTTGCTGGACCGTAGAGATAGCTTTGGGACAGTAACAAATCTTTTTGAAAATACGATTTCTAATCAGGATATGTTAAAGCTAGACTGTGATATATTAGTCCCAGCTGCAATCGCAAACCAAATAACAGAAGAAAATGCACATGAAATTAAAGCCAATATTGTTGTTGAGGCAGCTAATGGTCCTACAACTTTAGAAGCAACAAAAATTTTAGCAGAGCGTGGCGTCCTGCTTGTACCTGATGTCTTGGCTTCTTCTGGTGGTGTAACAGTTTCCTATTTTGAATGGGTTCAAAATAATCAAGGTTACTACTGGACAGAAGAAGAAGTTGAGGAAAAACTTCAAAAGGTAATCGTGAAATCTTTCCACAATGTATATGACACAGCTCAGAACAGAAAAATTGATATGAGACTCGCTGCATATATGGTTGGGGTAAGAAAAATGGCAGAAGCAGCACGTTTCAGAGGCTGGATATAATAGTTATATGTTGATTCTTTAAAAAGCATCTCCTATTATGATGAATGTAGGAGATGTTTTTTCTTTTTTTCCATATCATAAAGTATATCAACGTATTCAATATGTTTCTAAAAATGAGAAGGATGACTAGACTTTTGCAAACACTCCAAGTTAGCAAAAACTAAGTTTTCTATACCTTATGATATGGTAGTTGATGAAGAATAAAAGAGGTGACATATAACAATGAACAAGGAAGAGGTTATTATAGTAGGAGCTGGCCCTTGTGGGATGTCTGTTGCTCTAGAGTTACAAGCAAGAGGAATAGACCCGCTTCTTATTGAAAAGGGAAACGTAGTAAATTCCATTTATCATTATCCGACACATCAAACGTTTTTTAGTTCGAGTGATAAATTAGAAATCGGTAATTTTCCTTTTATAACAGAAAAACAAAAGCCTGTCAGAAATGAAGCATTAACGTATTATCGTACAGTAGCAGAAAGAAAAAGCCTTCGCATACATTCTTTTGAAAAAGTAAATCACGTAAGGAAATCAGGAGACTCGTTTCAAGTATTTACGCAAGAACGCAATGGATTAGATAAAGAATATGTAGCGAGCTTTGTTGTTATAGCTACAGGTTATTATGATCAGCCTAACATGTTAAATGTACCAGGTGAACATTTAAATAAAGTTCAGCATTATTTTAAGGAGGCACACCCTTTCTATAATCAAGATGTTGTGGTCATTGGCGGAAAAAACTCAGCTGTAGACGCAACCATAGAACTAGAAAAAGCCGGAGCGAAAGTAACAGTACTTTATCGAGGCGATGATTATTCCAGCAGTATTAAGCCATGGATATTGCCCCTTTTTGAATCTTTAGTCAGAAAAGGCAAGGTAAATATTGTTTTTAATGCACAAGTAACCAAAATTACTGATGAAAATGTTTTCTATTCAGTACACGGTGAACAACATGTAATTGAAAATGATTACGTGTTTGCTATGACGGGATATCATCCAGATCATTCTTTCTTAAAAGATATGGATATTGAAATTGAAGACGAAACAGGTCGGCCAACATTTGATGAAAATACGATGGAAACGAATATTCCAAACATTTATGTAGCTGGTGTTATAGCTGCAGGTTTCAATAATAATGAAATTTTCATTGAAAATGGCAGATTTCATGGAGAATTAATCGCAAAATCGATTATGGAGAAGAATACGATAAATAGGAGTTAAGCTAATGAATAAAGTAATTTTGTTAACTACTGGGGGTACCATCGCAAGTGCTCCAAATAAGGATTCAGGAAAATTGTCCTCAGGTGCTTTATCTGGTGAAGAATTAGCTTCTTTATGTGAACTTCCCAGTGGCATACACATACAAATCGAATCAGTACTGCAAAAGCCAAGTATGCACATTGATTTTAACGATTATGTAAAGTTAAAAGAAAGAATTGACTACTATTTTCAGGATGAAGAAGTTGATGGGATTGTTGTTACGCATGGAACGGATACCCTAGAAGAGACTGCCTATTTTTTAGATTTAACGATACAGGATGAACGTCCCGTGGTTGTTACGGGTTCTCAACGTGCTCCTAGTGATTTAGGTAGTGATGTTTTTATAAATCTTCGTCATGCGATCTATTCCGCTTGTAGTAAAGATTTACGTAATGTTGGTACAGTTGTGGTTTTTAATGAACGAATATTTGCTGCCAAATATGTTAAAAAAGAACATGCATCTAATATTCAAGGCTTTAATGCTTTTGGGTTTGGATATTTAGGAATTATTGATAATGATACAGTCCACGTTTATCAAAAGCCTATAAGGAGAGAGACCTACTCCTTAAAAGGCCCTTTGCCTCGGGTGGATATAATAAAATGTTATATTAATGCTGATGGTTTATTTATCAAAGCAGCTTATGAAGCAGGAGCTAAAGGCATCATATTAGAAGGTGTAGGAAGAGGACAGGTAGCTCCTAACATGATTCCTGAAATCGTAAATGCCATTCAAAAACAAATTACTGTTATCATTACAACAAGCTCTGAGGAGGGAGCTGTTTATCCAACTTACGACTATCTAGGAAGTGCACATGATTTGGTGAACAAAGGGGCTATTTTAGGTACAGATCATGATAGTAAAAAAGCGAGAATTAAGTTAGCTGTTATGATGGGAGCAAAACAAGAAATTATTTCATTTTAGATAATTGATATTAGCGGATTTCTTACGAAGTAGAAATCCGTTAAATGGCTATCAGGCATTATTGCCAAGAAGGTATCAGTTAAAAACTTTATAGTACAAGTGATAGCTCGGTTCATGTGAACGGAGCTATTTTTGTTCTTAAATAACCATATATATGGTTGACTATTATCTGCAAATAATATTGCTTTCATAGTATTTTCATAATCAATAGTTCATGGTAGGATAAAGTTATGAATGGAGGGGAGTCAATTGGTTGGTATTATTTCGGCTAGTATTGCACCAGGTCTTGCTTTATTAGTCTTTTTTTATTTAAAAGACCGATTTGACTCAGAACCTTTTTCTTTGGTGTTTAAATCGTTTGCTCTTGGAGCATTACTTGTATTTCCAATCATGTTTATTCAATATGCATTTATGGTCGAGGGGATAGGTCAAAACCCCATTGTTAGTTCTTTTTTGCTGTCTGGTTTGTTAGAAGAGTTTTTTAAATGGTTTATTTTTTTATATGCAGTATATAAACACGTTTCATTTAATTATCATTATGATGGAATTGTATATGGTGTAGCGATAAGTTTAGGCTTTGCGAGCTTGGAAAATTTATTATACTTATTGGCAAATGGAATAGAGTATGCCATTGCTAGAGCTATATTTCCCGTCTCATCTCATGCTCTATTTGGTGTAATTATGGGGTATTATATCGGAAAAACAAAATTTAAAGATAAAAATAGTAAAACAATGCTATTATTAGCGTTTTTAATTCCAACACTGTTGCATGGATTTTATGATTTTGTTTTGGAAACCATTCAAAGTAACTGGATATATGTAATGATTCCATTTATGATTTTTCTTTGGTCGTATTCATTAAGAAAAGTAAAATTAGCGAATTATAATCAGCCTATAGAAGGCCCAGTTCTTATTGAAAGACAAAAAAATATATAGCTAAGGAATTAATTATAGTAAACGCTAGTTTACAAAACTCAATCCTAAATAGTTCATGTTAAGAAAATGCAACGAACGTTTGATCAAATGTAACTATATATAATTGTACAATTAGAGGCTGTTTCCAAAAGTTCTTTCTTTTGGGACTGCCTTTTCTTTATGCATAAAATTGTTCTTCCTACAAAACATATAGAGGACATAGAAATGTTTACAAAATCAGGAGGAATTTAAATGAATGCAAAAAAGTTTCTTTGTTGCTTTACCGTATTTTTATTAATGATGATCATTCCTCTTTCTACTTTTGATAACGTAGACAAATCGGAAGCCTTTAGTGGGCGTACGTTACAACAAGGGTCTACTGGTGATGATGTTATTGAGTTACAGTCTAGACTTCAATACTTAGGTTTCTATAATGGAAAAATAGACGGAGTTTTTGGATGGGGAACCTATTGGGCAACGCGAAATTTCCAATATGAATTTGGGATGAAAATTGA
The DNA here is from genome assembly GCF_014207435.1 of Salirhabdus euzebyi. GTDB lineage: Bacteria > Bacillota > Bacilli > Bacillales > Alkalibacillaceae > Salirhabdus > Salirhabdus euzebyi. The sequence goes on from NZ_JACHGH010000002.1 coordinate 14,493, forward strand.
TGGATTAGTAGGAAAAGAGACACAAGAAAGGCTTAAAAGGGCAAGTAAATTTGATAAACAATTTGTCCATCAGCAAATAAGAAGTGGGAAAGATTTTACGTATTATGGTGGAGTCCCAAAAGAACAACAGGTTAAGCAAAATAAGCAGCAAGGTGGAGGTGGGGGAGGTACCGCAGCGCCCCAGCAACAAGGTACTAACGCTAACCAAAACCAAGAAAACACTCAGGCTAACCAAGGGGGTAATCAAGCTCCTCCACAACCTACATCTGTAAATGTGCCATCTGGATACTCACAAAACGACATTCAATTGATGGCAAACGCTGTTTATGGGGAAGCGAGAGGCGAACCATATGTGGGACAAGTGGCAGTTGCTGCTGTTATTTTAAATCGTGTAGAAAGTCCAACGTTTCCGAACACGGTATCAGGTGTTATTTTTGAACCAAGAGCTTTTACAGCAGTAGCGGATGGTCAAATTTGGTTGACACCAAATGAACAGGCAAAGAAAGCTGTATTAGATGCGATTAATGGTTGGGATCCTTCCGGTAATGCTATTTACTATTTCAACCCTGATACAGCAACTTCAGGCTGGATTTGGTCTAGACCGCAAATCAAAAAGATTGGCCAACATATTTTCTGTAAATAAGGAAGGAGTGAGAAAATGCTTCGTTGGATAGCTATCGTCGTATTAACCATTTCCGTAATCGGTGTTGCTTTTTGGGGATACCAAGAGCATCAAGAAAAAAATGCTGTTTTACTTCAAGCGGAGAATACGTATCAGAGATCCTTTCATAATTTAACTTACTATGTAGATTTATTGAACGATAAAATTGGTACTGTTTTAGCGATGAATTCACCTAGAAGCTTATCTCCTCAATTAGCTGAAATCTGGAGAATTACTTCCGATGCTCATTCGGAAGTTGGGCAGTTACCATTAACTTTAATCCCCTTTAATAAAACGGAAGAGTTTCTATCTAATATAGGGGATTTTTCATACAGAACAGCAGTTAGAGAACTGGATGATGACCCGTTAACTGGAGAAGAAACAGAATTACTACAAAACCTATATCAGCAATCTGGTGATATTAAGAGAGAATTGCGTAAAGTGCAGCACATGGTATTAGAGAATAATTTACGTTGGATGGATGTGCAACTAGCACTAGTAAACAACGATACAAAAGCAGATAATACAATTATCGATGGATTTAAAACAGTAGAGAAAAGTGTAGAATCATTTTCTGAAGGAAACTTCATGAATCAAATAAATGGCGTTTCAAAAAAATCAGAAGGTGAAATACAATTAGAAGGTGAAAAGGTTACGGAAAATGATGTGAAACAAAAAGCAAATGACCTTTTTAATTTAAACGGTACGGATTTAAAAATTACCGCTTCTGGAGAAGGTTCTGATATCAAAGTGTATAGTGCTTCTTATGATAAAGATGGAACACACGGATATATGGACATTACAGAAAAAGGCGGATATTTGATATCAATGATTCAAAATCGTGAAGTACAAGACGCTTCTATTGGTCTCTATGATGGCATGAATGAAGCTACCAATTTTTTGCAAGACTTAGGATATGAAAACATGGCCGCTTATAATAGTGCACAATATGGAAATGTAGGAGTATACTCGTTCCTATATACAGAGGATGATATTCGAATTTATCCAGACTCGATTCAAGTGAAAGTAGCTTTAGATAATGGAGACGTAATTGGGCTATCAGCGAGAGAATACCTTGTGAATCACCAAGAAAGGGACATTGAAGAACCGGCAATTACGATGGATGAAGCTAAAGCTGAAGTAAATCCAAAAGTGAAAATTCAAGAAGAGTATCTTGCTGTGATAGACAATGATTTAGGTGAGGAAGTACTTTGTTATGAATTTTTAGGAACACTTGGCGATGATACGTACCGTATTTATATTAATGCCCAGGATGGATTTGAAGAGCGTGTTGAGAAATTGGAACAAACAGAAGTGAATTTTGAAACTTCTGCTTAAGGAAAGGCATAGGGCCTTTCCTTTTTTTATGTTCAGTCCAGTCCATACGTCGTTAAAGGTCGCTTGCGCTTTTCTGAATTTTTGTCATAATAGATATAACAATAGGGGGAAGTGGGGGGGAGACAATTGGATATTGGAACAATGATTACTTTGGAGACAGTACAGGACAACGATGAGGATGTTCAGGTGTTTTCCAGTAAAGTAGTTGATTTTAAAGGAACTAACATTTATATACATTATCCGATTTCAAACAAAACAGGTAGAACATCTATTGTGTTTGAAGGAACATCCTTTTCTTTCAAATATGTAGGAAAGGATGACATTATTTACTCCTTTCAAACGGAAGTAATAGCGCGGAAAAAACTAAATAACATTCCAGTTTTAGTTCTCCATTTCCCCGGTGATGATCAAGTAATGAAAATTCAGCGTAGAAGGTTTCTTCGTATAAAAACACCGTTGGACATATCGGTACGTAATGAAGGAATAGAAATATTCCCTCCGTTTACTACAAGCTCTGTAGATATTAGCGGGGGTGGGCTGGCTATATTTGTTCCAAAGAACATCCGATTTCCAGATAATTCGATGTTAAGTGTATGGATTGTTTTACCATTTAAATCGACTGAATATCAATATGTACATGTAACTGCTAGAGTGATTAGACGTATAAAAAAACAGGATACACCAGATATTGTTTCTTTAGAGTTTGAAAAGATTAGTAACAAAGATAGAGATAAAATTATTCGTTTCTGTTTTCAAAAGCAATTAGAGCAAAAAAAAGTAACCAATCAAGGCTTAGAATAAAACGCAAACGATTGGTTAACCTAACGAAAAAAAGGTCCGATGGCGATGAAAAGAATAGAAAAAATAGTAAAGCTAATTACACTTTGTCTTTTCGTGTTACTCCTAACGTCACAATGGCTTCTATTAAACACAAATATTAATTCTTACATTAATCCCGTTTACGAATATATTGGGGTAAATAAACCTATTTCATTCATAGACCAGTAATGTTGGTTATGATATGATTTGAAAGAAAAAAGGCAGGTTCATCCTGCTTTTATTCATGTAAATGAATGAACAACTTTGATGTAAGTCAGGGAGGACTTTAATGATGAAAAAGGATATTGCAATTGCTATTGATGGACCCGCAGCAGCTGGAAAAAGTACAGTAGCAAAAATAGTAGCAAAAAAACTAGCCTACGTATATATTGACACGGGTGCAATGTACCGTGCGTTAACTTATAAGGCATTACATAATGAGTTAGATTTAGAAGATGAAGAAAGTTTAGTACAGCTCTTATTGAAGACAGATATTTCATTTGATCATAGTGACGATAGTCAAATTGTGTTATTAGATGGTCAGGACGTTACAAGAGATATTCGTTCTCAAAATGTAACGAGCCAGGTATCTATCGTTGCAAAACATAAAAAAGTTCGGGAAGAAATGGTTAACCGACAAAAAAAGTTAGCACAAAACCGAAGAGTTGTTATGGATGGTAGAGACATTGGTACACATGTGATACCTGATGCAGAAGTAAAAGTGTTCTTGATTGCTACAGTAGAAGAGAGAGCGATGAGAAGACATAAAGAAAACATCGACAAAGGATTCCCTTCAGACATTGAGCAACTAAAAAAAGAAATAGAAAAAAGGGATCAGTTAGATTCAGAAAGAGAAGCTTCACCGCTAGTCAAAGCATGGGATGCTATTGAAATAGACACGACTTCTTTGTCAATTGAACAGGTAGCAGAGAAAATATTTTTGTTAGCGTCTGAAATATAAGATGAATAGAGGGAGAAGAGAATGTTATACGGATTAGGAAAATTAATATGTTCTATAATTTTTAAACCTTTATTTCTTATTAAGGTAATCGGAGCAGAAAATGTCCCTAAGAAAGGTCCAGTCATCATTTGCTCGAATCATATATCCAATTTAGACCCGCCAGTAGTAGGTATTACGTGTCCTAGACAAATACATTTTATGGCGAAGGATGAGTTATTTCAAAAAAAAGCAATTGGATGGTTACTTCGCAATATTCAAGCCTTTCCGGTAAAACGTGGAATGAAGGACAGACAAGCTTTACGGGACGGATTAGACGTACTTAAGAATAATCACACTCTTGGGCTTTTCCCAGAGGGAACAAGAAGTACAACTGGGGAATTAAAACAAGGCTTGGCAGGAGCAGGTTTCTTTGCCCTTAGATCGAATGCAGTCGTTATACCGTGCGCTGTTATTGGGGAGTACAAAGCTTTTAAAAGGGTAAAGGTTGTTTATGGAAAGCCAGTAAATTTAGAACAATTAAGAGAAGAGAAAGCTTCTGCTCAAGAAGTAGTAGATCAAATTATGGCAGATATAAAAAAATTGATAGACTCTCATAAGGCAAATGTAACAAAAGCGTGAATTTTTCAATTCATGAGAAAATTAAGCGATATTAAGCTTGACAAAAGGTTGGAAATATTAGAAGTTAGAAAAAAGGACATTTTACCGTTGTGTCGTATTGGAGGAGGGCTTTGAATGGATGAATTAAATAAAGTAGAACAACTATCTGTAGGTGATGAGCTAACAGGGAAAGTTCTAAAACTAGAAGAGAAGCATGCTATGGTGGATATTGGTTATAAGGTAGAGGGGATTTTACCTATTAGTGAAATTTCCAATTTGCATGTAGAAAAAACTTCCGATGCTCTATCTGTTGGTGAGGAAATTACCGTTAGAGTGAAAAAAGTGGAGGAAGAAGAAGTCATATTATCCAAAAGACTAGTAGATGCTGAAAAAACATGGACAGAGCTTGAAGAAAAACTAAGTTCTGGGGAAGTCTTTGAAGCCGAAGTGAAAGAAGTGGTAAAAGGTGGTCTAGTTGCAGATGTTGGATTAAGAGGTTTTGTTCCTGCATCTCATGTAGAGGCCTTCTACGTAGAGAATTTTGAAGAGTACAAAGGGAAAACGTTAACGTTTAAAGTAATAGAATTAGATCGTGATAAAAATCGTGTGATTCTTTCCCATAAAGCGGTTGTTGAACAAACTAAAGGCCAACAAAAACAAGAGCTTTTACAAAAAATTAAAGAAGGCGATGTTTTAGAAGGTGTCGTTCAACGAATCACAGATTTCGGTGGTTTTGTTGATATCGGTGGTATAGATGGACTCGTTCACATTTCCCAACTTTCCTATGAGCATGTCGATAAAGCATCTGATGTACTGACAGAAGGGGAAAAAGTGAAAGTGAAAGTTTTATCTGTTGATCGTGATACAGAGCGCATTTCATTATCTATTAAAGATGTTCTTCCAGGACCTTGGGATGAAATCGAGAAAAAAATTCAACCTGGTGAAGTAGTAGAAGGTACTGTAAAACGTCTTGTAAACTTCGGTGCTTTTGTAGAAGTACTACCAGGTGTAGAAGGACTTGTTCATATTTCTCATATCGCAGACCGTCATATTGGCACGCCTAATGAAGTATTAGAGGTTGGACAAATCGTCAGTGTGAAAGTACTTGATGTTAGTGAAGAAAACAAAAGAATGTCGTTAAGTATAAGAGAAGTGGAAATGGATAAAAATAAAAAAGAATTAGAACAGTATCAAAGAGATAGTGATCAAGGTACATTCTCGCTCGGGGATGTTATTGGTGACCAGTTAGGTAAATTAAAAGAATAGATATGGTGATACTATGAATCGATCTCAACGAAAACTTGCACATATACGTGAGGCAGTAGATCAACAGTTTCCTCGTATAAATAGCTTTGATGAAATGGAAATCATACACCAAAGCTTAACGCCTTTGAATTGGGATCAATTATCACTTAAAGTAGATTGTGGCGAACTTTCCTTGAGTTCGCCTCTTTTTGTTAATGCAATGACTGGTGGCGGGGGTATGCCAACAGAGGAAATTAATAAACAAATTGCCTTTGCTGCTTATCAAACTGGTATTGCAATGGCTGTAGGTTCCCAAACCTCAGCGTTAAAAGATGAGAAGGAAAAAAGAACGTATGAGGTTATACGTAATGAAAATCCGAGCGGAGTTGTGTTTGCTAATGTCGGGTCTGAAGTGACCGTGGACCAGGCATTAACCGTAATAGATATGATTGAAGCAAATGCTCTTCAAATTCATTTAAATACGATGCAAGAACTAATCATGCCAGAAGGTGACCGAGACTTTTCCTCGCGCCTAAGCAAAATAGAAAACATGGTGAAAAATGTAAATGTTCCCATTATTTTAAAGGAAGTTGGTTTTGGGATTTCCAAAGAGACAGCTCTTCAATTGAAAAATATTGGAGTGAAATATATTGATGTTGGTGGTAAAGGTGGGACAAGTTTTTCCTCTATAGAAAATCGACGAAGAGAAAAGCCGATGGCCGTATTTGATAATTGGGGGATTCCAACTACCTTATCCCTTAAAGAAGTGAAAACAGCTTTTCCAGCATGCCATTTAATTGCATCTGGTGGAATTCGAGATGGACTAGATGGTGCGAAATCAATTGTTTTAGGAGCAAAAATGTTTGGGATGGCTGGCCCTTTGCTAAAAACACTCGTCCAAGAGGGACAGGATGAGCTAATCCAAAAGATTCATCATATTCATGATGAATTAAAGGTTGCCATGTTAGCATTAGGTGCAAAAAAGGTGGGAGATTTAAAAGGTAGTCCACATGTTTTTTACGGAAAATCAAAAGAGTGGATTGATCAAAGAAAACTTAACTTAAATTGATTAAGCTTTAAATAAAACACCTATAATGAAAATGGTAGGTGTTTTGCTATGGAAAATATAGAAAATATACTGTTCTTTTGGCTCAGTTGGATTCTTTGGATTGTTATATATTTTTTTGAAGGGAATCAAAAAATACGTTATCGTAATGCAGTCGCCGTTTTATTGTTGATGATTGCGTCTACTTGGTATGTAAAAGTACAGGAGTTTCAACTTTTGGTTCCAATGTTTCTGAATGCTTTTATTGGAATGTATTATTTAGCATTGGAAAAGCAAAAGGGAACACTACTTTTTCTAACTATCAGTTTAACCTTTGGCTATAGTGGGTTACAGTTGTGGCAGGATTTAAACCCTTTATGGCTCTTTTTCTCTACAACATTTATTTCTGTTATAGTGGGATACATAATATTGATGGTTTTCGCAGCAAATAATACACAACGAATTGCAATCTGGCTTATTTGCACATCATTCGGACAGCTGCTGTATGGAGTAGTAAAACATTCATATGGACTAACTGTGCCAATTGGAAATTTCCAATACTTAATGGATACGGTTTTATTAATTATGATCTTTACAATTTTAAGCATAGTTAAAAGATTAGGTGAAAAAATAGAACAGACCGTAAAAAATGTACGAATAAAGATGAAAACATAATTTTATATTAGTAAGTTTGTTTATTTTTACCTGATTTGCTAAAATATAAAAGCCTAATTTTTATTACCCTTCTTTCTATAAGAAGGGTTTCTTTACAAAAAGCTTTGTTAAACTTAGTTTTGATTTTCAGCTAGTACCTTCACTGATCCTTATTCATTCTTAGGATTGTTGTCCAAGCTATTAATCAACATAAAATTGGATTAACATTTAACATAGTTTTTAAAATATGAAAGCAAAAAATATAGTTGAAAAATAAAAAAGAAATATAACAGAGGGTGAACCGAAAATGCGTAAATCTGTAGTGGCCATCGTTGGAAAACCGAATGTCGGTAAATCGACGATATTTAATCGTTTAGCAGGTGAAAGAATTTCGATTGTAGAAGATATTCCAGGTGTTACACGGGATCGAATTTACACGGGAACGGAATGGCTAAACACAAAATTTAATGTTATTGATACGGGTGGAATTGAAATAGGGGACGAGCCTTTGCTTGTACAAATGAGACAACAAGCAGAAATTGCAATTGATGAAGCTGATGTTATCATTTTTATGGTCAATGGCAAGGAAGGAATTACTGCTGCTGATGAGGAAGTATCTCGGATGCTTTTTAAATCAAACAAGCCTGTTGTTTTGGCTGTTAATAAGATTGATAACCCTGAAATGAGAGAAAAAATATATGAATACTATTCGTTAGGCTTTGGCGAACCATTCCCAATCTCAGGAACTCATGGTTTAGGTTTAGGTGACCTTTTAGATGAGGTCATCAAACATTTTCCAGAACGTGAAGTTGAAGATATAGATGAAGATATTATTCGATTTAGTTTAATTGGAAGACCAAATGTCGGAAAGTCATCCCTAGTGAATGCTATTCTTGGTGAAGAACGTGTTATTGTTAGTGATATTGCAGGTACGACAAGAGATGCAATTGATACCCCTTTTAAGCGTGAAGATAATGAATTTATTATTATCGATACAGCTGGAATGCGAAAAAGAGGGAAAGTATATGAAAAAACAGAAAAATATAGTGTTTTACGCGCATTACGTGCAATAGAACGGTCCGATGTCGTATTAGTTGTGCTAGATGCGGAAAGTGGCATTATTGAACAAGATAAAAAAATCGCTGGATATGCCCATGAGGCTGGTAAAGCAGTTGTAGTCGTTGTGAATAAGTGGGATACAGTGGAAAAAGATGATAAAACAATGGCGAAATTTGAAGAAAAAGTGCGCGGGGAATTTCAGTTTTTGGATTATGCTCCAATAATCTTCCTATCTGCTTTAACGAAAAAAAGAACCCATACGCTATTGCCTAGAATTTTGGAGGCTAGTGAAAATCACTCCAAACGAGTGCAAACAAATATTTTAAATGATGTCATTATGGATTCCTTAGCATTAAATCCAACACCATCTATTAAAGGGAGAAAACTAAAGATTTTATATGCTACACAAGTAGCTGTAAAACCGCCTACATTTGTTGTATTTGTTAACGAACCAGAATTAATGCACTTTTCATATAAAAGATTTTTGGAAAATAGACTTAGGGAAGCGTTTGGTTTTGAAGGAACACCAATTAAAATATACGCAAGACAAAGGAAGTAAAAAATGTGCGAATCTCCTAAGTCAGTCATAGCAGGCTAGAAAAAGGTATTTAGAAGGAGGAGTTTGCAATGGGGAAAATAGCGGTTCTAGGCGCGGGTAGTTGGGGAACGGCATTAGCTCTCGTTTTAGCTGATAATAAACACGATGTAAGGCTATGGACACATCGAGAAGAGCAAGCACAAGAAATTAACAAAACCCATCGTAATGGACGTTATTTAAAGAACATACAATTACCGAATAATGTAGTGGCTTTTAGTAATATGTCAGAAGCAATAGAGGACGTTACAGCGGTTGTACTTGTTGTACCAACAAAGGCTATTCGTGAGGTATCCATCCAATTAAAAGATACTTTAAATCATCCAGTAACGCTTATCCATGCGACGAAGGGACTAGAACCTGATTCGTTGAAACGAGTGTCTGAAATGATTGAGGAAGAAATCCCGCCTGCCTTGTACGGAAATGTGGTCGTTTTGTCAGGACCTAGTCATGCAGAGGAAGTTGGTGAGCGCCATCCAACTACGGTCACTGTTTCGTCCAAGGATATTGAAAAGGCAAAAAAAGCGCAGGACTTATTTATTAATGAAAACTTCCGGGTTTATACAAACCCGGATATTGTTGGAGTCGAACTAGGCGGTGCCCTAAAAAATATTATTGCCTTAGGGGCTGGAATTTCTGATGGTCTTGATTATGGAGATAATGCAAAAGCAGCGCTTATTACAAGAGGATTGGCTGAAATTGCACGCTTAGGCACGTCAATGGGTGCTAATCCCTTAACCTTTGCTGGATTAACTGGTGTTGGGGACTTAATCGTCACTTGTACGAGCCCTCATAGTCGTAACTGGCGAGCCGGTAACATGCTTGGAAAAGGTTACGACCTAGATGAAGTACTTGAACAAATGGGAATGGTTGTAGAAGGGGTTCGAACAACAAAAGCAGCCTACCAGTTAGCTACTAGCCAAAACATTGAAATGCCAATCACTAGTGGTATTCATAAAGTATTATTCAACCAAGAGAAGGCTAAGGATGTTGTTGACCAATTAATGACAAGAGGCAAAAGACACGAAATGGAAGACTTATCAAGCATTTTGGGTGACCGTTTTACTTATTAAACTCACACCATTACTCTCTTTGCATATACTATTGTGAAAAGTATTGACAAGGAGGTAAGGCTGTGAGTAAAGATTCAAATAATGTTTTCGATCACATACAGAATAAATCCAATCTTTCCGCAAATGAAATTTTTAAAGTTGCAGAATCAGTAAAAGGTGCTAATTTTAAAGATGAAAAAACAGTTCGTCAATTAGTTCGCCGTTTATCTAAAATGGCCAACAAACCTTTACCAAAGGAAAAAGAGGACAAAATCGTTGAAATGATAGCAAAACAAAATATGCCATTGGATATGAATACGTTACAAAAGATGATGAAGAAATAATGCTGCTTGGGCACTTGAGGATACGATTAGATTAACCAATGCATACAATAAATCGCAGCAATAAATCATATAGAGCTGCAAGGAAAGGGAAATATTTAGTTAAAACCGAGGTGTATGCCCCTTCACCTCGGTTTTTTTTATTGGTGTAGAACCGTGCATTGATATGCTCGCCCAGATAGTGTTACCTGCTAGGACAAAATATGATATAATGTTTTGGTATTTGGGAATGTAAAGGAGCGTTAATTATGTCCGAATCCATGTTGAAAATGTATGTTTCCTTTGCTGGAATCATCTTTCTTTTCATCGCTGTTGGTCTTATATTACTTAGTAGACATAAATTGAAAGGTGTATTAAGTATCGTAACCGGAGCACTTGCATACATATTTATGATCTTGGGTGGTCTTATTATTTTTTATATCGTATTTAGTGGACCAACTGCCTAGCTATTAACGGAGGAATTAATATGAAGAAAAAATGGCAACTAGTCTTCGTTCTATTTTTATTGCTAATCACCACAGGATGTTTATATCCGAATGATCGTTTGGCAAAAAACCAAGTTTCTAATGATTTACAACTTCAAACGGTTCAACAAGCTGTTGAAAGCTATCGAGAAGCAAAAACTGGATTGCTACCAATAAAAAATCGTAACAGTGATACACCTATTTTTATCAAATATCCAGTAGACTTTAATGCCTTAAAACAAAATGGATTTTTAGCCTCAACACCTGGTAATGCTTTTGAAGAAGGTGGATTTTATCAATACGTTATTATTAATGTGGAAACAAATCCAACTGTAAAAGTAATAGACTTAAGAATGACAGAAAAATTAAGACAATTAAATGTACAATTAGAAATGTACCGTAATAAACATCTTTACCCACCATTTGGTGAGATGATTTCTAATGGTGTATACAATTTAAATCATGAAAAAATAGGATTAGATGAGCCTCCCTATGTTGTAAGTCCTTACTCGCAAGATAATTTACCAATTGTCATTGATACGAATGGGGAACTGTTTATTGATTATAGTAAAGACTTATATCGAGCGTTAAAAGATTTTCCAAATGACTATGAACAAGGAGATGATATTCGCTATATTCTAGCGGAACAGTATCCTTTCGTTCCCGCCTACTCTCTACCATATACAATTAAAGATGGAGAGCCTGTGTTTTTCAAGGAATAGTTAGTCGCAGTTCGTTTACACATAGTTTCTTTTATTTGAGTTTTATAGTTCAATCTAGGTGAAAAAGTTAATTTTTATAGAAATTTAAAAAAAAGATGCTGTAATTAGGCATCTTTTTTTATGTTTACGTATATCGTGTTATAAAGAAGTAAAGCCAATGGAGTGACACAAAGTACATAGTGGAGTTGTTGTTGAAAAGAAAAATGGGGCTAATGTACAAGGAAGATTTCCTCATGTGCAAAAAAACCCTAAGAATTATGAAACAACCTTTTTAATATTTTAGTCATAATTTGATAGGACAACGTCATAGACTTTTAGTGTCACAGAATTGTAATCGTGTTTTGTCTTTATTTTTTGTATGAAGTTAATGTATCGGGAGGGGATCACTTGGAAAGAGTCGATATTTTTAAAGACATATCGAAACGAACAAACGGAGATATCTATCTAGGTGTCGTTGGTGCGGTTCGTACGGGTAAATCAACATTTATAAAGAAGTTTATGGATCTTGTTGTATTGCCAAACATTCAAGATGATGCAGAACGTGCTAGAGCACAAGACGAACTACCACAAAGTGCTGCTGGAAAAACCATTATGACAACAGAGCCAAAATTCATTCCGAATCAAGCTATTTCGGTTCAAGTGGATGATGGTCTAGATGTAAATGTCCGCTTAGTAGACTGTGTAGGTTATACAGTAAATGGGGCCAAAGGTTTTGAAGATGAAAACGGTCCACGTATGATTCATACTCCATGGTATGAAGAACCAATTCCATTTCATGATGCTGCAGAAATTGGAACAAGAAAGGTAATCCAGGAACATTCTACAATCGGAGTAGTCGTTTCTACAGATGGTAGCATTTGCGATATTCCTCGCGAAGATTATGTAGAAGCGGAAGAAAGAGTAGTAAATGAGCTTAAGGAAGTTGGTAAGCCATTTATTATGGTACTTAACAGTACACAACCGCATTCTCAAGAAACAGAAATGCTAAGAGAAGAATTAAAGGAAAAGTATGATATTCCTATCGTAGCTTTAAGTGTAGAAAACATGCGTGATCATGATGTGTATAACGTGTTGCGTGAAGCACTTTATGAGTTCCCAGTACTTGAAGTAAATGTGAACTTACCTAGCTGGGTAATGGTCTTAAATGATGAGCATTGGTTAAAGCAAAGATACGAAGAGGCAATTCAAGACACTGTTAAAGACATTAAAAGGCTACGTGATGTAGACCGAGTAGTAGGACACTTCTATGATTACGATTTTGTTGAACAGGCCCGTTTAGCTGGTATGGAAATGGGCGATGGAATAGCTGAAATAGACTTACAAGCTCCAGATCAACTATATGACCATGTATTAAAAGAAATTGTAGGAGTAGAGATTAGAGGTAAAGATCACCTGTTAGAGCTAATGCAAGATTTTGCTGTAGCCAAACGGGAATATGATCAAGTTGCAGAAGCATTAAATATGGTAAAACAAACTGGTTATGGGATTGCAGCCCCAACATTAGAAGACATGATGCTTGAAGAGCCAGAAATCATTAGACAGGGCTCGAGGTTTGGAGTTAGATTAAAAGCTGTAGCTCCTTCCATTCACATGGTGAAGGTGGATGTAGAGTCTGAATTTGCACCAATTATTGGTACAGAAAAGCAAAGTGAAGAGCTAGTTAGATACTTAATGCAGGATTTTGAAGAAGATCCTTTATCGATTTGGAGCTCTGACATTTTCGGACGTTCGCTCAGCTCAATCGTTCGTGAAGGAATTCAAGCAAAGCTTTCACTAATGCCTGAAAATGCAAGATATAAATTAAAAGAAACATTAGAAAGAATAATTAACGAAGGTAGCGGCGGTTTAATTGCTATCATATTATAAGTAATCAGAAAGCGGCGTAATTGCCGCTTTTTTTGTGCTTGTTTAGAAAATTATAAAATTTTGGACTTGTGGATAAGTTAGTTGCACGGTTTAGCCACGTCTAGCTCCAGCACCTCCCCCCCTCGCTTGCGCTTTTGTTCTTTAAGAAAGTGTAATTTGTTAGAGGTGTAAGAAAAACGAAGACTTTCGCGATAAGGGATTGCGAAAAGTCTTCGTTTATTTAATGGTTTTTAAAGTTTTTAAATGTTTACGAAACGGTAGGCGTTTTTGTTTAAAAAAACAAAATTTAATTTTTTCCTCCGACAAAATGTGAGGGGATAAATAAAATACAAAATAGTCAATATTATCTAAAAAAGACCCAAATCCATGCGGGACAAGCTTTCAAGTGTTGCATGGCTTGTTCATTTGTGTTACTATGCAAGTAATTCAAGACAATTTATAGGAAATTTTGCATATCTTGAAGAAATTTGCCTAATTTTATTGAATTTAGTCGTAGATTCGTTTAATATTAGGCTTGTCACCTGTTCAGGTGATTTAACTAGTATAAAAAGTAGAAAAAAAGTCAACAAATGGAATGATTGGAATTTTAAGTTCCTTTTATTCTAGAAGTTCCCTTACATTTGGGAGGAGGTGAAAGATATGAACAAGACAGAACTAGTAAATGCTGTTGCAGAGAAAAGCGATCTTTCTAAAAAGGATGCTGCTCAGGCGGTTGATGCAGTTTTTGAATCAATCACTGATTCTTTAAAAAATGGTGATAAAGTACAACTTATCGGTTTTGGTAACTTTGAAGTTCGTGAGCGTGCTGCTCGTAAAGGACGTAATCCTCAAACTGGTGATGAAATCGAAATTCCAGCTAGTAAGGTTCCTGCATTCAAACCAGGTAAAGCCCTTAAAGACGCTGTGAAGTAAGCTAGTTACATAGGGCTGTTATTGAAAAGGGGGATAAAACCCCCTTTTTCTTATGTCTAGAATTAATTAGCGAATTTCCCTAGTAAAATGAGAAAATACAACTGTTTCATTTCTTACCTTGTTTATTTTCCTTTGTCTACATATCTTATCCAAAATTACATAGATTATAAATCCTACTAATGATAAAATAGAAAACGATTTGATAACTGATTATCGTAAGGAGGAACTGTTATGAGTTCCAATTCAACTGGTGTTGATTTTTTTGTCATTAAAGCTTTAGAAGATGGTGTAAACGTCATAGGTTTGACGAGAGGTACAGACACAAGATTCCATCATTCTGAAAAACTTGATAAAGGTGAAGTGATGATCGCACAGTTCACAGAACATACCTCAGCAGTAAAAATACGAGGGAAAGCTTTAATTCAAACTAGCCATGGCGAAATGAAGACTGAAGCAGAGTAAGCAGCTCTGCTTTTTCGTACTGTATTAGTTAATTATTGGTGTTTTCAAACTCACCAAGTATCTCTAGTATGAAAAATTAGAGCCTTGTGCCATAATAAATAGAGTAGTGTTTAGTGGAGAAGGGTCAAGGTGGTTTTTTTGAACTCAATTGATATACAAAATATAAAAAATAAAATTGAGCAGTATGCGGACAATTCTTTTTTAAAGCAGTATCTTGATAAACCTTTTGTAGCAGAAGACAAGATTTTGTTTTTAAAAACTATTTTGGAGCATGCAGAAGTAGATGAAGAAAAAAAAGAAACTTACATATTAGCTACAATGTTAATGCAAATGGCGTTAGATACACATGATTTAGTCTCTATTTCACGTAGTAGCGCTACAAATAATCACCATAACAAAAAAAAGCAATTAAATATATTAGTCGGGGATTTGTTCAGTGGACTATTTTATGAATTATTAGCAAACATAAAAGACGTTCAAGTAATAAATATCCTTGCTGGATCTGTTAAAGAGGTAAATGAGCATAAAATGATTATTTACCATAATGAAATAAATTCGATAAACCATTTATTAGACGAACTAAAACAAATTGAATCATTACTCATCAAGCGAGTCTCAGAATTTGTGGGCGTAAAGCAGTTAGACTCTATTATGGAAAATTGGTTTTTAATGAAACGATTAGTCCACGAAAAAAACTTATATTCCAAAAAACAACAATCCTTTATCGTATCTATACTCTCGCAACATGATACAGAGCACCATGTTATTCGGATGATTGAAAATATGATTCCAAGAATTGCTTATAAATTAGAATCATATATAAATGAATTGCCGACTAATCAATTTGAGGGCATTAAGACAAGTTTAATAAATGAGTTAAAGAAATTATCTTTAGAGCGTGAAATCATATTGGAAGAGGGCTGACGTATGGACAAACATCAATCTAAAGCGGAAAGAGTTCATCATGTATTTGAAAAAATATACAACAGATATGATGTTATGAACTCCGTCATTTCTTTTCAACGTCACAAAGCATGGCGTAAAGACGTTATGAAGAAAATGGATGTAAAAGAGGGCTCGATAGCCTTGGACGTATGTTGTGGTACCGGTGACTGGACATTTGCCTTAGCAGAGGCTGTAGGTCGTGAAGGAAACGTTGTAGGTTTAGATTTCAGTAAAAACATGTTATCAGTTGGACAGAGTAAATTAGAACAAACAGATCTATCTCACGTATCGTTCATTCACGGCGACGCGATGAATCTTCCATTTAATGACAATACGTTTGATTATGTCACCATCGGATTTGGTTTGCGTAATGTTCCTGATTATCTGCATGTTTTGAAAGAAATGGCAAGAGTCGTAAAACCTGGTGGTAAGGTTGTGTGTTTAGAAACCTCTCAACCAACAATGCCCGTATTTAAGCAATTATATTATTTTTATTTTAAATTTATTATGCCTTTCTTCGGTAGAATTTTTGCAAAGAGCTATAATGAATACGCATGGCTTCACGAATCAGCACGAGATTTTCCAGACCGAAAGGCATTGGCGAAGTTATTTGAAGAAGCTGGATTACACCGCATTCAAGTTAAAGGGTATACTGGTGGAGTAGCAGCTATGCATTTAGGTGTTAAATAGAAATGAATGAATATAGAGATAAAAGGTGACCTACATGAAACTGTCCTCTACTTATAAGTTTTTAACGGATGATCTAAATAAAATTGAATTAGAATTATTAGAGACAATTCAGGCAGAGCACCCTGTTTTAAGAGCAGCATCAACTCAGTTACTAAAGGCAGGAGGAAAAAGAATCCGTCCTGTTTTTGTTTTGTTATCTGCCAAGTTAGGAGAATATAACTTTGAGCAAATAAAGCATGTGGCTGTGGCTTTAGAGCTGATGCATATGGCCTCTTTAGTGCATGATGATGTAATAGATGATGCAAATATTCGCAGGGGAAAACATACTGTAAATGCTAAGTGGGATAATCGAGTTGCTATGTATACCGGTGACTATATATTTGCTCGTTCCTTAGAAATTTTAGCTAAAATTGATAACCCAAAAGCGCATCAACAATTATCCAATACAATTGTAGAACTTTGTTTAGGAGAAATTGAACAGTTAAAAGACCAGTATAATGTAGATCAAAATCTAAGAACATATCTACGAAGAATTAAAAGAAAAACCGCTCTATTAATTGCCTCTAGCTGTCGGTTAGGTGCTATTGTTTCAAACTTAGAACCAAAATATGAAAAAGCATTGTTTCGATATGGATACTATTTAGGGATGTCTTATCAAATTATTGATGACATTTTAGATTTTACTGCCTCTGAGAAGGAATTGGGGAAACCAGCTGGTAGTGATTTAAAACAAGGGAATATAACCCTACCTGTTTTATATCAATTAAGTGATCCAAACTTTAAAGAACATTTGGAACATGCATTCCAACGTGCTAATATAGATAACGAAAATTTAGAGGCGATTATTAAAATTATTAAAGAGTCTCCATCTATAAAACAAGCATATCAACTAAGTGAAAACTATTTACAAAAAGCAGAAAAAGAACTAAGTATTTTTCCGGTAAACCAAGCAACCGTAGCTTTAAAAGATATCGCAAAATATATTGGTAGTAGAACTTTTTAACGATATTGGAAATAATATTTGTCAAAATCATGAATATTTGTTAGAATTTTAACGGCTTGAAGCGTTTACATTAAAGATACATACTAGATTAAGGAAGAGGTGTTCGTAATGGAAAAAACATTTTTAATGGTAAAACCAGACGGAGTACAGAGAGATTTAGTTGGTAAAATAGTGACTAAGTTTGAAGACAAAGGTTTTCAATTAGTAGGAGCTAAATTAATGCAAATCACAAAAGAACTTGCTGAGGAGCATTATGGCGAACATAAAGAAAGACCATTCTTTGGTGAATTAGTAGACTTTATCACTTCTGGTCCTGTATTTGCAATGGTATGGGAAGGTGAAGGTGTTATTGCTACTGCTAGAAATATGATGGGTAAAACTAACCCACAAGAAGCAGCACCTGGAACTATTCGTGGAGACTACGGTATAACTGTTGGTAAAAACGTTATTCATGGTTCTGATTCTCCTGAGAGTGCTGAGCGCGAAATTAGCTTGTTTTTTAAAGAAGAAGAGTTAACTTCTTATACAAAAAACAGCAACAACTGGATTTACTAATAAATGAAAGAGGTCAGTCTCTACTGATCTCTTTTTTTGTACCTAAAAAGTTTTACGTGATTTTCGTATTGGAGACACAAAATTGTCATTTTATGAAAGAAAGATGCTGAAAATTTACATACATTTAAACGAATTTAGTGTAAAATTTCCATATATATCAAAAGGGTTAGGGAGTATGCAATGTGAAGGATGACTATCAAGAGTTTGTAGAGCTCATAAAAAGAAAAACTGGGCTTGATCTGTTTCAATATAAAGAAAAGCAAATGAAACGAAGATTAACGTCGTTATGTCAAAAACGAGATTGTGATAACTTTGTTCAGTATTTTCACCTCATTATAAAGGAAAAAGAATATTTTAATGAGTTTTTAGATCGCATTACTATTAATGTTTCCGAGTTTTACCGTAATGGTAAACGATGGGAAGTTTTAGAAAAAAAGATTCTACCGAAGTTGTTACGTGAAAACCGAAATGTGAAAATATGGAGTGCAGCCTGTTCTACGGGGGAAGAGCCATATACTATTGCGATGTTACTCCATCCATACATAAATCTTAACCAAGTTAACATTTTGGCAACAGACCTAGATGAAAATGCCTTACAAGCTGCAAAAAGAGGTATTTATCTAGAGAAATCATTAAAGGAAGTACCGTCTCAAATAAAGCAGAAGCATTTCTCCTCTAAAGACGGTAACTTCTTCTCTGTTGATGAATCGTTAAAAAAATGTATTACATTCAAGAAACATAACTTGTTAAAAGATCCATACGAAGAAAAGTTTGATTTGATTGTATGCCGTAATGTGTTAATTTATTTTACGGAAGAGGCCAAAGAAATAGTTTACCGCCAATTCAGTCAATCGCTAAAACCTGGTGGTGTTTTGTTTGTCGGGAGTACAGAGCAAATATTTAATCCGAAGCAATATGGATTAGAAACAGTCGATACATTTTTTTATCAAAAGCAATAAATTACGAAAGCTACCATGCATATTATTTGGTAGTTTTTTTTATTTAAAAAATTTAAGAAGCACTACTCTACGCAAAAGGTTAAATTACTTTACCCGTGCAACGCGTTAATCTGTTATAATGATAGAAGCAGATTATTTTAGAAAATTCTTATCGTATGGGAAACTTTGATTTTATAAGTGTATTTCCTATAGTTGTATGGTCTTTAACAAACACAAACGTTTTTGGGTATGGTATAGTAATACAAAAATAAATTTCGAATACATAGTAGGGGGTATGAAGTTTGCGATATTTAACAGCTGGAGAATCTCATGGGAAACAATTAACTACAATTGTTGAGGGTGTTCCTTCGAACATGGACCTTTTACCTGCAGATATAAATGATTCCTTATTAAGAAGACAAAAAGGACATGGACGCGGTAGAAGAATGCAAATTGAAAAAGACTTAGTAGATGTAAAAAGTGGTGTGCGTCACGGCTATACATTAGGTTCACCAATTGCATTAGTGATTGAAAATGATGATTTTAAACATTGGGTGAATATTATGGGGGAAGAGCCTTTAGACCCAGATGCAGAAGTAAAAAGGCAAATAACGCGTCCAAGACCGGGTCATGCAGATTTAAATGGTGCACTTAAATACGGTCATCGTGATATGAGAAATGTTCTAGAGAGGTCATCTGCAAGAGAAACGGCAGCACGTGTAGCTGTAGGGGCAGTTGCAAAGAAGCTTCTCTCTTTATTGGATATTAAGATTGTTGGGTATACAAAAGAGATTGCTGGAATTCGTGCGAAAGATGTGGATAACTTAACGGTGGAGGAGAGGCTACAAATTTCTGAAGCATCACCTGTTCGAACCTTGGATAAAGATGTTGAGCAAAAAATGATGGATGCAATTGATTTGGCAAAAAAAGAAGGGGATTCCATCGGTGGTGTTGTGGAAGTTATAGTAGAAGGTCTCCCTGCTGGAATCGGTTCATATGTTCATTATGACCGCAAGTTAGACTCAAGAATTGCTGGTGGTGTTGTTAGTATTAATGCTTTCAAAGGAGTCGAATTTGGTCTCGGCTTTGAAATGGCAAGGAAAAATGGCAGTCAAGTTCATGACGAAATTATTTGGGATGAACAAAATGGATTTACGAGACGTACGAATCGTTTAGGAGGCTTTGAAGGTGGAATGTCTACAGGCATGCCCATTGTTGTTCGTGGTGTGATGAAACCTATCCCTACTTTATATAAGCCACTACAAAGTGTTGACATTGATTCTAAAGAACCTTTTCAAGCGAGTATCGAACGTTCAGATTCTTGTGCTGTTCCTGCTGCTGCTGTTGTGATGGAACATGTTGTAGCGTGGGAAATTGCGCGTACGTTATTAGATCAATTTCCACATGACCAATTTCCAAAATTAAAGAAAGCTTTAGACGAGTATAGAGAAGAACTTAGGAGTTTTTAAGATGGAAATGATACCAATTAAAACGACCGAAAGTGAATATAATGTTTATGTTGGCAAAGGACTACGGTTTCGTGTGGGGGAATTGCTCCCTAAAAACTATGACAACATATGGGTCATTGCGGATGATGAAGTAGCAAAATTTTCTTATGTACAGGATGTGTTAACTAGTTTCCGTAAAGATAAATCTGTATACACATCCAACATACCTGCTGGTGAGCAGTCGAAAAGTTTTGCGCAATTTGAGAGTCTTCATACAGACGCCATCAAATATGGTTTAGATCGACATTCCGTCATCATTGCGCTAGGAGGCGGAGTAGTGGGGGATCTAGCAGGCTTTGTCGCAGCAACCTACATGAGAGGAATCGATTATATACAAGTACCGACAACCATTTTAGCTCATGACAGTAGTGTTGGTGGAAAAGTGGCGATTAATCATCCTCTCGGTAAAAACTTAATTGGTAGCTTCCATCAACCGAGTGCCGTTATTTACGATTTAGAAACATTTCAAACGTTACCTCAAAAGGAATGGAGATCTGGTTTTGCTGAGGTAATCAAGCATGCATGGATTGCTGACGAAACATTACTCTTCTCGTTAATGGAACATGTAAGTTCCCTTGAGGACATGAACCATAGCATGTTGCAGAATGCCATTAAAAGAGGAATTGAAATAAAAGCAAACATTGTTGCTCAAGACGAGAAAGAAAGTGGAGTACGTAGCTATTTGAATTTTGGCCATACGTTAGGTCATGCAATTGAAGCTAGCCTAGGATATGGAAAAATAACACACGGGGAAGCTGTCGTAATTGGAATGCTTTTCGCATTACGACTTAGTGAAAAAACATTTCCTGTATCCTTCCCTACTGAGCGTTTTTTGAATTGGTTACAGGATCTTCAATACCCATTCACTATCATTTCAGAATTAGATATAGACCAGCTATTAAACCGAATGAAACATGACAAAAAGAATAGCCAGGGTAATATTCGGATGGTCTTACTAGAGGGAATTGAACAACCCACTTTAAAGGCGTTTGACGAAGCAACGATAGCTTCGGAACTAAAAGTATTTCAAAATGAGGTGAATCGGTAATGATAAGAGGAATAAGAGGGGCTACAACAGTTAAGGCAAATGAGGAAACAGAAATTATCCAAGCTACGAAAGCAGTTCTTGAAGATATAGCCAAACAAAACAACGTTGTACCGGACCAAATAGCATCTATCCTTATTTCCGTTACACATGATTTAAATGCAACATTTCCAGCAAAAGCACTACGTCTTATCGATGGGTGGAAATATGTACCTGTAATGTGTACGCTAGAAATTCCTGTTCCAAATTCTTTACCCCGTTGTATCCGTATAATGGTCACGACAAATACAAATAAGAAGCAAGAAGACATTCAACATATATACCATCATGATGCCAAACAACTACGTCCTGATTTAGTGAAGTAGAAAGGAGCTTACATATGAAACCAAAATCTAGTATTCCTGCACTAAAACCATATCAACCAGGAAAAGGAATGGAAGAAGTAAAAAAAGAACACAACCTTTCACGAATAGTAAAACTTGCTTCCAATGAAAATCTTTATGGATGCTCTCCATATGTTTCAGACAAATTAAAGGAGTTTGGGGAAAATGCACAATTTTACCCGGACGGTTATGCACTTACGTTACGGGAAAAATTATCTTCATTTTTAAGCGTAGAAATGGATAAAATCATTTTTGGAAGCGGGTCAGATGAAATCGTTCAAATGATTTGTCGTACCTATTTAGAAAAAGGTACAAATACAGTAATGGCAACACCTACATTTCCTCAATATCGCCATCATGCTACGGTAGAAGGGGCAGAAGTAAGAGAGATAGAGTTGGAAAATGGTTTCCACAACCTCACGAAAATGAGTGAAGCTATTGATGAAAATACCAGAGTTGTATGGTTATGTACGCCTAATAACCCAACAGGTAATTATATAAAGGAAGAGGATTTAATTAGTTTTATTCAAACCTGTCCTAAACATGTTCTCCTTGTAATCGACGAAGCCTATTATGAATTTGTCGTGGCTAAAGATTATCCTGATTCTATTGCACTTCATAAAGAGCATGAAAATATTATTGTGTTACGAACTTTTTCTAAAGCATACGGATTAGCAGGCTTTAGAGTTGGGTATGGCGTCGGAAACGAAGAAGTAGTTCGCAATTTAAATACGATTAGAGGACCATTTAATGTGACATCGATTGGCCAATATGCAGCATTGCATGCACTTGATGATCAAGCATTCATTGAAAAAGTTAAACAATTTAATGTCCAGACAAGAAAGAAACTAGAGGCATTTTGTGCGGCAAACAATCTTACTTTCTATGAATCAGAAACAAACTTTTTATTGATTCATTTGCCTAAATCTGGTTTAGATGTTTCCAATACGTTATTGACATATGGGTTTATCGTAAGGCCTGGAGAACTGCTTGGTATTCCAAATAGTATTCGTGTTACGATTGGTAAAGAAGAAGACATGGAGGAGTTCCAAGAGGCATTAAAAAAGAGCTTAGTATAAGGGGAGTTTAGATGAGGCGAGTTTTAGTTGTAGGTTTGGGACTAATTGGCGGATCCTTAGCAAAAAACATAAAGTACAATCAAGAAAACGAGTGTAAGGTTTATGGGTTCGACAATCTTAAGTCTACATTAGATTATGCAGTGAAATATCAATTAATCGATGAAAAAGTCGATACATTTCAACAAGGTGTAGCAGTTGCTGATATTATTATTTTGGCAACACCCATTCATATTACTATTAATTATCTAGAACAATTAAACAAAACAACTATGGATAGAAAGAAGATTGTTACAGATGTTTCTTCTGTGAAAGGGTCTATTATGGAAGTGGCTGAGCAACTAACGAATCCAAATGTTTCTTTTGTTGGTGGGCATCCGATGGCAGGTTCACATAAACAAGGAATAGAGGCTGCTAAAAGCCATTTGTTTGAAAATGCTTACTATGTTTTAACTCCATCAATTCGAGCAACAGAAGAGGATGTCCAAACGATACAGCACATTTTAGAAGGTACGAAAAGTAACTTTGTTATATTAAGCGGGGCCGAACATGACAAGATGACAGGTATTGTATCACACTTTCCTCACCTAGTGGCCTCATCTCTTGTGCATCAAGCCATCAATTGGCAATCCGAATATCCATTTATTCCAAAATTGGCTGCTGGAGGTTTTCGAGATATTACACGGATTGCTTCAAGTAATCCAGAGCTGTGGCAGGATATCTTTTTCCAAAATAAAGAGGAGATGCTTATCTTTCTCACAGATTGGATAGAGGAAATGAAAAAAGTTCAGGGTTTACTTGAAACCGAACGAAAAGAAGAAGTGATTGCTTACTTAAAACAAGCAAAAGCGTATCGGGATGGATTACCGAAGAAGAAAAAAGGAGCTATACCTAGCTTTTATGACTTATATGTTGATATTTATGATAAACCAGGTGAACTATATAAGGTTATTAAATTGTTAGCTGAATTTGAAATCAACATAACGAATATTCAAATTTTAGAAATAAGAGAAAACATGACAGGCGTTCTTCGCATTACTGTTCAGAGCGAAGAGGGTCAATTAACGGCAAAATCTATTTTAGAAAATAACGGATATGAAGTCTCTGTAGAAGAATAATAATTGAGGTTGTGAGAACATGAATAAAAAAGTGAACCTTTCTAATTATCATTTAAGCGGTAAAATGACTGTCCCTGGTGATAAATCGATGTCTCATCGAGCTGTTATTTTTGGATCTTTAGCTAAAGGCGAGACAACGATTGAACATTTTTTGATGGGAGAAGATTGTTTACGAACGATCAAAGCGTTTCAAGAAATGGGTGTCCAAATCGAGCAGGAGGGCCTGACAGTAAAAATTATAAGTGATGGTGTAAATGGTCTCCAAGAACCTAAACATCCAATCGATTTCGGTAATTCTGGTACTACTGCTCGTTTATTATTAGGTGTTTTTTCTGGTCAGTCTTTTCACTCCGTTTTAGTTGGAGACGACTCCTTATCGAAGCGCCCAATGGATCGAGTTACCGTTCCTCTTTCGTTAATGGGAGCGAAAACAGATGGTAGAGTAAATGGAAAATACCTTCCGATGAGTATTAGAGGTGGACAATTAAAGCCTATTACATATGAATTACCTGTTAACAGCGCACAAGTGAAATCAGCTATTTTATTAGCAGGGTTATTTACGAACGGAAAAACATCTGTTATAGAACCTGTTAAAACGAGAGACCATACGGAAAAAATGATTGGAGCCTTTGGTGGAAAGATTGATATGGATGGACATACAGTATCCATAGAGGGTGGCCAACAGCTGACGGGAACTTCCATTAAGATTCCAGGAGATATTTCTTCGGCAGCATTTTTCATTACAGCTGCGGCAATAACTCAAAACAGCTCTATTACAATAAGTGGAGTAGGATTGAATGAAACAAGAACAGGTATTATAGATGTTTTGAAACAGATGGGTGCTCAACTAGAAACAAATGTAACGAATCACATTGGAGATGAAATGGTAGGAGACATAACAATCCGGACTAGTGATTTAAAAGGAACAACTATAGCAGGGGACATGATTCCAAGATTAATAGATGAGTTACCTTTAATAGCCTTGGCCGCTACACAGGCAAAAGGGGTAACAGAAATCCGTGACGCAGAGGAGTTACGCTTTAAAGAAACAGATCGAATTAAAGCGGTAGTCGATGTTTTAACGAGACTAGGAGCTAATATTACAGAAGTAGAGGATGGAATGATTATTCAAGGAGGTACTTCTTTAAAAGGGGCTGTAGTGCCTTCCTATGGTGATCATCGTATCGGTATGATGTCTGCTATTGCTTCTTTGCTAGTAGTTGGGGAAGTGGAAATAGAAAATCCGGAATGTATTAATATATCTTATCCGAATTTTTTTGATGATTTATTTTCTATCGTCGTTCGCAACGAATCATAATATAAGCAAAGTCTTCATATTTTGTACCAAGTGAGTAAGGGGGACAAGATGTGAAGACTTTTTATTTTGAAAACCTAAATGTGTATAGTGACGAAAGATGGGAAAAGAAAAATATATACTTCACTAGTGATCTATTTGTACCTAAACATTACATAAACAGGCTAGAAGAGAGAAAAATTGAAGTGGATCAATTTTGGATGAGTCCAGGAAAAGTATATGTAGACATTGAATACCCACTTACTGATCAAAAATTACAAAGACACCATGTACGACAGTATTTGTACAAAGGTTGTTCACTTATTATTTCGGTTTTTGACTTAAGGAGAAATATGAAGTGGAAACAAGATTTTCAATGTTACATAGAATCACTCAGAGGAATCCCCATTGACTATATGGTTGTACCAAAAGTAAATGTGAAATATTTAACAGTAGACATGATTCGTTATTTCGGGATAAAAAAGGTACCATTTATTTTGGTGGATATCCATAAAAAAGAAGATATAAATGACATAAAATGGGGCTGGTTACGTCAAATGCAATGCGTAATGAGGATCCCTTTTGCTTATGTGAAAAGTGATTTATCAAAGCTGCTGCATGAAAAGTTCAACGAATACAATCTTATGGAGCTGTCTCCTCCCATCACTAAACATCCTCTCAAAAATCGTTCGTTAATAGAAACAGGAATTTCTCCTAAAAAAGGAGAAATAAGAATATATGGAGATGCAGATTTCAATTTGCATTTAAAAGACCAACACAAATGGGGTAAGGGGAAAATCAAAGAAGACCTAGCGCCATATATTTCAGTAATCAGAGGTAACGTGGTAAAATTAAACCAAACGATATTAGAACAAAAAGATTTCGGAAACTATTGTCAAATATCCATTCAAAATCATTTTTAATTGTTGTAAAAGGAAGGATGTAAGTATGAACGTCATAGAGGAAGCGCTAGTTGAGGTTGAACAAGGAAACACAGAAAAAGGGTTACAATTGCTTAAATCATACGAATCGCAGGCTAGTGATGATGAAAAATTTACAATAGGACAATTATATAATCAATGGGGACTAGTGAACCAATCCAAGGGAATATTTGAGGAATTATTAACAAAATATCCTGATGAAAGTGAATTAAAGCTATACTTAGCTGAAATATATATTGATATAGAAGAGGACCAAGTGGCGTTAGATTTATTAAATCAAATTACTGAAGAAGACGATCAATACATCGCTGCTCTTCTATTATCTGCTGACTTATATCAATCACAAGGATTATATGAAGTTGCCGAACGGAAGTTAATACTTGCAAAACAATTCGTACCAAGTGAACCAATTATTGACTTTGCCTTAGGCGAATTGGCTTATGCAACTGCAGAATACAAAAAATCAATTCCTTATTATGAAAAAGCATCCAAATATCAACATGTATATAATGATGTTGATGTAACCCTACGATTGGCAGAGGCGCTTGCTGCAACGGGTAAGTGGGAAGATGCTTTAGAATATTTCAAAGCGTCTAATGTAGATTCACCAGACTTTCTTTTTCGGTATGGGTTTACCGCATATCGTTCAGAACGAACAGATATTGCCGTAAGCGTTTGGGGGAAATTGTTAGAAGCAGATCCCCATTATCACTCCGTTTATTTGCTCTTAGCTAAGGCATATGAACAAGAGGGATTGATGGATGAAGCGTTTGAAACAGTTGAAAAGGGAATAAAAATGGATGAGTTTAATAAAGAATTATATTATTATGCTGGTCAACTTGCATTAAAGTTAGGTCGGACGGAAAAGTCATTGTCTTATATGAAAGAAGCCATTGCCATTGACCCGGGTTATAAGGAAGCGGTAATATCCCTTGTTGATATTTATAAAAAGGAAGAAATGTATGATGAAGTAAAGGATCTAATTAATGAGCTATTCCGCTTTGGAGAAGAGGATCCGCTGTATTATTGGGAGTTGGCAAGGGCAAATTATGAAACAGAAGAATATAATTTAGCATTAAACAACTATAATGAAGCATATAATGCTTTTACAGATGATTCAGACTTCTTAAAGGAATACGGATATTTTCTTGTAGAGGAAGGGAGGATGGAAAAGGCCCATCAGGTTCTCGCACAATATTTAGAGATTGAACCATCCGACACAGAAGTTGAGGAATTCCTACATCGTATAAGTCAATAGATCACCCACTTTTCCTTTCTTTGGGAGGAGGGCTAAAAGATTATGACGGTTTCTGTTCTTCAAAAAAAACGTTTTATTAATTGGTTTTTAAACAATTACCAATTGAAGAGAAGAGAAAGTGTGTGGATATTAAACTACTTAATGAATCATGAAAGAGTACTAAAGCATGTGCATTTCGTGGAAGAAGCAAGGTTTTGCCCTAAAGGAGTGATTATATCAACGAAGTGTGTGGATGATCCTCCGTTTCGTTTTTATAAGGAGCAAGTAATGACGTCTGACCCTGAAAAGTCGTTTCATGACATACGTCTTAACGATCACGAAACGATCTATATTCAATTGAATTTTGCTAAGTCGTACAAATGCTATCGTTTTGCGGGTGTTTTAGAGGAAAATCCTTTCATCCCGAAAGACTTTTACATTACCGAAAAGGATCAAGAGACTGCGGAGCAACTTTTAAACCAGGCCATTTACGATTTTAAACTACGTAAAATTCATGAGGAAATTGACAAAGCGCTTGATGAAGGCGATAAAGAGAGATTCCATGAGTTAATTGAACAATTGAATCAATTACCAGATGAAAAGTGTACGCAATAAGCCTCCTGAAAAGGGGGCTTTTTTATTGCTTAGGAAATTATAAAATTTCGGACTTGTGGATAAGTTAGTTGCACGGGAGAGCCACGTCTAGCTCCAGCACCTACCCCCTCGGGACATAAGTCAATCCCTTCTGTGGCATAAACCTCTACGGCAGGTCTTGTCTTATGCCTGCCTTAGGCTGAGCAAGGCGCTTGCGCTTTTGTTCTATGTAAAAAGCTCTTGTCCATGTCTGCTTCTTGAACTAAGGAAATGCTTTTAGATAGGATAGATGCGATTTTGAACTCTATTAGCTCCATACTTTCATGAAGGGCTGTTAACGAATACTTGTTAAAAACATTTTCACTTCATGTATAGTTTTAGTAAAATGTAGTAGAAAATATAAAATATATGAGGTGTAAAATATGAAATGGAACAAGAAGGACATGCAAAAATACGTACAAGCTAAGGAATATGTAGACACGGCCATTATTCCTCTTGTCCCTTTTTCGTTTAATAAGCCAGATGAGGAACAAATAGGTTTAACTTTTCAAAATGAAGTGTTAGAACTTTTTGTTGATCGAGTCGAAAGGGACTTTACAGGAAGGGTTTTTCAACTACCAAGTTATACATATATTATGTCCAATCAATTAGAACATGAAGTGGATCGTTTAAATGCTTTTTATCAGCAGATTAACGAACAACCTTTTAAACACACTTTTTACTTAACTTTTGATTCAAGTTGGAAAAGAGTAGAGCCCAAACTGGAAGGAAACCTTATTTGGACTCCAGTAATGAAGGATGGTGATTTAACGAGTAAGGAAACACAGAAGATTGTCATGGATCAAATTAAACAAATTACTGAGTTAATTCGAAACTATTGGATATAATATATTTTTGATGACTAGTTTCTCAGTCTCTGAAATTTGTTCATTGTATAGTTAGCAAAATATTTTTTGTTTTTTAATAGGACAAAACGTTAAATTTAATTGACCGTGTTTTAAGTTTACGCTATCATGGTAATGTCCTAGTAAACATGTATTTAATATACGACCCTGATCGTTGAAATATATGAGTAGAGGGGGGAAAACAAAATGAGTCAAGACAAAAAGAATCAAGTTTCCCGTCGGCAGTTTTTAAACTATACTCTTACTGGAGTAGGAGGATTTATGGCTGCTGGAATGCTTGCCCCAATGGTTCGATTTGCGATTGATCCAGTACTTCAGCCAAAAGCACAAGGTGATTATGTTTCAACTGGTAAAAGTGTGGATGAACTTACAAGTGAACCGCAACGTGTTGATTTTACTATTCGTCAAGTAGATGCTTGGTATGAATCTGATGTATCAAAGGTAGCATGGGTATACAAACAAGAAGACGGGAGTATTTTGGCATTATCACCAACATGTACTCACCTTGGCTGTTTCGTAGGTTGGAACGACAATGAGAACTATCCAAATATGTTCTATTGTCCATGTCACGATGGTTTGTACGAAAAGAGTGGTAAAAACGTGCCGGGAACACCGCCTACTGCACCATTAGCTGCGTTCGAGCACGATGTAAAAGACGGAATTCTTTATTTAGGAAAAGCAATACCGAGAGAGGAGGCGTAATACATGATAAGAAAAATTTATGACTGGATAGACGAGCGTGTAGATATTACACCAATATGGCGTGATATTGCTGACCACGAAGTGCCAGAACACGTGAATCCAGCACATCATTTCTCTGCATTTGTATATTGTTTTGGTGGTCTAACATTTTTTGTTACCGTAATCCAAATTTTATCTGGTATGTTCTTGACCATGTATTACGTTCCTGATATCGAAAATGCATGGAACTCAGTGTTCTACCTTCAACAAGAGGTAGCTCATGGTCAAATTGTTCGTGGTATGCACCACTGGGGAGCTAGTGTTGTTATTGTAATGCTATTCCTACATACGTTACGTGTTTTCTTCCAAGGTGCTTATAAAAAGCCGCGTGAACTAAACTGGGTAGTTGGTGTTTTAATCTTTTTTGTTATGTTAGGCCTTGGGTTAACAGGTTACCTGTTACCGTGGGATAACAAAGCATATTTTGCTACACAAGTAACAATTGATATTGCGGAAAGTGTTCCGTATATAGGTGATTATTTGAAAACATTATTAGCAGGAGATCCTGAAATTGTAGGCGCTCAAACCCTCACAAGGTTCTTTGCGATCCATGTATTCTTCCTGCCTGCTGCACTATTCGGTTTATTAGCAGCTCACTTTATTATGATTCGACGTCAAGGTATTTCTGGACCGTTGTAAGAATCATTCTAGCATGAAAAGGAGGGATTACTGTGCATAGAGGAAAGGGCATGAAATTTGTTGGGGACTCACGTATTCGTGAGAATGATGATAAGTTTATTCCGAAAGATTACTCGGAATATCCGGGAAAAACGGAGCCTTTCTGGCCAAACTTCTTATTGAAAGAATGGCTTGTAGGTGCTGTTTTCTTAGTAGGTTTTTTATGTTTAACGATTGCTGCCCCTGCACCACTTGAAAAAGAAGCGGACCCATCAACTGCAGGTTATATTCCGTTACCGGATTGGTATTTCTTATTCTTATACCAATTTTTAAAATATGATTTTGCTAGTGGTAATTACGTCGTGTTTGGTACGGTAATTATTCCTGGTCTTGCATTTGGTGCATTGCTGTTAGCTCCATTTCTTGATACAGGAAAAGAACGTCGCCCATTTAAACGACCTATTGCTACATCATTAATGCTAATTGGTATTGCCGCTACATTTTGGTTAACTTATGAAGCTGCTTCTCATGTTAATTGGGAAGAGCGTGCTGAAAAGGGTAAAATTGTAGAAGAAGTAGAAATTGACCAAGAAGATCCAGGGTATCAGGTTTATTCGCAACAAAGTTGTATTAACTGTCACGGTGGCAATCTTGAAGGTGGAGCTGGTCCAGCTTTAGTTGGAACAGGTTTATCCGTTGATGAAATTAAAGACATTGCCGTTAATGGTATTGAAGGTGATCCTGGAATGCCAGCAGGTTCTTTCCAAGGAACAGATGAAGAACTTCAACAGCTTGCTGAATTTATTTCAGGTTTAGGTGGAGAAGGACATTAAATGGGAAAGCTGACTTTTAAAAAAAGTCAGCTTTTCTTCACTTTACAGGTAAGTAGTATGCTGTGGTGAGCCAAGTGACAAAGAGGAGAATGTACATGTATAAAATGATTCTGATGGACAAGCGAGTATTATTACTATTATTTGTTATTAACGTACTAGGAACAATTTATGGTTATTATTGGTATCGCTCTCAATTATCTGTAACACCTGCTAAGTTTCTCATTTTTGTACCTGATAGCCCCACAGCTAGTTTATTTTTTGTATTTGTTTTATTGGCATTTATTTTAAACAAAAACATTCCATACATAGAAGCTCTTGCATTTGTAACGTTAGTAAAATATGGAGTTTGGGCAGTCGTTATGAATTTGCTAACGTATAAGGTTACTGGTACTTTAGATCCTATAGCATTTATGCTAATCGTTTCGCACGGTGCAATGGCTGTACAAGCCATTCTCTATTCTCCTTTTTATCGAATTAAATGGTGGCATTTAACAATTGCTGCTATTTGGACTTTACATAATGATGTCATTGATTATGTATTTGAAATGATGCCTGTTTATGGAAGATTAACGCAATATATGAACCAGATTGGCTATTTCACATTTTGGCTAAGTATTTTTTCTATCCTCCTTGTTTACTACATGAATGTCCGAAAGAGTAAAGAAATTCAAGCGTTCTAGTTTGTCCTACCTCTGCATACAATCTAGAAGATGGTATGGAGAGGAGTATTTGAAGGATGACACTGAAAGTAAAGAGGAATGCAATGGTCATTGTAGTGATTGTAGTGACATGGATGTATTTGTTTATCCCTACCTATTCGCAAGCAGATCACAACGGGAATAGCGAAATTAACTTCCTAGATGAAGTTTATACTGTATATGATCTAACAGAGGCTGGGAAATATAGTGCAGCAAAGTCAAAACTAAAAGAAATACTTGCAGCTGTAAAAGCAGGACACTTATCTCTTTCCTCTGAGAAGGTTAGTTATGTATCAGAAATTACGAATGAGACGATAAATGTACTTGACATAAATTTTGAAAATGAAAAAATGAAAAAAAATAAAGTTTATAGCTTTGTACTTTTAATGGAAACAGCACATAATCCGAAAAATCATTTGTTTTCTGGTTGGGAAGATCGATTAAAGGGACAAATCATGGATGTGCTTCAAAGTGAACATGTTTTTGTTGATCAAGAATATCGTGATTTTTTAGATCTATACCATAAAGTGTATCCCGCACTAAAATTAAATCAACCTACTGAAAAATGGCATGCTATTGAAGAAGAACGACAAAAATTGAATAATATTGATGATTACGAAGAAATAGAAAATGCACTAAGCGAACTGCTGTCAAATATAGGTGAAGAGGAAGAAGTAATCGTAGAACCAGAAAAAGATGATACTTCATTTGTATGGGTTTTGTTTTCCGTAGGGGGAGCAATCATCTTCACATTAATTTATGTAGGTTGGAGAAAATACAAGGGAGAAAAGAAAGCCGCAAAACACAAAAATGTTGACGAGTCATAACAATTTGACTAAAATTGACCTTAGTAAATATATATTTTAATGGAGGAGTTGCTTATGGCATTAAGTACGTATCTTATATACTTCGCAATACTTCTCATTGTGCCTTTATGGGCAAGCGGAAGAGTAAAAAAGACGTATAAAAAGTATTCAAAAGTTGAAAATTCTTCCTTTATGACAGGTGCACAAGTAGCTCGAAAAATATTAGATGACAACGGTCTTTATGACGTTAAGATTGAAGAAATAAAAGGGGTAATGACTGATCATTATGATCCAAGAGTAAAGACAGTAAGGTTGTCTACTGAGAACTATCACGGTCATTCTCAAGCTGCTGCTGCAATTGCTGCCCATGAAGTTGGACATGCGATTCAAGATGCTGAGGCATATGCTTTCTTACGTTTTCGTCATGCTTTAGTACCAGTTGCTAATTTAGGTTCTAATTTTTCCTTTATCCTAATTATTGCTGGTTTTATCTTGTACTCCACTCAACTATTTTTAGCAGGTATTATTTTTATGGCATTCGCAGTATTATTTCAGTTGGTCACTCTACCAGTTGAGTTTAATGCCTCAACACGGGCAATGGATCAACTCGTTTCTTCTGGAGTCATACGTAGTAATGAAGAGAGAGAGACGAAAAAAGTTCTTAATGCTGCTGCTCTAACATATGTTGCTGCTGCAGTTGTAGCCCTTCTAGAACTATTACGTTTCGTTCTGATGTTTGTAGGGATGAATGAGGATTAATACAGAGATTAGACTCCTAGGAGTCTAATCTTTTTTTGTACTTTAGTTTAAAACTTGGCTATCCCTCTTCGTTCAAAGAGTTGGCAGCCAAGTTCTATATAGAAATTTTTGAAGTGTCAGTCACTGTCTATGACAAATGAGTTTGATTACTAATCTAGATAAGCCTTATTTTATCGGGTGACGAATAGTCATATCTATACGTAAAGCTATTGCAGGAATTGCTCTACTTTTAAGTGATAGGATTCTTGTCTCCGTCTAGTGTAAAGCCTTCTCCCATTACGTCATGTACCGAGCTGACTGCTACAAAGGCATGTGGATCTATAGAGGTAATGATGTTTCGTAATCTGATGATTTCATTTCTCCCGACCACACAGTAGAGGACATCACGTCTTGCACCAGTAAAACTTCCTCTTCCTTGTAGTACTGTAACCCCTCTTTCCATTTCCTTCATGATGCTAGCAGCTATTTGATCACTCTTTTCTGAAATAATAGTTGCTCCTCTTGCTGAATAGGCCCCTTCTTGAATAAAGTCGATAACTCTCGTACCAATAAATACAGCTACTAATGTGTACATACCTTCAATTAGATTTAAATAGAGAGCAATAGAAGCAAAAATAACAACTGCATCAAAAAGAAACATGGTTCGGCCCATACTCCAACCGACATATTTATGAACCAATCTGGCAATAATATCAACTCCGCCCGTTGTTCCACCATATCGGAAAATAATTCCTAATCCTACCCCTATAAACGTTCCCGCAAACAAGGCTGCTAAAGTCATGTCACTTTGTAAAGGGATAGGAAAGGAATATATTTGAAATACCCATAGAAAAACAGAAACAGCAAATGTTCCAACTACTGTATAGACTAACGTTAGCTTTCCAAGTAACTTCCATCCAATAAAGAAGATTGGAATGTTTAATAGGATGTTGAGTAATCCTGGGTCCCAGTCTAAAAGGAAATAAAGCAACAAAGTTATCCCGGTGAATCCACCTTCAGAAAGGTTGTTTTGCATGTTAAAATGGACCAAACCAAATGAAAAGACGGCTGCTCCAATTAAAATAAATAAAATATTCTTAAGCTTAATCCCAATTTTCACGTAAGCTCTCCCTTCTTATGCTTTTATGTACTCAGTACTAATAATCAGGTTTTCAGTCAATCCCTATTGCACTACTAGTCTTTTTTCCTACGAGGTACTTAGGTATCTTGCAGAAGATACGTATTCATTATAGACAATGGAAAATTTTAGAGCAACACGGTTTAAATAATTTGTCAAAAAGCCCCCTTTTAGCTAACATGAAGGATGATAATGCTTTTGAAAGAGGGATCCTATGTCTGAAAAGAATTTTACAACAGAGGAAATACAAAAAAGAGTAGACGAATACATATCACAATTTAAAGAAGGCTACTTTTCTCCCTTGAGCATGTTAGCGAGATTGACTGAAGAAGTAGGGGAAATGGCAAGAGAAGTAAATCATTATTATGGTGAAAAACCGAAAAAGAAAACAGAACAAGAGAATACAATTGAAGAAGAACTTGGTGATTTGTTATTTGTCACAATCTGTTTTGCAAATTCATTAAATATTAATTTAAGTAAGGCTTTCGATATAGCAATGACTAAATTCGAAACAAGGGATAAAGACAGATGGACGAGAATAGATAAGGAGGACTTAAAATGAACACAGTAAAAATTATACTAGCAGGACCTAGAGGTAAAATGGGAAGTGAAGCACTGCGTTTAATTGAAAAAACAGAAAACTTTGAACTAGTCGGCTGTATAGATAGAAAACATAATGGAATGAAATTGAAAGACTTGGAAGGGTTCCCTGCACTAGACGCTGAAATTTATACAAACGCAGAGGAAGCATTTCAAAAAGTAGATGCAGATGTACTTATTGATTTAACATCACCAGAAGTAGGATATAAGCATACTCGTTTGGCATTAGAAAACGGTGTGAGACCGGTAGTAGGAACAACCGGTTTTACGAAAGAACAGCTTGTTGAAATTGAGAGCTTAGTAGAACAAAAAGAACTAGGTGCAGTCATTGCACCAAACTTTGCAGTCGGTGCTGTTCTGATGATGCAATTCTCCAAATGGGCTGCTAAATACTTCCCAGACGTTGAAATAATTGAAAAACATCATGATCAAAAATTAGATGCTCCATCAGGAACTGCTGTTAAGACCTCAGAATTAATCAAAGAAGTAAGGGAAGCGAAAAATCAAGGACATCCAGATGAAAAAGAAACAATTCAAGGGGCTAGAGGTGCGAATGATGACGGGATGAGAATACACAGTATCCGTTTGCCTGGTTTAATTGCGCACCAAGAGGTTATTTTTGGGGGAACTGGCCAAACATTGACGATAAAACATGACACGTACCACCGTCAATCTTTTATGAGTGGTGTGAAGTTAGCTGTAGAACAAGTACAGAAATTAAACGTACTCGTTTATGGTTTAGAAAATTTATTGGAATAGAGGAGAAAAAATGAATATTGCTTTAATTGCTCATGATGAAAAAAAGCAAGAATTAGTGGATTTTGTAACTGCCTATCAAATGATCTTTGAAAAGCATTCCCTATATGCAACAGGAACGACGGGAAAAAGAATTAGCGAGGCAACTGGATTGTCGGTTTATCGATTCCAATCAGGCCCATTAGGTGGAGATCAACAAATAGGTAGTATGATTGCGGAAAATAAGATGGATATAGTCATCTTCTTTCGCGATCCACTCACTGCTCAGCCACATGAGCCAGATGTAACAGCATTACTACGTCTTTGTGATGTGTATAAAATTCCGCTAGCAACAAATTTGGCTGCAGCCGAAGTAATGATACATGGTTTAAAAAGAGGAGATTTCCATTGGAGGGAAATTATCAACCCTAAAAAAGGTGATAATTAACGAAAGGTGAACAAAACAAAATGAGCTTAAAAATTGGAATTACGTGTTATCCATCCGTTGGTGGATCAGGCATTATTGCAACAGAACTGGGGAAATTATTAGCAGAAAAAGGTCATGAAATTCATTTTATTTCTTCAACCATGCCATTTCGATTAAAACGTCTATATTCAAATATCTATTTTCATGAAGTAGAAGTCAATAATTATCCCCTTTTTAAGCATCCGCCGTATGATTTGGCATTAGCGAATAAAATGGCTGAGGTTATTAATAGAGAGAAACTAGATGTGATGCACGTACATTATGCGATGCCCCATGCCGTTTGCGCTATTTTGGCAAAACAAATGGTGGATCATGATGTGAAGATTGTAACGACATTACATGGTACGGATATTACCGTTTTAGGAATAGATTTAAGTTTGAAGAATATGATTCGGTTTGGGATTGAAAAATCAGATGGAGTAACTTCTGTTTCAGAGAGCTTAAAGCATCAAACAGAAGAAATGCTTCATGTAGATAAAGAAATAGACGTTATTTATAATTTTGTAGATGAACGGGAATACAAACATAAATCTGTTGGTGAATTGAAACAGCAGTTAAAAATTAAAGAAGATGAAAAAGTGTTAATCCATATATCTAATTTTCGAAAAGTAAAAAGAGTGCAGGACGTTATTAGCGTTTTTCATGAGGTATCCAAACAAGTACCTTCAAAATTATTGCTAGTCGGAGATGGACCTGAATACATACATGTTAGGCAGCAGGTTCAAGAATTAGGAATTCAGGAAAAGGTAGTTTTCTTAGGGAAGCAAGAAAATGTTTCTGAACTTTTATCGATTGCTGATGTTAAATTGCTATTATCAGAAAAGGAAAGCTTCGGGTTAGTATTATTAGAAGCCATGGCTTGTGGGGTTCCGTGTATCGGAACAGACGTAGGTGGTATTCCAGAAGTGATAATAGATGGACAGACGGGATACATTTGTCCGGTAAGTGAAATAGAACTTATTAGTAACCGCGCCATTGATCTATTAACCAATAAACCATTATGGGAAAGTTTTTCAAAGGAATCGATAAAAAGAGTAAATGAACATTTTGATTCCAGTAAGGTTGTTCAACAATACGAGGAAGTATATTATCGACTTTTAAAAGGATGACGTACTATGAACCAGCTTTTTGTGGAGGGCATTCCAGTTCTTAAGAAAATAGAGAATCATGGATTTGAAGCGGTTTTTGTTGGAGGTTCTATTCGTGACTACCTTTTAAACAAACCGTTACACGACATTGATATTGCAACAAGTGCCCCACCAGAAGTCGTGCAAAACATATTTGAAAAAACGATTCCTATTGGTATTGAGCATGGTACCGTTCTCGTTTTGTATGAGGAAAAATCCTATGAAGTGACTACATATCGAGTAGAAAGTGATTATCGTGATTACCGTCATCCAGATAAAGTAGAGTTTGTTTCCAGTTTACAGTTAGATCTTTCAAGGAGAGATTTCACGATTAATGCGATGGCAATG
Organism: Salirhabdus euzebyi; assembly: GCF_014207435.1. Taxonomy (GTDB): domain Bacteria; phylum Bacillota; class Bacilli; order Bacillales; family Alkalibacillaceae; genus Salirhabdus; species Salirhabdus euzebyi. The sequence goes on from NZ_JACHGH010000002.1 coordinate 52,387, forward strand.
AATAAATCAGGTGAAATTATTGATCCCTTCCAAGGACAAGTGCATTTACAGAAACGCATATTAAAAACGGTAAATGAGGCAGAAGAACGATTTACAGAGGATCCGTTACGCATGATGCGTGCTTTACGATTTGTAAGTCAATTAGATTTTAATCTTGACGAAGAAGCATTAAAAGCTATTCGAACTCACCGCTTTTTACTAGAAAAAATTGCTGTGGAAAGACTAGCAATAGAAACAGAAAAGTTATGGCGAGGTCCAGCACTTCAAAAGGCACTTTCGTTGTTACAGGAAACGGGAGTGGATGGTCATTTACCTATTTTTAAAGAAAATACACGACTGATTGACTTAGCTAGAAAATATGCGAAATCTGCTTTTCATTCTTTAGAAGAAATCGTTGCATTTTTTCATTTGCTAAAAGAGGATATTTCTATTGAACAGTGGTGTAAAAGTTGGAAACTATCTAAAGCTGTCGAAAAAGCAAGCAAACGGTTAGTAAGCTCTTTTTCTTACTATAAGGAAAAAGGTATCGATGCATACTGCTTGTATGAACTTGATCCTTCTAGAATAGCTTCTTTTGTGCATCTCACTTCATTACTTACTAAATCTATTGTTCATGAGGATGATGTGAGGAAGCGTTATGAAGGGTTACCGATTAAATCAACAAAAGACTTAGAAATAGATGGCTATGATATTGTACAAGCCTTTCCAGACATTCGGCCAGGTCCTTGGATAACGGAGCTTCTACAAGAAGTGGAGAGGAAAGTGCTTTTTCAACAATTACCAAATAACAAAGAACAAATAATGGAATGGGTGAAAAAATGGAATCCACAAGAAAAAAGTTAATCACCCTACTTGCCGAGCAGCAGGAACAATATGTTTCAGGGCAAAAGCTATCGGAGGAATTAAACATTTCAAGAGCAGCTATTTGGAAGCATATGAAGGGATTGGAGAAGGACGGATATAAAATAGATGCCATTTCTAGGGTCGGTTATCGAATAGTCGCCTTTCCGGATCAGATGAGTTTAAATACCATACAATGGGGATTGAACACTTCCTGGCTAGGACAACGAATGTATTACGAACCGCAACTAGATTCTACCCAGTCGTTAGCTCATAAGCTTGCACTAGAAGGTGCAGAACATGGGACAGTTGTTATAGCGGATGAACAGTTAAAAGGGAGAGGACGCTTACATCGAAAATGGGATTCACAAAAAGGAAAAGGCATTTGGATGAGCATCATTTTAAGACCACCTTTAGAGCCACAAAGAGCACCACAGTTAACATTGGCTAGTGCAGTTGCCATCATTGATATGTTGGCATCGCAAGTTAATGTAAAGGGACAAATAAAGTGGCCCAACGATATATTTATACAAAATAAGAAGGTTGCAGGAATTTTAACAGAAATGCAAGCGGAACAAGATTTGATTCAGTATGTCATTATTGGGATAGGTTTAAATGTAAACCAAACGGCAGAAGAAATACCTGAGGATTTACAAGAAATAGCAACTTCCTTACAAATCGAAACAGAACAAACATGGGTACGGGAAGGACTTATTCAAAACTTATTGAAGGAAATCGAATCTGTTTATGAAGAGTATGTTCAAAACGGATTTGGGTCGATTAAAAAGAGATGGGAGCTAGCCGCCTACAAGATGGGTGACTGGATTAAAGTGAAAGCAATGCGCAAAGAGTGGGATGCAAAGCTTATCGGAATACAAAATGATGGGGCATTAATTGTTGAAGATACAGATAAAGCGCGAAAGGTCTTGTATTCTGCTGAAATTGATTGGAATAAGGGCGGTGTAGACTTATGAAAACGAGAGTAACATTTCAAAAAATGAAAAGAGAACAAGAAAAAATATCAATGATTACAGCTTATGATTATCCCTCTGCTAAGCTTTCTCAGCAGGCAGAAATTGATATGATTTTAGTTGGAGATTCTCTTGGAATGGTTGTTCTTGGCTATGACTCTACAATTCCTGTTACAGTAGAGGATATGATTCATCATGGAAAGGCAGTAACAAGAGGTGCAGACGATACATTTGTCGTCATAGACATGCCATTTATGTCTTACCATATTTCCACTGAAGATACATTACACAATGCAAAAAGGTTATTTCAAGAAACGAAAGCGCAAGCTTTAAAGGTTGAGGGTGCTGGAGAAGTACTACAAACTATTGAACGACTCACACACGCAGGCATTCCGGTTGTTGGACATTTAGGTCTGACGCCACAGTCCGTTAATGTTTTAGGTGGCTATCGTATTCAAGGTAAAACGAAAAAAGATGCAGAACTACTTTTACAAAACGCTAAAGAAGTAGAAGAGGCAGGGGCTATAGCTCTCGTTTTAGAATGCGTACCTGAACCATTAGCAGAACTAATTACGAAAGAAATATCAATTCCTACAATTGGAATTGGGGCAGGGAAACATTGCGATGGACAAGTTCTTGTCTATCATGATTTGCTAAAGTATGGGGTCGATCGATTACCGAAGTTTGTTAAGCCATACGGTGATTTGAATGATGTTATTCTAAAAGCTATTAGTGATTATCACAATGAAGTGAAAAATAATCAATTTCCTACAGAAGCGTTTTCTTATATGATGGATAAGGAAGAATTAGCTAGTCTGTATGGAGGGAAAAAAGCATGAAGGTTGTTCACACCGTGAGAGAAATGCAGCAAATAGCGTTACAAAATAAACAAACAAATCAAACAATTGGCTATGTCCCTACAATGGGATTTTTACATGATGGCCATCAACGACTTCTTCAATCTGCAAAAAAAGAAAATGATATAGTAGTTTTAAGCATTTTCGTCAATCCATTACAATTTGGGCCAAACGAAGATTTTGATCGTTATCCTCGTGATGAGGAGCATGATAGGGAAATTGCAGAACAAGAAGGTGTAGACATTGTCTTTATGCCTAGTGTAAGGGAAATGTATCCTTCATCCCTATCTGTACAATTAAATGTGAATAATCGTACAAACGTATTGTGTGGCAGGTCTAGAGAAGGGCATTTTGACGGTGTAGTCACTGTGTTAACGAAACTTTTCCATATTGTTATGCCCGATAAAGCGTATTTCGGTTTGAAAGACGCCCAACAAGTCGCGGTCGTAGAAGGGTTAGTAAAGGATTTAAATTTCCCTGTTAAAATCATGCCTATTCCAACTGTTCGAGAACAGGATGGATTGGCAAAAAGCAGTAGAAATGTTTATTTGTCAAAAGAAGAGAGAGAACAGGCAAAATATTTATATCATGCATTACAGCATGGGCAACAATTGGTGAAAAAAGGAGAAAAAACAAAAGATATTATCATAAATGAAGTTATACAGTTCATAAATTCCAAAACACGTGGTAAAATTGACTACGTTGAATTATTAACTTTTCCTAATTTGGAGCAAGTTGATCAAATCAATGAGAGAGTTATATTGGCTACAGCAGTACAATTTGAACGTGCCAGGCTAATTGATAATATTATTTTTGAGAAGAATGGGGAAATAACAATCACTTCTTCTTAAAGAAAATAGGGGGAAGAGCAATGTTTCGCACCATGATGAATGCCAAAATACATCGTGCCCGTGTTACGGAAGCTAATTTAAATTATGTAGGTAGTATTACAATAGATGAAAATATTTTGGATCAAGTAGGTATTTTACCGAATGAGAAAGTCCAAATTGTAAATAACAATAATGGGGCTAGATTAGAGACTTATGTTATTCCAGGAGAAAGAAATAGTGGTGTTATTTGTTTAAATGGAGCAGCTGCTAGGTTGGTGCAAAAGGATGATGTTGTTATCATTATTTCCTATGCTGTTTTATCTGAAGCAGAATTAGCAAATCATCAGCCTACTGTAGCTATTATGAATGAGTATAATGAAATTGTAGAACTAATAAAAACAGAACCTCCATTGACGGTAAAGTAGCTCCCCAAGTGGGAGTTTTCTTTTTACCAGTAGGCATACATAATAGTGAATTAAATAAACATACATTTAACCGGTAAATAAAGAAGGTGAAAAGAAATGACTAGATTTGCCGTTGTAGACTTAGAAACGACCGGTCATACGCCAACAAAAGGCGATAAAATAATTGAAGTGGGAATTGTTATCGTGGAAGACGGCGCAATTATTGATCAATATGCTTCCTATGTTAATCCTAATCAAGAAATTCCACCGTTTATTTCAAATTTAACAGGAATTACGGACGAAGAAGTGAAGGATGCACCATCCTTTCATGAAATTGCCTCTGTAATAAGAGAAAAATGTGATAATGCCTATTTTGTGGCTCATCACGTTCAATTTGATTTAGGCTTTTTAAATGAAGCATTCCTTCAGGAAGGTCTTGCACCATTAAAAGGCAAGGTCATCGATACGGTTGAACTGGCAAGAATATTCGCACCAAGAGCATTTGGCTATAAATTATCACAGCTTGCAGAATATTTCTCCATTACACATAAACACCCACATAGGGCTCTTTCTGATGCGTATGTAACAGCTGAACTACTAATAAAATTGTTTGAAAAAGCTAGTCAATTACCTTTTGAAACACTGGAGCATTTGATGATTTTGGAATCAAAGATGCACAGTGACCTATATCCCTTACTTTCCGATTGGATGCAAGAGAAACGCTATGACATGGAAGAAAATGAATCTATAGAAGTTTATAGAGGTATTGCTCTAAGGAAATTACTTGAAGAACCACAACATGAACATAAGATAAAAGGGAGTTTTGGGGAGTTTTTAGATACTACTTTTGGCAAAAATGGTGCGTTACAAACCGTTATGCAAAACTTTGAGCCAAGGGAATCTCAGCAAGAAATGTCCGAGTCTATTTACGCTGTATTCCATGAGAAAAAGCATGCACTTATCGAAGCGGAAACTGGTACAGGGAAAACGTTAGCCTATTTACTTCCTAGTATTTATTATGCCTTACAAGAGGATGAGAGGGTCTTAATTAGTACATATACCACCCAACTACAAGCGCAGCTTTTAGAGAAGGAAATTCCTCTACTAAAAAGGTTGTTTCCTGATATGTTTGAAGCTGTGATGATAAAAGGAAAAAGTCATTATTTAAGCTTAAAACGATTCGAGCAAGAAATAATGAAGTCACCTGCTCAAGATAACTATGATGTTATCCTAACAAAGGCATTGTTATTAGTTTGGCTTACCGAAACAGCAACAGGTGATGTAGACGAACTTCAGCTTCCTTCTAGTGGACAATTCTTTTGGCGGAAAATAAATGCGGAAGCAGAAGGTATACCTGATCCACATTCTCCGTGGTTTCATAGAACCTTTTTCCAAAAAGTAAAAAGAAAAGCACAAAAATCAAACCTTATTATTACAAATCATGCTTTGTTGTGTGCGGATATTATGAATGACTATCAGTTGCTACCTACCTATAAGTTCGCCATAATTGATGAGGCTCATCATTTAGACAAAACAGCATCCAAACATTTTGGGATGCAAGTGGACTATGTTTCCGTTCAGTTTATGCTTAATGATTTGAGTGATTTAAAAATAAATTTTGTTACTAAATTTGAGGAGGATTTGTTAACAAAAGCGAAAGAATGTACAGATGAATTATTTCGCTACTTATACCAAATAGTAGCTCATCAAAAGAATAGTGAGAAAACGTTTAATGATATCGGACGTATTCAATATGTTTTTGAATCTGAACAATTAGATGACCGTACAAAAGAGCTCATTAAGGATTTAGCCTCTCGACTTATTTTTGTCTTAAAGGATTTGCTCGTTTTGTTGGACAAACGAGTAGAAACAGAAGAAGACGATGGAAAAAAAGAAGATTTAATAAGAAAAATCAATCAAATAGAAAAAGTCATTCAGCAAATCAATATTTTTTTAATAAATAAGGATACAAACTTAGTAAAATGGATAGAGATTGAAGGACAAGGCGCTAAAAATGCGGTCTACCTATATTGTGAACCAATGGAAATAGGTCCTTTGTTGCATGAAAATTTCTATGCTCGCAAAAAAAGCGTTGTTCTAACAAGCGCCACACTCACAATGAAGGGCTCCTTTCAATACCTTTTAGATAGAAATGGACTAGATGAAAAGGAAGTGGAAACGAAAATTATCGAATCTCCATTTTCTTATAAAGACCAAGTCCAGTTACTCGTTCCAAGTGATTTGCCTAACATTAAATATGATACAGAAGAAGATTATATAGCTAATATAAGTTATGCTATTTATGAATTAGCTAAAATTACATCTGGGCGAATGCTCGTATTGTTTACTTCTTATCAAATGTTGAAAAAGACGTATGAGATGCTTCGGGATTTTACAGATCAAGATGATTTTATTATTATTGCCCAAGGTGTTTCTAGTGGAAGTCGAACGAGGCTGAAGAAAAATTTTCAGTCATTTGATCAGGCAATCCTCTTAGGAACAAGCTCTTTCTGGGAGGGAGTAGATATTCCAGGAGAGGATCTCTCAGCAGTTGTAATCGTCCGTTTACCTTTTGAACCACCAAACCATCCTGTATTTAGCACGAGAGCAAATGCTTTAAAGGATCAAGGGAGAAACCCTTTTATGGATTTAGCCCTTCCAAATGCCGTGATCCGATTTAAACAGGGGTTTGGAAGACTGATTCGTTCCAGTAAGGATAGGGGAATTGTTTTGGTTTGCGATGGACGGTTAATGAAATCAAAGTATGGAAAGTACTTTACGGATTCCATTCCTAAGGTTCCTATCGTTTATGATGAAATCCACAAATTGTTAGACCATGCTAACGAATGGTTTTAATAAGTTTTCGAATTCTAACACATTCTAATGGTGATGTTCTATTATAGGATGTGAATGGGATGTGGAAGATAAGGAAATTCTTACTAGTCAGTATGATGTTTGTAGTTGTTTTTTCATACAGTATTTCTGTAAATGCAATGGTAAATAGGCTTGCTGAGGATGAGGTTCAGTTTACCTTCATTTCTCTACCGGATGGGGAAGCGCTTCTTATTACGACTGGTAGGGGTAAAGAAATTTTAGTCAATACTGGTTCTGAAAATAGTGAAGAACACTTACAAAAGCAGTTAGAAGAGGAATTAGAATCAGCTGAATTAGACATGCTTATTATCACGAGTAATGAAGGTGATACTTGTGGTAATGCGAATTATGTACTAAAAAACTATAAAGTGGGAAAAGTAATCCACTCTTCAGATGACCTAGATTGCCTTGGAAGCGATTGGGAATCTGAGGAAATACAGAAGTGGGAAGATAGAGGACTTTATGAATTAAGTCCGGGCTTGTTTTTTAGGGTTTTAAAAGGAGAAAAGGTCAATAGAATGTCACTTTATATTCAGTTCGGGAAAAGCGCCTTGTTTTTTATGTCAGAGGGTAGTAGGGAAATTGAAAATGTCATTCGGGATTTCCCTGTCGAAGTAGAAATGATCAAGGTTCCGGAATATGCGGTGAAGAATTACCCTAGTGGTGAATTACTGCAAGAGTTAGACCCTCACCTTGCGATAATTTACAACTTAAAGGAATCCAAACTCCATGATGGCTTATTAGAACGGTTAAATGAATCATGGATAGACGTTTACCACCTGAAAAAAGTAGGCACGATTAAAATTGTTTGTAACCTTTCTGATTATGAAATAAAAAAATAGTGCTCACATATTGTGAGCACTTTCAAAAATATACATAATTTGGTATGGGTTAGGATATTTTTATATTTTCTCTTTTTGCTTCTTAATGCGACTGAAATTTATTGTTATAATATATAACAGGGTTCGTTTCAGACATTCATTAGTGTATGGAACGATTGACTAATATATACTGAGTAAAATTTTCATTACTGTTACATATGTAATGATGGGGGATATGAGGTGGTCATTATGGAAGGTGTTAAAATAGAAACTTTACATACCATTAGAGTGTCATATTCGGACGACCTTTACAAAATAGTGGATGGGTTAAACCGTACCTTAAAAGAAAGGGATTTAATGTTTGGATTGGCATTGGATGAAAACGATGAAGAGACAGCAGTATTCACTATCTACAAGACGTAAAGTATTTATATGGATTAGTATTGGGACTTTATTATTGCTCTTGTTTGCTTTTATCTATTTTTTCACTGTTTATCAAACAGCAATGGACACTAAACAAGAGACATTTGCATCCTCTGAAACTAGGGCAATCCAGCAAACCCCATTAGTAAAGGTTACAGATACAAAACGCTTTAATGGTGAAGCAGCATACGATATTGTTTATGGCCAAACAAAAGAAAACGAACCTGGCTATGCTTTCATTCCTTTACAGGATGACATAGAAATCATTTTTACGTTGGAGGAAGAAGGTTTATCGGAAAACGAAATGGTTTCCAAGTGGAAAGCTGACTGCGCGGATTGCGATTTGATGTCTGTCGTACCGGGTATAGATAAAGGTAGACTACTTTGGGAAATTATTTATAAAAATAACCAAGGTAGAATTGTTTACGAATATTACTTATATTCGAATGGAAATTTATATGAACAATTTAAGTTTAAAACAGAGGAGGAGGAATTGAAATAATGAAATTGGCAGATCGCGTACAATCTTTAACCCCCTCAAGTACGTTAGCAATTACTGCAAAGGCGAAGTCATTAAAACAACAAGGACATGACGTAATTGGTCTTGGTGCTGGTGAACCTGACTTCAATACGCCGCAACACATATTAGAAGCAGCAAAGCAGGCGATGGAGGAAGGAAAAACAAAATACACACCAGCTGGTGGGCTCCCGGAACTAAAGAAAGCTATTTATGAGAAATTTTTAAGAGATCAACAATTAAGCTATGATCCCTCGGAAATTATCGTGACAAATGGAGCAAAACATGCACTTTATACATTATTTCAAGTAATACTAAATCCTGGTGACGAGGTTATTGTGCCAGCACCATATTGGGTTAGTTATCCAGAGCAAATTAAACTTGCTCAAGGAAATCCTGTCATTGTGAATGCTCTTGAAGATAATCAATTTAAATTAACTCCTGAACAGATTGAACAAGCAATAACAGAACGCACGAAGGCAATTATTATTAATTCCCCAAGTAATCCGACGGGAAGCATTTATTCAAAAGAGGAACTACAAGCTTTAGGAGACGTTTGTATAAAGCACAATTTATTAATTGTATCTGATGAAATATATGAGAAATTGGTATACGGAGATGAAAAGCACGTTTCCATTGCTCAGCTATCTGACCAACTTAAGGAAAATACAATTATTATTAATGGTGTCTCCAAGTCACATTCGATGACTGGTTGGAGAATTGGGTATGCAGCAGGGAATGAAACTGTTATTAAAGCAATGACAAATTTAGCTTCTCACTCTACATCAAATCCTACTTCTATATCACAATATGCTGCAATTGAAGCTTACTCTCAGTCAGAAGAAGAGATTGATAAGATGAAAAACGCTTTTGAGGATCGATTAAATAAATTATATGATTGGATTACGGCTATCGATGGTATTAGTTGTGTGAAACCTAAAGGTGCCTTTTACTTATTTCCAAATATACAAAAAGCAGTGGAGAACTGTGGTTTTTCTTCAGTCGATGAATGGGTAACAGCACTTTTAGAAGAAGAAAAAGTCGCTTTAGTTCCAGGCTCAGGCTTTGGTGCGGACCAAAATGTTCGATTCTCATATGCGACATCTTTAGATCAGCTAGAAGAAGCGGCAAAACGTATTAAAAAATTTGTGGATAAACATGCTACGAGGTAATAGGAGGTAACGTAATGAAAACAACAATAGATCAAGTATATAAACATCTAGACAATGATGTAACAATTGGTGCATGGCTTGCAAATAAGCGCTCAAGTGGTAAGATTGCTTTTTTACAGCTTCGTGATGGCACAGGGTTTATGCAAGGAGTAGTTGTAAAAGCGGAAGTGGAAGAGGAAGTTTTCGAACTAGCAAAAAAACTCACACAGGAATCTTCCATTTATGTGACAGGAACGATTGTAAAAGATGAGAGATCACCTTTAGGCTATGAGATGCAAGTAAAAGGTTTAGAACTAATTCATGAAGCGGTGGATTATCCCATCACACCTAAAAATCATGGTACAGAGTTCTTAATGGATCACCGCCACCTATGGTTGCGTTCGAAAAGACAGCATGCCATTATGAAAATTCGAAATGAAGTAATTCGTGCAACGTATGAATTTTTCAATACAAATGGTTTTGCAAAGATTGACCCACCAATTTTAACAGGGGCATCTGCAGAAGGAACAACAGAGCTTTTCCATACAAAATATTTTGAAGAAGATGCTTATCTATCTCAAAGTGGTCAATTATATATGGAAGCAGCTGCTATGGCATTTGGAAAAGTATTTTCATTCGGTCCAACATTCCGTGCGGAGAAATCGAAAACACGTCGTCACTTAATTGAATTTTGGATGATTGAACCAGAAATGGCGTTTATGGACCATGAAGATAGTTTGCAATTACAAGAGCAATATGTTGCTTACGTGGTAAAGTCTGTTTTAGATAATTGTAAAATTGAACTGAACACATTAGAGCGTGATGTGGCAAAGTTAGAAAAAATTACTGCACCATTCCCGCGCATTACGTATGATGATGCTGTTGCGTTCTTAAAAGATAAAGGCTTTGATGATATCGAGTGGGGTGATGACTTCGGGGCTCCGCATGAAACAGCAATTGCGGAAAGCTATGAAAAACCAGTTTTCATTACACATTATCCAACGGAGCTTAAAGCCTTTTATATGAAGCCTGACCCTAACCGCCCTGAAGTAGTGCTATGTGCGGACTTAATTGCACCAGAAGGCTACGGGGAAATCATTGGTGGCTCTCAACGTATTGACGATTTGGAGCTAATGGAGCAACGTTATGAAGAACATGACTTAACAGGTCCTGCTTACCAATGGTATTTAGAACTTAGAAAGTACGGAAGTGTTCCGCATTCCGGTTTTGGATTAGGTTTAGAAAGAACAGTGGCATGGATTTCTGGTACAGAGCACGTAAGAGAAACCATTCCATTTCCACGTTTGTTAAATCGTTTGTATCCATAATGTAAATAGGTAATGGCCTCCAATTTGGGGGCCTTTTTTCATGATTAGCTGAAATAATTTTTATTTGGTTGATATATTTTAAATTTGGCTGATATATCACTAATTCCGTCGATAAAAGTGATATACCGGCTGATATATGAAAAAAACACCAAAACGAATGGCGTACCTTACACGACCATTAGATGGTATAATAACTTTGAGGTGGATTACATTGCAAAACAAAGCATTTTTTTATCATCAATTATTATTTGACCAAATGACATTACCAAAAAGCTTGTTACTCCAATATAAATCACTAGGGATAACAGAAAATGAAATGGTAGTGCTTCTTCATATATATCGGCTTCAACTAGAGGGTAACCGTCTTCCATCTATTCAAGAGCTAAGCACGTTTATGTCCTTAAATGAGCCTGCAATTGCGCAAGTTTTAAGAAAATTAATGAAGGATGGCTTCATTAAAATTGAGCAATTTCAAGAAAATGAAGTGATGCATGAATGGTACTCCTTAGAACCACTATGGAAAAAACTCTATGAAAAAGAACAAGTCGTTAAACAACAAGAGACAGAAGGAAATTTATTTCTTTTATTTGAACAAGAATTCGGACGAGCTTTGTCTCCGATAGAAATAGAAACGATAAACCATTGGATAGATGATGATCAGGCGAAGCCGGTTTTAATTAAAGCTGCACTTCGAGAAGCTGTCTTAATGGGGAAATTAAATTTTCGATATGTTGATCGTATTTTAAATGAGTGGAATAAAAAAGGTGTTAAATCAGTTGATGACGCTCGTAAAGTGAGTCAATCATTCCGAACCCATTCCAACACTCAACAGTCATCAGCTAAACAACAAAAACGAGATACGTCAGTCTATTATAATTGGCTTGAGGGAGAGAACGAATAGGGGGAGTTTATATGCTGAATAAGAACCAAATAAGGCATGTACTAGATACGATGGGTGATATGTTTCCAGAGGCTGAATGTGAGCTTAATCATTCCAACCCTTTTGAGTTAGTTATTGCTGTGTTATTATCTGCACAATGTACAGATGTTTTAGTCAATAAAGTAACAAAGGGTTTGTTTGAAAAATACAAAGAGCCAGAAGATTATTTAGCTGTTTCTTTAGAAGAACTACAAAATGATATTCGCTCCATTGGCTTATATCGAAATAAAGCGAAAAACATTAGAAAACTTTGTGAAATTGTAATTCATGAATATAATGGGGAAGTACCTCCAGAACACGAAAAGCTAGTACAGCTTCCTGGTGTAGGTAGAAAAACGGCAAACGTAGTAGTATCTGTCGCTTTTGGTATTCCAGCTATAGCTGTTGATACACATGTAGAAAGAGTGTCGAAGCGGTTAGGGATTTGTAAGTGGAAGGATTCAGTGTTAGAGGTTGAGAAAACACTTATGAGAAAGGTGCCAGAAGAGGAATGGAGTGATACCCATCATCGAATGATCTTTTTTGGCCGCTACCATTGCAAAGCACAAAATCCTCAATGCCCAGTCTGTCCTTTACTTGATATTTGTAGAGAAGGACAGAAAAGAATGAAAAAGAGAGAGAAATCAGCAAATGTTTAAAGAAGTAAAAGCATACATTGACGACTGGAAATCTCACGAAAGTGAACTAGCCGAATGTTTTCGAAATAAACAGTTACAGTATTCAGAAAAGGAAATGATTCGTCAAATAAAGCAATTTAAAACAGCATTATATTTCTGTAATGAAATAAATCCAAAAGAAAACTTAAAGCCCTCAGATGTATCTGAAATGGAATATAGACCTGTTAACATACTAGAGCGACTTTCTTTTATGGAAGAGCGCCCAAATCATTACCATTCCTTTATTCAGCTAAGGGAATGCTTTCATGAGTTAGAAAAAATATATGCAAGGGCAAAAGTGATGAAACAAAGAAAAGGGATCTAGCTCCAGATTTTGAAAAAGAATCTTTCGTTTCAGCGTGTTTATACTTTTGAATTATGTGTCATTAACACAAAAAAGGTTGTCGCCAAAAGGTAATTTCTACACTATTGGGACAACCTTTTTATTTTGTTTAGCCTGCGGATCAGTTTAATAAATCAGTGATGCCGCCACCGATATCACCATCGCCGTCATCTCCACCATCACCGCCGTCTCCATCTACTGGTTCATCACCATTACCGTCACCATTGCCATCACCCTGACCATCGCCGTCACCTTGGCCATCACCATCTCCATCTCCCCCGTCACCATCACCGCCAGGAAGATCATCTAGTATGTCACCGGGTTCCTCTTCTTCTTCTGGAATTTCGATTCGGACAGTAACTGGCTCACTTCGATTATCGTTTGCTCCAATAGCGGTTACTTCAAATACATATTTTTGTCCAGGTTCTATTTTCGTCACCAAAACATTCGTATTCTCTGTGTTTGTTACGACGTGCATTTCGGAGTTTTCTACGCCAGCTCTTATTTCAAATTTAATTTCTTGTTCCTCATTTTCTTCATAGTTCCACTTCAATTCTACCGCATTTTCACTCTCTCTATATTCTGCAGATAGGTCTTGAACAGGATCGAGTTGATCAAATTTTTCTGAAGTATCTTTTGGTTCATGCCCCTTAACAAAAAGCTCATGAATGATTTGATCGTCTGGTGTGTATTCACTTGGAAGTTTAGCAGGGTTTGATCCCTTCTCAACAGCTATTTCTACTACGGAGGCTGGTTTGACAAAGTCAGCTGTCTCCACACCCTCTGATATATGCTGCATTACATGTCTAAACATCGCCGTTGGTATTTGTTTTCCTTTTCCTTCTATGGTCTTTTCAGTTTCGGAATACCCAGTCCAAACAGCGATAGTAAAGTTAGTTGTGTATCCTGCAAACCAAGAATCTTTATCATCATTCGTTGTTCCAGTTTTACCAGCAATAGGTAAGCCTGGAATATTAGCATTTGTACCTGTTCCTCCAGGACCTAAAACATCCTTTAACATGTCTGTGATCATATATGCAGTATAATCAGACATTGCAACTTTTGGTTCTGGTCTAAAATCTACTTCTTTATCATTCGGATAAATTACTTTTCTTACTGCATATGGTTCGTTATAGAAACCTTCGTTTCCAAAAGCGGCATATGCTCCGGCCATTTGAAGTGGATTTAAGTAAATATTTCCGCCACCGATAGCATCAGATTCTAAAATACCATTTTCAGGTGTTGGAATTCCTAGTTTGTTAATAAACTGTCCAGCTTTATCAATGCCAACTTCTTGAAGGGCCTTAAGTGCTGGAACGTTACGAGAACGATAAATATGATAACGCATTGTTTGCCACCCTGAGTGTTGTAAGTCATAGTTTTTAATTTCTCTTTTATCACCCATTGTGTAATTATATTTCTCATCATTAATTTGATAGTAGGTTGATGCTCTTGTATTCTCAATTAGTGGGCCGTAGTCTAACAATGGCTTCATGGTAGATCCAGGGTGACTGCTACCTTGGATTGCATGGTTAAAATCAGCACCAATTCCTTGTTTTGCGTTTCGTCCACCACCAATTGCGAGTATTTCCCCCGTTTTAGTGTCTAGTACAGAAATACCAGTTTGGAGCTCGTCATCCGGATACAAGCCATTTATCGGGTTGTCCTCGCTATTGCTTAACAGGAATTCAACTTGTTCTTGAGCCTTTATATCAAGTGTCGTATAAATTTGTAAGCCGTCCTGGTAAATATCTACATCCTCTCCAAGCTCAGCTTTTACTTCTTGTATCACACGTTCAAGAAAATCACTATATGGAATGTTCGTTGCATAATCTTCCACTACCATATCTTCTACTTTTACTTCTTTGGCAGCAGCTGCTTCTGCTTCTGTTATTTTTTCATGCTGAACCATTAAATCTAAAACAATATTTTTTCGTCTTTCTGCATTCTCAGGGTTTTTTAATGGGTCAAAGACGTTTGGTAACTGGGGGATACCAGCTAACAAGGCTGCTTCTGGTAATGTTAGATCATCTAAGTTCGTTTTACCAAAGTATACTTCTGCAGCTTTTGCCACACCATAAGTAGAGTTACCATAATGAATTTTATTTAAATACATCGTCAGTATTTCTTCTTTTGAATAATCCTGTTCTAGTTTAATGGCTAACCACTGTTCTTGAACTTTTCGTTTGACTGTTTTTTCTCGTTCTAAGAAAGCATTTTTAACAACTTGTTGCGTAATCGTACTGGCACCTTGTGCACCAAATCCATCTGTAATATTCGCCCAAACAGCTGCACCGATACGTCTGAAATCAATACCGAAGTGTTTATAAAAACGAGCATCTTCTGTTGCAATTACAGCATCTTCCAGTATTTTGGGGATTTGGTCATACTCAATTTTTGTCCTTTTTTGTGTGCCTAAATCAACGATTAACTCACCATTCCTATCATAAATTTTAGATGATAAAGGATCTGAAAGAGCTGAAGCTTGTAGGGACGGTGCTCCTGAAACATAATATGCAAATAATCCTATAACACCTGCAAATAGAACTGCACCGATGATAGACATAATGATTAATATTTTTTTCCAATTCCATTTGGATAATTTACCTTTTTTAGTTTTCTTCGTTTTTTTCTCTTGTCTGCGTTGCATGCGAGATCGGCTATTTTCTGCCATCATTAATCTCCTCCCGATTAAAAGTAGAGTTTATCGATTATTTTGATATAATCAACCCTTGCTTGGAAAGTAAAAGGAATGCTATGTCCATGGTCCTTAATAAAGGTGATAGGCATGGATTTTCTTCCTCCTTGGAACTGCTGATCCCAGAATTGTATGAAGAATTCAGCAGGTAAATAATAGGTGTCTTCTTGTTTGGAGAAACGGATAATGAAAAAGCATATCCCTCCATGTTGTAAAACTTTCCTCATATGTTCAACTTGATGTTCATGTATATTGGCTAATGGTAAAGAGGATACATTTCTCGTTTCCTTAGCTTCGAAATCAATATATTTTCCTTTATAAAGACCATTATAATCTGTTGTAGATGCTTGTTTAAAGTATGCTTCCTTAATAACAGCTGCACTTCTCTTCGGATAGTCTACTTGTACAATTTGAACAGGAGTAGGTTTTTTATGAACAACGGCATGATTCGTTTCTAAGTAAAAATGATTCGTTTCATTTATATCATTTTCGAGGGTCATTCCTCGATTTGCAAAATCATTCTTTTTTTGGCCAGTCCGAATCGATGGTTGTCCTTTTCCTTTTCTTCCATTTGGGTAATTCATAAAATCCTCCTCTATATTGCAGTATCATACCAAATATTAAAGAAAAAAGATAAGGAAATAATAAATTCTGTATGACATTTTCTCGCAAGGGTGATTATTCCAATGGAAGATCAACTAATCAAAAAAATTCAAGAATCTACTCAATTGCACAATAAAAATAACATTACGCGAACAAAGGCTTATCTACATTATTATCAAAATCAGCAGGAAATAGAATGGGCATTTTTAGCTAGTATGGTGTCACGGAATGCTGGTTGGAATATGACAGATTTAAAAACACATACTTATCGACAATTATTATCAAAAAAAATGGCACGCTTCTTATATATGACGTATGAAAGAGCAAATTGGTTCATTTTTGCTGATGCTTTTCCACAATTATTAATCTATAAACATTCCGTTCTTGAAAATAGACCGCTTTTTCACTTGTTAAAAGCCTTTCATGTATCTACGTTTATGATGAAGGAATGGTCTCACTTTTGGATTTATCAAGATAAAAAAAGATTAGTAAAGGCACAAATTATTAATGAACAAAATTTAATTGAAAAACCTGTAGTACAGCAACCGTTTTTTAAATGGAAGGTTTTTCATAGCCTACCTTATTTCATGCAGGATCGTATACATCTGAATTCCGTATTATTTCCAACGCCATCAGGAAAATTATATGGTTTATTTATCAAGAAGTTTACAGATGTTCATCAAAGAATAAAGATTGGGAAAAGATTAGCATCCATTTTATTTTCTCCGAGACTTTATGAAGGGTTTTATACGTTCGCACAGGAAGTAGAACCAACAGGTAAACGACAAGAGTATGAAAGGAAATTACACGGTACATTTATTAGCTCTGATTCTTTAGAAGACCTTTTTCCTACGATAAGGCAAGAAAATAACGTTCACGAAGATTGGTCTGTATGGAAAACAGTTTCGAAAGAGGACTGGAAAGAGGAAATAGTCCAGCCAAAAGAAATAGGGGAGTTGTTTTATAAAAAAAGAGGTTTGATAAGAAAAGTAGCCAATAAGAAGGAGACCTTTTTTAAGCCCTTGTCAAAGTGACAGGGGCTTAAAAATATGCTTTAAAGATTAAGTAGATGGACGATTTGGACCGTCTAACTTCGGATTTCCATCACCTTTCCAACCTTTACGAGTAGGTTCTTCCTCTACTTTTTGATCTGTACGCTTCTTTTCTTCGTTTTTCTTAGCCATTGAAATCCCTCCTTAACGTTATTTTGAAGCATGTCGGAAAAACTATTCTTTTTTTCTTTTTTATCGAATGACTTGTAACATTTCTTCTATGTTTGTCGCTCAGAAAGGATTCTTACGTTTAAAGAAGAATTAAGGGATACAAAGATTCGGATAGGAAGGGAGACGGTTGTAAATGGCTTTAGCCTATAAAAAAATACATCACTATGAAGATAAGGTATCAAAAAATGAATTTGAAAAGATCATAGGTGATTTAATGGATAACATGCAGGTGCTACAGGAAAAAATATCGTTTAAAGCTGATATGGCAATTGAAAAGGAACTTTACAAACAACGCAAGGAAATCCATCGGCTACAATCTGAATTATTAAGTTTTCATGAAAAAGTAAAGCAATTAGAAAAACAAGCACCAAAAAGTACGGAATCAATTCTCAAAAGAGAAGATCACCTTTTTCGGAAAATGTATACGTCTTTAAAAAAGAGTATGTTAATAAACAAATGGATAACGAAGAAACAATAACCTATATGTTGGAAAGAAGGCTATAGTAGTCATTAATACTACTTGTAGCCTTTTTATTTAGAATAACAAATAAAAATAGGTGAATTGGAGAGAATAACATGTTAAAGTGGAATAAAAAGGGATGTTGGACATGAATTCACAATTAGCCAACCTAATAGATCAAATATATGAAGAAGTGTTAGCTAAAGGATTAGAGCGATTTGATAACGGTAATGCTATTGATAAAAAGAGTAGAGAAGGATTTGAGCAAGTTAAAGTCCAAACAAAACACCCTTTTTCCTTAATCGATAAATGGGAGGAAGAGACGTTAGCAGCTATTCCAGAACTTCCTATTTACCCTAATCAAGTCCAAAATACGAAAGAGAATATGGAATTGCTTTTATTACATAGCTATTATCATGACGTAAAAAGAAAAAGATTTATGGAGCTTTATCATTCCATTGATTATGTAATGAATCAAATGAAAGGAAAGCCCTGAATTCGCTTTACATATACGAGCTATATGAGAAAACATTGGGAGGAAGTCATAATGGATCAACAGACATTGTTAAGTCACGCAAAGGATGCTTGGAATAATGCATACGTTCCATACTCCAAATTTAGAGTAGGAGCTGCCGTATTAACGAAAAGTGGAAAAGTATATAAGGGATGTAACATAGAAAATGCTGCTTATCCTGTTACATGCTGCGCGGAAAGAGTGGCGATTTTTAAGGCGATATCAGAAGGTGAAAAAGAATTTCAACATATAGCAGTGGTAGCGGACACAGAACGACCAGTACCTCCTTGTGGCTCATGTCGTCAAGTATTGAGTGAATTTTGTGAGCCAACGATGGAAATCCAAATTGCAAATTTAAAAGGGGATACGAAAACAATGACGATGGAGGAATTATTGCCATTCTCCTTTACCCCTCAGGATTTAGCGGACGGTCAAAAATAGCAAAAAACCCTTACCAACTTTTGGTAAGGGTTTTTCTTCCACCATATTAAAATATTTTCTTATTTCTAGGCACGGATACAATCTCTAGTTATAAAGCAAAATTAGGTTTATGACTTAGTACATGTCTCCTTTCTTCATAATATAGTATTAATGTATAGAAAATGAAAGGAGAGGATAGGATGCATCATCATCATAAACATTGTAAACCAACGGCGGTAAGCCCTGTAGAAACTGTGGTATACCCTACAAAACATTGTGTGAAAAATACACACTCTGTAAATGAAGTTAATCATGTTCATCCAGCTCATACAACTGTTGTAAACCATCATTTACAAAAGAATAAACACTACTTTCCTCATACAACGTCATTCGCTAACACTTATGACGCTGTAAATATAAATATGGGCCCTGTACCACCGGCACCGCCACTAGGAACTGTCGTTCCTGCACCAGGAGCTCCTGTACCACCGGCTGGACCAATGAATCCAGCATTTAATCCTTATGCACGCTAATAATGTTATGTGGAAGGACTGGTGTTTTCAGTCCTTCCTTTACCATTTGTAAAAAGATGAGTCTCAACACATTATCCATCTAAAGGAATGAAAAAATGAATGTTTTAACGATTACAGGTTATAAACCTATGGAATTAGGCATATTTAATAGCAATGATAAACGAATACCTTATATTAAAGAAACAATAAAGAGGAGATTGCTTCCACTTATTGAGGATGGAATTGAATGGATCTTAATTTCTGGACAAGCTGGCGTAGAACTATGGGCTGCTGAAGTGGTCCTTGAGCTTCAATTAGAATATGACATAAAGTTAGCTGTTATTCCACCATTTACAAACCAGGAGCAGAGATGGAAAGAAGACCTTCAGCTTGTTTATCAAGAAATAGTCGAACAAGCTGATTTTTATGAGCCCTTAGTGAAAAAAGAATATGAAGGACCACATCAATTTAAGATAAAAGATAAATGGTTGATTCAGAAATCAGACGCTTGTTTAATACTTTATGAACCGGAAAACGAAGGGACACCCAAATTTTTCTTAGAGGAGGTGAAGCGTCAAAATAAACCAAATTTTCAATTGTTTTATATTACATCCTTTGATTTAGATGATACTTTTAGGGATATGGAACTGAATTCGTCTAATTTTATCGAATGAAACATAATTGTAAATTGACTTTTCTATACTAATTTGAAAGAATATTAATTAAGTTGTTATGATTTTGGGGTGAATAGAATGTTTGAACGAGTTCAATTAACGAGTAAAGATATTTTAGAGAAAGACTTTAAAACTGCTATAAGAGGTTATAATCAAGAAGAAGTAGATCAATTTTTAGATGTAGTCATTCAAGACTATGAAGCACTACAAAGCGAAGTGGAAAGACTTACACAAGAAAATGCGCGATTAAAGCAACAATCTACAGACCAACCTAGAATGAGACAAGCACAAGCCCAGTCAACAACAGGTCATGTCAACTACGATATTTTAAAACGATTATCGAATTTAGAAAAAGCAGTATTTGGCAAGAAGTACGTAGATTAGATGAATAGGTAATATTTACATTTTGCAAACGATTGAAATCATGTTATAATTTGTATTCCATGATAGGTGATGTGGAAACAACAATTGAATGTTCGGGTAATTGCTGTATGACTTAATCATGCAGAGGAAAGTCCATGCTCGCACAGTCTGAGATGGCTGTAGTGTTCGTGCCTGACGAATTCATAAGTTAGGGTAGCCTATTGGCTAACGGCAGGGAACGTACCTAAGTCTTCGGATATGGTATTAATACCTTGAAAGTGCCACAGTGACGGAGTTCAACTAGAAATGGTTGAAGTGGAACGAGGTAAACCCCACGAGCGAGCAACCCAAATAATGGTAGGGGCACTCTCCTGAGGGAAATGAACCAATATGGAGGGACAAGCAACTTGTTGCTTGTAGATAGATGATTACCACCTGAGTACGAGGTTGACCGCCGTTCGTAGTACGATGGTACAAAACATGGCTTACAGAACATTCATAGGTCAGCTCTACATCAATCGATCGAGCAAGCCTTTTCTAAGCGAACATAATCGTTTGTTTAGAAAAGGCTTTTTACATTTGTTTTAAGGGTATACTATACATAGAAGAAGGTATGTTTAATACAAAATGTTGGAGGATCTCAAGTATGGCAAATCAATTTACACTAATTGCAACATCTGCTGCAGGTTTAGAATCGATTGTAGCGAATGAAGTAAAAAATTTAGGTTTTGACAATGTAAGAGTAGAGAATGGCAGAATTGAGTACGATGCAGATGCATACGGAATCGCTAAAAGCAATTTATGGTTACGCACGGCTGACAGAGTTAAGCTTCTTGTAGGTGAATTTGAAGCAAAGACATTTGATGAGTTATTTGAAAAAACGAAGGCATTACCATGGGAAGAATACATACCGGAAAATGGACAAGTCCCCGTAATTGGGAAATCTGTAAAGTCTACCCTTTATTCTGTGCCAGACTGTCAATCAATCGTTAAGAAAGCGATTGTTAATCGTTTAACACAAAAGCATGGACTTATAGATAGGCTACCAGAAAACGGTGCTCTGTACCGAGTAGAAGTAGCTATATTAAAAGACAAAGTGACATTAACCCTGGATACATCGGGTACGGGGCTACATAAAAGGGGATATCGTGTTAAACAAAATGAGGCCCCTCTAAAAGAAACACTAGCTGCTGCTCTCGTTCAACTAACGAATTGGAGGCCAGACGAACCATTTGTTGATCCTTTTACAGGTTCGGGTACCATTCCGATTGAAGCTGCTTTAATTGGTCAAAATATTGCACCAGGCTTTAATAGAGAATTTGCGGCAGAAGAGTGGGATATTGTTCCACAAAAGATTTGGGATGAAGCATTAACCGAAGCAGAAGACCTAGCTAATTATGATCAAAAACTTAATATTTTTGGATATGATATTGACCACAAAATGATTGAAATGGCGAAAGGGAATGCATTAGAAGCAGGGTTTGCTGACTTAATCAACTTCAAGCAAATGCAAGTAAGTGATCTTAACCCGAAGGAATCCAATGGTTATCTAATAGGAAACCCACCATATGGAGAGCGTATTGGGGAAAAAGATGTCGTGGAAAAAATGTATCGCGACCTTGGTAACATTATGAAGAATCACCCAAGTTGGAGCGTGTATATATTAACATCACACCAAGATTTTGAAAAGCTATACGGTCAAAAGGCAACAAAGAAGAGAAAGCTTTACAACGGCTTTATTCGAACTGATTATTATCAGTATTTTGGGAAGAGAGAAAAATAAAGCTATAGAAAAAACGGGATCCCAAACTAAATAGTTTAGGACCCCGTTATTTAGTTAATTTTAAATGCCTAGTACTTGTTTTTTCTTTTGGGTAAATTCTTCTTCTGTTATTATGCCTGCATCTCGTAATTCTGCAAGTTGTCTTAATTCGTCAACACTATTACTACTTTCACTCGGAGCTGAAGAGCTTTGTCTTTTCCCCATATTATCCCTTACGTAAGAAATAAAATCCTGGACGTTTTCTCCTTGAATCCATTTCATTTTAACTTTATTTCCGGACGCAAAAAAAGAAATTTTATGACCTAGCATTCCTTTCCCAGATTCAAATGAACTGATATTTTCTAAGGGGAATGATTCTAATTCATAACCAGTTAATTTTTTAGCATAAAACACAACTCTTTTGTCGGTTGCGATAAAAATGCCATTCCTTACACTGTCGTTCCCTAATATCTCGGTTTCATATGCACCTAAAACGCATTCTTGAACCTCTTCATTTGGATCTAAATATTCCTGTGCCTTGGTTAATAGCTTGTCTATTTTAGCCATTTAAATCCTCCTCATTTATCTGATTCTTATTATAAAACGATACCCTACTCTTTATCATACCATTTTGTAGATAATTAACAGAAATAGTTCAATTGAAATCTTTTATTTTTTGAAAAGTGAAACATGTTTTTCTTTTTAAACTAATTTAAGGTAAAATAGATACGCATATAGGAAAAAGGGAGTGAAGCAATTGACTAAAAATTACACGAAAACAGAGCAGGAATTTTTAGATTATTTAGCGGAAATGGAATCTTATGGTGAAGCAATCAGTTTAATGGCTTGGGATTTACGGACAAAGGCACCGAAGAAGTCTGTTAAGCTGCGTTCGAATACTATAGGTGTCCTTTCTCAAAAAATTCATCAAATGTCTACTTCCGATAAAATGAAACAATTTATTTCGGAACTAAAAGGTAATACAGAGGATGAAATCATACATAAATCGGTACTTGAATGTGAAAAAGATTATGAGCGAAACGCAAAAATACCTGATGATGAATACAAGGCATATGTAATGCTTCAAGCGGAAGCTGAATCCGTATGGGAGGAAGCACGTGAAAAATCAGATTTTGCTATGTTTCAACCATATTTAGAAAAACTAGTGGATTATAATATTAAATTTGCTAACTATTGGGGCTATGAAAAAAATATTTACGATGCACTTCTTGATATGTATGAGCCGGGTGTGACAGTGGAGGTTTTAGATCAAGTATTTCCAGCCCTTAGAGACTCGCTTACACCCTTGATTGAAAAAGTACAACAATCTAATCATAAGCCTGATACGTCCAGTATTTTAGTACCTTTCCCGAAAGAGAAACAAGAAGCTTTTAGCTTGGAAATTCTAGAGGAAATGGGCTATGACTTCCAATCAGGTCGCTTAGACGAAACAGTTCATCCATTTATGATATCGTTAAATCCAAACGATGTTCGCGTAACAACTCGTTATGATGAAAATGATTTCCGTATGGCAATTTTCGGTACCATCCACGAAGGTGGACATGCCCTTTACGAGCAAAATATTAGTGAGGATTTAGTTGGAACGCCTTTAGCAACTGGAACTTCTAACGGTATTCATGAGTCCCAATCTCTTTTCTGGGAGACATATATATCTCGCAGTAAAGCATTCTGGAATCGTTATTTCAATACATTGAAAAAATACGCACCAGAATCTATATCATCTTTATCCAATGAAGAGTTTTATCGTGCTATCAATGAAGTGAAGCCGTCATTTATCCGTGTTGAGGCAGATGAAATGACGTATCCACTACATGTAATGGTTCGTTATGAGTTAGAAAAAGGATTAATCAATAAAGAAATTGAAGTGAAAGATTTACCACGTTTATGGAACGATAAGATGGAAGAGTACTTAGGCATTCGTCCTACCAATGATCGTGAAGGCGTACTTCAGGATGTACACTGGTCAGGAGGAGCGTTTGGTTATTTCCCTTCCTATGCGCTAGGATACATGTACGGGGCTCAACTTTATCATGCGATGAACAAAGAATTAAACGTAAACGAATTAATTGAAAACGGAGAGCTAAACAAAGTGAAAGAATGGTTAACTAAACACGTACATCAATACGGTAAGTTGAAAAAGCCGTTGGAAATCTTAAATGATGTGACTGGTGAAGGGTTAAACGCTGATTACTTAGTTAATTATTTAGAGAACAAATATAAAGAAATTTATAAGTGGTAAACCAATAATTCTCACACGAAATAAGGATACAAATCTTTATATGATTTGTACCCTTATTTTTTTCTATTTTAAAAGGAATGCCTAAATAACATTTGGGAAAATGTGTTAAAATGAAAAACGCAAATAATGCTTAATTTAGCTTTTATATACAGCTTACTTTTAGGAGGGGTATAATGGATAGAAAACAATATACAGAAGCAAATCGAAAGGCTTGGAATGAAGTAAATGCAAAGCATCAAAAATCCAAAGTGGAGCAAGGTAAATTGGAAAAATTTAAACAAAAAGGCTATTCCAAGTTGGATAAAACAATAACACAAACTTTGAATGCAGTAGGGATTGTAGGTAAAGATGTTGCGCAGGTCTGTTGTAATGACGGGGAAGAAACGATTTCTTTAAAAAACATGGGAGCAAATTCTGTAACAGGTTTTGATATAGCTGATGAGGCGATAAAATCAGCACGGGAACTTTCTCAGTTTTCTGGGGTAGATTGTGAGTTCGTGCAAACCGATATTTATGATATACCTGAACAATTTTTTTCGAGTTTCGATTTAGTTTACATATCCGTTGGAAGTTTAATGTGGTTTCCTAGTATGGACGATTTTTTTCAAGTGGTTGCGAGACTGTTAAGAAAAGATGGGATAGTGATTATTTATGAGGTGCATCCTTTCTCACTGATGCTAGATAATGAAGATAAACAAAATCCTTTTGAATTAAAGCTTTCTTATTTTATTGATGAGCCTAGAATATATAATGATGGATTAGATTACATAGAAAATGAGAAATATCAAGGGGCTCCAATTTATAATTTTGATCCAACTCTATCACAAATTATAAACGGCATGATTAAGAACGGGTTCAAAATTGAAAAATTAGATGAATATCCGCATGATATGTCAGCTCTATTTGAACACTTGAATAATAAAGAAATAAGGATTCCTTTAAGTATGAGCATTGTTGCAAAGAAAAACTGGAATGTTTAACTAGATTAGCTTAGTAGTCTTTAAAGCATAAACATTATTTGATGGAACAGTTGTATTAGGATAGTTGATTATTCCAACTGCTTCCACGTAGGGACTATAGGAGAGAAGAGTAACTCCCTTATATTTTCTATCTATAACTATAGAAAATCATAGAGAAGGATTACATTATCATTTATGGAAAGTTATTTTATAGGGGGATTTACTTTGATTGGTTGGTTAATTATTGCTTGCGAGGTTGGTTTTTGGGTGTTGGTATTATCGGGATTAGTTGCTAGATATGTTTTCAATCAAAAAAGGATAAGTGCCATTTTACTTATTTGTACACCGATTGTAGATATTGTATTGCTCATTGCTACATTCATTGATTTGAAAAATGGAGCAACTGCCAGTATTGTTCATGGAATTGCAGCAATCTACATAGGTGTTAGTGTAGCTTTTGGACATCGTATGATTAAATGGGCTGACGAGCAATTCGTACATAGATTTTTAAATGGTAAAAAACCAGCTAAAATAAAAAAACATGGCAAAGAACATGCCAAAGAAGAGCGTGCTGGTTGGTATCGTCATTTGTTATCTTGGTTGATAGGCGGAGGAATATTAATAGGTATCATTCTTTATATCAACAATGACATACAGACAGAAGCATTACTTCGTACGCTAAAAGTATGGTCAATGGTTTTGGTAATAGATTTTTTCATTAGTTTTAGTTACACTCTCTTTCCGAAAAAAGCATAGCATTTACCAAAAAAGCTAACGGTAGGAAAATCGAATTTCATTTCGATTTCGCCGTTAGCTTTTTTAAGTAAAATATTTTTTAAATAACAGGTGTTTTTCTTCGTTTTTAACTATTTCCGATAGGCCACTTAAATCCTGGTGAGCCTGGAGGAGAGTTCTGAATAATATCAATTAATGGAATAGTATATGCAAATAAGATTAGAACCACAGCAATGCCAATCCATAGTCTCCAATTTTCGAAAACTTTCGGAGTTGCTCCATCATGGTCACCGTATTCAGCAACTGGGAATTCTTCAACACCTTCTGGACTACTATTAAATGCTAATTTAATGAAGATGTAGAACATAAGTAGAATACCGATAAATAATATTGTTCCTCCAATTGCTTGTGCTATTTGATAACCTATCCACTCTTGTGCTTGTTCTGTTCCGCCATAAACCGAATAGTCCGAACGACGTGGTGCGCCTAAAAGTCCTGCAATATGCATGGCCCCAGACATAATTGTCATACCAACAGTCCATATAATCGTTTGAATAATACCTAAACGGTTAAGTTGAGGCGTTAATTTTTTGCCTGTTAAGTGCGGTATTAGCCAATAGGAAATACCGAAGAATGTTAACATTACTGTTGTTGCAACGGTTAAATGGAAGTGACCTGTAACCCATATGGTGTTATGGATTACACCATTTAATTGGTTAGAAGCGTTAATCAGTCCACCTGCACCACCAGGGATGAAAGCTGCCATACCTATAAACGGTGCAAGGAAACGAACGTCTTTCCAAGGTAAAGCTTTAAACCAACCGAATAAACCAGAGTAACCTTTTGCACGGCCAGCCATTTCGAACGTAGCGAACATAGAGAATGCTGTTAATAACGAAGGAATAGCAACCGCAAATGTTAATACTACTTGAATGTATTTCCAAAATGGATCAATACCAGGTTCAGTTAACTGATGATGGAATCCAACTGGTATCGAGAAAAGCAAAAACAATAAGAATGAAAGTCTTGCTAAAGCATCACTAAATATTTTGCCACCAATAATTTTCGGGATGATTGTATACCATGCCATATAAGCTGGTAGTAACCAGAAATAAACTAGTGGGTGACCAAAATACCAGAATAGTGTACGACTGACTAGAACGTTAATTTCATCAACCATCCCCAGTGACCAAGGAATGAATTGGAATAACACAGTAGTTGCTACACCAAGTGTACTAATAAACCAAATTAACATATTGATAACAACCATAAATGCCATAAGTGGAGATTTTTCACCAGGATTTTGTTTTTTCCATTTTGCAAGCTGATGGAAGTTAACAAAACATGCTATCCAAGTTCCGACAACAAAAAGAGCAAGCCCTATATAGTAAAGTGGATGTGCTTGTAAAGGTGCGTAGAATGTATATAGAACATTCGCTTTACCTAATAAAATCATCGTAGCTGCTAAGACAGTGCCAATCATCATGATCCAGTAACCAACCCATGCAAGCTTTCTTTGTCCATTAGACATGCCTACACTTTTACTCATTAGAGCATATTGAAAACCGATGATAAAGAATGTTGTTAAAACTAACCCTAAAATTACCCCATGAACAGTAAGTATTTGATAATAGCCAATTCCAAATGGTAGTTTGAATGTACCAGAGCGTACTAATGTTTGTAGCAATCCCATTAAGCCACCAATTAATAGGGAAGCAAAAGCAACATACATGAAAGACATAATTAATCGTGCTTCAGGTTTAGATATATCTAATTTTTTAATCATTTTAATACACCTCCACAACCGCCATCATAAGATGATGACCCAATCCACAGTATTCATTACAAAGCAATGTGTATTCTCCTGGTGTATTTAATGTTGTAACGTAATCACTAATATAGCCAGGCTCTAACATCATATTTACGTTTGTTCCAGCTAATTGAAATCCGTGAACAACATCAGATGTAGTTGCTTGAAATGTAACTTTTGAGCCTGCAGGAATGCGGATCTTTCTTACAGTATTTCCTTCAGCGTCTTTTCCTAAATCATAATTAAAAGCAGTAGCTAACACATTGACAACATATTCGTTTTCCCCAACTTGATGTAAACCTAAATTTTCTTCTTTAAATGATTCATGCGCTTGAACGTTTGCTGGATCAAGTGTTACTAAACAACTTGGTGGTTGAGTACCTTGATAAAAAGCCCCTATACCTAATATCGTTAAAAACACGAGCAGTGATCCAGTACCAAAAGCGATCCAAATTTTTTCATACTTATGCAAATGCATGCATAGTCCCCCTAACCAACATTAAATGTTTAACGACTTAAAAATAAACTCCAAACCCCAAACCAAGAAACAACGATAATAACCCCAATCCCCATTACGGCTATAAATGTTCCTTTAAGGTTCGGTTCGTGAGAAGAGCTTTCCTTGTCCGTAGCTATTCCTCTTAAGTTTGTATCCGTCTCCTTAACAGGTTTTGTGTTGGACATGTGACATCCCCCATTCCTTTCCAATTTGTGATTACATATCTATACTACAAATTAGACTGACATTTTGAATAGATGCTGGGACCATGATTCACAATTTGTTCATTTTATGGACTAATTTTGTTCAAAAAGAAAGTCAATAATCGTGTCTAGACGCGATTTTCCATAAATTTTGTAACAAATATGATAAAATAACTTTGTTTAGTTATCGCTAATGAACTAATATAACGGCTTTAGGTATAAGTGAAAAAAAGGTGTGTATGAAATGACTTATGCAATTGTGTTATTTATAGTGGCAGGCCTCGCAGAAATTGGAGGAGGCTATCTTATATGGCTGTGGTTAAGAGAAGGTAAACCGTTTTATTGGGGAATAAGTGGCGGAATAGCATTAGCATTATATGGGGTTATCGCTACTTTTCAAACCTTTCCTTCGTTTGGTAGAGTTTATGCTGCATATGGAGGGGTCTTTATAGTTCTATCTATCTTATGGGGTTGGGGGATTGATAGGAAGACACCTGATTTATATGATTGGATAGGGGCAACCATATGTTTGGTTGGAGTATCGGTCATATTGTTTGCCCCACGCAATTGAATAACCTTTTTGGGGAATTAGCGTGCAGATTAGGGAAATAAAGGTTGAAGATGCAGAAAATTTTAGCGGGCTTGTAAAACAAGTTGAATCCGAAACCAATTTTATGCTAATGGAAGCTGGAGAAAGAAGAACTACTCCTGAACAACAACAAAAACAAATAGAACTTATCCAACAACAAAGGAACTCCACTATATTTGTTGCAGAACAAGAAAATCTATTAGTAGGGTACTTAATAGTCATAGGAGGACGTGTAACAAAAACAAAACACTCTGCTTATTTAGTTATCGGTATTTTAGAAGAATTTAGGGGTGTTGGTATAGGAACAAGACTATTCCAACAAGCAGAAAATTGGGCAAGAAAACAGGCAATTACGAGACTAGAATTGACTGTCGTAAAACAAAATGAAGCAGGCGTTGCTTTATATAAGAAAAGTGGATTTGAAATAGAAGGTACGAAAAGAAACTCGCTTATGATAGATGGAACATATGTTGACGAGTATTATATGTCAAAACTTCTATGAATTTTTGAAACATCGCTGCTATTTGTACACAGTTGATGGAAAATGCGACGTAACTAGATGTGTGCAAATCCAACCGCTACGGAAATACACTACGCGCACCTTAGGGCTCGCGCTGAGCCTCCTCACTCGCACAGAACGCTCGCTGTGGGGTCTCAACGTCTTCGCTGTCCCGCAGGAGTCTACGTGTATTTCCTTCGCTAAGCATGTGCTTATTTTTAATGTACGGATGAATTAGGAAAAAGAAAGTTAAAAATATAGTCATATAGATAGGGAAGAATTATCTAACATGCCTATATTACCACTATCCTTGAATTAGAAAGTCAATCTTAGCGTAGGCAGATTACGCAGACTCCTACGGGATAGCACGTGTCTGAAGACCCCGCAGCGGTGGTCTTCCGCGAGGAGGCTGAGGCCGTGCCCGTGGAAAGCGAAGTATTCTGCCGAAGCGGTCGTATACACTCATCAAAATGCAAAGCTATAGTTATGTCGTAGTTTAAATAAACTATCCAACTAATTTTCCAGAAACAGTCTTTCGAAACTAAAAGTGGGAGAGTAATTTTTCATATCTACTTGGTATCTATATAAGTTAGAGTGTAACTGTGTCAGGTTAATAAGAATGAAATGGAGGGGAGTTAATGACGCACGGAAAAACAGCACTTATTGCAGGAGCAAGTGGGTTGGTTGGGAATAAACTTCTTCACGAACTCTTACAGGGACAGGAGTATAAAAAGGTTTATAGCTTAGTAAGGTCACCCAGTGGTATCGAACATGCTAAGTTAACAGAGGTGGTTTGTAATTTTGATAAGCTAGAGGATGTAGAAGAATACTTTTCCGTTGATGATGTATTTTGTTGCTTAGGAACCACCATAAAAAAAGCAAAGTCTAAAGAGGCGATGTATAAAGTGGACGTCGAATATCCTTTAGCGATTGCGGAGTTAGCTAAAAAAAATAACGTCCAACATTTTTCAATTATAAGCTCTATGAATGCAAATGCTAATTCTATTTTATGGTATCCAAAAATGAAAGGAATACTTGAGAATAAGCTAACAGCCATTTCTTTTCGTTCTATTTCGATTATGAGACCATCCCTTTTACTAGGGGAGAGAAAGGAATTTAGATTAGGAGAAGCTATAGCAAGCAAAATTTTTACAGCAATATCCTTTCTTCTCAAAGAGTCATGGAAAAGCCGGTTGGCTATAAATGCCGAAACGGTTGCGAGAGCAATGTTCTACTTATCCCAAATAGACAAACAAGGAGTAGGCGTCTACACTGCAAATGAAATAAAAAATATGAGCAGCCTCATGGATAAAAAATAAACCTACCGATTTGGTAGGTTTATTTATATCTGTTTATTTATTAGCTTAATTCTGTAGCAATGCTAGGTGCAAGAAGTCCAAGACCTTCATAAAGAGTACCTAGTTTTGCTTCAAATGAAGTGAAAAGTTCTTCAGCAGCAGCGAAATCTGTTTCATCTGCAGAAAGAGCTGTTACATATGCTTCATAAGAAGCTTTAAGATCAGCTAATGCTTCTTCGAAAGAAGCTTTTGCTTCTTCAGAAACTTCACCTTCAAGAGTAAATGAATCTACTGCAGTTACAGCTTCTTCAGCTGCAGTTAAAGCATCTGCTTTTAAAGTCTCTAAATCTTCTGGCTTAGCTTCTGGGTTAGCAAGTTCTGCAACGTAAGAAGCGATTGCTTGGTGGTTCCCTTTAATTGTGTTAGTTAAAGAAAGTTGGTTGTTAAGTAGAGCAGCTTTTGTTGCGTTTTCATCTGCAGCTGCGTCTTCACCTTCAGCATCTGTGTTTTTGTCTTCACCGCTAGTTTCACCAGCATTTGCATCTCCAGACGTGTTATCATCTTCAGATTGTGAACAACCAGCAAACACAAATACTAGAGCAAGTGCTAATAGCATTAATAGTTTTTTCATTTTTTATTTTCCCCCTTATTATAAATACAGTTAGTAGTGTATACTGAGGTCAACAAATTGTAAATAATTTGTTAAAATGTTACAAAAATAAAAAAATTCTGAAGTTTTGACACATTTATAGAAAGGGGAACAATGATGGAAACCTATTTACCATCCTTTCATTTGGAAGGAAAAACGGCTGTTATTACAGGAGCAACTAAAGGAATTGGGAGAGCAATTTCAATTTCGTATGCAGAAGCAGGAGCAAATGTAATTCTTATATCAAGAACAAAATCTGACCTTGATCAACTGAAAACAGATTTGGAAATGCGAGGTACGAATGTTCAAACAATTATTGGTGATGTACAACAATATAAAGAAATAATAAAAAGGGTAGACGATGTTATAGGGGATCGATCTATTGATGTCTGGGTTAACAATGCTGGGATGAATATTCGTAGTGAAGCAGAAAAAGTAACGGAAGAAGAATGGGATCAAATTATTAATACAAATATGAAGAGTGCCTTCTTTTTTTCTCAATATGCTGCAAAAAAAATGAAAGAACAGGAGTATGGGAAAATTATTAATATTTCTTCTGTTGCAGGTCATGTCGCTTTACGCACGGGGGTCGTATATGCAATGACAAAAGCAGCCCTTATTCAAATGACAAAAACTTTATCGTTAGAGTGGGGTAAATATGGGATCCGGGTCAATGCGATTGGACCTTGGTATTTTCCGACTTCTTTAACGGAAAAATTACTTCAAAATGAGCAATACGTTCAGGACATTGTTGACCGAACTCCTTTAAAAAGAATAGGAGAACTAAAAGAGCTAGCAGGTACAGCAGTGTTTTTAGCAACTGAAGCTAGTGATTATATTACTGGACAGACAATTTTTGTTGACGGTGGAATGACTATTTATGGGTTTTAGTTGATAGAATAGGTTTACTTTAAAAGGGTAAAACTAACAGTAAAAAAGGATGAGATGATGCCATACATAGCGTCTGTCGGTGTTAGTAGCCCGCCATATAAAATTTCTCAAACTAAAGCGAAAACGTTAATTAAAGAAATTTTTCCTAGAGCAGAAAGAGAATTGGAGCGACTGCTACCCGTTTTTGATAATGCGTTTATAGAAGAACGCCAATTTGTCGTTCCAGTAGAATGGTTTGAACAAACACATTCTTTTGAGGAACGAAATAACCTTTACATAGAAGAAGCAACTCAACATAGTGTGGCAGCAATTAGAGACTGTGTACAAAACAATGTACTATTATCAGAGGAAATGCTTATAGAGCAAATAGACTGTTTTTTATTTGTTTCTAGCTCTGGAATTGCTACACCCACCATAGATGCTAGATGTATAAATGAATTACCTTTTCGGGATGATATCACTCGTATTCCGATATGGGGGTTAGGCTGTGCTGGGGGCGCTTCTGGATTAGCTCGTGCATATGAGTGGTTGAAGGCAAATCCTAAAAAAACGGCTGTTTTAGTTAATGCAGAGCTTTGCAGTCTAGCATTCCAAAAAGATGATAACAGAAAAAGCAATTTCATCGGATCGGCGCTTTTTGGGGACGGCGTATCAGCCTGTTTATTAGTAGGAGACGAAAGTCCATATTTGAGGAGAGTGAAGTCTCCTGTAAAAATTAAAGGCACTAGTTCAAAAATGAAAAAAGATTCTTTAAATGTGATGGGCTGGGATGTTAAAAACACAGGATTTCATGTTATTTTTGCTAAAAGTATACCAAGTCTAGTTAACTATTTTTGGAAAGAGCATGTAACAGACTTTTTGGAACAACAGGAAGAGGATAAGGAAAATTTTGCTTTTCTTACTGCACATCCAGGAGGATTAAAAGTGTTAGAGGCTATAGAAGAAACGTTACCGTGTTCTCGGGAAGCCTTACGCTTTTCTTATGATGTATTAAAGAAACATGGAAACATGTCATCACCAACAGTCCTATATGTTTTAAAAGAGGCGATGGAGTCAATGCCAAAGATAGGAACACGAAGTCTCTTAACAGCCTTAGGTCCTGGATTTAGTTCTGAAATGATGATAATAGAGTGGGGTATAGCATGATCTATTTTTGGATATGGATTGTCATTATCATACAAAGGATAGTAGAGCTTATTGTTGCGAAAAGCAATGAGAATTGGATGAGAGGTAAAGGAGCAAATGTAGTTAAAGAAGGACACTATAAGTGGATAGTCGTGACACATGTCTCTTTTTTACTATGGGTCATGATAGAAGCCTATTTATCACATAGTTTAACGGCGAATATCGGGGAAATGCTCATTATTTCATTTGTGTTATTGCAACTTTTTAGACTTTGGTGCTTATTCTCTCTCGGTAGGTTTTGGAATACGAGAATTATTATTTTACCAGGAGCAGAACTGGTAAAGAAAGGGCCATATAAATTCATTAATCATCCTAATTATTTGGTTGTTGGACTAGAGTTTATAGTTATTCCCTTATTATTTAAAGCTTATATTGCTGCTATTCTTTTTCCTATTTTACATGTAATTTTAATGTGTTATCGTATACCATTAGAGAATAAAGTTTTAAAAGAAGTTAATGAGGAGTAGTAAGGGGGAAAGAGAAATGATCAAAGAGGCTTCATGGGCCTACAATATGCTAGGCAAGGATAACATCGTGTTTGTTGATTGTCGTTTTAACTTAAAAGATCCTAATGAAGGACAAAAACAGTATCAAGACAATCACATACCTGGAGCAATCTATTTTGATTTAGAAAAAGATTTAAGTGGAACAGTAGAAACAACTGGGGGACGCCATCCATTACCAAAGCTAGGCTCTTTTATGGAGAAAGTGAAACAAGCGGGAATTAACAATAATTCCACTATTATTGCTTATGACAATGGTCATCCTTTTGCTTCTCGTTTTTGTTGGCTAATGAAGTACCTTGGTCATACGAAAACTTTCATATTAAATGGTGGCTACGATCAATGGGTGCAGAACGGATTTCCAGTTGAGAAAGAAATAAGACACAATACGAGTGGGACGTTCCAACCTACTATCCAACAGCATCTTGTCATTGATCAAGATGGAATAAATAAGAAAAAATATGATAGTAATGTAGCAATGATTGATTCTAGGTCTTATGAACGTTACATGGGCCGCTTCGAACCAATTGATAAAAAGGCAGGACATATTCCAGGGGCAAAAAATTTTGATTGGATGGGTCTTTTTCATGAGAATGGAAATTGGAAACAGAAAGAAGAACTAGAGAAGCACTTTTCGAGTTTAAAACCATACGAAGAGCTAATAGTATATTGTGGCTCGGGTGTAACAGCTACACCGAATGTCCTTGGACTATGGGAAGCGGGTTATTCCAATGTGAAGCTTTATGTAGGTAGCTGGAGTGACTGGATCACGAACCCAACAAACCCTATTGAACCATAAAACAGTAATAACGGTAACTGCCTTTCGGCGGTTACCGTTATTTATATGCGTCGTCTATTATAGTTTCGTTACGTTAGCTGCTTGAGGTCCACGATCTCCCTCAACGATTTCAAATTGTACGTTTTGCCCTTCTTCAAGCGTTTTGAAGCCTTCTTCTTGAATAGCAGAATAATGAACGAAAACGTCATCTGCTCCTTCTACTTGAATAAAACCATAGCCTTTTTCTGCATTAAACCATTTTACTACACCGTTTTGCATGAATAAAATCCTCCTAAAATCACTCACAAAAAAATGTGTTTATTTCACAAACAAGATGGTGATTTTAATCAATAAAAAAGGTAACTCCTATAGAAGTTAAGGACACAAAATCCATTTACTTCTATAGAAGTTACCTGTCTTTTATGAATCCTTACATCCTATTTGTTACTTAAAATTATATCGAAAACTAATAATTCAGTCAATAAAAGGGATTGGAAAAAAACTTCGAAAAGCCCTATTTCATAATAGAAGTTTTTTTAGTAAGATAAGTAGGAATTCTTCAAGCTGTTTTTTAATTAGAATCCTGTTTTACACAATATACTTTAACTACAAAAGTAACTTTGTAATTTGGTCAGTGCTATATGACCGCTTCGGGGTCTTCAGACACGTGCTATCCCGTAGGAGTCTGCGTACGCTAAGATTGATTTTCTATTTAAAGATTAGTGTTATGATCTAGGCATGATCAGAAAATTTTTCCTTATTACTACGAATATATTTTACTTTCTTTTTCCCAATTTATCAGTAGATTAAAGATAAGCACATGCTGAGCGAAGGGTATACACGTAGATTCCTACGGGACAGCGCGAGCCCTAAGGTGCGCGTAGTGTATTTCCGTAGCGGTTGGATTTGCACACATCAAGTTACGTCGCATTTTCCATCAAATACGAAGTAAAAACAAAACTCTTTACTGAAAAGAGCCATATTTTAATGATAGGAGTTAGAAATAGTGACTATCCAAATTGGATTAACTGGCTGGGGTGATCATCCTTCTTTATATACTGATCCAGTATCATCGTCAGAAAAGCTTACTGCCTATGCTTCCCATTTCCCTGTCGTAGAAGTGGATTCAGCTTTTTATGCGATTCAGCCTGAAAAAAATTATAGAAAGTGGATGAAGCAAACACCTGACAGTTTTTCATTTGTTATTAAGGCTTTTCAAGGTTTAACAGGACACGATCGAAAAGATTTACGCGATGATCAAATGAAGTCATTATTAGATGCTTACATACAATCTATTTCCCCCGTAATGGAGGCTAAGAAGTTGAATGCCATTCTATTTCAATTTCCGCCATGGTTTAAAGTCGACAAAGAAAATATCCATCGATTAAGAGTCATAAGAGATTATTTATCTTCTTATCCTTTAGCGTTAGAGTTTCGAAATCGCTCCTGGTTTCAACCAAAGTATAAAGAAAAGACAATTGCCTTTATGAAGGAGGAAAAATGGATTCATTCTATATGTGATGAACCACAAGCAGGTGAAGGATCTGTTCCTACTATTTTAGAGCCAACACATGAAAAAACGTTGATTCGATTTCACGGTAGAAATGTTCATGGTTGGAATAAAAATGGGAGAGATAACTGGCGAGAAGTTCGTTTTTTATATCGCTATAATCAAAAAGAATTATTGGAGTGGGTGAAATGGATTCAGACCCTACAACAAAATACAAAGGATATAACTATTCTGTTTAACAATAATTCCGGTGGGGATGCTGCAGATAATGCGAAGCAACTTATTAACCTGTTAGGAATTGAGTACGTTGATTTGAACCCAAGACAAATGGACTTATTTGAAGGAGAGATATAGATGAATAAGCAACAAATGATACAGAAGACTGAAGAATGGGTAAAAAATAAATTTGAAAAAGATGGGTCCGGACATGACTTTTGGCATATCCAACGAGTGGTCACTTTAGCAGAAAAAATCGCAGAAAAAGAAGGGGCAAATATCTTCACGTGTCAGATGGCTGCCTATTTACACGATATTCCGGATGAGAAACTAGTCGACGATGTAGAAAAAGCAACAGAAGAAGTAATCCGTTTTTTGCAAGCTTTGGGACTAACCGAAGACGAAATATCACCTATTTGGAATGCTTTAAAAGACGTGTCCTTTAAAGGAAATCATACAATACCTCAAACAATTGAGGGTAAAGTAGTTCAGGATGCTGATCGATTAGATGCACTTGGAGCTATTGGAATTGCGAGAACCTTTGCTTACGGAGGAAACAAAGAAAGGCTGATGCATGATCCAACTCGTCCCTTATTAGATGAGACCAAGGGATATCGAGACAAAAATACAACATCTGTTCAACATTTCTATGAAAAGCTTTTTAAATTAAAGGATTTAATAAACACGGAAACAGCGAAAAATATAGCAGAGGAAAGGCATGCATTTATGAAACAATTTTTAGATGCTTTCTTTAAAGAATGGAAAGGGGACGACTATTAATCATCCCCACAAATCGAACTTATTGAGCAACACGTTTTGCACCGAGATAGCGCTGATCCCAATAAGATGTGCTCATGTGACTAATGGTGACACCACTATTTCCAGCATGAATAAAGCTACCATTTCCTAAGTATATACCAGCATGAGATGGACCAGGTTTATATGTTTCAAAAAACACGATATCACCCACACTAGGACTGTTTACCGACACTGTTGCATTCCACAAATCTGTAACTGTTCTTGGTAAGTGATAGCCTTTTTTCTTAAAAACATACTGTAAGAAACCACTACAATCAAAACCGCTTGGGGATTCACCGCCCCAAACATAAGGAGTGCCCAAGTACGATTTAGCTATGCTAATGAGACTACCAGATTCAACTGGAACACTGCTTTTTACTGTTTGTTTTTTCGGTGTGTGCTGAACGGTATGAACGACAGCGTTTTGTTGAGCGGTTCTAGTAGCTTGAAGATGTTCCACAAATTGTTTGTCTAGTTCCGTTTTAACTGGGATTTTATGATCTTCCTGAAACCTTTTTGCGGCTGTTTTTGTCATGGGACCATAGATACCATCAATACCACCGTCGTAATAACCAAAATAGTGTAAAGCTTTTTGAATGCTTTTTACATCTTCACTATACATACCGATATCTATTTTTTCTTCTTGAATGGATTGGAGCGGTTCTAAATAATGTTGTTGTTCAACCTCAATTAATTTATATATTGTTTCTTTATTCGCTCTACCTGTTTGATTGAGGTTATATTTTAATTGGAATTTTTTTACATAATGTTCTGTAATCACACCAAAATCACCGTCAACTTCGCCTTTGAAGAGCTCCAAAGTTTTCATTTTCTTTTGTAACACACTGACAGCTTCATTGTGCATACCAAAGGTCAACGTTTCTGAATCCGTTAATATTTCGTTTTGTTTTTGCACGTCAACATCTAAATATGCTGAAAAAGGCTGTGATAAAGCTAAACTTCCTGCAAGTGTACCAAATAGAATAGGGTGCTGATTTAAACCTGGCATGAAAACACCACCTTTTTGTTTTTAGCTGTAACCAATTATATGATGGCCGAATTAAATTATGTTCAATGAAACAAACATGTTACAATATTGTAAAGAAAACGCATGTTACAACGACGAGTTACTCATTAACACGATTTATTTTAAAAGGATGATATAGAAAAAACGGGGAATATGGAGGACTTCTAATGAAACAATATTTAGACTTATGTGAACGGATTTTAGAACAGGGCATAAAGAGAGAGGATCGTACTGGTACCGGTACGATTGGTATATTTGGCTGTCAAATGCGTTTTGATCTTTCAAAAGGATTTCCTTTAGTAACAACAAAAAAGGTACCGTTCCGCCTTATTGCTAGTGAATTACTTTGGTTCCTAAAAGGTGATACGAATATAAAATATTTACTAAAACATAACAACAATATTTGGAATGAGTGGGCGTTTAAAAAATGGATCGAGAGTCCTGGTTATGATGGCCCAGATATGACGAATTTCGGTTTAAGAGCTTTAGAAGATGAAGCTTTTAAAAACCTTTATGATGAGCAAATGAGTATTTTTAAAAATCGAATTTTACATGATGACGCTTTTGCAGCTACATATGGTGAATTGGGGGATGTTTACGGGAAACAGTGGCGAGATTGGAAAACAACTACTGGCGGGACAATTGACCAAATTCAAGATGTGATTGAACAAATAAAAACAAATCCTTCATCTAGAAGATTAATAGTGAGTGCATGGAATCCAGAAGATATTCCATCTATGGCATTACCACCATGTCATACATTATTTCAATTTTATGTTTCAGAAGGAAAGTTATCCTGTCAACTTTATCAACGCAGTGGCGATATATTTTTAGGCATTCCTTTTAATATAGCAAGCTATGCGCTGCTTACTCACTTAATCGCACATGAATGTAACTTAGAAGTAGGGGACTTTGTCCATACTATTGGCGATGCGCATATTTATGTAAATCATCTTGAACAAGTGAACACACAATTACAAAGGGAACCAAAACCCTTACCGATTTTAAAGCTGAATTCAGCAGTAACATCTATATTTGATTTTGAGGTAGAGGATATTATGGTGGAAGGCTATGATCCACATCCTACTATTAAAGCTCCAGTAGCAGTATAGAAAAAGAAGGTGACAAGCAATGATTTCATTATTAGTAGCAATGGATAGAAACTACGTGATTGGAAAAGATAATGACCTCCCATGGCATTTGCCAAATGATTTGAAGTTTTTTAAGGAAACGACTTTACACCATACTATAGTTATGGGTAGAAAAACATATGAATCGATTGGGAGGCCCTTACCGAAAAGGAATAATGTTGTCTTAACCACGAATCAAAACTTTCAGGCTGAAGGATGTAAAGTTATTCATTCCTGGGATCCTGTTTTGGAATGGAATGAGAAAAATCCGGATGAAGAGATATTTGTAATTGGTGGTGCCCAACTTATTAAGGATGCGATACATTTTGCTAATAAAATGTATTTGACTGAAATAGATGAGGCATTTGACGGCGATACGTATTTTCCTCCGTTTTCGATGAAAGACTGGGAATTAGTTCGTAAAGAAAAAGGAATAAAGGATGAGAAAAATCCTTATGACTACTATTTTTGTACGTACCTTAGGAAAATGTGAATTTTTTTCAAACGTTCAAATAAATGTTTGCAAACGGAAG
This sequence comes from Salirhabdus euzebyi, assembly GCF_014207435.1. Classification (GTDB taxonomy): domain Bacteria; phylum Bacillota; class Bacilli; order Bacillales; family Alkalibacillaceae; genus Salirhabdus; species Salirhabdus euzebyi. The sequence goes on from NZ_JACHGH010000002.1 coordinate 92,643, forward strand.
TAAAATAAGAGAAAATGATGGAGTACATTAGAAGGACTTATTTGTTGTATCATTTAAACTGTTGATGGACTAAGGTTATTGTTTTGTTTAGCCGTTTTTAAATAAAGCTTGTTGGAAGGTGATTGCAATGATGCAAATCGGAATTCCTGGATTAATTTTAATCCTTGTAATTGCACTAGTTATTTTCGGTCCTAAAAAATTGCCAGAATTAGGACGTGCTACTGGTGAAACGTTAAAAGAATTCAAAAAGTCTACTCGTGAACTAACGGGTGATGTAACCGATGAGGTTAAAGAAGTAAAAGATATCGTATCAAATGATCAAAAAAATTCCTAGCCTCTTGAGGGGTGATTATAAATGGGAAACATCGGAATCCCAGGTTTAATATTAATTTTAATTGTGGCGCTTGTTATTTTTGGGCCATCCAAGCTTCCGGAAATAGGTAAAGCGGTAGGTTCGTCTTTAAAAGAGTTTAAACGAGCTGCTAGTGGACTTATGTCTGACGATGATTCAGATAAAGACCGAAAAAAAATTGATGACAAATGAGATGATGTCGAAGGTGTAAGGAATTCCCTTACATCTTCTTTTCTTCCAAGCTAATGTAAGTTTGGGTGTGGAGGTGTAACGAATGTCACAGGAAGATCAGTCCTATGTTGGTCAAGAAATGGAATTAACCGAACATATTGGCGAATTACGTAAGCGCCTGTTGTGGACTTTATTTATATTTCTCCTCTTTTTTATAGGCGGTTTTGTTTTCGTAAAAGAAATTTACTCTTTCTTCACAAGAAATCTAGATTTTCAATTGGTTGTTTTAAGTCCTGGTGAAATTATGTGGATTTACATAATGATTGCTAGTGTAATAGGTATTACTGCAACAATACCTTTTTTCTGTTTTCAAGCTTGGCTTTTCGTGCGCCCGGGCTTAACGAAAAAAGAAAGAAATGTAACGCTTATGTATATCCCAGCCGTTTTTCTCCTGTTTATCGGGGGATTAAGTTTTGGGTATTTCGTCATCCAAGAGTTTATTTTTAGCTTTTTGATTTCCTTAGGGGAAGACATGTTTGCTAACATGTTCACAGCCGGCAAATATTTCCGATTTGTTCTTTCAACCACACTACCATTTGCCTTATTTTTTGAGGTGCCATTAATTGCGATGTTCTTAACGAGCTTAGGGATTATTGATCCACATAAAATGAGAAAGGTTCGGAAATATGCTTATTTCGTTTTAATAATTTTAGGTACGATGTTATCTCCACCAGATTTTCTTTTACAACTTCTTGTAGCAGCTCCACTAATCGTGTTATATGAAATTGCTATTATCATGTCTGGAGTAGTTTATCGACGTAAGGTTGCAGAAAACGAACAAGTTCCTGTAGAATAAATAGCAATATTAGTAGAAAACTTGGTATATGCCAGGTTTTCTTTCTATTTGAAGCTTGTTTATTTATGTAAATAGGGGGAGTAAACATTGCGCTCGTTTTACCACTTTATGATGAAATATAGAGGGATGAAAAAAAACGCATTAGAAAGACAGCTTGCAGATTGGATTTTTCAAGATCATGATTTTCCGAAGCATTCCACATCACACGATGAAATAAGTCGGTACTTAGAGTGGAATATTCCGTTTTCGTCTGCTTTGCAAGTATTTGATGAATTATGGGAAGTTTATGAAGCAGAAGTGTTAGAATAAAAAATTGGAAACGACGCCAGCGGCGTCGTTTTTTATTGCATTGCTAGAAGTGAATTTTACTTAACATAAATAATGGATGGAAAAGGGACGATTTCCTTTTTTTCGCTATCTGTTTCCAGCAGTAGTGTCTGTTGGAAAGAATCTATTTTTGTGATGATTCCGTTAACTGTCTCCTGTGTCCCTTTTTTGTGCACGGTCAACTGGACAGGGATTTTTTTTGAGTATGCCTCTTGAAGCTTTACATTCATTTCCTCTAGCTCTTGTTCATCTAAAAGAGGAATTGGTCTTTCATTTGCTTGTTCCCACATTTTTTTTAATTCCACTACGTGCTCTGGGAGCATAAGGGATGTCCATTTAATATTTCCCCGATCCTTTAACATACGATCACCTCCAAGAACATTATATACGAACACACATTCTATTTAAAGTGGATAAGGAACAAATGTTCGGTTATAATAGAAGAAAGAAGGAGGTTTTATAAATGACTCAAAACAAATTTAAAGCCGAGCGATTAGTGGAAATTATTTATATGAGTGCTAACGGGAAACTCTCGCAACGATTAGTGAAAATTCAGGGAGAAAATAAGGAGAAGTATTTCGGTTATTGTTATTTACGCAGAAGTTTTCGTAGTTTTTATAAAAATCGAATTCTAGCGATGGAAGTGAGAAAGAAACAAGCCATGTAAACCATCCTTTCTATTCCCCAGCAAGATATTCTTTTCCAATATCCCCACTTAGTTAATTCATGATAAGATAAGATTAAGACCAAAAATAATGGAGTGTATTTGAGATGAAAATTGTACACACAGCAGATTGGCACTTAGGGAAAATCGTTCATAATGTTTATATGACAGAAGATCAAGAGCATATATTGGCACAATTTATAGAAGATATGAAAAAGGTAAAACCAGACGTTATTATTATTGCAGGAGACTTATATGACAGGGCAATACCGCCAAAAGAAGCGGTTGAACTGTTGAATCGCACGTTAACAACTATTGTCTTTGAATTGAAAATTCCAATCGTAGCTATCACGGGAAATCACGATAGTGCGGAAAGGCTTAATTTTGGAACTCAGATGTTAAGCAAAGCACAATTACACATCCATACAAGAGTAGAAAAAGACATGCAGCCCGTCGTCATGGAAGATGAACATGGTCCAGTCTACTTTCATCTTATTCCTTATATGGAACCTGCAGAGGCAAGAGTCGTGTTTGAAAATGATACTATTCATACCCACCACGAAGCAATGGAAGAAGTCGTCAACCACATCCGATCAAATTATGATGTAGAAAAAGATCGACATATTGTCATTGGACATGCTTTTTTAGCAGGTGGAATGGAATCAGATTCGGAAGATCGGTTAACGATGATAGGAGGGACACCTTATGTGGAGGCGGAGCTTTTCCGTCCTTTTACGTATACAGCTCTAGGGCATCTACACCAGCCTCAAAAAGTAAAATATGAACATATTCGTTATGCTGGGTCTCTTTTTAAATATTCTTTTTCAGAAGTAAATCATAAGAAATCCTTTACGATTATTGAGTTAGATGAAAGTGGGGTTCAAAGCATTGAACAGCATCCGTTACACCTTAGAAGAGATATGTTGCTATTAGAAGGCTATATGGAAGACTTATTAAACATAGAGGATGTGATGGATGATTATGTTCATATACGTCTATTAGATGACGGAGAAATAATGGATCCCATCGGAAAGCTCCGAAAAAGATACCCAAATATATTGAAGTTAGAACGGAAAATGAGAGGTATTGAGCATCTAGCCGACTTACAAAAAGTAAAGGAAAGACAGCAAATGTCCCATGCAGATTTGTTTTATTCCTTCTATGAAAATATGAAAGGTGAGGCAATTCCGGATAATAGAAAAAGCATCATGAGCAAATTGATTCAGCATTTGATGGAAGAGGAAAGGAGGCAATAACCATGCGCGCAATTACATTAACAATGTCTGCATTTGGACCGTATAAGGAAAAACAGACAATTGACTTCACACAGCTTGGTGATGAGAGTTTGTTTCTTATTACAGGTCCAACTGGTGCAGGGAAGACAACCATTTTTGATGCGATGTGCTTTGCTCTTTATGGTAAAGCTAGTGGTGATGACCGCGACCACGACACGTTAAGAAGTCATTTTGCTAGTGTGGATGATCATACAGAAGTTTCCTTTCAATTTTCTCTTCATCAAAAAGTATTTGAAATTGTTCGAAGCCCAAAACAAGAAAAAAGAAAAGCACGCGGAGATGGCTATACAGAACAGCCACCTCAAGCAGAGTTATATGAAATTATACATGGGGAAAAACATTTATTATACGCTAAAGTGAAAGAAGTTAATGAAGCCATTGAGGATATGCTTCAGTTAGACTATGAGCAGTTTCGGAAAATGGTCATGATTCCCCAAGGAGAGTTTAGACGATTAATTTCGGAAAATAGTAAGGAAAGAGAAGAAATTTTACAAAAGATTTTCCGCACCTATTTTTATGAAAGAGTTACCAAGCAGTTAGCTGACGAAAGTAAAAAACTTCAACAGCAATTGGAGCGATTAACAAATCAAGAAGAGCAAGAAATAAAGGCTATTCAATGGCCAGAAGACTACGATATAGAAGTGGCTGATACGAAACAAGCAAGAAAAGATTTACAGCTTTATATAACTCGCGAAATAGAGGAAATGAAGAAACAAGAAGATGCTCATCATGTTAAAAAACAGGCGCTAAATAAATTGCAAGACCAATACTATTTAGCAAAAGAACTGCAAAACCAATTTAGTGAACACGATCAATTGAAAGAGAAATTGGAGCAATTAGCAACTAAGCAAGAGGAAATAAATATAGATAAGAAGAAGCTACAAAAAGCAAAGGATGCCGATCGCGTCGAAGGGTATGAAATCCAAGTAAATCAAAGAAAACAAGAATTTAATGGGTTACAACAGGCAGGCAAGGATAAGGAAGAAAATTTACAAAAAGTTCTCGTTTATTTTGAGGAAGTAGAAAAGAAATTTCATACAGCAAAAGAAGAAGAACAAGAACGAGAGTCACTGAAAGAGTCCGTTCGTAAAATGAAAGAAGAACATGAAAAATTAAAGATATATGTTGAGTTAAAGAGGCAAGAGAATGTGCTCGCTACTTCTCATAACGAACAGGTTACTTCCTTGAAACAGTTAGAACAAAAGGGTCAAGAAACAGAACAACAATTAGAAAAAATGGAGAAAGAAACCGAGGGAATACAGCAAATAACCGAGCAATTTTATGAGCTTTCTGCAAGAGAAAAGGAATTTGAACAACTGTTGAAAAAGGGCGCGCAACTTAAGCAAGAAAATACTAAGTTAGTCCGATTCAGACAGCTTTTTAAACAAATTAAAGAAAAGTATGATACAGCATTAGAGGCTGAAAAGGCACAAAAATTAGAATTACAGCAGTTAGAACAATCTCAGCGTCATGAACAAGCAGCTGTTTTAGCGAAAACATTAATAGAGGGGGATGCGTGTCCCGTTTGCGGCTCTTCCCATCATCCGTATAAAGCTCAATTCGGCCGTGAAACAGTCACGGACAAACAATTAGAGGAAAAAAGACAACATGTAGAAGCTTATGAAAAAAATGCCGAGGAATTACAAAAACAATATGTCGATATTACTTCAGACGGACGTTCTCAAGGAAAAACAGTTAAACATTTAGAAGAGGAATTAACGGACCTAACCAATACCTCTTTACATGCAGATAATATTGAGTTGAAAATGTCTGAATGGAAACAAGAATATGAAAGCATTTCAAAAATGAAGCAACAAATGGAGGACCAGCTAAAACAATTAAGAAAAAAACAAGAGGATCAGAAAACGTGGAAACAGCATGTTGTGGAACTACGTAAGCAGGTACAAGAAAAGTATACAGAACTGCAATCCTTAAATGAAAAGCTTATTAAAGTACAGTCTCAATTGGAACAAATGGGTGGAGAAATACAAGATCCATCAATTGATGTACATGTTTTTGCCGAAAAAATTACTGAAAAAGAAAAGGAATACAGAGACAAAATAGAGAATTGGAATAATCTACAGCAACAATTTGAGAAAGCAAAGGATCAAAAGAACAGCTTGCAGGTAGAAGTTCAGTCGATTAAGGAACAATTAATCAAAGCAGAGGAAATACTTAATCAAGTAAAGAAAGAATTTAATAGGGAAGTTGAGGCAAAAGGTTTTTCGTCTGTTGCGGAATATGAGCAATCAAAAATGGAAGAGCAGCTACAATCTGAGTTAGAACAATCAGTTAAAACGTTTGAAGAGCATCTTCATGTAACGAAAAGCAGATATGAATTTTTGACTAAAGAACTACAGTCAAAAGAGCGTCCAGAAGTGAAAAATATAGAAGAAGAAATTAAGCAAAGAAACGAACAATTAAGTGCGGATGCAAAAGCTATTCAGCAAAAACAAATAAAAATTGATCGCCATGAAACAATAGCTGGGCGTTTAGACGTAATTATGGATGAAAAGAAAGTATTAGAACAGAGCTACTTTGATATTGGAGAACTTGCGAAACTAGCAAGGGGCGACAACCAGTTACGTTTATCTTTTGAAAGATATGTCCTTTCTTCGTTTTTAGATGAAATATTGTTCCAAGCTAATATAAGGTTGGATCAGATGACCGATCACCGATATCAATTAGTAAGAAGTGATCAAATTGCTAAACGAGGCGCCCAAAGTGGATTAGATTTAGAAGTAATTGACTTTTACACCGGCCAACAACGTTCTGTTAAGACACTTTCTGGGGGGGAAGGCTTTAAGGCAGCTTTAAGCTTAGCTTTAGGAATGGCTGATGTCGTACAAGCCCACTCAGGTGGAGTAGAATTAGATACATTATTTATTGACGAAGGTTTTGGAACATTAGATGAAGTATCTTTAGAACAAGCATTACATTGCCTAAGTGATTTGCAAAAAGGTAATAGAATGCTTGGGGTCATTTCGCACGTACCAAAACTAAAGGAAGAAATAAGAGCAAAGTTAAATATTGAGACATCTAGTGCTGGCTCCAAGGTTCGTATATCTATTTCTTAATAAAAGTGAGGTGTTAACATGTCCGTACCTTTAACGATTGAGTGGAGAATTGTGACAGAAGGAAAAGAAAAAAGAATTGATTCAAAAGAAAATATATTTGAAATTGTTTTCTCAGGATATAAACTTTTTCCTATTGATTCACCACTGGACATCATGCGTCATAAAGAATCAGATCAAATTGGCACTGCCATTGTGAATAAGATTACGTTTGAGAATAATCAAACCATCTGCACGTATCAATTAGTAAAGTTATATAGCGTTAATTAATTTGTCGCAAATAGAGATATTTTGCGGTTTCCGGGGAAATATAATGGGAAAATAATAAAGAAGGAGACGGCCAATGCCGTCTCCTTCCATTTATATTTTAAGCTTTTACGCTATTTTCTTGTTCAATTTTATCTAATCTTTCTTGAACTGCTTCAGGAGAAAGATTGTGTTCAATTATATAACGGTTACGTGGAGAAACGCGACACTCATGAGAACAACTGCGCATATATTTATGTTCATTTTCCTCTGAACATAAAATTTTCTTATTACAGTCAGGATCTGCACAGTTTACATATCTTTCACATGGTGTACCATCATAATAATCTTTTCCAACAACCACATGTTCTTTTTTGTTTACTGGAACAGCAATACGCTCATCAAACACATACAATTGTCCATCCCATAGTTCCCCTTTTACTTCAGGGTCTTTACCGTACGTTACGATACCACCATGAAGTTGTGCAACATCGTCAAATCCTTCTTTTAGAAGGAATCCAGAGAACTTCTCACAGCGAATACCACCAGTACAATATGTGATAACTCGTTTACCTTCTAATTTATCTTTGTTTTCTCTTACCCAATCAGGTAATTCACGGAATGTCTCGATATCAGGTCTAATAGCTCCTCTGAAATGGCCAAGATCATACTCGTAGTCATTACGTGCATCTAGAACAACAGTGTTTTCATCTTTTAGTGCTTCATAAAATTCTTTTGGTTCCAAATATTTACCTGTTGTTTGGTTAGGATCTACATCATCTTCAAGACGAAGGGTAACCAATTCAGGACGAGCACGTACTTTCATTTTTTTGAAAGCATGTCCATCCGCTTCATCAATCTTGAAAACCATATCGCTGAAACGAGGATCATGATGCATAGCTTCCACATATTTGTTCGTTTGTTCAACAGTACCAGAAACAGTACCATTTATTCCTTCTTCAGCGATCAAAATACGACCTTTTAAGCCTAAATCGTTACAAAATTCGAGATGCTCATTTGCATATGCTTCAGGGTCTTCAATTTTGACATACTTGTAGTACAATAATACTTGGTATTTTTCCATTGTTATTACCACCTATCAATTCATATTTGCAAGATATAAATGTGTTTAGGTTAGGTGTTCTTTTACATTGTCTCTTGCAACATCATATTTTAGCAGTATACTTACTAAAAATCAATCAGAAAAAAAATTGGCAAAAGGGGTCGAGAAGCTATGTGCAACAAAAAAGAACTAGAGAAAAAAATAGTTGAGCAATACCAAGCTGATGAAAACATGATGATTCTTATCTTTGCACAATGGTGTATAAATAATGAGTTGGAACCAATGGATATTTATAAAAAAGCATATCCGAATCAAGAAATGAACTTAGCTTTACAAAAAGTTTTAGAATTAACTGTTCCGAAAGAAGAAGCAGAGGATATTCCAGACACCACATTACTTAACGTCTTGCAATTGTTTGGGAATGACGATTTAGCATTTGAAGTAACAAAAGAAATGGAAAAATTAAAGAAGTCATAAGTGAAAAGGGATGCAGATAGTCATTTGCATCCCTTTTTGATGATCAAATTAATTAATTTGAAAGAAACCAAGTGATAATTGAAGGTATCCTACCTATGATTGCAGACTGAATCGGGATAATTGAAGGTATCCCGCCTATCATTACAGACTGACTCAAGATTATTGAAGGAAACCCGGTAAAAATTGCACAGGACTCAAAATAATTGACTGAAAAGCGGAAATATCAACTCGGCATAAGTATTTTTAAGGAAGTAACTTATTCAAAAAGCTTAATCAATGCTTGTGTGCCGCTATCTTCATCCCCTTGTTCGGCTAGCTGGGTGTATAAAGATAGGGATAGTTCTAACCCCGGAGTCATCATGTTCATTTCTTTTGCTGTTTCTAATGCAATTTTCATATCTTTAATAAAATGCTTTACGTAAAATCCAGGGGCATAGTTTTCTGCAATCATTCTAGGTGCTAAATTATTTAATGACCAGCTTCCTGCTGCACCTGTCGTAATGCTTTCCAGCACTTTCGTTGGATCTAGTCCAGCTTTTTTCGCATACGTAATCGATTCACAAACTCCTACCATATTAGTAGCAATCGTAATTTGATTGCACATTTTTGTATGTTGGCCTGCACCAGCTGGACCCTGGAGAATAATGTTTTGACCGAGTACTTCAAAAATAGGCAGGATAGATTGAAATGCTTGCTCCTCACCGCCAACCATTATAGCCAGTTTACCTTCCCGTGCTCCAATGTCACCGCCTGAAACAGGGGCATCGAGTGCACTAATCCCTACTAGTTTTGCTTCTTTATATATTCTTTCAGCTAAATATGGCTTAGATGTAGTCATGTCAATGATATATGTACCTGCTTTTGCATTTTCTAATATACCGGCTTGTCCAAAATAGACTTCTTCTACGTCAGTAGGGTAGCCAACAATCGTAATAATTACATCAGAAGTCGCCGCTAAATCCGCTACAGATTGTTTCCATTTGGCACCAGCTTCTAAAAGTTCATTTGCTCTTTCTTTTGTTCTCGTGAATACGTTTAATGCATACCCGGCTTTCAGCAAATTGGAAGCCATGCTTTTCCCCATAACTCCTGTTCCAATAAATCCAATCGTCCTTTTTACATTCGTTGTCATCATAATCCTCCCTACCGATGTTCATAAAATCGCCATACTGTTTTCATAAAACCGTCATACTATACCCGTTTGACGAGCTTGTTCTTCTATTATACTAAAATTAACAAAATAGTTGGGGGGATTAATATGCTATCTGCTATTTTATTTGGATTAATTTTGACGGGCTTTGTTGGCTTTATCATATTTGCTGAAGTTACCGCTGAATAGGGATGGAAAAAGTAAGCTACTAAAAAGGATAGAGAAGCAACAGGTAACTGTTCACTCTATCCTTTTTCATTGCTTAGGAAATTATAAAATTTCGGACTTGTGGATAAGTTAGTTGCACGGGGGAGCCACGTCTAGCTCCAGCACCTACCCCCTCGGGACATAAGTCAATCCCTTCTGTGGAAAAAACTCCACGGCAGGTCTTGTCTTATGCCTGCCTTAGGCTGAGCAAGGCGCTTGCGCTTTTGTACTTACTGTAAGCCTGCCGCTTTTTCTACTTGTGCTTGGTGAGATGGATCAGCTTTACCGTCGATATGACGGGTACTGTTTCCGAAATAAACATCAAAATGTCCCGTAATGCCGTTATTGGTTATATATTCTCTTTCATGTGGCATAAAACTCATACTAGCTGCTATTTTTCTTCCGTCTACCTCAAGAATTACAGCTCTAGGTGTCCAAGAGTACCCACCCCATATAGATTGTGCGATGGTGGAGTCATTGGCCGTAACTGTCTCACTATCTGCGTGGTTTGCCCCAATTGTTCGTTTAATAAAAAAGCTTTTTCCAGTTGCAAAATCAGTAACTTTTGCTGTTTTTCCAATAGTGAATACATATTGAGCTTCTGTCCACCAATCAAGATATTCCCCATGTTTTTCACTTACAACAGGTTTAACAGCAATATTGTGCATCGGTATCTTAAGGGTTTGACCAATTGATAAAGCACTACTAGTCGTTAGGTTGTTAGCTTTTAATAATTCGTGCTGGGGTATACCGTAACGAATACTTAATCCCCATATGTTATCACCAGAAGCAACAGTATGTGTTTGATACGTAATCGTATTATTTGTCGTTGTAGATGGTTCATTTAAACCATTCGGAATGGTTAATACTTGCCCAATTTGTAAAACATCTGAATTCAATTGATTAGCAGTACGTAATTGATCTACTGTAATGTCAAATCTGTTGGCTATTACGGATAAACTATCTCCTGAACGAACCATGCAAGTAAAAGTGGTTCTTACCTCATCCAGGACTGGAACAGGATCGGTTTTCGCTTCACTTTTAGGAGGGATTGTTAATTTTTGTCCAATCTGTAAGGAATCTGTTGTTAGTTGATTAGCTGCTCTTAAATCAGCAACCGTAAGACCAAGTCGTTGGGTAATCGTCCATAAATTGTCTCCTGCTACAACAGTATACGTTGATGATCTTTCCGTTGGTTTTTCCGTTTCTGTTTCCCCTATGTAGGATGGAATCGTTAATACTTGTCCAATGCCAAGAACATTGGTATTTAGCTGATTTACTTCACGTAATGTATCCACCGTTACATTATTTTTCCTTGCGATTGAATATAATGTATCTCCTACTACAACGGTATGTATTTTTGTCTGCTCCAATGGTGTATTAGTATTTGATGGACTAGGTGGATTTGCTGTACTAGTTGTAGGAATCGTTAGTACCTGTCCAATCTGTAACGCAATGGAGGTTAAATCGTTCGTACTAACTAGTTGATCGACGGAAACTTGAAAACGCTTCCCAATAGAATAAAGTGTATCGCCTGGTATGACTGTATAATTTGCCCCCTGTGTAGGAGCAGGTTGTTCAGTTGTTCCAGTTTGAACACGACTTTCTCCTATATTGTTCAATAGAACTGGTATAATAAGCGTCTGTCCAATTTTCGTTGCATCACTCGTTAACTTGTTGGCTTCCTTAATTGCATCTACGGTTGTATCGTAATTTTTTGCTAATACCGATAAATAATCTCCGCTACCAACGAGGTGGATGGCTTTTGGTATAATGAGACGTTGATTTAACTGCAGTGTATCGGTAGTTAATTGATTTGCTTTTTTCATAAGATCTACAGTTGTATTATATTTTCGTGCTATATTCCACAGTGTATCCTTTGCAGTTACCTCGTAATAAATTAAACTGGATACATTAGCCTGTGTGGTGATAGGTGTTTGTGATGCTGCTTGTATTTTATTCACATGTAACGTAAATGGGATGGCCGTTACAACAATACCCCCACAAATAATTTTGACTACTGAAACCCGAAGTTTTGGATAACGTTCTTTAACAATTTGTTTCGCTGTTTCCAGAAAGTCCGTCCTCGCTTTTGGTTCTGATCCTAACTCATCGGCGAACTCGGCTAAACTTTCATCAACGTATAGGAGTAATTCATATTCATCTCCGTTTTTATTTTGTTTGAGTTCATACCTTTGAATATTATCCATTCAAATTAATCTCCTCTTGGCTTATTAATTGAAAACATTCGTAGTTTTTATCAAATACATACTATTCATTCCTATTCTACTTAAATGGAAAGGATAGACGCTCAAGCTTTCTTCCCCTAATATATAAAGAAGAACGAGATAAAAAGTAGTGAGGTATAATCATGGAACATTTACAGCAGAAATTAGCAGAAGTACAAAGAAAAGAGAATCTATCTAATCGTCCAGCTTTTTTAGGCGAAGGAGCATGGCATTATGCCTTTTTAGCTACATTGAAAACTGGTGAGCAATTTGTTATTCGTTTCCCTAAGGAAGTTGCGTATGGGAGAAAAGTTGAATTCGATGAGAAGGAACTTCGTGCAGAGTATGGTGGTACGCAAGCTTTTTACCAGTTTGCTAATCAAGTCCAACCTCATATTTGCCCGTCTTTTTTTACTTATTACATTCATCCAGAACTAACCTATACGATGGAAACTTTTGCTGGTAGCACGATTAACTTACATGCGTTAACAGAAACGGAAGCATTTGAAATTGGTGCACAGTATGGTCACTTTTTTATGGAAATGAACAAAAGACCAGCTCCTTTAGAGGGAATTGGTTATTTAGCGTGGGACGAACATAAAAACATAATTCGCGGGTCCCATCAGTCAAATATATCTGTCTTCATGGAAGAGGAAAATCACGAACTTTTAGAGGATTTAAAAGTATTTAAGCATGCATCTGGTACGCTAAAAATCATTGAAGCTAAATTGAAAGAGTGTTTACAAACAAGAAATATAACGGAGAAAAACATTTCCTTTACGAATCAAGATACATCACCGGAAAATATTTTAATTCATCATAAACAAATTAAAATAATTGATCCTTTTCCTGTACTTTATTATGGACATGCCTTTGCCGGAAACTTTATAAACAATTATCAAACACTGTTTTTAGCTTTACATAATTCTCCTCGATATAAAAAACATGAATTTACAAAGGTTCAACCGATATTAGAAGCAGTTGCAAATGGGTTTAGTAATAGCTACACAGGTCCCGACAAAGAAATGGGTGAACTAGTGAAGCGAGAAGAATTCATACAATTGTTCCAAACGACAGTTGATCATATTCGCTTATCTGAAGGAGAGCTTCCAATGGAAAAACAACTGCGGTATGGCACAATAGACGTAATCCAACGGAGAATACCTGCTTTTTTAAAAAAACTAGAACAATTTCAACTTTAATCAAAGGATGTTTCATTTATGTTTAAAAAGTTACCAGCTGATTGGGCTCCTTATATACAAGAGGAATTGACAAAACCTTACTTCCTAAATTTAGAACAATTTTTAATGGAGGAATATACACATTATCGTGTTCATCCAAAAAAGGAAGATATTTTTAATGTTTTCGATTATACGCCTTTTCAAAAAGTGAAGGTCGTTATTTTAGGGCAAGATCCATATCATGGACCCAATCAAGCTCATGGACTAAGTTTTTCTGTTCAACCGAATGTTTCCGTTCCTCCATCGTTAAGAAATATTTTCAAGGAGTTAGAGAGTGATTTAGGGTATAAGGCACCTCAACATGGCCATTTATTAAAATGGGCGGATCAAGGTGTACTTCTGTTAAATACGGTTTTAACAGTACGGGAAAATGAAGCGAATTCACATCGTAATCAAGGTTGGGAAATGTTTACGGACAAAATACTAGAAGTAATAAATGACAAGAAGGAACATGTCGTTTTTGTCCTGTGGGGGAATCATGCAATTCAAAAAGCAAAGAAAATCTCTCGCGAAAAGCATTATGTTCTAAAAGGACCACACCCAAGTCCACTTTCTTCTTACCGAGGCTTCTTCGGTAGTAAACCTTTTTCAAAAGTGAATAGTTATTTGAAAAGTGTCGGTAAAGAAGAAATTAATTGGCAACTATAAGAATAAGAAATGGCCTTCCAGCTTCTTTTCAGAGTGGAAGGCTTTATTCTATAGAAAAATAGAAATTAATTCTGTAATTGCCTACACTTTGACGACCTCTCTTTCGTACAGTAGGAGTAGTACATTTGTTTAAGGGAGGTAACTCATAATGCCACCGAATATGCAACGACCTAACCCATTTAGTATGCGACAGGGGCCACCTAGGATGCCACAAAATACGAGAGGTTTTTTTCAACAACCAAATGCGAATGTTCAAGGCCAAGCTAGTGGTGGAGGGAATAAGATAGGCGGAATGCTTCAAAAGCTGTTTAAGCGTACACCCAAAACCCCAACTGGAGGCGGTCCCGCAGGCTTTGGTGCAGGACCAGGCATGGGATCAGGCTTTGGTCCAGGATTCCCAGGATTCGGATCAACTATGGGTGGGGAAAACCTAGGTAATGTAGCAGGAGGAGCGGGATTAGATAAAGCTACTAGTATGTTAGGAAATGTTCAAAAGGCGATAAACCTAGCACAGCAAGCAACCCCTATGATTCAGCAATACGGTCCAATGGTAAAAAATCTTCCGGCCATGTTACAAATGCTTAAAGCGATCAATCAATCAGATGATACAGATGAAGAGGAGAATGATTCCGATGAAGTAGAAACTTTGGATGAGGAGGAAGATTCAGGAAGTGAGCCTGAGGAAGAAGAAGAAGATGCTGATTTAGAAGCATTTTTAACTGACGAAGATGAAAAGGATAAAGAGGATAAAGAGAAGCCCAAGAAAAAGAAAACAAAAACAAAAAAACAACCAAAATCAGGAGCATCAACACCAAAAGTATTTGTGTAAATCCCTCATAGAAGGTAGCAGCGCTAATATTTGTGAATGAGAGCCATACACTATAAAATAAACATAACAAATCATACAACCACATTAGGGGGTAACCATATTGGCAAATCATTTAGAAAAAGCTACTTTCGCTGGGGGTTGTTTTTGGTGTATGGTTGAACCATTCGACACCAGACCAGGTATTCATTCCGTTATTTCCGGCTATACAGGTGGTCACAAAGAAAATCCAACTTATGAAGAGGTATGTCAGGAAACAACAGGTCATTATGAAGCGGTACAAATTACTTTTGATCCTGCTATTTTTCCGTATGCGGATTTAGTTGAAATTTATTGGACATTAATCGATCCGACAGACCCGGGTGGACAGTTTCATGATCGAGGAGGCTCCTATCGCACTGCGATTTTTTATCACAATGATCAGCAAAGAGAAATCGCTACAGTATCGAAAAAAAGGCTTGATGAAAGTGGGAAATTTAAGAAACCAATCGTCACGGATATATTGCCTGCATCCACTTTTTATCCAGCTGAGGAGTATCACCAGGATTACTATCAAAAAAATCCACTTCATTACAAAATGTACAAAAAAGGCTCTGGTAGACAGGATTTTATCGAAAATAACTGGGGTTCCAACAAGGGCTTAACAGATTTGAAAAAGACGTTAAACCCAATTCAATATAAGGTTACGCAGGAAAATGGTACAGAAACACCTTTCCAAAATGAATATTGGGATTATGAAGGGGAAGGCATATATGTAGACATTGTCTCTGGGGAACCATTATTTTCATCTAAGGATAAATACGATGCTGGTTGTGGATGGCCAAGCTTTACGAAACCAATATACGATAAACAAATAAAGGAAAAGTTTGATGAATCCTATGGGATGAGGAGAACAGAAGTTAGAAGTAATTATGCAGACTCTCATTTAGGTCATGTGTTTGATGATGGACCGCTTGACCAGGGTGGATTACGTTATTGCATTAACTCGGCCGCATTGCAATTTATCCCAAAAGAGGAGATGGAAGAAAAGGGATACGGAAAATTACTTTATTTGTTTGAATGAAAAAGAAAGGTGTTTTCTTTCATCTGAAATCGGGTACAAATGTAATAGATAAATAAACATAGTAGTGTCTAGATAAAAGAGCTAAACTCGGTAAGTTCGGGTTTAGCTCTTCGTGTTCTCGTTAACGCTTAAACGGATTTTTCCACTCCATTAATAAGCCATAGTTCAAAGACTCCTCATCTTCCAAGTAATCTTTTACAGGATGAACGGGAGTTCGTCCTGACTTCAATAAAAAAGTAATGACAGGATCATAAATATGACCTTCAACTACTCCTTCCACAAATTGTTGAGGAGAATACACATGGGCATATTTATGATAATTTGGCATCCTTCCACCACCTAGAAGTCTGTCTAATTGCATGTGAATCACTACTTCATACATGGACTGCATAAGTACTTGACCTAATCCGTACGATCGATAGGATGGTGACACACATATATCTACTACATATAAGGTGTTTCCCTCGTTGTTATGATTTCGGATATAACCATTATCTGTTATTTGCTCCCAAGTGTGCTCTTCTCGATCATCTTCAATATCAACGATTAAACCTGTCATGGATCCCACAATCTTTCCATCCATTTCTATACAAAGGGCTCCATCTGGAAAGTAAGCAACATGATTTTGAATTTGTTTCACATTCCACCATAGCTCAGAAGGAAAAGGTGGCGGAAAAGCTTCTTTTTGTACCGATAACAGTTCGTCAAAATCTTCGGTTGTATAATTTCGTACGATCGCATTTTTAGGTTTTTTCGTTTTTTTATCAAAAACAAATAATTGTTTATACAACACTTATCACCTCTTTAAAAAGTCTCCTAAGTACATCCCATGTAGTATGAATAAGTATAATGATACAATAGCTTATATGTTAAAAATTTTCACCTATTTGAAATGAGGCATAACAATGAACAATATCTACATATATAAAATTATCCTATCCATTTCTCTATCTATCATTGGAGGAATCCTCTTTCACTATATACATATACCTTTACCGTGGATTTTAGGCCCTGTGACATTTTTACTTGTCTACAAAAGTATTTGGAAAAAAGAAACGATTTCTTCTCTTCACCTTCGAAACATTAGTTTTGTGTTATTAGGTATTCAGATTGGCAGTACCTTCACAACACATACATTTGAAAATGTCACACCTTATTTTTTCCCATTTCTAATGATGACACTGTTACTCATATTTGTAGGTTTATTTGCTGCTTTTTTAATTGCTAAATACATAAACCTTGATATGACAACAAGTATACTGGGTGCTGTGCCAGGCGGACTTTCAGCAATGATTGCCCTAAGCGAATCCTTTAAAAGTAACACGGTTTATGTAACGATCTTTCATTCTATTAGGCTACTAGCTGTTTTATTTATCGTCCCTTTCGCAGCAACCCATCTTTTCTTTCAGGCTAGGGAATTCGAGACTACCTTTACTTTACCAGTGGATAATGGTCATATTGCTACAGTTGCCCTATACTTTTTGTTTTATTTCCTAGCCAAGGTAGCAAGTAAAAAAGTCCCTGCGAGCTACGTAATCGTCCCAATGATTTTAACAGGAGTTTTGAATGCAAGCGGCTTTACGATGTACCATCTACCAGCTTATTTTTTTATTGGCGCCCAAATTTTATTGGGAATGTATTTAGGGCATACGGTTTCTGTTAGGGATATTATGAAAGTGGGAAAATATTGTTACGTATTCTTATTATTAAATATTGGCTTAATAGCTTTTTCCTTTTTACTCGGTTACTTATTTACTTTATTTACGACGATGGATTTAGTAACGGCTATATTGAGCTTTGCTCCAGGTGGATTAGTAGAGATGGCATTAACAGCTGAAGCAGTAGGGGGAGACCCATCGATAGTAAGCTCTTTACAAGTTATTCGGTTATTAATTATAGTCATATTACTACCATTGTTATTGCAGATGATCATACCTAAATTAGAAAAGAGAGTGAAGGTAGATGGTGTTTAAAACCTTTGAGGAATTTTCGATGGAAAAAGTAAAACAATTTTTTGTGAATCAGTGGGGTTCTTCTCAAATTGTTGTTTCTACTGGTATTTTTTCTATTGATGATTTAGATGGTTTTGTGAGTATAACAGACGGGGGCGAAGTAAATGGGTTACTGTCCTTTACGTTATATGAAGCAGAAAAAGTGTTAGAAATTGTTTCTTTGGATAGCTTAGAGGAGGGGAAGGGAATTGGATCCAAACTCATTCAACTCGTTGAAGAAGCTGCTGTCCAACGAAGCTGTACGTCGATTAAATTAATAACAACGAACGACAATTTGCATGCGGTCCACTTTTATCAAAAACGAGGCTTTCGATTAACTCAAGTTTTTATAGATGCGGTGAATAAAGCGAGAAAGGTGAAACCCCAGATCCCATATGTAGCATATAACGGCATTTCCATCATGGACGAATGGGAATTTACAAAACCACTTAGTGGGCAAGGGATTATTGAAAAGTAATGAAAATATAGCTATCATAAATTATTAGCAATAGAAAAGGAGCGATTGACGATGATTCATAAAAATTGGGAAAATAATAAGACTATTAAACAAATTGAATGTGTACATGCAGATGCAAAAAAATATATTGTCCATAATGTCCTAACACCAGGAAAAGTGTATGATGTTAAAAATGAAACCGATGAATTTTATTTCATTATCGATAATACAGGCAAAATGGGTGGCTTTTTGAAGGACTATTTCAAAGAAGTTTAAGTTTGCTGGGGGATTCATATGTTTTTACCATTTGAAAATAAGCTGCACAAGGCAATATATAGAGAAAGAGTAAACCGATTTATTTTAACGTGTCAGCTAGTAGAGACGAATGAACTAATAACCGTTCATCTTCAAGACCCAGGGCGTCTTATAGAATTACTAGTACCTGAAAATTTCATATATGTTTCTTATCACGATGAGCCCCATCGAAAGACAAAATGGACGGCAGAAATTATCCAAAAACCGAACGAAACTGTTTTTGTTTCTCTCCGTTCAACGCTACCGAATAGATTAATAAGTATGGCTTTAAAGGCTGGGCAATTAGGTGAATATAAACCTCTAAGCTATTCCAAACAAGAGTATACTTATGGACATTCTAGGTGGGATTTTTTGCTCGAAAATGAACAACGGAAGTATTTGCTTGAAGTGAAAAGCGTAACGATGGAAAAGCAAGGAACTGGTTACTTTCCCGATGCACCAACTAAGCGGGGAAAAAAGCACGTAGACGAACTTCAGGCCATTCAGCAAAGAGGGGAATATCAAACAGGTATTTTATTCGTTTGTCAGCGAGAAGATATTTCGATTGTAAAACCTGCCGATTGGATTGATCCAGCTTTTGCACAATCATTAAGAATGGCACATGAAAATGGGGTAGAAATTAAAGCAAGGGTTTGCCGAGTTGATTTAAAAGGTATTTATTTAGGGGAAATGATACCTGTTGAACTTTCGTAAAGGAGAGGAAGTAACGTGTTTCATGTAAAAGGGATTGACCACATCCAACTTGCTGCACCTGAAGGCTGTGAGGAAGAAGCGAGAAAGTTTTTTACAGGCCTGTTAGGATTAAAAGAAGTGGAAAAGCCAGATGGATTAAAGAAAAATGGTGGGGTTTGGTTTCAATGCGGAAACCAAGAAATACATATCGGAGTAGAAAGTGCTTTTTTAGCTGCTAAAAAAGCACATCCTGCATTCTACATTGAGCAAATTGAAGAATTATATGAGTATTTAGCAACTCATCATGTTGCTGTAGAAAAGGATAATCGTTTACCAGGTTACACACGGTTTTACGCAAAGGATCCATTCGGAAATCGACTAGAATTTTTAGAAAGGAAGAAGGATGTGTGATGGTCACGCATCCTTCTTTTTCTTTACTTCGTTTTTCCTTTTAAATTAAACAATATATTATAGACAAAAAACAAAACACCAACAAGTACAAGTGTTGCTCCAGTTGCTGTACCAGCTATTAAAGGAGTACTATCCATATTACCTGTTTGCAGCATGATGAATAAGGCTACCATCATGACTGGTAGTCCTATGTTATGTAACCAAAAGTGAATTTTTGCTGAAATATTGTTTGTAAGTTCAGGAAATACAACATATATAAGTCCAATAAGTGTTAAAGCAGTCCATCCAAGTAAATTAAGATGAGCATGAACCCCGGTTAGATTATACATATGTGCAGTAGACATATAATATCCAACACTTACACCAAGTAAGAAATAAACAGCAGATATTTTTATTAAACGAATCCCCATTACATTTTCACCACCTTCCTGGGAGATATTTTATTACACTACAAAAAAAATTGATATTATACCTTCGTATAATTTTTTATTAAGGCTCTTCTTACATAGGTTGTTGCTATTTATTGAAAATTCGAGGTAGCTTATGTTCAGAAATAAAAGCTATCCCGCTATCTTTTTGAAAAATCACCAATCTTTTAGTAAACATCTTTATAAATAAAGGCTCGCTAAAAATATGCCTAAACTTTCTTGATAAATTTCATCAAATTGTGCTAACGGTAATGGATTAACTCCTTGCCCCAGCTCGATCGTAAACCCTGGTCTTCTCCATTTCTGAATAAACCAATCTTTATAGCCGGCATAACTATCAACTGTTTGAATAGGGGCGTATCCACTAACCCGAGTAAACTCATTTACTATTGTTTCTGCTTCTGGAGGTGCTAAATTTTCAAATCCCCAATAAATCACCTCTCCTTGAGTATGGAAAGCAAGTGCCCGATTGAATCCACGATTTCCTGTTAACTCCGCTATTGCAATCGCTTCTGGTTCTGTTAATGGTTGCTCACCAGGATAATCTCTTGGTGCAGGTTGTTGTTCCTTACGTTCTGCTTCAATTTCCCATTTTGCAGGATATTGATTATTTAAATCTACACCACGAATATTAGCCTTCCAATTAGAGAAATCTGTACTACCATTGTTAATGTTTAAAACCTGTTGTCGATATGCTTCTTCTTCTGGGGGACCTTCAATCACTAAGTTAACACCATCTGGATTGACCATTGGTACTACCGAAAGTAAAACTTCTTCGTAATAAGGGTTCATATTTAAACCGCGAATTGGTTGTTGATTTGTCAAAGCGAGTAAATAATCGTTCAAAAAGGTCATAATAATAGGAGTAGTGATCCATTCATTCGCATGGAAAGATCCATTTACATGTACTTTTTTTGTCCCTTTTCCAATAACGAGTTCGGGAATTGGTTTGTTCATGACCGACTTGCCTATTTCAAACGTACTCATAAATGGATAAATATATTTAAGTTGTCGCATGTTTTGGATAAAATCTTCATACGTATATGCTTGTTTCCCATTTACAACACGCCAAGTTACTCTTCTTGGTAACGTTATCGTTTCACCTACATTAAGTTGAGATGTATTTTTTTCTCTATTTACGAATGATAATGATTGAAAAGGGATATTTTGTTGTTGAGCAATAGACCATAGTGTATCACCGGCTTGAACAGTATAAGTTTCCGTGACAAATCCAGGAATTCTCACTGTAGCTCCAGTGTCTAATTGGGTAGGGCTAATATTTGGATTGGAATCGATAATAAATTGAAGAGGTAGTTGGAAAGTTTGACTATATATCCAAAAATTATCACCTGATTGTACCGTTATATTCATCAAATACCTCCAGTTTGATCATACTCTGAACCAATATATGATAAGGACTAGGAGAATATTTATGAAAAAAGCAATAAATTATTCCGAAAAAAATATTTTAAAAAAAGAGGATTTTTACTAGTAAACGTATAATAGTATAATAAAGAGTAGACTACCTAATAAAGGAGGGCTTATTTTGGCATTCGTAATTACATCACCTTGTAAAGAAGAAAAAGCAGGAGAATGTGTAGAAGTTTGCCCGGTGGAATGCATAGAAGAAGGTAAGGATATGTTCTATATTGACCCTGACATTTGCATTGACTGTGGTGCTTGTGAAGCTGTTTGTCCGGTAGAAGCGATTTATCATGAAGACGATGTACCTGATGAGGAAAGAGAATACATTCAAATAAATAAAGAGTTCTTTCAATCATAAGGACATAACAAGGGGCTGTTTCACTTAGAAACAGCCCCTTACGTATGAAAAGAGTTTAAGGCAAGTACTCCCATATGCTTATAACTTTACTTTGAAATCATTAAAACCTTTCCTATCATCTGAAAATGAACTAATTTCCACATGCTTTACCTTAGCAAAGGGTCGTGGACCTTTTTTTATTTCTTCGGTAAACAGCTTGACTGCTTCCTCTTTGCCTTCTGCCTCTATTTCCACCGTACCATCTAATTTATTTTGAACCCATCCTTTTATCCCCATTTCATCTGCTTTCAGTTTTGTGTAATGACGAAATCCAACTCCTTGTACTCTACCAAAAACAATCAAATGGACATTTTTCATTTAAATACCTCCATCTTTATTTCTCTATTACAAGTATAACAAATGAAGGAGACAACCTCATTCGTAACGAATGTTAGTAAAAAAACGTCGTTTAGATGAGTAAGGTTAAAGGAGTGTTGTTGTTGAAAGTAATTTCTGTTCAAGACATAAATGGATTCAAAATTGGTCATAGTCAAGATGAAGAAGCAGCTACTGGTTGTACAGTCGTGATTTGTGAAAAAGGAGCTATTGCGGGAGTTGATGTAAGAGGTGGCTCTCCGGGAACAAGAGAAACAGATTTATTAGATCCTCGCAACTTGGTTGAGCATGTTCATGGACTCTTTTTATCAGGTGGAAGTGCTTACGGACTGAATGTTGGTGGTGGGATGATGGAGTTTCTGGAACAAAAAGGCGTTGGATTTGATGTACAAGTAGCCAAAGTACCAATAGTTGCAGGAGCTATATTATTTGATCTTTTTCCTGGAGACCCTACCGTTCGCCCAAATCATCAAATGGGGTATGATGCTTGCTTGAATGCTCTTGAACAAAAAGAAGATAAGAACGGTAACATTGGAGCGGGTACAGGAGCAACAATAGGAAAATGCTTAGGTCCAGAATTTGCCATGAAGGGTGGGCTCGGAACTTATGCAGTTCAGATTGGGGAATTCAAAATAGGTGCAGTTGTAGCCGTTAATTGTTTTGGTGACGTCATAGACCCTAGTAATGGTCAAATAATAGCTGGTGTGTATGACCGGCAGGCACAAGCTTTACTTGGATCAGAAAAACAGCTCTTAAAGCAATATAATCAAAAGGAAAAAACAAATCGATTTCAAGGGAATACGACAATTGGAACCATCCTAACAAATGCCTCACTAACGAAAGCACAAGCGAATAAAATAGCATCGATTGCTCATGACGGATATGCGAGAACGATGCGTCCATCTCATACATTAGTGGACGGAGATACCGTATTTACCATGAGTACAAATGAAGTAGACATAGAACTCAATGTGGTAGGTCAACTTGCTGTTACTGTAATGGAAAAGGCAGTACTTGCGGCAATAAAACAAGCAAAAAGTAGTTACGGATTACTGGCTTATCAAGATATTTGAAGTAGACTTCTCATAACTTTTCATCTATTTTTAGCAACATACTGTAAAATTCATGAAAATTTCAGTAAAATAACTATGGATGTGACAAACACAAAGGGGTTACAAAATGAAAAGTTATAGCGTGACAGAAAAAACTCAAAACAAACAAAATTTAGCACGTTTGTTTGAAGCGCTTGAAGGTAAAAACCAAATCCAAGCAGAAAAAGTTTTGGATCTTATTGATAAACGAGAAAAGGAAGAGTTAGTCATCGGTTTTGCTGGGCATTTTTCGGCAGGGAAATCAACGATGATCAATAACATTATTGGAGAAAATATTTTACCTTCTAGCCCAATTCCAACAAGTGCGAATTTAGTAAAAGTCAAATCAGGAAATGGTTATGCTCGGGTTTTCTACACGCATAACCCTCCTGTGGAATATAAAGAACCTTACGATCTAGATACCATTAAAGCTTTATGTAAAGATGGTGAATCTATCACTAAGATAGAAATCAGTAAACAAATGAGCGTTCTACCCAAACATGTGACCATCATGGATACCCCAGGAATTGATTCATCAAATGACGCAGACCGTGTCATTACAGAATCAGGTCTACATGTGGTGGATGTTTTGTTTTATGTAATGGATTATAACCACGTCCAATCAGAAGTAAATCTCTCCTTTTTAAGGGAAATGCAAAAGCGGGGAAAACGGGTATATATTGTTATTAATCAGATTGATAAACATCAAGAGGAGGAAATTCCTTTTCATGCTTATCAAGAAAGTATTCGCCATGCATTAAAAAGCTGGAAAATTGACCCGTTAGGTATTTATTATACGACACTCATAGAAACAAAACATGCGTTCAACCAATTTGAAGAATTGCAAAAACTATTCCTTCAGCTTACACAAGAGAAAGAGGAGATTATCGAACAAACAATAAGCCAATCCTGTCTCGTAATTCTAGATGAACTTAGTAAGCAGTTAAGGGAAGAAAAAGAAGCGGAAATAGAAGATTTAAAAGAAGACATGAACCATTTAAGAACGAGGTTAGGTGAGCTGGCATCAAGTAAAGGGTCAGTTGAAGATAAGATTAAGACTGTCACTGAATTCCCGAAGGAAGCAGAACAAACATTTAAAAAAGAATTGGATAGTATTTTTAAAAGTGCTTATTTAATGCCTTTTGAGAATAGAGAAAAAGCAAAAGCGTTCCTAGAATCGATGCAGCCTGGTTTTAAGATGGGTTTATTGTTTGCGAAGAAAAAGACAGAACAGGAACAAGAAAAACGATTAAATGAATTTTACAATGATTTAATGAAGACAGTTACATCACAGTTGGAATGGCACATTCGGGATTTATTTGTCAAATTGGCGAAGCGGTTTGATGTTGTCGAACCAAATCTCCTTCAGGAAATTCAACAGTTTACCGTGGACTATCCAAAAAGCGGTCTCAAGGACACAGTAAAAACGGGAGCTGAAGTGACTGGTGATTATGTTCTTGTTTATACGAATGATGTTGGAAATGATATAAAAGTGTATACAAAACAAAAAGCCTTACAAATTTGGTTCCAGATGAAATCGATTATGGAAAAACAATCAGAGGTAATAGCATCAGCTGAACAATCAACATTGAAATTACATGAACAATTAGAGAGTAAACAAAGAAGTCTAGAGGAAATTGAAAAGGACTTGACTAACACGATAGACAGTTTAAAAGACATTTTATTTGGATATTATTCTCATTCTGAACATGCAATGGAAAAAGTATATCTTGCTTTAACAGATAGAAAGAAAAGTATCCAGCAGAAGGTAATGAAGAAGGCAGAAAAGAAAGACATGACCAAGCAGGAATATGCTGTTTCTTCCCAGAAGGACATAATCGATGTGGATACTTCATTCTCTGTCGATGATATCATCAATCGCTTAGAAAAATCTGCGTCTACGTTGGCAGACGTGAGAGGATTTCAGACGATTAAACAAGACCTAATTGAAAAGCGGAATCGAATGGATAACCGTCATTTTACCGTTGCTTTATTTGGGGCGTTCAGTGCAGGTAAATCATCATTTGCAAATGCATTATTGGGAGAAAAGGTGTTGCCTGTTTCGCCAAATCCAACGACTGCAACAATAAATAAAATTAGTCCATCTTCTCAAGAAAATCCTCATGGGACGGTCGTTGTCCAATTAAAAGGGGAGCAACAATTAATAGAAGATATTTACCATGCTGCTGAGAAATTGCCAAAAGGTTTTACTAAATTGGCCGAGATAAAGACGTGGATGGATGCAAATGATGTATCAGAATACGTGCAAGATCAAGAATCTAAAAATGTATCCTTTTTACAAGCTTTTATCGACGGTTATGATGATGTTAAAGAGAAAATTGGTAAGCAAGTAACGGTTTCGATCAATGAATCATCCAGCTATATAGCAGAGGAAAAAAGAGCTTGTTTTGTTGAGTGGATGGAAATGTTTTATGATTGTGATTTCACCCAAAACGGCATCACATTAGTTGATACTCCGGGAGCTGATTCCGTTAATGCTCGACATACAGATGTGTCGTTTGAATACATTAAAAACGCAGACGTTATTTTATTTGTAACGTACTATAACCACGCTTTCTCTAGAGCCGACAGGGAATTTTTAATCCAACTCGGTCGGGTGAAGGATGTATTTAGCTTAGATAAAATGTTCTTCCTCATTAATGCGGCCGATTTGGCTAAGGATGATGAGGAATTACAGCTTGTCACGTCGTATGTCGAGGAACAATTATTAGCGTATGGTATTCGAAATCCAAGACTGTTTCCTGTTTCGAGTAAATGGGCTATGGAAGAAAAAGTGTCAAAAAAACTGTTTGACCAGAAATCAGGTATTCAGAAATTTGAAGAAGATTTCTACCACTTTATTGATGAGGAGTTAACAGGTTTATTTATTCAATCTGCACTTCATGATCTAAAAAGAGCAGCCAAATTGTTAGAGGAGCATGTGAAATCCGCATCCATGAATGCGGCAGAAAAAGAGAAGGTTAAAAATATTTATCAAGATGATTCCAAGAAAATGAAGGATTTTATATTAAACTTTGACATGGAAAGGCATGAAATTGCTGTTAAACAAGAGTTAGATGAACTCGTCTACTATATACAACAACGTTTATTTTTGCGTTTTATTGATATGTTTAAAGAAACGATAAACCCAGCTTATATAAAATCAAATGGCAAGAAAGGAAAAGAAGAATTAATTGGAGCGGTAAAACAACTTATCCAATATATAAGTCATGATTTAATTCAAGAAATTCAAGCAACTTCCTTACGAACGGAAAAATATATGAACAAAAATATAAAATCATTTACGGAAGAGTTAGAAAAACATGACTTGATGAAAAAATATCAGTTTTCTTTTCCTACAAAGGACGATTTTTCATTTGAGACGAAGAAGGGCCATAACGGGTTAGATTCTATTCCATTCTCGGCTTTTCATGGAGCCTTGTCTATTTTTAAAAACACGAAATCCTTTTTTGAACAAAATGAAAAAAATAAATTCCATGATGAACTTAAAGAGATTTTGCAACCTTTTGTTAAAGAATATTTAGACAATCAAAAAAGGGAGCTTATTACCTTCTATCTACCCCAATGGAATAAAGAAGTTGAACAGGTTAAGACGAAAATGATAAACGTTTTAGAAGAGTATTTCGATGGTTTACTATATAATGTTTCTACCGAAATAGATGTAGAAGAATTGAAAAGGAAACTAACAGAGGTTCAACAACTGGCAAATGAAAACTAGTGGTTTATCTCTCTATAAAAAAGGGAATCGAGTAATCCGAAGATGTCGGACTACTCGATTTTTTGTAATCATAGACTTTTTTGTTAAAATAAAACTAGCTTAAATAACCCAAATAGCTGTTTTTAACCTCATTTAGTTATTTTTTCTAGATTTTTCTTTCGTTTTCATTTAAAATTGCTAAAGTATGGAATAGCTACGGAAAAAAATTAGCTCACTTAATTTTTACTTGGCATGATGGAAAGTTGCTCACCAAAAAATATGGAATGAATGTTAAGTTGAAAAATTGGAAACATACTAAATGAAATTATAATTATAGATATAAGGAGATTGAGAAATATTGACTACGTTTAAAGAATTTGACATAAGTGAAGAAACAAGAAGTGCCATTTCGTCAATGGGCTTTGAAGAGGCTACTCCTATTCAAGCTCAAGCAATACCAGTAGGGTTATCAGGAAAGGATTTAATTGGACAAGCACAAACAGGTACGGGAAAGACAACGGCATTTGGTATTCCGCTCGTTGAAAAAGTAGATATAAAGGATAAAAACGTTCAAGGGATTATTTTAGCTCCAACACGCGAGTTGGCCGTTCAGGTTGCAGAAGAGCTAAACCGAATTGGAGGCAAAAAAGGTATCTTTACGCTACCTATTTATGGTGGTCAAGATATTAATCGCCAAATTAGAGCTTTAAAGAATAGACCACAAATTATTTCTGCTACACCTGGTCGTTTAATGGACCATATGAGAAGAAAGACCATTCGCCTAGATAATATTCATACAGTTGTACTTGATGAAGCGGATGAAATGTTAAACATGGGCTTTATTGAAGAAATTGAAGAAATCCTTGAAGCGGTTACTTCTGAGCATCAAACGATGTTATTTTCGGCAACAATGCCTGCAAAAATTGAAGCATTAGCACGTAAGTTTATGAAAGATCCAGAAATGATTAAAACAAAATCAAAGGAAATGACAGTTAAAAATATCGACCAACATTATATCGATGTGCAAGAGAAGCAAAAATTCGATCTTTTAACAAGACTTTTAGACATTCAATCACCTGAGCTAGCAATCGTTTTTGGACGTACGAAAAAGCGTGTAGATGAGCTAACAGAAGGTTTGAAAAAGAGAGGCTATTCTGCAGAAGGTATTCACGGTGATTTAACACAGTCGAAAAGAGATCACGTTATTAGACTTTTTAAAGAGCAAACAATCGATATTATGGTAGCTACAGATGTTGCTGCTCGTGGACTTGATATTACAGGTGTGACACACGTATATAACTTTGATATTCCGCAAGACCCAGAAAGCTATGTTCACCGAATTGGCCGAACTGGTCGTGCTGGTAAGAAAGGTTTATCCGTGACATTCGTGACACCTAGAGAACTAGATCATTTACGCGTAATTGAAAATGTTACGAAGAAGAAAATTGAGCGTAAATCTATCCCTACTTATAGTGATGTAATTGCTGGGAATAAAGAGTCAGCTATCGAACAGCTGAAATCAACAGCAAATAAGGATGATTTAAAAGAATATAAAATGGTAGCTGAGCAATTGTTAGAGGAAGTTGATTCTGTGACATTATTATCAGCAGCAATCAAGCTACTTACAAAAGAACCAGATAGAACACCAGTAAACCTTACTTCTGTAGCTCCAATCCGAGTGAAAAAAGGAAAAGGGGATGGAAACAGAAGAAGATCAAACGATCGAAAGCCAAGAGCTGGCGGCGACAGAAAGTTCAATGATCGGAAGCCTCGCGATAGAAGAGGAAAAGATCAACGCCCGAATGATCAACGAAAAAAACGTAATAACCGTAGTCGCAAAGAAAACTCATAATGATTAAAAAGCTGATGGATGATAACCATTGGCTTTTTTCATGTTTAGAACTATCATTTAGGTATAGAAAAATGTTATAATTTCTATTAGTGAATTTTTTAATGGAGGAAAATAAATGCTAAACGTAAATAATGTAAGTTTAAGATATGGTGATAGAAAATTATTTGATGAAGTAAATATAAAGTTTACACCTGGTAACTGTTATGGATTAATTGGTGCAAATGGTGCCGGTAAGTCAACGTTTTTAAAAATCCTTTCAGGTGAAATAGAATCCCAAACAGGAGATGTTCATATTACACCTGGGCAACGCTTAGCTGTTCTAAAGCAGAACCACTTTGAATATGAAGACCAAGAAGTGTTGCAAGTAGTTATGATGGGACACGCGCGCTTATTCCAAATTATGCAGGAGAAAAATGCAATTTATATGAAAGAAGATTTTTCTGATGAGGACGGAATGAAAGCAGCGGAGCTAGAAAGTGAGTTTGCAGAATTAAATGGTTGGGAAGCAGAATCTGACGCAGCAAGGCTACTAACTGGTTTAGGTGTGGATGAGAGCTTGCATTACAATAAAATGGAGGATCTTTCGGGTTCTGATAAAGTGAAAGTACTATTAGCTCAAGCTTTATTCGGTAAACCAGATATTTTATTACTTGATGAGCCGACAAACCACTTGGACATTAAAGCGATTCAATGGTTAGAAGAATTTCTAATTAACTTTGAAAATACCGTTATTGTTGTTTCACATGATCGTCACTTTCTAAACAAAGTTTGTACTCATATTGCAGATATTGACTTTGGTAAAATTCAACTTTACGTTGGTAACTATGATTTCTGGTATGAATCAAGTCAGTTAGCTTTGAAGATGCAAGAAGAAGAAAATAAGAAAAAAGAAGAAAAAGTAAAAGATTTACAAGAGTTTATTGCCCGTTTTAGTGCAAACGCATCTAAATCAAGACAGGCAACTTCTCGTAAAAAATTACTAGAAAAGATTACAATTGAGGATATTAAACCTTCCTCTCGTAAATATCCATACATTGCTTTCAAACCAGAGCGCGAAATTGGGAATGATTTATTAGTAGTGGAAGGATTAACGAAAACGATTGAAGGGGAAACAGTTCTCAACAATGTAAGCTTTACACTTAATCGAGATGATAAAGTAGCTTTAGTTGGTCAGAGTGAATTAGGAAACACAACTTTAATGAAAATCCTAATGGGCGAAATGGAACCAGATTCCGGTTCCTTCAAATGGGGAGTTACAACGTCACAAAGTTATTTTCCAAAAGATAACTCAAAGTTTTTTGAAAATAGTGATTTAAACCTTGTGGATTGGTTAAGACAGTATTCACCTGAAGATCAAACAGAAACATTTTTACGCGGTTTTCTAGGCAGAATGTTGTTCTCTGGTGAGGAAGCTAAGAAAAAAGCGAGCGTTTTATCTGGTGGAGAAAAAGTTCGTTGTATGCTTTCCAAAATGATGTTAAGTGGGGCAAACGTTTTACTATTGGATGAACCAACAAACCACTTAGATTTAGAATCTATCACATCATTAAACAACGGCTTGATCAAATTTAAAGGATCCATTATCTTTACGTCTCACGACCATCAATTCGTTCAAACAATTGCAAATCGCATTATTGAATTAACACCAAAAGGTATTATTTCTAAAGAGATGACGTATGATGAATATTTACAAGACAGTGAAGTAGAGAAAGCACAAAAAGCTTTATATTAAAAATTTTGAAAGAGGTTAACAATTATTGTTAACCTTTTTTTTATTGCTTAGGAAATTATAAAATTTCGGACTTGTGGATAAGTTAGTTGCACGGGGGAGCCACGTCTAGCTCCAGCACCTACCCCCTCGGGACATAAGTCAATCCCTTCTGTGGCAAAAACCTCCACGGCAGGTCTTGTCTTATGCCTGCCTTAGGCTGAGCAAGGCGCTTGCGCTTTTGTTCTAGAAAATATTCACTAATGGATTAGTTTTCCTTCGAATAAAATCTTCTTTTAGAAAAGAAAATTTCTATAGTTTTTACGTACTGACTTCTTAAAATATTTCGAACCAATTTTCTTATTTCGAAATAATTTCCCAATAAATGCAAAAAATATCTTTTATTGTAAATATTTACACCCCGCACTTTAACCTTTAATATATACTTAACTACGTAAGTACTTGTAAAAAGTAAGTGGGGATGCCAATTGGGAGATTCAATTAACTATTTGTTAAATAATGTTGTATTCGTCTTATTACCTTTATTATTTTATCAGTTATTTTTACGCGAAGAGGATGTTACGAGAAGGAACAAAACCTTTTCAAAATTCTTTTTTGTTTTGGTGTGCAGCTTAATTGTGACAATGAGCTTTCCGGCGCCACACATAAACGATTTTGATTATGATTTACATATCATTCCGGTAATCATTACATTTTTATATGCTCCCATTTTATCTGGCATTTCTGTTGTGCTGATAACGATCGCTTACTCTACCTATATAGATCCAACCGGAATTTTAATGAACGTGGTTAATTATTCAATTGCAGCAATCTTATTGCTGTTGTTAAAAAGACTTTACAATCATTCTTCACATGGTCGTAAAGTGTTGCTCCTAAGTGGTTTTTATATGTTACTCGCTACTTCTCGTTGTTACTATTTGTATTTATCGAACAACATAGATCAATTAATCTTTCAAATATATCTCTCTACTATCACATGGATCACCCTAATGTTTGTTGTTTATATTATTGAAAATATGGATAAGCAAGCAAAAATGAAACGGGAACTGCAAAACATAGAAAAAATAAATGCCGTTAGCCAGATAGCTGCTTCGGTTACACACGAAGTACGGAATCCATTAACAACCGTCAGAGGTTTTTTACAATTGCTAAGGGAGAGTAATCGTTTACAAAATAAAGAGAAAACATACATCGAAATAGCAATAGATGAATTAAACAGAGCCGAATATATACTTAGTGAGTTTCTGTCATTATCTAAACCGAAGCAAGGAAAGTATGAAGTGATTGATATAGCCCAAACAATTGAAGACATATCGATGATTATGAAGCCATATGCTACTTCTACCAAGGTAGCCATTGTAACATCGATAGATAAACCATTAAAAATATATGGATTTAAATATGAAGTTCAGCAAGTGATGCTAAATATAATGAAGAACGGTATTGAAGCAATGGAGGATGGTGGGAAATTAAAGATTTCTGCATCCCATAAAGAAAAGAAAGTAGAGATAACGATAACAGACAGTGGAAGAGGGATGTCGGAAAAAGAGTTAGAAAACATTGGGAATCCATATTTCTCAACGAAGCCTAACGGAACTGGACTAGGATTAAGTGTTACCTTTGAAATTATTAAAAGAATGGGTGGGAATGTAATTTTTCGAAGTGAGCAGGGGAAAGGGACTTCGTTTAAAATTATTTTTCCAACGGCATACCAAAACTAGATTTGCTATTATCAGACTTTATTTATATCATATCTAAAAGGACTATTTTCATTAATAGTCCTTTTTTATGTAATTTATCTTTTCTATGTCCTTTTCATCCAGTAGAATAATAGAGATACGTTTTTATTTTGAAAGGAAGGTAAAGTTGGAAAATATTTCACTCACTTCAGATCCAATCCTTTTATTTATAGGTATAATTTTAATCTTTATGGCTACGTACACCTCGGTGGACTTGTTTACGTTAATGAAATCATCTGAACGAAATAACCGCTTCTTATTCCTTGGTGCCGTATTTTCCATGTCTATCGGAATATGGATATTAAATTTTTTAATGATCTATTCCCAACACACAGAAGGACTTACATCCTATAATATCCCTCTTGCTATATTGTCGATTTTAATAGGGCTAACATTTACTGGAATTGCCTTCTATAACTTAATAAGAGAAAAAGTTACAACATTCCAACTAATAATAAGCAGTCTGTTTTTCACTTTGGCTGTTTTCTGTATATATGTATTAGGAATTTACACACTTAATTTTGGTCTTAGTCTAAGTCCGATTATCCTAATAATTTCCTGCCTATTAATTGCTATTTCTTTTTATATGCCATTATGGATTTTATATTCAAAAAACCTTTCAACAAATAGGCAAGGATGGTTTCGCCCTTTATCAAGCTTAATAATAACCGGTGGCATAACAGAAGGTTATTTTTTGCTAACAAAAACATCAGCACTTTATCCTTCTTCTGTGATCGGTCAAACACAGGATGACTTTCATCATTCGCTACTTTTTTACATTGCTTTATTTGTTTCCATTATAATCTTAACTGGCTTAATTATATCTAGTACGCTTGTGAATAAGCGATTAGAAAAGAGTGATTCAAATTTAAAAGATATTTCTGCAGCTTTGGATGCTTCCTCTATTGTTGCTATCACAGATCCTCGAGGAATCATCACATATGTAAATGAAAAATTTGTCGAGATTTCAAAACATGAGGAATCAGAATTAATTGGACAAAATCATCGAATATTAAATTCTGGATATCATTCAAAAGAATTTTTTAAAGAGTTGTGGCGTACAATTGGACAAGGCCATGTTTGGAAAGGGGAAATAAGGAATCGTGCAAAAGATGGGACGATATATTGGGTAAATACAACAATTGTCCCGTTTTTAAATAAGAAAGGTAAGCCTTATCAATATGTGTCTATACGAACGGATATTACAAACCGAAAGCTTGCGGAAGAAAACTTAAAACAAACGCTGAAAGAGCTAGAAGATGTCAAGTTTGCATTAGATCATTCTTCCATTGTCGCCATAACTGACCAAAGGGGAAGAATTACGAGTGTAAATGATAAGTTCTGTGAAATATCTAAGTATTCTCGAGATGAACTGATTGGACAGGACCATAGGCTGTTAAATTCAGGTTACCATACTAGGGAGTTTTTCCAAGTTTTATGGCGAACAATTGCATCAGGTGCCATTTGGAAAGGCGAGTTACGAAACAAAGCAAAAGATGGCACTTTTTATTGGCTGGACACGACAATCGTTCCTTTTATGAATGAGGAAGGGAAACCTTATCAATATTTAGCCATTCGAAATGATATTACCGAGAGAAAGAGAACGGAAGAAATAATCAATCGTCAGGATAAATTGGCCGCAATTGGTCAGTTAGCAGCAGGGGTTGCACATGAAATACGTAATCCATTAACATCCATGAAGGGCTATGCAGAGTTTTTAACGTTAGATGAAAAAGATGAGGCTAGAAGAGAATATTTAGATATTATATTAGATGAAATAGAACGAGTAGACTCAATTGTAGAGGATTTCATGGTACTAGCAAAACCGAAGCCAGAATTAATGGAAGTGAAAAATATAGTTCCGGTTATGAAAAACGTATTGTCACTTTTGGAATTTGAAGCGAAAAAACAAAAAATTAATATTAACTTTGAGTACAGGGAAGCGCTAATGAAGGTCGTAATCGATGAAAATAGAATGAAGCAAGTGTTGCTGAATTTTATTAAGAACGCAGTAGAAGCAATGCCGAATGGTGGTACAATCAACGTCTCTGCTTTCTTAGAAGACCAACAAGTTCATTTGTCAATAGCTGATACTGGCGTTGGAATTCCAGAAGAAAAGTTGAAAAAAATCGGAGAACCATTTTTCACAACTAAAGAAACTGGGAATGGTTTAGGATTAATGATTAGCTTCAAAATAATTGATAGTCATAATGGAAAAGTGTATGTTGAAAGCGAGTTAAATAAAGGTACAACCTTTCATATTCTTTTGCCACATCATAGTGATTAAACATAAATCCCGTCCTAGTTTGGACGGGATTTATGTTACATACAGCCTATAAATTGTTATATTGTTGTTTTACTTCATCGGCACCAAGCTGCTTGTTTGCAGACTCCATTCGCTTATGTTCTTCAACTGAATCACCTGGGAAAGTTTCTTGATAATCTGAGAGAACGTCAACAGTTGGTTGAACACTTAACTCACTTCTTTTAGGTGCGTTCGTTTCGATTTCACTTTTGGGATTTTTTTTAGGCAAATGCTTTCACTCCTTTTCCTTATTGTGTGGAAATGTCACAAAAGTAACCAAAGAAAGACAAGATATCATTAAAAGAAAGGTGTGTTTGTATGGTTACACTAAACCGAATACATGATGCAAGAAATAACATTATGGATACAGTAATAAAAACACCTATGTATACTTCTGAGCAATTAAACAAAATAAGTAAAAATAACATCTTTTTAAAAGGGGAGCATGTCCAAAAAACTGGATCTTTTAAAATTCGTGGGGCAACAAATAAAGTGAAACAAGCTGTTGAAGAAGGAGCAAAATATATTACTGCCGCATCCTCAGGTAACCACGGACAGGCGGTAGCCTATATAGCCAATAAATTAGGTGTTCCTTCAAAAATTGTTGTTCCTGAGGATGCTGTATTATCAAAATTAAACGCAATTGAATCTTACGGAGGCCTGATTGAAAAGTGTGGAACGACTTCTGCTGAAAGGTTACCTAGAGCAAAAGAAATTGCGAAAAAAGAAAATGGTATTTTTATTCCTCCATATGATGATCCGTTTATTATGGCCGGTCAAGGAACAGTTGGTCTAGAAATAATAGATCAAATAGAATCAGCTGATATCATCATCGTCCCTATTGGTGGTGGCGGACTTCTTTCCGGGATTTTAACAGCTATTAAGGAAACGAAACCGAGTATAAAGGTTATTGGTGTGGAACCTGAAGTAGCCAATGATACTTTTTTATCATTACAAGCTGGTAAGATTACCTCTATCCATGATGCACCTACTATTGCTGACGGTTTACGTACCTCTCAACCCGGGGATTTAACCTTCCCAGTGTTGTTGAAGTATTTGGATGATTTAATCTTAGTATCTGAGGAAGAAATAAAACATGCCTTTCAGTTTGTTTTAGAAAGAATGAAGCAATTAATTGAACCTTCAAGTGCAACAACGATTGCTGCTGCGATGTTTCATAAATTAGGAGTAGAAAATAAAAATATTGTTGCAGTAATTTCCGGTGGGAATGTGGATATAAAACAAATTAATCATTTTTTCTAAGTTAGCAAAAAAGTACCTTTATAGGTGCTTTTTTTGATGATCAATTATTTGTTTTTTTTCAAATCCCAATAATATATTTTGGGGATTCGTGAAAAAAACCAATATTCCTGGATTAATGTTATTGTCATAAAGGACAAAGATTTCCAATCAATCATTTTAAGCATAATTACGCACCTCCAAATCTAGGGGTTACTTACGTGTATTCAATTAGTTGTTTGTCTTAGTATGAAATAGGGAATCGTAATACTATAATTTCTATATTTTATGTATGAAAATGTTATCTGTTCTAAGGAATAGGTTTTTAGGGGTGGGAAGGGTTGTTTTTTCGAAAAGAATGGGAAAATAAAGAAGAGGAAATCCTGTCAACTGCAATCGAAACGATAGAGGATGGAATTATCGTAATCGATCAATATTCGAAGGTAGTTTATGTTAATCCAGCTTTTCGGGCGAAATATAATTTGCCTAATAAAAACGATAAAATAGAGGACTGGCTTAACCTTTGTAGGTTCTATCATGCTGATGGAAAAACATTAATAACAGAAGAGGAAAATCCAATAAACAAAGTTTTAAATAAATACGATGTGGAAGATATGGAAATCGGATTTAAATTACCTCAGTATCCGATGCATTTCTATAATATCAAAGGCAAAAGTCTTTACGATAAAAAAACGAATCAAGTAGTAGGGGCTGTATTCACGGCTCATGAAATTACCAAGAGAAAGGCAACGGAAGATGATTTAAATAAATCACGTGAAGATTTTCTTAACTTGTTTGAACATTCTCCTGAAGCAATGGTTATTCATCGTGAAAGAGTTATTATATACGCAAACGATGCTGCTGTTAGGTTACTAAAAGCTTCAAATGTAGAGGATTTAATAGGGAAAAGTCTGATGCATATGTTTCCTAAAGATATAAGAGAAGAAACAGAAGCAAGAATGATGCAAGCATTAAAAGGAGACGTTGAAACGAAAGAATATAAACTAAGGGCTTTGGATGGGTCTGACATTTATGTAGAACTAAATTTGAAGAAAATAAATTTTCAAGGAAAGCCAGCCTTATTATCTATTGGTAGGGATACTTCAGAAAAAAACAAAATGATGGAGAAAATTCAAGAAAGTGAAGAGCGGTATCGTTCTTTATTTATGAATCATTCGGATGCTATTATGACTTTTGATGAAAAAGGCAATTTCGTAAGCTGTAATCCTATGGTAGACGATATTTCTGGATATAAGCCTGAAGAATTAGTTGGTAAGCCATTCGCCCCACTTATTATTCCTAAAGATACTGAAAAAGTAAAGGAACATTTTCTTAAAGCCCTTCAAGGAGAAACCCAGCATTATGAATGTCAAATTAAACATAAAGATGGCCACATCGTTCAACTGCAATTAACTACTGTACCAATCATAATAAAAGGAAGAGTGGTTGGGGTTTTTGGGGTTGCCAAAGATATAACAGAACAGAAAGAAATGGAAGAAAAAATAAAGCATTTGGCATTTCATGACGATTTAACAGGGTTACCAAACAGAAAGTTGTTTACAGAAAAATTAGCGAAATCAATCGATAACGCTAAAAAAGAAAATGGAAAATTAGCAGTCGTTTTTCTCGATTTAGACCGCTTTAAATTCATTAATGATACACTTGGTCATTTAGCCGGTGACGAACTATTGATGAAAGTAGCAAACCGTTTAGAAGGTGTATTGTCTTTTGAAGATACAGTGTCTAGACTTGGTGGGGATGAGTT
The DNA here is from genome assembly GCF_014207435.1 of Salirhabdus euzebyi. Taxonomy (GTDB): domain Bacteria; phylum Bacillota; class Bacilli; order Bacillales; family Alkalibacillaceae; genus Salirhabdus; species Salirhabdus euzebyi. Next base: position 130,401 of record NZ_JACHGH010000002.1, read on the forward strand.
TATTATTCTTCTGAATAACATAAATGAAATAGATATAGATAAAATTGGTAAAAAGATATTGGAAAATTTTCAAGAACCTTTCTTTATAAACGAGCAAGAAATCCATACAACCCCTAGTATCGGTATAAGTATGTATCCCGATTCTGGTGCTGATATAGATACGTTAATAAAAAATGCAGATATTGCGATGTATGGTGCAAAGGAACAGGGGAAAAACAATTATCAATTTTATTCAAATAAGATGAATAAATTAATTCAAAGAAAAACACAGATTGAAAAAGGATTGAGAAATGCAATTAGCAAAGAAGAACTCTATTTAGTATATCAGCCTCAGTACCAATTAAGGACTAAAAACATGACTGGTGCAGAAGCCTTGCTACGCTGGAAACATCCTGAGTGGGGTCCTATATCACCTGCAGAATTCATTCCAATAGCAGAAGAAACGGGATTGATTGTATCTATTGGGGAATGGGTGATTGAAGAGGCTCTAATCCAATTAAGGTCATGGCTTGATCAAGGACATTTCCCAATGCGAATGTCTATAAATATTTCTGTGCGCCAAATACGTGAACAAAATATATATAGGTTCATTAAAAAGCTATTACAAAAATACAACATACCAGCAAAGCTTATATGTTTAGAAATAACAGAAACTGTATTGCAAAAGAGGGATGAAGCTGTACCTGTACTTCAGAAACTTCATTCATTAGGAATCTGTATATCAATTGATGATTTTGGAACAGGTTTTTCTTCGCTAAGTTACTTAAAACATTTTCCGTTAGATGTTTTAAAGGTAGATAAATCGTTCGTGGATGATATATCGAACGGTCAAAAGGATTATCCTATCATTCAAAGTATTATTGATTTAGGGAAAAATTTAAATTTGCAAGTAATAGCTGAAGGAATCGAAACAGAAGATCAACTCTTGCTATTAGAAAAAATGGATTGTGACATAGGACAAGGATATTATTTAAACAAACCCCTTTCAAGTGATGATTTCAAAATCATAATGCCGTAAAAGTGTCCCAGTATGGATAACATGCTGGGCTTTTTCATGAAATAAAAAAAAATTACATAAAAGGGTTGATTATGAAATAAATATTTCATATGATGTATTAAAAATAAACAAAAATTTCACAAAGGAGAAGTGAAAAGTGTTAAATGTAGAAGCTTCCTATGTTTCAGAAAGTAACCGTATGTCTGTTGAGCTTTATGAAAAAGCGTGTAAGGTTATGCCAGGTGGGGTGACAGCAAATATTAAATATTTCGAACCTCATCCAATCATGATGGAGAAAGGAACAGGAAGCAAACTGTATGATGTTGATGGAAATGAATATATTGATTATTTACTTTGCTATGGGGCCTTAATACACGGTCACGGAAATGAATATGTGATGAATGCAGTTTTTGATCAATTAAAACAAAGTGGAACACCAATTTTTGGTACACCACATGTATTAGAAATTAACATGGCAGAAAAATTAATTGAGCTGTATGATGGCATTGAGATGGTTCGCTACACTAACTCTGGTTTGGAAGCGACATTGCTAGCTGTTCGTTCGGCCATGGCATATACAGGTAAGCATAAAATAGCAAAATTTGAAGGGCATTATCATGGTGGCTCGAATCAATTTTTAGTTAGTGTGAACCCTGATGTAAGTCAATCAGGTTCTGCAAAATCACCAAATTCCATCCCAGAGTCAATCGGAATTCCTGATTTTTACGTAGAAAATACAGTTGTGCTGCCATTTAATGATTTAGGAGCAACAGAAGATCGTCTTCGAAAACATGCCGATGAAATAGCAGCTGTTATATTAGAACCCGTTCAAGGAGGTTTTATCCCAGCTGATATCGAATTCATGAAAGGACTCCGAAAAATAACAGAAGAACTAGGTATCCTGCTAATTTTTGATGAAGTAAAAACAGGATTTAGAGTAGCTTTAGGTGGTGCCCAACAAATATATGGTATAAAGCCCGATTTAACCGCGTTAGGAAAGGTTCTTGGTGGAGGTTTCCCGGTAGGTGCAGTGGGGGGCAAAAAGGAAATTATGATGATAAGTGCACCAAATGGTGGTAGAGATATTTTAACAGCAGGGAACTCAAACAATAATAAAAAAGAGGTTCTTTTCCACAGCGGGACATATAATGGACATCCAACTGTTCTAGCAGCTGGACTCGCGACAATAGAAATTTTAGAACAAAATGGAACGATGGGGAAATTAATCGAAAAAACAAATCGTTTACGTAACGGGTTAGAACATGTATATCACCAATATGGTTATGATATGCAAACAATAGGGATGGGTACAATCTTTAATATTTTACTAACAAGTGATCCGATTAAAAACTATCGAGATATGGATAAAGCAAATATGGATTTACGCAAGGTAATCGATCAAAAACTACTTGCATTAGGACTTTATACTAAGCCGCTAAATCGTTATTCCATGTCTACAGCGCATACAGAAGAGGATATAAATAGAACGATAGAATTGCATGAAAAAGCGCTAAAGATGATAAGGGGGAAATAGGCTACTATGGCAAATGTTTATCAATCAATCGCTGAAAAAATTCCAAGTATGAGTAAAGCACAAGAGAAGCTTGGAAAATATATCCTTCAAAATCCTAATAATGTTCCTTTTTTAACGGTTGGTAAACTAGCCAAAATCGTTGGAGTAAGTGAGGCAACAGTAGTTCGATTTGCGACATTCCTCGGATATTCAGGATTTCCCGAACTGCAAGAGGATCTGCAAGACTCGTTAAGGCAGCAGTTAACGACCTCAGAAAGGTTACAAATGAGTACACAAGTGTATGATGATGAACAGGAAAGATGGATATATGATATCTTTCAAGATGATATTTCCAACATTCGTTCCACGATGAAAAAATTAGATATAGAAGCATTTCAGAAAACAGTGAACCTCCTGTTAGACGCCAATAAAATATATATTGTTGCTAGTCGGAGTGCCATTTCTCTAGGAATGTTTTTGGAATACTACCTCCGAATTATGCTGGATAATGTGGAGTTTATAACATCGTCGGAATTAATTGCAGAAAAATTTTATCAGTTGAATAAGAAGGATGTTGTGATTGGAATTAGTTTTCCTAGATACACGAAATCGACCCTAAAAATGTTTTCATTTGCAAAGGAAAGAGGTGCCACTACTATTGCTCTAACCGATAATTTGCTTTCCCCACTTGTTCCTTATGCAGACATCCCGCTTACTGCGTCTAGTCGGATGCCCACTTTTATCGACTCCTTTGTTGCGCCATTAAGCTTAATAAATGCAATCATTACTCATGTAGGCGCAAGTAAAAAAGTTGATATAAGTAAAAAACTAGATGAGTTAGAAAGTAAATGGGATTATTTAGATATCTTCCACAAAAAAGGAGAAGACGGTTAATTTTGTAAAACCTTGCGAAAAATGGGTTTCATGCGTATAATGAGTTAAACTTAGTATGGAAAAATATCAATGAAGAAGAGAGTAATCTATTGAATATCAAAAGCGAGTCAGGGATGGTGTGAGCCTGATGTTCATCAATAGATGAAACGCACTTCCGAGATGCTTATCTGAACGGATTAGGATGAGCCGGGGTTAAACTCCTCGTTAACAAAAGCAAAGTAGGTTCTGTAATAGAACAATCAGAGTGGTACCGCGGGAAACTTTATGCTCTCGTCTCTTTTTTGAAGAGACGAGAGCTTTTTTAATTCCTACAACAAGCCTTACTTAGCAACGCTAGCTGATATGGAAAGTGGAAACAAAAAAGCGAGTCAATCATGATGTTTTACATATTGTCAAAACAATTTGGAGGAGGATTATGATGAATGTAAAAAATAATTTTGCTAAAATCTTATGGGAACAGTTGAAAGACGATTTGGATGTGCAGGAAATAGAAGGATTAATCGAAAAACCAAAACATACTGACTTTGGAGACCTTGCCTTTCCATGCTTTTCATTGGCAGCAAAACGAAAAATGGCTCCCCAAAAGATAGCAGAACAAATCAGTAAAAACATTAATTCGTCTCTATTTGAAAAGATAGAAGTGGTAGGTCCTTATGTAAATGTGTTTCTCAATAAATCTCAAGTTTTCACCACAATTATTTCCGAAATTTTATCGAAAAAAGAAAGCTATGGTTCTAATAATATAGGAAAAGGAGAAGTCGTTACGATTGATATGTCTTCTCCAAATATCGCAAAGCCTTTTTCCATGGGCCATTTGCGCTCAACGGTTATTGGAAATGCGATTGCCCTTATTCATGCAAAGTGTGGATTCAAACCGATAAAAATTAATCATTTAGGTGATTGGGGAACACAGTTTGGAAAATTAATTGCTGCATATAAGCATTGGGGTGTCGAAGAAAAAGTTAAACAAAAGACAATCCAAGAATTACTTGCCTTATATGTGAAATTTCATGAGGAAGCAGAGAACAATAAACAATTAGAAGTAGAAGGGAGAGAATGGTTTAAGCAATTAGAGGACGGTCATGAGGAAGCAACTTCACTCTGGAGTTGGTTCCGAGAAGAATCGTTAAAGGAATTTAATCGTATTTATGAAATGTTAAACATACAATTTGATTCTACAGCTGGGGAGGCTTTTTATAACGATAAGATGGAGTCTGTCGTGGAACTATTAGAAAACAAAGAGTTGCTTACAGAATCGGATTCAGCAAAAGTTGTTTTATTGGAGGATGAACAATTACCACCGTGTTTAATCAAAAAATCAGATGGAGCAACTCTTTATGCTACTAGAGACTTGGCTGCTGCTTTATACCGACAGCAAACATACCAATTTGCTAAGTCACTATATGTGGTAGGGAATGAGCAAACACTTCATTTCAAGCAATTAAAAGCAGTATTGCAGAAATTAGAATACGATTGGGCTTCAAATCTTCATCACATTGGTTTCGGTATGATGCTTAAGGATGGCAAGAAAATGTCAACACGAAAAGGAGAAGTTGTCTTTTTAGAAGATGTCTTACGAGAGTCTATTTCCCTTGCTCAAGACAATATTGAAAAAAAGAATCCGACACTAGAAAATAAAAGCCAAGTTGCTCATATGGTTGGAGTAGGGGCAATCGTTTTTCATGATCTTAAAAATTATCGAATGAATGATATCGATTTTTCCTTAGAAGACATTACCCGTTTTGAAGGAGAAACAGGTCCTTACGTGCAATATACCAATGCAAGAGCTTGCTCTATTTTGAGAAAAGCAAACAGGGAAACTATACAAACTCCAACTTTATTTACTTTACGTCATGATTCTGAGTGGGAATTAGTTATGTTACTGCTAGAATTTCCAACTGTCATTCAACATGCACTACAAAAATATGATCCATCCTTGGTAGCTAAATTTATCGTTGACCTTGCCCAAGCATTTAATAAGTATTATGGGGAAGTTAAAATTTTATCTGACGATGAACAAAAAGAGGAGCGAATTGCACTTGTCGCAGCAACTAGTACTGTTCTAACAGAGGGTCTTCGTTTATTAGGTATGAAAGCACCTATACAAATGTAATAGAAGGCAGGAAACGATATGAAGAGAAAATTTCACTGCTGTGCAACATGCACGCATTTCCTACCAATTAAAGAGGAAAAAGGGACACGTTATACATGTAAAAGGTTAGGATATGACACGAAACCCACGTATCAATTTAATTGTTGGAATCCAAAACCGCATGTAAAGAAATTAATGGAGAAAGAGAAGTGATAGGTTGAACGCTTTGCCGAAGCTTAACATGTAAGTGATTTTCCTTTATTCCAAGTTATCCACTATGTATAATTGGGATAAGGAGGGGTGGAGTTGGGTATTCCAAAACCTTTAGTACAAACGAATCAATTGTTCATTTTTGTATGTGTATTATTGTCTTATGCTTTTCATTTCACTATTTTAATTTTACCGTTAGTGATAGGGTTAATTACACTTGTTACGAAAAAAAATGTAGTAATCTTATTGGGCAGTAAACTTTTGAGAAAACCAAAAGATGAATATATACAAGAAGACAAGGAGCAGCAATTATTTAACCAGTGGATTGCAACAACATTAATTGGGTTAGCTTTAGTTGCTTATCTAATAGACTTCTTCCTTTTGGGACACGTATTCTCCGCTATGGTTTTATTTGCATCGGGTATAGCTCTATTGGGTTTTTGCATTGGTTGTTTTGTTCGCTATAGATGGATACTGTGGAAATATAATCGTCAAAACTAAAAGTATTTCTTAGCCTTTTTTCAAATTGAGAAAAGGTTTTTCTTAATTATGGTAAAATAAGAAGATAATAGTTTAGGTAGGAGAGAGAAGTATGAACTGGTCGATTAGGGAACTGGTAATAGAAGATGTTCCTGCATTGTTAGAGTGGTACAATAATGAAGAGTTACATAATACAGCAAATGCTAAAGAGTTCAAGTCCTATACCCTTAAACAACTTAACGAATATTGGAAGGGAAAATTAGCCCGTCCTAATGCTAAATATTTTACCATTATTGTTGATGAACAAGTTGTTGGCAGAGTGGGATTAAAACAGCAGAAAAATAAAGATATTTTTGAATATTCCATTTTAATAGGCGTCCAGAAGTTGTATTCAAAAGGGTTAGGCACAGAAGTTACAAAATATTTTGTCGAAAAAGTATTCTTAGATCCTAATATTTCGTCTGTATACCTAGAAGTACGGGCAGATAATAGAAGAGCTATAAGATGCTATGAAAAAGTGGGATTTCAAATCAGTAAAACTTTTGAGGAGAACAAAGTTACTATGTATGGAATGGATATCAAAAGAATCGGATGAATCTCCGTTCTAAAAAACGGGCATATTTAGTTCATATTTTTTTCCGACAGGTTAAAACTATACATAACTAAAAAACAATGCCATTATAGGAGAATTAAAATGACGTTATTTCAACTTGGGTATGTTGCTATGAGTGTTCACTTGAAAAACAGTTCCCCCTCACAGACAATGACTTTCAAACGGTTCAGTCAATTTGAAAATAGGGAAGCAGCCATTAGAAAGTTAGAATTAATTGCTAAGTCCAACTTAGAAAATTGCTTGCGTTTACTAAAGCATAATAAAGCATACGACATTACCTTTTTTAGGCTTAGTTCTAGACTAGTACCGCTTGCTACCCATGAGGAACTGTCTAATTGGGACTATATTACTCCAATTAAGGATGAACTAAAGGCAATAGGTGAGTTCGCTACAAAACATGATATGCGTGTCGGTTTTCATCCAGATCACTTTGTTATTTTAAATTCACCTAAAAAAGAATTACTTCAATCAGCAATAAAAAATTTAAAATATCATTATAATCTCTTAACTGCTATGGGAATCGATCCCACTCACCGATGTGTATTACACTTAGGTGGAAAATATGAAAACAAAATGAAATCACTTGAACGATTTATTGAAAATTGGGCGTATATTCCACCCCATCTTCAAAATATGATTATGCTAGAAAATGACGATAAAATTTATACCACTGATGATTTACTTTATGTTTGTGAAAAATTAAATATCCCTTTTGTCTTTGATTTGCATCACCACAAAGCAAATCATGAAGATTTTAATTGGGAAAAGGATTGGAATCGCATTGTTGATACATGGTCTCATTCGCCATTACCAGTAAAAATGCATATTTCAAGTCCAAAAAGCGAAAAGCAATTTCGTCATCATGCAGACTATATAAATGCAGATATGTTTAGAGGATTTGTAGAGGCAGCTAATGGAAGTACCGAAAAGATTGATTGCATGATTGAAGCAAAGAAAAAGGATGAAGCACTTATTCAGCTAATGAATGCATTGGAAAGACATCCTCAAATTGAAAAAAATAATGCTGCCTCCTTTTATTTTAAAACGTAAAAAGATCTCATAGTTCCTCTAGAAAAATGGAATGATAAAAAGGAGCATATTGCTCATGAGTCAATCTGAAGGGGGACTGGAAAATGGGTAGAGCAAATCATAATCGTCATGCACGAGATAAAAATAAAGCAGATTTACCACAAACACCGAGAAGAGAAATTGTTTCGGATGGAAGAGATATAGAATTTTCACTGGAGCTTGCAGATAATGAGGATTTAGAGGCTTTAGAAAGATCAAGAGCAGCTGACCGTCGGGCTAAAGATAAATAACTAAAAGGAAGATGCCTCCTACGCGGGGCATCTCTTTTTTGAAATAAGATCTTTTCGCAGTATCCTTAAACTCCGAAGTAATTTAAAGCTTTTCCGCGAGGAGGCTGAGGCCGTGTTCGTGGAAAGCGAAGTATTCTGCCGAAGCGGCTGAAAGCACCCAGCTGCTTTCAAAGTTACGTCGCATTTTCTATCTAATGTATTAAAATACATCTACAGAAAACAGTCTTGATTTATAATAATGAAGAGGTGAGCAATATGATAAAGGCGGTTTTTTTTGATTTAGACGGAACTTTGTTAGATCGGGATTCTTCTTTAAGCCATTTTATAAGTAGTCAGTATGAGCGTTTTTATGAGCATTTTTCCCATATTGATAAAGAAACATTTATGACAAAATTTATTGATTTAGATTGTAATGGTTACTTATGGAAGGATGTAGTCTATCAGGAACTTATTAAGCAATTTAATGTAGAAAACCTAACAATAGAACAGTTATTGGCTGATTACATACACATGTTTCCTGAACATTGCATCCCTTTTCCGAATGTCAAAAGACTCCTTGCAGGACTAAAGAAAAAAGGGATAAAAATTGGAATAATTACTAACGGAAAAGAACTTTTTCAACAGAAAAATATAGATTCCCTACAAATAAATACTTTTTTTGATAGTGTGTTAATTTCGGAAAAAGAAGGACTAAGGAAGCCAGACCCACGGATTTTTCAAAAAGGATTGACTGATTTAAACGTAAAAGCAGAAGAAGCCCTTTTCATAGGAGATCATATTGAGAATGATGTGTATGGTGCACAACAGGTTGGAATGCTAGGAATTTGGAAGAGAAATAATAAGGAGCAACGGAGTATTGTTTCACATTATATAGATGATTTAATGGAAGTACTAACCTACTGTGACGAAAGTCTCTATGTATAAAGAAAATAAATACTCACCAAACTATAGAAAACGTACACGAGGGATGGATGAGTTGTGGTTGAATACGTTGGACAAGTTGTACAGGGGGAACTAAATACAGTAGAGGATGAATTTATCCTAACGAACATCAAACATTTAATAACTCAATCTGTTATTCAACATAAACAGCTTGATCTTTTACAGCAATACTTACAGTCAAAGGCAGAACAGAAAGAGTCTTGTATCTTAACTGTGAATGATCAAATACCTGTCAAATTAAATGAAGGCGAAGTTCTCCTCCTTATCAAAGAATTGGCAGAAATACAACAAAAGCTCTCTTAAAAACGCAAAAGCTAAGGCGACAAAAAAGTTGCCTTAGCTTCTTTAATTGGAGCTAACTAATAAAGTTTTTAACAAGAAAGAAAACTGTGAGACAAAAGAATCCATGTTTTCAACCATCATATACTTATTGTTATACATTGCTTCCATCATCTTTTCTTGTTCTTGCGATTGGCTACCAATTTGTACACCAATCGTATGAATCCCTTTATTCTTCGTTTCTTGAATGGCTTCCTTCGTATCCATTACGCCATTTTGATAATAGTCAAAAGCAGCAGGTTTTCCATCTGTTAAAACAATTAAAAATTTATGCTGTTCCCCTTGCTTGGAAAGCGCCTCAGATATATAACGAATGGCAAAACCATCACGATTATCTTCCTCGGGTTGTAGCTGCATAATTTTTTCTCCAGACTGCTTTTTCAAACTATCTACAAAAGAAATAACTGGTAAAAAGTAATTCGGTTGGTACTTTTCATCACTTTCGATTCCATCTTCCCAAAAGCCAGTAACAGCATGTCGAATGTTCATCTCTTTAAGTGTTTCGTGAAATAATACAACAGCTTCTTTCGTTTTATCCATTTTATCCATCATAGAGGAGGAGCAGTCCATTAATAAGGAGAACACACAGTCAAACTGTTGGTCTTCCTCCTTTTTAATAAACATTTTTGGATTATCACTTGTGAAAAATCGGACTAGTTTCCGATCAAGTTTACCATAATGTAACCGGCGAAAATTTTGCTCCCTTTTTCTTTCTAATAAATCAGTTAACAATTTTTTTAGCTTTTTTTGCTCAAAGGAAATTTGGTTTTTTACAAATTCATACTCAGCTTGTTCTTGTTCAGATGGAGTTGTTGGTTCCTGTATTTTTGCAACAGCAAATCGGTTTGCCTTTCCTTTTGAGAAATCATCGTCAGAATCAACTTGTTCTGCTGACGCCTCGGAATGGTCATTTTGGTCACTTTGCTGTGCCTGGCCTTGAACCATAGCCATTACTTGGTCTGTTGATTCACTTTCACGTCCTGTATTATCAAATTTCATATCCTGATGCTGACCATCAACATCAAACTGCAAAAAAGTTTCTTTTGTCTCTTTCTTACGTTCTCTATTCCATGTGGGGAATACCTCGTCTAGAAATTCATCTTCATCTAAATCTGATTCTTTCACTTCTTTAATTTTCGGTAATGTGAAATAGGGATTAATCATATCCATTGAAAGTTCGTGTTCTACTAATAAAAATATTTCCCATGCAAGAGAAACAACATCATTCGTTTCCTTGCATTCAAAAACGGTGAATAATTTTTCTTTCACTTTAGTTAATACACTGGGAGAAAGGGAGAGAGTACCGTCCTCGTAATAATCCATTCCTTGTAACAAAACGAGTGCTAGAAAGCAAAATAATGTATCCCCATGAAATGCTCTAGAGCGATTAACTTTTAATTGGTCCTTAAAGAAATCCATATACATTTTTCTTCTGTAATCAAAAGCCTTTTTCGTCCCTGGACGATATTGTAGTATGGCTGCCTCTAGCCGAATATCCTCTAAAAACGCAACTATTTGTTTTGTGAAAGAAGGTAAGGTACTGGATTGATTCAGTTCTAAAAAGGTTTGTAAAGCCTGCCGATCACTCAAGTGATAATTCCCGAGTGCTCTTAGGTAAATATCACTTTTTTCACCAAGATGACCTATTGACTGTCGGTTTTCCCAAAAACTTGTAATTGTTACTTTTGGTTCATAGATATCTAAAAAGGATACTTGATTATACTGAATATCCATTGCCTTATTAGTAAAGGAGTATGCTAAGTCACGCAATTGCATGAACATAAAGTAATTCATTTCTTTTTCAATAAAACTCATGCTTATCAATCCTTAAAATAAGTTTCCGCAAGATTTAGGACGAAGCTTTTTTCTCTTTCATCTTCTAGTTTTTCTGCGATCGCATGCTCAATCGCCGTTAATGGTGTCAGATAAACAGCTAGGTCACATGCATCGAGTAGTGCTCTAGTAGAAGCTGCTTCTTCCGACACTTTCCCTTTCTTTGTTTCCTTAATCAACTCATCCGCAAGCTTTACCATATAATTAATTGTATTTTCGTTTTTTAAAGCTGTTTGGGATTTTATTACTTGTTTTAACTTATCTCCACTTAAGTAGCCAACTTGAAAGATAATAAAGCGGTTTTTTAAGGCTTCGTTTAATGGCGTTGTACCAACATAACCTTCATTAATGGCTGCAATAACCCGGAAATCTTTATGGGCTTTAATCACTTCATTTGTAAATGGGTTAGTGATTGTTTTCCGGTAATCTAAAACGCCATTTAATATTGGTAACGTTTCTGGTCTTGCCATGTTAATTTCATCAATATACAAGGTGTGACCGTTTTTCATTGCTTGCACAACAGGACCTTCCACAAAATGTATTTCTGTTTGCCCCTCTTTATTTTCAATCGTTTTAAAACCGAGTAAACTTTCTGCATCAAGATCAATGGAACAGTTTATGCTATGCATTGGCTTTTGAAAATAAGCAGTTAACGATTCTGCTAACTTGGTTTTTCCGCTTCCAGTAGGACCTTTTAATAAAATATTTTTACCCATGTAAAGCGTAATAATTGTTTTCTGAATAAGTTCATCTGATTCAATATAACCTCCAGAAGTGTATAAATGTTCAAAGTTTTCATCTATGTTAGATGATTGTTCAAGAAATTCCTCTATTTCTTTTGGAAGCTTTATATGATTTGGCATAAAAATCTCCTTTTCTAAATCCAATTCTTACGAATGAAAAATGAGTGTTCAACTATATATTGTATGGTTTTCCCTTCATATAGTAAATGAATTAGACCCCGCTGTAATAATTTGGTCACTAATTTTCCAGTTTTTTCATTGACTATAATTCTTTAAAAATGAAAAAAATGTTAAAGGGAATATTGTTGACAGTTCCTAAAGGTTACTAGCCCTTCAAAGATGTATAAATTCATCATTACTTGGTAAAAAATGGAGGTAACGATTAAGAAGGAGGTTATACATTATGGCAGAAAACAAAGATAAGAATGGTTCAAATGGAAAAGATATGGATCGTGATACATTGACAACTCGTCAGGGACATCCTGTTTATGATAATCAAAACATCCGTACTATTGGCGATCGCGGTCCAGCTACACTAGAAAATTATCATTTCATTGAAAAGATTTCCCATTTTGATCGGGAAGAGGTACCAGAGCGCGTTGTACACGCACGTGGATCCGGAGCATTTGGATATTTTGAAACGTATGGAAAAGTTGGAGATGAACCAGTAGAAAAGTATACGCGTGCAAAAGTATTCTCTGGAGCTGGGAAGAAAACGCCATTAATGGTTCGTTTCTCTACTGTTGCAGGTGCGAAGGATTCGCCAGAAACAGACCGTGATCCTCGTGGCTTCGCAGTGAAAATGTATACAGAAGATGGAAACTGGGATCTCGTTGGGAATAACTTAAAAATATTCTTTATTCGTGATGCGATGAAATTCCCTGATATGATTCATGCATTTAAAAAAGATCCGGCTTCAAATGTTCCCAATCCACAACGGATGTTTGATTTCGTATCCCGTACACCTGAGGCAACACACATGATCACATTTCTCTTTTCACCATGGGGAATTCCAGCTACATATCGTCACATGCAGGGATCTGGTGTAAACACTTATAAATGGGTGAATGACAAGGGTGAGGCAGTGTTAGTAAAGTATCACTGGGAGCCTAAGCAAGGAATTCGAAATTTAACCCAAGAAGAAGCAAGTATGATTCAAGCAAAAAACGTGGGTCATGCCACACAAGATTTATATGAGGCAATTGAGCGCGGAGATTATCCGGAATGGGAATTATTCGTTCAAATCATGGAGGATGATTACCATCCAGAACTTGACTTTGATCCGCTGGATGATACGAAACTGTGGCCGGAGGATAAGTTCCCGTGGTTACCAGTAGGGCGGATGGTGCTCGATCGCAATCCCGTAGATTTTCATGCCGAAATCGAGCAAGCTGCCTTTGGTACTGGAGTTCTTGTGGATGGGATGGACTTTTCTGATGATAAAATGTTGCAAGGACGTACTTTCTCTTACTCGGACACACAACGCTATCGTGTAGGAGCAAACTATCTGAAATTGCCTGTAAATGCGCCTAAGGCCCCTGTTCGAACTAATCAGCAACGTGGCCAAATGGATGCACGTGACCTAAAGGAGAATGGTGAAAATCCGCATATTAATTATGAACCATCTATGATTGGTGGCTTTAAGGAAGCTGAAAGAGAAGGTCGTACTCCTCACCAACCAATGTATAATGCAGCAGCAATGAGTGCACCCATTGATCGACCTAACAACTACGGTCAAGCTGGCGACACATACAGAAGGTTTGAGGATTGGGAGCGGGATGAGTTAATTAAAAACCTTTCTGATGCACTGGCTATATGTGACAAGAGAATTCAAGATGCTATGATTGAACACTTTACCCAAGCCGATGAAGATTATGGTCGTCGTGTGAAGGAAGGTATTGAAATGAAGATGAAAGAACTAAAAGAAATGGAGACAGATGGGGTGCCTGGTCGAGAATCAGGTATATCCAAGTATGGTGAAGGCACATCGGCAGCAAATGAAGCAACAAAAGATGCTGTTAAGAAAAGTCACGAAGCCGATCCTTATTAAGTTGTTGATAAGAAAGGTCGCCCGAAAAATCCAGGGCGACCTTTTTAGACGTTAAGAAAATATACAATTCTTCAAAGGAAAAGTCGGCGTAGAACAAAATTTTGAAGTATGAAGTATAAGTAAAACTAACACATTTGCAAAAGCAGGGTGAACGCGTGTGTTATTATGAGAAAAATGTAAATTTTAACCTGTAACATAGGTATATACAATACAGTAAGATGTACAATTACATAAATTTTTATTATAATAAGTGAAGGTAGAATCGGATGTAAAAGGATGAGGAACTTGAATGCTGAAAAAGCTCTACACGTGTTAAAAGAAAATGGTTTTAAACACACAAAGCAGAGAGAAAAGTTAGTCGAAATCTTTGAAGGCAAAGACCAGTATTTACCTGTTAAAGAAATATTGCAAGAATTCCAGGAAAACTTTCCAGGTGCTAGTTTCAACACGGTGTACAGAAATTTATATACGTTAGTTGACTTGAAAATATTAGAGTCAACAATGTTAAATGGAGAACAGCTTTTTCGATTACATTGTGATACGCACGGACATCACCATCATTTTATATGCACGATTTGTGGAAAGACTAGTCCAATTGATGTTTGTCCAATGGATGAGGTAAATAAATCTCTGCAAGGTTATCAAATCCAAAATCATAAGTTTGAAGTATATGGCACATGCCCAAGTTGTCATTAAGGGCTGACTTTTATCAGTAATCATGGAGATCACTTGATAAAGAGTCAGCTTTTTTCGTGGATAAAATAGTATTCCTCCGAATACAATAAAACTTTTTCTTAAATAGTAATAATTACTGTTTACAAATCGTAATCATTACTATATAATCATTTTCGAGACATAGAAGCGGGGGAAACAAATATGAAAAAATTAAAACGATTAACCTATTTCATGATTGCATTATCTATATTTTTATCAGCATGTACAGATGAAAAAACTGCTACAGAAGATAACGATAATAGACTCAAAGTGTACACAACACTGTATCCAATAGAAGATTTCGTAAAAAAAATTGGTGGAGAACATGTCGAAGTGGAAACGATTATTTCTCCAGGAATGGATATCCATACTTATGAGCCAACCTCTAAAGCAATTGTGAACATCGCAAAAGCTGATTTATTCGTATATAGTGGAGCTGGATTAGAAACATTTGCAGAAAAAATATCAGAAGCTGTTAAAGCTGAGAAAGTTACAATATTAGAAGCTTCAAAAGGAATCGAATTGTTAGATCATGTCCATGATCACAGTCAAGAAGAAGAGCATGCACATGAAGAAGAAGGAACGCATGAAGAAGAGCATGCACACGAAGAAGAAGGAACACATGAAGAAGAGCATGCACACGAAGAAGAAGGAACACATGAAGAAGAAACGAATGAAGATGCGCACAGTCATGATGACGGACATAATCATGGTGAAACAGATCCACACGTTTGGCTAGATCCAATTCGTTCTATTAAGTTAGCAGAGAACATTAAGGATACATTATCAGTATTAAGTCCGGAAAATAAAGAGGAATTTGAAACTAATTTCGAGCAGTTAAAAGAAGATTTAGAAGAACTAGATGAAGAGTTTCATAGCCAAATTGAAACAGCTAAGTTCAACAAAATATTAGTTACGCATGGAGCATATGGTTATTGGGAAGAGGCATACGGACTGGAACAAATATCTATAACAGGTTTATCAGTAGAAAATGAACCTTCTCAAAAGGAGCTAGCCGAGCTAATAGAAACTGTTACAGAGCATGGTATTCATTATCTTATTTATGAGCAAAACATTGAACCAGAAGTCGCAAAAATAATTGAAGATGAAATTAACGCTACACCTTTATTTTTGCATAACCTTGAAGTATTAACAGAAGAAGATATTCAAAATGGAGAAGACTATTTTAGTTTAATGCGTAAAAACCTCTCTGTATTAGTAAAAGCATTAAACTAAGAAAATTTTAATAAAAGACCACCACCATTTGTTGAACATCAAACAATTGGAGGTGGTTTTTTATTTAGCTATAGTTTACTAATTTTTCAATAATATCATTTACAATCTTAGGATCCTCCAAATGAACAGAGTGGCCTGTTTCCACTTGAATATGTTCCGTGTTTTGGGTCAACTTTGTTAAAAGATGTTGTTGCTTTTTCCACTGTTCTGATTGGTTCTTCGCACTAATGACAACAACAGGTAAATCTATGGGTAAAGGTATAGCATTTATTAATTGTTTTGCAGATAAGGTTGAATCTCGGTACTCTCGATAGGCAGTTTGATAAGCACCTAATGTATATCCGGTATACAATACAGATTGATTCATTTCTTTAGATAAAAAATTTCTTCCAATATTTTGTTTAAGTATTCGAGGTAACCCTATTAATGATGTCACATAGCCTATAGTTACGAGTCTTTGAAAGGCAGTAATATGTTTTTTATTTTCCTTTAAAGGTAAATACTGAGTCTCATGCACAGAATCTTCTAATAGGAGTCCGCAAACGTCATCTGGATACATACTAGCAAAGAGTCTCATAGAAAGTCCCCCAAATGAATGGCCGACTAAAACATATGGTGGCTTTATTTTTAGTTTTTCAAGTACTTCTTTTATTTCTTTAACACTATCAAAGGAAGTCATCGTCTTTCTTTTTGTTCTACTCCAGCCGTAATTACCTCGATCATAAGAAATAACCCGGGCAAACTTAGAGATTTCAGGCTGAGTGTAACACCAATCAATCGATAGAGAACCAAATCCCGATTCTAATATAACCGTAACAGGACCTTCACCAGACACCATTACATGAACATCAGAATGAGTTGTTTTAATAATTTGCCCAGGTGGTTTTACTTTATTTTTTTGAATCATTAGTAGGTTCCAAATGGTAAGCGGGAATCCAATAATCCCTAATGTATTTCTTACAACAGTTGATAGCTCCATGATTAGCCTCCATTATGTTGTGTAAGTCGAAACAGGCCAATTTAAAAGCTGTTTTTGCTTAAACTGCAACGTAACTTATGTGTGTGAATCCTAGCCGCTACGGAAATACACTACGCGCACCTTAGGGCTCGCGCTGAGCATGTGCTTTCATTCTTTTTTCAATTCAAGGTACTAGAGATTGGAAATGCATATAGATCGCTTTATGTGAATCACTACTCTTTAATCAGAAAAATACTATTAGCGTAGGCAGAATACGCAGACTCCTGCGGGCCAGCACGTGTCTGAAGACCCCGTAGCGGCGCTATTCCGCGAGGAGGCTGAGGCCGTGCCCGCGGAAAGCGAAGTATTCTGCCGAAGCGACGGTATAGCACACAGCTGCTTCAAAGAGTATATCCGTCAAAAAATTTACGTCGCGTTTTCTATCGACTGTGCACAAATAACTATAATTTTTCCGAAAAAAGCCAATTTAAAAGAATTCAATAAAAAGATAATAAAATCCTCCTGATTTTTGGGGGAATTTAATACGTGACAAAATCGAAAATTTCACATTTAAATGGATAATTTTTCTACTATTTGACATCCTAAAACTGAAATCGGAATTTCTCACTGTCGAATGAAGAAAGGAGACATACATAATGTCCAATGTGAATTTAGCTATCATTTACTACAGCTCAACAGGAACAAATTATAAGCTTTCGAAGTGGGCTGAAGAAGCAGGAAAAGAAGCTGGGGCTAATGTGAAGGTTTTAAAAGTGCAAGAACTTGCTCCACAGTCGGCTATTGACCAAAATCCACACTGGAAGGCACATTTGGAGGCTACACAAGATGTCCCGACAGTATCCAATGATGATATTGAATGGGCAGATGCCATTATATTCAGTGTTCCTACCCGTTTTGGTAACATGGCTGCACAAATGAAACAATTTTTAGATCAAACAGGTGGACTATGGGCTACTGGTAAAACAATCAATAAGGTTGTAAGTGCTATGTCATCTGCTCAAAACCCACACGGTGGACAGGAAGCAACAATTTTAACCTTATACACGACAATGCATCATTGGGGAGCAATTATTGCTTCACCTGGTTATACAGATCCTGTCTTATTTGCTGCAGGTGGTAATCCATATGGAACAAGCGTCACTGTCGATCAAGATGGAAATATTAAAGAGGATGCGGAAGGCGCAGTAAAGCATCAAGCAAAGCGGACAGTACAAATTGCGGAATGGGTGAAAAAAGCTAATCAATAACCTATTTTCAAAAACGGAAGAGAGAAACTCTCTTCCGTTTTTTACGTTCCAAATACCTGAATTTTACACGTCTCTTTCCATTGGTCAAAAAATGGGTGTGTGTTATAATAAACATTAAGGAATCTAATTCATAGTATACCAATAGGAATTATAACCTTTTAAATAGGGGTGGAGAAAAATGGGAAGAGAATTTATTGAATTATTTAATGAATGGTCAGAGTCCTATGATGCAACAGTTAGTGGCCATGATATAGAATATAAAGCGGTTTTTGAAAATTATGATGAAATATTGAAGGCTGTTTCTACTAGAGTTAATGGACATATCATTGAATTTGGTGTTGGGACAGGAAACTTAACCAACGCCTTGTTAAAGAATGGTAATGAGGTAACGGGTGTGGAGCCATCTCCAGCGATGAGGGAAATTGCAATTGAAAAAGTTACAAATGCATCCATTCATGACGGTGACTTTTTACATTTCCCAACTAGTGAAAAAAAGATAAATGGTTTTGTGAGCTCTTACGCTTTTCATCATTTAACAGACGAGGAAAAAAAAGAGGCAATTAAACTATACCGTGAACTTTTACCGAAAGATGGTAAAATTGTTTTCGCAGACACAATCTTTTTAAATAATGATGCTAAATCTGCTATGATAAAAAAAGCTGAAGATCAGCATTTTCTTAATCTAGCGACAGATCTTAAAACAGAATACTATACAACAATTCCAGTATTAAAGGAAATGCTAGAGGAATATGGTTTTGCTGTCACGTTTACACAAATGAATGATTTTGTGTGGATTATAGACGCAACGAAACAATAAAAAGGAGCGATTGATAATGAAAAAAATGAATGTAGAAAGCTTTAACTTGGATCACACAAAAGTAAAAGCACCATATGTAAGGCTTGCAGGTACTACTGAGGGTACGAAAGGTGATACGATTTACAAATACGATATTCGATTTTGCCAACCGAACAAAGAGCACATGGAAATGCCTTCTCTGCATTCCTTGGAGCATATGATGGCAGAATTTAGTCGTAATCATCACGGTCAAGTAGTAGATATTGGACCAATGGGCTGTCAAACTGGTTTTTATTTAGCTCTTTTAAATGATGATAATTATGATAACGTAATTGATCTATTAGAAAAAACGCTAAATGATGTGTTGGAAGCGACAGAAGTTCCGGCTTGTAATGAAGTACAATGTGGTTGGGCAGCTAGTCATAGCTTAGAAGGTGCAAAGGACTTAGCTAAAAGAATGCTTGCTAAGAAAAACGAATGGACAGAAGTATTTGCTTAATCCAGGAGGAGAAATATGAAATACGTTCGTGATGTACAACAATTAATTGGGAATACTCCTCTTATTGAGATACACCAATTTAAAATCCCGGAAGGTGTTCGGATTTTTGCAAAGCTCGAATATTTTAATCCGGGTGGCAGTATAAAAGATCGTCTCGGAATGAAATTGTTACAAGATGCACTTAATAGTGGGAAAATTACAAAGGATGGCACGATTATTGAGCCTACTGCAGGTAATACAGGGATTGGTCTAGCGCTAGCAGCTGTAGGTACAGATGTGAATGTCATCTTTGTTACGCCGCAAAAGTTTAGTGAAGAAAAACAGGAACTTATGCGAGCTTTAGGTGCAAAAGTAGTGAATACACCTACAGAAAAAGGGATGAAGGGCGCTATTGAAAAGGCGACCGAATTAGTAAAGGAAATTCCAAATTCCTATGCCCCCCAACAGTTTGCTAATTTTGCAAATCCGGAAACGTACTATGAAACATTAGGGCCAGAAATTCATGAGCAGCTAGACGGGAATGTTCATATGTTTGTTGCTGGTGGTGGTACTGGTGGCACGTTTGCGGGAACAGCAAGATTTTTCAAGGAAAAAAATGCTTCCATCAAAACCGTTATCGTTGAACCAGAAGGATCCATTTTAAATGGGGGAGAATCTGGTCCGCATGATACGGAAGGGATTGGTATGGAATTTCTTCCTCCGTATATGAATACAGACCATTTTGATGCTATTCATACAATTTCAGATAAAAGAGCTTTTGAACGGGTGAAAGAGCTATCTGCTAAAACAGGATTATTAGTAGGAAGTTCATCAGGAGCAGCTTTCGACGCTTGCTTAATAGAAGCTGAAAAAGCATCCCCTGGAACAAATATTGTTACTATTTTTCCGGACAGTAGTGAGCGTTATTTAAGTACCGGAATATATCGCTATGATAAATAGACAAAGGAGGGTTTTATTTGCGAAAAAAGACGAAGCTTATTCACGGTGGTATTACAGGTGACGAACTAACAGGTGCAGTTAACGTACCAATTTATCAGGTTAGTACGTACAAGCAGGAAGCAGTAGGAAAACATAAAGGGTTTGAATATTCCAGAACAGGAAACCCAACACGCCATGCATTAGAAGAACTGATTAAGGATATTGAAGGTGGAACAAGAGGTTTTGCTTTTGGCTCTGGTATGGCTGCTATTACATCAGTATTTATGTTATTTAACGCAGGTGATCATGTCATTATGACAGATGATGTATATGGTGGGACGTACCGAGTTGTTTCCAAAGTATTAAATCGTTTTAATATTGAGACAACACTTGTCGATACCAGTTCTATTGAAGAAATTAAAAAAGCATTAAAACCAAATACAAAGGCTGTATATGTGGAGTCCCCAACGAATCCGTTATTAAAAGTGACAGATTTAAAAGCTACAGCAGAGCTTACGAAAGAACATGACTTACTGTTTATCGTCGACAATACGTTTAGCACACCTTACTGGCAAACACCAATTGAGTATGGTGCAGATATTGTGCTTCACAGTGCAACAAAGTATATTGGTGGACATAGTGATGTTGTGGCTGGATTAGTTGTCGTAAACTCTGAACAACTAGGAGAAGACCTACACTTTATACAAAACTCTGTTGGTGGTATTCTTGGACCTCAAGATTCTTATTTACTCATTCGTGGTATTAAGACACTTGGTGTAAGAATGGAAGAAATCGAAAGCAATACGAAGCGCGTCGTTGAATTTTTACAGCAACATCCAAAGGTTACAAAAATCTATTACCCAGGTTTAAAAGATCATCCAGGCTACGCTGTTCATATTGCTCAGGCGACAGGTTTTGGTGGTATGTTATCCTTTGATGTAGGAAGTGCAGAAAAAGCCGATCAAGTATTGGCAAAAACGAAGTATTTTACACTCGCAGAAAGCTTAGGAGCAGTAGAAAGCTTAATTTCTGTACCAGCAAAAATGACACATGCTTCCATTCCGAAAGAAAGAAGAGAAGAGCTAGGTATTACAGATGGTCTTATTCGAATTTCAGTCGGCTTAGAAGATGCAGAGGATTTAATTGAAGATTTACAAGAGGCTTTACAATAATATGTATTAAAAAATGTCTAGGTCAGCATTTTAAGACCTAGACATTTTTATATTCGTTCAATCCTTTTAAAGCTTTTTTCCACTTTAATTTTCTCTTAATTTTTCGTTTTCGATGAAACACTGTAATAAAGGCGGAAAATATAACGAGGAAAATTCCTAATAATTGAATAGAAGTTAATCTATCTCCAAAAACAAAAACCCCTATTAAAACAGCAACAATTGGTTCCATTGATGCCAGAATAGAAGCTTTACTCGATTCAATATAAGCAAGACCAAACGTGTACAACGTATAAGCGAAAATGGTAGATATAACTGCAACTCCTCCTATATTCAGAAGAACATCAAAGGTGAAGATTAAATCAGTTTTTTTCCATATTTGACTCGTTGGAAAAATAAAAATAGTTCCAGCTAATAAAGTATAAATGGTAATCGTTAAAAAGTGATAATAAACGGTAACAAATTTACCGATGATGCTATATATTGCGCAGAAAAAGGCCGAAAGTAACCCAAGTATAATGCTTACAAAAGGGATATTTGTCCCGCCAAAAGGTATTAATCCTATGACGAAGGAACAACCAACAATCGTTAATACAAGGGCAACAACTTTTTTCTTAGTAATTGTTTCTTGGAAAGTGATTCGAGACAAAATCGTCACAAAAATAGGAGACGTATATAACAAAACAACCGCAACTGGAATGGATGTTTGCTCCATAACCTTAAAATAACACCAATTAAACAAAACAATACTTAAGACACCTAAACCAAAAAAATGTGGTATATGCTTCCCTTTAATTTTTAAGTGTTTCGGTGAAAAAAAGATAAGGAAAAGGAATAAAAGTAGCGTAGCTGTCGTTAAACGAAGAGTTACGACTTCCCATGGTGTGAAGCCATATCGATATAGTGCCTCCACAAATAACCCCGTTAGTCCCCAAAAACTTGCTCCTAAAATAGTTAAAAAATAAGCAGTATAACTTTTCATACTTTCACCTTCTTTTCTCTCTATATAAAGGCTTCTGTAATGGATTACTAGATGTATCCACCGGCATTATAACATATGTGCTTTTATATAAAAGGGTTATAAAAATTTTTTTCAAAAAGCTACTGATTATAAAATAAAAAGATTATAATCAAGCTAGTACAGGAAAAGATTGTGAGGAGAAAAAGATGAAAGAAAGTGCTTTAAAAAAATTAGAAGACATAGAAATTACCTATTTACAATCCTTCACGAAAGGATACAAAAGAGAATGGGGGTATTTGTTTTTAAATGAGGATCACCCAACTTATTATGATGCGAATCACGCTCGTGTAACAAATGATCCTAGTAATCCGGAACAAGTAGTTGAGGAAGTAACAGCCTTTTATCGATCCAAAAATATTATTCCAAGGTTTTACATACCTGATGCAAAGAAACTTCCTGCTTTAACAAAGGCTCTATTAGAGAAGCAATATCAAATAGAATACTTAGATGAAATTGTCCAAAAGTGGAACGGAACGCTAGTTGAAGCTCTCGAGATGAAAGAGATAAAAGTAGAAAAAGTGAATGATGATACATATAAGTATGCGTTAGACATTGAGTGCACCATTAAAGAATTTGGTGGAAGAGAAGTAAGGGAAAAAGCTTTTTGCGAGGAATATTCCCATCCAAATTACACGTACTATTTGCTAACGTATAAAGGTGTACCCTGTTCAACAGCTTGCATTTTTCAAACAGGTAAAGATGCACGTTTAGAACATGTAGCTACATTATCAGAATATCGAGGAAAAGGATTAGTCGGTCACCTTATCCATCATATTCAAAGAGAAGTAAAGAAGTTAGGGCTGGATACTTTATGGACAATACCTATTAATGAGCAGGTTGAAAACGTATATTTGAAGTATGGGTTTGAAACCTTTAGAAAAGGCCAAATGGGTCATGCCTTTTTAGGGGGAAAGAGTATACAAGAAATTCGGGAATCATAATCTTAGTTTGTCGATGAGCTAATAAGCGAACGAAACTTATTGTTGTTTCGTTCGCTTTTTCAATACTAGATGATACCTAAGTTCCTTCCATATTGTAAAAGTTCAATATAGGGATCTCCTTTTAGTTTTAAAACCTTACAAAATGCTGCCTCCGTCTTATAACCCCTATTTTTATAGTTTAAAATTTCTTCTCTTATATGTGGGTTTTCTTTCAATATATGATTTTCGATTATCATGTGGAGGTAAGCAAACTGCTCATGAACTGGCTTCGGCTGGCCAAATAACTCAAATTCAAAACCACCGTAGATAAAGTTGGCTTTTATTACAGGAATTTCTCTAATAACACGCCTTTTTAATTTGAAATTTTCTTCTTGCCTATATAAAGACTTCACCTTATCTTCAAATTGGTCAAAATCAACAACCCTCATAATAATATCTAAGTCAGAACCTTCTAAATCAATCCCGATTGGCAAGGTGCCACATAAGATTGGGGTATATTCCTTTAGATACTCTATTATTCTCAGTCCTCTTATGGCATTATAAGCAAGCCTTTGTTTCTCGTTGCCATACTGTAAGTAATCTATTGTTTCAAACATAAACTATCACCCAGACGTTTTTTATTCTCTACAAAATAGTTAAACTAAAACTTAACTTAATGTGTATAATCCTAGCCGCTACGGAAATACTTGATGCTTTCCTCGGGCACTCACTGAGCCTCCTCACTCGGAAAGATCGCTAGCTGTTGGAAAGAACGTGTGTAGCCGTCGTTTTTTCCACGAGGATGCTTGTTCGTGCCATAAGATGTGCAAAGTATTTTGCCGAAGCGGTTGTATAGCACTTAAAACAAAAAAGTAAAGCGATAGTTAGTTTAAGGAACAGCGAATAATAGGTAACAACTATTACGACAAGAAACATTTTTAAATTATTGCCAAAAATTTATTCTGGCTTTTTGTTTTCTGATGCCTTTTTTCTTTTATTAACATACCATAACAGTGCAATAAGGAGACCTATTATGAAGATAAACGGTGAATAACCAATGAAAAAGACTGCTAGTGCGGAAAACATTTTAGCCATCATGTTAAGTGATTGGACAAATGCTTCTTTTATTTTCTCTCCTGTTTGAAGGTCTTCTTCTGGGACGTCGGGTATGGATACAGCCACATCAATTAGAGAAATGTTTATTTCGGCATAGTCCGTTTTATTTTCCAAAAATTTTTTTCTACCTTCTAGTTGCTCGATTTCTTCTTGAACAGTAGATAGATCTTTAGAGATTTTTAAAAGATCCTCTGTTTTCTCTGCGTCCTTCATAAAAGCTAGTAAACGTTCTTCTACAGCTCTTTTAGCTTTTAATCTGGATTGCAAATCGTTATATTCTTCAGTAACATCTTGCCCACTAAGTTGCTTCTCCCTTACTTTTGAACTAATAGATTCAACATCAGTTAAAAAAGTATTTAGTATGTCATTTGGGATACGCACCTTCATGTGGGCAGACAACTGATTACTATTATTTGCTATAAATGATTCAACGATATATCCATTTCCACTAGCTGTTTTTTCTGTAATTTGGTCGACTGCTTGTTTGATATCTTTCACTTCAATTGTTAAATTTGCGTTGTACATAACCATTCTTTTTTCTGTTTCCATGCTTGCTGTTACTGTGTTTTTGTCGCCTTGATCCATACCTATTTCATTCATATCTGTACTTTGATAAGATTCTTCCTGTCCAGTTTCTTCATAGCTGTTATCATCTGCCAGGTCCTCGGAACCAGATTCATTCGAACTACAGGCCATAGTAAAAAAAACGACCAATAACAGCAACAAATACATTTTTTTGTTCATTTTGGAACCCCCTTGTTGGCTCTTTTGTTGATTAGACGTATGAGAATGAAAAAAGTAACAGAAAGAATAAACTTTGCTACAATCACTAAAAAGAAAGAATAATAATGCGAATTAATTTGTCAAAGGAACATAAAGAAGAAATAAAGGATAGAATTAACAGAAGGAGGGGAAGAATTAGGGGAATTAAAAGCCAATCAATTACTCCATTTTGTCATCAAGGAAATTGCCCCATATATATAATAAGAGAATATGGACGCGGGCACACAATTTATCCAACAAATGACAAATATAGAGGAAGACATAAGATCATTAGAAATACTTATTAGACAGGGACGTGTAGAAAAAAAACAACCGATGTTCACATTTCTTTTACGCTTATAATATATTATCTTGGGGGTTTTTTATGTATCCGCTAGATAGAGGATTATATCGAGAGGTGAAAACATGCGTTATTCAATAACGAGAGATTATATAACATTAGGTAATTCTAGGTCAGGTGAAGCATTACAGTCAGTACAATTTATTGTAGCCCACGATACAGGAAATCCAGGATCAACTGCATATGGCAACAGAAATTATTTTGAGACTGCGGACCCATTGGCATCTGCTCATACGTTTATAGATGATAAAGTGATACTTGAAATTATCCCACTTAATGAAAAGGCATGGCACGTTCGTTATAACGTGAATACAGATAACCAGCGTTATGGAGAAGATGCGAACGATGCTGCAATTGGTGTAGAGCTTTGCTGGGGTGGAAGTATTAATTTTGATGAGGCCTATAATCGCTACATCTGGTATCATGCATATTTAGTGAATGAATTTAATTTAGACCCTAGAAGGGACATTGTAGCCCACAGCACGCTAGATCCATCTAGAAGAACAGATCCACAAAACGCTTTAAATCGTTACGGTATTTCATGGAACGATTTTATTAATGACGTCGTAGAAGTTTACAATACACAATTTGTACAACAATCTGACGGCGATGTAGAAACATCCGAACCAGAAACAGTTATAAAAGGTGCATCTGTTCAATTACCTGTATCTATTGGAGACGAGGGCGAATTCGTAAGAGAAATTCAAAGTGATTTAGTAAGTGCTGGATTTTCTTTACCTCAATATGGGATTGATGGGATTTTTGGTCCCGAAACAAGACGTGCAGTAATGAGATTTCAAAAAAGATATGGTTTAATGGTCGATGGTTTAGTAGGAAGTCAAACACTGAACAAACTAAAGGAAGTGCTCAATACGAACAAACCTATCAATGAATTCCCACTACCTGATGGCATTTTACAAGAAGGGGATGAAGGAGAAGGCGTAAGACAAGTGCAGCGGGCACTGAAACATTTAAATTATGATCCAACTTATATTGATGGTATTTACGGACCCTTGACCGAGGATGCAGTCAGAAGATTTCAATCGATGTATAGTGCCTTAGCAAATGACGGAATCTATGGCCCAAATACACGAGAATTTATAGAAATGGAGTTAGTTGATGATCTATCATAACTTAAAGCCGTACTTGTACGGCTTTTTTCTTTGATATATGCAGGGCAATTTGGTAAATATTTCACTTAATATGTTTAACTCCTTGAAAGATAGGGAAAAGGAAAGTCGATTATAAAATTATTCTACTATTATTTATCTTGTTTACAATTTTTTACAAGATGTTATGATTAGTATAGGACGACGGTAAAAGGAGCGGAGTATCTTGGCATCAAGAAATAATGAACTTGATTTCGTTCAAGTTGTAAACAATTCCATGAGTGCCACTATTATTTTAAACGATAACGGGATTATATTTGCTAATCCTTATTGTTATGAATTATTAGGTTATAAAGATACGGAAACCTTAATTTGGCAGGAAATACTACATCCGGAATTCCATGATATATGTAAAGAAAGGCTATTGAAAGTTTTTACAAATAAGCAAACAGTACATGTTATGGAACAGAAAATGATCAGAAATGATGGGGAAATTATTGATGTGGAAGTATTTGCAACTCCGTATATAGATAAAAGTGGGGAAGTTTATGCTCAAATTCATTTCAGAGATATTACTAAAAGAAAACGTTATGAGGAAGAATTAAAGAAAAGTGAAGAAAAATATCGCCTAATGAGTGAAAATGCATCCGACATTATATCAGAACACGATATGGAAGGACGTATACTTTATTTATCTCCATCCATTAAAGAAGTGCTTGGGTTTGATTCGGAAGAACTTTTTCACCTAACACCTTGTGATTTCATACATAAAGACGATTTAAATAGGGTTAGATACTGTTATGCGAAAATACTTCATACTGGTGAAACTTCAACAGTACGTTATCGACTGATGGACAAGGACAAGAAGTATATTTGGGTAGAAACGAGAAAAAAGCTTGTCTTATATAAAAAGGAGAAAAAAATCATTGCGATTACTCGAGATGTTGATGAACAAATACAGACGGAAAAAATGCTCATGCAATCAGAAAAATTAGCTCTCCTTGGGGAATTAAGCACAGGCATTGTACACGAAATTAAAAATCCGTTAACGTCGATTAAAGGTTTTTTGCAACTAATGAAGGCCGGAACTATTAATATTAAGGATTATTTAACGATATTAAACTCCGAAATTGAACGAATAGAATCTATTGCGGGGGATATTTTGTCCTTTGCGAAGCCTCAGGAGAAATTAGAGAATCTTGATATTACAAACATAATTGATGATGTAATGTTGTTAATGGAAGTACAAGCATCCAAAAAGGACATCGAGCTACAATGGAATCCAGTTAAGCGCAATATGATTTTATCAGGGGACGAAACGCAGTTAAAGCAAGTGTTCATTAATTTAATTAAAAATGCTATTGAGGCAACCAGCAATGGTGGAAAAGTTAAGGTTGCCGTTGAAGAAGAGGTTTCATCTATACATATACAAGTAATCGATAACGGCGAGGGTATTCCGGCGGATAAACTAGATGAAGTCGGCCAATCGTTTTTTACAACGAAGGAAAAAGGAACTGGATTAGGGTTAATGGTTACAAATAAAATTGTGAAAAATCACCATGGTAAAGTATTGATTGATAGTGAAGTTGGAAAAGGGACTACATTTACTATTCAACTCCCAAAAGTTGAAAGTTATTCTAAGGTTGTAGACAATATATAACGTTTCGTTTTGTTTGCATTATTCTTAATTCTATTTGAAAATATATAGTATAGAGTGAAGGAGGTAAGTGACATGCGACTTCAAAATAAAAAAGTTATACAAATTGTAAGCGATGATTTTGAAGACTTAGAGCTTTGGTACCCTGTCTTAAGGTTAAGAGAAGAAGGGGCAACCGTTCATATTGTAGGAGAAGAAGCAAACAAAAAATATATCGGAAAATATGGAGTGCCAGTAGAATCTGAATTCTCCTTCCAAGACATAAGTCCCAACGACTATGATGCTATTTTAGTACCTGGAGGATGGTCTCCAGATAAATTAAGAAGATATGAAGAAGTATTGAATATGGTAAAGACAATGGATGAAAAACAAAAGCCAATCGGACAAATTTGTCATGCTGGATGGGTGCTTATCTCAGCCAATATTTTACGCGGAAAAAAAGTAACGAGTA
Source organism: Salirhabdus euzebyi (assembly GCF_014207435.1). Lineage (GTDB taxonomy): Bacteria > Bacillota > Bacilli > Bacillales > Alkalibacillaceae > Salirhabdus > Salirhabdus euzebyi. Next base: position 159,381 of record NZ_JACHGH010000002.1, read on the forward strand.
CACCCGGTATTAAAGATGATATGATCAATGCAGGAGCAACATGGTTGAATGAGCCTGTTGTAGTGGACGGGCACATCATTTCTAGTCGCAGACCCCCTGATTTGCCTGATTATATGAAAGCCTTTATCGAGGTTCTCTCAAAATGATTAATGAAAAGGATGTACCTAAGAGGGTACATCCTTTTTCTATGCAAATCGGTAATATATAAGTAAAAAAGTAGATAGCGTGAAAATAAAGTTTAAGGAAACGAAAATCACTTTATTTAAGATGTTCGTATGCATCGCAACAGGCGGGTGATAAAAAGATACCCCTTCAATAATAAAAATTAACAACACGATATGAATCATAAAATGACCAACTACTTCTGTATAGCCAAAAATAGTTGTTGTTAAAACAAATAAGATGGTGACGACAACTGATAAAACCCGGTTTAATATACCGACAACTAACAAATAGCCAACAATAAATTCTATAAATGCAGCCATGACAATAAAGACCTCAGGCTCGAATCCAAATGTAGGGACATGATGGTGATGGATAATCTCTACGGTTAAATGAGGATAAACCCATTTTTCAACGGCTACCCAACATAAAGAAAGTCCTGTCCCCAAATATAACAATGGAAAACCCCATTCTTCTAATTTTGTTTTTCCTATTAATAACACACCAATTATAGCCAAATAGTATCCATAATCTAAAATGTGAAATAATCCTACGTTACCTAAAACTTTGATAAATAAAACCAACAAAGATAAAGAAGCTATTTTCGTCGCAATATGGTGTGGAATAACTAGTATGGCAATTGTTATCCAAATCCAGTAAATCTCCCACATTGTCGTTACTTTAAATTCAGGTGCAAAAACAGAGCTCGATAATACTTGTAAAATAAGTGCTATAGCTGTTCCGTACTTTAAAATATATCTAGATAAATGGCGGTAACTTGCTAGCTTTTTTTCTGTTTTTTGTATCCATGCAATTTTCATTAGTTTTGGTAATACTTGCGTTAACAAACCGAGTAAAATCGCGATAAAAAGGGCAAAAAGTAAAAAGAAAGGAGTTAAAATATTTTCTATTGGTTCCTTAACGGGTGTTTGTGTCGCAAACCACTTAACATGGCCTAATGCTGTCACGGGTGTAATAATAAGTATAAGGAATATAGCAGGTATAATTTGTTTTTTCTTCAATGAAATCCCACCTCTTGATTTTATCTATTCTTAATATGTAACGTAAAAGCAAGATTATTAGTTATTACCATTATTATTTTCACATAGAAAAAATCTTTGGACATTTGTAACAGAAAATGACCTCCCAACATATAATTATTGCGAGTTGTTTATAGGGAGGTAATGTAATGTTTTATCATATTAAAGAACTACAATATGAGTCTAAGCCGTCATGTCCAGATCCCGTTTATGCAAAAAAATTACAAGAAGTATTAGGTGGTCAATACGGTGAAATAACAGTTATGATGCAATATCTCATGCAAGGGTTTAATTGCCGAGCAGATCCTAAATATCGTGATTTACTTTTAGACATAGGTACAGAGGAAATCGCACACGTAGAGATGCTTGCTACATTAATTGCTCGTTTGTTAGATAACGCACCAGTTGATCAACAAGAAAGAGCAGCTGAAGATCCTGCTATTGAAGCTATTTTAGGAGGTATGAATCCTCAACATGCTATCGTGTCAGGCTTGGGGGCAATGGCTATTGATAGTGCAGGTTATCCTTGGAATGCAAAATATACGATTGCAAGTGGAAATCTATTAGCAGACTTCCGTGCAAACCTAAATGCAGAATCCCAAGGAAGACTGCAAGTAGTCCGTTTGTATGAAATTGCTGATGACCCTGGGGTAAAAGATACCTTATCCTTTTTAATTGCACGTGATACAGCTCACCAAAACCAATGGAAAGCAGCCATTCATGAGCTAGAGACAAGAGAGAAGGATATTGTCGTTCCAACAACCTTCCCGCGGGAGCTAGAAAAACAGGCAGTATCGTATGACTTGTATAATTTGTCTCGTGGAGATGCAAGTTCTAAAGGTAGGTGGGCCCAAGGTCCTGCTCCAGATGGAAGAGGTTACTTTCAATATATTCAATCACCACAGCCTTATGGTCCTCAACCACATCTGATTCCAGCACCTATTTATATTCATGACACATTACCAATGTCAAAAATGTAAAGATAAAGACAGCCTAGGATCCATTCAGGGCTGTCTTTTTGTGCCTCTTTTCCTGCATGAAAAATTTGTTTAATGGAACGATAAAGAAGGAAATAAATGCGTGAAGAGGTGCTTTAAATGGAAATGAGTTTAATTTGGAATTCCTTATTACTAGTATTTGCGGGTGTGTTGCTACTAAGAATTGCTGGAAGAAAGTCTATTTCTCAAATGACGTTAGCACAAACAGTTGTTATGATTTCTATTGGGTCTATTATCATTCAGCCAATTGTGGAAACAAGTGTTGCTCGAACACTGGTAGCTACAGCAATTTTTATTTTGGCTTTAATTATTATGGAATATTTGCAATTGAAGTTTAATGTTATAGAAAAATTTATCTCTGGTAAATCAAAAATAATGGTTAAAGACGGAAACATTAACGTAAAAGAGATGAGAAAAATGAGATTTACAGTTGACCAGCTTGAAATGAGATTAAGACAACAAGGTATTTCAAGTTTTTCTGATGTAAAAACTGTTACCTTAGAACCCAATGGGCAAATCGGTTATGAGCTTGTAGAGGATGCAAAGCCTTTAACCGTTCGAGAATTTAAAAAACTAATGAATATGTATGATGAACAACCAGCAAATTCTAAAAACATTTTTGAAGAAATATCGGACCCACAGGAACAAGAGAATCCGAAAAATTTGCACTAATTAAGGATATGAAGAGTTACTTAAATATAAAATTGTAAAAAGGCTTTTCCACTCGGGAAAAGCCTCTTCTTTTTATATGCTCTTTTCTAATAATTGTTACTAGGCTGTTTATTTAAACTACGGGTAACTGTAGCTATGGATGTTGAGTGCTATACCGCCGCTTTGGCAGAATACTTCGCTTTCCACGGGCATGGCCTCAGCCTCCTCGCGGAAAACCACCGCTGCGGGGTATACAGACACGTGCTATCTCGCAGGAGTCTGCGTATTCTGCCTACGCTAAGATTGATTTTCTGATTCAAGGATAGTGGTAAACCATATAGGCATGTTAGATAATTCTTCCTTATCAATACGACTATTTTTTCTACTTTCTTTTTCCCAATTCGTCCGTACATTAAAGATAAGCACATACTTAGTGTATTTCCGTAGCGGTGGAATTCTGACACATTAAATTACGTCACATTTTCTATCTAATGTAACAAACAACACTCTATTAGAAAACAGCCTCTTTATTGAAAATATTGTGATTAAGTTACGAAAAATAGGCGACTAAACCTAGCCAAAACCATGCTTTTAAGGCAAGGGTTGCTAAACCGAGAATGAATCCTGTTATAGCCATACCTTTACTTTGATTCATACCAATTGCACCGAAAACAATAGCTAAAATGGCAATAGGATATGGAATGAGCGGAACCCAGTAAAAGACTAATCCTATAATTCCTAAAACAAGGGCGGAAATTGCCAAGCCTTTGCTCTGATTCTGCCGACCATTTTCCATAACTTGATTATGATTTCCCATTTTGATCACTCCCATAAAATAATTTTCCATTCATTATACGTAAGGGATGGAAAAATTTTCTGAGGAATTTATAAATCGAACGCCCATTTTAGCTAATCAAGTTGACAAAGTATTTTCTACATATAGATTGGAAATAATCTTTACCTAACGAAGACAACAATTTTTGGTATGATAGAATAGTAGTAAACTGTAGATAGAAGGGAATTTTAATTTATGCAATCATACAAAAACAACGTCATGCTAGTTGATGGTATGGCATTATTATTTAGAGGTTTTTTTGCCACGTCTTATACAGGCAATTACATGATGACAAGTAAAGGTGTACCAACAAATGGAATATATGGATTTTTAAAGTATTTTTTAGATGCAATTGAAACATTTGAACCCAGCCATGTCATATGTTGTTGGGATATGGGAAGTAAAACGTTCCGTACGGAAATGTACGATCAATATAAGGCAAATCGTGACGAACCTCCTGTTGAATTAATTCCACAATTTGAGCTAGTGAAAGAAGTGGTAGAGGCTTTTGGTGTTCCTAATGTTGGAATTGCAGGCTATGAAGCGGATGATTGTATTGGTACACTTGCACGAGAATATAGCAAAGAGAATGACGTGTTGATTTTGACAGGTGACCAAGACATTTTACAGTTAGTAGATAATCAAATTTCTGTAGCAATTATGAAAAAGGGACAAGGAAATTACCTCGTATATCAAGAAGATAATTTCCTTGAAGAAAAAGGGTTGTCCCCTTTACAAATTATAGACATGAAAGGCTTGATGGGAGATTCATCTGACAATTATCCTGGTGTAAAAGGTATCGGTGAAAAGACAGCTCTTAAGCTGTTACAGGAATACAAAACAATTGAAGGGATACTAGAAAATTTAGATCATTTGTCAAAGGGAATTAAAAAGAAAATTGAAGAAAATCTTGATATGTTACATTTATCAAGGACATTAGCTAAAATACATTGTGAAGTACCTGTATCTTGCTCACTAGAAGAAGCTTTATGGAAGATGGACAACGAACAGGTCCTTCGTAAATTTGACGAATTAGAGTTTAAAAGTTTAATGAAATTGATTAAACAAGTAGGATAAGAAGCATTATCCTACTTTTTCTTTACCCATATTTTCATCCTGAAATAGGCTTATCAGAAATTTCTTCCCCATCAGAAATACCGTCTTCATAGCCACAATCATAAGACTGCTTTAATGATTCTTCTAGAAGGTGTCTAACTTCTGTAGGCAAGCTAACTTGTTTAACTTGTAGTTCTTCGAAGAGTTTGTTTTTAATTGCGTTGAATTCTGGTTGGAAGGACATATGTATCAACTCCTAAAAATGCTATTCGTATTATTTGAAAAAAATTATTAAATATACGAAAGGTAATAATACAGCATTTTGGATAAATGGCACTTTATTATACAAAATAAGGGGTGGAGGTGTTGCAAATGGGAAAACATAATAAAGAAGACCGTGACAGGGGCCAAGCTGCGCCAAGTGTAAATCCTCAAGGCTTGTCAGAGGATGTAGCTAATCAACGACCTAAGTCTCAGTTAGAACAACGTGCTAAAAAGAGAAACACAAAAATTTAAGGCTATGGAATCCCATAGCCTTTTTATTTTTTAAAAAATCTTTTTAAACGGTAAGATGATTCCGCTAACTGAATCCATAATCATTGTTTTGCGGAGACGGTTATTTCTTGTCTTGGCATATGGTGCATATTTCTCGCGGTTGCGTGAGCCACAACAAAGTATGTTCCTTGTTCATCAAAAATAGTATTAATAGAATATACGCCATCCCCTTGATGGATGGATTCCATCATCTCTCTGTCATCTTCACCAGAGCGCCATACTTCAAAAACTACTTCATCAGCATTTTCGACAAGATCATCACCTTGTGTAACAAGTGCCTCTATCGTTACCTCTTCATCTGCAGTAACAGTTTCGGGAACACGTATAAGTACATCCAACATTTCTGAAGTAGCACCTTTCACTTGGGTATCTGGGTCCTCATTTGAATTATTGGAACCGTTACAGGCTGTTAAGATAAAAAGAAGACACCCGAAAAGAAACATAAACTTTTTCAACATACTCAACTCCTAATAAATTTTTTACTATTATTTCCACCTGGATCAAAAATAGTCAAAAAATTTATATTTTTCCCTAAAGAGTTGTAATTATGTAGAAAAAGGGTTTATTTTAATGGAAACTCATCAAGCTTTGCAAAACGAAATCCCTCTTTTATTAGTATTGGGATAGCTAATTTCACTCCTTCAGCTGTCTCACTATGGGGTTGATTCATGTGGAGTAAGGCAATTGAACCAGCATGGGAGTTTAGAAGGGCATGTTTAACTTGTTCTTTTGAATAGGTGGCACCAGCGTCCCCTAAAATAGAATAGTTAACAACTTCCATACCTAAATCCTCAACAATTTGAACGCTTACATCATCGTAAAAAGCAGTACCAGAACGAAAATATTTAGGTGTCTCCCCAGTCATTTGTTCAATTAGTTGATTATTTACTAATACTTCTTCTACAACTTCAGCAATACTGGTAGTGCCCTTTATACCCCATGCAGTGTTTCCATTGATCGATAAAGGTTTATGATGAGTGCCATGATTTGCTATGCTGAAAAGGGGATTGTTATATAATGCTAAAAATAATTCTGGATTCTCATTTATCCACCTACTATTGACAAATAAAGTTGCAGGAATGTGTTGTGTGATCAAGTAATCTAGTAATTCCTTATCATATTCACTTCCGTAAGGTCCCCCGCAAGCATCTAATGTTAATGCGATCACTTTTTCTGTTGTGTTTAATTGTGTTTTGACTCCTGTAACCGTTTCTCCCCATTCTACAGGTAGATAGTTGGGAGCTTCATATTTTGATAAAATGAAGTTTTTTACATGCTTTTCTGTAAAACGGGAGAAATCTTTTACATGTTTATGTTTTAACAGCACGGGCACAGTTGATAGGTATTTCTCATTATGGTTTGCTGCTTTCTCTACTATATAGGAGCTTTCAACAGAATGACTACAACCAAACATGAGAAGTAGACAACCAATGACTAGTATACGCATATAAACTCCTCCATAAATAAACAGTTCAGATAAATTTTACCATTAGTCTAAAGCGCAAGAAATAATTTTTTGACATAAAAAAACGGTTAAGCGAAAAGCTTAACCGTTTACAATTAATTACTTGGAGGAATGTAGTTGTTTTTCTACCATATTACCAATTAGAGGTAGCTTAAATCTTTTTCCTTGGTAAGCTTTTACCATCAATAAGATCCACAGAGCAATAATGAGTGGGTAAATTAGGATATAAACGAACCATCCTAAAATTGGGATCATACCTAACACGATGCTGAGGACGAATAACCCTCCAAATACAAATATAGATTGTAGAGCATGAAATCTAATGAATGAACTTTCCTTTTCAATAATGTAAAAAACAATTCCGGTAATCAAACCTACCAGATAACATAGTAATCCTGCTACGTTTAGATCCATACCTGTAGATGATTTTTCTTGATGGAATTCCTCTTGTCCGCTGGTTTCCTCTTTTTCCATGAACATTAACCTCCTCTTAATTATCTTTGTCTTACAGATGAAAAATGTTGTAAAATTTACCAAAAATGTGACATAAATATGGAATTATAAAAAGATATTTATAAAGTTGGTAAGAAATTGTAGAATAAATGAGTTAGATAATTTAAAGATGGAGTGAGTTTATTGATAGATATTTTATTATGGATTGCTATTGTTGCATTATTTGCATTTAGCTTTGTGGGAATTTTATTTCCGATAGTGCCGTCTGTTTTGGTGTTATGGGGTGGTTTTTTAGTCTACCATTTCTTTATAAATGACCAAACATTATCAGTAGTTTTTTGGATAGTGATGGGAATTTTTACCGTTATATTATTTGTTGCGGATATAATCGTGAATAGCCATTTTGTTAAAAAATTTGGTGGGAGTAAATGGGGTGAAAGAATAGCAGCAATTGCTGTTATATTCGGGTCTTTCGTCTTCCCTCCAATAGGAATTTTAGTTATTCCTTTCGTTGCTGTTTTCGTTACCGAAAAATTACAGAGAAAAAGCTTGGGAGAATCAATGAAGGCCGCTTTTGGCTCACTTGTCGGCTTTTTAGGTAGTTCTTTTGCTAAGGTAGTCATTCAATTTGTGATGATTGTTTGGTTTTTCTTAGATGTTTGGATTAATCTATCCTAAGAAGCTTACAAAAAGCGTCTTTTCTCTATGATAACAATTTTTAAATCATGTAGATATTATACTTTCGTATACATTTTGTGATTTATGTTAGGAGGCATGGTTTGTCTACATTAAAATGGAATAATAAAAAGGTAAAGTTAGAGAAAGCAAGAGAGTGGATAAAAGACTCCTTCGATGAGTGTGTAGAGGTGATAGGTCCCATAGAAATATTTCGGTCCAATGATTGGGGTATTACTTCTCTATTTGAAATAAAGACAGGACAAGATACTAAGTCAGTTGTGCTAAAAATAGGCTTTTTATCCATTTTCAAGCCTTCTGTATCCATATATGAAACATTAAGTAAGCTGCATTCAAAACATTTGCCTACATTTTTATGTGGGGAAACAAAAGAAAATTTTACGTGGTTAGTATTCGAGAAGTTTGATGCTCAGTTAGTAAGGGAATTAGATAGTCGAAGCGCATATAGGAAGATGGGAAAAACAATGGGCAGGATCCAAAAAGAACTTGCACCTATAGTGAAGCTAGATGACAAAATTCCGAGTTTACCTATTGGGAAATTGGCTGTATTATTGCCCGACTTTGTAAAGGATAAATATGCAAAGTATAAGGGTGTCTGGAAGGATAAACTTTCGAACCAGGATGTAAAAGTAATAATAGAGAACGTTACAAAAATACTGAGTCAATTGAATGAAAAATTGGTCTCCATTCATCATTTAGATTTTCATGGGAAAAATGCAGCAATAGACAATCGAACAGGAGAGGTTATTCTTTTTGATTTTGAAGAGGCAGTTATTACCCATCCATTCTTTACTCTTGATAAATTACTTAGAGAGGTTAAAGAATTAGACAAGGTTACCGATAAAAATAACGGATGGACATCTGTGCAACAGGATATTATTCATGCTTATTTGGAGGTATTTGGTAAAAGCCAAAAAGAATTCGATTTAGCTATGGTTGTTGCACCAATAGTGGAAGCTTATTTAGGGTCTTTCTTTATTAAAGAAGTAGGCTGGGAAAATCTAGAGCCTGATTTATACTTAGACAGCTTTATGATTACAAAAGAAAGATTGTCTCTTTTATCATAAAGTACCTAAAAAGATGTATAAGAAGAAAAAATACGTTAAACGTATGAAAGAATTATAACGTGGTAAAATTTTAACAAATGCGTCGAAATACTTTAACGAGGGGAACACATTTATGAAAAAGATTGCTTGGATTACAGATAGTACTTGCGGTTTACCAGAAGAATATATTAAAGAAAAAGGGATTTTCGTCCTACCAATGAATGTAATTTTAAATGGCATCTCTTATAAAGAAGACATTGATTTATCTAAAGAAGAAATTTACGAAAAATTACAGGTTTATGGTGAAGGGGCAAAAACAAGTCAGCCTTCCTACGGTGAATTTATTGAGGTCTACGAAAAAGTAAAAGAGGAATATGATTGTGGGATTGCTATTCATGCATCGAGCGAATTAACTGGGACTTATCAAAGTTCAGTGAGTGCTTCTCAAATGACAGGTTTTCCTGTAGAAGTTATTGATTCTAGAATTGGATCTTATCCACTTGGTAAAATGATTCAAAATGGTATAGAAATGCAAGAATCCGGTAAAAGCTTTGAAGAAATTGTAGAAATAATGAAGGCATATCCACAACAAACAGATTTATATCTTTTGCCTGCGAGTTTTGATCAGTTGAAAAGAAGTGGACGAGTCAGCACTGCTCAAACAGTTTTTGCTAATTTGATGAACATCAACCTATTATTGAAGTTTGATGATGGGAAAGTTGTCGTTGACGAAAAAATTAGAGCGAAAAAGCGTGCAAAAAGAAGAATTTTCGATATCGTTGGGGAAGCAATCCAACAATATCAACTGAAAGAGGTTTGTGTGTTACATGCAGGTGTAGCGGATATGGCACACGCTTGGAAAGAAGAGTTGGAATCTATTCATCAAACAATTAAATTTAAGGTAGAAACACTTGTACCAGTTGCAGGAGTTCATACTGGTTATGGAACGATGGGTGTTGCTTGGTTAAAAGTGTAAAGGACGTGTAAACGTCCTTTTTTTTATTATTCGTTCAAGTATGCGAATCCTTATGAAAGAGTGTATAATGAAGAACAAATAAAAGTGAAGGAGTCTAATTATGGTAGAAAAAGTGATTAACTATTTGCATGAAAACCGAGAAAAACATCTTGAAAAGCTGAACGATTTTTTATCCATTCCAAGTGTAAGTACGGATAGCATACATAATAACGATGTAGAACAAGCGGCAAAGTTTGTGGCTGATTACTTAAATGAATTAGGATTTAGCAGTGTGGAAGTGATGCAAACAAAAAAGCATCCCCTTGTCTATGGTGAGTGGATGGAAGCAGGTGAAAATGCACCAACAGTCCTCTTATATGGCCATTATGATGTACAGCCAGCCGATCCATATGAACTATGGGATAGTGAACCTTTTAAGCCAGAAGTAAGAAATGGGCGCCTTTATGCTAGAGGTTCGAGTGACGATAAAGGCCAAGTTTTTATGCATTTAGCTGTTTTTGAAGCATACATAAAAACAACTGGTACTCTTCCTCTAAATGTGAAGGTTTGTATAGAGGGTGAAGAGGAAATAGGAAGTGAAAATTTATACGAAATACTTGAAAAACAAAAAGAAAAGTTTGATGCCGATTTTGCTGTCATTTCAGATTCAGGCATGGTAGACAGCGGACAGCCAACAATCTTATATGGATTAAAAGGCTTTACAGGTTTAGAGTTTACCGTTAAAGGCCCATCTCGTGATTTGCATTCTGGTATTTACGGTGGGGCTGTAAGAAATCCAGCTATGGCAATGGCTCATATTCTTTCCACTTTAAAAAATATGGATGAAGTTGTTACGGTTGATGGCTTTTATGATGGTGTGGAGGAGCTGACTAGTGATGAACGTGAGCTCATAAAAAATGTGCCTGGTGAGGATTTCGTGAATTCTACTGGAATCCCAGAGACGACTCCGGAGCAAGGGTATACAGCAAAAGAGCATACGATGGCAAGACCAACTTTAGAAATAAACGGATTATATAGTGGTTATCAAGGGGAAGGGACAAAAACGATTATTCCATCGTCAGCGACTGCAAAACTAACATGTCGTCTCGTTCCAGGCCAGAACCCAACTCGTATCCAAGAACTTCTAGTAGAGCATCTAGAAAAAAATGTTCCAGCAGGTGTCACAATAGACATTAAAAGAGAGCCTCTTTCTGCAAAAGCTTATAAGGTAGACCCTAACCATCCATTGATAACAAAAGCCGCCAAAAGCTATTCGGAAGCATTTGGTAAAGAAACGGTTTACGTTCGAATGGGTGGTTCTATCCCTGTAGTAGAGTTAATTGAAACAATTTATAACATTCCAATTGTTTTACTAGGATTCGGGACACCTGATGATAGACTACATTCTCCAAATGAAAGCTTTCCATTAGAAAGCTTTGATAAAGGAATGGAAACATTAGTTTATTATTGGAATGAAGTAAGAAGTAAATAGAATGTAATTATAAGGGAAACACATGCTATTGTGATAGCATGTGTTTCTTGTTTTCATCAATTATGAAGTGGAAAACAAAATCAAATTTGAAAGTATCGAGTACTAGGAAATTAACTCCCGGCATAGAATTTTGTTATAATATTTCGTATACGAAATAATCGTTTGCGAAACGTTTAAGGAGAGGTAAAGGGATATGAAAAGTGGATCACAAATAGCTTCATTAATAAGAGACATTAATTCACAGATAAACGTAAAGCTAAGAATAGCTTTTAAAGACCTTGAATTAACCCCACCTCAAATGATGATTATGCATATGCTCTGTGAAGATAAAAAGCTAAAAGTAAGTGATATAAGTAAAAAGATGAGTCTAGCAAATAGTACGGTGTCTGGTATTTTAGACCGTCTAGAAAATCGTAATTATATAAGTAGAAAAAGAAGTGAGAAGGATAAACGTATTGTCTATGTTTATCCTTCACAACAAATCGAGGATCTACATACTACTCTTCATAACCGAGTATCGACTTTTTTAGAATCTATTGTCGAGCATGCATCCGATGAAGAAATGAGAAATATTTTAACCGGTTTACAAACGTTAAAAAAATTATTGTAAGGATAGGGGAAGAGAAGATGTCCAAGATTGTAGAAGTAAAAGGACTTAAAAAAAACTATAAAGACTTTGAGGCAGTAAAAGGCGTTGATTTTCATGTGGAAAGCGGAGAAATTTTTGGTTTTCTCGGTCCCAATGGTGCTGGAAAAAGTACAACTATTAATATGTTATCCACTATTGTTAAGCCCTCGGAAGGAAAGGCTTTCATAAATGGATTTGATATTGTTAAACAGAAAAACAAAGTACGTTCTAGTATTGGACTTATTTTCCAGGAATCTACGTTAGACGAAAAATTAACGGCAAATGAAAATTTAATGCTCCATTGTAAATTTTATGGAGTTGAGAAAAACTTACGAGAAGCACGAATACAAGAAGTTTTAGAAATAGTTGATCTAACCGATAGGCGTACCAATGTAGTAGAGACGTTCTCAGGCGGCATGAAAAGAAGGTTAGAAATTGCAAGAGGTTTGCTTCACTATCCTAAAGTATTATTTTTGGATGAACCTACGGTGGGGCTTGACCCACAAACGAGAGCCCATATTTGGGAATATATTTTAAAGCTAAAAGAAAAAGCTGGAATTACAATCTTTTTAACAACACACTACATGGATGAGGCAGAAATTTGTGATCGTGTTGCTGTAATGGATGGTGGGAATTTAATTGCATTAGATACGCCTGATGAATTAAAAAGGAATGTTGGTGGAGACATTTTGGAAGTGACAACGGAAAACAATGAAGAAGCCAAAAAGTTAATTAAAGCAACCTATCTTACAGAAGTAAAAGAGCTTGAACAAGTTCTCTCTTTCCACGTAACAAAAGGAGATGAATTTTTAGTAGAGTTTATTAAAACATTTAACATTCCGATTAAAAGTGTAAACTTACGTCGCCCAACATTAAATGATGTGTTTTTACAGTTAACAGGTCGAGAAATTAGAGAGGAAGTTATATCCCAAAAAGACCGTATGAAAAAGCAGCTACGACAGGGAAGGAGAGGGCATTAGATGGAAGCGATATACGCGATTTGGCAACGTGATATTTTAAAATTTTTTCGTGATCGAACCCGCTTAGTGGGCTCCTTTGCAATGCCATTTATGTTTCTTATTTTATTTGGTAGTGGTATGAGTGGTGCGATGTCGACTATGCTTGGTGGGGAGGGAGCAAGTGGTCCATTAAGTGATTTTAATTTTGTAGAATTTATGTTTCCAGGAATTATCGGTATGACGGTTTTCAATACTGCCATTTTTTCCGCACTTTCGGTCGTCCAAGATAAAGAATTTGGTTATATGCGGGAAATTCTGGTTTCTCCAATGTCAAGAGTGTCTATAGCAATTGGTAAAGTATTAGGAGGAAGTACTGTAGCTGTTTTTCAAGGTTTAATGATGCTCGTATTTGTTCCCTTTATCGGTATATCGATTTCATATATGACGATAATAAAGCTTTTTCCAGTTATGTTTTTAGTAGCTTTTGCGATTTCGTCAATCGGCTTGCTTATAGCTAGCTCCTTAAAAACAGCACAAGGTTTTCAAATGATTGTACAAATTTTAATTTTTCCAATGCTATTTTTATCGGGAGCGCTTTTTCCGTTAAGTGGCATGCCTGCTTGGATGGACGTGTTAGTAAAAATTAATCCACTAACATACTCTGTGGATATGTTCAAAAAAATCATTTTTGATGTCGAGCAAATGAATCCTGTTCTGGTAGAAGCAATGGGCTTAAATCTAAGAATATTTGATCATGTCATTACCTTTACGGAAGAAGTTGTCGTTGTAACAATCATTAGTATTGTTTTCGTTGTATTGGCAACCATCAAATTTTCGCGTGCAGAGGCTTAATTATATATTGTCTTTCCATTAATAATATGGTAAATTTTATAAGGTAAAAAAATGATTGGAGATGTGTGATGATGAAAAGCGATGTTCAAGGAAAGGTAATTGCATGCTGATATAACCTGTAAATGTTTTTTTACAGTGTTATTTGCTATGCCATTCCATCTTTCTTGGACAACGTTCTTCGACTCGTCATGTTTCTCTTAAGATGCTTATGATGAACGAAATACGTTTGTCATGGGCTTTTTTGTGCTTTTAGAACAGTTTAGGCTTTGATGAAGTGTTAATTTATAGGAAAGAGGATATTCTTCTTATTACAAATCTACTTTTCTTTTCGCTTCTTTCAACTGAACTAATTCAATTGTTCAGAGCTTAGAAAGATGGAATCACCACCGACTATAAATCATTAAGAAAGAAGGGAATAAAATTGAGGTGGAAAGATTGGGATCTGAACTTAAAGGTTCGGTTATTTGGTGAATTTTTGATAAACGTATTGTTTTGGATGTTTTTCCCGTTTATGGCAATTTATTTTTCCAACCATTTCGGAAAAGAACTCGCTGGTGCTTTATTGATTATTTCCCAGTTAATTGCGGTTTTCGCAAACTTAATTGGGGGGTATTGCGCGGATAAGTATGGACGTAAAAAAATGATGGTATTTGCAGCGTTTGGTCAAGGGGCTGCTTTTGTGGTATTTGCTTTTGCCAATTCGCCATGGCTAGAGTCGCCTATGCTTAGTTTCATTAGTTTTTCAGCACTAGGTATTTTTGGCTCCTTCTATTGGCCTGCTAGTCATGCAATGGTTGCGGACGTAGTTCCTGCCAAACACCGTACTGAAGTGTTTGCAGTTTTTTATACAGCTATTAATATTTCAGTTGTAATCGGACCAATTCTTGGGGGTATCTTTTTCTTCGAGTATCGCTTCGCTTTATTATTAGCAAGTGCTTTAGCGAGCTTTCTTTTAACAATTTTGATTTTAAAATTAATTAGAGAAACAGCTCCTACTATAATAGGTGAAACAAGTGTGGAAGTTAAAGAGCGAAGAAAATGGTACACAGCAATAAAAGAACAGCTAAGGGACTATCGTGTTATTATAAATGATAGGGCATTCTTATTCTTTATCATCGGTGGTATTTTCGTTGCTCAAGCTTTTATGCAAATGGATTTACTTTTAGCGGTATACATGAGTGAACAAGTCCCTGCTCAACAATTATTCTCCATAGGCAACTGGACTGTTGAAGCAACAGGAGAGAAAGCATTTGGTTGGATTATTGCAGAAAATGGCCTGTTAGTAGCTTTATTAACAGTATTTATATCTAGATGGATGTCTAAATATTATGAGCGAAATGTATTTGTTATTTCAGCTTTTTTGTATGGAACTTCTATGTTGATATTTGGTCACACGACTAGTCTTTGGATTATTGCAATAGGAATGTTAGTTTTTACTATGGGTGAACTAATGGTTGTTGGTATTCAAGAAAGCTTTATTTCAAAACTTGCTCCTGAGCATATGAGAGGGCAGTACTTTGCTGCAGGTAGCTTGCGTTTTACAATTGGGCGAACGATAGCACCAATTGCTATTCCACTAACAAGCTGGGTAGGATTCCAATGGACATTCAACATTTTATTCCTATTAACCTTACTAAGTGCAGGAATGTATATGCTAACTTTTAAACTAGTTGCCGCGAGAGACAAAAAGACGTAATGAGATAACAGGGGATTGTTGAAAATTCAACAATCCTCTTTTTGGTTTGCCTCATTACATATCGGGTTATCCTAATTCAGCGTTCCATTTGAAACTTACAAAGCCGCACATAAAACACGAAAGGAAGAAAACAATAATGGTGTAGCAATAAGATGGAAGGGAGTAATAAAATGAAAAAGGCTTCGAGTGTATTTTATATTTCTGCTGCAATTATAGCTCTCTTGGTTGTGTTTGGAGTTTTTATGCCAGAAGTATTAGAGGAATTTACAGGTAAATTACAAACATTTATTTCTAATTCGTTTGGCTGGTATTATTTAATTGTTGTAACGTTAATGACAATTGTTTGTTTGTGGTTCCTAATTAGCCCAGTTGGAAGAATTAAATTAGGTAGACAGGATGAGAAACCTGAATTTACAAGACCTACCTGGATTGCCATGTTATTTAGTGCGGGTATGGGTATTGGACTTGTGTTCTGGGGTACAGCAGAACCACTAAGCCATTATGCAGTAAGTTCTCCAACAGGTGAAGTTGGAACAAATCAAGCTATTAGAGATGCGATGCGATTTACTTTTTTCCATTGGGGCATTCATGCATGGGGTATTTATGGCATTGTTGGCTTATCACTAGCTTATTTCAATTTTAGACATGGTGAACCTGGATTAATTAGTGCAACTTTAAAGCCAATTTTTGGAGAGAAAGTGAAAGGCGTTTCTGGAAAAGTGATAGATATTATAGCGGTTGTTGCAACAGTTCTTGGTGTAGCGACTACGCTTGGTTTTGGAGCAGTACAAATAAATGGCGGTTTATCTTTTTTATATGACATCCCTAATAATATTCTAGTTCAGCTCATTATTATTACAATTGTAACCGTTCTGTTTATGATTTCTGCATGGACAGGACTGAGTAAAGGGATAAAATATTTAAGCAATGCAAATATGGGACTTGCTGTTATTTTGTTTTTAATCATGTTATTTGTAGGTCCAACAATATTTATATTGAATTTATTTACAGATACGATAGGGACATACATCCAATCCATTGCTCGAATGAGTTTTAGAATTGCACCTTTAGATGGAGAAATTCGCGGATGGATAACCGGATGGACTATTTTTTATTGGGCTTGGTGGATTTCCTGGTCACCATTCGTAGGGGTCTTTATAGCAAGAGTATCGAGAGGGAGAAGTATACGTGAATTTGTGTTTAGTGTATTACTAATTCCATCTGTTATAGGTTTTTTATGGTTCGCCGCATTTGGTGGTTCTGCCATACATTTAGAACATAATGGGATTGCCCAAATTTCAGGTTTAGCCACAGAAGAAACGTTGTTTGCGGTATTTGAAAATTATCCATTAGGATTAATTGCATCCTTCATTGCGATTATTCTAATTGCAACGTTCTTCATTACTTCAGCGGATTCTGGTACGTATGTGCTTGGAATGATGACAACTAATGGATCACATTCACCAGGGAATCAAGTGAAATTAACTTGGGGTATATTACTTGCTGCCATCGCAGTAGCACTTCTTTATACAGGCGGTCTTGATGCTCTACAAAATACGATGATTATTGCAGCTTTACCATTTTCCATCATAATGGCCTTAATGACTGTTAGTTTAATAAAGGCATTATATAAAGAATCGAGGGAATTAGGTATTGGACGAATAAAAAAACGTAGTGATTTATAAAGAGAGGGACCTGATAGGTTGGTCCCTCTTATTTGATGACAAAATAATGTTTTAAAGGGATTTATTATGATAAGATAGTTATTAAATGTAATTAATAGAGGCGATAGAAATGGAACATACAGGATTAATACTAGAAGGAGGGGGGATGAGAGGTTCCTTTACAGCGGGTGTTCTCCATTATTTTATGGAAAATGATTTGTATTTTCCGTACGTAATTGGTGTTTCCGCTGGCGCTTGTAATGGTTCATCTTATCTTTCTCGTCAAAAAGACCGAAATAGAATCGTGAATATTGACTATATTGAACACCCTGAGTACATATCGATTAAACGATTTTTCAAAAATAGAGAATTACTCGGCATGGATTTTTTGTTTAATAAGCTCCCTAATGAACTAGCACCATTTGATTATGAAACTTTTTATAAGGCTCCAGAAAAATTTATTGTTGGAACGACTGATTGCCAAACAGGACAAGCCGTATATTTCGAAAAGTCAGCCCATCAGAATAATATGTTAACGATATTAAGAGCCTCTAGCTCACTTCCATTTATTGCACCTGAGGTTGAATATGACGGAAAATATTTATTGGACGGTGGTATATCTGATCCGATCCCAATTCGAAAATCTGAATCGGATGGGAATAGGAAAAACGTCGTTATTTTAACACGAAATGAAGGGTACGTTAAGTCCAAGTCTTCATTTCAATGGTATGTGAAGCGAAAATTCCGTCATTATCCATCTCTTGCGAAAACGATGTTAGAACGACATGAAACGTATAACAAGACAGTTCAGTACATAGAAGAGCAAGAGAAGAATGGTAATGCTTTTGTGATTCGCCCCATAGAAAAATTAGAAGTAAGCCGTATTGAACGTAACCCGGACAAGTTAAAACGTCTGTATGTCCAAGGGTATGAAGAAGCGCAACGTAAAGGCAAGGCATTGAATGAATTTTTGAAGAGAACTTCTATAAGCATCTGATTGTTCAGGTGCTTTTTCATTTTATGCGAATTATCCAAACAAATCGAACCAATCATAATAATAGTAGTTAAAAACGAGAGGTGTAAAGAATGAAGAACTTTACCGAGCTAGGCTTACAAGAGAATCTTTATAAGAAATTATTTATGCTTGGAATAGAAAAACCAACAGCTGTTCAGGAAAGAGCAATACCTTCTATATTGGAAGGTAATGATGTTCTAGGGCAAGCGCAGACAGGAACAGGAAAGACGCTTGCTTTCGTTTTGCCGATTTTACAAAAAATAGATCCATCTGAGCCACATATACAGGCATTAATTTTGGCTCCTACTCGTGAATTGGCTATTCAAATTACTGAGGAAATTAATAAGCTCATTACCTATAAAGATGGGCTAGAAGTTTTGGCTGTTTATGGCGGCCAGGATGTAGATAAACAATTGCGAAAATTAAAAGGAGCTACACAAATAGTTGTCGCAACCCCTGGGAGACTTTTGGATCATTTGCGTCGTGGCACGATTGATCTTTCTAAAATTTCCATGCTCGTATTAGATGAAGCGGATCAAATGTTAAATATGGGCTTTTTACAAGAAGTAGAGGATATTATAAAAAAAACGAACACTGAAAGACAAATGATGCTTTTTTCTGCTACAATGCCCCAGGAAGTTCGAACTTTATCAAAGCGATACATGAAAAAACCAGAAGATATTCGAATAAAAGAAACAAAAATAACGGTTGAAGACATTGACCAACTAGTTGTGGAAACGACAGACCGTACAAAACAAATGACATTACGGAATCTTCTTGATGAGTATCGACCATTTTTAGCTATCATTTTTTGCCGAACAAAAAGAAGAGCAAAAACGTTAAATGATGCACTGCAAACTTATGGTTACAATAGCGATGAGTTACACGGTGATTTATCCCAAGCAAAAAGGGAAAAAGTAACCAAACAATTTCGAGAGGCCAAATTGCAATTTTTGGTTGCTACCGACGTTGCTGCACGAGGCCTAGATATTGAAGGGGTAACACATGTGTTTAACTATGATATTCCAGAAGATGTTGAAAGCTACATTCACCGTATAGGTCGAACTGGTCGTGCGGGTCAAAGAGGGATGGCTATTACATTAGTTGCACCTAAAGACAATCAATCTCTACAGGTAATTGAAAAAGGCATTAAAATGTCAATAAATAGAAAAATAGTCCAAAAAACCGAGCAGAATAAAGAAAATGAAGGGAATAATGAAAGCAAGCCTAACAAAAGAAGACCTAGGACAGGATTTTCAAAACAAAAACAAACTAATCCCCGTAATGGAAAGAATACTGCTCGCAAGAGGGATAATAGAAATAGATCAAGGTAGAAGACTGTTTCAATTAGAAAGGAAAGAGCCAAATGACAGAACAATGGGAACTATTGAATACGTTTAAACCTTTTATCAAGGAAGCATGGGAAAAAGAAAACTTTACAAAACCTACATCTATTCAGGAGCAGGCAATTCCAACCATTTTAGAAGGAAAAGATGTGATTGCTGAATCTCCAACTGGTACTGGTAAAACCTTAGCTTACTTATTGCCTATTCTTCAAAACATTGATGTGGCAAACAGCGGTGTGCAGGCAGTTATTTTAGCTTCTTCACATGAATTAGTTATGCAGATTAATCAAGAAATTCAAAAGTGGACCATGAACGAACCGATAAACAGTGCATCATTTATCGGTGGGGCCAATGTCAAACGTCAATTAGAAAAATTAAAAAAGCGTCCACAAATAATCGTAGGAACTCCGGGTAGGACGTACGAATTAATAAAAATGAAAAAAGTAAAAATGAATCATGTAAAGATGATTGTTCTTGATGAGGCTGATCAGCTTTTAGTAGCTGAACATATCCCTACTGTTCAAAACATTGTAAAGTCAGCACTTGCTGACCGACAAATAGTTGTCTTTTCCGCAACGTTAAAGGAAGAAACAGAAAAAGTGGCAACAAGCCTACTTCAAAACCCTGAAAAAATTAGAATAGAAAAAGAAGATGCCCTACCTCCTGTGGAGCACATTTATTTTGAATGTGAGGCAAGAGATAAAATTGAATTTGTTAGAAAACTAGGTAGATTAGATAAGATGAGAGGGATTGCCTTCATGAAAGACATTGGTAACCTTTCCGTTTTTGCTGAAAAACTAGCTTATAAAGGTCTACCAATAGCTGTAATCCATGGTGATACAAAGAAACAAGATAGAGCAAAAGCAATACAAGAATTTAGAAGTGGTAAAAAACCATTACTTTTAGCAACAGATGTTGCAGCTAGAGGGTTAGATATTGAAGGAGTTACCCATGTTATCCATATTGATGTACCAGAAGAAGTAAACCAATACGTACATCGATCTGGACGGACAGGGAGACTAGGTTCATCTTTCGGAACTATCATTTCACTCGTCACTTCACGTGAGGAACGAACGATTAAACAATTAGCTAGGAAACTGGGTATTGATGTGCAGAAAAAAGTTTTAATAAAGGGTCAAATTAGGGATGTAAGAAGACAGAACGGTTGATTTTATCAGCCGTTTTTTCTTGTTAAAAAATATTATTTATTTTGTGTAACATAAATAAATGTTCATTCGTCTTATATGTGTAAATACTAGACTCAATTTATCAAGAAGGTGAAAATCAAAATTCAGGTGGATTAGAACATTATCAGTCTTAAGTAGTAGATTTATTCATAACATGGATGGATTGCAACAAGGTGTCTAAAAATTATAATTAGATTAACAATTCACATTTGTATGGAAAACGTAAGGAGGAATGTGAGCATGTTAACAATGGAAAGTTTAGAAAAAAATCTACAGCCATTAGACCTATTAGACGTTCAATATGATAACGAAATTAGACACGAAATACATTTCAGAAGACGCCGCCTACCATCTGGGAAAAGAAACTTGCTATCGAAAGTCGGAATGTTAAAGGATGGTACCCTAACAGGTTACATATATGTAGGGCATTTACGTGAATTTGATTATCATCCAGACAGGACAAAAATGGGCTACTTACCGATTAAAAACTTAAAAGAAGAACAATTTAAAGAACTACTTAATAAAGTAACAAAACATTATCGCTAACTTTCGAAAACGATTGTGAACCATAAAGGTTTACAATCGTTTTTTTATTTTTGGCTATTGTATAAGAAAACTGCTGTATTTTTTATTTAAATTGCGACGTAACTATAGGTTTGCATTTTGATGAGTGCTATACGACGGCTTCGGCAAACTCCGCTTCCACGGGCACGGCCTCAGCCTCTCCGCGGAATACCTTGGATTTGCACACATCAAGTTACGTCGCAGTCTCCATCAACATTAACCACTACAACAATTTTTACAAAAAGATCCTATTTTGAATGATTAGCAGAACCATACTATCTCTTCTTTTTCACTAATTCTTCACGGTTTAAGTTTTGAGGAGGTTTTTCCATCCATTGCTGTTTAATCATAAACTCAGCAAGGTCCTCTGCGTAATTGGCTAGTTCGGTAATCAGTCTGACATAATTGATTCCTAAGTCCCTCCGTAAACTTGCCCCAATAGCTGAGCCATAATTATTAATACCAATACTAATCATTGCAGATACATTATTCGTAATAAGTTTATCGGAAAATGGGGGTGTCGTGGAACCGAGTATATCACTATCCCAGCCAGAAGGAGCATGTATTGCTTCCTTCCGTAAAACTTGTGAAAATACTTCTGCATGCTTTTTAGCTATTTTGTGACCTCTATAAAGTAAATCTCGAACTTCTCTTTTTTCTGCTACTTGGCTATAGGCAAGCATCATTGCAGCAACCGTTAAGCTTCCTTCAATATTTGCTCCTAGATGGGATATTTCTACTGCTAGTAATGGTCTATCCTCATCTAAAAAACCATCCGTAAAAAATGTGGCTTTTTGCACATATTCTTTTTCTGTTGGATAGGCAAGTGAAGGACTTCTAACTAAAATACCCTTTCGTAACATTGTGTCAATAACAATGTCGTACAATTGATTGGATTGTTTTAACCATTGTCCTGCAAGTTCTCGAACATCCTTTCTTACACAGGTGGATTTTCCTAATGCATAGTTCGTCAGTCCTGCTCTTGACATATGCTCCAAAAAACGATACATCAGTAAGTCTGGAAATAACTTTGGGGCATCTTGATTCCAATCTTCCTCAGTAAAACCATCAGGGATAGGAATTCCTTCCTGTTTAAACAAAGTACTAACCTGTTGGATATGCTCATTTGAACATTCTAAAGCGAAAGATAGAATAGGATTAAGGCTAGTATCCTCATTAGTTAATTGAAAATGCTTTAATATGTAATAGGCAAGGGAATCTTGTAAATAGGTTGTCCATAGTAGAGAAATTTCTGTGGAGATTAACTTTGGATTGTGAATAGTCATTTTAGCACCTACTTTTTATGAGTAGTTTGATGTAATCTACACACAAAAATACAGTAAAAATTTATAAATGAATAGTTTTTGCTTTTTGTAGGAATAAATGATAAGACAGGAGCGTTCCTTTTCCAAATGATTTAATTTGGGGTGATTAAGTGGTATTGCTGTTATTTGTATTCATAAATATTGTAGTTGCTGTTTATGCTATTCGCTATAAAAAAACTGGATTGGATCCATTAGAAATATTTGCTTACTGGTGCTTTACAGTAATATTAATTCAAAATAATTCCGCACTTTTACATTTAAATATAGAAGGGATTATACTGTCTGAGAGGGAAAGTTATAACTGGGCAGATTTATTAAATAGACTCATTTTTTTACCAATATTTTTCGTTTGGTTTATCAATCGATATGTTAGGACAGCAAATAGAAAAGAAAAGGCAATTTTGTTTTTTCTTTCTTTAAATATAGTTGTTGGGATAGAGTGGTTTGGTGACTGGGTAGGTTTGTACGAGCATAAACATTGGGAAATTTGGTGGTCCTATTTATCAAAGGGAACAATGCTATTGCTTGCCTTAATTTTTATGAAGATTTTCCGTCATTATTACTATAAAAGGGACAAAGCAAATGAATTTTACGTTTGATTGGAACGAAACGTTTTTTATTCTCTCTAGCCTAGTCAGCTTAACCATTTTTTTCATATTACCGAAGCGATTTAATGGGTTTGTTACCTTTTTCATTTGGCTTTTTGCGATTGTATATATCGAAACAATTGACTATACCTTAGGGGTTAAACCGTATGACCTATATGATTTTCTTGATGGTCCGAAGTATCAGCCGACAACAGCATTTGCCCATTTTGCATTATATCCTTCATGTGCCTATATTTTTCTTTATTTTTATGATAAATGGGGGTTAAAAGGAATTAGTCTACTAATGTATATCGTCGTTTGGACTGTAATATCTGTATTCTATGAATGGTTATGTGTTCTAAATGAGGTATTGCATTATAAAGAATGGAAAATTTTCTATTCAATTCCTACCTATCCAATCAGTTGCTTTATTATGATTAAATTGTTTCAATTTATTAAACAAAATTTTAAGCATAGTCCACATTAAAGGCTTGGGGTAAGTTCCTAAGCTTTTTTTACGGAAAAATTTTAATAGTAACAATTACTATTTACAAAAATGGTAGTGTGCGATAGAATTTGAATCATGATAGTATGACCGTAAAAACTAGATTATTAATGTTACTTTGGGGGATTATGTAATGGGGCGTAGAACGCATTCCTTTTTAATAGATTTTACAGGTGTTATTTTAGTTGGACTAGCCATAAGTATGATTACACTAGGAAACACAATAGAAAATTGGTTTTCTGTTTCTTCAGCCTTTCAAAATTTAAATACTATTTTTCTTAGTATTTTAATAGAAGCCGTACCGTTTGTTTTAATTGGTGTGCTTATTGCAGGTTTCATACAAATATTTATAACAGAAGAACATATTCAAAAATGGATACCCAAAAATAAGTTTCTAGCGGTGACGATGAGCTGTGTTGTTGGTGCAGCTTTTCCTGCGTGTGAATGTGGCATTGTTCCGATTGTTAGAAGACTTATTGCCAAAGGGGTTCCAATATATGCAGGAATAGGCTTTTTGTTAACTGGTCCGCTAATCAACCCTATCGTTATTTTTTCAACGTATATGGCATTTGGTAATGATTTTAAAATTGCAGCTATGCGAATGATTCTTGGATTTGCTATTGCGATGATTATTGCTTTAATTATTAGCTTGTTTGTTAAAGGTAACCAACTAAAACCATCAGCATTGCATGCAAATGCTAACACGAACAAGGAACATCATAAGCAAAAGTTTAGTCAAAAAATATGGGGCATGCTAACCCATTCCGTTGATGAGTTTTTTGATATGGTAAAATATTTAATTATCGGTGCTTTTTTAGCAGCGGCAGTTCAAGTTTATGTATCATCTGAAACGTTGTTAGGTATAGGGACTGGAGTTGTTTCATCCACACTTGTTATGATGGGATTGGCATACGTTCTCTCATTATGTTCAGAGGCGGATGCATTTATCGGTGCGTCCTTCAGAAATCTTTTTCCAACAACAGCTATTATGGGATTCTTAATATATGGACCGATGATCGATTTGAAAAATACGTTTATGATGTTAAGTGTCTTTAAGGCAAGATTTGTCTTTTTCTTTGTAGCACTAGTTACAATTGTTGTCCTTAGTGTATTAATTCTTGTACAAGGTATTTTGTAGGGAGGAATAAAAATGATTTTTCATTTTCAACAGGCCCTTAGAGCATATATTTTAATAGCATTCACGGTCTTTTTATGGCATTTACATTATTCAGGTGAAATAACGAAATATATTAATCCAAAGTACGA
This sequence comes from Salirhabdus euzebyi, assembly GCF_014207435.1. Taxonomy (GTDB): domain Bacteria; phylum Bacillota; class Bacilli; order Bacillales; family Alkalibacillaceae; genus Salirhabdus; species Salirhabdus euzebyi. The sequence continues at coordinate 184,379 of NZ_JACHGH010000002.1, forward strand.
AATGATTAGCCATATAGGAGCAGTTATTTTCCTCCTTTTATTTATCGTGCAAGTGGGTAGAATATGGACAAAAAAACATGAGCATAACGAACATTGCCACCATGATCATAACCATGACCATGGAAATACACCATTTAATCTAAAGAAGCTTGTATCTTATGCCATTGTTATTTTCCCACTGGCAACAGGCTACCTACTTCCAGCTAAAACGCTGGACGCATCTATTGCTGCAAAAAAAGGAACTATGTTAGTCCTTTCAGGGAAGGCACAGGAGGTTTCGAATCAACAAGCCAATCTTCCGGATGTGATAGAAACACCTCCTGTAGAAAGTGACAACACTACTCAAATAGATCCAGAACTTAATAATGTAGACGAATACAATAATGAAAATATTCCACCTATTGATGACAATGTTCAAGATCCCAATGCTTATTCCAATACAGTTTCAGAGGAAAAGTATAATGAAATGATAAGTGAGTTAGAAAATAGTTCTGTCATTGAAATGACAGCCCAAAACTATTCAGCTTTCTATGAAATAATCAATCGGGACTTAAGCCAATATATTGGAAAAACAATCAAATTTAAAGGATTCGTTTATAAAGAGGACGGCTTTACCTCTAACCAACTCGTTTTAGGGCAATTTTTAGTTACGCACTGTGTAGCTGACGCAAGTATAGTTGGTTTTTTATCTGAGTTTGATGAAGCTTCATCAATCGATGTAGACACGTGGGTTCAAGCAGAGGGAATAATAGAATTAGGATCCTATAACGGTGTAGAAATGCCTATTGTGAAGGTGAATAACTGGAAAGTCATAGGAGAACCAGATCAACCATATTTATATTCATTGTATACGAACTAGCTATAAAATGGTTGATTAAAATGAATGAAGGATGATAAAAAGGCTTCCGAAAATGTGCAACTTTTTGGAAAAGCCTTTTTCTTTTGAAATGGAACCGAATTGGTTGACAGAAATCCGACAGAGCTTTAAAGTTTAACTTGGTAAAAATCCCACAGCTCTTTGGAGGAGAAATGTATGTTGTATATAGGTATAGGGTTATTGATAATTGCTCTTTATTTTTTGTATGCACGATACTTTCCAATCTATGGCGTTCCTTGCATGGAGCATCTAACGATTAAGGAAGGTGTATTACTAATAGACGTCAGGGACTATATTGATGCATCAAGTGACCCAATTGCTGGGTCTAAAAATATTCCTTTAGCTTATTTAAAGAGAAATATACAAGACGTAGTTGGCCAGGAAATCTATGTAATTGCCGCAGATCGCCTTGAGAAAAATATCGGCATTCGACTTTTACAAAGAAATGGATTAAAAGTAGCTGGTTACAAACTCACTACATGCAAGTGTTTTGAAAAGGTGAATTCACCTGCATAGAGAAGCTATAAAGCGAAGTTATGCTCCATTTGGAGTTCATAACTTCTTTTTTTATACATACAATTGTTAATGGATAAGTGTAATGCTTCTTATGATGAATCTATTAAAATCACTAATAGATGAAGAGGAGAAGGGAGGGGAAAATGGGGTGAAAACGTTAAGTGTAAAGCTGTTAGTTTCTGTGATGAATAGATTTTCTCTGGATGAGGAAACTGCTACACAACTGATAAGCCAAGCACTAAAGGATCAAGAGGTAATTTCGTTTATCACGGATAAAATTGGACAAGAAAAAATTGCGTCCAGTCCATCCCTTGAATCTTTTAAGCAGGAGAAGCAACGACGAGAGTGGTATAGTGAGTATAAAAAATTAGAAGAACGAACAAGATGGGCTATGAAGGTGAGTATTCCAGAAGTACTAATCGACGAGGATTTAAAACGGAGATTCTCCGTAATAGAATGTAAACGTATTGCATTAAAAAGAGTTGCTGACCATTTTGGGGTCCGTTGTACAAGATGTAATGGAACAGGAGTATATGTTCAATCCACTATTGATGACAAAAGGTGTTGGAAATGTTTCGGGTATAAAAAATTTGTAGACTATGATGATTTGAAAATAAGAAAAAGTATTGAGCGGGCAGTGGAGAAAGATAATCCATTTCAGCCATTATCAGTTGGGGAGAAAGAATAGAGAAAACCACATATCAATATGTGGTTTTCTTCATTAATACAACCTTTTCGTATAACTTTCCTGAAGTAGCTTCTGTACTTCCTGATTAGGAATTTTGGCATGTTCTGATAATATTTTAGCTGGAGAAGGCAGATTTTTTTGATTAGTCCATGATTCCGGGTCCCAGAGTTTAGATCGTTTAAATGCTTTGGCACAGTGGATAAAGCACTCTTCTACCTCTACACAAATTCCTAGCAGTGGAATCTTTCCCTGTGCCTCCATTTTTTGCAATAGTTCTTCATCCTTGATAATTTCAGCCCTCCCATTTATTCGAAGTGTTTCTTCTAAACCAGGAATGATGAAAATTAATCCAACACTTGGGTTTGTTAAAATATTCCTCATTGAGTCGATGCGTTTATTCCCAGGTCTTTCAGGAATAACCAAGTGTTTTTCATCTAAAACATGAACAAAACCAGGTGCATCTCCTCTAGGTGACGCATCACAGGCACCATTTTCATTTGCTGTTGACATCACTAGAAAAGGGGACTTGGCTAGAAACTCTATACAATTCCCATCTAAATATGTGATTACTTTATTTTCTACTAGTTTACTAGGTGTACCTAAAATCTCTCTTAATTCATCTTCGGACTTTATTGTCTCTTTAATCTTACTCAAATTTCCTCACGCTCCCTAAGTATTTGAATAATTAAACTCAATTAAGTTTCCATCAGGATCACTAACGAATACTTGGTGCCAGCCCGTAATACTATTCGGTTTGTTTAAAATGGAAACCCCGTAATGATTCATTCTATTAATAAATTTATCTATATTTGAAACCCGGATGGCAAAATGTCCATCCCGTGAATCCAATTTCGTTGTCCCCCTTAATGTATTTCCTTCATTATGTATGATCAAATGTATTTGTGTATGGCCAACCTCATACCATGCCCCTGGAAAGTCAAAATCCGGCCGATCTTTACTTTCTTTTAATCCTAAAATTTCTTCATAAAAGTATTTTGATTTTTTTAAGTTCGTCACTAGTAAAGAAACATGATGTATTCCTTCATACATAGTTTGCCAGCTCCTTTTTTGCTAAATCAATATCCATGATATCACTTAGCTCCTTATGATACACTTAAATAGTACCGTTGATTGCAAAGGTTGGTGGAATATTGAAACTCGAAATTAGAGAACAAGCATTAACGAATTTACGTGAATTAATTGTAAATGATAAGGTATTAAGAATTGATGCAAAATATACAGGTGGTTGAAGTGCGAATACGGATTATAAATTGGTCCTGGATGGATCAAATGATACAGATATAGAACTAAATTCAGAAGGTATAAGTATTTGCATGACACCTTTCACAAAAGAGACCATAGGGGAGCACTTTATTATTGATTTTAACCAGAACTATGGATTTGTTTTAAAAACACCGAATGAAGTGTTAGCTTTTGGTTTAAAGGTGAAGTAAATAATTAATCAGTTTCATATGGAAGGCGATAGGATGAGGTTATTAAATACTCATCCTATTTTTATGGTCTTTGTGTTAATATATGACTCATATAGTTGTTTAACGAAAAGGAAACATATTATTTTTTAATTTATTACAAATTTAATAACGACACATTGTGTTATATCGGAGGAAGTATGAATCAAAAATTTGTCGCATTTCTATTAACAATATCCATCATTGCTATATCTTTTGCAGCAATTTTTGTGAAGTGGTCAGATGCACCTGCTACGATTATAAGTATGTATCGCATGTATTTAGCTTGTATTTTATTATTACCGATAATATGGATAAAAAGAAAAGAATTTAGTAAACTATCAAAAAATGAATGGTTCTTTTTATGTTTATCAGGTGTGTTTTTAGCGTTGCATTTTGCCTTATGGTTTGGATCTTTGAAACTCACAACAGTAGCTAGTTCAACCATTATCCTTTCGTTACAGCCTATCATTGCACTGTTAGGTGGATACTTCTTTTACAAAGAGAGAACGACTGTTTTTACTTTATTAACGATAGGCATTTCAATCGTAGGTGTTGTGCTGATAGGATGGGGAGATTTCGGACTAGGGAATAAATACGTCATAGTCGGTGACATTTTATCGTTCTTAAGTGTGATAGCTGTTGTTGGCTATTTGTTAATTGGACAAAACAAAGTAAGGAAAATTTCTCATTGGATTTATAGTTTTTGCGTATTTTTGTTTGCGGCTATTGTATTACATATATACAATTTAATTATTGGTGTACCTATAATGGGATATGAAGCTCAGGAGTGGGGAATCTTTTGGTTGTTAGCAATTTTTCCAACAGTAGCCCATGTTATTTTTAATATGTTACTTAAGTATGTAAACACGACCGCTATATCGATGAGCATCTTAGGTGAACCTGTAGGAGCAACGATCTTAGCAGCGTTTTTATTGGGAGAACAAGTTGTTGGATTGCAGCTCATAGGAGGATTTTTTGTTTTAGTGGGTGTATTCTTATTTATCATGCAACAAAATAGAATCTATCAGTTGAAAAAGAAAGAGATTCTGAACGAACAAGGATAAAAATGAATCTTGCTCTAACTACCTAGTACAAAAATCACTAGAAGGGATACTAAAAAATATAATTGACAATTATAGAAAAGGAGAGTAGATTATCCTTATTAAAATAATTTATCATTTTTAATCAGTGCCTTTTATTCGCTTAATCAAATTTCTGAGCGGGGGAACCAATATAGATGGAATTACATCCATCGTGGGGTGAATCTTACCTAGTAAGAGGGGATACTCTCAATTCCTAATCCGACAGCTAACCTCGTAAGCGTTCAATTACATGTGGAGAGAAAGGTCAAAAGTTGAACTTTAGACCACTCTATTTGTTGTGGTTTTTTTTAATGCAAAAAATCTAGTATTAATAGACTTCATACGAAAAAAGGGGACGTTTTACTTGTCCAATATTCTAAATAATTTAAAAAATTTAAAGCCTGCACAAATTATTGTCTTGTTTTATGCCATTGCTGTAATTGTCTCCGTTTGTTTGTTAAGTCTACCTATTGCTTTAAAGCCTGGAGTAGACTGGGAGTTTTTAGATGTACTGTTTACAGCAGTAAGTGCTATTAGTGTTACTGGACTTTCGGTTGTTTCTACAATAGAAACTTTTAGCACACCTGGGATATTTATTTTGATGTTTATTTTGCAGTTTGGTGGAATTGGAATTATGACGTTAGGCACCTTTTTATGGCTACTTATCGGAAAAAAGATTGGCCTAAAAGGGAGACAATTAATAAGGACCGATCAAAATCAATCCCATTTATCGGGATTAGTCAAACTGATGAAGCAAATTTTAGTTATCATCTTAATTATTGAGTTAATTGGTACGATTATTTTAGGAACTTACTTTCTTACGTATTTTCCTACATGGCAAGAAGCATATTTGCAAGGATTGTTTGCTTCTGTAAGTGCAACTACCAATGCAGGCTTTGATATAACGGGAAACTCATTAATCCCGTTTGCCAATGACTATTTTGTTCAATTTATTAACATTATGTTATTAACATTAGGGGCTATTGGATTTCCGGTGCTTATTGAGTTAAAAGATTTTTTGAAAAATAGAAAGTCACCCTATGGTTTCCATTTTTCCTTATATACAAAATTAACTACAATCACTTTTTTCTCGTTAATGGCTTTTGGCACCATCATTATATTATTATTTGAGTTCAATCACTTTTTTGCAAACAAAAGCTGGCATGAATCCTTTTTCTACTCCTTGTTTCAATCATCGACAACTAGAAATGGTGGGTTAGCTACAATGGATGTTAGTGAATTTTCGAATGCTACCTTATTTGCTTTGTGCTTTTTAATGTTTATTGGGGCTTCCCCGAGTTCTGTTGGAGGCGGTATTAGAACAACAACGTTTGCTGTTGTTGTGTTGGTTATCCTTTCGTTTGCTAAAGGACAGAAAAGTGTTAAAGTATTTAAACGTGAGTTACATGAAGATGACATAAGAAAGTCTTTTGTAGTAAGTTTTTTAGCCTTATTTATTTGTTTTATCGCAACAGTTATCCTATCCAAAACGGAGCCTTTTTCTGTTATGGAAATTTTATTTGAAGTAAGTTCTGCATTTGGTACAACAGGATTATCTATGGGTATAACACCAGAGCTTAGTTCGGCAGGAAAAGTTGTCATTATTGCACTAATGTTTATAGGGAGAATCGGTATTTTAACATTTATTTTCTTGTTTAATCAAGAAAAACAGGAAGCAAGTTATCATTATCCAAAAGAACCTTTAATTGTTGGTTAAAGATAAAAATTATAGTACTTTATCAATAGAAAGGGATGGATACAACAATATCCCTTTCTATTTGTTTTCGTAAACAGTTAATTCCTTTACGTTTTTCAATAACATTTCTAGATTGGTACCATCTATATCACCTATCCATACATCTTTATGGGCATCAATGATGGAGTTACCCCTAAACCAAATAAGTTTATTAATAGCATTAATGTAGGTTGGTTCGTAGTCACCTTTTCCTTTCGGTGGTTTGGTCAGTAGGAATTGTTCATTTGTTTTTCTGTTTATTTTATATAAGGATGGAAGAGGATGTTTCCTAAAATCATTCGACCATTCTGCTTCCTTCACTCTTGATGTAACAAGCAAATTATGATCAATCCATGTAAAGTCTAATTCGGCATATTTGTCGGGAGTTAAAGGCTGAGTAGTCGGAACTTCCTTAATCTTCAAGTCTTTATCCTTAAATCCAAACACAATTCTTCCACCGCCAGCAATATAGGCAATGGTGTCCTCAGTTGGTGCCCACTTTGGTTTTCCGACTCCCAAAATAACTTCATCTAGAACAGAAAATTCTTTTCCTTTACTTGATATTATACAGAGCATGTTGCTGTCCATTGACCAAGATGCAGTTGGTGACACCACAAAGGAAATCCATTTATCACTAGGGGAAAATTGAAATTGAGAGGCCTGTATCGCTAGGATACGCTCTTTATCTGTACCAACCTCTTTCGGAATGGTAAAGAAATGTTCCGTTTCTGTATCCGTTTCATGTGGATTCCAGTTTTTCTTGAAAAGAATAAGATTTGTCCATCCATTTGGCTGCCGATTTGCTTGTGAGGCTAGTAAAAATCCGTTTCCGTTTGGTAACCAGGTAAAGTCATTAACACCTATTGAAACATTTTGAAAAATGTTTAAGTCTGATACATTTAGTACTTCTTCGTTTAAAAAGGCAATGATATTTTGATTGGGTGCCCATTTTGCAGTATGCCCATTTATCGGTATTTTCTTTTTCTCTTTCCTATTTACATGATAAGCCCAAATTTCATGTATTATTTCTTTGTCTTTTTCTAATCTTGTTTGGTACATAATCCATTTTCCATCTGGTGACCATTTGGGAGAGGAAATGGCATGATCATCATCCACGATTTTTTGCTCTTTATTTTCACTGTAAATCCATAAATTACCTTCACGGATAAAAGCTATCTGAATACTTTCATCCGTTTGCATACCTAAAGAAGGAATAGTTGTAGAAAATGTCATAAGTAAGAGTGAAAATGGTAAGAGTACACGAAACAATATTATCACCTATTCATTTTTTCTTAGCTTTTAGAAATGGAGTTAAAAATATGTATAGCAAAAAATAGAGCTTGACCGTATGATTAGCTTAATGAAACATAGAAAGGGTCTTAAAGATGGAAATTGCAGTTCAATACGCGACAAAAGTAGACTTAGTAGACTTAGTTGAAGTGGATAAAGAAACGATTGGAAATGACAGTAGAAAAGCTTATATCGAGGATGCCATAAAGGAAAAAAGATGCCTAGTAGCCAAGAGGCATAACGTTAGTGTCGGCTATTTAATTTTTCATATGCATTTTTTTGATTACCCGTTTATATCACTAGTTATGGTAAGAAGGACAGAGAGAAAGAAAGGATATGCAAAAGCCCTTATGGAGTATGTGGAACAATTATTCTCTGTAGAAAAAATTTTTTCTTCCACGAACCAATCAAATAGAAAGATGCAAGACGTTTTTCAAAGGGTCGGTTATGAAAGAAGCGGAGTGATCGATAATTTAGATGAAGCAGATCCAGAATTAATTTATGTGAAATTTTTAAATTAAGGAGGTTGTGATATGAATAGAATAATTCCACACATTTTTATAGAAAATTGTAAAGAAGCTATTTCTTTTTACCATGATATTTTCGGTGGGGAAATCAGAAATATACAATTGTCAGATGGTATTGAAATGTTCAAAGGGCAAGAGGGAAAGTACATTCATGCCGAGTTACATATTAATGAGCGAAGTGTTCTGTATTTTGCAGATGTATTTGGAGAAACAGTAAAAGGATCAAACATATGGTTATCGTTGGATATCGAATCAGAAAAGGAATTGAATAATACTTATCAGGCTTTATTAAAAGAGGGAATGGTAAAACAAAAATTAAAGGAAACATTTTGGGGAGCTATTTATGCAGTAATAACAGACAAATATGGTCTTACATGGGAGTTAAACTGTACGAAACAGTAATGGAGGAGGTAAATCGTTTAATCCTTGATTGTTGTATACCAATGGAAAACCAATAGAATATGCACGGATAGGGAGATCTTATGAATATTAATCAAAAAGAGTTTGATGTTAATCGTTTACGTTATGTGATTCGATCTGCGAAAGTTGAAGATGGGAAAAGTTTAGCTAAAGTAAGGTTACAAATTGATGGAGAAACAGAAAATATGGATAGAAAGCCAGGAGAGGCTTACATAGATGAATTGGGTTTTAGACAGTTAATACAGGAGGATACTATTAGTAAATCAAATTTATTTTTAGTTGCAGAAGTGAATGGGAAGATTGCAGGTTTTTCTAGATGCGAGGGGAACAGTTTAAAGAGAACAGCTCATAAAGTAGAGTTTGGAATTGCTGTATTAAAAGAATTTTGGGGCCATGGTATTGGAAAAAACCTATTACAGCAGTCGATTGACTGGGCTGACAATAATGGAATTAAAAAAATATCATTAAGTGTTTTAGAAACAAATGAAAAAGCAATTATTCTCTATAAGAAGTATGGTTTTGAAGTAGAAGGAAGATTGAAAAATGATAAATTCCTCTCTGATGGGAAGTTTTACGACACATTAGTGATGGGCAGGTTGGTTTAATGGGTAAGTAAAATTCTTGCTGTATGTTTTTACGAAACGTTATATGGGTCTATTCCTAGGTCCGTTGTAAAAAGAAAGAGGCTATGACCAAGTATATTGGTCATAGCCTCTCTTCTTTTTTTATGATGCATATTCCTGTTGAACAGGATTTGACTTTTCTTTTTTTGCTAGTTTTACTAAAGCATATGCAATAGGGGTATCAATGATAGCAATTAATAACTTAAAGGCATATTGTGTGCCAATCATACCGAGTAGAACGGATGTTGGAACAGTTCCCCAGAAAGCAATCGTAATAAATAAAGTTGTATCAACTAATTGACTAGACATCGTAGAAACATTGTTACGTAACCACAATTTTTTCTCGCCATGTTTCGCCTTTAAGCGGTGGAACAGAGATACGTCTAAGTTTTGACTCACCGCATAGGAAATCAAACTAGCTAAAATAACACGGAAGCTTCCACCTAAAATTGTTTCGAATTCAGACTGTGCACCGAAAATTGGAGCAGATGGTAGCTGGATAGCTAAAAAGATAAATACTAAAACAATTAATTGTGTGAAAAATCCTGCTTGAACCGTTTTGCGAGCTACATCTTTTCCGTAAACTTCCCCAATTACGTCCGTAATTAAATAAGTTACAACGTAAACAATTACAGCTGCTGGTAAAACAAATTCTCCAATACTAAAAAGTTTTACACCTAATATATTGGAAACAACTAACAAACCAACAAATAAAGCATTTAAATATATAAACACGCTAACCTCTCCTTTTTTGATTGGGAGGTAGTCAGCTTTCCCTCTTTAACGATTATCAACTTTCTCAGGATACATATCGTGATTGAGCAAACGGTGTTCTGCCATTTTTTCATATTTCGTACCAGGTTTTCCGTAGTTGCAGTAAGGATCGATAGAAATACCACCTCTTGGCGTAAATTTACCCCAAACTTCAATGTAGCGTGGATTCATTAACTCTATTAGATCATTCATAATAATATTCATGCTATCTTCATGGAAATCACCATGGTTACGGAAACTGAACAAATATAGTTTTAAAGATTTACTTTCTACCATTTTCACATCCGGAATGTAACTAATATAGACGGTTCCAAAGTCGGGCTGTCGCGTCTTTGGACATAGTGTTGTAAATTCAGGACAGTTAAATTTTACGAAATAGTCACGGTTAGGATGCTGATTATCAAACGTTTCTAGTACTTCAGGAGCGTAATCAAAGGAATAGGATGTTTCTTGATTTCCTAGTAATGTTACATCTTGTAAGTCTCCATCTTTTCTTCCTGGCATTATGTTTTCCTCCTTCCAACAGTGTCAAAAAATAAAAATGCCACATCCCAAGGGATATGGCATTTATCACGTCATATGTCCTTAGTTTTTTATAGAGGGTTTAAGCTAAGAACCTCTCCCATATTGGGATATTCACTTATACTTTGCTAATTATATAAAGGCATAGAGAAGATGTCAATATAAATTCTTAAGAGGAATGGAACGTTTATCAAAGGAATATATACATTTTTATGGAACTATAAAAAGATACCATACAAAATACTGGGGGAAATGGGGATGAGAAAGAGGCTATTTGGTTTTATTGTGGTACCTATGATATTTATTTTAGTTGCCTGCAATGGGGGAGCTGTTCAGAATGCCTATGATCAGACACAAGATAATGAAGACAAAAAAGTTAGTAATGAACCAAATGATAATAGAGAAGGAAATAATCGGACGGAGCTTTTAGATATTAGTCAATTGTATTGGGGAATGAGTATCCAAGAAATAGAAGAACTATTTCCTGCTAAAAAATTTGAACACAACAAAAGTGGTGACATAACAAGTCTTACATTAACGGAAAATCGGTTTAATGGTTCAGTATGTGTGGATGGGGATTCCATGCATCTGAGTATAGATCAGAGCGGATTAAGTGCTATCTACTTCACCTTAAATATGAATAAAGCCTGTAACAAAGATAACCCTGATGCGCAAGAACTTGTCAATACTGGTTTTGAAGAGCTGTATAACAAATTTATTACAGAAGTTGACCCAACTTCAACTCGTCAAAGGAGCTCGACAGTAGAAGAGTGGAGTAATGACCATAGTGAGTTTGAATTGGCATTTTGGGTTAACTTGCATGAGAACCCTCCAATACCTTATGCAGATGTAATGATCAAAAAGAATAAAGAGAATGTCGCTGTCGTCGTAAAAGCATCTGCGGAAATTGTAGAAAATAATAATGAGGATTCATGGCTAGGTAAATGGAATCGTCCGCTTAGAAATAACAGTGCCACATTGAACGTGTTAGAAATGAATGATAAAGGATTTACCTTTACCATTAGTTCTACATGGCACGCTCGAACAGGAATGGTTGATGGATCTGCCTTTTTTACATCTACAAGCCAAGCGATATTTGAAGATGGATTAGGATGTCAAATTAGTTTTGTTAAGAATGGTGGAAAAATGGAAGTAACACAAACAATGGAATGTTCCGGATATGGTGGTTTAAACGTTACGTTTGAAGGAGATTTTTTAAAAGGTGATGTACAAGTACCAGAAGCCTCACTGTTAGATATAGGTATATTTGAAACGAAAAAACAGGATGATTTATTCCGAAAAGTAGTAGGGGAAGATTATAATTTGTTTGTAGAAAATATGGGCGTATATGCTTTAGGATCAAATTTGGATAACTTTAATGCAAACGTTGTGCAAGGATATATTGTCGGACTCGCAACGTTAAATGAGGCTATTATTATGTATAATGAGAATAACGAAATTTGGGGTGCAACTTTACATGATGGCCAAGTTCTTTACTACTCGAATGTGGGTGAATATAAGCGAAATATTCCTGTTACGATTAAAGAATGGATTCAAGATGTTGGAGGATATAACGGAAAAGTAATGTTTAAGAGTAAATAGTGTTCATACTCATCCTTATACTAAAATATGTTAACAAGAACGGATTTTAGTATATGGGAAAGCACTAATCCGTGTAATTAACGACGTGGAGGAGAAATGTAATGAAAATACTAATATTAGGTGGTACTAGATTTTTAGGACGTTTTCTTACCGAAAATGCTCGTAAAAGAGGGCATGAAGTCACTTTATTTAATCGCGGAAAAGAGAATCCTGATTTATTTCCGGATGTTGAAAAACTAATGGGTGATCGAAATGGGGATTTAAAAAATTTAGAAGGACGTAAGTGGGATGCTGTCATTGATACTTGTGGTTTCGTTCCCCGAACAGTCAGAGAATCAGCAGAACTTTTATCAAAAGAAATAGGACACTATACTTTTATATCTAGTGGCTCGGTTTATAATAATTTAGAGGAAAAGGGAATTGATGAAAACCATTCGATTAATAAACTTTCTATGGAAAAAGCAGAGGAGATGACTGAAGGAACAGCTGGTCCTATTTATAACGAATATTACGGACATTTAAAAGCTTTATGCGAACAAGAGTTAGAGAGGATCATGCCTTCTCGTAATTTAGTTGTTCGTGCTGGTCTTATCGTCGGTCCATTTGATTATTCTGATAGATTTTCTTATTGGGTAAACCGAGTGGCCAAGGGGGGAGAAGTCCTAGCACCGGGGAGAAAAGACAAAGAAATCCAATTCATTGATGTAAGAGATTTAGCGGAATGGATAATAAAAATGGTGGAAACGAATGTGATTGGAGTTTTTAACGCAACTGGTCCTCACTTCACCTTAACGATGGAACGTTTTTTAGAAGAATGTAAAAAATTAACAAATAGTAATACTACATATACTTGGGTAAGTGAAGACTTTCTTTTGGATAAAGACATTAAACCTTGGACAGAACTTCCTCTATGGCTACCTGATAAATGGAATATGTCTGGCTTCCTTTCTATGAATATAGAGAAAGCGGAAAAGAGAGGGTTAACATGTAGACCATTAAAAGAAACCATTCGTGACACGTTAACCTGGGAATCTACACGTACAAATTACGAAAGAAAAGCTGGAATGGATATAAATAAGGAGCGGAAAATATTAAAATGGTGGAATCAGTATCCTGTTTCATAAAGCCACTAATTGTTCCGGGTTTTAAACTTTTTATGTACTGCATCAAAATTGTTGGGCACAAACTGACAATTAGGGTGCAGTTTTTATATGTAAAAATAGATTATTAATTTTTCATTTAATAAGTGAACTATTTTTTAACTTAAATCGTCTAACCATTAAACTCTTTGAAAGAGGTGAATAAATGAATGCAAAAAAGGATTTATGACAGCAGGATACATGAAGAAATGAATTGCAATGTAATTAATAAAGAAGAAGTACTTAAGTGGCTAATGGAGGAGTATGGCCAACATGTTATTAGGCTTGCTTATACATATGTAAAAGATAAATCACTTGCAGAAGATGTAGCCCAAGATGTTTTTGTGAAATGTTATCAAAAGTTAGATGATTTCAGGCAGGAAAGCTCGTATAAGTCATGGCTGTACCGAATTACTGTGAATAAATGTAAGGACGTATTAAAAAGCTGGAATTTTAAAAATGTAAAACCAGTCGAGTTTTTTCATCCCAAGAGTAACCCCGTATCAGGAAGTACTCCAGAACAAATTTCCATAACAAATGAAAAAAATAGACAGATATCACAAACTGTTTTATCCTTACCGATAAAACTTCGCGAGGTCGTCATTATGTACTATTACGAAGAGCTTAAGATAGAAGAGGTAGCGAGTCTATTAAATATCAATATAAATACAGTAAAGTCTAGGTTGGTCCGTTCAAGACAAAGGCTTAAGAAAATGATGGGAGGTACTGTCTTTGAGTAACGGTTTGGACAATTTAAAAGAGAAGATGAATGAAACGGTGCTTAAAGATGTTCGTTTTGAAGAAAAACATATGCAAAATGTTTTTAACGAATTAAATACATTACAGAACCCTAGAAAAGGGAAAATGACTAAGATTTATTATATATGTTTGAGTACCGTTGTAACGTCTGGCATCCTGTTAGGTCTTGTTTACTTTGTTGGAAAGGAATCTGGATTATTTTCAGAAAGAAATGAACCGATAGAAAATAAAGCAAATATTTCCCCTGACAGTAACACAATAGAAAATCCAGTTGAACCTGATAAAGAAGACGTTATTTATACCCCTCCTAAACAAGAAGAATATAAGGAGAAAATGACAGAAGAAGAGATTCTTACAAAAATGCTGAATACAATTAATAACTTTGAAACAGCTCAAGGATCTTTCACTTATCGAAACACATTACAACAATATAACGTTGAATATGAATTAAGTTTAACAAAAAATTACGGTGGCTATAGCAAAGTAGTAACAACTGACCTTAAAGAGCAATCAAAAAACACACATTTTACGTATTACAATGATGAATTTCTTTGGCAGATAAATGAAAACATCAAAACGTATAAACAGTCAACATCGTTTAAAAATGTCAATCCAGGAGCTAGAACAATTAGTGTTGAATCTGCATTCCATACAAATAGTGACGGAGATAACGTTACCACTTTTAATAGTCGACCACATATAGGGAATGCTCAACTCTCTCTATTCCCTTATGAGTTAGCATCCAACTATACAAGAGATTACGAAAGGTGGGAAATTGAGAAACAAAATGAAGAAGTTGTTGGACACAATACTATTGTATTAAAGGGTACATTAGATAAATATGCAGCAACTAAACATGACTCAAATACTTTTCGGTTTTGGGTAGATAGGGATACCGGTATTCTGGTGAAATTTGAAACATATAACGCAAACAATGAAGTTGTACATTACTTGTATCCAAATGAACTAAATATAAATGTCCCTATAAATCGTACAAAATTTATTCCGAATTTAAAAGGTTTGTTACCTGATAATATAGATCCAAACATACTTGAAAACAATAAAGATTTGCTAGAAACAGTAAAACAAGATATCGAGAAATCATTTGATGAAGACTTTTCTACCTATAAGGAAATCGAATTGGGGAAGGTCTTTGAACAAGAATCCAATTATCATGAACTTTTTAAAATCACCGAACAAGTACTCCGAGGACAGGAGGTTGGTGATATTATACCAATCTTACTTCTACAAGATAATCACGGCATGATTATCCAAAAGAAAAAAGACGGAACAAATGTCATCCATTACATCGAAAAAAGTAATCGAGAATGGGTCGAAACAAAAAAAGTTTCCAAACCAGGGAAAATTATTGAATAGTATCGAATAAGGCTTGTCTTCGAAAAAAGAAGGCAGGCCTGTTTTTATTACTAGTTTTTTCTCTTGCAGCTTTTATCCTATATTTTAAGAAAGAAATAGATGTACCATCATATAATGATAAAAACAGCTAAAAGAATAACGGACTAAAAAACAAATCATTATCAATAAAAAAGAAGGGATGAGTTAAAAATGGTTGTCGTTTTGTACGTTTTATCTTTTACTTCTATCATTTATGGGAAATTAACACTTATGCAAGGATGGCAAGGAACATTTTCAAAATTACTAGGAAACGGGTTTTACTATGGGGGATTAATCTTATTAGTTATGGCTATTTTCCTAACAATTAAAAAATCGGTAAGAAGATAAAGAAGAAAATCAAAACGAAACATAAGTTAATAACATTGAAAAAAGGTAGGGTTTGATATAATAGAAAAATAGTAAGAAAGGTGGTAATTTTTACTACTAGATAGGAGAAAGCGATGAATATTCATTTTCGAAAATTAACCAAACCAAATAATACCTTAGTAAAAATGTTAAATAATTGGGAGAATGATCCTACTTTAATACCGTTGATTCGCCCTAACCAAAATAAATCAGAACTAGATTGTCGAAACAAATTGACCCTAGATGACCTGACTAAAAGGTTGGAGAATCATCAAATTTACTTAATATATCTAGACGACAGACTTGTAGGTGAAATGAATTATATGGTCGATCCAGGTCATCTTATTAAAAAGGAGACGGGATCAGCATGGATTGCAATTACCATCGGGGAAGCGGAAGGACGAGGTAAAGGTATCGGATATGTTGCCATTCAATATTTGGAGAAACAGATTCAGAAGCAGGGGCTTAAACGAATTGAATTAGGTGTTTTTGAATTTAATAAAAACGCTGTAAAACTTTATCAAAAACTAGGTTACAAAGAAATTGGTCGTATAGAAAACTTTACATTTTGGCAAGGAAAAAAGTGGGCGGACATTCGTATGGAAAAATATGTAGATAAAAGACAAGAGGGTGTATATAAGTAGAAAATTAGATAAACAAAAAACAAAAAGAAAAACTAAATTTCTACCTAATTAGATCGTAAATACGGTCTTTTTTTATTCATTTTTTAAAATTTACTTAGTGTAAAAACACGCGTTACTTACTTTTCGTAAATGGTTTATGTTAAAATCTAACCAATGATATGTTTGGGAGTTGACAATGAGTAGCAAAATAATTTTACAATAACGACAGGTATTACTTTATGTTTTAGCTTGGGGACTGTTCTTGTGATGAATAAAAAGTAAAAGTAATTAAAGCTTAGTAAGACATTAAAATCGGTAATTATAGTAATCAAGAAAGGTGTGTAGGAATGACACTAAAACCTTTAAAAGGACAGCATCACGTTTCTGCAATCACAGCAGATGCGAAAAGGAATTATGACTTTTATACGAAAATACTGGGTATGAGACTCGTTAAAAAAACGGTGAATCAAGATGATACGTCTGTTTATCATTTGTTTTATGCGGATGAAAGAGGAACCCCAGGTACAGACTTAACTTTTTTTGAAATTCCACGTGCTGGACAAACGTACGGAGGAAGGAACGCTATTACAGGTACTTCTTTGCGTGTTCCAAGCGATGCCTCTTTACAATATTGGAAGGAAAGATTTAAAAAGCACGGAGTAGACTATGATGATATAACAACAGATACAGGGAGACAAACACTTGCCTTCCGGGATTTTGAAGGGCAACGATTAATCTTAGTATCCGATGAAAATGATACGGGTGTTGCTGCTGGATGTCCTTGGGACAAAAGCCCTGTACCACAAGAACATGGTATTGTTGGGCTAGGCCCTGTCATGTTAACCGTAGGGAATATGGAAGCAATGATGAAAATATTAAAGGATGTTTTAGGCTATCGTGAATCTCGGTCATATAATTCTTTGGGGCATGAAACCCGTGTCTTTGAAACCGGTGAAGGTGGGACAGGTGCTGAAGTTCATGTAGTAGAGCGTTCTGATCTTCCAAGAGAAAGGCCAGGAAGAGGTAGCGTCCATCACGTTGCCTTTCGAGTAGAAAACGAAGAAGAATTAAACAAGTGGGTAGAGCTAGTAAATCAGTTGAAAATCCCTAATTCAGGCTTTGTAGAACGCTATTATTTCAAATCTCTGTACTTTAGGGAGCCGAATGGGATTTTGTTTGAGTTAGCTACGGACGGACCAGGGTTTGAGAGCGATGAACCATTTGAAACGCTAGGGGAATCCTTAGCATTGCCTCCTTATTTTGAGGATAAAAGAGAAGAAATAGAAGCGAAATTAAAGCCCTTGGAAACGAAAGAATAAACAAAACAAATGACTAACGAATTATGCATATTCGTTAGTCATTTTTCATTAAAATATTGATCAAATAGAAGAACAATCTAAAATCTATTGATAGAGAACTAAACGCTTTACTTATCCTTTGCAAGCTCTTTTCGATTTGGGGCAAGTGGTGGTTGCTCTAACCATTTGTTTTTTGTCATTATGTTGAACCATTGTTTTGTCACACTTAGGTTTTTTAATATTATTTTTTCATAGGTCATAGCAAGATCGGATCGCATAGCGGAAGCAAGTCCTGCTCCGTGATAATTCTGTGCTGTTTGTAGTAGGAATCCAGTGTGATAGAGCATTAGTTTGTCTGAAAAAGGGGATTCTGTGGAATCCGTCACTTCCGATTCCCAGGACATTGGTATCGGTAAATTATCTTGGTGTAGAATTTTACCTAATGATTGAATCTGTTCATCTGAAGTTTTTTGTGCTGACTTGAAAAATTTCCTCACTTCACTTGACTGGGTAACTTGGCTAAAACCTATGGAAAGGGCCTTCCCTAATATTTTCTTTTTCATATTCATTCATAAAGCGATAATTTCTGTAGCTGCTAAAGGACGCTTGTTCCCAAAAAATCCATCTAAAAAATCTTGACCTTGAATAAATTCTGGATTTTCATCAGGAAAAAAGTAAGGATCTCTTTGGAAATGCCTTTTTTCTAATAGTAACTCTGTTGTTTGATGGTACATTCTTTTTCCATCATTATCACAAGAATCATAAAAATATCTTAGATCTTTTCTGATAAAAGAACTTATCGACGTTGTATGACCTAATAGTCCATGTAAAGTAATAATATGTAAATAGTGTAAGCAAAATATGTCTGAGAACAATCTTTTTGTTCCTTTATTAAGGTCAGAGTCTGTAAAACCAATCGGAACTGGGAATCCATCCTTTTTAAGAAAGGTTATAATCTGTTTCTTTTTTTTACCAAATGTCCTCATGGCATTTTCAAAAAGGGCTTTAATTTTTTTATCTTCTATAATAGACAGCATATATGTGTTTATAATTTCAACAGCTGTACCGTTCATATATTGCCCCCACAGTGTACCAATTTCTGAAGAGGTTAGTTTTATATCCTTCTTATCCATGAAATCACCTCTTGTAAATGTTTCCCAAGTTAAGGAGGCTTTATTATTATTAAATTCCTTCTTTAATCTAATCGGTGTTCACAGGGATATAAGTTAACAGCTATTTACTCTCTGTTAAGAAATGGATTAATAAAAGGATAGGAGGGCCGAAGGGGTAAGTAAAATCCTTCTGCATTCGAAACAATTGCAGAAGGATTTCAATTGATAAATTTACTTGTCATTCACTCTTTGGCTTTAAACCAGTAATAGCTTCGGGAATCATTGTAAAACCTTCTACAATAGTATCTTCTTCTACTTCAATCATTAAGTAACGCTTACCATGAAAATGGACTTGTCTCACAAATTTCAAATCTTGAGGGCTAATAGAAATGTTAGCTACCTTCGTGTTAATTTTGATGGATTTTGATTTATATTTTGGTAAGATACTGCTTGCTTTCAGTTCATATTTTTCATCATCGATTACTCTTTGGAAGGCTGATTGAACTTTTTCTGTATTTACTTCTTCCAGTCCACTCATTTTCAAGACCCGCTCTACATCTTTTGAGTCTAATTTTGGTGTTTCTTCCTCTTCATTTTCTTCGATTACTCGGTTGATTTCTTCATATACGTTGGCGAGCGTTGACGTATTAAGCTCATGTCCTACAACGTCTCTTACAATTCCTTCAAAAACATCTTTATCTTCTTTTGCGGTCATTGTCTCCTGTCCATTTAATACTTTCTCAATGAAGTGATGGTCTGGTTCATTTGCTTTGCCAGCCGAGTATAGGATGTGATTAACATCTGCTGCATTGTCTGTAAAGCACGGAAATAAAAATCCAGCTACTGGGGCGTTAAGGTTAATGATAGGATCGACAACAACATTATACTTAAATTCTTTTTCGACATAATCAAAAAGCAATTCTTTTTTTGGTTCTTGTGTTTTATTGATACTACAAAGAATAAAGGAATGGGAATAAACAGCATCACGTTCACTTTCCTCGGACTCCTCATTACGGCGTTTCATCGGTTTCAAATATTCTCCTCGAATGAAGGTGACGACGATATCCATTTCATATTGTTGGTCCTGAAGCATTTTTTCCACCATAAGAAGCATTTGCTCCTTCCAGTCTTCCACGTCCGTGCTTAATAAACCCTTATGAAGAATGAGCTGACTGTGATTTTCTGCTTCTCGTTCAAATTTCAACTCAAACAACTTTTCATCTATCTGACCCGTTAATACCTTTTTAAAATTATTTAAAAACAATTCTTGTTGATCTTGGTCCAGCATTTCAAATGGTTGACTCTGCTGATGATATATTTCACTAGATTCCTTCATGATATAAACATTAAAAATTTCAGTAATTTTTAATAAATCATTGTCTATTTTGAATTGTTTTCGGATGTTTGCTATGTCTTTTTTGTTCATATGTAGTCCCTCTCCTAAGCTCAACTTTAAAGTATTTTGTATTAGCTATAAAAGCAATAGAAAGTGGAGAGCAAAATCAAACATCCATTTGATTTACTCTCCATCCTTGTAATCATCCTATAATTTTAACATAACGTCCAATCCAAAATAAGTTTTTATTTCTTCATTATGCCTTCATCCATCAACCGTTGTTTATCTGTTAAAGAAAAAAGTCCTGGAGACCAATTAGCCAAAACACCATGCCCACCAATGATGTCACCATCATACTCATATATGTGAGCAGTCATTTTTTCTCCATTTATTTGCTTTTCTTTTAATAAATAAGAAGTAATTGTTACTTCTTTACCTTCATATTCCTTTAAATCTAAATCTGCTATCCGTAAAGACTCATAATATTCTGGGAAATGATCTAATACTTTTGTTTCTGCTTTCTGGAACTTCTTTATATGCCAGTTATGTTGTAATAAATAATCATTATGTACTTCTGGAATGTCTTTCCCTCCGCAGGATACTAGAAAAAAAGCACTTACGAAAAAAAGTAGTAATAATTTTTTCATTATTTTTCCCCCTATATAAATATGAGACGAAAAACTTCTATAATTGTTTCAGCAGAATACCTTCTTTGAGGATGAATGACTTAAATATCGGAAAAATAAGATGGAAAGGAGGAATTTAAAAAATGAAAAAAGAGAAAAAAGATGTAGAACCAACAATTGCTGAGGGTATCGATACAGAGGATGAATTAAAGGAAGAAGCAACAAAAGAAGAAGTAGAAAAAGGGGATTTCACTTCGGTTACAACATTATCCTCAGATGAAAATGATCCTAGTTAACATGATGTTGCTGGCTGAAACATTCAGTCAGCTTTTTACGTTGAAAAAAAATTTTCCGTCAAAAGTCTTAGAAAAAGATTCTCTATAAGGTGGATTCGGTTTCACCTTCTCCTCTTTACAATAAGTATAAAGATATGGAAGTTTAGGAGGAGATAAAATTGACGAACTTTATTTGTCAAACATGCGGTGTGCAATACACTGATCAAGGAGAACAGCCAAGTTGTTGTGTTATTTGTGAGGAAGAAAGACAATATGTCCTTCCATCCGGTCAAAACTGGACTACTTTAGAGGAAATGCAGAATAGCAATCTATACAACAATAACATAGTGAAAGAAGAAAAGGGTCTGTATAGTCTAACGACAAATCCAACGTTTGCTATAGGACAAACAGCATATCTTGTCCAACATAATGGGTTTAATGTGTTGTGGGACTGTATTACGTATATGGATGATGAAACCATAAGTAAAATAAAGAATCTTGGTGGAATTGATGCAATCGCTGTTTCACATCCGCATTTTTACTCGACCATAGTGGAATGGGCAAAAATTTTTGACGTGCCTGTTTATCTTCATGAGGATGACCGTCAATGGGTTATAAGACCTCATGAAAATTTACATTTCTGGTCAGGTGAAGAATTTTCCTTAAAAGAAGGATTAACATTATACCGTTTAGGTGGTCATTTTAAAGGGGGAAGTGTACTCCATTGGAGCGAAGGTAATGAAGGGAAAGGTAGTTTATTGTCCGGAGACATTATTCAAGTGGTCGCGGATCAGAATTGGGTAAGCTTTATGTACAGCTATCCTAATTTAATTCCACTACCAATAAAAAAAGTAGAAGAAATTGCGGAAAAAGTGAAGCTGATTCCATTTAATCGATTATATAATGCGTTTCATAGAAAAATTTTTAATAATGCTAATCAGGCAGTTCAAAAGTCTGCAACCCGCTATATAAAGGCATTGGAAGGCGAGTTGTTTCAAACTTAATAACCCATTACCAATATTTTCTGGTTAAAATTTGTATATAAACTGAAATACTCCATAAGGCTAACTAATGTAACATCGAATACAAAAAAACCAAAGGAGGACATTAGACATGCAACAACAAAATCGTTCTAACAATTCCAACCAACTTGTAGTACCTGGTGCAGAAGGTGCAATCAACCAAATGAAGGAAGAGATTGCTCAAGAATTTGGTGTACAATTAGGAGCGGATCAAACTGCACGTGCTAATGGTTCTGTCGGCGGTGAAATTACGAAGCGTCTAGTTTCTTTTGCACAACAAAGCATGAATAAGTAAGATTTATCCGTAAGGTTTATTTTTTTAAAAGTCCCCAATTTTTTGGGGGCTTTTTTATACTTTAAGAAAGTTTAAATTTGTTAAAGGATTAAAGTATAAGAAAACTAAGGCTTTCTCCATAAGGACTTGGCGACAAGCCAAGTTTTTCTAATGTGAAATAAATGAGGTGTTGAGGTTGAAGTATTATGCAAAGAAAGGTCAAATGGATTTTGGAGAATCCATTGGAGTTATTATGTTAGATACGTTTACACCTTTTATTCCCGGAGATGTAGGGAATGCAAATACGTTCTCTTTTCCAGTACGATATGAAAAAGTAGAAGGCCTGACCGTTCAGAAGATGATGAAAGAAGATGATTTATATTATGAATCACTTTTAGAAGCTGGAAATAAACTAGCTCGACATGGAGTCAAGGCTATAACTGGTGATTGCGGGTATATGGCTATTTTTCAGGAGAAATTAGTCGATGATTTGAAGATTCCGGTCTTCTTAACAAGTTTGTTGCAGCTTCATTTTTTAAAACATCTTATTGGGAAAAAAGAAAAAATAGGGGTTATAACAGCAAATAGTAACCTGTTGGATCAACGTTTATTGCAAACAATTGGAATTGATGAAAGCTTTCCTATTGTCATAAAAGGATTGGAGAAAGAAAAGCATTTTCATGACTTTGCTATCAAGGAATCTGGCTTTCTGTATAAGCAGAAAGTAGAGGAAGAGGTGGTACATGTAGCAGAAAAATTTGTTACAGAGCATCCTAGTATGAAGATGATTTTATTGGAGTGTAGTATGCTCCCACCTTACGCAAAAGCATTACAAGACAAAGTAAAGTTACCTGTTTATGATTATGCTTCCATGATTAATTATGTCCAATCAGGACTAGTTCAAAGTGTTTACTAATTTAACAAGGAATATGTTTCTTTTAATGGTAGGATTATGTTATTGTAGAGTGTGCACTTTGCATAAAGTTAGAGATTTAGCAAAATAATAATATCAGTCATATATGTAGGAGAGAGTCATCATGAAAGAAATTATTTTAAGTTTAATAGCAGGTGTTTTCGTTGGCGTATTATTTAAGATTATTCGTCTACCATTACCAGCACCGCCTGTCTTAACAGGTGTTATCGGTATCTTTGGTGTGTATTTAGGCGGTGTGTTAGTAGACTGGGCTTCAAAGTATTTCGGACAATAAAATTAGGCATTTGACAATACGTTGTGTAAAAGGGTCCTAAATGTTTCTCGATCTTGATTGGTGAACGCTTTAGGGCCTTTTGTCTTGTACCCACTGCGCCTTGCTTTTGCGTTAGCATGGCGGGTCGTAAGTAGTTGATCAATATTTTGATGAGAGTATTCAAACCCTTTATGGTGAAGGACGCGGCATCCTTTTCCTAATCCTAATGAAGCTAAACCATAATCTTGGGTAATAATAAAATCTTCTTTTTTCGAAAGCTGCATGATCCGATAATCGGCAGCATCTGCTCCAGCGTCAACATATATTGTTTCTACACCGGGCTCGTTATCTAAATTTGAAAAATGAGAAAAACTCATCACGAGTACAACAGGAACCGAAAAGGTACGGGCCTCAGAAATAATGATGTCTTTTACCGGACATGCATCAGCATCCACAAAAATTTTCATTATAATTCTCCTTCATTGGAACTATAGCCATTATATTGATACTATATAGAATAGCGTATTTAGTATGCAAATTGAAGTTGAATGGAAAATGGACGGTTTTCCATTTGAATTTATAGGTGTGAAGTGCCTAGATTGGAAATAAAGATTTAAGTTAACAGACCCTATACTAAAGATAAAAGGAAGGATTTTAATATGAACAATTTGTTAGGAACGGTTCAAATTCTAACAGTCGCAAGAAAAATTGATACTGGTTATGTGTTATCAGATGGTGCAAATGAATATTTATTACATATTACAGAAGCTACTGGCGAACTAGAAGAAGGCCAAAACGTTGATGTCTTTTTGTATCAAGATAAAAAAGGGCAAATAGTTGCAACGATGACCATACCTGATATACGTTTTGAGGAATATGGCTGGGCAGAAGTCGTGGAAGTTGTTAGAAACTTAGGTGTTTTTGTTAATATTGGGATCCAAAAAGAAATTCTCGTATCAAAGGATGATCTTCCCCTATTAGAAGATGTGTGGCCAGATGTTGAGGACGAACTTTTTGTGAAACTAGGTACAGACAAAAGGGGAAGATTATTAGCGATACCAGCAACAGAGAGTGTTTTTGAGGAGACTTGGGAACATGCCCCTGAGTCGGTATTGAACACCCCGATGAGTGGACGAGTTTACCGAGCGAACAAAGAGGGTACAACCATTATTACAGAAGAAGGCTACCGTGGTTTCATTCATCATACAGAGCGAAAAAGAGAGCCGAGACTTGGGGAATGGGTAAAAGGTCGTGTTATTGACGTAAAATCAGATGGTACATTAAATCTATCTTTACGTCCTTTGAAACAGGAAGGTATGTTGGAGGATGCTGACGTGATTCTAGCGTACATAGAAGAAGAAGGTGGCGTAATTCCATTTAGTGATAAAACTGACCCAGAAGATATTTTGGGCACCTTTAACATTAGTAAAGCTGCTTTCAAGCGTGCATTAGGCAAGTTGATGAAAGAAAAGAAGATTGAACAACGAGATGGGAAGACATATTTAAAAACGACCGAGTGACACGGAACAAACTAGTGCCATATGGAAATCTAAAAAAACAAAAAATGTCTGTTTGGGACTTTGATTAAGCGGGTATATTATTAAAGCATAAGATTGGAGAAAAAGGGCTATTCGTAAGTGACCTTCACTTGGGATAGCCTTTTTTATACTTTAAGAAGGTTTAACTTTGTTAAAGGATCAAAGTATAAGAAAAACTAAGGCTTTCGCCATAAGGACTTCGCGACAAGCCGAGTCTTTCTAATATTGCCGTGTTGGTTACTAACCCTTCCTTCTTATCAAATTCTCAACTTAATAGTAAAAATAACTCCTAGTCTGAGGAAAAGTAGTATAATAAGATATAGATGTAATTCGACATTTTTTTAAAATGAAAAGAAAGACAGGAGAAAGTATGCTTATATTTTTACAACAACAAGAAACAGAAATGCTGAAATTATTAGAGCAACTCGTCAATATCGATAGTGGTTCCTTACATAAAAAGGGAGTAGACGAGATTGGAAATATGCTCAAGCAGCAATATGAGGCACTCGGTTTTGTCGTGCGTATTAAAAACGAAAGGGAATATGGAAACCACCTCGTGATACAACACAAGGATGCATTAGACCCCCAGATTATTCTACTCGCCCATATGGATACCGTTTTTCCTGAAGGAACAGTTGCGGAACGCCCTTTTAAAATAGAAGGAAATCGAGCTTTCGGCCCAGGTGTTATTGATATGAAAGCAAGTCTAGTAACGTTACTTTTTGCGATAAAAGGTTTAATCAATGCCGGTCATCATAGTTATAAAAATGTGAAGATTGTTTTAAATAGTGATGAAGAAGTGGGATCAATTACTTCACGTCCCCTTATTGAACAGCAAGCGAAAGGGAAAAAGTACGCACTAGTTATGGAACCTGCTAGAAAAGATGGTTCTCTTGTTTCTTCAAGAAAAGGGAAAGGGAACTATACGATTAGTGTTGTAGGTAAAGCTGCTCATTCAGGTATCGAACCCGAAAAAGGCCGGAGCGCCATTGAAGAGCTTGCCCATAAGATTATTCAACTTCACGAGCTTTCTGACCTTGAAAATGGAATTAGTGTAAACGTAGGTTTAATTGAAGGTGGCTCATCTGTTAATACGGTTTCAGATCACGCAGTCGCACATATTGATATTCGTATAGCGGAAATGGATCAAGCTGAGTCATTAGAAGAAAAATTAGAAGAAATTTGTGCAACGACAGATGTTTCCGGAACGAAAATTTCTTTAGAGGGAGAAATTAATCGACCTCCAATGGAAAAAAACAAAAAGACCGAAGCGTTACTAAGTGTCATAAAAGAGGTTGGAGAAAAAATCGGTGTGACAATTGAAGACACTGCAACAGGTGGAGGTTCGGATGCATCCTTTACTTCAGCTCTAGGAATAGCAACAATTGACGGACTAGGTCCTGTTGGAGGAAATCCACATAGTGAAAAGGAATACTTAGAAATAGATACGTTAGTTCCAAGAACGTTATTACTGGCGACTATTATTCAACGATTAACGAAAAATTAACTACATTTCAGTCAAAACCCAAATCGGAAAGTGATTTGGGTTTTTCCATAAACGGTTGGAAATGTTTTGCTTTTTTTGCGAAAAAGTAATGTTTTTCCCATATTTTATTGAATTGAAGCTACTTATTTATCTTACTTACCTTTCCTTTATTTTTAAAAGTATCCTTGTAAACCAAAACGAAACGAGGACAATACCTAGATCTAGGAGAAATAAAAAAAATTGGTTCATACCTTTTCTAAACTCCACTAAACCGAGGTAGGATTCAATAGTAGCAAAACCGAATGTGAAAATAGCACTTAAAATAACGGTATACAGATAAAAATTTTTCTTTTTTTCCGTACAGTATTGGTAGACGAGAAGAAATCCTACAGGTAGAGTCGAAGCAGTTAAATTTAATGCAAAAGGTAATTGTGGTAATAAAAAATAGGTATGTACTAAGTAATTATGTCTTTCTAGGATAATGTCTATGTATGTCCAAAGGATGTGAACGGTATAGCCAAAGAAAAACAACTCAAATATTCTTTTGCGATCCACCATAAAAATAAGTAATAACAAAGGGAAAACCATTAGGAACACTACAACCCAAAATTGCCAGTTCCCAAAACTAGAATATTCTTGCCAATAGGAATCAACTAACGAATTAAACTTATCATTATTATCAAATATTCGTTCCCAATACTCTTTATAACTCATAGGAACTCACCCCCAACATCCATCACGTATTGTTCATTAGCATGTGCAAAAAGAACAGGAATATATGATGAATTTAAAGGTTTTATAAAATAAGTATTAGGTGAATTCACGATTAATATTTACGCACCTGGAGATGATAGTAAAGTACGAAAATGTATGGGGTGGTGAGCTAGAAGATGATGTCTAAAAAAAATATGAAAATGTACTTTTGCATTCTTATGCTCTATATAGGGACAATTGGTCCGGTTTTTGCGGTTGAACAATCAATAGAAGTGCACACTCAAGTAGATAAGGATATTAAAAGCATGTTAAATGAATTTTTGCGAAATGAAGAAAACTTAAATGGGGCTATTGCTGGAATTAGTATTCGTTCTGCTAATTCAGGGGAAATTTTATTCAGTCATTATGGTGATACTCGATTAAGACCTGCATCTAATTTAAAACTTTTAACGGCAGCTGCAGCTCTATCGGTACTAGGAGAGGATTATCGCTTTTCAACAGAACTGTGGACTGATGGTACGATAAATAATGGTGTCTTAAATCGGAACCTGTATTTAAAGGGGAAAGGTGATCCTACCTTGTTAAAGGAAGATTTAGATGAAATAGCTAGACTACTACATAAAACTGGTGTGAGAGAAGTTAAAGGTGATGTCATTGGGGATGATTCTTGGTATGACGATCTTCGATTATCACAAGACCTTCCATGGACTGATGAGCATACTTATTATGGAGCACAGATTTCTGCTCTTACCGTTTCCCCTAATGATGATTTCGATGCGGGGACTGTGATTGTATCCATTAATCCTGCTAAAAATGCCGGGGAAAAAGCAACAATTACCGTAGATCCAGAAACAGACTATGTAAACATTATCAACAAAACAGAAACGGTAACGAAAACAAATGTCGAGGAATTAAAGATTGAACGTAAGCATGGTACAAACACGATCGTTGTAGAAGGTGAGATTCCAATAAACTCGAATATGGAACGAGAGTGGATTGCCGTATGGGAACCGACAGATTATGTCTTGAATTTATTTAAACACTCGTTAGAGAAGCACGGTATTCAATGGTCCGGAAACTTTAAAAGGGGTGTAACTCCCTCAGATGCCAAAAAGCTTATTAACCACGAATCTATCCCACTAGCAGAATTGCTAATCCCCTTTATGAAACTTAGTAATAACGGACATGCAGAGGTTTTAGTGAAGGAAATGGGAAGAGTGAAAAAAGGAGAAGGAAGCTGGGAAAAAGGGTTAGAAGTGATGACCGAAGAGCTATCTAAATTAGGAGTAAATGTTGATACGTTAGTATTACGAGATGGTTCAGGTATTTCACACGTCAACTTAATACCAGCGAATGAAATATCAAATTTTCTCTACACGGTACAGAACAAAGAATGGTTTCCAACCTTTTTAGATTCCTTGCCAGTTGCAGGAATTACGGACAGATTGGTTGGTGGTTCGCTCCGTCATCGGATGTATATTCCACCAATGCAAGGGAATGTAAAAGCGAAAACCGGTACAATTTCTACAGTTAGTTCATTATCTGGATATATTGATGTCCCAAATGAAGAGAAGATTATTTTTTCCATTCTGTTGAACAATGTGCTCGATGAAGATGATGGAAAGGATATAGAGGATAAGATTATCAGCCTATTAGTTCAAGGATTTACAAATAGGCAATAGGATGCATTTATCAGAACGAGTGTACTGTTAAAGGCTTGTTTATGCTATAATTTTCTTGCAGCTAACCATCCAGGGTGGGTGGTGGCACCTTTTAACTTCTCGGTTTGTGACATGTCACTACGGGAAACGGGGTGTTGCCTATGACTGTTTATGAGGCATTAATTTTAATGATTAGCTTTGCGTCATTGGTTGTGTTCATGAACAAAGAAAAGTAACCCACCCTGACTGCCATTAGGGGAATTGGGTTACTCCTTCTCTTGGGCCACCGCACATTTTGCGGATAGCTGCATGACGTCGATGTTCGCCGCATCGGCGTCTTTTTAGTATATGTTCTATCGCTATTATAATATGCTTGAAAACAAACAGCAACCGAATAGAAGAAATCATTTCCCGGGTAAGCGCAGAAAAGGACAAAATTTTCAAACCGACGACAAAAAATGTATGATTCATTCGATATCAATACATCCTACTTCATGAACGAACATTTTTTTAGGTAGACGGAGGATGATTGTGATGGATCAATCGTTAGCATATTTACATGAAGTACTTTCCAACTATATCGAAGACAATGATGCTATTCGTGATCTTGATGAAAAAATCATGCAAGGAAATTATGAATCAGAACATGTGTTTACGAGAGATTTAGATGAAGAGGAAAGTAGAATTTTGCGTGAAGTTATAACAAGAGAAATGCATCATGCCAATCAAACAGGTGACCACGAACGTGGGTATCAATTGTATGAAGTGTATGAGCTCCTTTATTAAATTTAATGAAAGAGCGTGCCTTTAATGGCATGCTCTTTCATTTGAAATAAAAGTCGTAAATAAAAATCTTACTCGAACCTAGAATATATAGGATGAAGCCTTTAAGTATGGTTCTGAACTTTCACTTATTCCGGTGAACCCTCAATAATGCCCCACAAACCTTCACTAATCTCAAGTATCCTTAAGATATCCCTTGTAAAGGTGATGTTGGAACAGTTGGGAATGGTGGAGTACTCGTTTTGATCAAATACTCATATATTTTTTGCTCAATTAAGATTCCTTGTTCCCGGATTCCTTGATTGCCAAACAATACATTAAATTCTAAAATATAAAATCTCCCGTTTGAGAAAATAATATCGAAACCTGCATGGTTAATGTTTAATTCTTTCGATACTTTTAAAACTAAATCGAGAGCTTCCTGTGGGATAAAATCATAACAAATATCGCCACCTTGAGCAATATTATGAAGAAAAGCACCATTCGTACCGATACGCCAGTAAGCCGTCACTATTTCATCACCGACGATACATACACGCATGTCTCGGTCGTCATTCTCTAAATACTCTTGTACATATAAAACATCAACTTTTTCTGCATATTCTATAAAGTCTTCTTTACTTTCAATTAAATAAACACCTTTCCCCATGGAGCTTCTAGGCTCTTTTCCTACAAAAGGAAATGGAAATGTTTCCAAAATAGCAGCTCTATTGGAGTCGGTATTTGCTAGAATTTCCGTATATGGTACGTGTTCTGGGGCAACTGTCCACAAGGCACGAGTCATCTCTATTTTACTAAAACCTAATTGAATTGTTTCAATACTAGGAAAAATATTTTTCTTCAAACCGTAAACGAGAGAGTTTGTTTGCCAAGTTTCAGGGAACAGCAAATAATCTGCATGACGGATTGCCTCTATTTCCTTAAAAGTATGTTCTGGTTTTATATAAAGAACACCAGGAATACCTAGTGTACGGAACGGATTAAACGATACAAACTTCATCTTGCATCAACCTTCTTTACAGTAAAATGTCTTAAACGAGAAAATTATAGAGGCAAATTACACCATCGTCAATACATTTTTTCAGTCAGTCCGATTCGCTTCATTACCTGCATACTTAACTCCGTCCACAACCAGCAATAAAAAAGACTAAACAGAATAATCCCACCTAATTTCCCCCATGAAAAAGATAACTCAAACCATGGATATATGGAAAAATGGAAAAAAATCATCACAAAAAGAATGCCGCTCATTAGAAGAAGAGTAGAAAAGGTGACCATATATATTTTTTTGCCGAAATAAAGTCCGATTCCGATACCTATGCCAATTACTCCCGTAGTGAAGGAAAAAATAATTAATTGGCTAATTTGGACTAAGGATAAAAGCATGATTGTAATAAAGTAAGAAATTAGACCATTGGATAGTCCAAATATAAAACTTAACAGGATGGGAAAGGTAGCTAGAGGACTAAGATAAAGAGAACTTGTAGCTTGGAGTAACGTTGCACAAGTAGCTAAAATAGCAACCCTTGTTAACCTTCTAGGGTTAGAATAATGCGTTTGAAAATAAAAATAAAACGGACGGAACCAGTATTTCTTCAATGGCTTCAACATGACATCACCCCTACAATGAACACTTATTTTCATATATATTCAGCTAATGTATGGATTATTTTTGGAAAGATTTTCAACTAAAAAATTATCCGGAAACAGCTAAATAAATGAATAAAAATTGATCTGTTGGAGACAATTAATAAAGTTATCTTAATAGGAAAGCCGCGGTGATAGAATGAGTTTTGGAATGATAGCTATAAAAATATTGGTTGGGTATGTGGCACTTTACGTAGTGACGAAAATTTTAGGTAAGTCTACATTGTCTCAATTAACCCCCTTTGATTTTATTACAGCGATATTACTAGGGGAATTAGTTGGAAGTACTATGTTTGATAGCGAAATCAAAATTAGCCATTTGTTATTTGGTTTAACCATATTAGGACTCCTTATTTATGGGACAGAATTTATTAGTCAAAAATTTAATAGTACAAGAAGGTTACTAGAAGGGGAACCCTCTATAGTAATTAGAAAAGGAAAAATTAAACGAGAAGTTTTAAAGAAAAATAGGTTGGACATTAACCAATTACAACATTTACTTAGACTCAAAAACGCTTTTTCAATACGAGATGTTGAATATGCTATTTTGGAGACAGATGGACAATTAAGTGTTGTGAAAAAAGCTCCATTTAAATCACCTACCATGTCAGATTTGAAATTACCGGTACAACCTACAATTTTGCCAGTTACGCTTATCATTGATGGTGAAGTTGTATGGGATAATTTAAAACAAATAAATAAAAATGAGGAATGGTTAAACGAACAACTGCAAGAAAACGGGGTACATAGTTATAAGGAAGTCTTCTTTGCAGATTATAAGTCAGATGAAGGAATGTTTATTGAAAAATATGAATGAATAAACTTAAAAGGGGCATTTCTATTTGTGGAAATAGATATAGCCCCTTTTATACTATTTTTAGTGAAAATAATTAAATTCTCTCTTTTCTATTATAGTAGCCTCTATATTCTAAAGTAGAGACATTCGTCTTAACACTTGATAGGTTTAATCATATCGTACTAGTAAATAGATAATAGGGAGGTGAAATGATGGGATGGTATAATCCTTGGGGCTATGGTGCTGGTTACGGATCTTATGGTACTGGATACGGTGCTTATGGCTATGGTGGATCTGGCACAAACGGTTTCTATTTGATTGTAGTACTTTTCATTCTATTGATCATCGTTGGAAATAGTTATCCAATGGGTGGCGCATATAGTTAATCATTATAGGAACACATTTTTTAACACACTATGCTAATAGCCTTATCACTTACTAGAATATTCTCATAGAATAATAGTAGAAAAATGATAAGGAGGTGAAGTATTCATGAGTTATGGTGGCGGTTATGGAAGCAACGGTTTCTTTTTGATTGTTGTTCTATTCATCTTGTTAATCATCGTAGGTAATAGCTATCCAATGGGTGGCGCATACGGCGGTGGTTACTAAAAAAGGTAAGCCCCATTTTTATAGATTCTATCCTAATAGATTCGCACATTTCTATTTTTCGCCGATAAACGCCTTATCACTTACTAGAATATTCTCATAGAATATAGTAGATAAATGATAAGGAGGTGAAGTATTCATGGGTTATTCCGGTGGTTTTGGAAACAATAACGGCTTTACTTTGTTAGTCGTATTATTCATCTTGTTAATCATCGTAGGTAATAGCTACCCAATGGGTGGCGCATATGGCGGAGGTTACTAAACTTTCGCAAACTTTTAAAACCTATCCGTAAGTTCCGTGTAGCTCATTGGAAGTTCTCCTCATTGAATATAAAGGGGAATCCTTACTGCCCGCCTCAGTAAGGATTTCCAACGCTATTATAAATTTATACTATTTAGAACCTTCCACCTTCTAAAATCATGTCTATGCTTTTTGAAAAAAATGTATGGACGAATTTCTAAAAAAATATTGATTTTTTATATTTAATATTGTATAGTTTGAGAAATATAATACGTATAACATAATGCAACGATAAGGACATGAGTTATTTTTACGGTTCACAGAGAGGGAAGACTTGCTGAAAACTTCCTAACTAAAGAAAAAGTAACTTACCACCTTGGAGCAGTATTGGGGAACAAAAGTATCCAATACCGTAGTGCGACGATACCGCAACACAAGCCACTTTTTGAAAATAATAAAAAGTGGGAACTTGGGTGGAACCACGGGTAAATAATACACTCGTCCCTTCTATAGGGGCGGGTGTTTTTTAATTTCATAAGCAAGCAATGACAAGGACATGGGTTGTTTTTAACGGTTTTACAGAGAGGGAAGGAATGCTGAGATCTTCCTAACGCAGAAAAATTACTTACCACCTTTGAGCAGTATTGGGGAAAATGTAGTATCCAATACCGTATGTGCGACGATACCGCAACACAAGCCACTTTTTTCAAAAAAATGAAAAAGGTGGGAACTTGGGTGGAACCACGGGTAAATATACACTCGTCCCTTCTTTAGGGACGGGTGTTTTTTAATACAAAAAAATGGAGTGAAAAAGATGAGTGAAAATATGTTATTAATTCAATTTCCAGATGGAAGTGAAAAAGAGTTTGGTAAAGGTGTTTCTTTGGAGCAAATTGCAGGATCTATCAGCGCTAGCCTGAAAAAGAAGGCAATTGCTGGAAAAGTCAATGGAGAGCTCTATGATCTGAAAAGACAAATAGAAGCTAATGCAGCCATTGAAATTATAACTTTGGACGAGAAGGAAGGGATAAACGTTTTACGTCATTCTGCTGCCCACGTGTTAGCACAAGCTATACGAAGAATTTACGGTAAGGTAAATTTAGGGGTTGGACCAGTTATAGAAAATGGATTCTTCTATGATTTGGATTTGAATGAGTCTATTTCTATAGAGGATTTACCGAAGATTGAGAAGGAAATGAACAAAATTGCGGCTGAAAATTTACCAATAGTTCGGGAAGAAGTATCTCTAGAGGATGCAGAAAGGATGTTTGCCGAAGATCCATTGAAATTAGAACTCCTTAAAGATATTCCAACTAATCAGAAAATCACTGTTTATCGCCAAGGTGAGTTTTATGACTTATGCCGTGGACCACATGTACCATCCACAAAATTTATTAAATCATTTAAACTAATGAATGTTTCAGGTTCGTATTGGCGTGGGGATAGCAGTAATCAAGTTCTTCAACGGGTTTATGGTGTGGCTTTCGCATCCCAACAGGACTTGGATAATTATTTACATTTTGTTGAAGAAGCAGCAAAACGTAATCATCGCAAATTAGGAAATGAGTTAGAGCTTTTCATGTTTTCGGAAGAAGCACCTGGCATGCCCTTTTATTTACCGAATGGGCAAATTATTCGCAATGAACTGGAAGGCTTTTTAAGAGATGTACAAAATAGAAGTAAGTACGTAGAAGTAAGGACTCCTTTTATGATGAATCAACGTCTGTGGGAAAAATCCGGTCACTGGGATCATTACAAAGATAACATGTACTTTTCAGAGGTAGATGAAACTAAATTTGCGCTAAAGCCAATGAACTGTCCTGGTCATATGCTCATTTTTAAAAACAAACTTCATTCTTATCGGGATTTACCAATTCGAATGGCTGAATTTGGTCAAGTGCATCGTCACGAGTATAGTGGTGCGTTAAATGGATTGTTGCGAGTCCGTACATTCTGTCAGGATGATGCTCATATTTTCGTAACAAAAGAACAGATTGAAGGGGAAATAAAATCAATCATTCAACTAATCGACTATCTATATGGCGTTTTTGGTTTTGATTATGAAGTAGAACTTTCCACTCGCCCTGAGGATTCAATGGGTAGTGACGAACTTTGGAATGGAGCGGAAAAGGCACTACAAAATGTGTTGGATGAGCTTAGGTTGGGATACAGAATTAATGAAGGGGACGGGGCGTTTTATGGTCCTAAAATTGACTTTCATATTAAGGATGCACTAGGAAGAAGTCACCAATGCGCAACTGTTCAACTAGATTTCCAAATGCCAGAAAAATTTGATTTAAACTACATTGATGAAAATAATAAGAAGCAGAGACCTGTCGTTATTCACCGAGCTATTTTCGGTTCACTAGATCGTTTCCTAGGTATTTTAATTGAGCATTTCGCTGGCGCTTTTCCAACTTGGTTGGCACCAGAACAGGTAAGAATTATACCTGTATCCGTAGACGTGCACGAAGAATATGCAAAGAAAGCAGCTGCCCAATTGAAGGATTCTGGAGTTCGAGTAGATGTTGATTGTCGAAATGAAAAACTCGGATATAAAATACGCGAGGCTCAAATCAAAAAAATTCCATACGTACTTGTAATAGGGGATAAGGAAGTACAAAATGATAAAGTGAATGTTCGTAAGTACGGAGAGGAAAAGCAAGATGCAGTATCACTTGATCGATTTGTTTCTAGTATCGAGCAAGAAATTAAAAGTAAACAAGTGTAGTAGAAAAAAGATAGGCAGCACATGGTGCTGTCCTATCTTTTTTAGCTTTTTACACCGTAAATAATAAAACATATACCAATAAAAATCCAAATTAATTTAGCGTAGGAAACCTGCTCCGCAATACTGTACACACCAATTGTAGTAGTCAAAATCATAATTAACGGACCTACAATAGCTAAGGAACTGTTTAAGATGAGTGCTTTTCCCACATCATTAAATTTTAAAATTAAAAATGCTACTAAAACTTCAATAGTGCCAGAGAACAATCGTAACAATGCCATACCGATAATTGCCTTTTCAAAAACACCAAACATATGAATTCACCTACTAATGAATTAGTCTGTCCTCATTATATGTTTGATTGTGGGAAAAAAGGACAAGAGTAATCTTTTTTTATGGAACATGAAAAATATGTTTCCCTTTTGAGCAAACTAAAACGACTTTGAAAAATAGAAGGTGATGAAGCTGCGAACAAAAGAGGAACAAAAATTCGTTTTTGAAATGATCGGCGATGATGAAAAAGTCTCCGTCAAAGGAAAGATTAGTGGAGATGCGATTATCCCGAAGCATGACGATTTAAAAATGAAGGCAATCATTGCACTATTAAACTCCATTGATCAAAAAAACTTTATAGAACATGAGCAAATGTCATTATTTCAAAAATATGTAGAAGAAATAGAAGAAACGATTCAAGCACTAAAAGAGCACGATGGATTCCAGCAGGGAATAAAGGAATAGGAGGTAAATAGAATGGCAAAAGACAAAGAAAAGAAAAATATAAATGCTGCTCTAGGCGGAATGGGACTTTATGGGACCACTGGAAATGTGGAAATAGAGGGCTATGAAATGTCTGGTGATATTGAAAACGCAGGGCAACTAGATAAAGGTTTTAAAAGGGATAAGGGAACAAGAGGTGCAAATGCAACTGTTAGTCCAAAAGATGAAGATTAGACTGCAATTAAGAATGTGGAATCAACTAAAAAACAACAATTCACTGTGATCCCTTTTATTTCAAGCATAATGGTTTTTTTAGCAAGTAATCATCCTTTGAATTGGATATATGTAATAAATTCCTCTTATTAACTAACACTAATCTCTAGAGAAGTACATAGGAGGATGAAGTATGAACACAAATTCTTCTTCTCATGAAGATAAAAAAGTAACAGAGACAGTTAAAGAACATCAACAAAATAAAAAGTTATCTTCAGCTGAAATAGCTGATTTATTTGCTAATTATCTTGGCGATTCCTTATTCAGTTGTGTATTCGAACACCATCTTCAAGTGGTAGAAGATGAAGAAATAAAGGAATATTTAGAGTTTGCCTTATCCATATCCAAAAAACATTTGCGAATGATCGAAGACATTTATGAAAAAGAAGATATACCTAAGCCAGTTGGTTTTGGAGAACAAGATGTAAGAAAAGATGCTCCTAGACTTTTTAGTGATTTATTTATGGTTTTTTATGTTACACAAATGGCTGTTGCAGGTTTAAGAACGTATGCAAGTGCACTTTCAAGCTCATCAAGGCAAGATATTGTTGAATATTTCAAAATGTGTTTAAATGACACCGTTGTCACATATGAAAAAGGATTTCACTTACTCCTTATTAAAGGAAAGGACATCTTTACTCCGACTATTCCTTATCCGAAAAAGGTTGATTTTGTTGAGAACGATTCATTTATTTCTTTAATAGCAGGAAAAAATAGGCCCTTAACTGCGTTAGAGATAAAATATTTACAAATTAATATCAATACAAACGTTCTAGGTAAAGCACTGATGCTTGGGTTTAGTCAAGTGGCATCATCTGATAAGTTGCGAAAATATTTCCAACAAGGTGCACAAATTGCAGATAGACAAGTTAAAGAATTATCTAGTTTTCTAATTAGTGGTAACTTACCTGCTCCAAGCATTATGGATGCTCATGTAACGGACTCTACTACGCCCCCCTTCTCGGATAAGTTGATGCTTTACCATGCTAGTTTAGCTAATAGTATTGGTATTGAAAACTATGGATTGGCAATCTCTAGAATGACAAGACATGATTTACATGCCCAATTTGCCATACTAATTGCAGATATCGGATCATATGCAAATAAAGGAATGAACATAGTTATTGAAAAGGGCTGGTTGGAGGAACCTCCGACTGCTCCAGACCGCCAAAAACTCTCAGACATGTCCCCAGGAAGTAAATTAGAAGAATGAATCCTTTGCGGAGAGAAGTATTTTTGTGAGAAATAGGTGCAAATTATGTAAGTGAATCTGCACCTATTTTGATTAAATATTATAGAAGTTACTCATGATTTCAAAATATAAATCATTTATTTTCCTGTCGTCTGTTGCATTCGGCAAAAGTGTTTTTTCTTTAGCATTTTCGAGCTGTTGAAACAATTCTTCTGTTAATTCAAAAAAGTCATCCCACCTTACATCCCCATTCCGTATTGATAGCAAATAGTCTCGATCAACTCCCCGATCAACAGTTAACGTCCCTTTTTCTAAAAGTTCAATTCCCATTAATAAGAGGCGAACTAAATGCATTGCGTGTTTATGAAGCTTATCAGTCGGTTTTTTGTTCTGCTGGGACGTTTTATTATAGCTTTTTAATGTTCCAGCTAATTCTGAAATACAACCATGTAATTCCGTTAAGGGAATGGCGTCAAAGGATACGGATAAATCAGCCTCTTGTTTTTGGGATTGTTGGGAGAAAACATCTTTTATTATTACGGTTCCATTTTTTAAGGAAGGGTATTTTTCATCCATTTGCGAAAGCATTCTTTGTAAGGTATATCGAACATGTTCGTTTTGATCTTTTTCTGTCACTTTATTTAAACCATTCTTAATTCGCATTAACTGATCTTTTGCATAACCATAAAAGGAGTAGTAGCAATTTTGTGATAGAAATAAATGTCGATTATTTCTTAAAAGTTCCCCATATTTCGTTTGCTTCTTAACAAACTCTTCCTTCACAAATAACGTTTCTAACATTGTCGGGTTTTGAGCGTTTAACAAATTCATCGCCTTTTTTAACGAATGATATTCTATGTCTGGATTGTGATAGGATTCTGTCTCCCATTCCTTACTTAGCTGTAGTAGGTAAGTGGGGGGCAAAATAACAATGGCTTTTTGATCCACATCCGAATGGTCATTTGCTAAACCATATGCCGTAGATCCGGTTATTACCTGATATATGGAATGCCTATGTAAAATGTCTTTAAAATTTTCTTTCATATGGATTGTCCTCCTAAATGCTGTATATTGGTTATTTTTTATAGTAAGAAGGAAATAATACGGCGTAAGGAACGATTGGAGGAAAAAAGATGCCAGAATTGCCAGAAATGGAAAATTATAAAAAACTTTTAACAGAGAAAATAGCAGAAAAAACAATTATGAATGCAATGATTAAAAGGGAAAAATCGATTAATGTACCTATAAAAACGTTTCAACAGCAAGTACATAGTCAAAAAATCATTTCGATTGAAAGAAGAGCAAAGCATTTATTATTTCATTTAGAAAATGGCTACATTCTATTGCTACACTTAATGCTCGGTGGTTGGATGTATTATGGAAATGAAGAAGATAAACCAGATCGTAGCATTCAAGTGGAGCTTTACTTTGGTGATAATAGTCTTTATTTCATCGGGCTGCGCTTAGGTTATTTACACCTTTTCACGAAAAAAGAGGTAGATTCTGAGTTGTCTGATTTAGGTCCAGAACCACTTGATATTAATTTTTCTCTAAATGCGTTTCAAGATTTGACGAAAGGGAAAAAAGGGAAGTTGAAAACCACGTTAGTAGACCAAAAATTTTTAGCTGGAATCGGTAACTGCTATTCGGATGAAATATGCTTTGAAGCACAGCTCTTGCCAACAAGGACGATGAACAATTTGAATGATCAAGAAGTTGTGCAACTTTACCATGCCATTCGCTCTGTATTGCCGACAGCAACGGAGCATGGTGGATATATGGAAAATCCACTCTTTACTAATGATCAGAAAACTGGTGGGGTGTCCAACTTTTTAAAGGTATATGACCGAGAAGGGGAGTCTTGCAAAAGATGTGGTGCTACTATCTTGTTTAAGGAAGTATCTTCACGAAAATGTTTTTATTGTACAGGCTGCCAGCATTAATTAATTTTTGAATAATAGGAGAGTTGATTCAGTGAAATTTGGATGTCATGTCAGCATAAAAGAGGGTTATTTAGGTGCTGCCGAATTAGCAAAAAGTCTTGGAGCAGAGGCATATCAATTTTTTCCGAAAAATCCACGAAGCTTAGGCGTTAAGAATTTTAACGAAACCGATGCAACAGCTTGTAAGCAATTTTGCAAACAAAATAAGTTAGTTTCCATTACACATACTCCCTATCCAACGAGTTTAACCCCAGAAGATAACAAACAAGAGGACGTCATTCAATCGCTACAAAATGATTTAGAAATATCAGAAGCATGTGGAGCTATTGGCGTTGTCGTCCATTTCGGTAAACAAAAAGATAGTAAGGACCCATTAGCAAGCTATCATGTAATGATAAATATATTAAATGCCGTACTGGAGAATTGGGAAGGGCAATGCAAAATTTTATTAGAAAACAATGCGGGGAAACCAGGTTCGATGGGTACCACTATGGAAGAGCTTGTTCAAGTTCGTAAATTATGTGATGACCCAGACCATATTGGTTTTTGTCTGGATACTTGCCATGCGTTTGCGAGTGAATTTTGGACTGGCGAAAACACAGATGAACTTATAATGAAGGGATCTGAACTTGGTTACTTTAACTATCTAGAGGCTATACATTTAAACAATTCCAAATACCCTGTCGGTTCGGGTAAAGACCGACACGCGAATATTTTTGGTCATGGCTATATTGAGGCGAGTCAGTTTGAACTTTTTCTCCAACAACCTAGCGTAAAAAAAGTACCTATGATATTAGAAACTCCTTCTGAATTTGGGATTACAAAAGAGAAGGAAATAAAGCAATTGTACGATAGATGGGGATGAAATATCATTTGTCAAGTATTAGACACAAATTTCCTCTTTTTCTTATTGTTGGTCGTTCTACACAGGAATATAATGAAGGCGTCAACAAAATAATGAAATTTTTCCTAAATAAAGGGAGGTAATTGGAATGAGTTTTAACGGCAAAGTAGTAGTTATCACAGGAGCAGCAGGTGGCCTAGGTCAAGAAGCAGCAAAGCAATTTGTGAATGATGGTGCAAAGGTAGTCTTAGTAGATTTAAAGCAAGAGGCACTTGATCAAACGGTTGCAGAGTTAGGGTTGCCAGAAGGTAGCTATATTACTGTAGCAGCTGACGTGTCAAAAGAAGAACAAGTGAAAAACTATGTAGAGAAAGCAAAAGAAGCTTTTGGACAAATAGATGTGTTCTTTAATAATGCTGGTGTTGAAGGAGTCGTTATTCCAATTCCTGATTATCCTTCAGATGTGTTCAGTCAAGTATTGGATGTAAATGTAAAAGGTGTTCTACGGTATGAAATATGTGATGCCGATTATGAAAGAGCAAAAATCTGGAACGATTATTAATACAGCATCTGTTGCTGGATTAGGTGGAACACCAGGTGTGTCAGCTTATATCGCATCTAAGCATGCCGTTATTGGTTTAACAAAAACTGCAGCATTAGAAGTGGCAGCTGACGGTATCCGTGTAAATGCTGTCTGTCCATCACCGGTAAATAACCGTATGATGCGTTCATTAGAGGCTGGTTTTAGTCCTGAAAATGCAGAGGCTGCAAGAGAAAGCTTCGCAAGTTCTATTCCTTTAGGACGTTATGCAGAAAATTCCGAAATTGTTGATTTAGTTTACTTCTTAGCATCTGAAAAAGCTAGTTTTATAACAGGTGCTATTTATAATATCGATGGTGGAATGAGAGCTTCATAACTAATTTAAAAATATGAAAAGGGGTTATTTATATGAGATTAGAAGGTAAAGTTGCCATTGTTACAGGTGCAGCTTCAGGAATGGGAAAAGCGATCGCCATTCTTTATGCAAAAGAAGGAGCAAAAGTAGTAGCATCTGATATCAATTTGGATGGTGTAAAAGAAACAGTGAAAGAAATAGAAGAAAATGGTGGAACCGGTCTTGCTGTGAAAACGAACGTTGCATCTGAAGAAGAAGTAAATACATTAGTTGACCAAACAGTTGAAGCTTTTGGAACAGTTGATATTTTAGTAAACAATGCCGGTATAATGGACGGTTTTGAGCCAATTGGAGAAATTAGCACAGATAGATTCGAACGCGTGTTAGCTATTAATACAACATCTATTATGCTTGCATCCCGCAAAGTAATGCCAATTTTCTTAGAAAAAGGCTATGGTGTGATTGTGAACAATACATCTGCAGCAGGAGTACAAGGTGCTCGTGGAGGTGCAGCCTATACAGCTTCTAAACATGCTGCAATTGGGTTAACAAAAAACACAGCCTATATGTATGCGCAAAAAGGAATAAGGGCAAATGCTATTGCAACTGGTGCAGTTGAAACAAACATTGCTTCTTCTATGACGAACATAAGTGAATTTGGAGCTGCTCGTCAAGGTGTAGGTATGCCATTAAATCCTCGTTTTGGTAAGCCGATTGATATCGCAAATGTTGCATTATTTCTTGCATCAGACGAATCAAGTTTTGTAAATGGAGCGGTAATAGCTGCTGATGCAGGTTGGACGGCTTATTAATAAAAATTAATCATTTCCTCAAAGAAATGACTACAAAAAATTAATAATTTTGTAGTCATTTTTTTATCGACTTTAAGGGCTCCATTCCCCATATATTTATTTTAAATTTACCATCTTCATTAATTAGCAAATTGATTTCTATACTAATTCATAAACTGAAATGGATATTTATGTTAGAATTATTAATAGTTTGGGTAATCATTTACTTAACTAACAATGAAGGTTGATATAATAGTTACGTAAAAAGAAAGATAGTTAAGAGGGTTAGACGACTATATGTATATGGTTTTTAACAAGAAAGTTCGGTTACTAAAGGAATGCTTCGGCGTATCATGGCAACTAATCTTTTTAAATAGAATCATCAAGTAATTTTTAATCATAACGGGTAGTGGCCCTTCAGACATGATCCATATAAATAGTAAGGGGGTATTTTTTTGACAAAGAGCAATAAGGAGTTATCACAAGAAGTACGTGAAGAATTAATAAGAGTATTAAAAAATCGTTTTGAGAATAATATGAACCGCCATAAAGATCTTAAATGGATTAATATTCAAGAAAAGCTAGAAGCTAACACGGAAAAACTTTGGTCGCTTAATGAAATGGAAAGGACTAGTGGTGAACCGGATGTGGTTGATTATGATAAGAAAACGGACGAATATATTTTTTATGACTGTTCAGCCGAAAGTCCTAAAGGTCGCCGAAGTATTTGTTACGATCGTGAAGCCCTTGAATCAAGAAAAAAACATAAACCAGAAAACAACGCTATTGATATGGCTACTGCAATGGGCATTGAACTTTTATCAGAAGAAGAATACCGGGGATTGCAGAAACTTGGTAATTTCGATAGAAAAACTTCCAGCTGGGTGAAAACACCTGCAAATATTAGGAGTCTGGGCGGGGCCATTTTTTGTGACCGTCGGTATGATACTGTTTTTATGTACCACAATGGAGCAGAATCCTACTATGCTGCCAGGGGTTTCCGTGGCTCGTTAAGAGTCTAAATTCATCCTAGGCTAGCTTTAATCTTTTTCTTAAGGGCGTTAACCAAAATAGGTTTAATGCTCTTTTTTGTTTAAGTTATATAATTAAAGTGGAAGATGAACTTAATAAAAAGTTGTTCCTATCAATGAATAATAAAAAGGAGTAAAGTAACGGAAGAGTTTTTTAGTAACCATTTTACACTTGAGAAAGTAAGTAATTATGTGTATGCAGCAATAGCAAAGGAAGGTAGCGGTTCATTAGCAATGCAGGTTTTATTGACCTAGGAGATAACGTAATTGTATTTGATACTTTTAATACTCAACAGGCTTCAGAGGATTTGAAAATGATTGCTGAAAAAGCAACCAATAATCAAGTAACATGGGTCGTAAATAGTCACTGGCATGGTGATCATATACGTGGCAATTAAACATTTAAGGGAAGTAAAATAGTATCTAGTGAAATCACATATTTAAAAATGAAAGATTACCAAATCAAACTATTAAAGATGAACTAAAATTCCAAGGGAAAAATTGTAGTGCCATACTTTTCTCTAATCGAGTATATAAATGATTCAATAAATGTAGTGAAAATAAATGATTACATAGAAGAAATAGAAATACCTGAAATGTATAAAGATTGGAGTTCTCCTGAAATTTATCACCAAAATTTAAAAATAATTAATAAAATATTATAAAAGGTATTATTTAGTGAAGTAAAGATACTAAATAAGGTAAAAACATCATAGTCGATAATGACAATTCGTTACACGAAGCTGAATTGGAACAACTTATCTATTGGTCCCAAAAACTAACGAGAAGACTTAATTGTACTCTTTACAAAAGGAGAATAATTAAATGAAAAATAAGCTTTTACTAGTAATAAGTATTTTTGTGATTACATTTATCTTTATAGGATGTAGAGCAGAAATAGAAAGAAAGATAAAAGAAGGTAATTATGAACTTGCTTTACGGTCAACAGATATAGAAGAAACAAAGGAAATAAGGGCGATGCTTG
The DNA here is from genome assembly GCF_014207435.1 of Salirhabdus euzebyi. Classification (GTDB taxonomy): domain Bacteria; phylum Bacillota; class Bacilli; order Bacillales; family Alkalibacillaceae; genus Salirhabdus; species Salirhabdus euzebyi. Next base: position 228,797 of record NZ_JACHGH010000002.1, read on the forward strand.
ATAAAGAAAATATCGATTACTTATTTGAGGAAAAGCTGAAAAGGGGTTATTTATACATTAAAAAGAATGAAATGGATAGGTTCAACCACCTTTTAGGCTTAGATCGAGAACAACTTATCATGCTTGTTGTTGGAAAAAGAAAGATTGATCAAGATCATCATTTACTAGTAACGAATAACCAGAATAAAATAAAGAGCTTTTCGAATATGAGCTTTGACAAGGCTTTATCATTTGTCGAACAAAATGGAGGAGCTTTTATTAGTGTTAGTTCAGAAAATTATCAATTGATAGAAGCTGGCACAAGAGTTAAGGTTACTTTTAACCCTTTTGAAACCAATCGTGAATTAAACCCTCCTTTGTACAAAGCAATTCTTGTTGAAAAAATAGGTGAGTAGAGTAGATAATTACTTTCTTTAATTCAACCAAAAACAATAAGGCAATTTTAGAAGATCGTCAATAAGACGATCTATTTTATTGGAATTAATAAGGGAAATGATGTTTTTGTGCTAAAATTAAATACAAATTTAAATGTCGTAAAACTAGATAACTTATTAATAACTAAACGAAGAACTTGGAGGAAACTAATGTTGAAAAAAATACTAACTTTCTTAGTTGTCGTCTCCGGATTATTATTCGGATGTAGTTCAGAAGAGAAAACATTAGAGAAAACACCTGGGAGAACGGTAGAAACATTCTACATGGCTGCCAATGCTGGAGAATATGAGAGAGCTGAAGGCTATTTGTCAGAAGAGGCAATGAACCAATTTGAGATGCTGGGCATGAGTACACAAGATGGTATGAGTGACATTACTAAAAATGGAACGATAAAAAGTATAGACATTACAGATGAATTGATTGGTGATCGACGCTCCACTGTTGATTTTACCATTACCTTTGAGGATAATACCGCCGTAGTTTCCTCAGTAAACCTTACAAAAGAAGAAGGAAAATGGAAAATAGGGAAAGATATAGTTCCTGATGATACTTCAGAGAATCAAGAAGGTGAAAATGATATAGCCGGAATGATGTATGGACACTTGGAAGAGGCTCTTTCTTTAGAGGAGCCATTCGCAGAACAACAACAACATCTTCTAGAATTAGAACAGCAAGAGAGTGAGTTATATAATGAAATTATTAATTTAGGTATGGATAAATTTGAACAAATACAAGAAAAGGCTAATGACGCAATAACGTTAGTTAATCAGCGAACGACATCTATTCAACAAGAAATGGAAAGTATTGATGCTGCAAAAGAAGAGTTCGAAAAAATTGCTCCAATGATTCAACATCTTGAAAATAGCGAAGCAAAAGAAAAAGCACAGGAAATGTATGATGTTATGCAAGAAAGATACGTTGCATACATCCAGTTATATGAAGCGTATATGAAATCACTTGAGCAAGACGAGAATTTATATGAAATGTTAAAACAAGAAAATACGACAGAACAAGAACTAGAAGATCAGATTGATCAAGTAAATATAAGTTATAATAAAATAAACGAATGTAATATATTGTTCAATCAAAAAACGGACCAATACAATGATTTAAAAAGAGAATTTTATGAATTAACCAAGCCCTCTCTCTAGTGATATGAATGAACATAAGAAATGTTTGAGAAAACTTGTTCAATCCCAACAAATAAGATATATGTTGTATATCATGCATCATCCCGGGCTCTTCAGCTAAACGAAGAAACTGGGATGTTGTTTTTATTCTACGTAATAATGAGTTTAGATTAAGAATGCAAGAAACATAACCTTTGCTGTAACAATGCTTCCTACTTAATCATATTTTACCTCTATAAAAATAGGGGAGTTGACTAATGATGACCAACAAAAATAAGCAAAAGGTAGCAAATCCAAAGCATTTTCCGCCACAGCATCAACCTATTCATCCGGGTTTGGAAGCATTGATGGTACCAAAGCCGAAAGCAGAGGATCCATGCTATAAGGGAACAGATAAATTAAAAGGAAAAGTGGCAATTATTTCTAGTGGAGACAGCGGAATCGGAAAGGCCGTTGCCATTGCGTTTGCCAAGGAAGGTGCTGACATTGTTATTGCTTATTTAAATGAGCACATTGATGCAAGAAATACGAAAGGTCGTATTGAAGAAATTGGTCAACAGTGCTTACTAGTTCCATGTGATTTAGGGTCTGAACATAATTGTCATGATGTCGTCGATCAAACGTTAAAAACCTTCGGGAAATTAGACATTCTCGTGAATAATTGTGCAGAAGCACATCCGAAAAAAAGTATAACAGAAATAAACGCCCATCAGCTTTATCGTGTGTTTCAAACGAATATTTTCTCTTACTTCTTTCTTACTAAGGCAGCCTTACCATATTTGAAATCTGGAAATACAATAATAAATACAACGTCTGAAGTAGCTTATAATGGCCAAGAGGATAATATAGACTATGCGGCAACAAAGGGGGCAATAGTAACGTTTACTAGATCACTAGCCCTACAATTAGTTGGGCAAAATATACGTGTGAATGGCATTGCACCTGGCCCCATTTGGACTCCGATTATTCCATCTAGCTTTCCGGCTGAACAAATGACTAATTTTGGCACTGGAACACCTATTGGAAGAGCAGGACAACCATATGAGCTGGCTTTAGCCTATGTGTATTTAGCTTCCTCTGATTCTAGTTATGTCACAGGGCAAGTAATTCACGTAAATGGGGGAACGATGACAAGTAGCTAATTTGAAAAATATTCCCTTTATATAAGCAAATTATAGTAAAATGTTGGTACCAAACAAGAGAAAGACGGAGGTAAACATGCTATTAAAAGGGGAAAAAGTAGTTTTGCGTAAAGCTGTACAAACTGATGCAGAAAAAATGTACTATTGGAAGTTTGAAGAAGAAAAACAGGAAGCAAAAAAATGGAACGGACCTTATATTCCAGAGCCTTTTCAATCAAAAGAGAAATTTTTAGCTGATTGGAATCCAAAAGAGGAAATTCTTCCGGGAACACCTTCCTTTTTGGTTATTGAGGTAGAAGGGAATTTTATCGGAACCGTTAGCTGTTATTGGGTTGACAGAAATACGAACTGGCTAGAAACAGGGATTGTCATTTATGACTCAAGCTATTGGAGCGGAGGGTATGGCTCTGAAAGCTATCGTATGTGGATAGATTTTTTGTTTCAATCCACCAATCTTCATCGTTTAGGCTTTTCTACGTGGTCAGGGAACATAAGAATGATGAAAGCTGCTGCTAAGCTTGGTATGCAAGAAGAAGCGAGAATTCGGAAAGCAAGAATGGTGAATGGAGAGTATTATGATGCTATTAAAATGGGGATTTTACGTGAAGAGTGGGAGAGACAAGTAAAAAAATAACTTCTACCTTATAAATAAGTAAATATGTAAATAATATGACAGTAAAAAGAAACGGGTGAGCAAATGAAAGCTGTTCAAAAAACTATATATACACCTGATAAAGAAATAGCCTATACCCACATTCAAAAAGGGTCTAGTAAAATTTGTTTTATGTTCTCAGGTATAGGTTACACATATGAAAAACCGTTACTTTATTTTGCAACAATGACGATGTTAGAACAAGGTCTAGATGTTGTTCATATTCATTATGAATACGGACAAGAGTTTTTGAAAAATCCTATAGCTGATATATCAGCGAAAATGGTAAGTGACATTGACTTGGTAATGAAAGATGTTTCCCATAATAATTTGTACGATGAAACAATATTGTTAGGTAAATCTCTTGGCACCATACCAATTGTTTTAGAATATGCAAGGCGAGAAGCATTTAAGGATACCAAAATGGTCCTTTTAACCCCATTGTTAGGATATGATGTACTATATGACTCCATATTAAAAAGTAACATGCTTGGTTTGCTCATTATTGGAGATGAAGACCAACACTATAAGCAGGAACTAATGGAACAATTGCAGAAGACAAAACTAGAAATAGAAATAATAAAAGGCGCCAATCATTCCTTAGATGATTATCAATTAGATACGAATCAATCCTTACATAACTTATCTCGGGTAATGAAAAAGATAAAAGAGAATATATGATGCAAAAATAAAGGAAGTGACCTAGTGCATACAATAACGAAAAAGTATACAGTAAAATCGTTAAACCTTGGCAAAATCGAAACACATACATATGGAAAACAAACGTTTGACACAGCTATTCGAAAAAAGTCCCTTCAAGAACCTATTTTCCTTAGTAAGATAGGATTAGTTGGTGATGAACACGCTTATAAACAGCATGGTGGAGAGGATAAGGCATTATGTTTATATCCGTATGATTACTACACTTATTGGGAAGATATATTGAGTAATGTAGACAACACGGCTATATTTGGTGAAAACGTTACGGTTATTGGTTTAACAGAGGATGTTGCATGTATTGGGGATGTTTTCTCTTATGGAGAAGCCGTGATCCAAGTAACGGAACCACGTGTCCCTTGCTATAAACTTGCTGCTAGATATGAAGTGCCAGACATGGTGAATCGTATGGTTGATAAAGGGTATACAGGATTTATGTTTCGAGTGCTACAAGAAGGAATTGTTACCCCTACTGATGAATTAATTTTAAAAGAAAATCATCCTCAACAAGTGACAGTATCGATGGTAAATGAAGTTCGATATAAGGATCGTGAAAATGTAACAAAGATTGAACACATACTAGCAGTAGAAGAATTGGCAGGAAGTATGAGGGAAACCTTAGAAAAGCAATTAAAATCAATAAGAAACAAGAATGCTACCAATTAAATAATGCCATAACAAAGGAGCTTGGGTTACCAAGCTCCTTTTCTTTTCATCGACTATTCTCCGCGTGTTTAATAAAGGTTCTTTCGTCCTCAACTAAACCACAGACACCACACTGTACTTTATATTCTGGTCCATTGTATGGCCTATGGAAAATATCTAACGTGTCATTCGTGAATTCGTTTACAACTTCACCTGATTGTGCATCCATTTTTACCGGTGTTGCAACTTGTTGAATAATATTAAAGCGTGAACGATTCGTTTTACAGTTAGGACATAAATAAGCGTTTGCCAATGTCCTCACCTCCAGTTTCAAAAATTAATGGGTCTGTTCTTCATGCCTTGTATTATGAATAATTGTTTTTGTCTTATAATCTCCATGAAGAGCACAGCGAAAAACAACTGTTTTAATCGTATGGTATACGTGATAGTCATGATAGTGTACCCCTGCGAATGTATCAATTTTCTTTTCATACTTATCAATTAATTTATCTTCTGTAGATACATGCACTTGTTCCCAGTCATGTATCGTCTTTCCGTGTACTTGTTCAGCACTTACGATAATCGCAGATGCGATGACCACCCCAAACATGACGAAAATGGTTACTATTTTTTTCATTCGACCACCTTCCTTTTAAGCAAGGGAAAAATTTCATATTTATTTTTTATTATTACCAGGAATACTGAAGTTTTATACGGAAGAGGAAACGCAAAAAGGGATATTCCATGTTCATTCCAATGGAATATCCTTTAACGTCATATTATTCTACTGTTAAACTTTTCGCTAAATTGCGTGGTCGGTCCACGTTATAACCACGAACAGTACCAGCATAATAGGCTAACAATTGTAATGGAATAGCTGCAAGTATGGGCATGAAAAAAGCGTGAGCTTCTGGTATATATAATACTTCATCAACGACTTCAGCTACCGATTCATCACCTATGGTTGTGATTCCTACAACATATGCATCCCTTGCTTTAATTTCCCGAATATTACTGATCGTTTTTTCTCTTAAATGGGCTTGGGTCGCTAATGCAATAACTGGGATACCTGGTGTAAATAGAGCCATGGTTCCATGTTTGATTTCTCCAGCAGCATAAGCATCTGCATGTAAATAGGCAACTTCTTGCAGCTTCAGGGCACCTTCTAAAGCGAGAACATAATCAAGTCCACGTCCAATTAAAAATAGATGGTCTTGATCATCGGTAACTTGTGCAAATTTATCAATTGCATCCTGTGTCATAATCAAACACTTTTCCACTTCATTAGGTAATTCTTTCAATGCTTCCAACATATCTGGAGTCATCTTATTACCAGGTCCGCTCACTTTTTCTGATAGAGCGATAGCTAAAAGGATGAGGGCAGTCATTTGACAGGTGTAAGCTTTGGTAGCAGGCACTGCTAATTCAGGGCCTGCATTTGTACAAATCATACAGTCTGCTTTTCTCGCAATATTGCTTCTTTTTTTATTTGTTATTGCAATCGTTTTCGCACCATGGGCTTTAGCTTCCTTAAGTGCAGATAACGTATCTGCTGTTTCGCCTGACTGACTAAGGACAATGACGAGCGTCTGATCATCTAGTAAGCCGTGTTCGAAGCTAAATTCAGATGAAATAGAAACTTCAACTGGGATTGAAAGCATTTGTTCAATAATTTTTTTTCCTATCATTCCAGAGTGATAGGAGGTACCACTAGCAACAATGTCAACTTTCCGAAAACTTTCCATCTGAAATTGTTCAAAAAAAGTATCAAGCTCAGGGATGGATACAGAAGAAGCAGTTAATCGTCCCGCTAATGTTTGTTTGATTGCTTTTGGTTGTTCGGTAATTTCTTTCAACATGAAGAAATCGTGCTCTTGTAATGTAATTTCTTCCTCGTCCCACTCAATCAAAGACTTTACCGGAGTTACACTTTCTCCACCTATTGTTTGGATTGTAATTGTAGTAGGTGTTAACACGGCAATTTCATTGTTTTTTATCGGATAAATTTCCTTCGTATACGATAAAAGGGCAGAAATATCAGAAGATAAAAAGGCTTCTCCATCACCATAACCTAGGATCAATGGATTCTCCTGTGAAATCCCAATAATCGTATCTGGTTGGGTTTTGCTCATAATAGCCAATGCAAAAGAGCCTTGAAGCATTGGTAACACTCTACGTACAGTTTCCTTCAAGTCTCCTGTATCATATTTAGCTAAAAGGTGAGGGATGACCTCTGTATCAGTATCGGTTAAAAAAGTATATCCTTCTGTTATTAATACTTTTCTTAACTGTCGATAATTTTCAATAATGCCATTATGTACTACATAATAGTTTTCTTTATTATCTGTTAAAGGATGAGAGTTTAAAGCGGATGGGGTCCCGTGTGAGGCCCAGCGTGTATGACCGATGCCTAGTGTTCCTTTTAAAATGGGATCAAGTTGAATGGAAGCCTCCAAATCTTGAATTCGCCCTTTTTCTTTTCGCATTTCTATTTCATTGCCATTCGATATAGCCAAACCAGCAGAATCGTATCCACGGTATTCTAAGTGCATTAAACAGTCTATTAAAATCTGCTGAGATGAACGTTTACCTACATATCCAACTATTCCACTCATTGTAACCTTCACCTCTCTATGTTATTTCACGTTAAATACGTCAGTTTAAAAACCTACTAAATTCCGTTTCCTTATCATCAACGAAAGTAAAAAACGAGTTTGTTTTATTATATTCAATTTATTTCATATTTGGAATTTTTTCGTCACCATATCTTACAAGGTTTTTTACTTGAATAAAGAAACAAGGGAAAAGTAATATAAAGGTCAGAAAGAATAATAAAGAATAATAAAGTCTAAAAGGATGACGATCATTGAAGGTACTTTTAATTACACCTAATTTCCATCAACCACGGGGAAATACTGTAACCGTCCAACGAATTGCTAACGGGTTACAGAAGCTTGGGGTTAGGACGGAAATCATATCAAACATGGATGACAATGTGATAACAGAACTCCCTCAAGCTGATATTGTACATGGTTTTCATGCGTATCGATTTTATCAGTTTAAGGAAAAACTAAAACAACCACTGCATCACTATGTTGTGACGATGACAGGGACAGATTTAAATCACGATCTATTTAATAAAGATAGGCGTAAGGATGTTTTAGACTGTTTACGAAATGCTAAAGCTATTCACGTTTTTGATCATGAGGCGAAGGGCATATTGGCAAAGGAAGCGTCAGAATTATATTCGAAAATTCACATCATTCATCAAGGAACACCCCCGTTTATGGAGAATCAACCAGCTATTCAAAAGGATAAAAATACATTTTTATTTGTATTGCCAGCTGGAATTAGAAAGGTGAAAAATGTTCCTTCCGCTATTCATATGTTAAAATCTCTCCACGACAATTATCCATACATTCGTCTTTGGTTAGTTGGTCCAGTGATTGAGCAGGAAGAGGGAAAAGTTGTTCAAGAACTAGTAGGTAAAAATAGTGATTGGGTTACTTATATTGGTCAAGTAGATCATGACAAAATGGGTGGAATTTATCATGAGGCAGATGCCGTTCTTAATACATCTATTTCAGAAGGTCAATCTGCAGCGATTTTGGAAGCAATGAGCTATGGAATACCAGTTATCGCATCGGATAACCATGGTAACAAAAACATTGTGACACAAGGGAAAACAGGATTTGTTTACGAAAATAAAATCCAATTTCTTGATTATGCGGAGCAAATCATGAATAATATCGAACTAAGGCAACAAATTGGAGAGACAGCCAAAAACTATATTGCCGAAAATCATTCTAGTAGCTATGAAGCAAATAAGTTACAAACTATTTATGAAAATGCGCTCCAAGAAAACATAGAGTAAGGAAGTGAGAAAATGTCCAAAAAAGATGAAATAATTAAATTAACTTCATTGTCGACGAAAGGAGGCTGAGGCTGCAAAATTGGTCCTGAAGACCTGGCTCAGGTGCTGAGTCATTTACCAAAATCCGAACCAAACCCGAATCTTCTTGTTGGATTAGATACTTCTGATGATGCTGGTGTCTATAAAATAAATGATGAAGTAGCACTCGTACAAACGTTAGACTACTTTACACCTATCGTAGATGACCCGTATATGTTTGGACAAATTGCAGCAGCGAATGCATTAAGTGACGTATATGCTATGGGTGGGAAACCAATTACAGTTATGAACATCGTCGGTTTCCCGATCAGTACATTAGATAAAGGAATTTTAGCGCAAATTTTAGCTGGATCCTCTGACAAAGTTAGGGAATCAGGAGCAGTGTTAGTTGGTGGACATTCCATAGATGATCAAGAACCGAAATTTGGTTTATCTGTAACAGGAACTATTCACCCAGAAAAGATAAGAGCTAATGCAGGTGCAAAGCCTGGAGATCGCTTAATCATTACGAAACCTATTGGTGTTGGTATTTTAACGACTGCGATTAAACGTGATCTGTTAGATGAACAAGATTTAGAAAACGTTATGCAAGTGATGGCAACATTAAATAAAGATGCAGCAGAGGCGATGGAAAGCTATAACGTAAATGCATGTACAGATATTACTGGCTTTGGCTTATTAGGTCATACGTGTGAAATAGCAGAAGGAAGTAATGCTGGTATTACGATTTATAGTAAAAAGGTACCAGTTTTACCGAAAACGAAGGAATTCGCTGAGCAAGGGGTTGTTCCTGGTGGATCGAAAAAAAATCACAAGTGGCTGGAAGGAAAAATTGATTATGCGAGCCATGTTAGTGAAATCGATCAATTAATCCTATGTGATGCTGTTACATCAGGAGGACTTCTTATTTCAGTACCAGAAGCAGAAGCAGAAGCTCTACTAGAAGATTTAAAGGCGAGAAATGTGGAGTCTGCAATAATTGGAGAAGTAACAAATGAAAATGCTGGACGCATTAACGTGATTTAGCAAGGGGCTCTTCTTAGGGCCCTTTTTACTGACCTGTTAGTTACTTTTCGTACTTAGATTTGAGCATTTTATACGAATACAAAATGAAAAAGAGGTGAACGTAATGAGAAAATGGGGATTCCTGCTTTTTTCTCTTACTATACTGTTTATTTTATCTGCGTGTGGAACGGAAAATGAGAATAATAATGGAACAGATGAAGGATCGAACACAGAAGAAGCATTTTCTATCGGAGTTATTCCTGCCCAAACAGAAGGAGCAATGGACGGTGCGATGGATAAACTTCAAGCAATTCTAACAGAAGACTTAGGACGTGAAGTAACAATTGATGTTTATCCAGACTACAATGGGGTTGTGGAAGCATTGAACTACGATAAAATTGATATGGCCTTCTTGGGTCCATTAACATACGTTATTGCCCATCAAAATAGTGGTGCAAAGGCAATCGTTACCCAGTTAGTGGATGGCGAGCCTTTTTATCATTCGTATATCATTACCCATGTGGATAATCCCTGGGAATCAATAGAGGATTTACTAGAAAATCCAGGAGAAGTTGATTTTGCTTTTGGTGATCCAAACTCCACTTCTGGTTCCTTGATCCCAAGTATTGAATTACAGGATAGGGGCGTTTATGAATCTGAGGATGAGTATGAATTTAATTCTGTACGATATACTGGTTCCCATGACGCAACTGCTCTATCTGTACAAAATAAGCAAGTAGATGCTGGTGCGATTGATAGTGCTATTTATAATCAACTTGTTGAATCTGGAAAGATTGACGGAGAGCAGTTGAAAATAATTTGGCAATCCGAAAAGCTTTTCCAATATCCATGGACAGTACATGGTGATACAGACGAAAAAACGATTGAAACGTTACGACAAGCCTTTTTAGCAATAGAGGATGAGGAAATTTTAGATGCATTTGGAGCTAGTGGATTTACAGAAGCAACAGATGAAGATTATGAAAGTATTAAGCAAGCTGCGATTAAACAAGGAATCATTAAGGAATAGAGCTGATAACATTGTGGTTTAAACGCCGTAGTATTTTTACCTTGCTTCTGTTAGCCGCATTTACGTATGTTAGTATGCGGCTAACAGAGTTTGATATATCAAAGTTTAAAGACTTTCGAAATATGATTGACTTTTTAACCCAGTGGTTCCCAATGGATACGTCTAATCTTCCAAGGATGATTGAAGACAGTATTTTAACAGTAGCAATGGGCTTTTTGGGAAGTTTTCTTGGGTTGATTGTCGCCTTGCCTATTAGCTTTATGGCCGCTTGGAATACATCGCCAAGTAAATTTTTATTTCATTTGACGAGAGTGATCTTGAGCTTTGTTCGATCCATTCCCGAAATTGTATTTGGACTAATTTTATTAACGGCGTTAGGACTTGGCCCATTTCCGGCAGTTTTAGCAATGATGTTTCACAATATCGGTGTACTTGGAAAATTAATCTCGGAATTAATCGAAGCTTCTGATCCGGGTCCACAAGAAGCGATGAAGGCTGTTGGAGCGAAGAAAGGGTTTGGTAATATCTTTAGTATTTTACCGCAAATATGGCCAAATGTGTTATCCAATTATTTTTATCGTTTCGAAGTGGCTATAAGGACATCACTCATATTAGGGTTTATCGGTGCAGGCGGAATTGGTCAACGATTATTTAATGATTTTAAAACATTTCAATATCCATCTGTGGCCCTTGATGTGTTATTAATTATGATCATTGTCATTATCGTCGATCTTCTAGGTAGCTACGTTCGAAAAAGGATCATATAAGGGGCAAACGACATGTTAGAAATAAAGGATTTAACCGTACAATATAAGGGAAACGAAGACAATGCTCTTGCTGACATTAATCTTTCTTTTCAAAAAGGAGAGTTTGTCTGCATCTTAGGGAAGAGTGGAGCAGGAAAATCAACCCTTATTCGCTGCCTAAATGGACTACAAAAGCCGACTGAGGGTGAGATACAGTGGGAAGGGAAGCTACTTTCTGATTTAAAAGAGGAACAGCTTCGGAAGGTGCGAAGAGAAATGGGAATGATTTTTCAACATTTTAACCTAGTCCCCCGTTTATCTGTTATACAAAATGTCTTGACTGGTTTGTTCGGTTATCGTAGTACGTTTAAAAATTTGGTTGGATGGTATACGAAGGATGAGCTAAATCGTGCAAAAGAGGTCATTGATAATGTAGGATTGACAGACTTCACCCATCGACGTATAGAGCGATTGAGTGGTGGTCAAAAGCAGCGTGTTGGAATCGCTCGGGCATTACTACAACAGCCGAAAGCTTTACTTGGAGATGAGCCTGTATCAAGTTTAGATCCCGGGACGTCCAATCACATATTTACTTTACTAAAGGAAATACACCGGGAGCATGATTTGTTGACGATCATTAATGTCCATGACGTAGAGCTTGCCATTAGGTATGCTACACGAGTGATTGCCTTAAAGGACGGGGTCATAACGTTTGATGGTAAACCAGAAGATTTTGATAATGATGCCTACTACGATACGTATGAATCAGTTCGATCTAATGGAGAAAAAGTGCCTTTCACATAGGAGAGTGGTCTTGATGATAAAAAGTCCATGAGTAGTTGACAAGTCCAGGGTCGTGTTCGACTCTCAAGATGAACAGATAATCACAAAAGTAAACAAGGAAAAAGCGATAGTATTAACTTTTGACGATGGTCCTAGTAAGTTGCTGCCATCCATTTTGGATATTTTAAAAGAAGAAGCAGTACCAGCAGTGTTTTTTTGGCAATCTCGCCTATTATATCCAACGAGGCCTTGGCAAAGAGCGTTAGATGAAGGACATCAAATCGGAACCCATTCGACAAAGCATGTGAATTTAGCAAAACTCCCAAAAGAAAAACAGTACGTAGACATTAAAAGTAGTGTGGAAAAAATAGAACGTATTATCGGACAAAAAGTAACTTATTTTCGTCCACCTTTTGGACAGTACAATGAGGCCACACTGGAAGTCTTAGCTGAATTAAAGTTAAGGCCCATATTTTGGCGTGTAGCAGCGATGGATTGGGAACTAAAGTGTGATCCACAGGAAATTGTGACAAATGTGATGGATCACTTAGAAGATGGGGCCATTTTGCTTTTACACGAATTAAAACAAACAGTGGAAGTTTTGCCAAGTTTAATTCAAGCTATTAAAGCGAGAGAGTATAGTTTTTCATTGTTAGAATAAAAATGAGGTACCTTTAAGGTACCTCTTAATTTTGTTTATTTTTTCTAATTTCACTTTGTTCAAAGCCACTAAAAATGTTCGTAATCCATTTAGAAACAAATGCAATAAGTAAGTAGAACACAAATAAGTGGTAATAGGTTACTCCTTCACCTATCTGGAAAAGATTCATAGCTACTAATATTGGTTTAAACACAAAAGAAAGAAATGCAGCCATTACTGTTGCTGCTATATAATAATTTTTCTTATACTTTAAAACCCATTGATAAGTAAACATAAAAGCCATTGGAACAAGTGAAACATCTAAAGCAAAACTGGTCGACAAAAAAGGAAAAACTTTATATGGATAGAACCATGCATTAAACGAGCCACCAATCGTATCCGCATACGTAAACCAAACATGAACATTAAAGCCATAAAACCCTAAAAAGAACGCTTTTTCCCGATTTAAAAATAGGATTATCAGAACAAGGGGTATAAGAAGAAACCCAACTATCACCCAAAATTGCCAAGTGTTGAAATCGGAATAAGCGTTCCAATACTCCATCCAGGCATTCATTAAATCACTTTGTAAATCCTTAATTATTTGAATGTCTTCTTGCTGGTTTATTGTCATAGGCATTCAACCTGTATCCTCGTTTTTCTTAACTTTCACCAATCTACACATAATATTCTTTTTCGTTGTCGATTTATAGGTAAAAAGGAGTAATATTGCCAAATTTATGATAAAAGGTGAAAATTTTGTTGAAATATGGGTAAATATCATTTATTCTAGTAAAAAGCAGGAATTACACAATATATAGAATAATTTATATAAGTATAAACTACATATAGTTTGGCCGTAAGTGAAGGTGCCATTAGGCGTAAAAGGGAATCTGGTGAAAATCCAGAGCTGCCCCCGCAACTGTATATGCGAACGAAATGAGAAAACCACTGTATAAGAATGTTTAAATTTTTTTATATGGGAAGGACTCAAAGTAGGAAGATGCATTAGTCAGGAGACCTATCTTTACTTGCTGTTTCATCATCTTCGGGGATTGAGAAGATGAAACGATGGCAACAAGAGAGGTACTTTGAAGTACTTTTATACCCCTTTTGTGTTATCGTTTCATCCGCTCAGTAAAATAGGGCGGTTTTTTTATTTTTAGGGGAGGAATTCACATGTCGACGGTTTTACGAGGAGAACTACATAACGTTTCACAAATGATTGAAAAAGCTGCCATAAGGTATAACTTGGATGCTAGTAAATTAAAAGAAAAAATGAGGCAAATAGCGGATCAAAAGGACAACATGTATCAAGAAGCAATGCTCTATTCTTTAAATCAAATAGCGATGGACCAACCAAACTGGACATATTTAGCTGCTGAGCTTTATTTACAACAGCTTTACGATAAAGCCTCTCAAAATCGAGGATATGACAAGCAATTTAAATATGGAGATTTATATTTATTAATTGAAAAACTAACCGAGGTAGGTATTTATTCATCATCCATCTTAACGCAATATTCCAAAGAGGAAATAAAAGAGTTAGAGAAACAAATAGAACCAGACAAGGATTTACTATTTAATTACATAGGTTTATTTTTACTGGCAGACCGGTATTTGGCTAAGGATCATGATGGCAAAATATACGAGCTTCCACAAGAACGTTTTATGATCATTGCGATGACAATCATGCAAAATGAAAAGAAAGAAAAAAGACTAGCACTTGTCAAAGAAGCTTATTGGGCTTTAAGCAATCTCTATATGACCGTTGCAACTCCGACCCTATCTAATGCGGGTAAAAGCTTTGGTCAATTATCGTCTTGTTTTATTGACACAGTCGAGGATTCCCTTGACGGTATTTATTTAAATAACTGGGATATAGCTCGTCTAAGTAAAGATGGTGGTGGGATTGGGATCTACTACGGTAAAGTAAGAGCTTTAGGTTCAGATATTAAAAAGTTCAAAGGTAATTCGTCCGGAGTTGTTCCGTGGATTCGATTAATCAATGATACAGCAGTAAGTGTGGATCAATTAGGACAACGTCAAGGGGCTGTAGCAATTTACTTAGATGTTTTTCACAAAGATATTATGAATGGATTCCTCGATTTGAAAACAAATAACGGGGATGAGCGAAGAAAAGCTCACGATATTTTTACCGGCGTAAGCATCCCAGACTTGTTCATGAAAAAGCTTGAAGAGGTGGACGAAGATGGGAGAAGCATTGGAGAATGGCACACGTTTTGTCCGCATCAAGTAAAGCAAATTATGGGCTGGAAGGATGAAAACGGTAAACCATTAGGCTTAGAAGATTTTTATGATGAATTAAATGATAAGTATTTTACCGAAAAATATGAAGAAGCAGTGAAACATCCTCTTTTACCACGTAAAACGTATCGAGCAATGGATATTATGGCTCGGATAATGGTAGCACAATTAGAAACTGGTACACCGTATATGTTTTATCGAGATGAAGTAAACCGTCAAAATCCGAATAAGCACGGAAGAGGAGCGGGAAGAACGTCCATCTATTGTAGTAATTTATGTACAGAAATTGCACAAAACATGTCGACTACAACGATTGTAAATGAATACACGGATCAAGACGGAAATCTTGTTATCGTACGAAAGCCAGGAGACTTTGTTGTATGTAATTTATCATCTATTAATCTGCCAAAAGCGGTATGTGCTGAAGTGTTGGAACGACTCATTCGAGCCCAGGTAAGAATGCTAGATAATGTCATTGACTTGAATACGATTCCTGTTGGACAAGCAGAAACGACTAATAAAAAATATCGTGCCGTTGGACTAGGAACATTTGGATGGCACCATTTGCTAGCTCTGAAAAAGCTTTATTGGGAAACGAATGAAGCCGTTGATTATGCAAATGAGCTATATGAAAATATCGCTTTCTACACGATTCAAGCTTCCATGGAATTAGCTATGGAAAAAGGTAGTTATAGTCAGTTTGAAGGGTCTGAATGGCAAACAGGTGCTTATTTTGAACGAAAAGGTTATGGAACGTCTAGATGGAAAACGTTACAAAAAGATATTGGTGTAAATGGGATTCGAAATGGCTGGTTAATGGCAATAGCACCTAACTCATCCACTGCAAAAATCGGCGGCTCTACTGATGGAATTGATCCGTTATATGCGGTCGAATATGCGGAGGAAAAGAAAAACTTTAAATTTAAAGTAACTGCACCAGATTTAAATCACCATACGTATCCTTATTATCGTAGAGCCCGTCATGAACTGGATCAAGTGTGGAGTATTAAGCAAAATGCAGCTAGACAAAATCATATAGATCAAGGCATAAGCTTTAACTTATACGTTCGTCATGATATAAAAGCGAAAGAATTACTAGGGTTACATTTAGCAGCTTGGAAGCACGGTTTAAAAACAACTTACTATGTACGCAGCACGTCCCAGGCAGAAATTGATGAATGTGAGGCATGCCATAGCTAAAATAGGAGGATGAACCATGACAAAGGAAACGTTAACGAAAATAAAACTACTAAATCCAGAACATCCCAATAAATCGACTGGTATTATAAATGGTCAATCTTCTGGCATATTAAATTGGAACGACATTGCTTATCCACAAATGTATGATTTGTATCAAACACTTTTATCAAATTTTTGGAAGGCACAAGAAATAAATATGCAAGATGATATTAAACAATGGGACCAGTTAACGTTGGTAGAAAAAGACGTATTTTTAAGGATTAATACCCAACTCGCGTCACTTGATAGTTTGCAAACACCAACAATGAGTCAAGTAATGGATTATGTAACAGACTCAAGCTTTAAAGCTATATTTGCGGTTATATCACAGCAGGAAGCCGTTCACAATGAATCCTATTCCTATGTACTAAGTTCTTTAGTTCCACTGCGGGAGCAAAATGAGCGTTTTAACGAGGCAAAAAATGATCCCATTGTACAAAAGCGAAATCAGCTTATATTAGATGCTTACGAAAAGTTTCGTCAGGAGCCTTCTCCTCAGCACCTGTTTGAGTTAGGTGTAAATTCGATTAATTTAGAGGGGATATACTTTTACGCAGGATTTGCCTTTTTCTACAATCTTGCTCGTCAGCAAAAAATGCTTAAGACAAGTACAATGATAAGCTACATCCAACGAGACGAAATGCAACATGCTTATTTTATCGGACAATTTATTCGAATCTTATTATCAGAAAACCCATCGTTAAATACGGAAGAAAACATACAATACATGTACGATACTATTGGAAAGGCTGTTGAATTAGAGAAGGAATGGGCCCAATACATTTTAAAAGATATTCCTAGTATTGATTTAAATGAATTTTCGGCTTATGTGGAATATTTGGCAAACAAACGATTTCGTCAACTCGGTCTTCCTAATCTTTATGATGAACGTGATAATCCAATGCAATGGATACACGTGTTCAGTGATGAAATGATTAACGAAACGAAATCAGATTTTTTTGAACAAAAATCTCGAACGTATACGAAAGTATCCCAATCAAACGGATTTGATGAGTTGTAAGGGTGAAAATATGAGAGTAGCCATCATTTATTCCTCCGTGACTGGAAATACGGAAGAAGTTAAGCATTTAATAGAAAAGGGTTTTTCAAGAGAAGGAATTACTTTAGATACTTTTCATATGAAGAAAGACTGGGTACCTACACTTAGCATGTATGATGCAATTATCATCGGCACTTATACATGGGGTAACGGAAATATCCCAAAAGAGATGGAGCTGCTTTATGAGGCATTTGAACAACAAAGTGTCCATCGCGTTGTGACAGGTGTTTTCGGAACAGGTGATAGTTTTTATCCTAATTTTTGTGGAGCAGTTGATCGGTTCCGGGACATGCTATTTGTTCATACGAAATTGGCTGTAACGTTAAAGGTTGAATTGTTTCCACAGTCAAAAGATAATCTTCGTGTGGATGCATTTGTAAAAAGGGTATTAGCTGCACTACGATTACCTGTTGTAAGTGAATTGCAATATAGATAAGAGAAGAAGACACTAGGTTTCATCGCCAAGTGTCTCTTTTTTGTAGATTCGGCTTATTTTTAAGCTGCCCTTACGACCAAACTTGTATAGACTACATCTTAAAAACAAATCAAAATGAAAAATAATTAAAGGATTTTATCATTTCATTACGAACTTTAAAGATAATTGTTTTATGTAAGTTTGTTTATTTCCGTCAACAGCAAGAATCGACAAAAGTTTAGATTGCCCCCGACAAAGAGGCTGTCTAAACTTTTCTTTTTCCTAATGGAATGTCGTTCCGTTTTCTGCATATGAAAAAATAAACAACTTTTTAAAATGGTAAGGAGGGAAAATATGAATTTTTCATTTAATGAGGATATTTTATTTTTAAAACGAAATGTTAAAGATTTCATACAAACAGAAGTGGAAGCTGTTGCGATGGATATTGAGAAAGAAGACAAAATTCCGGACAGAATTATAACTATGTCTAAGGAATTGGGCTTATTCGGTTTAAGTATTCCTGAAATATATGGTGGATTAGGGATTGGCATGGTTGGAAAATGTGCTTTGTATGAGGAAATAGGTGCTACTCATAATGGCTACACGACACTAATAGGTGCTCATACTGGTATAGGAACTGTTGGAATTGTAGAACTCGGGAACAAAAAACAAAAAGAAAAATACTTACCTCCTATGGCAAGGGGAGAAAGGATAGGTGCATTTGCCCTAACGGAGCCAAGTGCTGGATCCAATGCGAGTAATATAAAAACAACAGCAGTTAAAAAAGGCGACAAATACATTTTAAACGGAACTAAGCACTATATTACAAATGCAACAATTGCGGATGTTTTTACGGTAATGGCTGTAACTGATTCGAGTAAAGGAGCAAAAGGAATTACCTCTTTCATTGTTGAAAAAGATTTTCCTGGATTTAAAGTTGGTGCCGTAGAATCAAAAATGGGTTTGAAAGGATCGCAATCCGCAGAAATAATTTTAGAAGATTGTGAAGTACCGGAAGAAAATGTTTTAGGAGAAGTTGGAAAAGGTTATGTAAACGCTTTAAAAATTTTAACAAATGGTAGAGCGGGACTAGCTGCTAGAAATTTAGGCTCCTGTCAAAAACTATTAGATTTATCCATTACATATACCGAGGAACGTGAACAGTTTGGTGTACCTATTATAGAACATCAAGCTGTCGCCCATATGATTGCAGAAATGGCAGTTGAGATAGAAGCATTACGTTCCTTTACGTATCGCGTTGCTTGGATGGTAGATGAAGGGGAAAAAGTAATTAAAGAAGCTGCCATGCTTAAACTTTATGGTTCAGAAGTTTATAACCGAGTAGCAGATAAAGCAGTCCAAGTACATGGTGGTATTGGATACATATCGGATTATCCGATAGAACGATTTTTCCGAGATGCTAGAATTACGAGAATATATGAAGGAACATCAGAAATACAAAAAAATATTATTGCAGGTCAATTGAGAAAGGAATATGAATAATTATTTAAAGGGAGGGTTTTCCATGCATGAGGAAATTGTAATTGTGAGTGCGGTAAGAACACCAATTGGCGCTTATGGTGGTTCACTAAAGGATGTTAGTTCTGGTCATTTAGCTTCTATCGCGATAAAGGCAGCCATTAATAGGGCGAATATTTCGGCTAGCTTAGTAGATGAAGTCATTATGGGTGAAGTTAGACAGACAACAGAATCATCAAATGTAGCTAGGGTTGGAGCATTACGGGCGGGAGTTTCAGAGTCATCTACAGCCCAAACAGTTAACAGGTTATGTGCTTCTGGCATGCAGGCTGTTGTATCAGGTATGCAGCAAATAGTTTTTGGTCAAGCGAATGTTGTAGTGGCAGGTGGAACAGAAAGTATGAGTCGCTCTCCTCTCTATTTACGAAATAGTAGATTCGGGGGAGATCGAACGATATTAGTAGATTCAAACACCGAAGCAGGACAGCAACCGACGGAACTATACGGGAAGAATTTAGGAATGGGAATAACAGCAGAAAACGTTGCCGAAAAATTTGGCATTTCTCGTGAAGATCAAGATGAATTTGCAATCGAAAGTCAAAGAAGAGCAAGCAAGGCGATGAAGGATGGCAAATTTCAGGATGAAATTGTACCGGTAGAAATAAAAGACCGTAAAATGACATTCTTATTCGAGATTGATGAACATCCACGTCCACAAACGACGTTACAAAAACTCGCTTCTCTAAGACCAGTATTTAAGGAAAATGGGACTGTTACAGCTGGTAACGCATGTGGAAGAAATGATGGAGCGACTGCCATGATCATGATGAAGCGTACGAAGGCAAATCAGCTAGGTTTACAACCATTAGCTCGTATTGTCGATTGGGCAACAGCAGGGGTTTCACCTGAATTAATGGGAATTGGACCAGTTCCAGCTGTCAAAAAGCTATTAAATCGCACAAATAAAACAATAGCTGACATTGATCTCATAGAATTAAACGAAGCATTTGCAGCCCAAGCTTTAGCGGTAATCCGTCAGCTCAAGTTACCAATAGAAAAAGTTAATGTAAACGGAGGAGCTATCGCGTTAGGACATCCAGTCGGGGCAAGTGGGGCACGAATAATGACGACTTTATTACATGAAATGATTAAAAGAAATCAACAATTTGGTCTAGCCACATTATGTGCTGGTGGTGGGCAAGGAATGGCTGTTTTAGTGGAACAGCTTTAACAAGTTAGAAAAAGTTGGTAAAAAAATGTATTGAATTTTATGTGATGTTTGTTATAATAGTTTTAAAATTCTGAACATACCATATGGTCAGTATGTGATGTGTTTATACTTCTTTAGGATCAGACATGATGTGAAAATAAAGGAGGAATAAAAATGGAAAGACCTTGGATAAAGCACGTAGTTAAAGGTAATCCAGCAGAAGTGAACATTCCAGACATTTCACTACCAGCATTATTTCATGAATCTGTCCAAAAATACCAGAATCATACGGCTATGACGTTTTATACGAAAAGCTTTACGTACCAACAGTTAGATACCCTAATAAAAAACTTGGCTGCCTCCTTACATAATATGGGCGTTAGTAAAGGTGACCGTGTAGCGTTAATGCTACCCAATTGTCCTCAGTATCCAATCAGTTATTTTGCTTCCCTTATGTGTGGAGCAACCATCGTACAAATAAATCCAATGTATCAACCAACAGAATTACTCCACGTGCTCAATGATACAGAAACAGAAGTCATCATTGTCCTCGACCAACTCGTCCCGTTAATTGAAAAGGTGAAACCGAAAACTTCTTTACAAGCTATCATTCCTGTTTCTTTTGAAAACGCTTCCAAATTTAATGAACTTCTACAAGACAAGGGTCTACCATTGCCCGATGTTACGATAAATCCTAAGGAGGATGTTGCCGTCCTTCAATATACAGGAGGAACTACCGGCCGTTCAAAAGGTGCCATGTTAACACATTACAACATTGTTGCGAATACACTGCAAAGCCATGCCACCTCTGTTGTAAAAACAGAATTAGGGAAAGAACGAGTGCTTACGATTGCTCCGCTTTTTCATGTATACGGAATGACAAGCTGTATGAATCTTACTTTCCACATCGGCGGAAATTTAATATTGGTTCCACGATTTGAAGTAGATGAAGTTGTGAAAGTAATAGAAGCAACGAAGCCAACTGTTTTTCCGGGAGTTCCAACAATGTTCATTACCTTACTTAATCATTACAAAGAAAATCATTTTGATTTAAGCTTCTTAAAAACATGCATTAGTGGTTCAGCTCCGTTACCTGTAGAAGCGATTAAGCAATTTAACGCTTTAAGTGGAACTAGTGTAGCGGAAGGTTATGGATTATCAGAAGCGTCTCCTGTTACCCATCGGAATCCAATAGAAGGGGTACAAAAACCAGGTAGTATAGGTATTCCGTTACCGAATACAGATGCGAGAATAGTAGATTTTGCCACTGGTGAACAAACATTACCAGTAGGAGAGGTTGGGGAGCTCCTCATCAAGGGGCCACAGGTAATGAAAGGGTATTGGCGTATGCCTGATGAAACAGCCCAAGTCATACGGGATGGTTGGTTACACACCGGTGATTTAGCAAAAATGGACGAAGATGGCTTTTTCTATATCGTCGGTCGGAAAAAAGAAATGATTATTACGAATGGATATAACGTGTACCCAATAGAAGTGGAGGACATCATTTATACCCATCCGAAAGTAATGGAAGCTGCAGTAATTGGAGTACCTGATAAAGTTCGGGGAGAAGCAGTAAAAGCCTTTGTTGTTCCAAAAGAAGGGCAACAGTTAAAAGATGAAGAAATCACTGAACTGTGTCGGTCACATTTGGCAGCATATAAAGTACCACGCTCAGTGGAGTTTTTACAAGAGTTACCAAAGACAGCTGTTGGAAAAATTCTAAAAAGAGTATTAAAAGATCAAATTAAAACCTAAGGCTGTTTTAAAAATATTGATGTTTTTAACACAAAATGCTTAAACACGTTTTACGAATTATAGCGGCTACGGAAATACACTACGCGCACCTTAGGGTTCGCGCTGAGCCTCCTCGCTTGCAAAAAACGCTCGCTGCAGGGTCTCAACGTCTTCGCTGTCCCGCAGGTGTCTGCTTGTATTTCCTTCGCTAAAAATGTACTTTGGATTTGCTACTTATTTTAATTCAAGTACTAATTGATTGGGGCGGAAGATATCACTAGTTTTGAATCAGCGAGACTCTATCGGCGTAGGTAGAATACATAGACTCCTGCGGGACAGCACGTGTCTGAAAACCCCGTAGCAGCGGAATTCAGTGAGGAGGCTGAGGTAGTTCCCTAAGGTGTAGAAGCATTCTGCCGGACTTATAGCACCCATCCCTTCAAAGAGCAAGTCCACCATAAGTACGTCGCATTTTCTATCAAATGCGCTTAAGTTAAAGATTAAAATCAATAAACTAACTAGTTAGTATGTAGTGAAAATAAAAGGTAAAGGTGTGGGAGATATGTATTTACGATTAACTGATGAACAAAAAATGGTCCAGGAAACCATCCGGAAATTTGTAGAAAAAGAATTAATACCTTTAGAAAACGAAGTCCTCCGCAATGAAATCGAAGGAAAGCCTAGTATATCTGCTGAAAAACAGAAAGAGCTTCAATTAAAAGCAAAAAAAGCTGGTTTCTGGGGCATCAATACACCCGAGGAATATGGTGGGGCAGATCTTGGACAATTAATGCAGGCAATTGTCGCAATGGAGGTTTCGAAAACATTCGTTCCATTCCGCTTTGGTGGATCGGCCGATAATATTTTGTACTATGGGAATGACAAACAAAAAGAAAAATATTTAATTCCTACGATTAATGGAGATAAAATATCGTGTTTTGCGATGACAGAGCCTGGTGCTGGTTCTGATACACGAAATATTAAAATGACAGCGGTAAAAGACGGGGACGAATGGGTGCTTAATGGAGAAAAAACCTTTATTACAGGAGGTAACGAAGCAGACTTCGTTATGGTCATTGCCATAACCGATAAAGAAGCCCACGAACGGACAGGAAGAGACGGGGTTACGTGTTTTATTGTTGACCGAGACATGGGTTGGAAGTCAGAGTATATTCACACGATGGGAGAATGGGGTCCTGCGGCATTAGTATTCGATGATGTAAGGGTACCAGAAGAAAATATTTTAGGTGAACTACATGGCGGTTACAATCTTGGTCTAGAGTGGATTGGCTTTGCTAGATGGATTGTGGGAGCAAGAGCTGTCGGTATGGCAGAAAGACTTTTACAAATGGCCATAGATTATGCAAAGGAAAGAAAAACTTTCGGTAAACCGATTGCGGATAGACAGGCAATCCAGTGGCAAATTGCTGATTCTGCTGTTGAGATTGAAGCCGCACGCTGGCTAGTTTTAAATGCAGCGTTCACCTTAGATCAAGGGGAGGATAACCGACATCTAGCTTCCATTGCCAAATTGTATGGTGCAAATATGGGTAACAATGTGGTGGATCGAGTGCTCCAAATACACGGAGGCATGGGATATACGAGAGAATTGCCAATAGAACGTTGGTACCGAGAAGCGCGACTGTGGAGAATATACGATGGTACCGACGAAATTCAACGTCTAATCATTTCTCGTAATCTAATAAAAGGTCATGTTAAAATCGGTCAATTCGTGTAAGAAATCAAAAATCATAGTTAAGTAGGGGGAAATCATAATGACAGGAAGATTTGATGGAAGAGTAGCTTTTGTAACGGGTGGGAGTCGTGGAATTGGAAAAGGAATCGCACATAAATTTGTTGAAGAAGGGGCAAAAGTTGCGATAGTTGATATAAATGAAGAGGCATTAGCCGAAACAGCACAGGAATTTAAGGAAAAAGGTTATGACGTCCTGACGAAAACAGCAAATGTTGTTAACCGAGAAGAAATCGAAGAGGCGATGGAAGAAGTTTTTAAAGTATTCGGTTCAGTCGATATAGTTGTCAACAATGCAGGTATTATACGTGACAATCTATTATTTAAAATGAGCGATAGCGACTGGGATCAAGTGATGGATGTTCATTTAAAAGGTTCCTTTAACACAGCTCGTGCTGCGCAAAAGTATATGGTTGATCAAAAATACGGACGAATTATCAACATCTCCTCTACTTCGGCACTAGGGAATAGAGGGCAAGCGAACTATGCTACAGCTAAAGCGGGTTTGCAAGGATTCACGAAAACATTGGCAATTGAACTTGGTAAATTTGGTATAACAGCGAATGCTGTAGCACCAGGTTTTATTGAGACGGAGATGACGAAAGAAACAGCAAGAAGAGTAGGAGTACCCTTTGATGATTTTGTGAAATACAATGTCCAAACAATTCCAGTAGCAAGAAGCGGAAAGCCTGCTGATATTGCGAACGCAGTTGCCTTTTTTGCAGATGAGGCTTCTTCATTTGTAAGTGGTCAGGTCATTTATGTTGCTGGAGGACCAAGAGATTAATAGAAAGGAGAGAAAAAATTTATGTATAAAGCATTTATTGGTAAACAGTCTACTAAAGTAAAAAACACGGTAGAACGGTTAATGGTAAAACGTTTTGCAGAATCGATTGGTGATCCTCATCCTATTTTTGTCGATGAAGCATATGGAAAAAAATCTAGGTACGGAAACAACATCGCTCCACCTACCTTTCCCCGAGTGTTCGAATTTGGGGATATAGAAGGGTTACAGCTACCCTCGAAAGGTTTAATTCATGGGGAAGAAACGTACCATTATGAACGGCCATTACTAGTCGGTGAAACGTTGACCTGTTACTCAGAAATAACCGACTACTACGAGAAAGAAGGAAAAAACGGTTTAATGGGATTCTTCATTTTAAAAAGGTTCGGTGATGACGACAACGGTAATACCATTTTTACGGAAGAACAGGTTGTCATTATTACGGAAGCGGTAAGAAAGGCGATGAGTGTATGAGTACATTAGTAGCGTTTCAAAAGGGTGAGTCATTACAGTCTATTACGTTAGATCCCGTATCCAGATTAGATTTAATTAAATATGCAGGTGCATCTGGCGATTTCAATCCGATTCACACGATCGATGAGGAGGCAACTAAAGCAGGGTTACCAGGAATTATTGCTCACGGGATGTGGACGATGGGGAATCTAGCAAAATTGTTTACTCCTTATTATGAAGAAGGATTTATACAAGATTATAAGATTCGTTTTTCTGGAATGGTTTTTCTAGGAGACATATTAACGTTACAGGCTACTGTTGACGAAGTAACAGATACGTACACCGTTTTTCATGTAAAGACAGTTAACCAACACGGAAAAGAAGTGATTAAAGGAAACGTCCATTTCGCGAAACATCAAAAAAGTACTTAATGGGAGTGTAGCCAGTGGATTTTCAATACTCGGACAAAGTAAAGGCGTACGAAAAACGATTACATGCTTTTATGGAAGAATTCATTTATCCAAATGAGCAGACTTATTATGATCAGCTTGACAAATCAGACCCCTTTTCTTCCGTTCCACCAATTATGGAGGAGTTAAAGGATAAGGCAAAGGAAAAAGGACTTTGGAATTTATTTTTACCAGAAAGCGAATATGGTGCTGGGCTTACGAATGTTGAGTATGCACCTTTGTGTGAAATCATGGGCCGTTCGAGCATTGCTCCAGAAGTATTTAATTGTGCTGCACCTGATACGGGCAACATGGAAGTACTCGTTCGTTACGGAACGAAGGATCAAAAGGAGGAATGGCTACAACCGCTATTAGATGGAAATATTCGCTCATGCTTTTCAATGACAGAACCTGATGTAGCTTCTTCGGACGCAACTAACATACAGGCAAGTATTGTCCGGGACGGTGATGAGTACGTCATAAACGGCACGAAATGGTGGTCGTCAGGTGCAGGTGATCCACGTTGTAAAATAGCTATCGTGATGGGGAAGAACGATCCAGAAGCTCCAAAGTATAAGCAACAATCGATGATTCTAGTGCCGCTAGATACATCTGGAGTTACGATAAAACGGATGCTCCCGGTTTTTGGATATGACCATGCACCACATGGGCACGGAGAAATTGAATACAACAACGTTCGAGTCCCTGCTTCGAACATGCTGTTAGGAGAAGGAAGGGGCTTTGAAATTGCCCAAGGTCGACTTGGACCAGGGCGAATACATCACTGTATGCGAACTATTGGTGCAGCAGAAAGAGCGTTAGAACTTTTATGTAAACGAGTTCAAGAACGGGAAGCTTTTGGGAAAAAGCTTGCCCAACAGGGAGTCATTCAAGAATGGATTGCCGACTCAAGAATCGAAATAGAGCAGGCGAGGCTCCTTACATTAAAAGCGGCATATATGATGGATACCGTTGGAAACAAAGAAGCAAAAGCAGAAATAGCAATGATCAAAGTTGTTGCGCCAAATATGGCTTTGAAGGTAATTGACCGGGCTATTCAAGCCTTTGGTGCAGCTGGGGTAAGTGAAGATGTCCCATTAGCTTCAAGTTGGGCAAACATTCGCACATTACGTTTAGCTGACGGACCAGATGAGGTTCATCGTAGATCAGTTGCTAGGGAAGAACTGAAAAAACATATGTAAAGGAGGAATTGGCATGCATGTAAAGGCGTTATTTGATCTTGAAGGGAAGACAGCCATTGTTACGGGTGGCGGTAGAGGTCTTGGACAACAAATTGCAGAAGGCTTTGCGGAAGCGGGAGCAAATGTGGTTGTCTGTTCAAGAAAGGAAGAAAACTGCCAAGAGGTGAGTGAGCAGTTAAGCAAGCTTGGGATAAAAACACTAGCACTAAAATGTGACGTAACGAAGCCCGATGATGTACAAGAAGTCGTAGATAAAACATTGGAAGCTTTTGGTAGAATTGACATTCTTGTCAACAATAGTGGTGCATCCTGGGGAGCACCAGTGGAGGAAATGCCACTAGAGGCATTTCAAAAAGTACTTAACGTAAATGTTGTGGGGACATTTTTAATGTCTCAAGCAGTTGGAAAAGTGATGCTTAAGCAGCAGTATGGGAAAATCATTAATATATCATCGGTTGCTGGTCTAAGGGGTTCGAATCCAGAATATATGGATGCAATAGGCTATAACTCTAGTAAAGGTGCTGTTATTACATTTACGAAAGATTTGGCAGTTAAATGGGGACCACGAGGTATTTATGTGAACTCTATTGCACCAGGCTTTTTCCCTACGAAAATGTCTAAAATACTGTTAGAACGCGGCGGGGATGAAATGAGAAAGCGTGCACCATTACAAAAGTTTGGTTCGGATACAGATCTAAAAGGTGTGGCATTATTTTTAGCATCAGCCGCCTCTGACTTTGTGACCGGCGAAACAATAGTTGTAGATGGTGGGTCATCTGCTATGTAAAGCAAAGAAAGGAGTGTTGAGATGTCCAAAAGAGACGCTGTTATTGTGTCGGCTGTACGAACTGCAATTGGAAGACAAGGAGGTGCGTTAGCTTCTGTCCCGGGTCATATTTTTGGAGCTGAAACGATAAAAGAAGCTGTGAGAAGAATCGATATTAGTCCCGAAGCCATTGATGACGTGATTTTTGGAAATGTACTAAGTGGGGGAGGAAACATTGCTAGATTAACCGCTTTACAATCTGGTTTATCGTTAAATATACCTGGATTAACCATTGACCGCCAATGTGGATCTGGCATTAATGCCGTCAATTTGGCTGCCCAGGCAATTCAAGCGGGAGAAGGAGATATTTACATTGCGGGTGGAGTAGAAAGTATGAGTAGAGCACCATACTTAATGGAACGTCCTGAAAAAGCGTATAGTGCAATGCCTCCACATTTTAGAAAATCACAGCTGTCACCTAGCGAAATAGGGGATCCACCGATGGGGATTACTGCGGAAAATTTAGTGGAGAAATACGAGATTAGTAGAGAAGAACAAGATGAATATGCTTTGCGAAGTCAGCAAAGAATGGCTAAAGCATTGGAAGAAGGACGTTTTGATGAACAGATTGTCCCAATTGAAGTTCCGGTTCGAAAAGGAGAACCTTTTGTTTTTAACACGGATGAACATCCACGTCCTCAAACAACCCTTGAAGCACTAGAAAAATTACCCCCGGCCTTTAAAAAGGGCGGTACAGTAACGGCTGGAAGTAGCTCAGGGTTAAATGACGCTGCATCTGCTCTTGTAATTATGTCAAGGGAGAAGGCAGTACAACTAGGTTTAAAGCCATTGGTGACCATTCGTGCGGCTGCTGTTGCGGGAGTTGATCCTAATATTATGGGGATAGGACCAGTCCCTGCCACGAAAAAAGTGATGGAAAAATCAGGGTTACAGTTAAGTGATATGGACCTAATTGAACTCAACGAAGCCTTTGCTGCTCAGGTTATTGCGGTTGATCGGGAACTCCAATTTGATCACAAAAAGTTAAATGTAAACGGAGGAGCGATTGCCCATGGGCACCCACTAGGTGCAACAGGTGCGATCCTCATGACAAAAGCCGTTTATGAGCTAGAACGTATGAATGGTAAATACGCACTGATAACTGCGTGTATTGGTGGTGGTCAAGGAATTGCAACGATTATCGAAAGGGATTAAATTATAGCGAATAATCAGTAGATTGTGAGAATTATGCTATAATACTCATTAAAAACGAGAGGACCATAGCATATGATGAAGGAAAAAATGAGAGCGGCTAGTATATATTTATTTGATGAAAAAGGATATAGCGAAACATCTATACAGGAAATTGTCGATGAAATTGGCGTGACAAAAGGTACGTTCTATTATTATTTTAATAGTAAGCAAGAATTACTAAAGGATATTAATTTGACGTATATTCAATTCTTGCTTGGAAAACAGGAAGAAATTTTAAAAGAAAACATAAATTACACGGAAAAACTATACCGACTAATCTACATGGTTATTAGCACGATTAAGACGCAACGTCAAAGCGCACGAGTCTTTTTCAGAGAAATGCGTCATTTAAGCGATGAACATTTAAACATTATTAAACGTAAGCGTAACGAGTTCCGGTCCCATTTTCAGAAAATGTTAGAAGAAGGCATTGAAGCGGGAGAATTTAACAGTAATCTTCGACCAGACATTTTAACCTTTGGTATTTTAGGAATGACGAATTGGAGCTATTACTGGTTTAATCATGAAGGTGAAATTTCTGAAGAAGAGCTAGCGAAATTTTACACGGATATGCTAGTGAATGGGATTAAATAGTGCTTGTAAATACTAACTAGTTAGTTGGGAGGAGGTCAAACATGACTACTACCCATGAAATTGAGGTTTACGTTAGATTTTGTGAAACAGATGCAGTGGGGCATGTGAACAATACGAGTCACTTTCTATACTTAGAAGAGGCGAGAACAAAGTTATTTAAAATTCTCTATCCAAACAGATCGTCCTCATTGAGTTTTCTAATCGTTTCGATTCAATGTGATTACGTCGCGCAAGCATATGCCGACGAAACGTTAAAAGTGGCTTCACATGTTTCAAAAATAGGAACAAAAAGCTTTACGATAAGTCAAATCCTATCCAATGCAAATACTGGGAAAATTATTGCAACTGCTTCTGCTGTAATGGTTTGTTATAGCCATGTAGAAGAAAAAACAGTCATCATTCCACCAGACTTACGAATGAATTTAGAGGAACATCTTTTTGCAAAATAAAAAGTCTGAATATTCACAACTGTTAGAAATCAAAATGAAGGAGTGGAAAAAATGAATGAGACAAAAACAGAGCATTTACTTATACAAAAAAACAATGGGGTAATGAGTCTTACGTTAAATCGTCCGGAAAGTTTGAATGCCTTTAGCCCAGAGATGATTAATGGGCTAAAAGCTGCCATCCAAGATGCAAAATCTGATGACACTATTCGTGTACTCGTCTTGTCAGGTGCAGGTCGTTCTTTTAGTGCAGGCGGTGACGTAAAAACAATGGGAGAAAGTACCCCGATGACAACCTATGATCATATCGGCAAACTAAACGAATTAGTCGTTTTGATGGTCGATTTGGAAAAACCGATAATTGCTGCTGTTCATGGATTTGCTGCAGGCGCTGGTTTTAACCTCGCTTTAGCGTGTGACATGGTTTTAGCAGCCGAAGATAGCAAATTTGTTTTAAGTTTTTCTAAAGTTGGGCTAATTTCTGATGGTGGCGGCCTATACTTTTTACCGAGAATTATTGGGCCTTACCGTGCGAAGGAATTGTTGTTTAACGCTGAGCCAATTACAGCTGAGGAAGCCTATTCACTTGGCATCGTTAATCACATTTATCCACTAGTTGATTTTCAATCAAAGGTTGAACAGTTTACGGCAAAACTAGCAAATGGACCTTCTAAAGCTTTTGGTTTTATTAAAAAAATAGCCAATGAATCTTTACATTCTAGTTTAGATGAAGTGTTGGAGTTAGAGCGAATCACACAGGCAACCGTTGTGACAACAGAGGATCACAAAGAAGGGGTTAAAGCGTTTAAGGAAAAGCGCCATCCTAATTTTAAAGGGAAATAAATTTTTTACATTCAATTGTAAGCGCTTACTATATTGTGAAATGATGTTTCATGAGAGGGTGAGAAAATATTGGAACTATTAATACAACAGCTTTTTAATGGGTTAACGATTGGAAGTGTATATAGCTTAGTTGCACTTGGATTAACCTTAGTGTACGGGATTCTACATATACCAAACTTCGCTCATGGTGCACTATACATGGTTGGGGCCTACGTAACATTAACGATGATGGTTCAAGGAGGGTTTCATTATTTATTGGCAATCGTTATTTCCATATTAGTCGTAGGTTTGATCAGTGTCCTAATGGAAAGAGTGGTGTTTCACCCCTTAAGAGATTCCACGCCAATCCAACATAAAGTAGCAGCAATTGGTGTGTTGTTATTTTTAGAAGCATTGGCACATTACATTTGGGGTGCAGACTATCAACAAATGCCAACACCATATGGGCAAGTGGTAAAGGTATTTGATCTAACGTTCACCATGCAGCGAATTTTAATAGTTGTAACCGCAATAGTTGTAATGATTTTACTATACCTATTCCTGAAAAAAACCTATACTGGTGCAACTATTATCGCGATGTCTCAAAATCGTGAAGGAGCTTATTTAGTCGGGATTAATGCAAACAAAGTAGCGATGCTAACCTTCTTTATCGCAGGCGCACTAGCAGCAATTGGTGCATCGTTAACGTCACCTATTAATCTCGTATTTCCAAGTATGGGGCACCTCGTTATTTTAAAAGCATTCGTTATTATTATTATCGGTGGTATGGGAAGTGTACCTGGAGCCATTCTCGGGGGTTATATATTAGGATTTAGTGAAAGCTTAGGTGCAACTTATTTGTTTAGTGATTATAAAGACCTCATCGCCTTCGTCCTACTTGTCATCATTTTAACTGTTAAACCACAGGGCATATTTGCGAAAGGGGGAGTTTAAATGCCAACTCTACTCTCGAAAAAATATGCACTTATCGCCATCATACTCGTAGCTATTCTTATTCCACTCCTATCAACTAATGAATATTACCTTCACATTTTAACATTATCTTTCATTTGGATCATTGCTGTTTATGGCCTAAATTTACTTGCTGGTTTTACTGGTTACTTGTCACTAGCACACGCAGGATTCTTTGGAATTGGTGCCTATGCCTTAGGCCTACTTACCGTAAAAGGAGGTATGAGCTTCTGGCCAGCCTTCTTCCTTGCACCAGTTATTACAACCGTTATTGGTTTTTTCATCGGCTTAGTTGCCTTACGAACTAAAGAACACTTCTTTGCGATCTATACACTATGCGTTGGCTACATTATTTACCTCGTTATAGATAAATGGGAAGGTTTAACTGGAGGTGTTCGCGGTCTAATTGGTATTCCGGGACCAACAAATATTGGACCTATTGAATTAACGAGTGCAAATGCTCGATATTATTTCGTGTTAACAGTATTACTACTCGTTGTCTTTCTCATCTATCGGATTGTTAACTCTCTCGTAGGTAGGTCGTTTATCGCCATTCGGAATGATGAGCAGCTTGCCCAATCAATTGGCATATCAACGTTGAAAAACAAATTGATGTCTTTTGTGCTATCCACCTTTTTTGCCGGTCTAGCAGGTGCTCTTTACGCAAGCTTTATCCGATTCATTGGACCAGATATCAGCAACATCAACATCACCTTTGATTTACTCATTTTTATGATTGTCGGTGGTATTGGAACACTTTCTGGACCAGTAATCGGTACGTTGTTAATCGTTGTCTTGTCTCAACAACTACAATTTTTACAAGATCATAGAATGTTAATTTTCGGTCCTTTGCTTACTTCGATTATCATTTTCTCACCTCGAGGATTAGCTGGCATGTACCTTACTTGGTATTACAAACGGAAGGCAAAAAAGAAAGCACAAATACAGACTGATAATGCAAGTATAGGGGGGGATTCCTGATGTTTTTGGAAGCAAAAAATCTATCAAAGCATTTTGGTGGTTTGCATGCGGTGAAAGAAGTTGATTTTTCGGTAGAAAAAGGAAAAATCAATGCCATCATCGGGCCAAATGGTGCAGGTAAATCTACCTTTTTCAATGTAATAACAGGTTTGCACCGACCAAGCTCTGGCCAAGTCATTTTTAAAGGAGATGATATTTCCAAGCTTCCGCCTAATAAAATAGCACTACTTGGGATAGCAAGAACCTTCCAGACAACAAATCTTTTTGAACAAGCAACGGTTTTTGAAAATGTCGTCGTCGGTCATCGTTTGCGTACGAAGTCAAATTTATTTGATGCGATTTTTCGGACGAAAAGGACAAAACAAGAAGAAGAAAAATGTAAAGAAAAAGCTTTAGAAGTACTCCATTTCGTTGGCCTTGCTCATGCGGCGGAACGAATGGTAGGTAGTATTTCTCAAGAGGAGAAGAAACGAATCGCCTTTGCTCTTGCGTTAGCAACTGATCCTGAAATTGTTTTTTTAGATGAACCTACTGCAGGTGTAAACCCGGATGAAACAGAAGAATTGGCCCAACTGATGCAAAAAATGGTGCAAAAAGGTATTACAGTCTGTCTCATTGAGCACAAAATGCAAATGATTATGAAACTGGCAGATAAAATTATGGTGCTGAACTACGGGGAAAAAATAGCAGAAGGAACACCAGATGAAATTAACAACAACGAAGAAGTAATAAAAGCGTATTTAGGAGGGAGTGCCAGTGCTTGAGTTAAAGAATGTATACGTTAAATATGGTCAGTTTACTGCCATTCAAAACGTAAATATCCAAGTAGATGCAGGTGAAATCGTCGTTCTTTTAGGAGCAAACGGAGCAGGAAAAAGCACAACCTTCCGAGCGATTAGTGGTTTAAGTAAACCAGTTTCGGGTGAAATCCAATTAGAAGATCAAGCTATTGGAGGAAAATCACCAGATCAAATTGTAAAAACTGGCATTGTTCAGTGTGCAGAAGATCGAAAATTGTTCACACAGATGACTGTACAGGAGAATCTAATGATGGGGGCATATGTACATCGAAAAAAGAAAAATGAAATGAAGAAAAGATTTCAAGAAGTTTATGATATGTTCCCGATTTTATATGAAAAGCGCAAGGATACAGCAGGTTCTTTAAGCGGCGGTCAGCAGCAGATGCTTGCCATTGGTCGAGCCCTTATGTCCAAACCGAAAATAATGCTCCTCGATGAACCGTCCATCGGTTTAGCCCCAATGATTGTGGAGCAAATGTTTGAAACGATTAAACAAATCAACAGAGAAGGAACAACTATTTTATTAGCGGAACAAAATGCAAATGCTGCCTTAAGTATCGCAAGTAAAGGGTATGTTTTCGAAAACGGTAAAATCGTTGTCGAGGGAACATCAGAAGAATTGTTCTCCAACGAAGAAGTACGAAGAGCATATATTGGTGCGTAGCTAACAGGAGAAAGTCTTACTTAATTTGGAAATAAAATTTTGTTAAACAAAATTTTATATATTTTAAAAATGGGGAGGAAAAGTAATGAAGAAAAGGATGTATTTATTTTTAATCAGTTTGTTGGTAGCCGTTTTTACGTTAGCTGCATGTGCTCAGACTGATGACACAGGGGGAGAAACACCAAGTGAACAACCTGATGGAGATTCTTCAAGTGAACAACCAGACAGCACGGATAGTGGTAGCGGAGGTGACAGCAGTGACAAGCCAGCACAAACCGTTAACATCGGCTATAGTGGACCATTAAGCGGTCCGGCTGCTTATTACGGAGAAAATACGTTAACTGGTTTGGAATTAGCTGTTGAGGAAATTAATGAAGAAGGATTTGAAGTAGATGGGCAGTTATACAACATTAACCTTGTGGCCCTAGATGATAAATACTTACCAAACGAAACAGCCGCTAACGCAAAACGTTTAGTGCAAGAACATAAAACACCTATTATTTTCACACCACATAGCGGCGGAATTTTTGCTTTACAAGTATTTAACGAACAAGATAACTTCATTATTGGTGCATACTCCAGTGAGCCAGCTATTACAGAAGCAGGTAATTCATTAACCGTTCGTATACCACCAAGTTATGCTGGTTACATCGAGCCTTTCACAACGTATGCAATGGAGCGATTCGGCAATAAAATCGCTGCTTTACCAACTAACTCTCAATATGGAAAAGACTGGACGGAAGCGCTACTACCATACTGGGAAGATCAAGGTGGAGAGGTCGTCTATAATTCATCCATTGACTTTGCGAAAGATACAGATTTCTTTACGATTTTAACGAATGCTCTAGAGGACGATCCTGATGTACTCTTTATCGGTGGACCATCACAACCAACGGCAATGGTAGCGAAGCAAGCGAGGGAATTAGGATTTGAAGGTGGATTTATCGTCATGGACCAAGCGAAACTTGATGAAATGACAGCTGTTACTGGTTCTTATGAAGCTTTAGAAGGGTCTATTGGTGTAATGCCACTTATCGAAGCTGACTATCCAGGTACGCCTGCTTTTGTTGAAAAATACAAAGCTGCTCACGATAAAAACCCAGGATCAGAAGCAGGACTTCACTACATTTCAATGTATGTATTCATAGAAGCGATGAAAGCAGCAGGATCGGTTGATGACCCAGCTGCAATTTACGCACAAATGCAAACAGGATTAGATAACCTGCCGGAAGATAAGCGTGTTTACGAAATCCCAATGATTGATGAAAAAGGTGGTTTCGTGGCAGATTTAAGTGTTGCAGCTGTGGAAGATGGAAAAGTCGTTCCGATCCCAGTAGAATAAAAAATATAAAATCGGCAAACATAATTTGTTTGCCGATTTTATATTTTTATAGTTGCTTTTTTGTGTGAAGTCCATACTGAACAAGATGAGTGTTAGTCCGTCGCAGTGGAAAAATACTCGCTTTCCATTGGCAAGGCCAGAGCCTCCTCGCGAGCAAAGGACGCTCGTCTCGGGGGTCTTCAGACTCATGCTCTCCCATAGGACAAGGAGCGCTTCGGCAGCATTACATCGCACGAAAAAAATTGCCTTTCATTTTCGAGGAGTCTCGTATGTTTCCGCTGCTTGGGATAGTGGTCTGTATTAGCAATCAGTATCCCTAAAACCAAAACGATAATATCATGTGTCATTCCTGTTCATAAATCAAATAATCTTTATTAGCGTAGGCAGATTACGTAGACTCCTACGGGACCTGTTTACCTAAGTGAGACTCCGGAGACGAAGTCGAGGAGGCTCACTGGGAACCACTGGAAAGCGAAGTATTCTGCCGAAGCTGCGAGTTAGCTCCTACTTCAAGAACGTCGCATTTTCTATCAACTGTGATGCAAATGACAACAATATTTATTTAATTATTAGTTACAATCCGTTCATGTTTTAACTCAGTTGAATATACTCAATTAACTATTCTGACCGTCTCTTTTCTCATACGTTACAATACCATTGGGCAGGAACCAGATTAGTGCAAAACTTATGGCACCTAATACGAGTAATCCCCAAAATACGTAATGAAGTGAAATGCTTAGCCCTTCTTGCAATACGGCTAATGTTTCCGGAGAAAACATTTTACGATCCTCTGGGTCAAGCAATGCATTTGTCACATCTAAATCAACATCTCCAATTTGTCCCTGATGATTTTGGAAATAGTGAGCTAATCTCGTATTCAAAATACCCCCCATAAGGGAAATTCCAACTGTATTACCTAAAATGCGCATAAACATATTGGATGCAGTGGCCACTCCGCGTACTTTCCATTCTACACTGCTTTGTACAGACACCACAAAAGTCGTTGTCGTAAAGCCCATTCCCACTCCGACAAAAAAACTACCTGCAGCAACCCATACGGGACCTAATGCCGGTTGTGAAGTTATCAAAATAAGCGGGCCAATTAACAGGCTGACCCCACCAATCATGGCGGTTTTTAAATAGCCTAATCGAATTAAAACCTTCCCGGCAATTGTGGCAGAAATCGGCCAACCAATTGACATCATTGCCAGGGAAAAGCCACCGACGATTGCCGAATAACCCATCACACCTTGTACATATGTTGGAATATAACTAATAACCCCAATCATAATCATCCCGGTAGTAAGGGAGGCCAAATTAGAAACCATAATAATTTTATTTTTCCAGAGGCCTAACGGCATCATTGGTTCCTCAGCTCTTGTTTCTTGCAAAATAAAGAGAGTCATACCAATCGCAAACATACTTAATAGAAATAAACTTGGCATGGATGTCCAACCCCATGCGACACCACCTTGTATTAGAGCAAGCATGAGTGCACTAATCGAAACAAACAACAAACTCGATCCAATATAATCAATAGAATGTTTTTTCTTCTCCACACCTTCATGAAGAAACAAAACAATTCCAATTAACGACAGAATACCAAAAGGAATATTGATCCAATAAACCCAAGACCAGTTGATATACTCAACAAAAAGAGCCCCGAGTGCTGGGCCAACAATGGATGAAATCCCCCAAACACTTGCCAAATATCCTTGGATTTTAGAACGCTCTTCAATTGTATAAATATCCCCAACAATAGTAGAAGCAATCGGTTGTACAGCCCCTGCGCCAATACCTTGAATAAACCGAAAAGCGATTAGCGCCGGCATGGTTGTCGCAAAGCCGCAAAGAATGGATCCCACTAAAAAGATAATAATTCCTACTACATAAACAGGCTTCCGTCCAAATAAATCAGCTAGTTTCCCATAAATTGGAATGGTTACAGCCTGCATTAATAAGTATATAGAAAAAACCCAACTGAAAAGCTTAAACCCACCTAGGTCAGATACAATGCTAGGCATGGCAGTTGCGACAATTGTTGCTTCAATCGCAGCCATGAACATTCCAATGATAATAGCGATAAGAACAAAAGTCCGCTTTGTCGTTTTGGGGGTTCCAGCTTGTAAAAGTACACGAGCCATTATGTAAACCTTCCTTCATTACATGTGTTATCTTTATAGTATATCACTGCGTTTTAAAATCTTTATAAAAAAATCATTTCAGGTTTTGACAAATAATACAAGGCAGGTTGCACTAAAAAATGTAAGAAAATGAAACCCAATAGAACCCATTTCGTATAAAAAGAAACAATAAAGAACAAGGGGACGATAAACTATTAGCAGGAAAACAAGGAATTATAAAATAATAAAGACCTCGTGAAAGATTTCACATGACATTTTGTGAAGCAAAGAGGTATAATAGGATGTAAATTCCTTCTTAGGGGAGTAGCTTTTACAATAAAGTCGTCAATACGGAGCAACAAACTCCCGGCTTTATTGGCAACTAATTGTTGTTAGCCAGACCTTTGCCAATTGGTAAAGGTCTTTTTTTATGAACCGCAATTAACAAAAAAGAATGACATACTGCCCAACGGTAACACTAAAAAAGTATCAGTTTGGGGGAATAGTCGTTCTGAACACTTTTTTATCAAAATGTAATTAACTTGGA
The DNA here is from genome assembly GCF_014207435.1 of Salirhabdus euzebyi. Lineage (GTDB taxonomy): Bacteria > Bacillota > Bacilli > Bacillales > Alkalibacillaceae > Salirhabdus > Salirhabdus euzebyi. The sequence continues at coordinate 266,995 of NZ_JACHGH010000002.1, forward strand.
GGTCGATTTTTTGGGCACCGAAATAATGGTACTCATTATTCTTATTATTTTAAACGCTTTTTTTGCAGCATCGGAAATGGCACTTGTATCATTAAACGATAATAAAATTAAACTCATGGCTGATGGTGGAAATAAAAAGGCCAAGCTTGTGGAGAATCTTCTATCCGAGCCAAGTCGTTTTTTGGCAACAATCCAAATTGGGATTACGCTTGCAGGATTCTTAGCTAGTGCATTTGCAGCAAGTAGCTTTGCTGGAAGGATGGCTAGTGCGTTATATGAAATGGGTGTTCCGCTACAACCTAGAATGCTGGAGACCATTTCTACAATCATCATCACATTAATTTTATCTTACTTTACACTTGTATTAGGAGAGCTAGTTCCCAAAAGGTTAGCTCTGCAAAAAGCAGAAGGGGTAGCTTTTTTTGCTGCAGGTCCTTTAACATTACTTTCAAAAATCACCTATCCGTTTGTAAAATTCTTAACGATATCCACTAATATGGTTGTTCGGTTATTTGGTATTGACCCAAACAAAGAGCATGAAGAAGTTACCGAAGAGGAAATTCGTATGATGGTCGATGTTGGGAAGGAAAAAGGAACCATTCAACAGTCTGAAAAAGAAATGATCAACAACATATTTGAGTTTGACAATAAGACAGTTTCTGATATCATGACACACCGAACAAATATCGTAGCGATACCCATTGGAATTAGCTTGAAAGAAACAGTAGAACTAGTAAAACAAGAAAAATACACCAGACTTCCTGTATACGAAGATCATATTGATAACATCATCGGTATTTTACATGTGAAAGACTTAATACAGTTTGTTGACGGGGAAGATAAAGAATCATTTAATCTAAGAGAGATGATTCGGGAACCTTTTTATGTTTTGGAATCCATTCGGATTGACTACTTGTTTAATGATATGCAGAAGAATAATGTTCATATTGCAATCGCAATTGACGAGTATGGTGGAACTGATGGAGTCGTAACGATAGAGGATGTCATTGAAGAAATTGTTGGGAATATATTTGATGAGTACGATGAACCAGAATTGGATATAGCTGAAATTGAAGAAATAGACAAAACACATTATGTAATAGCTGGAACGACAAATTTATATGAAGTAGAGGATATATTAAAAGTTCAATTTCCTACGCAAGAGTATGATACATTAAGTGGGTTTTTAATTGGTCAACTTGGATATTTACCAAGTGCAGATGATAATCCTGTAGTAGAATATGAAAATATCCTTTTTTCTATAGAGGAAATGAACGATCGACGAGTCATTAAGGTGAATGTAACAGTAAAAGATGATGTCATAGAGGAAAATTAAATTCACAATATTGCCACTAGATTTTTCATGACAAGAAAACGTAAGTTATGTATAATTATAGTAACTATATAATCCTTAAGGGGAGTAGCTTTTACAGTAAAGTCGTCAATACAGAGTGTTTTACTCTCGGTTTTACTGGCAACTATGTTGTTAGCAAGACCTTACCATTATATTTGGTAGGTCTTTTTTTGTAGACGAGGCTAACCTCAGGGAGTTTAACTAACGCTTGATGAAAATTCATCTTTTCATTATATTTTCGAAAAATTGCAATAAATATATAACAAACGATAAGGGAGTGGATGGAATGAGCAAATTTTTGTTTAAGAACATGCCAGCTTCTGTACGTCGGGAAATTGAAATCGTTTCTGATTTATTTAGGCCGTATATAAAGAAAAATTCAAAATATATCTTTTTTGCGATGCCTTTGTTGACTGTTTCTATGGCTTATCTTGTTATTTCTTTAGTGACTGGTTCTTGGTATTTAGACAATCTACCTAGCCTAGCAATTTATGCTTTATTAGCATCACTAGGTTTTGCTTTTTATAAAGAATCGAAACACGTTCGATCTGAAATGGAAGAGGTCGGAATGAATCATATGATTGAACGAATTACCAAAAGCCAATACATGGATGATAACAAAAAGAAAGAATATATCCGCAGTATAAAAGAGCAGCCCAAAATTAGTTTTGAAGCGTTCTTAAACTTTTTAAATGAAGAAGACCAATATAAGCGGAGTATGTTTGGGAACTAAATAAGAATGCACGTGTCATTTCACTTTTATGACATGTGCATTTTTTTATTCAACTTTTTCCTCACTCACCACGTTAATTATCCTTTATAAAATTAAAACTTTGTTAGATTTTCTTCGTTCCTACATCAAAATTCAAAATACAATGTTAGATTATCTTACATGTTTAATGACAGACCTGCCAAATTCCCTTAAACTAAGTTTAATTGAAAGACGAAAAGGAGGGATAAATAAGTGAAATGGAGTTGGGTAGCCCAACTTTTCATTATAATAGGGTTCCTCATTTTTGGTTACATCACCGTAAAATTCTTTCATATACCGTTACCCGGTAGTGTTGTAGGTATGATACTACTCTTCATGTTTTTGATGATTGGGCTAATAAAAATAGAATGGATAGAAAAATTATCAACCTTCCAGCTTAAACACCTCACCTTTTTGTTTATCCCCCCAATTGTAAGTTTGTTTATATCGACTGCTTTTCTACGTATGATGCATTGGAATGTTTTGATCATAATTGTGGTGAGTAGTATTTGTTGCTTACTAGCTTCTGCTTATGCAGTAGAAAGGTATGAAAAAATAAAAAGGAGGAATATAGAATGACAGCAATAATAGGAAATGTATTATTTTGCCTCTCCGCAACTATCATTTTTTACTTTTTCGGTTTAAAGCTTTTTCAAAAATATAGGAAAGCATGGCTGAATCCATTGTACATTTCTTCTGGTTTACTCATTCTATTAATCTTAAGTTCAAACATAAATCCGAACACGTATTTACAAGGAAGTTTTATATTTGATGTTTTGTTACAGCTTGCTGTGGTTTCATTAGCTGTTCCTTTATATAAGCAATGGTCCTTCTTAAGAAAAAATTACAAAAAAGTCCTATTGGGGGTTATATGTGGAACTGCAATGGGTGTAATTTCTGTCTCTGCTATGGCCCACTTATTCCATTTGCAAGATCAGTTGGTAGCTTCTTTAATACCGAAATCAGTTACACTACCTGTAGCATTAACCATTTCTAATAATCTTGGTGGGCTAACCTCTACCACAGTCTTTATTGTAATTATTTCTGCACTTATATCGGTGACAATCGGGCCTAAGCTATTAAAAAGATTTGGTATTAAAAGCAAAGCTGCAAAAGGACTTGCAATGGGGACATCCGCACAAATGCTCGGTGCCAATCGATCACTCATATGGGGAGAGGAGGAAGGAGCAATGGGGAGTGTTGCCATGACAACATCTGCTGTATTTTTATCGATATCAGTACCAGTCCTTTCCCTTGTGATGAATGTATGATAAAAAGAGAAATGGTTGAATTAGCAGAAGAAATAATAAAATTAGATAGGAAAAGGGACGAATTATACGAAAAGTTACTGCTTCAGTATGGCTCACAGGCCCATGCTTTTTTAAGATATATCCAAAACCATACTGAAATGAGTGGAGGGGTGCAAAATGATGAAAAATCAGCTTCGTGAAGCGGTCGATAAAGTTAGAAGCTTTTATATTCAACAACTTATTGATGCTGGTGTTTATACCGATAAGGACGAAGAAATCCACACCTTAACATTAACAGAACTCAAACTCATATTTAATAAACTCAATCGACAAAAAGAACATGGCTAAGAAACTAGTCGACATGAAAATAATAGAAAATAGAGGTATGATAGAAGAAATATGACAGAGGAGGGAAGGGTTCTTGTCTTCTTATAAAGATAAAAAAGTGATTAGTATCGGAACAGTTCATGAGCTTACCGGTTTATCAGAACGAAAGATCCGTTATTACGAAGAACGTGGACTCCTTTTTCCAGAGCGAACAAAGCGTGGTACGAGAAAATATTCCTTTTCGGATGTCGAGTTATTGATGAAGATTGCTGATAAACGGGAAGAAGGCGTTCAAACGAAAGAAATTAAAGAAGAAGTAAGAAATGAAAATAAAAAGCAAATGCGCAATGATATGCTCCGTGGACAAATTAATGCACATTTTAATATGAGGAAATAATAGGAAGCCTAGGCACACCGCTTAGGCTTTTTGTGTTTAAAATTAATAGTATAATATATTATAAAGTAATGGAAAAATTATGAGAGGTGAAGTATGAAAAAGATTGCTTTTATTACATATGACGGATTTGCTCTTTGGCAAGTTGCATTGCTTCAAAAGTTCTTAAAGCAAGAAGGGTGGGCAATAGATACTTTTTCTTTGCATGGTGGGATTGTTCAATCAGATGGTGGGCTTGAAATAGTTTCAACAACATTAGAAAAGGCAGATCCACTTACCTATGATTTACTCATGATGGCTGGAGGAGACATTACGGATGATTTATTAACAAACGAAACGTTAAAATTGTTTATACAGCAGTTCAACGGAATCATTGCTGCAAGTTGCGCATCCTCTATTATAGTAGCGTCTGCAGGTTTGTTAGATTGCCAGTATACGACCATGCCTCACCTGAATGAGCAATTTCATGATTACTATGTTGATGGTACGTATGTAGATAGTGATATTTGTGTAACAGAAAGAATCATAACAAGTAGGGGTTATGCGCATTACGACTTGATGATTGCCGTGTTAGAAAAATTAAATATCACGACTAATAAGCCAAAATTGAAGCAATTAGCTTTAAAACTAGCTAAAAATCAATAAGTTTGTTAAATATCATTTCATATCAAAAAAAAGATAGATAACAAAATGCAACACGTGCATCATACATAAATAGCTAAAAAATGATAAGTTCAGTCCCTTTTTTGCAACGACTGTCGTTTTATGCGCTTGCCCGGGAAATATTAGTGTGGAAATCATATATATGTAAAAAGGAGCTCTTCTTAATTATGAGGGCCCCTTTTATCTTACTTCCAATAAACTTGATAATTATTTCTAAGACTTGCCCAATAACCAATTAGAAAAATTAAATAATAGATAGGGAAGGAATAAAAACTACTCCAATTAATTTCTTTATAGAAGTCAAAGTGTTTAAATAAAGGACCGCCGACAAAGGCTGCAAGGATTGCGAATAACGTCCCTTTTAAGTGAGGAGATAGCTTTGGTTTATATTCAATTAAGCTGATAATGACGACAGGAATTAACGTCCAATCCCACGGGACAAATGCAGGCATCCATGGAAAAACCTCATAATGATAGAGCCAAAAACCAAACTGAACACCTAGAAAATCTAAAAAGGAGGTTGTGATTATAACTAAAAAGGCAGAATAAAGAAATCTATTTCTACTTTCCTGTTTGCTAAACATTACCTATAAGACCCAAGGTGTAAAGGTTAGAAAGAGACCGACCCACCAATGTGGAGTGAGAAAAACATGTTCTATCCAAAGGGAGTATTTAGTTTCCTGTGATTGTACAATTTTTTCGTGCAATTCGATATTTTGATGTATATATACCAAAAAATCGCCTCCGCTTTTTGTTAAATAGTATTAACCGGGATTCACTGATTTAGACAGCTAAAATAATACGTTTTGTATTACTACAGAAATTCGAAAAAATGATGCAGATATCTGTCCCATTTTCATAAACTAATAGTAAGTTTTTCGAGAGCATATTTATTAGTATAATGCTTTGTTTGTGGAGGGGACTTATGAGGATAAAATCTATTATGAAACCGTTGATGGTGGTATTAGGAGTTTGTTTGGCTGTTTATTTTTTTATTTATTTCCAAAACTCTACCATTGAAAAAGTGGCAGAGGATAGACATGGGGATGTAGAAATTCTAGAACAAATCGAAATCGACAATAGTACCTTCGTGATGTTTGATACAGGTAAGTACATTATGGGAGAAGTGTATGAGAAGCGATTGTTTGGTTGGAAGGCTATTCAACATAGTCAAGCAATAAATGGGCGTAATCAGGATTCCCCGTTTAGAACAGATTTCTTTGCGTATGTGGATATGGGGGATATTGGTATTTATTATGGTTATGTAAATCCATCTGAAATAGAATCTATTCGTTTTCAATTAGATAGCTTTGATATGATACATGAAACAAGCACGTATTACTGGTATATTCCTGTTGTAACAGAAGACAAAAATGGTAGCTTCCAATCCAATCAATTTAGCGTTATCTTAAATAGTGGAAAGATTGTTTACTACCCATTTGAGGAATTTCAATAAGGAAGGATAGAAATAAGTGCCTAATAAAAAAGCATTAATATTATTATGTCCCCAGTCGTTCATTCAATCACCTCCAGAACCAACAATTCCATCAGGATACTGCGTAAGAACTTTCAGACAAGAAGATAAAAAGAACTATGTAGAATTATTGGAAAAGGAAGGTTGGTTACTAGACGAAACAGAATTAGAAGATTTTTTTGACAGGGTGATACCAAATGGTCTTTTTTTCCTAATTGATAAAAGATCAAAAGAAATAGTAGCATCAGCGGTTGCTTTACATAATCCGAAATCTAGCCATTATACGTTTCCGTTCGGTGGTGATATTGGCTTTGTCTTTACTCGTCCAGCACATAGAAAGAAAGGTTTGGGACTAGCTGTTACGAATCTAGCAACAAATCGATTAATAAAAGCAGGTTACAGCAGTATACGTATTGTGACAAATGATCATCGCTTACCTGCTCTTAAAACATACTTAAATTTAGGGTTCATCCCATTTTTATATGCTTCGGATATGGAACAGCGATGGAAGGATGTTTATACTATTTTAGGTTTACCTTTTAACAAAGAGAGGTGTTTAAAAATAAATAAGTAAATTACTCAAAAAAAGAAATGACCTGGTAAGAAGAACAATCCCAGAGTTTACACAATTTCTATGCTTATGGGAACAGTTCAAAACCAAGTCATTTTTTTATTTTATGATATAAGTATTCAATATGTTTTCTAATTCTTCTACTAATTCCTTTTCCGAAAGTACATTCTTTAATGATGCAAGGGAGCTTTCAATTAGCATCTTCCGTGGGTGATGAGAATGAGAAATTTCATCCTGGATAAAATCGATCAACTCTATATACCTAACCTGATCTTTATCCTCTTTTAACCTTTTTCGTAGAGAGGTGATAGTTTCCGTTAGCCTTAAACGAAAAGTTTGATCAGCTCTTTTATCCTTTGATAACCAACTGTCCAAATGACTAGGTTCATGCAATTGTTCGCCCGATTCAGCAACTTCCTCTACAACCTTGACTATCCGGTTTACGCTGTAGTGTACGACTTTATGCACTTCCTCATCAGCATTTTTTCGTTTGTCTGCATATTTGATGTTTTGGTGTAAAATGCCGATAAACATAATGGCGCAATCCAATAAATAAGTCTTTTTTTCCTCTCCAAATAATTGGATGAAACGCAAATAGACCCATTGTACTAAACGCAATTGACCTTCCTTAATAAACTGCTTCAATTCCTCATCATGAGAAACAAGTACTTCCTCGAAAAGGGCAACCATCTTATTTTTACGATTCATATACATTTGAAATTCAATTTGTTTAATGAAAAGTTGAATATTTGAATGATCCTGTCCAATCAATATTTTATTTCTTTCCTTTTCCATTTTTGTGTAAGCTTCGGTAAATATAGCAATAAGTAGCTCGTTCTTAGAGGAAAAGTAATTGTAAAAGGTTCCCTTGGCAATACCACAATAATCTATAATATCTTGAATGGATGTGGCCTGAAATCCCTTTTCTATAAATAACTGGTGTGCCATTTTAATAACTTGTTGCTTACGATCACTCATAAAAAAATCATCCTTACTATCAGTTATAATAAAATCATTTATTGTAAACGTTTTATATAGACTAGCGGTATAAAAAATATACTACACCATTTTTGTTACTTACACAAACGCTTATGTTTAGGGAAAAATTCTTATTGCAAATATTAGACTCCTAGTATATGATATTGTTTATGTGAAATCAGAGTATAAAAAATGAACGTCGAGTATAAGGGGGATAACACCATGAAAGATACGAAAAAAATCACACCCAGACCTAATTACGGAATTATCGGTATACTTATGGTTGGTGCTTTTATTGCTTTTTTAAACAATACATTATTGAATATCGCGTTACCTTCTATTATGAGCGACTTAAGAATAGGTCCATCAACTGTACAATGGATGACGACAGGCTATATGTTAGTTAACGGGATTTTGATTCCGACGACAGCATACTTAATACAAAAATATTCCGTTCGTCGTTTATTTTTAGTGGCAATGGGATTATTTACGATAGGAACAATAATTGCTGGTTCTGCAGAAATCTTTCCGTTATTACTAGCTGGACGAATGATTCAAGCTTCTGGATCGGCAATAATGATGCCTTTGCTGATGAATGTTATGCTAATCAGTTTCCCGGTAGAAAAAAGAGGGGCAGCAATGGGTGTGTTTGGTTTAATTTTAATGGCCGCTCCCGCTATTGGACCAACTCTATCAGGTTGGATTGTGGAGCATTATAATTGGAGAGCACTTTTCCATTTTGTTACACCAATTGCAGCCAGTGTCTTTATACTAGGGTTTTTCTTCCTTAAAGATAAAAAGGAAAAAGTAAACCTTAAACTCGATACTTTTTCTTTACTGTTATCAAGTGTCGGTTTTGGTGGTATTTTATATGGATTCAGTTCTGCTGGGTCAAAAGGATGGAGTAATCCATTCGTATACGGAACAATTATTATTGGTGTTATTTCATTAGTTTCTTTTATAATTAGACAGTCGAAACAAAAGAGCCCGATGCTTAACTTTAGTATTTTTAAATTTCCAATGTTTGCACTATCCTCTACTATTACGATGGTCATTACAATGGCGATGTTTTCTGGAATGCTACTATTACCGATCTATGTACAGGAGATACGTGGTATTACTCCTTTAGATGCAGGGTTAATGATGTTACCAGGTGCTTTAGTCATGGCGTTCATGTCTCCAATTACAGGAAGACTTTTTGATAAATTCGGTGGGAAAGTTTTAGCAATTTCTGGGCTGATTATTACTGTAGTAACAACGTATTATTTTAGTCAACTTACAATGGAAACGACGTATAATTATTTAGTTGTATTACATGCTATTCGTATGTTTGGGATGTCCATGATCATGATGCCAGTCTCAACTAATGGTCTTAACCAATTGCCAGCCCGTTTTTATCCACATGGAACAGCTATGAACAATACGCTTAACCAAGTGTCTGGCGCTATTGGGACAGGATTATTAGTATCCATTATGTCAACACGTAGCGAAACACATGCGGCTACAATGTTTCAGGATGCGATGAAGAGTCTGACAATCCAACCAACCGACGCAGCAATAGAAGAAATGGAGCAAGTGATTGGAATGCAAGCAATGCTTCAAGGAATTAATGACGTTTTCTTCATTTCAACATTTATAGCTGGTGTAGCATTAGTGCTTGCTTTCTTTATTAAACGTGCAAGTCCTGCAGAGGAACCTGAGCCAATTGAGGATCAATCTAAAGGTGATATTATTGTTCCGAAGTTGGCGGAAAGATAAAGAGAAATATGTCCGGACTAACAATTGATTACTTAATTGTTAGTCCTTTTTTTCGCCTTTTGATCTTGATGCCGATTTAGAAATAATAGATTATTTCCTCTAGGGTAGAGGGATCGAGAGTAATATGAGAGAATGTTCATGTATGATATAAGGTGAAGAGTGTGAGTTGAAAAGGACTCTGTTTATTGGATACAAATGACTGAGAGTGGATATAAGAAAGGAGAGGGAAATGAAAAAAATATTAATATTGTTTTTTATCATTTTTATCTTACTGTTTTTGCCTGCTTGTAATAATGATAGTGTGAAGGAAAACACCTTTTCAAAAGCAGAGTTAACAGAGAGGGAGAAAGCAATACTTTCTACTACAGCTGATCAATCTTTTGTGTTTGATTTCCATATTGATAGTGAATATAAGGAAGTATCTGTTTGGGTTGAAAAATATGAATTAGGTGAATTGGTAGACAATAAAATTGCTCACCTCACAGCTAAAGTTAAGGAAAATGGTACGATTATTTTTACTAAGTCAAATACGATTGATAACGACAATCAGGTAATGTTTAACGTTGGTATTAACAGTGATGGAGCAACTGGTTCTTTAAATAGTTTTGATACAATGTCTGGTGAAGGTTTTCGTAATATGTCTATCATAATGGATAGCAATCCAGGAGAAAGTATTCCGACAACAGGAAAAATGGTTTTAGCTAGTATCTGCTACTCAAATGACGATGGATCTATGAGTTCACTTCCCCATTCTTTTTTCCAAGATGTAGAGGGAAATATTAGCGATTTAGAGAAATATGACGTTGCTTATCTGATTAAAAGCGAATTCATAAAATAAAGTTATCTAAAAATTGAATAAAAAAAATTTAGATCGTCAGAAATGGCGATCTTTTTGTACTTTAAGAAAGTTTAACTTTGTTAAAGGATTAAAGTATAAGAAAAACGAAGGCTTTCGTCATAAGGACTTGGCGACAAGCCAAGTTTTTCTGATGTATAATAATATTCATATGAATAAAAGAATAGGGACGAAAAATAATGATCATTACAACAGCTGGACGATCCCCAAGTAAATTAGTTATGAAAGCGAAAAAGCTGTCGACTTCTTATGGACTATCATACAAAGAAAGAGGCGGCGTTTCGATTGAATCTTTAAAAGAACAGTATCAGGATGATATTGTGGTTGTAGGGAAAGAACGTTTGTATATAGCTCCACTATATGATGAATCGAATCTATTTTTCCACCCCAATTTAGCAATGATTAGGGCAAAACGAATGTTTAAAGGGGATGAAGACCCCCTTATTTCAACTGCTAAGTTAACAGAAGGGATGTCTTTTCTAGACTGTACGTTGGGTTTGGCATCAGATAGCATAATAACAAGCATTGCAGTTGGCTCTAGTGGATCAGTTATGGGAGTGGAGGGGAATCCGTTATTATACCTCTTGGCTAAAGAAGGGTTATCATCATTTTCGAGCGGGAACCATCTTTTTGATCAAGCGATGAGAAGAATTGAAGTCTTCCACAGTGATCATCTTTCCCTTTTACAGCAAACAAAATCTGATTCATTCGATGTAGTATACTTTGATCCTATGTTTCATTCCACAATTGATTCTTCAAGTGGAATGAATTCAATTAGAGGACAAGCCGTGAAGTCTGAACTTACGAAAGAGGTAATAAAGGAAGCAATGCGTGTAGCCCGTGAACGTGTAGTGTTAAAAGATCATTGGAAAAGTGATAGGTTTGCTCAATTCGGATTTACACAGCACAAAAGAAAAACATCGTTATTTCATTACGGCACGATTGAATTAAACTAATTAGATAGAGGGGAAACCATATATGTTTACGATAGAAACGATACGTTTGGGATTTATACCGATGACGATCGAATCCATTGAAGCGGCTATGAGCGGGGAACAAACATTACAACAATATCTACAAATCAACGTGGAAACGAATTTTATACAAACCATCCATCAAGAGCGTGTTTTCCCTCTCCGCTTAGAAAAATTAAAAAAGAACCCAGAAATATCAAAATGGTATGGATTTATTGCGGAAAAGAAGAGTAATACGGTTATAGGGATGATGGGATTTAAAACCCCACCTAATAACAGTGGATTAATCGAAATAGGTTACGGCATAAACGAAAAATTTCAAGGGAATGGATATGCTAGTGAAATGGCAAGTGGATTAAAAGACTGGGCTTTTCAACAGGAAGGGGTTAAAGGCATTACTGCAACGAATATTAGGAAAGATAATATAGCTTCTATAAAAATTGTGAAAAAATTAGGAATGAATCTTATACAAAAAAACGATGATACAATAGATTTTATGATCTTAAAGGAAAGCGTAAGTGAGTAGGCCAAACCTATTTTTATTGTTTAGCATATCTAGCTAAATAACACGTTCCACTTCCCATAACTAAGAGCCACTTGCAATTCAAATAAAAGAGCCTAAAATCGCCCAATGGGTTGAGATAAATAAACCTACTAAAAATAATATCATTCCACTTATAAATAAAGGCATATCAGTGTTCATCTTTTTCCTCTAGAATGTAAATGTGATATATCTACAGTAACAATAATGATTAAAAAAGGGAAAAGAACAACTACTACATAAATCATAAACATTAGCACACACTAAACATACGTTCTGGAGGTGTTGCCGAATGAGTAAAGATTTTGAACAGATTTTTGAGAATTACAGAAAACAAACAGATAATGAAGCGGCAATGGAAACAGATCTACAAGTAAAACCTGGCCAAGAACAAATTGTAGCAGTCCGAAGAAATGATGACGGTGATATTATTGCCTTCAAGACAGAAAGTGGTAGGGAACTGGATTACGTAACAGCACTTGATGAAGCGAAAGCTGGTAAACTTGCTCATGTAGATGTTTTTCATAAATACGGTCGGGATATTATTCGAAGTGAACCGGATGGTTTGAAAGAAAATAACTTGGATAATCTGGATAGCTTCTAAACTATTTCAATACGAAAAAACGCTTGGTTTGGTACCAAACCCCAAAAGTTAGAGTAATAAATCTAACTTTTTGGGGCTAACTACCTCTTCCAAGCGTTTTTCCATTCCCCTTATCCACCCTCGCGAAAGAAAATCAGTACATGGTTATAAGTTGTATGAGTAAATCGTTCTCATGTAACAGTAATGGGTCTAATTTGTCAAAAGAGGACTTGAACCTCTAGGGTTACCCCGAAACCCCTGCCACATTCCAACTTGACCCGTTGGTGGGTTTTGTACTCGCTTTTATGCTTTCGCTACCAACTTGCTTATTAATCTATTAAATCGGTTTTCCAATTAAGTTCTTGAATCTTCGTATCGACTAATCTATATTTTTGTGACAGTTCATCCACATATTTTTGCGTTTCTTTTATATTAAATGGTGTTATAAATTTAATTTCAGACCTAGAATATCTGTCATGACGCATAGATGCTTGTGCTAGAATCTCACTGTATATATTTCTTTCTTGACCTAGTAAATCTCGCTCTGTTAACGCATCAGCAAGTGATTGTGTATCAACAAAAGCTGTTTGCAAATTGGTGCGATTGATATTTTGAATAACCTCTTTTAATTGATGTAATACCTGAGATAGTTCTTTCTTAAGTTCCTTAGGGTCTTCGTTAGGAGTTTCCCCTTCTTGTATTTTAGCATTCTGTAACAGCCTATGTTTCAGCTGTTCCATACGTTTTTGATAATCGGAACGAAGAATTAGAGCTTCTGCTAATTTCACTCTGAATAACCTCTTTTCTTTTGATATGCTTTTCTTATATTAACATAAAAAAGTGAATCAAACCGTCCTTAACATAGGGTGAGGTATAGCCAAAAATCTGTTACTCTATTAAAAAAGTGTTAAAATAATGAACATACAATATATTTAGGAGAAACCATGAAAAATCAGAGCCTATCTACACATAATATTCGTGTCATGTTTTGGATCCGTTTTTTTGGAACAATTAATTTTATTGCCCCAGTGTTAACGCTTTTTTATTATGAACGTGGTCTGGAGCCTATCCACATTTTAATGCTACAACTATTTTGGAGTGGAGCAGTTCTCTTGGGGGAGGTTCCTGGTGGAGTTGTTGCAGATCGTTTCGGTCCAAAAGTTTCTTTTCTAATTGGAGTTATCATAAAAATAGGAAGTATTTCTCTTTTAATTTACGCCTATGAACCATGGATGTTCTTTCTATTTAGTGCACTGAATGGACTTTCTGTCACGTTTTTTTCTGGTGCTGACGAAGCTCTCATATATGAGTCACTTAAGGAAGATGGAAAACATAATCAAATGGATTGGGCGATGGGTAAAATACAATCAGCTGGTTTTGTTTCGATGATTCTAGCTGTACTTTTCGGTGCTTATCTAGCACAAGATTTACAAAATGAACAATTTATTCTATTAATTCTACTCGGGCTACTATTTCATCTCGTAGAGTTAGTGCTCATTTTCTTTGTGAGAAATCCTAAAAATACTGGAACATTCAAAGCTAATCCTTTTAAACAAGTAACTGCAGGGGTGAAAGCAATTAGGAAAGAACCGACATTGCTACTCCTCTTTATTAACTTTACACTTGTTTTTATTCCGGCAGATTCTGTCTATGAAGCATTTAATCAACCGATTTTTACGAATGCAGGATTGCCGGTTGTAATGATCGGTGTCATGTACGCACTTGCAGCTACTTTAGGGTATATGACCTCACAATCAGTAGGTTGGTTCTCAAGTAAATTTTCACGGAAAAGTCTAATGTTTGTAACTGGAATATTAGCAGCAATTGGCCTATTCGTATCAGCCGTTTTTGGTGAAACGTTGTGGATCGTATTAGGCGCATTTTTCTTATTACGAATCGGACAAGCAATGAGAGGACCGATTTATTCTCAATTAAAAAATGATTTGATTCCATCAGAAATACGAGCTACAACCTTATCATTAATATCTGTATTAGATTCGGCATTTGACCTCATCGTCTTTGGAATGTTATCGCTTGTTGCCTTTGACGGTTTAACAGGTATTTTAATAGCCAGTAGCTTAATTGCATTAGCTGGGACATTAACGCCGATTCAGAGGAGAGTGAAAAGAGAGGGACAGTTAGTCTAAAAAAAGTGTAGGCTACTAATTCTATTGAATAGTAAGTGGATAAAAATAGAAACCAAGCTTAGTTTAAATGAAAAATACAATTACAAAGCGGAGAGGATATGGGAATTTGACTAAATTATTTCAAGCTTTTCAACAAACCAACCATCAATTAGTAGGACATGGCCCTAGAAATGTAGATGTATTGAAACAAGCATTTGAGGGTATTAACGGGGACGTACCGAGCGATTTATATGGAAATGGAAGAGTGATTGAGGAATTCCAAGAAAAAATTGCATCTTATTTAGGTAAGGAAGCCGCAGTGTTTTTTCCGAGTGGGACAATGGCCCAACAAATTGCCCTTCGGATATGGTGTGATAAAAAAGGAATGAAAACAGTAGGCTATCACCCACTTTCACACCTGGAAATTCATGAGGAAGACGGAATTAAAGAATTACATAACATCAAAACAATATTGTTAGTAGATAAAAACCGCGTAATTGAAATAGAAGATGTCGTAAATCTAAAAGAGGATATTTCCTGTTTACTACTTGAGCTACCACAACGTGAAATAGGAGGACAACTCCCGTCCTTTGAAACGCTGCAAGCTATTTCCGAATACTGCCATGATAAGGATATTAAACTTCATCTTGATGGGGCAAGATTGTGGGAAGTCCTACCTTATTACCAAAGAACTGCTCCAGAAGTCTGTAGTCTTTTTGACAGTGTATATGTTTCTTTTTATAAAGGAATAGGTGGTATTGCAGGGGCAATTTTAGCAGGTGGAAAGGAGTTTACAGAAGAATCAAAAGTGTGGAAAAAACGCCATGGTGGTGACTTAATCAGCCTTTATCCCTATATTTTATCTGCGGATTACTATTTCGAAAAAAGAAAAGATATGATGGGACAATATTATGAAGACGCCATTGAACTAGCAAGTTATTTCAACAAATGCGAAGGCGTAAAGACTATACCAGAAATACCAGTCTCCAATATGTTTCATGTTCATTTTGAAATGGACATAGACAAAGTGATTCCCATTTTAATAGACATTTATGAAGAAACTGGAATTGGCATCACGAGTAATTTACGGAAAACTGATAACAATGGCTGTTACACTGAAATTAGTATTGGGGATCAATATCGTGAAGTGCCACAAGATAAATTAGAAGCTGTGTTCCAAAAATTGAAGGAGAAGTTAGTTTAAGAAAAAAATGATCACTGCTGTTCTCATCCCATTAAAAAGCAATGATGAACTTACAGTGATCATTTCCTTCAGTCTTACAGGTTGTTCTTTTAATGTTATCGGTTTGTAAAACGTTTTTAAACATAGATGTTTCGCATTTACATGCAACTTTGTATTCTTTTGCAACCGCCATAATCGGGCAATTGTACTCCGTTAGTTCGTACGTGCTTTCATCAATTTGAGCCACGTCGGCCATATACCCTTTTTCATTTTGAATAGCAGCCATCTCAAGTATTCTTTCATTCGGTGATTTTTCGTGCATTCGATTCACATATTGACGCGTTAGCCGTTGTTCACGTTTTTCAAACAATTGTTGAATAGAAGCTTCACCATGTAGTTCTTCAATATCCTTTAAAAATTCCACGCTTAAGCCTTCATAGTTTTTAGGGAAAAGCAGTTCTCCTTTTTCAGATAAGCTGTAGACTTGAATAGGTCTCCCCATTGGTTGCTTTACTTCTTTCGACAAAATCAAACCGTCTTTTTCCATTTGTATAAGGTGCTTTCTGACAGCCATGTCAGTAATCGATAAATGTTTAGTTAGATCCGAAACGGTTAACTTCACTTCTTTTTTTAATAGTTGAAGAATTCTATCCTTCGTTGTTAGTTTTGTTTGTTCCATAAGGAAACACCTCGGCTTTGTATTGTATTCCATTATAGGCAAAAAAATAGAAACATTGAAGCAAAAAGATTGATTCTACTTTTAAAATAGGTTATTATCATTCTATACTTATTATACCTTTTAGTATAAAAAGTACAAACTAAAATTTTTGGGGGAATATAACATGTCAAAATTTACTTTACCAGCACTTACATATGCATTTGATGCATTGGAGCCTCATATTGATAAGCAAACAATGGAGATCCATCATGGGAAACACCATCAAACATATGTGGATAAACTAAATGCAGCACTAGAAGGTAAAACGGATTTACAAGATAAGTCTCTAGAAGAACTCCTTGGAAACCTAGATGCTCTACCAGAGGATATTCGTACTGCAGTTCGTAACAATGGTGGTGGACACTTTAATCACACACTTTTCTGGGAAGTTATTGCGCCTGGTAAAGAGGCAGCAGCACCTACAGGAAAACTTGCAGAAGCAATGAAAGAAGCATTTGGAAGCATTAGTGCATTTGAAGATCAATTTTCAACTGCAGCAACGACTCGTTTCGGATCTGGATGGGCATGGTTAGTAGTTAATGAAAACGGTAAACTAGAGGTAACTAGCACACCTAATCAAGATAACCCTATTATGGAAGGTCAAACAGCAATTCTAGGTTTAGATGTTTGGGAGCATGCGTATTACTTAAATTATCAAAACAGACGTCCTGAATACATCGAAGCTTTCTTTAATATTATCAACTGGGAAGTAGTAGCAGAAAAATACGAGCAAGCAATATAATTTGAATAATACATAAGGTACCTTTTTAGGTGCCTTATTCCATGCAAACATACAATAAAAAGGAGGAAAGAAACTATGGGAATCGTAGTGGTGGAAATTTGTGATGGTAGTCTTATCAATGAAATAGATGTAGAATCTATAATAGAAGCAGAATACCCAGAAGTAGCCGTTATGGAAAGTAGTTGTCTTTCCTTTTGTGGTATGTGTGCGAATAGACCTTATGCTTTGGTCAACGGCAAGCGAATCTTTGGGAAAACAGCAGCCGAATGTTTAGATAAAATAAAAACGCAAATTGAAGAAGAGCTTGCTATATATGCTTAAATAACGTATAAAGGGGTATTCACATGATAGATGATAGATTGTTTCGAACAGCAATGGGTAAATTTGCTACTGGAATCACCGTTGTGACAAGTCACATTGATGGAGAAGTTCGCGGAATGACAGTCAATGCTTTCATGTCTGTCTCTCTTAATCCAAAACTCATCACGGTCTCCATTGACGAAAAAGCTTCCATGTATGATGATCTTCAAAAAGTTGGACGTTTTGGTGTTAGTATTTTAGCGGATACCCAAAAAGATTTGTCCATGATCTTCGCAAAACAAAAAGAGCAAGACAAAGAGATAGAGTTTGAAGATGCTGATGGCGTACCAGTTTTAAAAGGATCATTAGCAACGTTAGCATGTACCGTACAACAAACAGTAAAAGCAGGGGACCATGTCTTGTTAATTGCTGAAGTAACAGATGTTCAAGTGAGCGAAGGAGATCCAATACTATATTTTAGTAGCTCATACCGCAATATAGAAAACACATAAAGAATATAGGAGGGAGACCCATGGCTTTTGTAATTACAAGTCCGTGTAAAGGGGAGTTAGCTGGAGAATGCTTAGCTGTCTGTCCTGTCGAATGTATCGACAAAGGAGAAGACCAATTTTTCATTGATCCAGATCTGTGCATCGATTGTGGTGCATGCGCATCGGTTTGCCCGGTTGATGCAATTGTGGAAGAGTACGATCTAACCCCTGAACAAGAACCATACTTGGAAAAGGCAGAGAAATTTTTCGAAAATCGCTAAATAATACGTACTAATCTAATGGAGGAACCAAAATGGGATTACTCATTGCATTAAAAAATAGTCTACTTCTGCCCAAAAAAGAAGCCCTTTTCCGTTTGAATAGAGTAGGAATGCTCCATACGATGACGTATTTATTTGTGTTAATGATTGTGCTGTTTATCCCAAATTTAGTAAATAACATAGAGAATCTTAGTAGAAATGAAGAAAAAAGCATGTACATGTTACAAGTCATCGTATTTTATCCATTCGTTATCTTTTTCACGATGATCTGTCTCGTTTCCATTTTGACTTTCCTTTCATTTATTATTAGCAAGCTAGTAAAAAGAAAGCTCACATATCAACTACTTTGGAAAATGACGACTTTCGCGATAACCATCCCGCTGTTAATCCACAGTATTGTTAGTGTGATTGGTTATAATAATCCAGGGATTATTGCACTTTTATTGCTTATTCTTTATACGCTCATGTATAAAATGATTATCATTTATCCAAAGAAACCGTAATTACAAAACCCAATCCTCCTTTTAAGTTAGGGGAATGGGTTTTTTGTTATATATCAACCAAATTAAAGATATATCAGCGAAATGGAAATTATATCAACCAAAATAAAAATATATCAACCAAATTAGAAGTATTTCAACGGAATAGAAAATACGGTCAATCAAAATAGAAAGTATACCAATCAAAAGTCTATTTCCGAGCAAGTTTTTATTATTTCTGTATAAATTATGTTATCATGATGCAAAACTTACAAAAACGAGGTATTAATTATGAAAATAGAAGTTTGGTCTGATTATGTATGTCCGTTCTGTTATATCGGAAAACGTCGCTTAGAGGAAGCTCTTGAACAGTTTCCGAACCGAAACGAAGTAGACGTAGAATTTAAAAGTTTTGAATTAGATCCAAATGCAAAGCTATACGCTGGCGACAGCATACATGAAGTGTTAGCGAAAAAGTATGGAATGAGTATTGAGGAAGCAAAACGTGCTAATGATAATGTCGGTCAATCTGCAGCAAATCTTGGTTTAACGTATAACTTTGATGAAATGAAACCAACAAATACATTTGACGCGCATCGTTTAACGAAATACGCAAAAACAGTTGGGAAAGACAAAGAACTAACAGAAAAATTACTACATGCCTATTTTACCGAATCTAAGTTAATTAGTGACCATCAAACACTAGTGGAACTTGCAGCATCTGTTGGAATGGATGAGGCAGAGTCCTTAAAAGTACTACAAGATGCTACACATTTTCAAGACGATGTCCGTCGTGATGAAGGAATGGCCCAACAAATTGGAGTAAATGGCGTACCATTCTTTGTCATTAATCAAAAATATGCTATCTCTGGTGCCCAACCAAAGGAAACATTTCTTAGCGCCCTTCAACAAGTATGGCAAGAGGAATCTGGCCCTAAAATAGTAGACCTATCAGGTGAAGGTGGAGCTGGGGCAGTTTGTACAGATGACAACTGTGACATTCCTGGCAAGTAAAAATATAGAAAACATAAAGTGCATGGTTTTTTCATATAAAACCATGCATTTTTATAGAGTTACTTTTCTTCCATAGCTTTTTTTTTCATGGATAGTATTAAAACCATCCCAATTATACAAGCCGTGCCGATCCACTGATACATTCCAAAAGGTTCTCTCAACCAAAACACGGTCGTTAAAACCGCAGAAAGAGGTTCTAAGCTTCCTAGCACACTCGTTTCTTTTGCGGACAAGTACTGTAAACTTTCTATGTAGAACCAGAAAGCAAGCATTGTCCCAAAAACAACAACAAAAAATAAGTACATAATAGCCTCCACCGATAAATACGCAATGTTCCAAGGTGGATGAATGAAACTTAATGCTAACCCACCAATGATCATAGCCCATCCGACTATGACGAGGGAATCATACTGTTTGAGCAAAGGAATCGCATATAACGTATAAAATGCTAATGCTACTCCTGACAAAACTCCCCAAACAATAGCCGGTGCTGGTACAGATAATTGAGAAAAAGAACCATTAGTTAATAAGAATAAACAACCAACTAACGCAAGTGAAGTTGTGATTACATCTTGTTTTGTTAAAATCGTCTGTTTACGTAAAAGTAAATAAATAATTATCATAACAGGAGCTAAATATTGTAGAAGTGTTGCTACGGCGGCATTGCCTAAGTTAATGGAGGCCATGTATGTATATTGAACCGCGAGCATACCAAATAACCCAAAGACAAGAAGCTGAATAACGACCTTTTTATTTTTTAGGATGTTTATAACTTGAGAGCTAGTTTTCTTCATAGATTGAATGATTAAAAGTAAAACACCTGCTAGCAGCAGACGTGTAGAAACTAACCAATCTACATCAATTCCGTAATCTTGAAAAAGTTTCTGTGCAACTGTGCCTCCAACACCCCATAATGTTGCCCCACATATAACCAAAAATATTCCAATGTTTCTAGTACGCTTATTTATCATATAATCACCAACGTATATTGTAATAGTATTATCATAAGGGAAAGAGTAGGAAGAGGACACTATTTACAATTTAAAAATGAAAAGAGCTTCTTACTTCTAAAATAATGTAGTATTTCTGTAGATAGGAATGTATTCTTAATTTGAACAATAACTAAAGTTCGAGGAAATGAAATAAAAGGAGGTCCTATTTTGAACTATGTTTTAGATCATGTTGGTATTGCCGTTAGAAGTATAGATGATATCCTTCCCTTTTATTTAAACGTATTAAAGGGTGAATTAATAGATCGTTACACTAGTGATGCCCCTGGTGTTGAGGTACATGTTGCTGTTGTTAGAACGGATGACAAAATAATGGAGTTATTGGAACCGACTAACAAGAACTCTCCGATTGCACGTTTCGTAAAACAAAAGGGAAAAGGGGTTCATCACATTGCTTATCGAGTCGATGACTTGGATAAGGCAATTTCTGAGGCGCGTCAAAATGGCGTTCGATTCTTAGACAACACGCTTCGAACAAATTCCCGAGGGAGAAGGCTAATTTATATGAATCCAGCTTCAACAGATGGAACCCTAATAGAGCTTTGTGATTATAAGTAAGATTTCAATTAGTAAGATTTATTCGTATTAGATTAAACCCATTTATGATGATGGGTTATTTTTTATTTTATCATTCAAAAATCATAGAATATAATATTCAATTTATATTGAATAAATACTTTTATAAGTATAAAATATATACAAAGTTTAGAAAGAGGTGTCTACATTGGATGTTTATCATATTACTAGTCGTAAAAGAGAAACCTATGAAATTAGGTTGGAATATTCTCTTTTATGGGAATGTGCATTGGGGATCGCTGCAGTTACAAATAAGAGATTAATTAACACGCTAGAGAAGCCTCAGAAATATTGGGAGAAATTAAGAGGATCTTTTTCTAAAGGACTGCAAAATGAATTGAAAATTGTGGAAGAGAAAAACACTTGGAAATCGTTATTACTGCTGTTGCATCAAAAAGACTTCTCTGACATTACAGAATTTTCATCCTTTATACATAAGCTTTCTGATGAAGAAATTAGATACATTTGTATACCTTATATTGGCTATAAACATAATGATGTAAGAAAAAATGCTGCACAAGGTGATATCTTGGCGATTAGCAAAATGAAAAACTTAACTAAAGATAATCCCTTTTTTCCGGACTACATCGAGTTTGTTAGTCATGTTGAAGTCAATTACTTGAAAGATCATCTCGTCGGTGTCTTAAAAAGCTGGTATGAAGAATTTCTAAAAAAAGACGAATCTACTATTAATTCCTACTTGAAAACTGATTATGATGCAAAGAATAAGATGGTAGTGGGTATGGAACCAGAAGAGTTTATTGAATGGGCGACTGGTGGAGTTGCTTATTTACCAGAACCTACTGTAAACACCGTTTTGCTAATTCCACAGTATGTTTACCGTCCGTGGAATATTGAAGCTGATATAGAGGGAACAAAGGTGTTTTATTATCCGATTGCTAATGAAAGTATTTATCCGAATGATCGATACAGCCCGAGTAACTCATTGATACTAAAATATAAAGCTTTAGGGGATGAAGTAAGACTCCGAATTATAAAGCTATTGGCCGAGAAAGAGCTCTCCTTACAGGAAATTACGAATGAACTGGGGTTAGGAAAAACAACAATCCATCATCACCTAAAAATCTTAAGGTCAGCTAACTTAGTAGAGGTGAAAAAATTGAAGTATCGATTAAAGATAAATGCAATTACTTCCTTGCCAAAGGAATTGGAACAATATTTAAATAATTGAATATATAAGGGGAACATATAGATGGGAGAAAGCGATGTAACATTAACCACTAGTGATATACCTGTGTTTAAAAAGAACTATCCTGTGTTTCGGTTTATTGGGGGAAACGTTATTTCATTTTTTGGTGATCAAATTCATCTTATTGCTATCCCATTAATGGTATTAGCTATTACTGGCTCACCCTTAAGTATGGGATTAGTTGCTGCATTTGAGCGTTTACCTATATTATTTCAGCCTTTTGTTGGTGTACTTGCGGATCGGTTTAATAGAAAATATTTATTATTAATCTGTGATTTAGCTAGATGCATAATAATAGGATTAATTGGGCTTCTGTTCTTATTCGATCGGTTAGATATAGGCTTATTATACAGTGGTGCCTTTCTGACTGGAGTGCTCAGTCAAATTTACAATACTTCTCAATTTGCATCTGTTCCTAAATTAGTTCGACAAAGTGATTTACACCTTGTCAATTCTATAAATACTGGTTTTTTTAATACGGCAGTATTAGTAGCACCTGGACTAGGAGGGTTAATTATTAGCTTTTACAATCCAGGATATGCTCTATTAATTAACAGCTTAAGCTTCTTAATAGCATTTTTTGCCATCCTAAGTCTTAATATGAAGGTTGAATCTCATTCGGGAATTAAACAGAAAACCGTATGGATAGATATAAAAGAAGGCTTTCAATTTGTGTTACAAACAAAACCTATATTGTATACGAATCTAGCAATGATTGCTTCCGTATTTGGTACCACTTTATTCCTTACCATGATGATTTTTCATTTAACGGAAACGATTAAATTATCCACAGAGCAAACAGGATTATTATTATCGATTGGCGGAGTTGGAGCAATATGCGGAGCACTAGTGACAAACGCATTAAAAAGGGTGTGGTCCTACCGGGGTATATTATTTTCGGCTTCGTTTATTGGTGGACTTTCTATTGTATTCTTTGGCATGGCTGATACATATTTTTGGTTGGTTATATGTAATGCGGTAGGTACTTTAGCTGCATCGATGTTGAACCCTTGTATTGTGACTATAAGGCAAACCTTAACTCCTAATAAGTTATTAGGACGTGTTCAGGCAACAAGTAGATTTTTGACATGGGCTCTTATGCCTTTGGCTGCACTCTTGGCTGGTATATTCGCAAGCAAATTTGGTACTGGCTACACAATAGTTTTAGGTGGTACCATTTCAACATTTGCAGCGTTTATCTATTTACACCATTCCCTTGATTTTTAGAAGAGCAGTTTTTACGTTCCATAATGCTAAAGTTTTGAATGTAAATGAAAGAGCCTGTATTTTTTAATTACTACTAAAAAATGCAGGCTCATACTAACTTGTAATTATATAATGCTCATTTTTTTATTTTAAATGTGTTTTTGAAACAATGCCACCTTAAATATGGATTTAAATCCCACTTTTTCGTATAGAAGATTTGCTTTCGTTAAACTATTAGAATCTACTGTAATCAGTACTGTTTGATTACCTCTATTAAAAGACTCCCTGAATACAGTGTTGAGAAGGCAAGAGGCTAACCCGCGTTTTCGCCAATTCTTCTTTGTACCTAGCAAATCAACATATATATCTTTACCATCAAAAATTTTACATATAATAAATCCAACTAGTTCATTTTCTGCATAGGCAACAAACCACAAACTTTGATCGTAATTTGTTGTACTCTTTTGTTGAATCCATTGTTCATAGGGTTGTGGAGAGAAATCCCTAACATCTTTAAAAGAATCTTGGTGAGCTTCGTGTAGTTTTACGGAATCTGTTTCGGCTCTGTATGGACGAATAGTTACACCGCTTGGTACAGAAATTGATTCCGGTATTTCCTCCATTTTCATTTCCATTCTTTGATAGAGCCTATTAAACTGATATCCTTTTGATTCCAAAAGATGAATAGCACTCTCATTATTAGCTGGCACAACATTATCTAGTTTTAGTGACAAGTTCTTAGAAGTTTTTATTTCTAATGCTCGGAAATCAATTAAATCTAATAAATGAGTGCCAATGCCTTCTCCTTTAAAATCAGGATGAACAAATGCACTAGCATATAGACTTTCAGAATCGGTTTCTTCAATAAAACCGTAGCCAATGATCTGATTATTTTTTAATGATTCTATAATCCAAACATTTTTATTAAGAGTTATTTCACTCCATAGGTCAATCACATCTTGAATTTCTATATCGGGGAAACCAAATTCTGAGATATCTACCATTGCAACAAAATCCGTAACAGCAGATGCGTCATCCAGCAATGGCGAACGTACCAAATAATCTTTACATAATGCTTTCACTAAAATGCTCCTCTCAAAATAAAAATGGTCATCCAGCACCACGTATGAAAGAGGAGGGATATTCTAGTAGTCTTATTAAGACGCTTTTTAAAGCGTTTTTTATGAAATACGATTCTGGCTGTTCTATAGGTCCCAAAAAGGCATAGTAATCCCGTTCTCCTCAAATCGTAGAAATGCTTTCTTGATTAAAATAACGAGCAATTTGGGTATTACTATTACTTTATCAATGGGAAACCTCCTAAACTAATGGAAATAGTATTATGATATTTCTTCAATAGATGTAAACTATATCCATTATAAACCAAAAAGTAATTTTTTTGTTTGAAAAATTAATAGTAGGGTTTCTAAGTTGAAAAAACGTTTAATACATAAGATTTAAAAATAGTAAAAATGAAAAAGAGGTGAATGGGAATATGTATTGGGAGACTTTGCCGAATTGGGTTTGGACCATTTATTATTTGGTACTGTTATCAACATTAGGGATTTCTATTTTACATATTTTTCGTAAACAGTTAAAAGGTTTTTCGATTATTTCAATAGTCATTACTATTACTGTTCCGATAGTTAGTTTTCTGAATAGTATTGGAAGAGGAAAGGGAATAAACGAGTTTGGATACTTTATAAATCAGTTGCAACAAGGATCTTTATGGTCAATTTATGTTTCAGTAGGTTTTCTATACTTACTTTTCTACTGGTTGCTTATTCTTGTAAAGAACATGAACAGGGACATTACTATTTTTAATAGAGGAAATTAATATGTGAAATGCCCTAATTTTATTCACGAGCATTTTTACTGCTAGGATGCAGTTATTATATTTTTAAGCTATTTTTATCAACGAGTTTAAATTTAAATCTATGAATTTGGAGAATTAAGTAGCAGCTGCTAAGTGGACAAGAATTAAAAATAGATCACCATAGTGTGATCTATTTTTTACGGAATAATATGTAATATTATGCTAGTATTAGCTTATAGGAACATGACCAACCAAATGATAGAGTTGAGAACGTCTATAAAATAGTAATAAGACATTTATATAATGAAAAGGGGACTTAACTTGGGTGAATTTAGAATCACAGAAAATAATCATACTTACCATGGATGTGAATTTGGAGATAAAAACCTTCCAACTCTAGTATGTTTTCATGGGATGACTTGTGATTTAAATAGTTTTTATTATCTAAAAGATTTTCTCTCCAAAGACTTCCACCTTATTCTTTTAGATGGCCCAGGCCATGGGGAAACGGATCCTTTTAAAAAAGAAGAAGATTATAGATTTACTTCAGTCGCAAAGAGGATGGATAAAGTAATTAGCCAAATGGTTAAAAGACCTTTTTACATATTGGGACATTCATGGGGAGCGGACCTTGCTCTAAACTATACAAAGATATTTCCTGATAAGATAAAAGGAGTCGTGTTAATTGATGGGGGTTATGTTTTTCCTGAACAAGCAGATGGATTAACGGAAGAAAAAGCCCTTCTAGATTGGGACGAGTATATTAATTCAAGTAAGTATAACTCTTGGGAAGAAATAGTGAAAACGTATCAAGAATATACTACGAAGGATTGGGGCGACAGTCTGGATATCCTCATACACTCTAATTTTAAACGGGTCAGTGGGAACTACGTGTTAAAGGCTGATCGTTTTAGCCTTTTAGCAACAATAAAAGCTTTTTATCAAGAGCCTTGTTCAACTACATATGACAGTATTAAATGCCCTGTATTATTATTTCATGCAACAGTTCCTGAGAGAGATCCAGCAAGGTCTAAAGGAATACTAAAAATTCAAAACAGTATAAAGGATATAACGACAATAGGCATAAAAAATACAAAGCACAACATTCACTGGGATACCCCTAATGAGGTTGCTAATGAAATATTATTGTGGAAACAACAAGAGGAGATATGATTTAATCATTTATACAATTATCAACCTGGCCTGAAAACAAATTCCTTAAACCTTAGTTAAAATCTAATAACGTAATCGTAGTTTAGTTGATTAACGTGAAGAGTGGAGAGAAACACATGAACAATTTGTTTACAATAGACTGTGGTGAAATACTATTGAGAGAATTTACCGTTGGTGATGTGGATGCTATATATGAACTTACTTCACAGCCAGAAGTTTATGAATTTTTGCCAGATTGGCGATCCACAAGAGAACAACGGTTGAACTGGGTTACGAACTATGAAATACCATCCAATAAAGAGTTCTTAGCTACATTGCCTAAAATTAATGGTCAGAATTATTTGAAGTTAGGTATTATATTAAAGGAAACTGGTAAGTTTATCGGTTTCTGTAATACTGGAAAGAAAGAAGAATTGCGTGAGCCCAACCAAGAAATTGCTTATGCCATCTCAAAACATTATAGAAATCGAGGATACACAACAACAGCAGCAAAAGGATTGATAAATTATTTATTTCAGAACACAGATGTTGAACAACTAAATACCATTGTATTACCTAACAACATAAGCTCAACGAAAGTGATTCAAAAATGTGGTTTCAGCCATTATGGAGATATAGAAATCGAAGGACAACTATATGATCATTACGTTTTTTACAAAGAAGACTGGAAAAACCTATATAACAAGTAACCTTTTACTGTGTAGTAAATAATTATTACAGGTGCGTTTCTTCAATATGGAAGAAACGTGTTTTCTACTAATTCAAAAAGAAGTTTTAGTAGAAGTAAAATAGGTTCATATAGATCAGACTATCACACATTTTTTCTTATTAGTGACCTATGTACACTCTCCAAAACTAGTTCATGAATATACTATTTTAACTAGTACCTTGGAGGTGATATTGTGTATGACTAATTATCCTCGCTGGTCGCGTCTTCCCTATGCAGGTGAAGAATATCCTCCTAAAAATCCAGAAGAACCTTTAGCTGGCACTTGGCCGCTTATTTTTTTGCAAAGAGATAATAACGGTTGGTTTAAGGGTCCGTTGGGTGATTCTATACCTAAAGTTATCCATCCCTATAAGGTTAATTGGAAAATGGAATTACAAGATGTTCAAGATACACTGGAAAATTTAACGTTAGAGCGAAAACTTCTTGCTGAATATTGGGGTACGGGGCATGTCACCAAACAGTGGACTCCTATTATCGACCGACTAATTGATACCTATACGGTTTTCACAACAAAAATTCCTCCCATGTCCTTAACAACGCCTGAGGCTGCACGTATACTAGCATTAACAGAAGCTGCAATTCAAGATGCAGGGGTTGTGGCTTGGGCTATTAAATACCGTTATGATGTTGCCAGACCTAATCAACAGGATCCGAATCTAGTAACGTATATATGTACTCCTAGACATCCCTCTTATATTTCTGGTCACGCTATTGTAGCTGGTGTGGCTTCAGAAGTGTTAAGTTACTTCTTTCCAGCTGAACGAGAACGTTTAACGATTTTAGCAGAGGAATGTGCTGTTGCACGGGTTTATGGCGGAGTTCATTATCCGATAGATGGAACGGAGGGTCTCCGTTTGGGGAGAGCAATTGCAAAAAGCCTGACAAGTTTTTTTGCCACACAAGTAGATGCATTAGGAAATCCAGTTGATGAACCATTTATAGAGGACAAAAATGCAATCATCCCCCCTGATGGTTATCCTTATCAACAAGCAATACCTTTTGACTTCATTTCTAAATGTCAATCAAGGGTTGTAGAAGAAACGTTATTCAGCAAAATAACGAAAAATTTTCTTGGACTGTTTGGAGCAAAATAAATCATTGCTAAATGGTCAAAAGGCTTACTTAGGTAGGCCTTTCAACTTTTTAGTGAAGGTAATTCAGTAAGTGATAGAGAACTCTATTATTAGCTTTTTAAGGAGCCGTTTTTTCTAATTAAGCCATTCTTCAAAATATAGGGGTGCTTATAATGAGTGAATATTATTTAATAAATGCTTTTACTAAGGAAGCCTTTAAGGGGAACCCTGCAGCAATTGTTTTATTAAAAGAGAAAAAGACAAATAAATGGCTGGAATTACTAGCTAAAGAGCTTAACCAACCAATTACAACATTTGTTTCAAAACAGATGGAAAATGAATATGAGCTTAGATGGTTCACACCTACAAAGGAAATTGATTTATGTGGGCACGGCACATTAGGAGCTGCTCATATTATATGGAGTCAAGGTCTTTCTTCAACATCAACGATTACTTTTCAGACTAAATCAGGTAATCTTGATGCTAAACAATCAAATCAACTAATCACACTTACATTTAATGTAAAACAGTCAAATCAAAGTGTAGTGACAGAGAATATAAAACGTGTTATTGATTTTCCTATCAAAAATGTTGCGTGGGCAGAAGATCGGTATATTATAGAGTTGGAAAATGAGAAGATGGTTCGAGGCTATATACCAAATTTAGACGCAATAAGTAAACTAGAGGGCCCAGGTGTCATTCTTACTAGTCGTGGTTTAGAAAAGTATGATTTTGTATCGAGGTATTTTGCGCCCAAAATAGGAATTAATGAAGACTACGTAACTGGTTCTGCACACTGCGCTTTGGCGTCCTATTGGAGTAAAATATTAAATAAAAGTGAATTTACAGCATATCAGGCTTCAGAACGCGGAGGTGAAATCCGATTAAAACTTAAAGGGGAGAAAGTGGAATTAATTGGATCTTGCGTAACTTTATTACACGGACAGTTAGTTGACCTATAACGATTCCTTATCTATGCTAAACGAAGAAGATTTAGAAAAAATACATACTAATGCAGATTAAAATCATGTCTAAGCCTAGCTTTTTGCAATGGAAAGAAAAATCTAGGTAATTAGTTGTTTTTAGAAATATAGATTTAAATATGCTAGGGAGCGACGAAAATGGATTTTTATGCGTTTCAACGAACGTTATTAAGGAATTATATTATTGGATCTGTCATAGCGGTGTGTATTGTTGGAAGTACATTTGTCTTTTATACATTAGACTTAAGTATCAAGGAAATCTATTATTTAATTGGTGTCCTCATTACATCTTTATGTGTGATGTTTACGTTAGAATATAGAGTATTTAAATCCCATATCCAACCTATAAAACTTGTTATGTTAAAAGACAATTCTACTTTAGAGGAACTAGAAAATGCTTTTATTCGGGCACATCATTTTCCTTCCTTAACTGTTTTTAGAATTATGATACCACATCTTTTAGGACTTTCCATTTCCGCTTCCTTGCTGACCAGCTTCCTAATTTATGTTGACATACTTTCCTTGCCTTATAGTTATGTCGGCTTAGCCTGGATTGGAGCAATACTAATTGCATCTATGCACGCAATGATTGAGTTCTTTTTAACAGCAAAAACTACGCCTTCGATTTTAAATACAATTGAAAGTAAGGCAGTAGATACATATCATTCTAGCTTATCGTTAAACGGTAAGGTGATCGTTTCTATCAGACGAAAATTTTCTGTTAGTGCATTATTTATTGGGATTTTTCCTGTATTACTTTTCGGCCTTGCTACACAAATTCGATTAGTGCAATTAGACGAAAATATCATAAAAGGTTACCTAAGTTGGGCAGGTATTATTATTTTGATTACGATTGTATTTGCGATATACGGTTCTTTCCTTCTAACAAAAGAGGTCCAGACTCCTATTGAAAAAGTATTAAAAGGGATGAATCATGTTCAGGATGGTCATTTAAAAGAACTGGATAACTATTATTCTGATGAATTCTCTGAACTTATATCAGGGTTCAATCATATGGTTCGCTCTATTAAAACTAGAGAAGAAATGAATACACAGTTAGTAGAAAGTTTTTTCACTGTATTTGCAGCAACCCTTGATGCAAGAGATCCTTATACAGCCGGACATTCAATCAGAGTGGCAGACTATGCCGTGGAAATTGGAAAAAGGGACGGGATGTCCTTGGATGAATTGACCAAATTAAAAAAATCAGCTTTATTACATGATATCGGTAAAATAGGAGTACGAGATGACGTTCTCTTGAAGGACGGAAAGTTAACTGCGGAAGAATTTGAGCAAATAAAACAGCACCCTGCTATTGGGGCTACCATTTTAGAAGAAATTAAGCCTTATGACGCCATGAAAGACCTAATACCAGGTGTGAAATATCATCACGAAAGATACGACGGAAAGGGTTATCCAGAAGGTTTATCTGCTACTAACATTCCATTATTCGGTCGTATTTTGGCAGTTGCTGATGCATTTGACGCAATGACTTCTAATAGACCATACCGGGCTGGGATGTCCTTTAATAAAGCAGTATCTATCTTATCGGATGGAAAAAGTACACAGTGGGATTCACATTATGTTGATCTATTTATCGGCTATTTAGAAGATGAAAAATTAATACCCAATAAGGTGACGATTTGAGATCAAGATATAACAGACTTTAATAAGATCCGTCTAATTTTTCGCATCAGTTCCTTTTTTTCTTGATATCTTATAAGGGAT
Organism: Salirhabdus euzebyi; assembly: GCF_014207435.1. GTDB lineage: Bacteria > Bacillota > Bacilli > Bacillales > Alkalibacillaceae > Salirhabdus > Salirhabdus euzebyi. Next base: position 298,308 of record NZ_JACHGH010000002.1, read on the forward strand.
GTGAAAAATTCAAGTCAAAGCACAAGGGTAGTTACCTTGAATGTTTATTACTATTACAAATATCTTTCTAATTAAAGGATAGATATAATAAATAATTTGTGAGCTTCTAAAGAAATGAACTTAAGCTATCGAGCATGAATCTTGAATAAATAAGGGGAAAGGTGAGGTAGAAGGTTATATGATTTCTTTAAGAGTACTGGTACCAATAACAGTTAGTTTAATTCTAGTAGGCTGCCAAGAAGATGAAATGTTACTAGAAGAAAATCAAAAGTTAAAAACAGAATTAACGGAACTTGAGACTGAATTACAAAATAAGAAAGCTGAACTAGAAAAAATGTCTAGTAACCTAGATGACTATGCAGAAACAAATCGAAAACTCGAACAGGAACTTGTAGAGGTGGATAACCAACAAGAGAATATTCCATTATTTGATGTTTTTAACGAAAAGTTATTTGTTGCTTCAGACACACTTTCCCATGAGAACTTAACAATAGCTAAGGTCAAGGAATTATTAGGGGAGCCAAATGAGTACGATGAAAAACCAGCAGCACATGGTTCAGGAAAAGATATAACATTGACTTATGATGAAGCTACTTTCCATTTTCGGGGAGAAAATGAACAAGCAGGTATAAGGGCTTTAGTTATTAAAGAATCTTTTCTTACGACATCAGAGGGAATTACAATTGGTTCGACCCAAGAAAAAGTAAGAAGTACATATGGAGAGTATATCTATGAGGAATATTCCCACGATGAATATGATAATGTTATTTCCATAGGGGGTAAAACTGGTATGGCATTTAGGATTATTGATGACCATGTTTCTGAAATCTTTATTTGGTTTTCATATGAATAATTAAGACAAGATAAGCTTATTTTCTTCAACTAAAAGGTACGTTAATATAGTAAGGATTCTTGGAAAAAAATTTAATTAACTTTCCCAAAGGGGGGAGAAGGGTGAAAAAAATAAAAATAGTTTTAACATTGTTTTTAATATCCTTGCTTTTAATTGGTTGCTCTAAAGAGAGAGCAAACCAATTGGAACTAGATAACGTAATAAAGCAATTAACTACTAGTGGGGTAGAGCTTGAAGAAGCTACAATACATAATCCAAGTGTATTTGGTGCAACTTTAAATGGCGTTGTACCTGCTGAATATCGTACAAAAGATAATGGAGAATTATATGTTTATGTATTTGCCTCTAAAAAAGATTTAGATCAAGGAGTAGATGAATTTAAGGAAATGACTGAAACTATGGAATTAATAAGACATAGTAAATATGTTATTGACAATATTTTAATTTTCTATGTTAATTCTGAAGGCGTTTTTGATGAAGAGGTGAATCAAGAAATTATAGAAGGAATGGAAAGCCTGTAATTTGTCTTTATGGAATAAACGGGTGCTCATATAAAATAACCAGTTTGTGGGAATTCATCAAGTAACAGGGGAATTGAATTAACACAACAAGAGGAACGCCAAATTTAGATGGCGTTCCTCTGTTTTTTTGGAAAATAAAAGGAAAAGACGCAATTTTATGATAATATTACATTAAAACTAATCTTTATGAATTGTTCTTTAATGAGGAAAGATTGTGCAAGAAGATTGGTTTGAGGAAATACAAGGAGGAATGTAATGGGTGGTTTAGCATTTATTTGGTTTTTGTTTGTATATATTGGTTTGCCTATTGCAGTAGTTTTAGTGCTGCTATGGATTTACGAAATCAAATCAAACAGTGAAATTCAAGTTAGGCAGAATAAAGAGATAATTCAATTATTAGATAGATTTAATAAGTAGATAAAATTTTGCTTTTCAAGTAAAGTGGGCAAGTTTTGAATAAAAGTCTTCGATGTGCATAGCTCTATCAATTATTCAAGTAAAGAAGCAGGAATGTAAAAAAAAGAATTACGAACAGGTGTCTTAAACAATTAATTCAAGGTGGTGTTATATGAAGAGGAAAGTTATCTTAGTTTTGATTTCAATTTTGCTTGTAATGTTGTTGGGGATTAGGTGGGTTCACTTAGCTAACCTATCAGAGTCAAGCACTATTGCTATGAATCATTTAAAAGATGAAGGGTTATTTATTCTTTACCATGAAGGTGAATATGGACCGTATTCTTTAACTAGGAATGACATAAACGATAAACCATATAGTGACTACATATCAGTACAAAGTTTTAATGCACAGTTCTATATGGATAAAGAACTACATCATGAATTTTTCTATGTAAACAACCATCCATTAAGTAATGTATTTGGATTAGGCGGTATATTTGTCACAGTTATTATGAATAATGAAGAAGTTGTAGGGGCATTCTCTGTGAAAAATGGTATGACATACTCTTTGCTTGGAGAAGAGGAATAGTAGATTGTGAATCCTAATACTCTGAAGATTTTAGTTTGTTCACGAATTAGCCCATTAATGGTTTTGTAGGTGTGTTAAGTAACGACCCATATAATGATGCCTGATTGGATGAAGGTTTTGCCAATTTTCTGCTGATTTATATTGGCCAAGTGCAGATCAAAAGGATCGTCAAAGGGACAGCCTTTTAAATTTTTAAGTTTTTCAAGGATTACTGGGAAAATAGTAATGATACAAGATTTTACAAGGGAAATAAAAGAAGTTTTGAAACTTTTAAATTCCAAAGATGTAACTGAGATTGCAGTTGATAACACCCCATCCAAGAATATTTACTAGCCCCATATCATAATTAGTGTAGGTTAATTACCTACTTCATAGTTCCTTCTAGAGAATTAAAAGGTTTCTCATCTTCAACAAACGGGACTAAAATGAAACAAGGGATCGTCAGGGAGGCGGTCTTTTTATTTAGTTTTTTTACAAGAATAACTGGAATTATATGTTAAAATAAAGTCTGGAAACTTAGTAGTATGTAAGTAATGGTGGATGGTTAGGGTGAATGGAAAATTTTGTGACTTAAGGGAGGAATAGCTCTTATATTAACATCAAGTGGTACTGCAACAGTGTTTGGACTTGGTGTTTCATTTCTTGGATTAGTAATTTCACTTGCTGCTTGTTTTATTAGTGAGGCTAAAAAAGTAAAGGATAGTTCTTATTGAAGCAGTGGGGCTAGAGTGGAACGATGGATTTGGCAATGTTATTTCTCCTATTAAGGTAAAAGGGGCAGTATTATTCAACAGAATTAATGGAAAAATTCTGGCCAAAACAATATGGTGAGGGTGCTATTTATATGAGAAACGTATTTTTATTGTTTTTTCTCTCGTTACTACTAATTTTGACATCATGTTCTAGAACGGAAATACCTGATGAATTCCAAGATTTACGTCCTAGTAACAGTAGTGAGTTTTACATAATTGGATTCCAACAACATCAACATGAAGTGGAAAGAATAAATAGTGAATTAGAAAAATTTGTTGAAGACGACAGCGTAATCGGTGTAACTATGTATTATAAAGTAAGTGAAAAGCCAGATTCTATTTTAGAAAAATTTAATATAAATGATGGAAGCGGCTTTATTGTATTAATAAATGAAGGCATTCCATATTATATTTCAAGTTATAGTGAGTTTAAAAATTAAAAGGTGTATAGGTCTTTAAAGGGATTATACATATATTTGATATAGGATGTGAATTTGTTGAGGGGTTATAAAGCAATACTATTTGATTTAGATGATACCTTACTTAGTAGGGATCAAGCAGTAGAAAAAATGTTTTTAATTGTTTTGGAAAAGTGTTATGAGAATGTTAAACATTCAGCAAAAAGAGAAATGCTACTAAAATTCAAAGAATATGATAATAGATGCTATGGCAATAATGATAAAACAATAGTTTTGGAATCATTTTTTGATGAATTTGCCCCAAATGATAGATTGCCAAGGAATTACATTCAAGATTTTTGGAATACTAATTTCCCCCATTGTTTTTCCATAAACCAAAATACTATAAATATAGTAAATGCTATAAAGATGCATGTGAAAGTTGCCATTGTAACAAATGGCTCAACTCATAGACAAAAAGCTAAAATAATGAACACTAACTTAAACAGTTGTTTTGATGTAATCATTATTTCCGAAGAAGTAGGAATCAGTAAACCTGACAAACGAATCTTTAACTTAGCATTAAATAAACTTAAAGTGCAACCAGAAGACGCCTTATTCGTTGGAGACGACATAGAAAAAGATATTGGTGGTTGTCAAAATGCAAATATTAAGGGAATATGGTTCAATCCTCATAAGAATAAGAATGATACCAAAATTAAACCATATGCCGAAATCGATTCTCTTGATAGATTATTTAATTATTTTATGAATCAAACACAATCATATTAAAAAAGATGGCTAAATCTTGATGGAATAACGGGAGAATTGATTAGGAATAGGAGAACTTAAGGTTCAATGGAAGGGGTGTAAGGATGAAAAAGGGATTACTACATCACATAGAAATATATGTTTCAAATTTAAAGCAAACCGTTGAATTTTGGGAATGGTTTCTTGAAGAACTAGGCTATGCCTCATTTCAGCAATGGGAAAGTGGTCATAGTTGGAAACTTGATGATACTTACATTGTTTTTGTTCAAACGGAGGATAGGTTTTTAGACCCTCCATATCATAGAAGTCGAGTGGGGCTTAATCATTTAGCATTTCACGCAACATCACGACAACACGTAGACGAAATGACGAACAAATTGAAAGAAAGAGAAATTAATATTCTATACTCAGATAAACACCCCTTTGCTGGTGGAACTAACTATTATGCTGTTTTTTTTGAAGACCCAGATAGAATAAAAGTAGAACTTGTAGCACCTGAGTAAACATCGTATCAGTAGTCGTTACTCTTTTGCAATGAAACAGGAAATTTAATTGGAGGTTAGTATGAAGAGACTGTTTAGTTATATCATTCTAATTTGTATATTTTTCATAGTTGGATGCAGTGATAGTAACCTAACAGATTATGATGACACTGATGTTGCAGCAATTGTTAGAGGTGAACAAATAACGGTTGGATATTTACGATTTTTATATCCTGATGACAGAATCCTTGACTATATTGATGGTACTGTAAAAGCAAAACTAGCAGAACAGGAAGTAAAGAGTCTAAATCTTGATGTGTCGAAAAAACTACAAGAAATCGAAGTTGCTAAAAGTGAAAGAGTAAGTAGTGTTTATCCTCCTGAGGAAGATGATACAGAAGTCGCAATTGAAATTCGTGAGTTTGCTGATGCTCAAGCTTCCAAACTTGGAATGGCCCCAGAAGAATATTATGAGAAATATTTCGAAAAAACACAGAAAATGGTTGTTTATGTCACAGCATATACCAAAGAATTATTAGGTGAGCCAAAGGATAATGGAGAAGACTATACCAAAAAAGCAAATAAGTTATTGAATAAATTAGTGGAAGAAAACAAAGATGAAATTCAGATACTGATCAAGTAAACTAAGGAACCTAAATCAACATAAGGCCTGTAAACACATTAAAAATGTTATCTTTTTCCTTTAGAAGTTCATAAAAATAATGGGAATTACATGACAACAAGGTATATAGAATAAACATGAAACGATATCTGTTTTTCATTCGTACATAGATAAAGGAGTGATTAACGTTAAAAAAATTATTATATTGCTATTAATTCCTAGTTTTTTAGTGGCTTGTAAAAATGACACGTTAGATACTAGTAAACTTGTAGTAGAGGAGCAAAAATTGACAGGTGATGCTCCTGAAGGTTTCGAATTCCCTTATATATCGTATATTGCCCCGTCTTTAGAGGCTGCTTTAGAAGCCATTCCATTTGAAGTTACTTTACCGAACAAACTCCCTTTTGATGCTAAACCTTTTAAACCTATGATACTTCGTGATTGGAGTAAGGATGGGAAACAAATTGAAATTGAGCTGTGGACTGTTTCTGACAGTGAAGAAGAGATAGGAAACAATACAGGAACGGGAAAGGGATTCATCATTAATGCCCGTAACTTTGAAATGAATGGACCTGTTCAGCAGGGAAAAGAAGCCGTCACTATAACCAAAAATATAAAAGGTATGTATGACAATTCTTCCGTTCCTTCACTATCCTTTGAAGTTGATGGTATATATTATTTGATATCATTTTCAATGGGTAAAATGGAAAACTCGAAAAAAGAACTCCTGAAAATAGCAAAACAAATGTTTTAATTTATGAGCTATTTTTTTCTTCCTCTATCGGAAAGAGTGCTAAAGTTTTTAATATTCACTTAAACAAATTTAAAAGAAAGGGTTTAAGTTTGAAAGATTAATTACCTTATTGTTCCATATAAGCGCCACTTTCTATTTGTTTACCACCTTAACTCATTACATCTTACATCACAGTAACACCATCTATTTGGCATTCCATTTCGTTCCGAAAATCGATCGAAGGCTGTGATCGTTTTCCCTTTCCTGATTCAAATAGTGGACCAATACTGTTACTTGAACCATCGTAAATACTTTCCGTAAACGTGATGGTTTGTCCCTCCATGCTAACTTTCTTCTCACCAACATCTCCAATTTCTTTTAAATTGGTGCTTAGAAGCAGATATAAAGGAAGAACTTAAAAATTATAGTATTTGATATTAATCAGAATTACAGAGTTTTATACCTTTTGATTTGGTCTGCATAGTAAATTAAGTTTTATAAAATACGTAACTTTTTCACCCCATAATGATCTTTATATAGAAATTAATTTAGGTCTAGTATGAGTAGAATTTACATAATATTTTTTTGTAATAATAATTATCCAAAATTGCACGAACAAATACTGGAAAATTTATGGTAAAGTAATAACGGAGGGAAAAATTGTCATTTTAAATTTTTCTCCAAAAGGTAAATATGCAATATAAATCCTCATTTTCATGGACCGATAAGTCATCTTTTACTGTAAGGAAAAGAGGGGGTATAAAATGATTGAAGTTATAGCCAGCATCCTCGCCACTCTCTCGATAGGAGCTGGAGGATATGCAATCATGCTAAAAGAACGTGTTACTGGATCTATGGCGATATATATAGGGTTATGTATCGGCTTTCTACCATGGGCAGACGAGGCCAAAAAAGCAATGAAAGATGATGTTTTGATGTCACTCGTACTCGTTATAGCTCTTAGTTTTTATCTCGTTCCATTGTGGAAGATAAAGTAATTTTCCATTTACATAGAGGTTGAACTGATAAACGTTTTAAATGAGTTAATCGGCTGGCAAGGAATGATTTACCCTATTATTGTAATCATGATGCCAGCTATTCTTTTATGGATTGGTTTGGAATCTAAGGTAATCATGAAGAGTAAAGGGGACTCAGTTTTCTTATGATTATATTTGTATTTGTCCTTATTCATATAATGACGGGATTGGTATTTCTTTATTTCCGTGGAAAATTACCGAAGCCTTTAACAACCTTTGGAATTATTGTTTTAGTAATGAATTTTCTCTATTTTGGTTCCTTATTTATATCTTTATCTTAATGTAACAAGATTAATATACAAAACGTAAAGGGAATTCATTAAAATAATGTGTTTTTACCATACTGGGTAGGAGTGAATTATAATGGGAAAAATAATACGCCGGACTCTTATAATTGTTTGTCTATTTATTCTTATTCCAGATATCATTTATATGGTCACGGAAGCATTCTCGCGGGACCTTCCAAGAGAAATTAGGGAAAAAATGAATTCAGGAGAAACTTTCATCATTGATGTAGATGAAGAGGTGAAGTTAGACCAGGACATTATAGAATTTGAACAAATCCTAATGTTAGAGGATGAAACGTTGTTACTGTTTGAAGTACATAATAATGAACCTGGTTGGTCTTTTCCCGCAACAGCGCTTTCCATAAAAGATGATAAAGGTAATAACTATACATACAGAAGTGGATCCAGCTCAGGGAAAAAGTGGGGTTCTATTCATTTTAGTAACTATGATGCACTACCGAATGATGTCCAAAATCTAGTGATAGATTTTAGTTGGTTTGATAGGTCATTTCGAATAGAAGTACCGGTAGACCAGGAGGACCGATAGAATGAATACACAAAAAATAAAGACACTGACGGAATGGGGAGCGGCTATCCTATTAATTGTTTGGATTTATTTTCAATCCCCTTATTTTAATTACTATCATCTTTCACCATTAGAAGCTCATCAACAGTCAGAACGTACTTTTTATTACGGACCTTCTGAAGTAGTGGAAGAAGTTGAAATTGGTGATGCCCGAATATACCTTGGTACATATAAAAATTGGTTCTCAGCAAATATGGTTCTAAAACATAAAGGGATTTTTTGGGCTCCTGGGAGTGGTGTAGGTGGGCATGAAATTAATAAAAGTAAAGATCTTTCTTACTCATGGTCAGGTTCAAGTATCGATAAAGATACAATGCTGATGAGATTTTATGGGATTGTAACAAATCCAGAAATTGTTGATGTGGAGCTAGATTTAGTGGAAGCTACTCTAAACAGTGACTCCTATCAAAAAGATCAAATAAACACGTTATCCTTCCATCTAAAAAATCATCGTATGTTTTTGTTTCACTGGAATATGCAAGAGAACAACTATCGACAAGTTGCTATTAGAGGTTTAGATGAAAATGGTGAAGTTGTATATGAAGAAGAGTGGCCATAAGATGTGTAGATAAACAGTTAGCATTTAGGAGGGGGAAAATGATAGGAACAATAATCGTCATTGTGTTATTTATTGTATTTGGTATTTTTCTATCTGTTGGTAAAGGTGCTTTCTTAATTGCAGGATATAACACGATGCCAAAAGAGGAAAAAGAAAAGTATGATACTGTTGCTCTTTGCAAGTTCATGGGTAAAATGATGTTTGTTTTATCTTTTTCCATGGTGTTCTGGGTCCTTAGTGATCTCCTAGAAAAAGTATGGCTGTTTGTACTAGGGATTGTATTATTCATCACCACGGTTATTTTTATTCTTTTTTACACGAATACAGGAAACCGATTCAGAAAAAAATAGATTGAAAAAATCATAATCATTCATATCATTCACATCTTGTCGAATGTAACCACCTAATTAGTACTTTTAATATATAAATACATGTAAAAACTGGTATTACATTTTGCCTAATACCAGTCATATATAGATAATTATTAGTTAATCTCCATACACTTTAGCTCCATGTACCATAATGATGTTTCCGTCCAAATCTTTCAAATGAAAAAGTCCTGTATTACCAAATAGTTGAATGTTATCCACCTCAACATTATTTTCTAGTAAAAACTGGTGAGCTAATTCTATGTTTGTAGTCTCAAATGTAAAAAGAGGATGTGAACTAGGATTTACCTCACCATTCCTAATCACATCATTAAAATTATCACAGTCCAGTGCAACCCTTGTTGGTCCTACTATATTCAAATTATATACCGGACCTCGTACTTTCCCTAAAGGTTGTCCTAATATCTTCGTGTAAAATACTGCTGAACGTTGCAAATTCTTTACTGGTATTAAAACTGTTCCTACTTGGTTTGAAATAGGGCTGCTCATCTGTACCTCCTTAATATTCCTTTATATATTTATTAAGAATATAAGTAAATATTGTTTTTTTGTAAATAAGTTATTTAAAATGGCTTATAAAAAAGAAACTAAGTTAACACCATTGTGAAAGAACGTATGTTCCATTATAATATTAGCTAGATTTAAAATTGGAGGATACGAGATGAACGCGATAGAAATGGCACGATTAAACTTAGAAGAGGTTAGAAGAAGAAGTATAAAGGTGTGGAAGGCTATACCTGAGGAATATCTAGGTTGGAAACCAGATAGTAAAGCATTGACGTGTATAGAAATGGTTCGCCATGTGTTAGATGGGGAACATTATTATCATCTAGCTTTAAAGAAAAAAGGTAGTTTAAGTCATTATCAATCACCATTTGATTCTTTACCTTTAATATCTGTAGAGAAAGAATTAGCTGTAGCGGCTCCACTTAGAAAAGAATTTTTAGAAACAGTAAGTTCGTTTAATGAAGACGTTTTATTCAACATAATGATAGACCGTTCAGATGTGGGGTATGTAAGAAGTTTAGGAGATATGTTGATGAGAATTGCGTATCATGAATCAGTACATACTGGACAATTACTAGATTACTTAAGAACAGCCAAAATTCCAAGACCCGATATTTGGGATTGATGTTATACATAACCTCAACTGGTCGCTTGCATAGGCGACCATTACTCTTATAGTAATGGATTAATTTGAATACTTTGGTAGAATAATAGAATAGAAATCTTACCATTATTTTTCGGAGGGGTTCATTTGAAAAAGAACAAACAAATTAAGTTGAATGTCCTTTTAGCAGCTGCATTTTTAATTTTTTTTACGTTGTGGATTTTATCTGAGAAGGATAAAAAACTGTATGAATCCTATCTTTCAAATGAATTAGTGAAAAAGATCGTTCTCATTTCAGACACGCCCTCCTACAACTTAAGTATTTTACAGAATGTTTTAAAGACAGGGACACTGGAGAAAGTTCAAGCAGAAGAGTTAGAAATGGGATTTCGTGTAATTGCGTTCGAGACCCAGGCCGTGACGGAAATAGGACGTAATGTAGAGAGATTAAAGGACTTTAAAAACGACCAGGTTGTGAGTATAAACGCAGATTATGCTTATTTTTTTATGCGATCAGATACTGATGAAGATGGAAAAAAGTTGACGGAGGAACAAATTAGCGAAATTAGAAAAATGGAGGAATTGATGATAGCGTATAGTAAAGTTGTAAATGATACATTGAAATACACGGGAGAAGCGGAAACGAAAGGGCATTCAGCAAAATTCAGTGAGTTTTATTTAGAGAAAGGAATTACGGATGATTACTGGGTTGATTTGCTAAAAGCATACGAACAGGTTACAACATTAAATCATCGTTTGCGTTAATGAATTTACTGAAATAACATTTTTGGAGAGTCTTATATATTTTTATAAAAAATAACTTTCTACCTAGTGAGAATTTGGTAAATAGTCAACACTGGAGGGAACAATTTGAAGTCGATTATTAATAAAAACAAGAAAATAATTTTAGTTTTTTTCTTGATATTTTTTTTCATTGCCGTTTTTCTTGATCTCAAATATGAGGGATTATTCTTTCAGCTTTTACCTGAATCCTTACAGTCTTATATAGCTAGTTTTTTATCAATAAGTTCTAGCTAAAAATCAACAAGGTAGAATACAAACACTACTCAAAAAGCATAAGAAATAGATGTAGATCATCCAAATCGGGTGATCCTTTTTTTTATACAAATACAATGGAATATTATGTTAATATTAAAGTGAAGGTGTATTGGAGGCAACGCGTATGACATTTGAGGAGTTAGTGAAAGAAAAAGGGTATAGTATTTCGTTTGAAAGTATTATAGAACCAAGAACAAATGATGTAAAACTGAGGATAATAGTAAATAAGAGTGAAAATCCAACTGATTTGCTTATTTTTCCTCATCCTGATAGTAAAGTACAAACTTTACAAATAGACTTTAAAAATTACGTTACCTATTCCGTAATTTATATGGTTTATACGGTTGAAAATAGTACGGAAATAGCTGATGGAGACGCCTTTCAAATTTATGGTAAATCTAATTACTATGACTTTATTCAACGTGAAACGGTCTTAAATACTTTTTTTCCAAACGATAAATTAATACATTACTCATTAGCCTGTATGGAACATAAGGTAGATATAATTTCAAAACATGAACCGATAATTACAGAAATTGATCCTAAAACTATTAAAAAATAAAGTAGTTATAACATACAAGACTTTTTAGTAATTAATTGATTTAGAGAAAAAAAGAAGCGTGTTAGAAAGGAAGGTGAAATATTGGCAGATTGGAAAATGTACACTATTACAACTGTTCAAGTATTAGCACTTTTAATTATTGGTTTATTCATAACTGATAATGTATTACGGGGAATTTATGAAGGTTTCGGTATAAAATTTGAAGGAAATGTATGGGTCAATTGGTTTGGAGTGTCTTATTTATTGTACTTTACTTATACAATAATACGGGGTCTTTTGATAAACAAAAAAAGCAACTATCTTAAAACACGAATGACATCTATTCTTTTCTGGTTACTATTTATTAGCTCAATCTATGCTGTTTTTGTTCCATTTGTTAAAGGTGAGAATCCATTCTAAATTATTTAAATAGTACAAGAAATAAATTATATAAATAATTTCTGAATTGATTCCTTTAATCTTACAATCAACTAAGTCTAAGATATAAAGTTTTGTTTTTTCAAAGAAAGGAGATGGAAGATGTTACTTATATTACTTTTTGTTGTGTTAGCTATTGGTCTTGTTAGTCAGATAAAAGAAATAAAAATAATCCGGGATAATCGGCCGTTTTATCAACATTACAAAAGACTAATTTTTGGTAACTATTTATGTACTATTTCCTATACAGGACTTCTATTTTCTTTTGGCTTAAACATATTGGTTTACTATCAGTTTCTTCATGAAAGTGGCATGGCAAACCTTTTTATCAATTTTGGATTTTTTATTTTTTTTGCCATACTCATTACATCCAAGATCTGGGTTATCCCTAAAGAAATTACTATTTAAAGTCTGAAAATAGGTTTTGGTATGACAAGGCCCTAATCAAAAAAAATACAAAATGAAAGAACGCTTGGGTCATTTCCTAACAAGTCCAAGCGCTTCTCAGTAGTTTCCTACAAATTTTCTGTATTAATTCTTGGAAGCTCTGATTCAAGAGCAGCTGTTGCACGTGCATTTTCATTGTGGCGATCGGTATTGGGATCTTTATCTAGATTATTGTCGTTTTCTATGTCTTCAGAAATGTTAAAGCCAGCCATCTCTGGGTTCGGCGGTAAGCCTTCTTCTTGCTTCATGTAGGATGATTGGTTTTTCATGTTTTTTTCTTCCTTGTCAGCCATCTTTTCACCTCCTACCGATAATATGTCCAACTTAGCTTTATTAATTTATTTTGGGGTAAGTTTTAAGTTGAGCGTGGATGAAATAGGTGATGTAACTTTTCTATAAAAACAATCGTCAAAAATTTATATATATATGATTTCAATTTAAAGGGGGAACTTAGATGATTACATTACAAGAAAAATATAAAAAGCGTCCGATTCGTTTTCTTGAACTTTGGGAAAAGGAAGGCTGGACCATGAAGTTGTATGGCATTTCGTATAAGAGTGAATATCCAAGGAAAGAGTTGATTTCTAAAGCAAAAGAACTTGCGTCAAAGACACTTCCTTCGCCTGCAGTTACTGACAATAGATATGGAGTAGGGTTTATAGGAATACATGATGGTTTAGGGGCTAGTTTTATTTTTATAGATTGGTGGTCGGATGAAAATGAACTTAACCATCACGTGTATGTTGCATCACATGAACATCCGGATGAATACGAATATTTTACCCCAAAGGGATTAATTGCCTGTTGTTGGGATTTAAAGGTTCTCAGCTTTGAAAGAGATAGCTGGGTTAAAACGGTGTTAGATCATCCAAGTGGTATTCCAAACGTAAAGGAATATTTAGAGCTGCAACTAAATGAAAATGTATAGTGTTGAACTAGTGTTTGCTGTTCTTCACGATGCTTTTAGGAAATATCCATAATGGGGGTATATTAGTGAATCGTTTATTTTTACATTTGGAAGGGGCGTTTTTCTTCCTTTTAAGTATTGTTTGGTATGCTTCTTATGACTTTAGCTGGTTAGTCTTTTTTATTTTGTTATTTGTTCCAGATATTTCGATGATAGGTTATGCCATTAATCAGAAAACTGGTGCCTTACTTTATAACGTCTTTCATACATATACCATACCTATAATCATAATCTTGCTATGGTTCCTTTTCTCCAATGATGTTCTCTTAACTGTAAGCTTAATTTGGCTTTCTCATATTGGGATGGATAGAATGCTAGGTTACGGATTAAAATACCCAACACATTTTAAAGACACACATCTAAATCGCGTTTAGGTTGCGGAATAAATATATAAAGGACAAAGATAGCTCAATCTTTGTCCTTTTGTACGTTAATTATTTAAACACTTCTTTAAATCAAGTATGGCTTGCAAATGCATACCCTCATGGAAAATGGTTCGAACTAACACTTGTTCAATGGTAGCCATTCCCATTTCTGTTGGCGGAAATTCTTCTTCTAATCGGTGACCATACTGCTCTTTAATTTGTTCAGGTTGTTTAGCTAATAATGTTTTCAACACTTCTATGGATGGTGTTTCTGAAGTGAAATCAGTAGGAGATGTCCCGTACCCAAACCAAGAACGAAAAGAATCTGGTACATTTCCACTCTTTTCCTTCGTGACAGCTTGAATCCAATCATATTGATCTAAATAAATATGACCTAAATTCCATCGAATATTGTTGTTAAATCCAGGTGGAATAACCTCGGCTTCTGCTTCTGATACACCTTCTAGAACACCTAACATATAGCTTCGATAACTTTCTAATTGATTAAATAAAACTTGATGGCGTTGTTTCATGTTTCTTTCTCCTTTTCCATTACTAAAAAAAGGTATTCTACATCTGTTTTAGAACTCCTGCTTAGAATCAGATTCTTTGAAACATGTTATATTTTACAATAATTTACTTTTTTGTTTCTGTTGTTTATGAAGGGTATGTTTCATTCCCCATTCATGCATTGCTTCCAAAATAGGCTCCAAGCTGCGACCGTATTCCGTGATCGAATATTCAACTTTTGGAGGGACTTGTGGATACACAACTCGTTCGACAATGTCTTCATCTTCTAATTCACGCAATTGTTTCGTCAACATTTTTTGTGTAATTCCGGGTAAACTACGTTTTAGTTCACTAAACCGTTTTGTACCTTCTTGTAGCAGATGCAATAAAATAATTGGCTTCCACTTTCCGACTAAAATACTTAGAGCGTCCTCAACCCGGCAATGTTCCGGTGTTTTTCCCATCATTTATCCCTCCATAGTATCCTTTTGTATACTATACCACTTCTAAGTGTGTACTTATCATTATTATCATTATAACCTATAATGACTTAGGATGAATTGTAAAATGAAAAAGGCATGAAAGGCGTGAAACACATGGAAAAATACCGAATTGATAAAAACAAGGGACTTGAGTTTGGGATCTATACATTAGGGGACCATTTACCAAATCCGTTAACTGGTGAGAGGATATCTGCGGAAGAACGAATTCATGAAATTATCGAATATGCAAAGCTGGCAGAACAAGCTGGTATTGATTTCTTTAGTGTAGGAGAAAGTCATCAAGATTATTTTGCCACTCAGGCACATTCAGTCGTACTATCAGCTATTGCTCAAGCTACTGAAAAAATTAAAATCGCAAGTTCTTCTACGATTATTAGTACATCAGATCCGGTTCGAGTGTATGAGGATTTTGCGACGATTGATTTGATTTCCAAAGGACGTACTGAAATCGTTGCTGGCCGTGCATCTAGAATTGGACTATTTGATTTACTAGGCTACGATGTACGGAATTATGAAGAGTTATTCGAGGAAAAGTTTGATTTGTTGTTAAAACTAAACGAAGAAGAAATAGTTAATTGGAGCGGAGAATTCCGTAAACCATTACGAAATGCAAAAGTACTGCCTCGTCCACAAAGTGGCTCCATGCCGATATGGCGTGCAGTAGGTGGGTCACCTGGAAGTGCGATCAAAGCAGGTTATGCAGGAGTTCCGATGTTTATGGCTCATTTAGGGGGACCAGCATCTGTATTCAAGCGTACTGTTGATTCTTATCGTGAAGCCGCAAGAAGCAAAGGCTTCGACCCAGCAGAACTACCTATTGCAACAGCTGGCTTTTTCTATGCAGCTGAAACATCTCAGCAGGCCCTTAAGGATCTATATCCTCACATTAATGAAGGAATGAAGAGAACAAATGGCCAAGGTTTTCCGAAACAGCACTTTGCTCAAGGGGTAGACAAGCATAATATTATGAATATCGGTAGCCCGCAGCAAATTATTGAGAAGATTCTTTACCAGCATGAAACATTTGGTCATCAACGTTATATTGCCCAAATTGATTTTGGTGGAATGCCGTTTGATAATATTAAGCGAAATGTTGAACTTATTGGGACGGAAATTTTACCAGCTATTAAAAAATATACTGCAAAAAACTAGGAGGGATCAGACATGAAGATTGTTGGAATAGCCGGCTCCATCGTTGGATCCAAAACGAAAACAGCAATGGAGTATACTGTCAAAGCAATGAATGAAAAGTACCCTAATGTTGATGTGACATTAATTGACTTAGCCGAGTATAACGTACAGTTTAGTGATGGACGAAATTATTTGGAATATGAAGGTGATACAGGTTACATTACTAAAACCATTATGGAAGCTGACGCAGTAATTATGGGGACACCAGTATTCCAAGCGTCTATACCAGCAACACTAAAGAACATTTTCGATCTTCTTCCTCAAAATGCTTTTCGGGATAAAGTTGTCAGTTTGCTCGTAACAGCTGGTTCCGCCAAGCATTACTTAATTCCAGAGCAGCAAATAAAACCAATTTTAGCTTACATGAAAGCACAAATCGTTCAAACGTATGTTTTTATAGAGGAAAAGGATTTCAACCGAAAAGAAATTACGAATGAGGATGTCAAATTTCGAATCGAACGCTTAGTTGAGGATACCGTAGTATTAACGGAGACTTACAAGAAAATTCAAGAGGAAAAAGATGCGGAATACGATTTTTAATCGTTACAAAAGTATATGGAGGTGTCAAAGGATAGACTTTGACACCTCTTTTTCATGCATGTCAATTAGTTGACTTTATTTTACATACCCCTTACCATACAATTTGTGACTAATTGGTTACCTTTTATGACCGATGGGTTTATGAAGGAGGTGTTGTATGAGTAAAAGAAAAGAATTAATGACTCAATCTATTCAGTTGTTTTCAAAAAAAGGATTTCATCAAACCTCCGTACAGGAAATTGCCCAACGTGTTGAAATTTCAAAAGGAGCTTTCTATAAGCATTTTGAATCGAAAGAAATGCTATTTATTGAAATTTTAAAACAATATTATGAAGAAATGATGGAGCAAGCACATTCCTTTAGTCATGCAGGTAATTTAACAAGAAAGGAAATTTTCGTTGAAAAACTAAAAATAGAACTAGAACAGTGGATAGCTAATCGGGACTTCTTTACAGTTCTCTTTAAAGATTTTCCGCCAAATGAAAATCAACAAGTTTTTCACACTATGAGGAAGTTGAAATCTTCCATGGCAGGCATACATAGGGATACATTACTGGAGACATATGGAACAAAAATCCAACCTTTTATTTCAGACCTTGTGATTATGATGGAAGGAATGTTAAAGGAATACATGATAACCATCATCGTGAGACAGAGGATCGATATAGCTGTTGACAAATTAGCGAATCTCATTGTCTCTAGTATGGATGGAATCGTTCAAGCTCTTCCTAAAATGGAGCCCGTGGTGACAGATCATATTCCCGCCTTTTCCCTTGCTAATTTAGAAGAAGAGCTACAGAAGAGGTTGCGTTTATTAACAGATAAAATTAGTAATTTGTCTTTACAAGTGTTGGAACAAGAAAAGCTAATGAATGCTGTTCATTTACTTAAAGAAGAATTCTTGAAGAAAAATCCAAAGCAATTTTTAGTTGAGGCAATGCTCACTTATATAAAAGAAGAGAAATTAGTAAAAGAAGATGTCATTTTGATTGAACGTATACATGAAAAAATCCTTTCACAACCGAAAGAAAGAAGGTAAATGTTTTATGGTTGATAATCAAGAGCCAGAACAATCGGGATCAGCCCCTTATAACAAATGGGCAATCATGATTGTTTTAATTTCAGGTGCTTTTGTAGCTATTTTAAACCAGACACTTTTAGCTACAGCTTTACCCCATATAATGGAGGATTTAAATTTACAATATAATGTTGCGCAGTGGGTCCAATCCATTTTTATGCTCGTTAATGGGATTATGATTCCCATTACAGCTTTTTTAATTGGCCGTTTTTCTACAAGGGGATTATTCCTTACCGCCTTAGGTCTTTTTGGATTTGGTACGATAATTTGTGCTTTATCTTTACATTTTCCTATGTTAATGATTGGGAGAATATTTCAAGCCAGTGGTGCAGGTATTATTATGCCACTCATGCAGACTATTCTATTTTTGATATTTCCTAAGGAAGAACGCGGTACAGCAATGGGTATGTTTGGTTTAGTTATTGCCTTTGCTCCTGCTATTGGTCCAACTTTATCAGGTTATATGGTAGATCATTTCCCGTGGAGAAGTTTATTTTATATTATTTTACCAATTATAATCATTGATATGATTGTAGCTTACTTTATCTTGAAAAATGTTACAAAACAAACCTTTCCAAAGCTTGATATCTTATCGATTATCTTATCAACGTTAGGTTTTGGCGGCTTGTTATATGGCTTTAGTATGGCAGGTGGACAGCAAGGATGGTCGAATACACAAGTTATTGTAGCAATGGTAATTGGTACAATTACGTTAACTTGGTTTATATTTAGACAGATGAAGCTAGAGCAACCTATTCTTGAATTCAAAGTATTTAAATATAAAGTTTTCACCTTAACGACCATTCTTGGCATGATTGTCTTTCTCGCCATGATTGGTTCCATGGTAATATTGCCATTATTAATGCAGGATATGTTAGGTTTCACAGCTTTTCAATCTGGTTTAGCGTTACTACCGGGAGCTGTTACAATGGGATTAATGAACCCAATAACCGGGAGATTGTTTGACAAATTTGGTGCGAGATGGCTGTCTATTATTGGGCTATCCATTTTAGTCGTATCCACATTTATGTTTACCATTTTAACGACGGAGACTACATTTACTTATATTGCAGTATTAAATGCGGTTAGAATGTTAGGAATTGCGTTTGTCATGATGCCAGTAACTACAGCTGGATTAAATGAACTGCCGTTGAGCATTATTCCTCATGGAACAGCTATGAATAATACGATGCGTCAAATAGCAGGTGCTGTCGGAACAGCCTTAATGGTTACCGTTATGTCAAATAGCGCCATTCCCTCTGAGGGAATTCAGGGTCTCATTCATGGCGTAAATGTATCCTTTATCTTTGCTGGAATCTTTTCTATATTTGCACTAGCTTTGTCTTTCTTTATAAAAAATGAGGGATCCAATGAAGGAGAGGCAAGTTGAAAATTTGAAAGTCTAACCAAAATAAAAAACCAGGGTTTTCCTTTCCTTTTAAGAAAACCCTGTTTTTTTCCTATTGATTTGCAAAAATTTTTATTTCTTCTTCCTTAGCTAATCCTACGAGTCGATCTATTTCTTTTCCGTTTTTTAGTAATACTAACGTTGGCAAGCCTTGGACTTCAAATTTCTGTGCCATTTCTTCTTGTATTTTAACATCAACATTATAAAAATCAACTTGGCTGCTTAATTCCTCAGACACAGCTTGAACAACTGGAGCCAGTTGTTGACAGGCTGTTCATAAATCTGCTTTAAACTTTAATACGACTGTCTTGTCTTTCACTAAACGATCAAATTCTTCCGCAACTAAATTCTTCAATACAAAACACCCTCCATCGTCAAAGTTCCTTTATATTATAGGAAAGATTGTTATACATAATACAATAAATCTAAGAGACAATAAAGTTACAGAATACAAACAATAACTACATTTCTAAAAGAGGAGGATTTAAAATGAATATTATTGAAGCTGGAGAAATTTTTACAATTAGTGATAAAGGGGAAGAAGAGCAACAGGTTGAAGTACTAGCAAAGATGACGGTAGAAGGAATAGACTATGTAGCGGTTAGCTTTTTGGATGATATAGAAGATGATACAGATGATGACATGGATATCTTTTTTCTGAAAGTTGACGAGGATGGAGATATAGCACCGATTGCAACGGACCAGGAATTTCAAAAGGTCTCTGCTGCTTTTGACGAGGTGATGGAAGCAGAAGAAATGGAATAATATCATGGTTCACTTTTCAATAATCTTATAAAAAAATAGCCATGTCCCTTTAGGGAACATGGCTTATCATTATTTTGCAAACACGTGGTTCCCAATTCTAGTCGTCACTTCACGTGTTTTAATCCAATCACTTTTGGCTGTATTTGGATTATAGAAATAAATAGATCCACTACCTAATCCTCTAAAAGCAAGTGCTTCGTTAACTGCTTTACGAGCTTCTGCGTCAGCAGCTTGGTTAATTGCCCCATTTTTTACAGGGGAGAATGCATAATGTCCGTTTACATTTTCATAGATTACTCCTTTGACAGAGTTCGGAAATTCCTTATGGTCTACACGGTTTAAAATAACAGTCGCAACTGCAACCTTACCAGCGTAAGATTCACCTTTTGCTTCAGCATGAACTAAACGTGCCATTAATTCTTTTTCCTCATTTGATATAGAGGAGGGAATAGCCAATACTTGGTTAGGGTAAATAACACTACCAGAAAAATTATTTACTTGTTGCAAGCTTAATAGAGAAATACCAAAGTTATTTGAAATCTTCCATAATGAATCTCCAGGTTTAACTTTATATGTGGAAGCAGCATCAGTTATTGTTGGGATGGCTGAAATACCAATAGATAATGCAGCTGCTAAAAGAATAGTTTTGAATTTTTTCATTGTCTTTTCCTCCTCTGTTTTGTTTTCTTGCAATCTCTCTAGTAAAAATGGTATCAGTTGTAACATATCTATTCATTGGGAAATTTAACCTTTTTCTACTTTTATCTCACTATCCCATACGTCAGAAGAACTAGAAATGGTAATGGGAAATTATGTATTCCATTAAAATATGGAAAGGTTTAGATAGACTGGTAGAGTAAGGAGGTAAAATAACAAATGTTGCAGTACTGTAACAAAGTAAATCTTTTAAATTAAAACCAAAACAACCGACATAATATAGATTTTATTGACGAAATATGTAGCAACGAAGAAAAAAAGAGGAGGCAATAACGATATGAAAAATAAAAAATTTATCCCATTTTTAGCAAGTACCGTATTAACATCTACGCTTGTATTCACATCAGGCCCGGTATCTGTTTTTGCAAACGAGGATCAATCTGAAACGGTTGAGTTAAATATGGGAGAATTATCGACAGAACAAGAAGAAAATATAGTGACACTTGAAGGTACCTCTGAATCAACAGTGGAAGAAGAAGCGGAAGAAGTTACTGATGATACAATTGAAGAAGTGGAGTTAGATAACGAAGAAGACCCTTCTTTAATACCAGGTGACTTTTTCTATTTTGTAAAAATGATTTCTGAGAACATTCGTCTTGCAATAACAATTGATGATTATAAAGAAGCGCAATTATTAGCAAACTTTGCTGCTGAACGTATTGCAGAAGCAAATGCTTTATTAAAAGCTGGAGAAACAGAAAAAGCAGAAGAGTTATTGAATGATGCAATTGCATTACAAGAAAAAGCTGGAGAACAATTACCAGAACAAGAAGCAGATACATCTGAAGAAGGAACAGAAGGTGAGCCTGCAGAAAATCCTATCGAAGAAACTACGGAAGATTTAGAGGTTGTAGTAGAAGAAATAACAGAAGAGGATGTCGTTGAAGGAAAACTGTTGCACAATGTTGATACGCTTTTAATCGTATTGCAAAAAATAGAAAATCCAACAGCTCAACAAGCAATCATGAAGAATATTCAAAAGTCATTTGAAAAATTAGATAAAAAACTTACAAAACTAGAAGAAAGGAATGCTAAATTTGCTGAAAAAACAGCAAAGGTAGAAGCCAAATTAGCTAGTGGCCAAATTTCAGATGAAGAGGCAGAACTTGAACTAACAACATTAGAAACAGAGCTTCAAAATGAAACAGACAAAATGGAAGCAGAAGAAGAAAGAGACGTTGAAGAAATAAATAATGAAGTAGTAAAAGAAACTTCAAAAGCACTAAAAGAAGAAGAGAAGAAAGAAAAAGAAGCTTTAAAGAAAGAACAAGAGAAAGAACGTGAAGCTGCTAAAAAGGCTGCAGAAAAAGAACGTGAAGAAGCGAAAAAAGCTGCAGAAAAAGAGCGCGAAGAAGCAAAGAAAGCAGCTGAAAAGCAACGTGAGGATGAAAAGCAAGATAACGAATAAACATGTCCAATTACCCGACACTGCTGATTTTGACTAGTGTCGGGTATTTGTCATTTTACAGCCACTTACTAGAGGTCTGTTTTGGCATACAGAATTCCTCAAAATTCAATTTGTTTTATTGAAGCCTGCTTGGAAGATATATTTGTTTAACTAGCCATAATCCATAATAAAGGGATTTTACTTCTGTATGTCGTAGAAAATAAAAGAGTAAAATTAAGGGAGGTTATGTAAATGATTGTTGATTGTCATTTTCATGTTGATGAGACGATGTTGACTTTAGACAAAATGATGGAGAGCATGGAACACCATCATATAGCAAAAACAGTGCTTATTTCTCCTATGAATGAAACAATGTTCGAAGTGGAGAGTACCTTCCAACACAATCTTCAACGGCTTTTCCGCATTCTTATTCTCCATGTGCCAACAGTTGGATTAAAAATCTATGATGGCCTCGTTACAGATGGGAAGTTGAACCTTTATGGGAATGCATACAAAGTCTTAACCGAGCCAAACAATAAAGTAGTGGAAGAAGCTATTACTAGATTTCCAGATAGGTTTCTTGGCTGGGCTACAGTTAACCCCTTACTACATGAATCAATAGAGGAAGTAAAAAGGTATCTGGAAAAGCCAGGTTTTGTCGGTGTAAAAGCTCATCCATTTATGCATCAATATAGTATTCAAACTTTAGATCCTGTTGCAGAAATGTGTGAGAAACTTGGAAAACCAATGATTATTCATTTATCTGCTGAAAAAGATTCCTATAAATACTTACCGGAAAATTACCCCGACCTTAAATTAATATATGCCCATGCGGGACTTCCTTTTTGGAAAAACCTCTGGAAATACATTAGTAATAAACCAAATGTATATGTCGATACATCTAGCGACTATCTTAATCCTTCTATTGTCAAACAAACAGTGAAAGCTCTCGGGTACGAAAAAGTGCTATATGGGTGTGACGGGCCATACGGAATGACCAAGTTTAACGAATATGATTATGCAGAAAAGAAGTCCTGGATTAAACAACTACCAATCACAGATAGCGAAAAAGAATGCATACTAGGAAAAAATTTTTTACAACTAATTGGGGGCACTGAATGAAGCTTTCTTCCTATTTAAAGCTAAAAAATCGAAAGGTGAGTATGATGTTTCCTAACAAACTGACGAAACTCCTGCAAATTAAATACCCGATTATTCAAGCACCAATGGCTGGTGGAGTAACCACAACAGAATTAGTTGCTTCCGTATCCAATAACGGCTGTCTCGGTATGATAGGTGCGGGGTATATGAGCCCTGTTGAATTAAGGAAGCAAATTAAAGAAGTACGGCAGTTAACCTCAAATAACTTTGGGGTAAACATGTTTATTCCGAACAATTTTCTTGTTTCAGGTAGAGAAATTGAAAATGCAAATCTACTGCTAGAGCCTTTTCGTCATTTGTTAGAAATAGAGGGAAACGGGGTAGATCTTCCTACTTTTGAAAACTTACAAGCAACATATACGGAGCAATGGAAAATTGTGTTAGAAGAAAAAGTACCTGTTTGTTCCTTTACTTTTGGTGTACCCTCTGAGCATGTTCTAAAGGAATTGAAACAGCATAATATTGTTTTAGTTGGAACTGCAACAACGGTAAGAGAAGCTATTGAAATCGAAAAAATCGGTATGGATATAGTCGTCGTGCAGGGAAGTGAAGCAGGAGGTCACCGGGGAAATTTCATCAGTGTTCACACAGACAGTTTAATTGGTTTAATGTCACTTATTCCACAAGTCGCTGACAATGTGAAGATTCCTGTTGTCGCCGCAGGAGGAATAATGGATGGAAGAGGATTAATGGCATCCATCTGCTTAGGTGCACAAGGTGTTCAAATGGGAACGGCTTTTTTAACTTGTGAAGAAAGTGGGGCGCATCCAATTCACAAACAAGCTATCCTTCAGTCTAGTGAAGACCAAACAGTACTGACACGTGCCTTTTCCGGAAAATGGGCGAGGGGGATTAGGAATAAATTTGTGGATGAAATGAGGGGACAGGAAAAACTTCTACCAGATTTTCCTATACAGAACAGCTTAACGAAATGGATAAGAAAAGCTTCTTCTACTCAAAATAATCAAGCGTATATGTCGCTTTGGTCTGGCCAGAGTCCTAGACTAGCTAAAAACCAAACCGTTGCAAGTCTCATTACTAGTGTGATAGATGAGTGCAAAAGATTTTAACTCATGTCTGCTCCTTGTTGTATACAAATCGACAAAGAGCAGACATTTTTGTATTAATTACTATCAATCCGCGAAGATACCAGAAAAAAATAACGCTTATAAAGGTGTATCATTTGTTTTTTAAAAAATTTGTACGACCTTACACCTTTCTACAAATTTTTGAAATCTATTATGCTATTGTAGTTTGTACAATATATTAACATAATGTACCACTTCATTTTTTTACCTACTACATCTACATGTTTACTTCTTGAGGAATCCTTTCTTCATATGAAATGAGTATTTTTCGTATCTTACAGTGTGAAACATAATAAAAGCACATCATTTCACAGGGTGTATAATGCAAACGAGCCTGGAAAAAAGTAAAATAAATGTAAACTTCTAACTATTCAGTAAATTCTGCAAAAAATCCTCCATGGAAACTCTACACCCTACCTTAGTCATTCTTTCGTAAAAAAAAATAATGTAAGCGTTTTCTTAAACTGGTTGTTCAAGTAGCTAATATACTCATATTAGTTATTGTACTCAATAAAAATAAATATTTTAGGAGGTCTTTCAGATGTCTGATAACGTGAAAATTGGACTTATTCAAGCTACTAATGATGTGCATGGTGATGAACCAGTACAGGTGCACAAAGAAAAGGCAATTGAGAAGCACATTAAGCTTGTAAGGGAAGCTAAAACGAAGGGTGCTCAGATTATTTGTTTGCAAGAAATCTTTTATGGACCTTATTTTTGCTCCGAACAAAATACGAAGTGGTACGATGCAGCAGAAGAAATTCCAAACGGACCAACGACAAAGCTTTTTCAGGATCTTGCAAAAGAATTGGAAGTCGTCATTGTATTACCTATCTATGAAGTAGAAGGAATTTCTACTTACTATAATACAGCTGCAGTTATTGATGCAGACGGTTCCTATTTAGGAAAGTATCGGAAACAACATATTCCCCACGTAGGAGTAGGCAATGAAGGATGTGGTTTCTGGGAGAAATTCTATTTTAAGCCTGGAAATCTAGGATATCCAGTATTTGATACAGCCTTTGCAAAAATTGGCGTATACATTTGCTATGATCGCCATTTCCCTGAAGGTGCAAGAATACTAGGTTTAAAAGGAGCAGAAATTGTCTTCAATCCTTCCGCAACAGTAGCTGGCCTTTCTGAATACTTATGGAAACTTGAGCAGCCTGCACATGCGGTGGCGAATGGATACTATCTCGGTGCTATTAATCGTGTTGGCGTGGAAGCCCCTTGGAATATGGGTGAGTTTTATGGGCAGTCATACCTTGTTGATCCACGTGGAAACTTTGTTGCAACAGCAAGTAGGGATAAGGATGAAGTGATTATCGGGGAAATGAATAAGAAAATGATTCGTGAAGTACGAGATACATGGCAATTTTATCGCGACCGTAGACCAGAAACCTATGAGGATATGACGGCTTTATTGCCTTAAGGTAGGTCAATATCAATCAGGGCTTTACCTTTCAACACAACAAGTAAAGCCCTTTATATATATGCTCCCTAATAAAAGGAGCTTCTACGTTTGCGAAAAGGAGGTTATTCGTTTGAGTAATACTAGCTACTCAAAAATTTCATTAACTGATTTAAGTAGCAATTTTCAAGAGGTTCATCCTGGTTTAACAGATCAGGAAGCTATGGAAGAATCGAATCGATGTTTATATTGCTACGATGCCCCTTGTATTACTGCCTGTCCAACTGGAATTGATATCCCAACATTCATCAAAAAAATCGCCTCAGGAAATGTAAAAGGTTCAGCAAAAACAATTATGACGGAAAACCCTGTTGGAGCAAGCTGTGCACGTGTTTGCCCAACGGAAGAGTTGTGTGAAGGTGCCTGTGTTTTAAACCATTCGACAAAACCAATTATGATCGGTGATCTCCAACGCTATGCGACAGATTGGGCAATTAAAAATGAACAGGTGCTGTTTAAGGCTGGTAACAAAAATGGAAAATCTGTCGCCATTGTTGGTGGTGGTCCCGCTGGTTTATCAGCTGCCCGAGAGCTTGCCTTATTAGGATACGACGTGACCATTTTTGAAGCGGAGGATAAAGCAGGAGGACTAGATACATATGGAATTGTATCCTTCAGACTGCCGAAAGAAATTTCCTTCTGGGAAGTAAAACAAGTAGAAAGTCTGGATGTAAAAATTCGAACAAATACTCGTGTAGGAGAAGACATTTCTGTAAAGGAAATCATGAACACTTATGATGTTGTTGTTTTGGCAATTGGTATGTCAAGCGTTCCAAACTTAGGCATAGACGGGGAAGATTTAAATGGTGTGTACGATGCGATTGATTTTGTAAAAGAAACGAAGACAAAACCAATTACAAATCAATTTCTTGGAAAACGAGTGGTCGTCATCGGTGCAGGTAACACAGCTATTGATGGGGCAACTTGTTCTGTTAGGCTCGGTGCGGAAAATGTAAAAATTCTCTACCGCCGTACAGTTGAAGAAATGACTGCCTATGATTTTGAATACGAGTTTGCCAAGCAAGATGGAGTTGAATTTAGATGGCTGACGACACCGAAACGAATTATTGGCGATGAAAATGGCAATGTAAAGGCCATTGAATGTATCAAAATGGAGTTAGGTGAACCCGATAGTGATGGACGCCGTAGACCGATTCCAATCGAAGGGTCGGAATTCATACTAGAAGTGGATGCTGTTATTAAAGCAATTGGTCAATCTAGGTATGTAGACATGATTGAGCAATTTGGTTTAGAGCATAATGGTGGGGTAGTCAAAATTGACCGAAATACCAATCAAACATCGAACAAGAAAGTTTATGCATGTGGAGACGTAACGTTTGGTAAAGGATTAGGTGAAGCGATGGTCGTCTCTGCTGCTCAGCAAGGTAAAGAAACGGCTTATGCCATTCACCAGTCATTGTTTGGGTCTGTTACTGAAACAGCATAAAGGACAACGAGTGTAAGTAGAAAACCAAGGGAGGTTAGTTCATGGCGGATTTACGCATTAATTTAGCAGGGATTGAATCACCCAATCCATTTTGGTTAGCTTCTGCTCCTCCAACGAATTCGGGGTACCAGGTGCAACGTGCTTTTGAAGCAGGGTGGGGAGGAGCTGTTTGGAAAACGTTAGGGGATCCAATCCTAAATGTTTCATCTCGATTTGCGGCGGTAAATTTTAATGGCCAGCGAGTAGCAGGTTTTAACAATATTGAGTTGATTACAGACCGTCCATTAGAAGTGAACTTAAAAGAAATTTATGAAACAAAAAAACGGTTTCCAGACCATGCGATCATTGCATCACTTATGGTTGAACCAAATCAAGCGGCTTGGCACGAAATTGTTAAACGGGTAGAAGATGTTGGAGTTGACGGTCTTGAACTCAATTTTGGCTGTCCGCATGGAATGGCAGAAAGAGGAATGGGCTCTGCATCTGGTCAAGTGCCTGAGTTAGTAGAGAAACAAACCTATTGGGTTAAGGAAGTAGCCAAGACACCTGTCATTGTTAAGCTTACGCCTAACATAACGGATATTACCGTAACAGCGGAATCTGCAGTGCAAGGGGGAGCAGACGCTGTTAGTATGATCAATACGATAAATAGTCTTGCTGGTGTTGATTTAGATACGTGGAATACAATTCCACATGTTGCCGGAAAAGGTGCCCATGGTGGCTACTGTGGACCAGCCGTCAAACCAATCGCACTTAATATGGTTGGGGAATGTGCCAGAAATGCCAATATTAATGTTCCGATTTCGGGAATTGGGGGAATTTCGAACTGGAAAGATGCTGTGGAGTATATGTTAATGGGAGCAACAGGTGTCCAAGTATGTACAGCAGCAATGCACCATGGATTTAGAATCGTGGAGGATATGATAGAAGGACTAGACACTTATTTAGATGAAAAAGGATTAGCTTCTGCGATGGACTTAGTCGGAAAATCGGTACCGAGGTATTCTGATTGGGGTGATCTAGATTTAAACTACAATATTGTAGCTAGAATTAATAACGATATTTGCATTAACTGTAACAAGTGTCATATCGCATGTGAGGATACAGCTCACCAATGTATCGATATGTTGAAGGACGGAAACGGGAAGGACATCTTGCAAGTGAGGGAGGAAGACTGTGTAGGATGTAACTTGTGTTCTATCGTATGCCCAGTAGACGGAGCAATTGAAATGGTAGAGGTTCCAAATGAGTTACCTTCCATGACATGGAACGAACGCCAAGCTGTTTTAAGTTCTACTTTAACTAGTCAAGCAATGAAAAAGTAGATTCATAGTTTTTAATAGATAAGTATGTAAAGGAGGAAAAGCATGAAAAAAGTGATCAAAAATGGAATGATTGTAACGGCTACAGATACGTATGAAGCTGACGTTTGTATTGAAAATGGAGTTATTAGTCTAATTGGGGAAAATCTGTCCACACAAGATGCAGAAGTAATCGATGCATCTGGATGTTATGTCTTTCCGGGTGGTGTTGATCCTCATACGCATTTAGAAATGCCTTTTGGTGGAACTGTTTCGAAAGATGATTTTGAAACAGGTACGATTGCAGCCGCTTACGGTGGCACGACGTCGATTATTGACTTCTGTATTACTAAAAAAGGTGAACCATTGCAAAATTCTATTGATGTGTGGCATGCCAAATCAAAGGATAAAGCGGTTATTGATTATGGATTCCACTTAATGATTGGGGAAATGAATGATCGTGTTTTAAATGAACTTCCTTCCGTTATTGAGGAAGAGGGAATTACTTCTTTTAAAGTATTTATGGCTTATAAAAATGTACTGCAGGCGGATGATGAAACGCTTTTCGAAACGTTAATTGCAGCAAAAGAGCTTGGAGCACTTGTAATGGTTCATGCAGAAAATGGAGATGTGATTGACTATTTAGTTAAAAAGGCATTAGCTGATGGAAATACAGACCCCATTTATCATGCCTTAACTAGACCGCAAGAAATAGAAGGGGAAGCAACAGGGAGAGCAGCCACTTTTACAGGTTTAGCAGATTCTCAACTTTATGTTGTGCACGTATCTTGTGCCGATGCAGCTAAGCAAATAGCCGATGCGAGAGACAAAGGAATCGACGTATGGGGTGAAACGTGTCCCCAGTACTTAGTATTAGATCAATCTTATTTAGAAAGACCTAATTTTGAAGGTGCAAAATATGTTTGGTCACCACCATTACGTGAAAAGTGGAATCAAGATTTCTTATGGAATGCCTTAAGAACAGGTCAACTTCAAACAATCGGGTCAGACCAATGTTCCTTTGACTTTAAAGGGCAGAAAGATTTAGGAAAAGGGGATTTCTCCAAAATTCCAAATGGAGGTCCAATGATTGAAGATAGATTTAGTATCTTATTTTCTGAAGGTGTTAAAAAAGGAAGAATTACGTTAAATCAGTTTGTAGATATTATTTCTACTAGAGCTGCGAAATTATTTGGTTTATACCCTAAAAAAGGAACCATAGCTGCTGGTGTTGACGCTGATATCGTCATTTTTGATCCAACAGTGGAACGAACAATTTCTAAAGAAGCACATCACATGGCAGTAGATTATAACGCGTTTGAAGGCATGAAAGTTACAGGAGAACCAGTTTCCGTATTGTCACGCGGGGAGTTTGTCATTCGTGATAAACAATTCGTTGGTAAAGTTGGATCTGGTGAATATTTAAAACGAGCAAAATATGGCTCCACATTTAAACGAGAGAGCCCGTTAACGACTTAAAGTAAGCACCTACACAGATACAATTTACATCGATTGTCTATCAGTTTTAATACATTTACTAAAAAGTGCCTTTTTAAAAGGGAGAGAGTAAAATATGCATTTCTCTCTCCTGTAACAAAATCATGTGTACACGTATTTCTTTAGATTTCAGAATATTTTGAAAATAAACAAGAAAAAGAGGTGTTCGGGATGGAGAAAGGCGGAAATTATTTAAAGTCACCAGATTTATTACCTATTAATCATGGTGATCGGAAAATAAGTGCGTTTGGATTTGCTGTTATATGGGTTGGGATGGCCGTTGTATTAGCGGCGTTTGCTATTGGTGGTGATGGAATACAAAGCTTATCCCTTGGCTGGGTAATTGTTGCGACCATTATCGGATCGGTTCTTATTGGAATTTTTATGACTATTATAGGAGATATAGGCGTGGAGCACGGACTGTCATTTCCGGTTTACATGCGGGCACCATTCGGAACCGTCGGGACACATTTCCCTTCCTTAGTCCGTGGTATTACAGCATCCTGTTGGTTTGGTATTAATACGTATTTCGGTTCTACTGCAATGAATGGAATTTTAAATGCACTTTTTGGCTTTGATAATTGGTTTGTCTGTTTCTTAATCTTTGCTGCAGTTCAATTAATTAATACAGCATTAGGGATTAAGGCTGTAGAGAGATTTGCTGATTTAGCAGCACCGACCATTATCCTTATTTCTTCTTGGATGTACATTTCTCTATCAGACAAAGCATTGGCACAAGGGAGAGATGTTTGGACTTGGATTGAAAACCCTGTTACGGGTGGAGCAGCCTTTACTGCTTTCATGGTAGTAGTAATGGCAAACATGGGATTCTGGGCAACACTTGCTGCAGATATGCCTTCTTTATCACGATTTTTTAAAGCACCAAAAAACGAGCGCAACTGGTTTAAGCGTAACAAGGCACAATTAATGGGGAGTATTGTGGCTATGCCGATTGTAAATACGTTTATGGTCGTGATTGGAGCTGTGTCTTATGTTGCAGTAATGAATTACGACCCTGTTGTTGGGCTTCAAGAGGCAGCGAGTGGATTTATTCTTGGGATTCTACTATTAATGATTGTCCTTGCGCAATGGTCTACGAATACATCAGCTAACGTTATTCCTGCTGCTGTTATTTTCTCCAATGTCGGTGGACCTAAAGTACCGTTTTGGGTTGGGGTTATCATGGCTGGTGTAGTTGGTATGCTTGTTCAGCCTTGGAGTTTATTCGGTATTATCATTCCTGCGTTACTCGTTATTGGTGGAATTTTATCCGCTATTGTAGGGATATTGTTTGTAGATTATTACATCCTTCGAAAGAGACGTGTAAATGTTCATGATCTTTACGAAACACATGGGCAATTTAGATATATGAATGGTGTAAATATGGCTGGGTTACTGGCGTGGGTAGTAGGCGGTTTGGCTTCTTATTTCGTTTCCACCTATTCCTTCTTTGTTGGATTCGGTATAGGCGGACTCGTTTATTACTTCTTGGCAAAGCATTGGTATTTTAAGAAATATAAACAAGCAGAAATCGAAGACCCTAGTGATGAAAAATATCTAGGAATTACAGTAGGACGTGACTGGATAATAGATGTACCACAAGAAGAAACCGTAATTGTCGCTGATCCTGTAGATACAAAAGCATAATTTTAAAGAAATTTCTATTTACAAACAAAAAGTAATCAAGGAGAGAGTAGCATGTCTGAATATCAAGATTTCCTTCATGAAAGGGATCGAATAGATTTTCTATTGCAGAAGGGATATAAAATTACGAATGTAACAGAGAATTTAAGTGGTGCATTTGTAGATTTTGAGAAAAGTGGGGAAAGTAATGGAGAAGCGCCACGAGAAACCCTTCACATCTTAAATGCAGATGCCCGAAAATATTTTTCTGCTATGTTAATGAAACAACAAAAAGAAGAAGTATAAAGGTTTCAAATAAGTGAGGAAATGAGGGATAATTTGGAATTCATATTACAGTCTAAAGATGGGGCATTTCCTTGTGAGATTACCATGGATGAAGATAACGGACGGTACATGATACGAAAAGCAGATACGAGTGGTGAAGTATTCAATACCCCATCTGAATTAGTTGAATGGGTTCAACAAAACTGGGTTTCCTATGATTTTGTGGACCAGGAGCAGTATAAAGATATGCTAAAGGCTTTTCATTCTTACTTATCAGAATCAAGCTATTAAGAAAAGAATATAAACTGGTGGATTCAATTTAGGTCTGCCAGTTTCTGTTCTTCCTTTTGGAAGTGTCAACCTGTAATTACTTTTACGTAATCGTTATAAAATTCAATTTTAAGGAGTTACAAAATTGAAATCTTATCTTACGGTAGAGGACATTTTACAAAGAAAACATTTTGAAGAAAGTGAAGTTGTGGCAGGATATGAGGGATTAAGCCGTTTAGTGAAATGGGTTCATGTTGTAGAAGTAACTAATATTCGAAACTTACTAAATGGAAACGAACTTATCTTATCCACTGGTGTAGCCTGGCAAGGAAAAAAAGAGCATTTCATTTCACTAGTAAAGCAATTAATTGCCTTACAAGCATCTGGTCTTTGTATTGAAATGGGTACATACACGACGATAATACCAGAAGAAGTGATCGAAATCGCTAATCGAGCACAATTCCCAATTATTTTGATACATAAAGAAGTGCCTTTTGTTGATATCACCCAGGATATTCATGGTCTCCTTATCAATCACCAATACAAAATCCTATCCGATTTAGAAAGCTATTCCCTAGAGTTGAGTAAAAAATTATTAACGATCGACCACTACAACGAAGTATTAAAAATGATTCGGAATTATTTACAAGTACAAGTCATGATTGTCTTTCATAAAAAAGAAGAGGTGCAATGCTTCCCAGATGTTATGGAGCAAGAACAAAGGACATTATTACAGGGGGTAAAAAGGGAAGGTGATTCTTTATCACACAAAACTCCATATTCCATTGCTAGATTACCAATCAAATTATTAGGAGAAACATATG
This sequence comes from Salirhabdus euzebyi, assembly GCF_014207435.1. Taxonomy (GTDB): domain Bacteria; phylum Bacillota; class Bacilli; order Bacillales; family Alkalibacillaceae; genus Salirhabdus; species Salirhabdus euzebyi. Next base: position 331,277 of record NZ_JACHGH010000002.1, read on the forward strand.
CAGAGCTCATCATAGCATCAGATGAAAGGGAATTAACGGAATTTGATCACCTTATTTTAGATCGCACAGCAACGGCTCTAGCGGAGCTATTATTACGTGACCTTTATGTGGAAGAAAAGCGTAGAGTAGAAGAAACGAAATGGGTGATGAGCTGGTTAAGTGGAAAGGAAACAGAAGAGGGCATCTACGAGCATTTAGCTTTTCATTCGAGTACGGTAAAACCAAAAGGTGCCTTCGTTTGTATCGTTAAACTAGATTCTATTCCACAGAATATGTCCGTTCAATTAACGTATTTTAAGTTGGCCTTTCGATCTATTTTTGATCAGCAAGGCTTTTCGATGTTTGCGATAGAAAAGGCGAACAACATCATTTTCATTCTAGTCAATGAGAGAAGTCCTCAAACATGGAAAAAAAGAATGAAAGAAGGACTGACACGATTGAAAGCATCCGACGTTGTACGAAAAGGAATGAACAACAAGAAACCCCTTTTTGGTGTGGGGAAATTTGTTAATAAACTTTCCGATATTCATAAAAGCTACCAAAGTGCAGAGGAGACATTGCGAATAAAGGACCGACTTTCTGAGCAATCAGATAGCTATTTTTACGAGGACCTTCATGTTTTCCGCTTCATATCCTTATTAAGTAGAACAGTAGATTTAAATGAGGTAGTTGATGAGTACTTAGCTCCAGTCATAGAATATGATCGAAAATATAATGGCAAGCTGATGGAAACATTAAAGACATACTTAGTATGTAACGGTTCGAAACAAGAAACAGCAAGACAATTATTCATCGTCAGACAAACACTTTATCATCGCCTACATAAACTAGAAAAATTAATTGGGAAAGATTTTATGAAACATGAAAAGAGATTAGCTCTTGAATTCATGCTTCTTTCCTATGAATTTTTAACGACTTCCAAACCGATAGAGGAAAAGGATCATGATGCACTCTAGCTTTGGCTTGATGTTTTGTAAACAGGCGAGTGAGAGGGGTTTTATAGGGATTCAACCTGTGGAAAAATCCTAAATAGTTATCTTACAGACTGTCTAATGAAAGCCCTTTCAAAATGAAAGATAATTTATGTACAAAGTTATTTGAATATTTTGATATTAATGAGAGGATGAATGGTATGACTATAGTATCAAAAGAAACAACCATTTTACAAAACTATATTAATGGAGCGTGGGTAGATTCTCGAAGCACGAAAACGGAAGAGGTTGTTAACCCAGCAACTGGTGAAACACTAGTTAACGTTCCAATATCCTCACAAGAAGATGTAGATCTGGCAGTAAAGGCTGCTAAGGTAGCGTTCCAATCGTGGAAAAATACGCCTGTTCCAAAACGGGCGCGCATTTTTTATAAGTATCACCATTTATTAACGGAAAATCATGAAGAATTAGCCAGATTGATCGTACAAGAAAATGGTAAAGCGTTCAAGGAAGCGTATGGAGAAGTCCAAAGAGGGATAGAATGCGTGGAATTTGCTGCAGGAGCGCCAACGTTAATGATGGGGGAGACGTTGTCTAATATAGCCGAAAATATTGATTCGGAAATGTTCCGCTATCCACTTGGTGTCGTTGGTGGCATTACACCGTTTAACTTTCCTATGATGGTCCCGTTGTGGATGTTTCCATTAGCGATTGCATGCGGAAATACGTTTGTATTAAAGCCTTCAGAACGAACACCAATTTTAGCGAATAGACTTGCAGAATTATTGACAGAGGCCGGCGCTCCAAAAGGAGTATTAAATATCGTTCACGGTGCCCATGATGTTGTGAACGGACTGCTAGATCATGAGGATGTGAGTGCGATATCATTCGTTGGTTCTCAGCCCGTTGCAAAATATGTGTATGAAAGGGCTGCTGGCCAAGGGAAACGTGTGCAAGCCTTATCTGGAGCCAAAAACCACCATATTGTGATGCCAGATGCAGATATGGAGAAGGCAGTAGCAAATATCATTAGCTCCACTTTCGGAAGTGCAGGCCAGCGCTGCATGGCTTGTAGTGCCGTTGTGGTGGTCGGTGATGGAGAACCATTTATTGCAGCCTTAAAACAGAAGGCGGACGAATTAATTATCGGAAATGGATTAGATGAAGAGGTATTACTCACACCTGTTATTCGAGAAAGCCATCGAGCTAAGGTGTTGGATTATATTACGAAAGGTTTAGAAGAAGGGGCCACATTAATTAGAGATGGGAGAAAAGAGATGGAGGAAATGGCCGTCGGGAATTTTCTAGGAGCTACTATTTTCGATCATGTAACCCCTGATATGACAATAGCAAAGGATGAAATTTTCGCCCCAGTTTTAAGCCTGTTACGAGCAAAGGATTTAGAGGAAGGTCTAGATTACATTCGTAAATCACGTTATGGGAATGGAGCTACGATTTATACCCAGGATGCAAAAGCTGTTCGCCAATTTAGAGAAGAAGCAGATGCAGGTATGCTTGGCATAAATGTAGGAGTTCCGGCAACAATGGCCTTCTTCCCATTCTCTGGCTGGAAGGATTCCTTTTATGGTGATCTTCACGTAAATGGAAAAGATGGTTTAAACTTTTACACGCGTAAAAAAATGATTACTTCAAGATTTTAAAAATGTATGTGGGGGGAGGAAGTGAAATATGAGTAAAGTAAAACAACCCGGAAATTTATTAACGAAGGATACAGATTATGTGTGGCACTCTATGAAACCTTATAATCCAGAAGGAACGATGATTGTGGAAAAATCATCAGGTTCTTGGGTGACGGATCACAACGGGGATCGCTTTTTAGATGGGATGGCAGGTTTATGGTGTGTGAATGTTGGCTACGGCAGAACGGAACTTGCAGAAGCAGCTTATGAACAGCTAAAGGAGCTCGCCTATTTTCCGTTAACACAAAGCCACAAACCAGCAATTCAACTGGCAGAAAAACTAAACGAAATGCTTGGTGATGAATATGTCATTTTCTTTTCCAATAGTGGGTCAGAAGCAAATGAAACTGCCTTTAAAATTGCAAGGCAATATCATCAACAAAATGGGGACAATTCTAGGTATAAATTTATTTCGAGATATCGTGCTTACCACGGGAATTCTATGGGGTCGCTTGCGGCGACCGGTCAAGCACAGCGCAAGTATAAATATGAGCCACTTGCACCTGGGTTCATCCATGTAGCACCACCCGATACGTATCGTTCTCCAGAAATAGAAGGTACGAAGGCTCAAGATTTGAAATCTGTTCAAGATGTAGATCGAGTAATGACTTGGGAGTTAAGTGAAACGATTGCAGGCTTTATTATGGAGCCAATCATTACCGGTGGTGGGGTACTCGTTCCACCAGAAGAATATATGGCTGGTGTACAAGAGGTGTGTAAAAAACATGGAGCTCTGCTTATTTCGGATGAGGTCATCTGTGGGTTTGGCAGAACAGGAAAACCATTTGGCTATATGAATTACGGCGTAAAACCAGATATTATTACGATGGCAAAAGGGATTACGAGCGCTTATTTGCCTTTATCAGCAACAGCTGTAAAGAAGGAAATTTATGAATCGTTTAAAGGGTCAGAGGAATACGACTTTTTCCGTCACGTCAATACGTTTGGTGGTAGCCCAGCAGCCTGTGCGCTTGCATTGAAAAATATTGAAATTATGGAAAAGGAAAAACTATTTGATCGATCCAAACAATTAGGAAATCAGTTAAAACAAGATTTAGCTTCTCTTCTTCTTAATCATCTATATGTCGGTGACGTTAGAGGTAAAGGCTTACTCATTGGAATTGAGTTAGTAAAAGATAAAGCAACAAAGGAACCTCTTGAAACAGAGCTAGTGAATAAAGTAATAGCAGGCTGTAAGAAGAAAGGTCTCATTATCGGAAAAAATGGAGCAACCGTTGCAGGCTTTAACAATGTGTTAACGATTGCCCCTCCTCTTAATATAGAAGAAGAGGACCTTGCCTTTTTAACGAGGACATTAACGGAGGAAATTAATGCTTTATAGTTTTATGAATTGGATAGAAAGGTAGATGGTTATGAGGGTAGGTGTGCCGAAAGAAATAAAAAACAATGAAAATAGAGTAGCCTTAACACCTTCTGGGACTATGCAGTTGGTAAAACAAAATCATCAAGTGTTTATTGAAAAAGGTGCAGGGCTAACATCGGGCTTTTTTGATGAACTTTATATCGAAGCGGGTGCAACCATTGTAGATACTGCTGCTGATGCTTGGGCATGTGACATGGTAATAAAAGTAAAGGAGCCCATATCGGAAGAATACCAATATTTTTTTGATGGGCTAATCTTATTCACGTTTTTACATTTGGCTGCAGACAGGGAATTAACCATCGCTTTAATGGAGAAAAACGTGATTGCGATTTCCTATGAAACGGTGCAGCTATCTGATGGTTCATTGCCGCTTTTAACACCAATGAGTGAAGTAGCAGGAAGAATGGCCACGCAAATAGGCGCATCCTTTTTAGAAAAAACAAGAGGTGGAAAAGGTGTTCTTTTAGGGGGAGTACCTGGTGTTGAACGTGGGAAAGTAACAATTATTGGTGGTGGGGTTGTAGGTACTAATGCGGCCAAAATTGCTGTTGGTCTAGGTGCAAAAGTATCGATTATAGATGTCAATGCAACTAGATTAAGAGAATTGGATGATATTTTCGGAAATGCCATTACTGGTTTAATGTCCAATCCTTATACCATTGCAAAAGCAATCGAAGATTCCGACTTAGTAATCGGTGCAGTCTTAATTCCTGGTGCAAAAGCTCCAAAATTGGTAACGGAAGAAATGGTCTGCTTAATGGAGGAAGGTTCGGTTATAGTTGATGTCGCCATTGATCAAGGGGGAATATTTGAAACGGCTACTCATGTTACGACTCATGCGAATCCAACATATACGAGACAGGGTGTTGTGCATTATGCAGTCGGAAACATGCCAGGCGCTGTACCACGAACATCTACCCTTGCTTTAACTAATGTAACACTTCCTTATGTTTTACAAATAGCGAGTCAAGGATATAAGGGAGCTTTTGAAGAAAATGTTGCCCTTCAAAAAGGACTGAATGTGATAGGCGGGAAAATTGTAGTTGAAGGAGTTGCGATTGCTCATCAATTGCCGTATTCAGCAATGGTATGAGGATGGCAAAGAAAAAAAACCAAATATTAAAATAAGTAGCTCCGTTTGAAGACTCACTTACTTATCCTTAGGGACCAAATCTATGATTTGGCCCCTATTTTTTGTGTAAAATTGCAACTAATTTCTTTCCATATAAGTCTAATGTATAAATAATTATTGATTTAGTAACAAGATAGGAATAAAAAGGAGGATAACGATATAGATAAAAGTCAGAGTCAACAGTTTGCAAGGATTTGAATTTTACAATTGCTCGTTTACTTCAAAAGGAAAAGTATCAAAATCCAAATAGGTAACTGATTGATGATAAATCTTTACAAAATGATGAAAGATATACATTATTAGAGTAGGATTTGCAGTACCTTATATAAACAGATATGGGGGTTTAAAATTGTATAAAATAAAAAATTTAAAACAATGCTCTTTATCCCAAATTACGAATGCATGGAATGAAGGATTCTCTGACTATACGATTAATTTTCAGTTGCCGGAAGAAAAATTATTATTAATGCTCTATCAGAACGAACTCCAACCGTCCAGTTCATTTGTTGTTTTTGACGATGAAAAACCAGTTGGATTTATCTTTAATTCTATAAAAAGAATTGATGGTGTAATAAAAGCATGGAACGGTGGAACAGGAATTGCACCTAGTCATAGAGGACGTGGGATTAGTAAAATTCTAATGGAAGCAGCTGTACAAATTTATAAAGAAAATTCAGTAAAACTTGCAACACTTGAAGTGTTAACAAACAATACTAGTGCAATAAAACTATATGAAAAATATGGTTATACTAGACATAAATTACTTAAAGCATATAAAGCTACTCTGCCTTTATCTACCGAGCAATATGTTTATAACAGTTCACTTACATCGAAATTAAATATTAATGTTGAAAATCTATCATTTTATAATAAAGAAGTTGCTTGGGAGTCGATGAATAGCAATATACATAATAAAGAATCAATGGTAGTTTATAGAAACGAGAATCCAGTAGGATATGCGTTATATAAACGAGTTCAGAGTAAAGAACATACCCAAATTATATTATTGCAATTCGATGTGTGCCAAAAAGAAAGGAATATAGAAGAGATAGTTAATTTTGGTTTGTCTCAAATAACAAAGGGCGCACATTCTATACGAACTGGGGATTTTATATCTTCAAATGAATACATATATGGTGAGTTGGAAAAATTAGGACTTAACATTGTCGCGGAACGATTTTTAATGGAGTTACACTTGTAAACAAGGTAAATTAAACAATAGAATTTAGTAAATCACCGTAGTTTTCATACATAGAAGTATTGATGTTTTCCGCACAAAAAAATATACTTACTATCAAATCTTCAAACGCATTGTGTTTTCGAACGCAGTGCGTTTTTCTATGCTAATTACCTTACCTTTTGATTATTGTTTTCATTTTACTTTCTATATAAGGTAATGTCTTTCTTAAATATAAAAATATTTCATTATCCAAAACTTAAGAGTAATAAAAAACGATAATAACATAACGTTAAATAATATTTATTTATTGACAAACGATAAATAAATTTTTATAATCAAATTGAAATTAAATAAAAGAGGTGTTTTCTATGAAACTTGGATCCACACTGTTTTTAAAAATGACTGTTTTTCTTATGGGACTTCCAGTTATTGCACTATGTGTATATGGTCTATTCTTTTTAGTGAAAAATCCAATAAATCCGGACTTCGCTCATATCCTATATCCTATTTTAATTGGTATGTATGTATCTGTAATTCCGTTTTTCATCGCTTTGTATCAATCTTTTAACCTTTTAAGGTATATTGACAGGAACCAGGCATTCTCTGAGCTATCTGTTAAAGCACTTAAGAATATTAAGATCTGTGCAATATCAATCAGTGGAATTTATTTAGTCATTTTGCCATTTGTTTATATAGTGGCAGAGCTAGATGATGCACCGGGTCTCATTATAATTGGAATGGTTCCTGTTTTTGCATCATTGGTAATTGCAGTATTCGCTGCTGTTCTTCAGAAACTTCTACAAGAAGCGATAAATATAAAATCAGAAAACGATTTAACAGTCTGAGGTGAAATCAATGGCGATTATTATTAATATTGATGTGATGTTAGCGAAACGGAAAATGAGCGTAACAGAACTTTCAGAAAAGGTTGGTATTACAATGGCAAACCTTTCTGTTTTGAAAAATGGAAAAGCTAAAGCAATACGATTTTCCACATTAGAGGGGATTTGTAAGGCATTAGATTGTCAACCTGGTGATATTTTAGAGTACAAAAGTGAATAGGTCACTTCAGAATAATCCATAGTTTTTTAAAAGAGTGTTTCTCCTAAAACGATCAAAAAAAATCCCCACATTTTGTGGGAATTTTTTTTACCATTTATAAGCACCTTCGCATGTATTAGCCACTGGTTCATAATAACAATGTAGTTTGTATTTTCCGGTAAATGGCTGATTGTACCAAGTAGGTGGACATTCACCATATGGATTAAAATACCAAAGAGCATACTGGGAAGGGTGTTGTCTCCAATATTTTAACACTTGTTCAGCTAATCTTTTTTCTATTCCTCTTGCTGGGTTATAAAATAAGTTTCCTTTTTGTACTGCTTCAAAAGAATAATTTCCACCTTGCACCTGGTAAATTACATCGCGTATAGACCGTAAATCTTTAAAGTCTAGACAATCAGCTTTTAGTCGATTTACAATTACATTTCCAACCATTAGCATTCCAAGCCGTCCTTCACCCTCGGCTTCTGCCCTCATCATCCTTGCAATTAAATCAACATCACTTTCGGTATATGCTACTCTTGTCACTTTTCATCACCTCTAAAAGCATTGTATTAAAAGAAGCTTGCCCAAATGTAAGCTTTTTTGAATAGAACATGTACTAATTTCACAAGTAATATTTCTTTATTACATTTATTTTCAATGGATCATTTATGTGCAAAGGATAGGCAAATTCTTTTCTTGTTTAACAGACGAAAAGCTGTAAAAGGATGGAGGGTCTTTTGCTTATTGTTGCTTACATATACTTAATTCTATGGTATAGTTCTCATTAATAATATATTAATATAAGAAGCAATACATAGGAGAGTGATTCTTTGGAATTCAACGATGTTATACACGGGCACCGATCCATACGAGAATATGAAAACAGGGAAATAAGTCAAGAATTGCTTGAGCAAATATTAGACGCAGGTATTCGTGCTTCTTCAAGTGGCAATATGCAATCTTATTCCATTGTCGTGACAAGAGACAAAGAGTTGAGAGAAAAATTATACGGCCCACATATGGAACAATCGATGGTAGTTGATGCTCCTGTACTATTAACCTTTTGTGCTGATTTTAATAGAATGAGAAAATGGCTTGAGCTCAATGAAGCACCGGTACATTTTGATAATTTCATGAGTTTTATGATAGGTGCCATTGATGCGACCTTGGTATCACAAAATTGTGCTTTAGCTGCAGAAAATGCTGGACTAGGTATTTGCTATATGGGTTCCACACTTGCAAACTGTGATCAAATTGGTGAGCTACTAAACTTACCTCCAAATGTCGTACCAGTTGTGGGCTATTCATTAGGTTATCCAGCGGAAAACCCTGCAAAACGCGACCGACTTCCGAAACATGGGCTTGTTCACTATGAACAGTATCGTGATTATTCGGATGAAGAAATACTGGAAATTTATAAGGATAGAAATGAAAAGGGATGGAAACGCTACATGGACAACCCTAAGCTAAAGGAAATGACAGAACGATTAGGGTTAAAGAACCTTGCAGAAATCTATACCATTGCAAAGTACACGAAAGAATCTCATCATGAGTTTTCACAGACTGTTTTGAATTACTTAGAGAAGCAGAATTTTATGAATAACGAGTGAGAAGTGATGTTAATTCATAAGGGGAATATAATAAATTAGGAGATCATCTGTAATGATGATCTTTTTTATTTTGGGTTAATAATTGGTATTATATGTTAATGTTAAATGAGAAGGCAAAAACGAAGTGAGAAAGTGAGTATATAAGGGGAGGGAAATTACTTGAAGCAGATTTTAACCATTTTTATGTCTTTATTTTTTATTTCATTCATAATAAGTGGATGTTCAGAAGAATTTCAGAGTGTAGAAGGTCAGAAAGAAATAGCGTATCAATTTACTCAAAACGGGTCTAATGAAAATTGGGAAATTATTGATGTTGTTTCAGGTACCTATTGGAATATAGAGAAGGTTTATGACACGACACATTCGCTAAAATTAGTGCCCATGAAAACGATCGAAGTGGAGGAAATACCCGTTTCCGTAATGGTAGATGGTGAATTACAATATGATACAAACGAAGGTTCAGAAGAAAAGATTACTGTATTAAAAGCAACAAAAACAGAGGAAGGTTATTACGTAGTTACTAAAAATTTAAACGGTTTTTTTACAGATGACGATGATGAGTTTTGGAATGAAAAAATAACAATTATCATCGGACAAGGTGACGAAAAAGAGGAAATCCAACTTAAGTAGGTGTAATGATAGGGATGTAAATTGGATATTTTCTTAATAACATCTTGGACCCTGCCCCGTCATTTTCAAAATCAGGTAAAATGCTGTAGAAGCTTTTTTAGGTTTTCTTTAATTTTAAGAATAGAAGCGTAAACCAATAAGCAAGTATCGCCATGCCTACATCAAGAAGGAAAATATGAAAGATATTCATTCCTCTATAAAGTTCAAGTAATTCTAATTTAATCCAAATGAATGCAATTAATGATACAACAGTTGCTGTAAAAATGGCTATAAGATAAAAATTTTTATTTTGCTTTACTGCATATTGATAGGCAAACATAAAAGCAACCGGAACAAACGCACCATCGATAGGAATACTAACAGGTACATAAGGAATTAAATGATATGGATGAGACCAAAAGTTGTTACGGGTAAAAAAAACATCTAAGTAAACGACCATTATATGAAAAGAATAACCGTAAAACGCGATTTGGAATATCCTTTTTCTGTCAATAAAAATCACCGTAATAATTAAAGGTACTAGAAGAAATCCAAAGGTAAACCAAAACTGCCAAGTACCTAAATGCCCGAATCGATTCCAATGTTCTAAAACTAAGTCCGTTAATGAAGAGTCTAATACTTCTATTTCTTTTAAAAGTTGGTCACGTGACATTTACAGCATCTCACCTCTGAATATATTTTTACATTACCCAAAGGGTTTTGTTACCCATTTCCATTGGTTAAGCAAAATATTCATTTTACTTTTATAATAATAGTATTACCTACAAAGAATGTTGTATGAAAAATAATTAAAATAAAAGGTCATGTATAGGAAGTAGAAACCCATTCAAGTCTTTTGTATTATTTATGTTGTGCAGTGAAAAATAAACGTAGATTTTCATAAGCTAATCAGTTTGTTTTTCTCGCTTCGATTGTTACTATTAGTAAGTAAGATGTAGCAAGAAAGGATAATGTAAATGACTAAACATATACCGGTTTCCGTTTTGAACTTAGCACCTATTCGCCAAGGTCAAGGACCAAAAGATGCGATTGATGCCATGGTTGACTTGGCTCAAGCTACGGAAAAAATGGGCTATACACGATATTGGATCGCTGAACATCATAATACACCGACACTTGTAAGTTCAGCGACATCCATTTTAATAAAACATACATTGGAAAACACTGACCATATCCGAGTGGGTTCTGGTGGAATTATGCTTCCTAATCACTCCCCATTAGTGATAGCGGAGCAATTCGGTACGATGGCAACTATCTATCCGGGTCGACTAGATTTGGGATTAGGGAGAGCACCAGGTACAGATATGGTGACAGCTGGGGCACTAAGACGTTCCAAAAATGATTCTGTTTATGCATTCCCAAGCGATGTTCAAGATTTATTGAAGTACTTTGGCCCAGAAGAATCACAAACCTATGTAAAATCATACCCGGGAGTAGGGACTAACATTCCAATATATATTCTTGGGTCATCAACAGATTCGGCACATTTAGCAGCTAAATTAGGATTACCTTACGTATTCGCTTCTCATTTCGCACCGAAACACATGGAAGAAGCTATTTCGATTTATCGAAACAAATTCGAACCATCCGAATACTTAGATAAACCATATATGATGGTATGTCTAAATGTTATTGCAGCAGAAACGGACAAAGAAGCCCTAATCGAACAAACTACTATGCAGCAGTTTTTCTTAAATGTCGTACGTGGAACTAGCAAACCGTTAAGTCCTCCAGTAGAAAGTATGGAAGGCATTTGGACTGAGCAAGAAAAAGCAGTTGCACAGTCCATGTCTAGTGTGACGCTATTAGGAAATAAAGACACTGTAAGAAAGAAATTCATGAGTTTTCAAGAGAAGTATGAAGTAGATGAGCTAATGGCCGTTTCATATATTTATGATCCAGATAAGCAGAAGCGGTCTTATGAAATATTTAAGGAAATAGTAGATGAATGCAAAGAATAATGAAAGAACTAGCCCCAGTTTTAAGCTGGGGTTATATTTACTCCTAATTATATTGCCTACCCCAGATAAATGGTACATACATTAGACTAGAACTAACCGAAAGAATGAAAGACACGAGCTTGCTTAAATGAAAATGAAAAATACATACAACTATCGGAGGAAAAAGTCGTGGATATTTTAGAAGTAATTAACGCAAGAAGAAATATAAAGAAGTTTAAATCTGATGAAGTAAGCTTAGGTCGAATTGAGCATTGGCTACAAGCAGGAACGATGGCTCCGAACCATCGAATGACGGAACCGTGGGAAGTTTACTTTATTGGAGAAGAGACAAGAGCACAGTTGAACCACAAATCCAATTTTTGCAATGCCCCTGTTGTACTTGCTGTTTTATCTAAACACGGTGCTACTGATTTTGAAACATTCGAAAATGCATTAGCTTCTGCGTGTTTTGTGCAGAACTTTAATTTGGCTGCTTGGGCAGAAGGTGTAGGGACATTTTGGTCTTCAATCGGAAGTTCTCCAAGAAGCCGTGCCATTTTAGGTGTCCCTGAAGGATATGATGTGATCGGGATTTTTGGTGTCGGTTACCCAGAAGAAATAAAGGAACCGAAAGAGAGAACCTCAATCACAGAAAAAATAAAACATCTTTCCTAATAACATGTTGAGGAGGAACGAAAATGAATGTAGAGGAATATATTCATTCTTTGTTTGTAAAAGAAGATGAAGTGTTAAAAGAAGTGATAGAAAGTATTCGAAATAATGGGATGAGAAATATATCTGTATCGCCTGAAATTGGTAAAATTCTTACTATGTTGGTGAAGATTTCTGGAGCAAAAGAAATACTTGAAATAGGGGCTCTTGGAGGATATAGTGGGATCTGTTTAGCACGTGGTTTTTCAGATGATGGCCATTTAACATCGCTAGAATTAAAAGAAGAATTTGCTCAACTAGCATATAATAATTTAAAAAAAGCAGGTTTTGAAGACCGAGTAACTTATTATACAGGAGAAGCACTAGAAAGTTTAAAACAATTGGAAAAGGAACAAAAAAAGTTCGATTTCATTTTCATTGATGCAGACAAAGAAAACTACCCTAATTATTTGGAATACGCTATTCAATTGTCCAATCCAGGTGCGTTGATTGTCGGTGATAATGTGTTACAGCGCGGACGGGTATATAACACATCAATTGACGATGAGAGGACGGAATCGATTCGATCCTTCAACGAACAGATTGCAAATAATCCCCAACTGGAATCCATTATACTTCCAATTAGAGACGGTATATCTGTTTCACGTGTAATCCAATAATGTATTAGAAAATGCTAAAATGGGCTCATTTTAGCATTTTTTTATTGCTTGTTTACTTATGGCGATTGGATCTCTTTTTCCTTAACTTCAATATAAATTGCTCCGATTTTTATACTTAAGTATAATTTATCAGTTCCAATCTAAATGTTACGTTAGGGGAAAAGAAAGAGGTGGAGTTATGAGAAAGTCTTTCGTGGTTTTTATCTTGTTTTTTGTTTTAAGTATTATGTTAGTGGCATGTGGGGGAGAAACGAATACAAATTCTATGAGCAATGCTAGCAATGAAGAAAATGATGTGAATACCAATGATAATACTGGTAAGGAAGAAAAAGAGGATGCCGAAGAAAGTGAAGGAGAGAGTATGGCGTCGTTACCAGATGGAATTCCTTCCGATTTCCCATTTCCCGACGGAGTCACCTTATCATTTGAAGAATCTGTGATATCTGGAGCTGATATGACGATTGTAAGCTTTTCTTATACAGGAGAAGCGAAGGCGCTTTATAATGATTTGAAAGAGTATATAACAAATAATGGATACACTATCTCTATTGAAAATCCAGATAATTTAACCTTTTCAACTTTAAATGATAAGACAGCGAGTATCGAAGTGAACATTACTGAGGCTTCCGTTAATATTGTGACTATTACCTTTTTGACCCCTAAATAAGTTATTTTAGGAGCAAACATAGAGTAATAAATGGTAAAAATTACTTTTTGTGCTATTATTTATTAGATGTAATTTATATATGGATAAAAGGGAGAATGAAAGTGGATTATCAAAATATGACTTTAAAAGATTTGCAAAAAGATCTTATTGTCGAAGCACGAAAAGGATTTCCGTTCTTTTTAGCTGGAACCGTATATTGGTTAGTAATGGGTATTTTATACTTTTTCATAGGTGATCAACAGGTATTGGCTTTATGCTATTTACTTGGAACAGGAAGCATTTTTCCATTAGCTTTGTTACTAGGAAATCTGTTTAAATTGAATCTTCTTAGTAAAAACCCATTAGGAGTTCTTGGTGGTATTGTTGGCGGTATACAAGCTTTTTATTTGCCTATTTGGATTGTGATTTATTTAGAGAATTATGAATTGCTTCCGATGGTGATTGGCGTACTAGGAGCTTCCCACTTTTTACCTTATCTTTGGATTTATCGGAGTAAAACATATGGAATATTTACAGTAGGAATGGCAGTTGTTTCATTCTTTTTAGGATATGTCATAGAAGGTCATGCATTTTTAACATTACCTTTCATACTTTCCGCTCTTTATCTAGTAACTGCTTGTGCACTAATCAAAGAATCAAAGGCTTTCATAACAGAAAAAGAGAATGTTACAATGTGATAATAATGCTCTACTTTATTTGATAAAGTAGCATTTCTGTTCATATTTTGTATGACTAAGAACGATAGATAAATATTTTAGAATCAAACAAAAGTAAAACATCAAAATGAGAGACCAAAACAGTAATAATTTCGATTAAACCTTCAATTAATATGTTCAAAACGCTAATTACTAACCTTGAACCTTCAATTTTCTCCATTGAATCGATAATTCTTTGGATTAACTAAGCAATTCTAGCAAACTGCCTCCAACAAGTTATGGGTGGGGGCAGTTTATTTTATTTATAATGAAGGGCCGTCCCTCACTTAACAAACACCCCAATATTTTAAATGTGCTAAAATAAACTATATATCCGATACCAAGTGATTCAGGGCATGTTTTCTATTGCAGCCCGACATTCGAATAAGTTCGGGGAGGGGGATTTCATGAATAATGATCAGGCCATAAAAATATTTCGAATATTTGTATCTGTAACCATCGTGATTAGTTTAATTGTGAACTTCACCTTATTAGTCAAAGTAAATCAGCTTGAGGATGAAGTGAATCATGTTTCTTACTATCAACATGACTTGATGAATAACGTGAACAATCAAACAGGTCATATGCAAACTGTTTTGAGTGAATTTAAAGAGGAACAGAGCTGGATAAGTAGGATAAATATGGATGTTAATACAAATAAAATAGAAGATGGGGAAGTGCAAGCAACCTTTAAGTGGCAAGTAAAGGAACTGCAAACTGATTCGGAAGTTGTTTTCCATTACACCTATGGTAATAGTGACGATTACATAGAGGTTCCAGCAAAGAAAATACAGCAGGGACTCTTTGAAGTGAATGTTCCGTTTGAAGTAGGGCTAGAACCCCAATGGGAAATCATGAATATGACGAATTCTAATGCTGAGCAAGAAATGAGCAAGCAAGCAATGGAAGAGAAAATGATAGCCGAAGAGCGTCAGCATACACTAAAATATTTCGTGACGGTATCTCATGGTGACTCTATTAAGAGTGGGGAAATATACACCGATCACTTGGGCCATTTGGGAACTAGTTTTTATGGGATCATCCAAACAGATATTCATATAGATAAAAATCACTTAAGTGTTAATCTAGTAAACCGTGACGTGAATCAATCACCGAAATTGATTGTAGAGGCTTACCTTCTTAAATATGAGAATGAGAAATTCTTAGAGGAAGAAGTAATTAAATTACAAAAAGAGGACAGTCCATCTAATACGGATATTCGTTTCTTTAATTTGGATTCAGTAGAAGTATACGACGACATGCGTTTAATTGTTAAAGTTGTCTATAGTAATGGAGAAGTTTTTGAGAAGGAAGTTTATTAAAATATGAAAACTTCATAAGAAATATTTTAAGACTTCATTGGTTTTGAAGTCTTTTTTTGTTCCTCAACTGTCTAATATATTTACGACAAATGACTTTTTTATTTGATTAATATAAGATATATTAAGAATAAGAACATATGTTTTGCGGAGGGAACCATGATTAATGAAAGCACTAGTTATAATTGACGTTCAAAATGGCATGTTTCAAGAAAGTAATGTCGTTTTTAAAGGACTTGAATTACTTCAACATCTTAACGTCTTCATAAAAAAAGCACGTACATCGAATACATCTATTTTTTATGTGCAACACAATGGTCCGTCCGGAAAACCATTGGAATTTGGTACAGAGGGATGGGAAATCCATTCTAAGGTAATGCCAAAAAAAGAAGATACTATTATTCAAAAAACAACCCCAGATTCATTTTTACATACAACATTAAATGAGGAATTAAAAAAACAAGGCATAGATCATTTAATCTTGACAGGAATACAGACTGAAGCTTGTGTTGATACAACATGTAGAAGGGCTTTTAGTTTGGGATATGAGGTAACGCTAGTATCAGATTTACACAGTACCTGGAGCTCAGAGGACATAACGGCACAACAAATTATTAACCATCATAATCGCGTGTTGAGATGGTTTGCTAACGTTCAGGGTAGTGATGAAATTAGGTTTTAATGCCTCATGGTAGGTGAGGACACAAAGTTGAAATTGGACGTAATATGCTAAGGGAGATTCTGAATGGTTACCAAACATAAAACAGTATTAGATATGGAACAATTTAATAAAAGTGATATAGCAGGATTAATAGAGTTATCTGAATCAGTTGGTTGGGATTACGATGAACAGGAAATCGGAACTGTGTTGTCTTCTGGTAAAGTATTTGGGCATAAAAACACGGAAGGAAAAATTGTCTCAAGTGCCGCGATTGTTCCCTATGACACTAGACTAGCTTCCATTGGAATGGTCATTGTTAATGAAGAATACAGGGGATTAAGTCTAGGTAAGAAGGTCACACAAAAATGTATAGATAGTGTTTCAAAAGACACCACAGTAATGTTAATTGCAACAGAAATAGGAAAACCTCTTTATGAGAATATGGGTTTTATTTCTGTTGACTATGTTCATAAGTTTCTTTGTGATAACTATGTCCCTAGTGACTGTTTAAATATTAAAGATGTAGTTATAGAAGAATACAATGAAAATGATTTATCTGAAATAATAAAGTTAGATAAGGACGCTTTTGGGGATAGTAGAAGTCATTTTCTTCATAATAGGATCAAGCAATCAGAACAATGTCTAGTTGTTAAATGTACACAAGGAAATATTATTGGTTATGGAATGTCTATTTTAGGACCAAGCAATTTAATACTAGGACCTATAGTAGCGAATGACTCTGAAAAAGCAGGTATGATACTGGATAGATTAGCTAAGAAACATAGCGGAAAATTAAGGATTGATACGCCATCTGGTAGGGAAGATTTCATATTATTCTTAGAGTGTGCTGGGTTTATAAAAGTGAATACCCCTCCAATAATGATCTTAAATTCTGATCAAATGCCAAAAAGAAACCACACATTATTCGGAATTGCTGCTCAAATATTTGGATAAGTGATGGTAAATTTCTTTTTAAACTAAAAAAATGTATGGAATCTGAAAGCTATTTTGACATTGGACTAAAATGTCCCCAATCACATTCTTTGCTAATAAATCCCCAATAGATTACTATATATATTTAGTTAAAAGTTCAGGAGATGACATCGGTGAAGGGTATATTTCAAAATAAATGGTCCGTGATTGGGATAGCGGTATTTTGTGCTATATTATGGGGAAGTGCATTTCCGGTATTGAAGGTAAGCTATGAAGAGATGCAAATGATGCCAGACGATATAATAGCGAAAATTGTTTTTGCTGGAATGCGATTTTTACTGGCTGGAATCATTGTACTTGGAATGTTATTAATAATAAGTCCTAACAGATTAAAGGTCACAAAAAAACAGCTATTCGTCTTAATTATTCTAGGCATTGTGCAAACATCCTTACAATACTATTTTTTCTATAATGGGTTAGCAAAAGTGTCGGGTATGCAAGGGGCTATTTTGTCTTCGGCTGGAACTTTTTTTACCGTCATATTGGCGCATTTCTATTATAAAAATGATCGGTTAAGTTGGAAAAAGGTAGTCGGAATCATTGCAGGATTTACCGGTATTGCCGTTGCGAACTGGGGACAGGAATTTCAACTTAGTTTCCAGTGGGACGGAGAAGGATTTATGATTTTTGCAGGAATAACGAATGCAATCGCCATGATTATGGCAAAAGAACTCGCAACAGGCATTCACCCATTTGCGGTGACAGGTTGGCAATTAACATTAGGTGCATTCCTGCTTCTTCTCATTGGTGTACCACAAATGACTGCTGATTCGATTGTGTTTACACCTTTAGGATGGGGACTACTAATTTATTCGGCAATCCTTTCCGCTCTTGCATTTGGGCTTTGGTATTCTCTATTAAAATTTAATCATGCTGGGGAACTAAGCATGTACAAGTTTATCATTCCAGGTGCAGGTGCGATCTTATCCGCCATGTTTATACCTGGTGAAAACTTAAATTTCTTTATTGTTGTCTCCATAGCACTTGTTGCGGCAGGTATTATCGTGGTCAATTATAAGGGAAGAAAAATAAAGGAAACAAGTCAAACTTAAGGTACACCATCTGTGAAAATGACGGAGCTTGGAATTAACAATCCAGCTCCGTTTTCTTTTGTTCACTTATAAGGAAAAAGGAGAATAGTCCATCGTAAGCGAATAAAGTACATTGAAGAAAATAGTTTTTTGTAAGGTGGGGGCATATATTGTCAAACAAAACGTTGATTTTTGCACATAGGGGTTCAGCTGGAACGTATCCAGAAAATACGATGGCAGCATTTTCTGCAGCTTTTAATGAAGGTGTTGATGGGATAGAGTTAGATGTTCAGTTAACGAAAGATGACATACCTGTCATTATTCATGATGAAATGGTGGACCGTACAACAAATGGAAGCGGTTGGGTAAAAGATTTCACCTATCAAGAACTCGAGTCCTTAGATGCGGGGAGTTGGTTTGATCCTTCCTTTGAAGGTGCTTCTATCCCAACGTTAGAACAATTTTTTGATTTCTACTCGCAAACATCTTTAGTCATTAATGTTGAACTGAAAAGTGGAGTCGTTAGATATCCCGGAATTGAAAAAATCGTGCTAGAGCTAATCAATAAATATAAGATAAGGGACAGGGTCATTGTTTCCTCCTTTAACCACTACAGCCTAGTCGAAATGAAGCAGCTCGATCCAGAAATTGAAACGGCCATTTTATTTATGGAAGGTCTATACGAACCATGGAATTACGCAAAAGGCATTGGTGCAGAAGGACTACATTGCTATTTGCCAGTTGCTGTACCAGAGCTTTTAGTAGGAGCGGCAAAAGCAGGTATGCCAGTAAGACCGTTTGTTGTTAATGAAGAGCAGCACATCACCAACTTAATCAAAGCTGGCTGTGATGCGATTATGACGGACTGGCCTGAAAGAGCGATACAAATTCGAGAGTCCTTGTTGATAGAATAAGAAAATATGAGGTGATTCAATTGAGTAATAATAAACCCTTTTCGTACAGTAAAATTTTTGTCATAGGTGGAGGCTTTTTTGCGTTAATGCTCGTATGGACATTCTATAATGCCTATATGCCACTTATTCTAGGGGATTACATTGAAAGTAAGGCGATTCGTGGCTCCATCATGGGACTTGATAACTTACTTGCGGTTTTACTGATTCCTATTATTGGTGCTTGGTCCGATAAAATTGAAACAAGAATCGGTAATCGACTTCCGTTCCTTGTTGTCGGAATGCCAATCGCAGCTATTTTCTTTATCCTTATTCCTTATGGAGCTACCATTTCTTTATGGGCCCTTATCATTGTTGATATTATCTTTTTGTTTGCTATGACCATTTACCGTGCACCAGTTATTTCATTAATGCCAGATCACACGCCAATAAAAAAACGTTCCACTGCTAATGGAATTATAAATTTCATGGGTGGTGTAGGGGCTATCGCAGCCTTGTTCGGTTTATCGAAGTTGTATGGCGTAGACAAGACGTATCCATTTATTGTTGCAGGACTAATTCTTGTGCTAACGTTTATCATTCTTTATTTCACGATCGACCGTAACCCGCCATATTCCAGTAAAACAGGCGATGAATTAGATGAAGCACTTGCTTCCAAGTCCTTTTTTCACAGTCTTGGTAAGTTAAAAGCACCTGATTTTAGAGGGCACTTATTTATTTTAATCGCTATTTTTATTTACTTTATCGGTTATACGGGAATAGAAGCACAATTTACTACGTACGCTGTTGAATATTTAAAAATGGATGAAAGTGCAGCCGGAACAACATTAGGATTCTTTAGTTTAGCCTTCGTTCTCTTTGCTATACCAGCTGGACTACTAGGGAGTAAGCTAAGCAAAGGTGGAGTCATGCTCATTGGACTTATCCTTTTACCGCTCATTTTTATTAGTATTCCATTTTTACCACTTATTCCATTTGAAAATCAGACCTTATTGCTACAAGGTGTGCTATTTTTAGGTGGGATTGCCTGGTCGTTTATTAACGTGCAAGCCTATCCGTTAGTAGCTGACTTAGGTGGTAAAAGTAGAATAGGTTTCTTCACCGGATTATATTATTTGTTTTCCATGGCATCGGCCATTATCGCACCAGGGTTACTAGGACTAGTGATGGATTGGTTCACACACCCTGCACTCTTCTTTGGGGCAGCAGTTAGCTTTTTCATCGCCTTTTATTTTTTAAGAAAAGGAACGATCATGGTGAAGAAAAGTGATTTACCGGCGTAAGAGGTAAGGATCATTCCTTGCTTTTTAACGTACATAATACAGCTTATATAGGGAACAATAAAGATAATCGAATGTAGATAGAGGAGGAGTACATAATGACTGATGAAATTAAAGTAGGCGAAGTTTTCACCATTAGTGATGAAACAGACGTAGAACATGAAGTAGAAGTTTTAGCGACGATTACTTTGCAGGACACCGACTATGTAGCAGTAACCTTTGTCGACAACCTGGAAGAGGATGATGCGGAAGATGCGATTGATATCTTTTTCTTAAAAGTTGACGAAGAAGGGGATTTTGAAGCAATAGAATCCGATGAGGAATTTGATAAAGTATCTGCTGCTTTTGATGAGGTTTTAGACGAAGAAGAAGTAGAGGAATAAATTAGTTAAGTGACACAAAGCACCAAATAACTATAAGAAATTATAGTTGTTTGGTGTTTTTTCTATATGTTTATCTATGACATGTGTTATATAATCTGCACTAATTGATCATCATGAGTTCATCATCCTTTTTTTGTTCAATGATAGAGGGTTGTTTCCTATGATACTATGGAATAAGAAAGAAAATGGTTCGAGTTAAGGAAGGAATTTATAACATGCATCCAAAAGAAGCATTTTTAAATAGAAAAAAACAAGAAATAGGGGTTTCTCTTAATGATGTGCAACAGGAAGCGGTTCTTCATACAGAAGGTCCGTTACTGTTGCTCGCGGCACCAGGTTCAGGGAAAACGACGACGATTATTATGCGAATTGGCTATTTAATAGAAGTGATAGGTGTAGACCCAACAAGAATAAAAGCTGTTACGTTTAGTAATGCATCAGCCATTGATATGAAGGAGCGATTTGCGCGTTTTTTTCCAACATTGCCCGAAGTTGACTTTTCAACGATTCATAGTCTGGCATTTCAAGTGGTGAGAGAGTATTTTTACGGGAAACAAATTACTTACGACATCATAGAAGGTAATAAGAGTCAATGGAATAAGAAAATGATGCTCCGAAATCTTTTTGAAAAT
The DNA here is from genome assembly GCF_014207435.1 of Salirhabdus euzebyi. GTDB lineage: Bacteria > Bacillota > Bacilli > Bacillales > Alkalibacillaceae > Salirhabdus > Salirhabdus euzebyi. The sequence goes on from NZ_JACHGH010000002.1 coordinate 352,735, forward strand.
GCAAATGGAGAACGCATCACAGAAGATCAATTAGATGAGTTAACGACATATATTAGTTTCATTAAAAACAAACTGATGCCTAAGGATAAATGGTCAAAAGTAAAATGTGATGTGCCAAAAGCTGAAGCGATAGTAAAAGAATATGAAGATTTCAAGCGTAACGGTACTAACACACTTTTAGTAGACTATGATGATATGTTAACCATTGCTAATCACGTCTTAGAAAATAATCCACAAATGCTACGAAAATACCAACAAAAGTATGATTATGTGCTAACAGATGAAAGCCAGGATACTTCACTCGTCCAACATGCCATCATAGAAAAAATTGTACAAAGACATAAAAACTTATGTGTAGTAGCGGACGACGACCAATCTATATATGCATGGAGAGCTGCCGAACCCCAGTATTTACTAGATTTTAAACAGGTATATCCAGATGCAAAAATCTTGATGATGGAACAAAACTATCGTTCATCAAAAGATATCGTAACGGTTGCTAATCAATTTATTAAGCGAAACAAAAACCGCTATAACAAAAACATGTTTACGGAAAACCCGACAGATAAACCGATTAATTTAATCGAACTACCAGATTATAAGTACCAAGCAAATTATATTGTGGAGAAAATACAAAATGTACAGGATTTACGTGAGGTTGCTGTTTTATATCGAAACAACACATCATCCATCCTGCTCATGCATGCATTGGAGAAGGCGGGAATTCCTTTCTATATGAAAGATACGGACAATCGTTTTTTCTCCCATTGGGTAGTAGAGGACATGTTAAACTTCATGCGCTTAGCCTATAACGATACACGGGCAGATATTTTAGAGCGAATCTATACAAAATTTAATGGTTATATTTCCAAAAACCAGATGTACAAGCTCTTGCTCAATCATAACAACGAATCTGTATTCGATAATCTTTTGAAACTAAATGATAGGAAGGAGTATCAAGTAACAAAAATCAGAAGTTGTAAAAGTATTTTTAGGCAGATGAAAAGTAGTACACCTCTCGATATCATCCGTACGATCCGATTGGACTTAGGCTATGAAAAAACGATAGAAAAAATGAGCAAAAACTTAGGGTTCAATAAGGATAATTTACTAACAATCTTAAACACATTAGAAGACATTGCAGACTCCATGAATACGATGGAGGAATTTGCGAAACGACTCAAAGAGCTAGAAGCCTTAATGAAATCTTCAAAATTCAACAAAAACAAAAATGCCGTCACTTTTTCAACTCTTCATAGCGCCAAGGGATTAGAATTCGAAAGTGTGTACATGGTGGATTTAATTGAAGGGATGATTCCATCTAGTTCGGATATTGAGAGTTATAAGGATGGAAAAACAGAGGAGATGGAGGAAGCAGTTCGACTGTTTTATGTAGGCATGACACGGGCCAAATTAAATCTCGAACTCCTGACGTATAAGTGGAAATACGGGAAGCCAGTAAAGGAATCGCAGTTTGTAACGAATGTAAGAGATATCATGTACCCACCAAGTGAGCGACCAAAAAAAGAAACAACTTTAAAAAGAAAAACATTCACAAAACCAATAGTCCCACACAACCCAAATGCCATACAGAACAAAGAGGAAATGGAAGTAGGGATGACAGTAAAACACCGGGTGTTTGGGACAGGGGAAATAATACAGTGTACGGATGAAAGTGTGGAAATTCGGTTTGCTAAAACTACTAAAATGTTGTTGATTGATACTTGTTTGGAGAAGGGGTTATTAGAGCCAGTATAAATTATGGAAATCAAGAAAAGCCATGATTCCACCTTTGGATTGGATCATGGCTTTGACTAAATAGACAATTAAAAGGGGAAAGGTTCAACAGATTACACTTGTTAAATAAAATGTTAAAATATACTTACATAATTATACAAATGCATCTGAAAAATAATTAAATTACCTTTAATTAATAAATTTAACGTGAATAGAGGATCAAAATGGAGAACATTGTAGATAGTTTAAAAGAATCTCTATACAAAGGGTTTATCGATCATTCTCACAACAAGTCAGACGTGTTTAAACCTAAACTGTTAGTAAATAACTTGTTACAAAGCGAAGACGTACTGTCTTCATTATTAGAGGAATTAAATTATTGTCAGGAGTTTTTCTTTTCTGTTGCATTTATTACGGAAAGTGGATTAGCTACCTTAAAATCCTATCTGTGGGATTTAAAGCAGCGAGGGATAAAGGGGAGAATACTAACTTCTACGTTTCTTCAGTTCAATAAGCCTAAAGTATTTCGAGAGTTGCTGAAGATGAGCAATGTAGAGGTAAGGTTAACCGATTTAAAGGGTTTTCATTCAAAAGGATATATCTTCCGTCATAATACACATTATTCTCTAATTGTTGGGAGCTCTAATTTAACTGCACATGCCTTGAAGGTAAATTATGAGTGGAATGTGAAATTGACGTCACATGAAAATGGGGAGATTATCCATCATTTTCTTGAACAATTTGAAGATGTCTGGAATGAATCTTATATGTTAAATCCTTTGTGGATTGATCAATATGAAAAAACATTTGTAGAGAGAGAATATTTACCTGATTTAGAGAAAGTTGTAGAAATTCCGGACGAATACCGAGCCAACCCTTTGAAAGAAGCAATTGAAATCAGCCCAAATAAAATGCAGAAAGCTGCCTTGCAAAATATCCAAATGGTTCGAGAGAATAATAACAATAAAGGGTTAGTGATCTCTGCAACTGGAACAGGTAAAACATATTTATCTGCTTTCGATGTTCGTAATTATGCTCCTAAACGTATGTTATTTATTGTTCATAGAGAGCAAATCCTTCAGAAAGCAAAATCTGATTATCAAAAGATTTTAGGTGGATTAAGCAAGGATTTTGGTATTTTATCTGGCTCATCTAAGCAATCTGACGTTCGGTATCTTTTTGCGACGATCCAAACGATTTCAAAAGAGAATGTGCTGCGTCAATTTGATTCTAAAGAATTTGATTACATTCTTATAGATGAGGTCCATAGAGCTGGTGCTGAATCTTATCTAAGGGTGCTAAATTATTTTGAGCCAAAATTTTTATTAGGTATGACAGCAACTCCAGAGCGTACTGATAATTTCAATATTTATGAGTTATTTGACTACAATATTGCTTATGAAATCCGGCTTCAGGAAGCACTTGAAGAGAATATGCTTTGTCCTTTCCACTACTTTGGTGTAACAGATTTTGAATTAAATGGCGAACTAATCGACGAAACGGCAACATTGTCCAAGCTTGTTACAGAAGAAAGGGTAAATCATATCATTGAAAAGGTTCATTACTATGGACATTCAGGAGATAGTGTAAAAGGCTTAATGTTCTGTAGTGGCAAGGATGAAGCACAAAGACTTTCAGTGGCATTGAACGAAAAAGGACTTCGAACTGTCGCATTAACAGGTGATGATTCACAAGAGGAACGAATCCTGCAGGTAAATAGATTAGAGAATGGACAACTAGATTACGTCATTACTGTTGATATTTTTAATGAAGGTATTGATATCCCGAGTGTAAATCAGGTTGTGATGCTCAGACAAACCCAATCAGCCATCATCTTTATTCAACAATTAGGCCGTGGGTTAAGAAAGCATGGTTCTAAGGATTTTGTTACGATCATTGATTTTATAGGAAACTACCGTAATAACTATCTAATTCCAGTTGCGCTATCTGGAGACAAATCACAAAATAAAGATAATGTTCGTCGTAACATGAAAGACAAAAGTTATATTAAAGGAGTTTCGACTATTAACTTTGAAGAAATAGCTGCGAAACAAGTTTTTAAAGCAATTAATGATAGTAAACTGACATCATTAAAAATATTAAGAGAAGCATACATGGAGTTGAAAAATAGAATAGGTAGAATTCCATATTTGATGGATTTTATAAAACAAAACTCCATTGATCCCGAGGTAATAGTAGGAGAGCATACGAATTATTATCAGTTTTTAATAAAAATGAAAGAGGAGGTTCCAGATCTATCATTATATGAACAACAGGTCCTAACATTTCTATCACTTGAAGTTTTAAATGGAAAACGAAAACATGAAGTATTATTGGTGGAACTATTACTTAACAGAGATGAAGTAGTTAACACTGAATATATTCAACAATTAGCAGCTAATAATTGTTATATAGATGAGGATACATTATATTCTATTGAACGAATCTTTAATCAAGAGTTTTTTACACAAATATCAAGAAAGAAATATGGGGAGATCCCAATTATTACTCGTTTGGATAATACTTATAAATTCAACGATGCTATTAAACAAAGCATTACTTCTAATGCTTATTTTAGGGGTCTAATCAATGACCTTGTAGAAACAGCTAAGATGAAAACGGAAAAATATGATTCTACCCAACCACTTACGCTTTATAAGAAATATTCAAGAAAAGATGCTTGTAAACTATTGAATTGGCATAATGATGAAAGTTCTACCATGTACGGATATAAACCAAAACATGATACATGTCCAATTTTTATTACTTACCATAAAGATGAAGACATTGATGCAAGTGTAAAATATGGAGATGAATTTTTAAATCCAAAATTGATCAAATATTTTACAAAAAGTAACCGAACCTTGCAATCAGAAGAAGTCAAAAAAATTATTTATGCAGACGAAAGAAACTTTGACATTCATATCTTCGTTAAAAAAGATGATGATGAAGGTACTGATTTTTATTATTTAGGGACTGCACATCCGGTTAAGGATACAGCCGAACAAACAGTTATGTTAGACAAGAATGATAAAGAGATCCCAGTCGTTACCCTTGAACTAATGCTAGAGCATTCTATTGAACCGAAGCTTTATCATTACATTACAAACAAATAAACCAAGAAAGCCTTCTCGATTGAGAAGGCTATTTTTCTTTTATTAACTGTTCAACAGCTGGAATGTCCGCAGGAGCCCATTTAAGAGAATCCAGGTTATCACGTTTTAGCCAAATCAGTTTAGAATGTTCTGTTGGGGAAGGGGTACCTCTAATAATTCTACACTTAATCGCAATTAAATTGATGATAAATGTTTCGTATTCATGGAGATTCTCATTAAAAAATTCTTTGGTTTCAATTTGACAGTGTAGTTCCTCTTCAATTTCTCTTTGTAAAGCAGTATAAATATCTTCACCAACTTCTACTTTACCTCCAGGAAACTCCCACATATTTGGTATAGCCATTAGCGGAGAACGTAACGCACATAGAATTTCTTTCTGTTCGTTTTCAATGATTGCTGCTACAACTTTTACTGTTTTTTTCATATTTGCCTCCCGATTTTGAACTAAATATACTATAACATTTTTGCTTCTTATATTAGTAGATTTTAAATTGCACAATAACCCTTAACATTCTTTTTCATACGTTAACCTTACTTACTGCGACTTTTATATAAAAATATCCAATAAAAAAATTGCATGATTATTTAAATTAGTAGTTTTTTAATATTATGTTGAGTACATACTGAAAAGGAGTTTAAATCTAAAATGTTGAAATTGGAAAGAGAACAATAATTTAACTGGTTAGGAGTTTCAATTAATGCCAACGTACAATAAACTAGTTCGTGATAAAATCCCAGATATTATTAAAGATACAGGGAAAAAATTAAATACTAGAATACTGTCCGACCAAGAGTACATATTAGAATTAAAAAATAAAACACAAGAAGAGCTTCAAGAATATCTAAATGCCAATAATAATGAAGATGCTTTAGAAGAACTTGCTGATTTATTAGAGTTGATCCATGCTTTAGCTAAAGTACATGGAAGTTCAATTGAAGAAGTTGATAAGCTCCGGAGAACAAAAACAGAAAAACGTGGTGCATTTGATGATAAAGTTTTTTTGATAGATGTAGAATAAAAATTATTGGAGTGTAAGAAATGAGTCACAAATTAAGAGTAGGAGAATTAAAAGAACAGTATATGACAGACGAAGAGATATGGAGAATTTTTACTATTGTCCTATCTACGAAATCGGTAAAGTCTTCTACTTACAAATTTGTCTTGATTAAATCTCTAATCGAAAACCTATATCAAGTAAGTGATAATAATGAGCTTACTTATGACCAAATTGCATATGCATTTGCAAAAGTGTATTGGAATCTTGTTGTTCATCATAATTTAGTTAATCAAAATAGAGGTCCCAAGCATGCTAAGGTAGTTTCTATCATAAAAGATTTTCAGCAGAAGCATGGCATACCTTCCGAGTTTAGCTTTGATAAGATAAGTGATTCTCTTCAGTTAAAAATGGTTGCTATGGTGAAAACTGTTATGAAAGAGAATGTTTATGGTGCTCTGTATGGTGATACTAGGGGTACATTTTATGAATTTGATCATAAAAGAGAATATTTTAGGTTACATCCGAATGTATTACGATTTATGAGGCAATACCAAAGGCTTATCATCAATCTAACAAATTACCATATGGCCGCCATGATAGAAGAGCTTAATGAGGTACCAAGTATAAACTATTTACTAAGTAAGGTGGAAAGTATTGCTAGAAGAAAAACGCTAAAACCATTTGAACAAATATTACTACACCACTTCGAAAATACGTGCTTTTATTGTAATAAAAAGTTATCAGATAAAAAGGGGAGTACACATGTGGACCATTTTATCCCATGGTCTTTTGTCCAATCTGATCAAATATGGAACTTAGTATTAGCTTGCAGTAAATGTAATAGTTCCAAAAGTGATAAACTTCCAAAGCGAGAGTATCTCCATATTATTATTGAGAGAAATGACAAGTTAAATAAACAAGTAAAGCCAACTTTCAATCTAATGGAAAATTATAGGGACAAGAAGATTATTCTTTTATACGATTATTCTATTAGAAACGGGTTTGATATTATTTGGAGCCCTAAATAACAAATTAGTAGTAAATCTTACTCTATCCCTCATGATGGCACTCTTTAAGAGTGTCATTTTTTGTTGTAAATAGGAAAAATATCCCTTATAAAGTTTTAGAAATATAGTATTATTAATGAGTGTGTAAAAATTTTACAAAAGTAGGGGGTGATTAAAAGTGTTTGAATATTATTTGTTTTTGTCTATCGTTATAGTTATAGGGATCATATTTGGGCTACCGACCGTTAAAGGGAGAATTGGAGAGGCAAAAGTATCTTTTTTACTTAAGAGGCTAGACCCAGAAGAGTATACTGTAGTGAACGACCTTCTAATAAAGACTGCAGATAATAAAACAGCGCAAATAGATCATGTTGTTATTTCCCGGTACGGCATCTTTGTAATAGAAACAAAGAACTATAAAGGATGGATTTTTGGGAGTGAGAGGTCTAAATATTGGACACAAACGATTTATAAAAGTAAAGAGAAATTCTTTAATCCAATTTGGCAAAATTACGGTCATATTAAGGCGATTGAAAATGCACTATCAAATACATATACTGGTCCATATTATTCCTTTATTGTTTTCAGTTCAAAATCTACTCTTAAAAAACTTGATATCCAATCAGATAATGTAGAGGTAATGTACACTTTACATCTGTTAAAAACAATTAAAAAATATAATCAGCCCATAATGAATACTCAGCAAGTAAAATCCATCTTGGCAAAACTTATAAATCTAAATATTGATGATAAAAAAGAGATGAAAAACCATGTAAAAGAAATTAGAGAAACTGGAAAAAGAGTTAAAGATTCAGTGAAGGCAAATGTTTGTCCAAAATGCGGGGGTTCTTTAGTGAAAAGAAAAGGTAAATATGGTTTTTTTACTGGATGTACCAATTTTCCAAAATGTAGATTCATTGTAAAGAAAGCTAACTAAATGATTTAAATATCTACTGTAGAGAAATTTCACAAATAATTAAGTATCTCTCCCATACATATATATATAAACAACTCTAGGGAGAGGATAGGATGAATGTTATTTCCGTAATCAATTATAAAGGTGGAGTAGGAAAGACTACACTTTCTGCAAATATTGCTGCAGAGTATGCCAAACAAGGTAAGAAGGTTTTACTGATTGATTTGGATCCACAGACGAATTTAACATTGTCCCTTATTAAAATGGAAGAATGGCAGAATTATGATAACCAGGGTAGGACGATTAAGCATTGGTATGATGAGTTTTTAGATTCTGATCGAGATTCTGATATTGGAGATTTAATTATTACACCTAGCAAAGTGAATAATCATTTAGGGATGCTTGAAGGGCAAATTGATTTAGTTTGTTCTCATTTAGAGTTGATTAATGTGGATATGGAACTCTCCAGCAGACTTGGTGGCAATAGTGAACGAACGATTAGGCGTAATTATTTGAAAGTGTTATCGAGGTTAAAGAAGAATCTAGATACCATTAAAGATAATTATGATATGGTTATTATCGACTGCCCACCGAATTTTAATGTTGTTACACAAAATGCTTTAGTAGCTAGTGACTATTACATTATTCCTGCTAAGGCAGATTATTTATCGACGCTCGGTATTAATACATTACTTGGGCATGTGAAGGAATTGGAGAACAAGTTTAACCGTTATTGTGCTAAGTCTAGAAATGTGAAAATGGCACCGATTTCGCCAAAAATGTTAGGTGTTGTTTTTACAATGGTTACGATTCGAAATGGAGAACCAATCGCGATACAAAAAGAGTACATAGATCAGGTTATAAGAAATCAAGAACAACATTGTTTCAAAACGACGCTACGTGAAAATAAAACGCTATATTCAAAGGCACCAGAGACAGGTATTCCTGTAGTTTTGAGTCCAAAGAACTTACAACAGGAGAAAGCTAGTGACGAGATTCAGGGTATCGTGAAGGAATTAACATCGTTTTTAACCGAATTAACACCGGTGGATGGTGGAGGTACTTATGTCTAAAAAAAATACAGCAAGATTAATGAATTTAGTAGCGGATTTTATAGAGGGTTTAACAGAGAGAGAATTTCAGTCCTTGTTAAATAATCAGGCAAAATTGTGTGTGGAAGTATTGGATAATAATCCTGACCAAGACATTTTCATTCGTTTAAAGAGCCAAGCAAATAGTTTACTAGATATTGAAGAGGCACTCAAGAAGTTTAAGAAAAACGAATTAATCAGTCTTTGTAAAATTCACGGTATAGATGTAAAAACTAGAGACACTAAAAAAGTAATTTATGAGAAGGTTGCTGCTCACTTAAAGGTTCATGACTCAGAAGGCACTGATGTATCTAATCCTTATGAAGAAGTTAAAAAAATCCTAAATAATAGCAATGATAGAGAGGACGCTACAGAATATCTAGTCCATCATCCATTACTAAAGACGAAGAAGGATTTAATTAAACTAGCAAAATCTTATGCGATTTATGTAGACCAAAAGTATACAAAACGGGACTTACTAGACCGCATTGTTGAATCTGTTGTTGGAGCGCGTTTAAGAGGGAAGGCGATTAGGTCCGTTATCAATAAATAAGCACGTGTTGGGTATGATGCCCAACACGTGCTTTTGTATATATAGACGCTACAGACGCTATTTAATATTTATAAGACTGTCCACCATCAATCGGCACAACTGCAGCATTAATAAAGTCTGCTTGATCAGATAATAGAAATGCTACTAGATAGCCGATTTCCTCTGGTTTACCAAAGCGTTTCATTGGGTTCACGCTAACAAATTCTTTTCCGACTTCTTCCCAATTTTCGCCACCAATTTGTCTGAGAGAGCCTTCTACCATTGGTGTCATAATAGCACCTGGGGCAATGGCTTTAATACTAACACCATATTGTCCGTATTCAACACCTGAGTTACGAGTCAATCCTACTACACCATGCTTACTTGCAGCATAACCAGATTGGTTACCAACACCACGGATACCACCTACGGATGCTGTGTTTACAATGGAGCCGGAACCTTGTTCTTTCATTACTTTTAGAACATATTTCATTCCGTAGAAAACACCGTTTAAGTTTATGTTTACAACACGGTTGAATTCGTCAATTCCGTAGTTTTCTGTTTCGTTTTGTTTTCCTTCAACACCTGCATTGTTAAAGAATCCATCGATTTTTCCAAATTTTTCAACTGTAAACTGAACAAATTTTTCTACTTCTTTTTCTTCTGCAACGTTTGCTTCTACTAATTCTACTGCTGCCTCTGGAGCAACGGCTAGAACTTCTTGTTTACTTTCTTCTAATCCGTCTTTGTTCAGGTCCACTAGTACTAGTTTTGCTCCTTCTTTTGCTACTTGTAAAGCAGCTGCTCTTCCTAGTCCAGAACCTCCACCTGTTATTAAAACTACTTTGTTTTCAAAACGTGTCATATTATTCTCTCCTTCTTTGCTGTATGTGATAAGATATTTTTAAACGTTAATTTAATTGTAAAAGATATAAACGAGGGCTCTCAATCAGTAATAATAGTGATTTTGTTGAGTGAATCGACACTTTTGCATAATGTGTTGATTTTTTAGTGTCAGGAGGAAGTTTAGGATGAAAACAGATACAGGATCTACTTCTAAACAAAATATAAGAACAAAAGCTCACTTAAAAAGTGCATTTATTTCTTTAGTTAACGAAAAGGGATATAGTCATGTAACTGTTAAAGATATTGTAGATAGGGCAATGTATAACAGAACTACTTTTTACCTACATTATTTGGATAAACTAGACTTAACAGAAGATCTTCAAGAAGAAATGTTTGAAGCCATTAAACGTACTAGTATGGATCGTTACAAAAGGGGAGAGAACATTTCTATCACCAAAATGGGTCCTGAATCGTTTGAGTTAATCTATTTCATTCATAAAAATAAGGACTACTTTAACTTATTTTTAAAGAAGGATACGATTCCAGGACTACACCAAGATTTACCTCGTGCTATTTACGAAATACTAGAAGAATCCTTTGTTTTTGCAGCTAAAAATTCAAACATGATTAATAATTCAGCACATAAACTTTACATGGCTCACGGTACTGCGGGTCTTATATTAGAATGGATAAAAGGTGGATATGAGACTTCCCCGAGTGAATTATCGCTACAGCTAATTAAGATCCTTGATACTTTTGCGGATGGATTTACGATAGTGACTAAATAGATTACATTTTGTGTGTAGCATTTTCGCCGAAATGTGTGGATTATATTAGTATTCATTGGTTCCTAATTATTTAGTATTGCTTTTTTCTTTGAATTTTTTATTTGTTACTATGAAGATTATCATTTACTTTAGTTTGATAAATAGTGCTTAAGCATGGTATAAGTGTAAATGAAGCAGAGCTTTCTTTGCTTTTTATTTTTGGGGTAAAATCAGCTTACTTACTGATACCTCGATAGTGAAAGGATTTGAATAAAAGATGACGGATAATTTTTGGCGTGATTTACCACGACCGTTTTTTATACTAGCACCAATGGAAGATGTGACGGATGTTGTTTTTCGTCATGTTGTAAGTGCTGCAGCTAGACCTGATGTGTTTTTTACAGAGTTTACGAACTCTGATAGTTATTGCCACCCAGAAGGACACCATAGTGTTCGTGGCCGTTTGACTTTTACAGAAGATGAACAACCAATAGTGGCTCATATATGGGGGGATAAACCCGATTTTTTTCGACAAATGAGTATTGGAATGGCGAAAGAAGGTTTTCGTGGTGTCGATATCAATATGGGTTGTCCTGTAGCTAATGTAACATCGAATGGTAAGGGGTCTGGCCTTATTTGTCGTCCAGAACTTGCAGCCGAGCTTATACAAGCAGCGAAAGCAGGAGGATTGCCTGTTAGTGTGAAAACAAGGCTTGGTTATAATGAAGTAGATGAATGGCGGGACTGGCTTACACACATATTGCAACAAGACATCGCTAACCTTTCTATTCATTTGCGTACGAAAAAGGAAATGAGTGATGTGGATGCTCATTGGGAACTGATTCCGGAAATTAAAAAGCTTCGCGATGATGTAGCACCAGATACACTCTTGACCATTAATGGAGATATTCCAGATCGTCAAACTGGCATGGAGCTCGTTCGTCAACACGGAGTTGATGGGGTGATGATTGCACGTGGTATATTTAAAAATCCATTTGCCTTTGAAAAGGAGCCGAAAGACCATAGTAGTGGGGAATTGCTTGATCTTTTAAGGTTACACCTTGATCTCTATGATCAATATTCAAAGGAATATGAAACCCGTTCATTCAAATCTCTTCAACGATTTTTTAAGATATATGTACGTGGATTCCGAGGAGCGGGTGAATTAAGAAATCAATTGATAAACACAGAGTCAACCGATGAAGTGCGTACATTACTTGATAACTTTGAGTAAAAGAATGTTGATGTATAAAAAAAAATCAGCCGACGGGTGTGTTGACACAATCTATCCATGTAGTAATGGTTGGGGACTGACAATTAGTATCTTTATATGAAAAGAGTTAAATTTTAAATATTAACGCACTTACAGATGTTGATATATCAATATTTGTAAGTGTTTTTATTTTTTAAGAAAAATGCCGAAACAAGGTAGGATCATGAAAAGGAAAATTAAGCATGAATTCGAGAAAAGTGAGTTAGAGGTAATAAAGACAATAAAATAAAGAGTTATAAAGAAGCATATTTTATGAAATTACTAGTATATATTTACAAATTATATACTAGGAGGTCAGAAGTTGCTAAAACCAGGTCATCGCTATTGGAGAAGTAATGAGAAAGTGCAGGTCGTATTTGATAATGATAAAAATCCTACTTATAGGTATGTATTAGAATGCGTTTGGAATAAGCAAAAGCGAAAGGTTGCATTTATTATGTTAAACCCGAGTGTTGCCGATTATAAGATTTGTGATCCAACACTTAATCGCTGTGTCAATTTTGCAAAGGCCTGGGGTTATGGGAGCATGAAAATTGTAAATCTTTTTGCCTATATCACTCCAAATCCCGCACAATTACTAGAAGTTGCTGAACCAGTTGGGAAGGAAAATGATAGATTCATTGAAGAAGTGATTTCGACCTCAGATGAAATAGTATATGCATGGGGAACAAAGAACTTTGATTTATTAGGAAGAGGTACTTACATACAAAACCTCTTGAAGGAAAATAACCCAAAATGCATTTTAAAGTCTAGGGATGGTTACCCAAGACACCCTCTTTACTTGCAGAAGGATTTGAGGTTAATTAATTATTAATTGTTATTTAATAGTCTTACTTTGGTAAAAAAGGTAAATATAAGTTAAGGATATTTAAGATACTCTTTTCTAAAAAGGTTATAGAAGAGAGTATCTTTTTATTTTTATTCGATAATGCAAAGGTAAATAAATCAAAATATTTTGAAAAAAATGAAGCATTTTACACACCCACTTACTATTTTAAAGTAAAATAAAAAATGTAATCTTTTCATGAGGGGGGCTATTAAAGAAACGATAATCGTTATGGATAAAGGATTCCATTGATGTCGTAAGGGAAAATAAATAAATATTATTCGAGGTGAAAGCTATATGAAAAAAGTTAATTGGTTCATTGCTATTTTTATGTTTCTACTCATTTTAACTGCTTGTTCAAGCAAGGACGAAACATCTACTCAGGAAATAACAAATAATGATCAAACGGAAACAGAGGATGAGGAATTGGAAGATCCAGCAGATAATGGGAGTGAGGATGATAGTACAGAAGAGGAATCATCTTTACCGGAAGAGTTACGCGTTTCAACTGACCCATACTATTTTTATCCAGAAGAGGGCTATACTGTATCTTTTGATTACAATATTGTAGATAATGAAGGAAAAGTAATTGATGCATACCATAATTGTTATTGCCAAGCGGTAGATGGCTATTATCAAAGTCAAGCTGGTTTTGGTGACATTGAAGATATGAACATGTTTGTGACTATTTATCGAGAAGATGAGAATGGCTTATATAGATTTATACCTGAGGATAACAATATAATTAAGAATTGGATACCTGAAGCAAAAAACAATGGTTCCTTTGTTCCGGTGATTAAATATCCCATAACGGTGGGGGAGACATTTTCTGATCAAGATAAATTTGGTGATTATGAAATGGAAGTTCTATCTACTTCAGAGACGGTAGAAACAGCTTTAGGTACTTTTCAAAATGCCATAAAGATAAAAGAAACTATTCCGAGTACAACAACTACTTACTATTATGTAAAAGGAATTGGTGTAGTAAAAATAGATGCCTTTAGAGAAGTTGATAATGAAAATGGGTTTGAAATGAAGGCCGTAAGCTATGTATTAACAAATATTAACAAAAGTGAGTTAGAGGTAATAGAAGAAGTAGAAACTGTGGGTCCAATAACATCAGAAATGCGTCAAGATTCTATCAAGGTTTATGAAACATTGTTCGAAGCTTTTACGGATATGAGACCTTTATCCCAAGAGGAACAACAATTACTTACTAAATATGAAGAAAAATATGATGAAAAAATTTCGATGAGGGTTGGAATAGTTGGTGAAGAAGATAAATCAGATGTTCATATGTATACTGCAGTCTCCAATATGGAAAAAGCATATAATAGAGCAACAGATTCTGGTAACTTTGAATCTGAAGTAGAGAAGTTTAACCGAGAAAGCAAAGAAGCATCTGAATATTTGGATATAAATTTTATAGAAGTAGTTGTGACAAACAAAGACTAAATGAGGATCTAGATTAGTATAAACAATAGAAAGTGATTTCCTAGGCAATGAGGGGAATCACCTTACCATTCTTGCACTATTTCTAGTCAAAGTTTCTAATGAAAGTTAAATTAAGAAGGAATCGCAGATAGCAGCGTAAAATTTTGATAAAAGACAACTTAGGGAGGGCAATAGGGTGAGAAAACTGATTATGCTAATGGTACTGCTAGTATTACTTGTTGGATGTGGCATCTCTAAGGGAGATATGTATGTTCTGACAGATATGATGATTGGTGCTGATACACCGGAAGACTTTATTGCTGCATTAGAAGATGCACAACAAGACGGTACACTGGAAACTGGTGGACCAATTCATACTATTTTTGATGAAGATATTGTAAAAATAATAGATACAAAGGACGAATGGGTTTTAATTGAAATCATTGAAGGATATGACGAAGGGGAACAATGGTGGGTCTCTAAGGGTGATTTGGAGCAATACGCAGAGAAGCAATAACTTATTACTATGGGTGATTTCTACGTAAAATAGAAATCATCTTTTTTCTTTTCTTACAATATACCTACTAGAAGCTTTAGTGTGTAGCCAAGAGGGGCAAGTGGAATCCATTGATAGCCATGAAAGTAGAGAGTGTTAGAAGGTTACTTGAAGGAAGCGACTTTTCACGCTTTCATTTGGTTTGCTTATCGTTTTAAATAAACTCATAGCAGTAGAATGTTATGTTAAAATAGTGGATAACAGTATTTTAACTCAACATTGTTAGTAGGGGGTGCATATGATGAAATGGATAATCTATCAAATACTAACACTCTCTATTATTGTTTTCTTCATGTGGATTTTAGATTACATAAATGAGAATAGAACAATTCAGCATTCATCCAGTGAATGGACGGCTGTAAATTC
Organism: Salirhabdus euzebyi; assembly: GCF_014207435.1. GTDB lineage: Bacteria > Bacillota > Bacilli > Bacillales > Alkalibacillaceae > Salirhabdus > Salirhabdus euzebyi. The sequence goes on from NZ_JACHGH010000002.1 coordinate 368,200, forward strand.
TACTTTCATTACTTTTTACATTATTGCTTTCATTGTGAGTTGTTTTTATTTGCTTTTTTTATTTGAAGCCAAAAAAGATAATGGTCTCTTTGATCGCTCGTTTTGGGCTGTTATGCCAAAAATGTGTGTTATTATAGGCGTATTATCTATTATTCTCTTTTTAACTGGTGGAACTATTGGGCCCATTATGGTTTGGATAGAACAATGGCCTTCTCTTATTTATGTATTTTTTATTTACTTTCTTTTTTTAATTTTCCTTTTTATTTTTTCTATTGAGCATAAGAAACATAGATACAAGCAACGAAAAGAAAAAACTGTACATATTTCTTTTACATGGACAATATTATTGTTCTTTGTTCTGTTCTTTCTAATTTAAGTGAAAATGTAGTAGCTCATTGAAGTATTGCAGTTGCATAAATGTTACGTAGATTCTGAAAATATTTCATTGGCAAAATATATAGTCTTAATCCTATTTAGAATCTGAATGGAGGATTTATATGGGAGTTATCGTTTTCCTTTTAGTCTTTATCGTTCTATTCGTTATATTAGAAAAACTATTGATTAATTTATTTGGCATTGAAAAGAAGAAGCTTTCGGAATCACCCGGAAAAACTATTAATCGTCGGGGCAGAAACATTATTTTGGTGATTTTTTTAGTGGCTCTTCCGTTTGTTAATTTCGAGGAATATAGTTTTATTAAATGGTACTTTATTCTATTTAATGTGCTATTGTTTGGTTTTCAATCATTTATGGAATGGATATACGTAAGAGAGTCCAAGCAATATGTTACTTCACTTTTCTTTCTAATCATAATAGTTGCTTTTATCTATAACGCGGAGTTTATTGTCAAGGTGTTGAACTAGAAATAACTTTTAGGTGGAAAAATTTTTAGATGCTATAGAAAAGATTTATTATTTATTGGAATTGTGGTTATTTCGAGTCTGAAATTTGTTTGGAATTTTTAGTGGTAGTTTTATTGGTATCGATAATTTTTGGAGTCTTTCGTTTACTTTGGAAATTAGGGTGTTCATTATATAGTATTGTTTATTGACTAATAAGTGGATGAAAACAGTAAGGATTATACTTACTGTTTTTTCTTTTTGTTATAAATACCTCCTATGTTGACAGAATAATACATAGTGGATAATTACATTCGTTTATTCTCTCTTTTTGGAAAATAAAGGGAGTAGGGGGATTTGAGTGCTTAAGTCAAAAAAGTCAAAAACAATAGAATGGCTACAAAATAAATTAGGTTCCTCGCAGGATATTGTTTTTCGTGAGTTTCAATCTGGAATGAGACAAGCGCAAATTCTTTTTATTAAAACATTATGTGATGAAAAAAAGCTTCAAGAAACTTTCTATAAACCTTTTTATGAAACGAACGAAAAAGAATTTGATAAATACCTTAATTCTCTACCTAATATTTCAGAACATAAAAAAAATGAAGAAACTTTGACAAAAATGCTTTTGGGTTCCGCTGTAATTTTGCTAGGAAGCAAGGTGCTTATATTAGATGTAGAAAAGGTTGAAAACAACTCCATAACAGAAGCAACCGTTGAAAAAGTTATTCAAGGTCCACTAAATGCTTTAACGGAAGATGTATCTACAAATATACATTTGATAAGAAATCGTTATCCGCAAGCCACCTTAAGGATTGAAGAAGCAAAATTAGGGAAATTAACCGAAACAAAAATCGCCATTGTTTATGACAAAAATAAAGCACAATCTAATATTGTACAAGCAGTTAAAGATAATTTGGATCGCATTGAGACGGATGTCATTATGGCAGCAGGTCAATTACATAATAAAATGACGAAACAGAAACGAACGTTGTTTCCAACCATGATGATTACAGAAAGACCTGATCGGATTACGTATAATTTGGCAGAAGGAAAAGTGGTTTTGTTAATTGATGGCACGCTTTTTGCACTTATTGCCCCATCTGTCTTTTATGATTTCATGTCTTCCATGGAGGATGTTTATCAGTCCCATTGGATTGGTCGTTTTATTTTATCCTTAAGGTATATTGGATTATTTATTAGTTTATTAGCTCCATCCTTATATGTAGGGATAACGGCTTATTCGACCGACCTGTTCCGTGTACAGTTAGCACTTACGATAGCTGGAAGTCGCTCTACTGTTCCATATCCAGCCTTTATAGAGGTATTGTTTATGTTATTAATGATGGAGTTATTGACAGAAGCAAGCGTTCGTTTACCACAGTCTATTGGGTCAACTGCCACAACTGTAGGAGGGCTAATATTAGGTACAGCGGCAGTAGAAGCTGGATTAGTATCAAATGTCATGATTATTATTGTAGCTTCTGTTGCAATAGCTAACTTCGTCATACCGATTAATGCCATGTCCTTCGCCATGCGTGTGACAAAATACATATTATTAGCTCTCACTATTTTTTTTGGCTTAGTAGGACTAATGATTGGAATCATTGCATTGGTTGGGTACTTAGCTAAGTTGGAAAGCTATGGTCAGCCTTATTTAAAATTATTTATAGACCCTAGTAAAAGGAAGGGGCAGTAGTTAGGAGGTAGGCTTAATTTGAATCGTTACTTTTATTATTTAATTCTACTCAATATGTTAGTGAATGTTTTTATGTATGTTCCAAGTATTTTAATAAGAGAACGATTCGATGGAGCCGTATTAGCTCTTCCACTAGGGGTTTTAATTGGGACGATATTTTTATTTTTATTTGTATTTTCCATTAACAAATTTCCGAAATTAGGGTTACCAGAAATTATAGAGCATACTCCAAAAGTATTTCGCAACATCTTTCTGTTCTTTTTTGCTCTTATTTGGTTTTTTGCAGGTTCCATTACCTTGCTTGCTTTTAACAATGTAATTATCCGATTTATTAACCCAGATATTACAGGATTCAATATGATTTCAGCATTTTTAGTCCTAATCATAATGCTATTATCTTTATTACGATCCGATAAAATTTTGTACACTTTAGAGATTATTTTCATCCTAAACTTACCCCTAATACTAATTATCATGCTCCAAGCATATACGAATAACTATTTGACTATTGATTCCGTTTTAGAAGTGGGTACTCATTTGTTTGAGGTACCCTCTTTAAGTGCTATTGCCGCAGCATCCTTTGTATTTTCTGGCTATGCTAATTTAGTTATTTTTAATCGAGTGTTTAAAGAAAAAATCAACTGGAAGCTGTTATGGATAATACCTATTGTAGGTTTTATAAATCTGATTACTTCTGTCTTAATTCCTATTGGCTTTTGGGGTGCTGATGGCGTTGGGGATTTAACTTATCCCTGGATAGCGACCTCAGACGCACTACGTATTGAATTCGGACCTATTGAACGACTAACTACTATTTTTATTTTGTTATATGTAAGTGTTGCAACGATAAGCACCGTTGTCCATTGGCATGTAGCGCTCGAAATTTTAAAAAGTATCTTTCATGTAAAAAAGTTTAAACAAAAAAAGAAGACAATTTTCACATGGGTAATATTAGTGATTTTTGGAGTGGGGGTCATCCTATTAGAAATGAATATAAAAGAAAATACAATTTTTCGCTTTGGAGAAGCTTGGTTAAATATTCGCTTATTTAGTGAAGCATTTCTCATTATATTGATGGTCCTGTTATCGAGGAGGAAAAAGAATGGGACTTAGATACGTGAAAATATTCTTAGTCATGTTATTAATATTGCTATCCACTACAGCTTGTGGGTATAAGGATATTGATAAAAGATCCTTTGTCTTAACAATTGCTGTTGATAAAGGACAGGAAAAAAAGTATAAAGTAATGTTAAAAATAGCCATACCAAGTTCGGACGTAAGAGGACAGAAACCTGAATTTATTATTTCAGAACAAGAAAGTGATACGATTACTGACGCCATTCGTATGATAAAAACAAAAGTAGACAAAGAATTAGATTTCAGTCATGCCAAGTCAATTATTTTTGGTGAAGAAATAGTGGCGAAGGATGTAAGTCCACTTTTAGATTGGTTTATACGACGTCGTGACATTCAAAAAATTGCATGGGTAGGTATTGGTAGTCCAACAGCAGAGAGTATTATTACGATAAAGCGTAAGATAGAACGCTTACCATCCAATGCCTTGTTTATGAGCTTTGGTCAAACTGGTACAGAGTCTGTTTATATTGTTAGCGAATTTCTATTTGATTTTAGAAAGCGTATAACAGAAAAGGGACTGGACCCCATATTACCAATCCTTGAACCAAAAAGTACATTTTTTCAAATTAACAAGGCAGCTGTTTTTGGTGACAAAAAACTAAAGATTACCTTATCAGAAGATGAAACAAAAATTTTGAATATGTTGCTTCAGCGTGTTAATAAAGCAGATATTGAAGTGAAAAAAGAAGATACTGAAGAACCGTTTTTCTTTGTATCAGCTGAGGGTATAAATTCAGGTATTGAAATTCACTCTTCTGATAAAGTGGAAGTGAAAATAAAAATGCAAGGTGTTATAGAAGAGGCTGTTGTGGAAGTTTCTGAGGAGAATCTAAAAAAGTATAAAAAGCTTGCCGAAGAACAGTTTAAAGAAAAAGTGCTTTCTTTATTATGGAAGTTTCAAGAAGAGGAGGTTGATCCTGTTGGTTTTGGCCTCTTATACCGAGCAAAAAGTTTTGACAAGGATGACTGGGAACAGTGGCAAAAGCTTTACCCTAATGTGAAGTTTGACGTGCAGGTAGAGTTGCAATTGCATGGTACTGGATTATTGAAGTAAAAATTAATTATCTTTATTTTCTTTATTCAAATTGAATCGGTTTCTTAAGACATTCTTTATCGATTATTTCTTGCATAATTTAGAAGCTGATTCCAAATATAAACAGTGTATCGATTCGAAATGAAAGGGAGTTTTACATGAATAAAAGAGTTTTTATTTTAATTAGTTTGTGCTTATTAGTGTTCATGAATATATCTCCTATATATGCTGCAAATAACCCGAGAAATATGTATGAAGTAAAGATCGGCGATGATTTATGGCATATTGCAAAAACGTATAGAACTACGGTTGAGGAATTGAAGGAAATTAATGGTTTGCAATCAGAAGAAGTGTTAGTAGGTCAAAAAATAAGAGTTCCTATCATGTATGAAGTGAAACCTGGCGATTCCATTTGGGATTTAGCGCAATCTTTTAGCTCAAGTGTTGCATCCATTAAAGCGGAAAATGGACTTTCATCTGATAACTTAATGGTGGGACAAATAATAAGAATCCCTCCGAAAAAGTTAGCGATGGAAGATAAGTTTGTATTAATGACACGGGAAGAATTTAAAGATTGGTTATTTAATCATGAATTCAAAAGAAATATCACGACTATCCAGCAACATCACACATTTCAACCATCCTATAAGCAGTTTAATGGGAAGAATCATTTTACCCTTTTAAAAGGGATGAGGAATTACCATATGAATGGAATGGGGTGGAGAGATATTAGTCAACAACTAACCACTTTTCCTGATGGAAAAATAGCGGTTGGCAGACCACTTGATACTCCTCCAGAAGGTTCATTTGGATTACAAAACGAAGAAGTCATGCACAATATTGAAGCAACTGCTTTAGCTATTGAAAATCTCGGTGATTTTGATAAAGGACATAATCGAATGACAGCAGAGCAAAGAGAAACGATTGTGACAGTAACAGCTTTACTCATGTTAAGATTCGGCTTATCTCCATCAATCGATACCGTCACTTATCATCATTGGTGGGATATTAATACCGGGGAAAGAATTTTAGATCATGGGGAAGGTCATGCAGTCAAAACCTGTCCAGGTACTGGGTTCTTTGGAGGTAATTCAACACAAGCTGCCAGGAGCAATTTTTTTCCTCTAGTACAGAAAAAGATGAAGGAAATTCGAGCTACTTTACAATAGAATAAATTGGGTTGCTATGAAAGAACAGTATTTCCTTGAAGGTTGATATTTTCAATTCAACTTTAGGAATAATATGGTGTTGTAAGGAGAAGGTATAAACAAATAAGTAATTTTATAGAGGTGGTAAAGCATGAGTACTCCTGAAAGTGTTAATCTTACATCATCAGAGATGGCTTCCTTGTGGAAAGAGTATATTAGCCTGTCTCATAGTAGCTGTATGTTGACATATTTCATTGCAAAAGCCGAGGATAATGAAGTATTCAATATTTTAGAAAGTACATTACAGTTGGTGGAAAATAATAAGTCTGCAACTAAACACCTATTACAATCCGAGAATGTTCCAATTCCAATTGGATTTGATAACCAAGATGTAGATGTGAATGCTCCACGTTTATTTTCTGATTCATTTAGTTTATTGTATATAAAAAATTTGTCTAGAGTAATGATTACAACTTGTGCACTCATGTATACTATGTCTAGCCGCAAAGATATAAGAAACCATTTTAATACATGTTTAAAAAGAGCGACTGATATTTTTGATACTGTCAGTGATTTATTATTAGATAAAGGATTATATACAAGGCCACCTTTTATTCAACCACCAAAAAAATCGGACTTTATAGAAAGTAAAGATTATTTAAGTGGAAACAATTTATTGGAGGACCAAAGATATTTGAATGCAGTAGAGATATCTCATATATTTGGAAATATAGAAGCAAATGTAGTGGGAAATACACTTACACAAGCATTTGGTCAAACGGCTGATTTGAAAGAAATACGTAGTATTATGGTAGATGCAGGAAAACTTGCGGAAAAAATAATAAACTCACTCACAAAATTTTTAACAAGTAGTAAGTTACCAGCACCGATGCCTTCAGAAACCCAGGTTTTTAGTTCTGCACAGTCACCATTCTCTGATAGATTTGTAATGTATCAATTGACCTTTTTAAATGCAGCCGGTATATCAGATTACGCTACATCTTTAGCTGTATCGATGAGAAGTGATTTAAAAAGACAATACATGGATGTATTAAACAATACGGTAAAATTAGCAAAAAAAGCAGAAAGTCTAATGATTGAAAATAATTGGATTGAACAACCCCCTCAGCAGGACAAAATACTGAAATGAGTAAATAGTGTTAGGGCTGTTTTTAAACAGTCCTTTTGTAGTTGATTAAAAGTAGAATATTTCTAAAAAACATAAATAATTTTAAACTGCCATTTTTGGGTATGGGGAAACACAAAGATGAATAAGGGTTGGGGTTTGAGACTGCGTTGGTAAGTGGGGTTATGATCAGTTAGGTTAATGCAAACTAATCAGTATTATTTTTCCAAGCAATTTTTCTTCTGCACCGTTGTCAGAGTAGATAGGGTTTGGTTATGGAAAAAGAGTTAGGCATTATAGATAATAACTAAATTAATCTATTTACGATAAAACAAGCGTTAAACCAATGTAGGTGCTCAATTGAATAAAAAGGAGCACCTTGTGAATTAGAGGTGTTTGTCTCAAAAACATTTTAAATATGTAATTGACATTGATAATCATTATCACTTATAATTATAATTGAAAACGATTATCATTATCAATACATAATTAGGAGGGCAAGCATGAGTAGAAGAATTTTTTCTTTAAGTTTTATTTTAGCAATAATTATTCTAGGTATTGTTGGGTGCAGCAATTCAGCATCTGAAGAGGAGACGTCTAATGAGAAGTCTTCAGAAACGAATACACAAACTTCGTCTTCAGCTACAAACAAAACAGAGGAAAAAGATAGTGGTGTAGTTAATTTGTATACAAGTAGACACTACGATACAGATACAGAGCTTTATAAAAAATTTACAGAACAAACTGGTATTGAAGTAAATGTTGTTCAAGGGGATGGCGATGAATTAATGGAGCGTCTTGACCTTGAAGGAGAAGCAACAGAAGCAGACTTATTTATTACAGCTGATGCTGGTAATCTAGCTCGCTTAAAAGAAAGAGGTTTAACACAGGCTGTTGAAAGTGACATCATTTTTAACAACATTCCTGAAAAATTACGTGATGTTGATAACGAGTGGTTTGGTGTAACGAAAAGAGCTCGTGTTATCGTTTATTCTCTCGATCGTGTTGACCCAAGTGAATTATCCACGTATGAAGCATTAACAAAGTCGCAATGGAAAGATAGAGTGTTAATTCGCTCATCGGAAAATATTTATAATCAGTCACTATTAGGTTCTTTAATTGAGTTGAATGGCGAGGAAGCTGCTAAGGAATGGGCAGAGGGAATTGTGAATAACATGGCAAGAGACCCACAAGGTGGCGATACTGATCAAGTGAAAGCTGTTGTAGCAGGTGAAGGTGATGTGGCAATATCCAATACTTATTATGTTGGAAGACTAGCAAACTCTGAAGATCCTGAAGATGTAAAAATTGCTGAGCAAGTTGGAGTATTTTTCCCTAACCAAGAAACTACTGGAGCGCACGTTAATATTAGTGGAGTCGCGGTAACGAAGCATGCTAAAAATGTGGATAATGCCATTAAATTTATAGAGTTTTTATCTAGTGTGGAGGCACAAGAAGTATTTGCAGAAGGGAATAACGAATTTCCTGTCAACCCTGAAGCAAAAGCATCTGAACTATTACAAGCATGGGGAGAATTTAAAGAGCAAAATATTGATTTAACAATCCTTGGCACAAACAATGCAAGAGCTATTCAGATTTTTAACGAGGTTGGTTGGAAATAATACATTACTCATTACCGTACCACTTTATGGTGGTACGGTTACATTCGTTTTAAGACGGCAAACCGAATAACTATTTTCATAGATTAAGGGTGTTTGGCTATGAGATTGATACAGCAAGCAAAACAGAAACTAAATATATGGGTTTTACTTAGTAGCGTGTTTATTTTAATTATTTTATTGCCGACTATGCTCGTTGCTAAACATTTTTTTGCAGAACCTAACGAAAATTGGTTACATATAAAAGAGTACTTGTTACTCGATATTTTAAGTAATACATTGGTATTAATTATTTTGACAGGTGTTTTGACTACTATAATTGGTGTTAGTTTAGCCTGGGTCGTTACTGCTTACCAATTCCCTTTACGAAATTTTCTAAAATGGGCTTTGATTTTACCACTAGCAATTCCACCTTTCATTGGGGCTTATACTTACCAAGGAATACTAGATTACACGGGAATTATTCAGTCAACACTTCGAAATGCATTTGATATTCACGTGGATCAGAAATACTTTGATATTATGAATATTGGTGGAGCCGTTTTTATCTTTACGATGTTTCTCTTTCCATATATGTATGTGATTACAAGGAGTTTTTTGGCAAACCAGTCCGCTTCCATTATAGAAAATGCTCGAATTTTGGGAGGTGGTTCGGTGGGTACATTTTTCCGAATTGTACTTCCTATTTCTAGGACAGCTATTATTGGAGGAGTCAGTATCATTGCCCTAGAGGTGATAAATGACTATGGTGTGGTTAAATATTTTGGGATCCAAACCTTTATCACTGCCATTTTTCAAACGTGGTCTGGTATGAGTGACTTGGAATCAGCTTTTAAACTAGCTGGAACATTGATGGTTGTTGTGATTCTTCTGTTGCTATTTGAAAAATTTGCTAGGGGGAGAAAAAGGTATAGTTATTCTTCCACCAAAATCAAACCAATTACTCCTAAACGATTAACAGGCTACAAAGCAACCATGGCAACAACCTATTGTTTAGCTGTTTTTTCTTTTGCATTCATGATTCCGTTTATCCAATTAGTTTTATGGACATTTATGACCTATGAGAAAATTGTTACTGTTGAGTTTTTTGCACTTATAAAAAATTCTTTTTTTGTTGCAGCTATTTCATCTATATTAATCGTAATAGTTGCTGTGATTATATCGAATTATACAAGAATTTATCAAGGAATCTACACAAAAGTGATAGCAAAGATTACTGTTTTAGGTTACTCCATACCCGGAGCCGTAATTGCTATTTCCGTCATTACGATTTTTGTTGGACTTGATAAATATTTAATGTCCATTTTTAGCTACTTTCAAATGGACCCAATAATTGTTTTCCGGACAAGTATTGTGATGCTCATTACAGCCTATGTTATTCGCTTTTTAACAGTTGGATATAACAGTATTGAGGCAGGATTCGAAAAAATTGGTAATTCTTTTACGGAAGCTTCTCGGTCACTGGGTGTCTCCACTGTTAAAACTTTTTTTAAAGTGGACATTCCGATGTTAAAAGGGGCAATATTTGGAGGATTTATCCTCGTATTTATTGATATTTTGAAAGAGTTGCCATTAACGATGTTACTACAGCCATTTAATTTCTTTACTTTAGCCACCAAGGCCTTTCGTTATGCGAACGATGAGATGGTTAATGAAGCGGCATCCGCATCTTTAATCATTATTCTTATTAGCGGCATTTGTATCTTTTTCTTTCATAAAATATCCGAAAAGGGAAGTGGTCAGTAATGTTTGTGCAGATTAAAAATTTGAAATATCAATACAGTAAATCAGCAAAAGCTGTTATCGATAACTTCTCTTTATCGATTAAAAAGGGTGAAATTGTTTCCATACTTGGAGAGAGTGGAAGTGGCAAAAGTACACTATTGAGATTGCTTGTTGGATTGGAAATGCCTAGCTCGGGCTCCATTTCCATTAATGAGAACATCATTGTGGACCGCCATCACTTTGTTCAACCGGAAAAAAGAGGGATAGGCATCGTTTTTCAAGATTATGCACTCTTCCCTCATATGACAGTAACAAAAAATATAAAATATGGCCTTAAGAAAATGTCAAAAATGGAAAAGCAAAAACGTGTAGATGAAATGCTCTCTTTGATAAGTTTAACAGAATATCAAAATCGTTATCCCTATGAGTTGAGTGGAGGACAACAACAGCGAGTAGCGTTAGCTAGAGCACTTGCTCCTGCACCTTCTTTACTATTATTTGATGAACCATTCAGTAATTTAGACGCCCATTTACAAATAAAGATTAGGAGCGAATTGAGGGAGATTTTGAAACATACGAATACGACATCGATTTTCGTAACACATGACCAAACAGATGCAGTTGCGTTAGCAGATCGAATTATTTTATTAGAAAATGGAATAGTCGGAAATGAATTACTGCCTTCCGAATTAGAAAGTTCAAACTATATGTTAAAGTACCGTACTGGTTTACGTATTTAGAAAATAAGTAGTTTAAAATACCCCATTCGCTCAACTAGAGCATCGTATAAAGAGAATGTATGAGAATGGAGTAAATTCCATGGACTATTATTCTTGCATTACAGATATTTAAAACAACTCATATTGCAAATAAATGCCTGCCACTGATTTAGTGTCAGGCATTTATTTGTTTATAATCTACTGATTTATTGGGAATACACGAATGGATTATTTTGATAAAATAGATTATGCTGCAAGGTTACGGAGAAAAGAAATGGTGCTAGCTATAATACCAGCAAGATTAAAAACTGGCGATACAATTGGGATTATGGAACCATCAAGCCCTGCACCTTCTTTATTTTCAGAACGAGGTGAAAGAGGAACACATTTTTGTGGAAGAAAGGTTCCTTTGTCGTTGAATGTAATTGTACATACAAAAATCAAGCTTACAGGTCTGCTTCGATAAAGGAGCGTGAAGATTTAATTGGGATGATGCTGTAAAAGAAGGAGTAAGCCCATGTATACTAAAGACAATATAAGAGAAATAGAATTGCATCATATTAGATGTTTACTATCAGAACCAGTTAAAGCAAACGGATTTACGCTTTTTATTTATCATGGCTGGGGATCTGCACCAGAAAACCAAGTATTTTTAGCGAAAATTTTATCGTCGTATGGTTTTATTGTTGTATTACCTGAAATGATTCATCACAGCACGAGAAATCCTCTTGCTAATCCATTCGATCAAAACGTGATGCAAACCTATTTTTGGGAAACAGTGATTCATACAGTTGAAGAGTCCAATCAGTTATTTCAATCAGCTATCAAAGCGGGTATAGCTCAAAAAGAGAATATAGGATTAATTGGAAGTTCGACAGGTGGCATCATTTCATCTGGTATTTTTGCACAAAATCCAGCTATTCGTTTTTTCGTCTCGATTAATGGATCTCCAGCATGGGTTGAGTCAGAAAGATTATGGAGAGAAAAGGATGGACGTGGCCCGATTACAGAGGAAGAACGTCAAGTGCTTGCTAAGTTTGATCTACATAATCACGTGGACATAATTCAAGACCGTCCTATTTTACTGTTACACGGAAGTAACGATAGTGTGTTATCACCTATAGCGCCAAAGTATTTTTATGAAAAAATGAGGAAAAAAGTAAGAGACAGTGATATAACGTATAGTGAATATCGAAATGTTGACCATACGATTAGTTTGAACATGATTGAAGAAATGGTGAATTGGCTGATAGATAAAGCCACCACATAACGTTCCTATAATAAATTCTTTTTCTAGCCAAAAATCACCGAACATAACCACAAAGCACCTTCCGGTTGTAAAAGGAGGATTTAGATGAAATACATTGTTTTTATAGCTATTTTTATTTGCACTATTGCCTTAATCTTAACTTTAGTAGCCGCAAATGCTACGAATAAAGATTATAGTAGTAAAAAGAGTTTCTCCAGTCTTTCTATCATCTATCTTTTATTAGTCCCAGTTATTTTCATAGGCTGCATTGTAGCCTTGTTCCTATTTTAGATAGTTGCTGACGTATGTGTTATTCTTTTTCATTGTAGAACGTAATATTAACTGAAAAAGCTGATGAAACCATTCATAGAGAACCTGGTTTGGGAGGATGAGCAGTATTATCCCAAAAATAACCTTTTACGAAGTTGCTGGAAAACCAGCATCGGTTTTAGGTTAATGAAGAGCAATGATTTCGCTTTTAGATGTTTTTGTGTGTTACCGGAAAGTGAATAAGAATGGAGATTATGCGATGAATGTAATCGAGACGGAGAGATTGTTATTGAGGGGTTTTAAAGAAGAAGACATACCTACACTACATTCCGTTTTTTCTGATGCAGAAACGATGGAGTTTTACCCAGCACCTTTTCGATATGATCAAACAAAAAGTTGGGTGAAAAGAAACCAAATAAGATATAAAGAAGATGGTTTTGGATTATGGGCAGTGTGCTTGAAGGAATCCGGAGAGTTAAATAGGTGATTGTGGGCTAGTTAAACAACAAGTTGACGGTGTCATGGAAGTCGAAATAGGTTACCACATTCATAGGAAGTTTTGGTCTAAAGGCTACAGCTCAGAAGCTGCAGTAGCCTGCAAAGAATATGGCTTACATGTGTTAGGTTTAAATAAATTAATCAGTATCATTGACCCGAAAAATATACCGTCAAGACGTGTTGCGGAGAAAATTGGTTTTAATGTGGAAAAAGAAGTTTATATTTTTAATAAAGATCATGTTACCTATTCCTGTTACAAGAAGGATTATCGTCGTTAAGGATTCAGTACTTATTGATCATATAAATAGGTGTTCTATTCATATGAATGGAACACCTATTAGAATTTCACTATCAAAAAATCATTTACATATTAAGGATTGGTAGACCATAGTCCGGCTGTTTTGATAAACACTCTTGGATTTAGCTTTAAGCCAGCTACGATTAATTCTGCTAAATCATCTGGTTGCATAATCTTTTCCTCATTCCCATTAATTAGGTTGGCACTATAGGCTAAGTCTGTAACTACTGTACTAGGCGTATATGCCGTTACACGAATATTGTCCTTTCTTACTTCCATTAATAACGATTCCGTTAATCCCATCACAGCGAATTTTGATGCACTATAAGCACTTGTGACAGGTGCTCCTTTTTGACCGGCTGTTGAAGCGATATTAATGATATCACCTGATTTTCTTTCCATCATTTCAGGTAGTATTGCTCTCGTGACGTTGTATACACCCATTACATTAACGCGAATAATGTTTTCCCATTCCTCTGGAGTTAACTCTAAAAATCCTCCAAATTTAGCTGTCCCCGCATTGTTGATGAGTATATCGGTGGACCCAAGATCTGCACGAATATGTTCAACAGCATGCTGAACTGCTTCTAAATCAGCTACATCAGCTGTAGCTGCAGAAACGTTTACATCATAATCAGCCAACTCCTTTGACACATTTTCCAGATTAGACATGTTTAAACCGATTAGTCCTACATTTACCCCTTCTTTTGCTAGGGCTATTGCTGTTGCTCGTCCAATTCCTCTTCCTGCTCCTGTAATAATTGCACTCTTTCCTTCAAGTGAAATCATCGTATCACTCCTATGTAGTATTTACCCTTCCTAGTTTATCCTTTAATTACTACTTCATAAGTAAATTGCTATCGTATCTTTTTGAAACCTAACTTGTAACTTGTTATATCTACTCTAAAAGAAAACAAAGAGGAGTCCTAAAAGTTTGAACACTTTCAGGACCCCTTCTGTTATATGCTCATTTCTTTAACTGTAATGGCTTGCATGAGTTTATTCGTCTTACAGTCAAGGAAGTCTTCTTCTTTTACTAAATCTATCTTCATCGCTGCCTCTAGTTTTTCTGTATCCGGTAGCCTCACTTCCATAATAAAGTCTGTTAGCTTCAAGTTTTCTAGTTTTCGTACGGTCTTCTCTTCGTCGTAATTTGTGGAAGATTTGATTACTCGCTGCGCCTTGTATTTTCCGCGTTTGACCTCACCTTTTTGTTCTTTTCCAACAGTTTTATCTAAATAATGATGTATTTCTTTTTTTATTTGATTCATTTCTTTCTCTATTTCTTTCTTTTGCATGTTTAGGTCGTAAAATTTTTTTAACGTTTCTTCTGATAACTCAAAAGACTCTTCCACCTTAAAAGCATTCGTCATATATTTTTCCCCCAGTCTATTATTCTTAGTACATTTATATGAAAGGAGGTCGAAAATATGCCGCGTCATTAGCGTCTATGAATATATTTTCTTGTAAAAAGCTTGACGTTGACGTTACGTCATGATGTACATTTGAGATAAGAAGTAGGAAAGAGGAGAGAATCATGACAGAGAAGCTGTATGCTGTAAAGGCTTTTGCCACTTTAACCGGTGTAACGGAACGAACGCTTCGTTACTATGATCGAATTGGCATATTAACACCGTCCCATTATAACGAAAAGGGACACCGTCTTTATGGATTAGACGACATTAACCAAATACAAAAAATTTTAACCTTAAAATACCTTGGTTATTCCCTTACAGATATTAAGAAAAATTTATTGGAAACAAATGATAATCGTTTGCAAGATACGTTTAAGCAACAAAAAGAAATGCTAGAAAAGAAGAAAGAGGAAATCGACTTTGTTATTCAGACGATAACTAGAGTAGAAAAGCTAGTAAAAGATAGTGAATACGATAGTAATATGCTACTAGGGATCATCCACTCTATTCAACATGAAAAGGAGCAGCGTGCATTTTTAGCCCAGCACTTCTCCAAGGAGTTAGTCGATAAAGCATTTCTAAAGGATAAGGAAGCGGAAGAAAGAGAAGTAATAGAAAGGGAATTTATCGGCTATTTACAAGGATTACAGGAATTACATAATAAAGGTTTAGACCCATCTGATAAAGAGGTACAAGATTTAGCTAGACAAATATATAACAGTTTAAACAATATTTTAACGCCTGATGCACAAGAGGAACTAGTAAAATTGGAAGAAATTGATGAGGGTAAGTTCCTATGTTCTTATTTTCCAAAGGAAGTAGAAACCTTTATAGAAAAAGTCTTTCAACTATTCAAAGAGAGAGAAGTGGAGGGAAATTAGGATGATAAACATTCCTTATGATTTAATCAAGAAAGATATGAATGCCGCCAAAAATGCTAGTTATGCTTTAGGTGTCGTTACTGGAGAAGAAAGAATTGTTGCTGGTGAGTTTTATGATAATAAACCGGGAATACCCACTGAAAAACGTATATTTGAAATTGGATCAACTACCAAAACCTTTACGAGTCTGTTGCTTGCTAAGCTCGTTCTAGAAGGAAGGGTTGCTTTAGACGAACCAATTGTTACGTATAAGCCAGCTTACAAAAAGGCACTTACTTATGATGGCAAAGAAGTAACGTTTCGGCATTTGGCTACGCACACATCACGTCTACCGAGGGAAGACATTAAGACACTTCGAAAAATAATAAAAGAAGATAAGCAAAATAGGGATAATATTTATAAGCACTATTCGTTAGATTATTTCCATGATTTTTATATGCAACATGATTTAAAAAAGGAAATTGGGAAAAAGTGGGGTTACTCAAACATTGGTGTAGCATTATTAGGAAATGTATTGAGTGAAATTGTAGGTATGGATTATGAAGAGGCCATTAAAATACACATTTTAAACCCACTTGGAATGCACGACACGTTTATACGGCCAACAGAAGAGCAATTGAGCCGATACGTACATGCTTACAACAAAAAAGGAGAGATGATTCCACCTTTAGAGTTTGGGTCTCTTCATGGGGCTGGAGCATTTCGAAGTACGATTGATGATATGATGATCTATTTGCAGCACCAATTGGAAATGACTGATAATCCTCTAAAAGAGGCAATAGCTTTTACCCATCAAGATCAAGGAGTTAAAGCTTTCAAAGGAGTAAACATGGGGCTTAGTTGGTTCATTGAGGAAAAGAAATGGAGCGATTATCCGCTAATTCATCATGGCGGAACGACAATCGGTTTCCATACGTATTTTGGATTTATTAAAGAATTACAAATAGGAATTGTGATGTACTCGACCGTTCAAATGAGTTTACTAAAAATACTAAAAATTCTGTTACGTCTATCAGATGGGATTAACGAGAATGTTGCGAATGATATATGTAAAGACTACATTCGTGCACAAAAAGGACTATAGATTTATTCTAATTGATAAAGTATGTATTTTTCTAATAAAAATAAGGAACTCTGTATTATATTTTAAGGTATAGTGAGTTGAAGACCAAATTGACATATGCATGTTTTCATTTTATAAAAAAGGGCATGAACTCTAGAAGGGTTTATGCTCTTATTTAGAGAACTTACTGTACTCACTAAGCTATTTAGCTTAAGTAGTAAAAAGGATATGGGGGATAATAATGCTAACAGAAAAAGTACATATTGCCGTACCAACAGCTTTTTTTGAAGATGAATCTTTAAATGTTCAAGGGACAATAAGTCATATAAGAGACCTGTATAAACAAGGAGTAAAATCTATTCTTGTCTCTGGAACTACTGGAGAACAGCATAGTCTGAACCTCCAAGAGAAAATGGCAATAATAAACGGTTTAGAACTGGAAGAAGAACTCATTCGTAATATGGAAATTATATTTGGTGTGGCCTCAATTAGACAGAAAGAGGCAGAGGAATTAGCGGAGAAGATTCGTCACACAAAAATATCAGGTATCATGCTTGGATTTTCACCGTATGTAATCCCGACACAAGAAGAAGCACTCGTTTATACAAAGAGAATTATACACCTTAGTAACAAGCCTACCATTTTATATAACAACCCAAAAAGAACTGGATTTGATTTGTCAGAAAAAAGTATTATTCATTTAAGTAAGATAGACTTAGTAATTGGAATAAAAGATGCTGGCAATAAAGAAAAGGTTGAAAGAATAAAAAAAGGTTTACATAGAAATGATTTTTATTTTTATGCTGGTGGAGAAGTGGATTTAGAAGAAAAAGTATTACATGGATATAATCGTCTGTCTTCCATTGCTGGGAATGTTTTCCCTGCGGAAATAAGTCAATGGTTCCAAAAATTGCTTATGCAACAAAAAGTAAGTAAGCAAGAAAGTGAAAAAATAGCAAATATTATGGAACAAGTTTATCAAGGAAATGCTATTGTCAATGTAAAAAAAACCATTAACCGTAAAGGTATTCCAATTGGGATTTGCAGAAGTCCAATTGGAAATAGTTCAACTTAGATAGTATATATAGAAATGAGATGTTTATCTCAACTAGTAATTTGAATTTCGATTATTGTTACTTAATTAATTTTACTTACACAATGTTTTTAGAACTAAGGCGTCACGAGTGGAACAAGCAGATCGTCAGCGAGACGATCTTTTTTTTTATAGTTTTCAAAGGGTCAACTGGAATTTTATGTTAAAATATATAAACGTAAGGATGGAACAAAGGAGGCGAAAATTGAGTGAATAAATTTCTGAAAATAATTTTTATGATATTCCTCGTTTTCCTTTCAGGTTGTACTTTTAATAGTAAATTAGAAAAATATGAAGTTTCAAAATCAAATGATGAAGTAAAATATAATGACGTTATTTTTCGACTTGTGAGTGAAAAGGAAGAATATAAACACGGAGAAGAAGTTAAGTTATTTGGAGAAATAGAGTATGTAGGTGAAAAGGAAGAAGTAGAAATTCCTCTTTCAGCAATAATTTTTTCTATAAAAGAAATCGTTAGAGATTACGATATTAAATATAGAAGAATGGATAAGAATGAGGAACAAGCTGTTTTAATATCAACCACTTTAAAACAAGGGGAACCCTATCGCTTTATGTACGATAGAAAGGCATCTTACAGTCCAAAAGATGACAACGATTCTTATGTTCGCTTTATTCAAAGTTTCGTAGATTTTGGATTTCCTAAAGGTTATTATGTCGTGAATGGTCATATAGAACTCCTAAGCGGAACTGAAGAAAAGGATGAAAATCGAGAGAAGGTTAAATTGGAGTCTAAAATTGAGTTTAAAGTGTTTGAATAGACTTGGAGTATTTTCAACAAACAGGGAAAGACGCAGCAAGAGATCTGAACTGTAACCCGGAAAGCGGACACTGATAAAAAGTGCCCTTTCCGGGTTTTTGTGTTTCAATATAATTAATAAAAATGGGCGGAGGACTATCA
>NZ_JACHGH010000003.1 GCF_014207435.1 Salirhabdus euzebyi
TACGAATATAACCATAATCGATATCAATGGGGCTTAAATAAAATGACCCCGGAAGAATTCCGGGGCCATTTAATAGCCGTATAGGCGCTTTTTTTAAACTGTCCGTAAACGGGGTTACAGTTCAATCATCAGATGATGGTCTTTTATTTTTTGGGTGTTGGAATATTAAATTTGGGCAAACCGCTATTGATGGTATATACCTTAACACGAAAAAGGATTTAGTAAAGGTCCTGGTAAGATAAAAGTATTTGATTTAAATGGCAATGAAGCGAATGTACAATAAGAGTGGAGAATAGGAGTTGAGTAATTGAAAATTAACGAAGCAGGTAGAAGCAGGCAGGCTAGTTCATATATTATGCAGTCTTTTAAAATAATGTTATTAGGAATTCTGTCATGATTTTGAGGCTATATTTGGAAGAAAACTCATATATTGTACCTGGCGATGGTGAATTTTTCATTATGGTTATAGGTGTGTTTAATAACTATTTTGGGATTTTTTAAAAAAGTTAAATCTGAGTAACTATTTTTTCCAAGAAATATGTTAAGGTTTTTATTGTGTGAATATTCTTTATTTTAATAAAACTGTCGTTAATTGGAGGGATGAAATTGAAAAGGTTAGATTTTTTAGGGGCTCTTTTTTTTATATCAGGCATACTATTATATGGGATTGTACATCTTGCCATAGCTAATTATGTTCCTAATATGGGGGGATGGAGCACCCCACCAGGTAAATTTGCTATTGCTCGTGATGACACCATGTTAAACGTGCCATACTTTTTAAGTATTATTCTTATTATAGTTGGTTCCATTATTCTTTTTCTAAAAGAATTAAAAGCTTTTATCAACAAGTTTGACAACTAACATGGGCCTTAGTACATATATGATAAACATTTGTAAAAAGCACCGCATAATGCGGTGCAATTAGAGAGAGTATTATATACGTGTATATGTGATGATTGCGCAACCTGTTAGCTTTATAGAATGTTTATCCTTGTTAATGAGTCTAAACAGAAGGGAATTGAAAATAACACTAGTTAACAATTGTATAGATACATCATTATTGTTGCTTAGGCATACCGGGAGGATAGTAATAAGGTGGTACTTTAGCCCATCCTCTTTCCCTCATTTTCTGTCTTAAAGAATTTCCAAACTTTATTTTTTCCATCATACAATGGGTAAACAATGCTCCCAGATCTGTTCTTATTGATTGACTAGCACCTGTTGCACAATGTATGACAGCTGTAACTGTCTTCATACTTAAACCATTCATAATCTCTTCGTCTGTAAGTTTTGCTCCTAATGGTACTTGATTTGGTTCAGATTCGGGACGATCTTCGCTTGTATTCGCTAAAGGGATTCCCTCAGACACCATAAGCTTTTTGAAGCGTTTGACCTGTGTATCGCACTGCTTCAAACTTTCATTTAAAAATTCTTTTACTTCATCATCACTTGTTGTGTTCAAACCAATTTGAATAAAGATTGTTGCCTCATCCATTAAAGTCAAAAACATCCAACAACTCATCACTTCTCCTACATGAAGTGGGTTTTTAGGTTCCGTATCTAAATTCATTTGTAAGTAATCCTTCATCGATTCGAATATATTTGTCATAATCAATCCTCCAAACACTATTTAACAGTTGTTTTTTCCAAATTTAAGGAAAAAATACATAAAAAGTTAGATAATAAAAGAAAGAGGTCATATAAACTCGACAAATTTTGCGTTTTCTATCTATACAGTTACCTGTCGATTATTGTATACTTAACCATATTCATACTTTCGTACTAGATAAAGGCAAACTTGCTGAAAAGTAAGGACGCAAAGCCATGGGTCTAAAGTCATGCTGACTAAGATTGCCAGGTTGCCAATGGAGTAAGAGCTAACCTCATATTGGCTATGAGGTTTTTTGTTTTTTTAAATACAATGCAAGAACGATCGAAAGTAGAAAAGTTTATCGACTAGGGGGAGTAACACATATGGCTAACATTCATGAAGGAGAAAATCAATTAAAAGCACAAGCAAACAAATCTTTAACTCTAGCAATTTTCTTTTTAGCATTTCCAGCTATTTATTTCTTAGTTTTTTCACAAGGTTTTCATTTTGACGGATTCTTTCATTTGGTACCGATATTACTTGGAGGAATTGGCGTTCATTTTTTACATAGATTTCAAGCGTTAAGATCTGGTATTAAAGGAGAATCTCGAACAGCTAATGTGTTAAGAGGGTTACCAGATGGATATGAAGTGTTTAGTTCTGTCAGCCTCTCGACAAAGGAAGGCACAGCTGAGTATGACCATATTATTGCAGGAGAAAACGGTCTTTTCGTTGTAGAAGTAAAAAACCATAACGGTACGATTAAAGGTTCAGAGGAAGAACATTCGTGGACCCAACATAAAGTAGGACAAAAGGGTGGACAGTATTCAAAACAAATGAGAAACCCTGTTAAGCAAGTGAGGAGGCAGGTATATATTTTGTCAAATCACTTGAAAGAAAATGGGGTAAATGTATGGATTGAGGGTGTGGTGTTTTTCTCCAACCCGAAAACCAAAGTCCATGTTCGGACAGAAAAGACTCCCGTATTTCACTCGCCTGAACAACTGAGTCATTATTTGAATACGTATGTACCGAAACGAAAAGCAGACAACGTAGTCTTGGAAAAAGTGAAAAGCCTTTTATTGAAATAAGGAATAGGTGCCTGGTGCTTTGGAGATTGTGTACCAGACACCTATTTATCATTTACTATCTAATTGCCTTCAGCGCATTGCTCCAAGATATCACTTGGTTAAATAAGGAGTCAACAGCATCTTTGTGGTGGTCTCCTGGTTTAAACTCACTAAAGTTTTCAAAATCAGTAAATAGAGAAAAACCGACTTGTGAACGAACATCCGCAAGCTGAAGTTCAGCTGCAATCATTCTTAAATTTTCAACAGCACGTGCTCCTCCCAAGCTACCATAGCCGACAAAACCACACGCTTTGTTATTCCACTCATTATATAAGTAATCAATAGCGTTTTTTAGCGCTCCGCTTGTCGCATGATTGTATTCTGGAGTTACAAATATATATCCATCAAAACTTGCAATTTTTTCAGACCATTTTTTCGTGTGCTCATGTTGATATTGACCCATGGATGGAGGGACCGGTTCATCTAATAGTGGTAAATTATAATCTGCAATATCGACTAGTTCAAAGTCAGAATCAGTTCTATTTTGTGCCGCCTCGTAAATCCATTTTGCAACAGCCTCCCCATTGCGACCAGGGCGTGTACTACCTAGAATAATTCCTATTTTAATCATTATTTTGCCTCCTAGCATTTATCTTCCTTACTATTCATTCCCTATATTTTTATTCTAAAACGATAGGAAAAAGCTTATTCTTTGACCCAGTAAGTCAAAAAACTTAACTCTTGACACTATGTACTGTAACCATTACTATTACATTTAATATTAACGGACGCGTAATATTAGGAGGAAAAAAATGACTAGTGACTTTACACTTGCTGTACACAGCTTAACTCTACTTTCACTACTACCTGATCGAATGTCAACTAGTGATGCGATAGCCGAAAGTGCTTGTGTTCATCCAGTTCGGATTAGAAGGGTGCTAAGTTTGTTAAGAAACAACGGTTTGATACAGACAAAAGAAGGAACTGGTGGTGGATTTATCTTTACAGCAGATCCTAAAGAAGTTACCTTGAGGGCTATATTTAAAATTACTTCTGAAGGTGCGATTCAACCAAAGTGTCCAAATCAAAATGATCAATGTGTTGTCGGTTCTAATATGAAAAATGTCTTATTTTCTATTTTTTCAGACGCTGAAAATCATTTAGGTCAATTTCTTCATCAGTACACGATTGAGGATGTTGCATCGTTAGTCCATATGAGACATGAAGCCCTTTAATTGACGGGGATATATGATGGATGTTATACAAGACACTATATAAAAGAAATGAGTTTGCTACTTTGTCACATAAATGTAAAGAAAAAAATTACAGTTGAAAGGAGAGATTCCCGTGGGAGCAATTTCCTTGAAGCATAAAAGGATGAATGAAAAAAAGAAAGAGGAAAAGCTAAACACTTTTGGAAATAAAACAAAAATAGACCAAAATGAAATTATTTTTAGTCCAGAGAAAAAAATGAATGAAGCTTTCTATTTATTAGATGGCTTTATCGAGGTCATTAATCGAGAAACATGTGTGTCACGACTTGTTGGTCCTGGAGAATTTTTTGGCGATCGATCTATTTTTGAATCAGATGTTATTTATGCGGAAGCATTAACACCTGTTCATCTGATTCGTATAGATGGGGAGAATTTTAACCGATTACTATATAGTGATGCAAACCTTGCAATGGATATTACAGCCAGTCTGTCGAAGCATCATTTATTTTTAACGAATAAACAAAATGTCCTATCACAAGTAAAAGAACTTTTCTCACATATGAAAAAGAGGTATCCCATTAAGTTTTTATTAAAGAGTCAAAAGAAAAAAGGGAGAAATGGTTCTGTGTGTTGTAGTAACTAAACGGAGTTAACGAATGTAAATTCCTATCTGGTATAAAAGGTGGTGACGTTCATGGAAAACATAAATCAAATTTTAAGAGAAGGCGATTGGGTAAAAGGCGTAGGTAAACACGGCGAACTCATACATGGATTTGTGGTGAAATTTGATATACACACTTCTAAGCTGACCATTAAAGTTGTTCAGAGTGACAATGAATTAATTATCGGGAAAGTAGTTCGGCTTGACCAAAGAGAAATTAAGAAAATCGAGCCTTTATGGAGTTATTCAGAGAAGGAGCTAGAAGCTTTAATTGATTTAGCACTATCTAGTAGGGACGAAGCTTGGTTTATTAAATTGACCGATCAATTAATGAAACAAAGAAGCAATGATCTGAATAGTAAAGGCAATCCAATGAAAAACAGTAGGTATCAAACAGCTAGAGAATAGTTTCTTCTAGTTAGAATTAGAGGTGAAATCATGTGTCTGATAAGCTTTGCGTATGGAATAGACTCAACTTATAAATTAATTGTTGGAGCAAATCGCGACGAATTTTTCACAAGACCGACAGCACCTGCTCATTATTGGGACGATGACAATAATATATTGGCAGGAAGAGACTTAGAAAAAATGGGCACATGGATGGGGGTCTCAAAGCAAGGGCGTTTTGCTGCTCTAACGAACTATAGAGACCCAAATGAAAATTCAATAAACAAGCGTTCTCGTGGGGAATTGGTGAGTAACTTCCTAATGAGTGAAGAGGAGCCTTTACATTACGTACAAACAGTCCAGGAACATCATGATCAGTACCCGGGATTTAACCTTCTCGCCGGTGATATACATTCCTTATTTTATTACTCCAATAAGGAAAACAAAATCCGACTACTCGAGCCTGGTATTTATGGCCTTAGTAATCATTTATTAGATACTCCTTGGCCCAAAGTTGACAAAGGGAAAGAAGGATTAACAAATTGTTTAAATGACGGTATTAATAGTATCGAACGTTTTAAGAGCTGTGTCTTTTCAAGTTTACAAAACGCAGAGCCAGCTAAAGATGAAGTGTTACCGAAGACAGATATTGGATTAGAATGGGAAAGAAAACTTTCACCTATGTTTATTCAAACCCCAGACTATGGGACAAGATCCTCTACAGTGTTATTGATGAATCAAGAAGAAGTTCATTTTGAAGAGCGAGTTTTTTCAAAAGAAGGCAATCATAATAACGTATTTACGTTCAAAATTTAGTTAGATTCTTAATAGGTCGTAGAGAAAGATATAAATAAACTGTAAGATCAATAGCATTTTATATACATCAAATGGTCTTCTAAATCCTCACTAATTAATAAATAATATAGGAAAGCTGCTGGAAAAAATTCAGTAGCTTTTTTTTCATTAACAAGATTATATCTTTGAGAAAAAGGACGAAAGATGTCGATGTTGTGTTAGGGTAACTGGAAGTTTCATGGTATAATTTATTATATTTTTACTAATTGTGGAAATATACTGAAAATGCTAGCTACCGTAACAGGTCAACACAGGGGTGATACAATGCATCGGAAAAGAGGATTAATTATAGCTTTTGTTGCCATAGCTCTCGTGTTTTTTATTGTTATTCAAAATAAAACATACGAAGATTCTATGAAACTGGTAGCTGATAATGGTGTGATAGATTTAGAGGATTGGTCCTTTACAGAACAAGGTTCCTTGAATTTATATGGAGAATGGGAATTTTATTGGGACAAAATACTATCACCAGACGAACTTAAGCAGATAGAAGAAAAACAATATTTTACTGTTCCGAATGAGTGGACATCTTATGAGGAAATGGGAGCTGAAAATAAAGGTGTTGCTACATACAGGCTAATACTTCAAAATGTACCTTCGACTCAAAACTTAGGGATAAAAGTTTCTAAAATACCATCTGCTTATACCATATATGTCAATGGTGAATTAGTGGGACAAGACGGTAAAATCGGATTTTCCAAAGATGAGGAAACACCTGTTTATGTTCCGAAACTACATACATTTTCCGTGCAAGAAGATCAAATAGAATTGGTGATTCATGCGTCTAATTTTCATTATCGTTCTGGTGCGATTCGAGGGGATATTAAGATAGGCGAAGTAAGTCAGCTTATTCAGGATAGAGAGCAGAAAATTGCTTTTCAAATGTTTATTTTCGGTGGCTTATTATTGCTAGGGTTATATCATATTGCCTTATTCATTTATCGCAAAAAAGATTATATTTCGTTAAACTTCGGCCTAATGTGTCTATTAATTGGATTGAGAACTAGTCTGCTAGGGGAAGTGTATTTTGCTGAACTTTTTCCTAACATTCCGTTAATTATCCAAACAAAACTTACATTCTTAGCTTATTACATGAGCATTCCATTTTTTGCATGGTTCCTTTTTTATCTATTTAGAGAAGAATCCTCAAAAATGATGACCTATGCTATAACCGTCATTTCGGGTGTTTTTAGTCTAATTGTTATCTTCACACCAATTACCATATTTACATCAACCATAACCTTATTTTATCCATATACAGTTGCACTAGCTTTTTACGTTTTATTTATCTTTTTGAAGGCTTATTTTAAAGAGAAACCAGGATCCTTTACGCTTACCCTTTGCGCAATGTTTTTAGCAAGCACTGCTTTTTACGATTTATACTTGTATCGTTTAGATTTAAACACAGGTGACTATGTTTCATTTGGGTTGTTTGTTTTTGTTATTGGTCTTGGGTTAGTAAACTCACAATTACTTGCAAATTCGTATATGAAAATAGAATCGATGCATTCGTTTTTGCAGCAATGGAACAATGAATTAGAAAAAACGATTGAAGAACGAACGGAAGAGCTAAAAAATGCGAATAAAAGATTAGAGCAGCTGTCCTTTAAGGACGGATTAACAGACATTCCAAATCGCCGTTATTTTGATGAAGTTTTACACAAAGAGTGGGAAAAAGGAATTAAAAGTAATCAAGCATTGTCACTATTATTAATCGATATTGACTTCTTTAAGCTATTCAACGATAACTACGGTCATTTGACAGGGGATGAATGCTTAAAGCTTGTTGCAAAAATGCTAGATGAATCAATGACTGAGAGAGCGACTGTTGCTAGATACGGTGGGGAAGAATTTGCTGTAATCTTACAGGACACAGAATACGAGGATGCAATAGTAGTCGCAGAAAAACTAAGAAAATCTGTATTTGACAAAAGATTAGAACATGATCAGTCACCTTACCTTTATATCACGTTAAGTATTGGGGTTGCGACAATCTACCCTTCGGGTGATGTGGAAGTCAATACGATTATTGCATGTGCAGATGATGCACTTTATGAAGCAAAAGAGAAAGGCAAAAATAGAGTAGAGGGTTTTTTCTCCAAAGGAAAAGGAATGAATACCCATCAATCGATAACTAAACATTAATATGCTGACTGTACATCCCAGAAAACACCTACCTTTAACTTAATTGTTACAATTGTGTAACAAAAGTGTGAGCTTACCGTCTAATCTAAAAAGAGCTTAAAGAAACGGGGTGTTAGAAACATGAAAAAAGCCTTATGGTTGCTGTGTATAATGAGCATTATTGGGATTACAGTCATAAGCACTAACTTAGTTTCTGACGATGTGGAGGCGAAAATACCTTCTGCTTCTAGCTACGCACCAACCTTTAAAGACTGGTCTATTTATTTTTCAGAATCTATGAATCCTGATACGTTTACAAATGATACGGTGGCAGTGTTAGATAAACACCAAAATGCTGTTGCTGTTACTTTTGAGTGGAACGAGGATAATACGATCCTTACAGTAAAGTCCCCTGAAAATGGATACATCCTTGGAGGTAACTATCAAATAACACTATCGGATAAAGTGGAAACTATGGATGGGAAAAACTTATCTACGTATTACACGCATTCCTTTCAAGCAGTAGAAGAATTGCCAAAAATTAAGAATAAAGAGCAATTACTGGCATTATTAAAGGAACGAATGGAATTGCGTCCACAGCAGCTTTATAGTGTGGATGAAACCGCTGAGGCTGCTGATAGCGGAGAGGAGAAACCTGCGAGCAACGATAGCTCCACCTCCGAAACCAATGTCCAAGTTGCTGGAATTGACGAAGGGGATTCGGTTAAAACAGATGGCAATTACCTTTATTTTGCTAGAGACAATGACATTGTGATTGCTTCAACCAACGGAAACGACAGTAAAGTGATTAGCACGATTCACGAAGAAGCTTACCACATGCCAGAATTATTTCTTCATGAAAACTTATTAATTAGTATAGGTAGAACGCACGAACCGATAAGGGAGTTACATGAAACAGCAAGTGCGAATGAAAAAATGACAGACTCTTTTATGCCATATTCTTCTCAAACGTCGGTTTACATTTATGATGTTTCTGACAAAGCGAACCCTAAACGAATTCGAGAATTTACAATGGAAGGTTCCTTGACTTCATCAAGAAAGATGGATGGTTTCTTATATTTCGTCGTTAATAATCACCCACCCTATCATTATTTCCGAGAAGAAGGGGATTTAGAGGATGTAGATATCCGACCTTTCGTGAAGGATACTGCTGTTAGTAACCAGGGGCAACCAGTTGATTTCGATAGTATGTATTTCTTTCCGGAAAGTACAGAAGATCAATTTATGTTACTCAGTTCCATTGATCTAAACAATATGGAAAAAGAAGCAAATGTGGAAACGTATTTAGGTGCTTCTAATCAATTATATATGTCTGAAAATCACCTCTATACAGCTGTTAACAAGTATGTAACATCAGGCACAGATGATAAGAAAGACATAATGATTGCACAGCCAGCGGATACTGAAATCGTACAGTTTAAGATTGATAATGGTTTGATTAAGTACAATGCTTCCACTGTTGTGAATGGAACGTTAATCAACCAATTTGCGATGGATGAGCGCAATGATACATTCCGAGTAGCAACTACTAAAGGTGATATGTGGAGAGAAGAGGCTCCATCTACGAATAATTTATATACGTTTGATATTCACTTAAACCCACTTGGAAAAGTAGAAGGGCTTGCAGAAGGAGAACGTATTTATAGTGTTCGATTTATGGAGAATGTAGCATACATGGTTACATTCAAACAAGTTGATCCATTGTTCGTGATTGATCTGCAAGATGCTGCAAACCCGAAAGTGCTAGGGGAATTAAAAATCCCTGGTTTCAGTAATTATTTACATCCATTAGATGATGATCATGTTATTGGATTTGGTCAACATACGGAATTAGTAGATGTAGAATGGAGTAAAGAACCTCAAGTTCGGCAACGAGGTTTGAAAATTTCTGTATTTGATGTCACTGATCCAGCAAACCCAAAAGAAAAGTTTACCGAAATTCTTGGAGAAGAAGGCTATTCTGAAGTGAACCATAATCACCGGGCATTGTATAAACACCCAGACAAAAATTTGTTTGGTTTTCCTGCTCAATTATTTGAACTGAAAACCGTTCAAAAGGGTGATGCGGTATACGAGGAACATTCTTTTGTTTATGAAGGTGCCTTTTTATACAATATTTCTCCAGAAACAGGCCTAACATTAAAAGATACTATTACTCATCAGACCCAAACAGAAGATATGCGACACCCCGAATGGGAAAGTCAAATGAAACGAATGGTATCAGTAGGAGAGACACTCTATACCTTGTCCTTTGATCAAATGAAGGTTTATGACATGAATGAAGAACGAATTGTTAAAACCATACCATTTCCTCAAAACGAGAAAAGTTACTACAGATAATGTAAAAGGGTAGCAAAAGCTGTATAAGAGCTTTTGCTACCCTTTTTATTTTGAAAATACTTATCCTAGTAAACAGTTACAATGTTTAATTGTGTATCTACATCATAAATATAATCGTCTTTATCGGTAATTTCATAACCGATGATTTTGTAAGACTCTAAAGGAGAGGCTGGTTCTGGGTATACAGTAGCATTAGATTCTCCTACGGAATCCCCATTCATTAGTGTATCATATACGGAAATGTCCTCCACTAAGGTTACACCATTTTCAAATGTCATTTTAACATCAAAGCTAATTTGTTTTGCTGGAATTGGAGAATTGTTTTCAATGTTGTATGAATACTCCACTCCACCTGCACTATCGATGTTCCCATTTGGCGTAATTTCTAACGTGAAATCTTCAATATTAAACGCAACGTCGTCTATTACATTTTCAAAACCGTACTCATAAATATCGGCAGTTTCTAATTGTAGATCCACTTCATAATAAGTGCCCTCTGCATCTAAAACGTTGTAAGCGATGACTTCATAAGATTTAATGAGTGAAGCAGGTTCTGGATACACTGTATTATTAGAATCCCCAATTGATTCCCCAGCTAAAATAGTTGTATACATATCGATATCTTCTGTCATTGTTTGTCCATCTTCAAATTCTAATTTAACTGTTGCAGAAAACTCTTGCACTGGAATGTCAGAATTGTTTTGAATGTTGTAAGAATATTCGACACCACCAGCACTATCAATATTTCCATTCGGAATAATTTCTACTACAAAATCATCAGCGTAAAACGGAACTTCTGATTGTTGCTCTTCGGTAGGTTTCTCCATTTGCTCTTGTTCCTCTACTTCATTTTCAGGTGCGCTTTCCGTAACACCTTCTTCATTATTTTCATCTTGCTCAGTCTGTTCAGGAGATTCTCCACAACCTCCAATAAACAGGATAAAAACAAAAGATAAGAGAACGATGCTGACTTTTTTCATAATGTATCATCTCCTTAAAAAAATTATATTACTATATTTAATACACCAGTGTAATTAAAACATATAAGAACAGTGCCTGTCACTACCCGATAAATATTGTTTCACAAAATGTTTCACGGCTATTTTAGTATTTCCTTAACTGAATATCTTATAAAAAAGTGGGAATTTTTATTATTCGGAAGCGTTCTTTTTTGTTATATGAGTATTAATCAGTTAGGATATTAATATGAATTCATACATACATAGCAAAAACCCTATAAAATTACTGTGGGAGGATTATATATGGAGATAGGAATAAGCACTTTTGTCGAAACGACACCAGATACAAAAACGGGTAAAGTTATTAGTCATTCGGAACGATTACGAAATGTAGTAGAAGAAATAGTTCTAGCAGATGAGGTTGGACTGGATGTTTTTGGGGTAGGGGAACATCATCGTGAGGATTTCGCAGCATCATCTCCGGCTGTTGTTTTAGCGGCAGCAGCATCTCGTACGAAACGGATTCGTTTAACAAGTGCAGTTACCGTACTTTCCTCTGATGATCCAGTACGAGTTTTTCAAGACTTTGCAACAGTTGATGCCATTTCAAATGGAAGAGCTGAAATTATGGCTGGACGAGGTTCTTTTATCGAATCGTTTCCGTTGTTTGGTTATGATTTAAAGGACTACAATGAGTTGTTTGAAGAAAAGTTAGAATTGTTGTTAAAAATCCGCGAGTCTGAAAAAGTAACTTGGAAAGGCGGACACCGCCCTGCCATTAACAATTTAGGGGTGTATCCAAGACCAGTCCAAGATCCGTTGCCAGTATGGATTGGTAGTGGGGGTAATCAAGAATCTGTCGTACGTGCTGGTTTACTTGGACTTCCATTGGTGTTAGCAATTATTGGTGGACGACCGCTTCAGTTTGAACCACTCGTTCAACTTTATAAAAAGGCACTTGCACATGCTGGATATGACCCAGCTAAATTCCCTGTCGCCTCTCACTCTCATGGATTCGTTGCAGATAGCATGGATGAGGCAGCAGATAAATTTTTCCCTTCTACACAACACGTGATGAATAAATTAGGACGTGAACGTGGGTGGGGGCCTTATGATAGAACAAGCTTTGACGCTGCTAGAAGTTTTGAAGGAGCACTTTATGTAGGTGATACTGAATATGTAGCAGAAAAAATCATTCATCTTCGGAAAAACGTTGGCATCACACGTTTCATGCTTCATACACCGGTAGGATCTATGCCACATGATGAAGTGATGAGATCGATTGAACTGTTGGGGAAAGAAGTTGCACCGAGAGTTCGTGAAGAAATTGCAAAATGGGAAGCGGAAAAAGAAAGGTAATACGTAAAAGTATGTAGAAGTTTAAATGATAAAAACTGTTTAATTGCGTTTCCCTAAAGAGGTGAATGAATGGTCATACAATCAAATATGTCTCCAAAAGCAATTGTAGGTGTTTGGAGAGAAACAGAAATAATACTCAACCAACATAAGGTTCCCCTTATTGATTTAGCATTGAGAGAACTGGTTGAAAACGAACTTCTACCTTCCCTACTTCAACACCTAAATGAAGTAGTTGGAAGTTCTTCCGAAACCTGCATAGAAGGTGGCTGACAAGTGCCAACTAAAAAGGAGTAGGTTACTTCTTATTATAAAGCTTTATATTGAAATAGAAAGAAAAGAACCTATGCTGGACAAATGAGATTGAGGTTTTCATCTGTCCAGTATTTTTGTTACTCACTAAATTTTATTTGCATACGATCTTAGTAAGCGCTTCCCCTTTTTAGTTAAATATACATTTTTATCTGTTAATAGTTTCCTGGCCAGACTAGGAGTCATTTCGTAACTTTTGTTTTTGGCCATATTGATTCCCTCCTTCCTATTAACACTATTAGTATATTCAACTTTAGTAGAAAGGAGTGGACAAGAAACTCAACACATTAACATAATTTTATAGGACTAGTGATAGTGATCTAACCCAGATTCTCATTCTGCATGTGTATTGCTTTTCTAGCTAATTGATCAGCGTTTTTATTGTTTTTCTCTGGAATCCATTTAATAAAAAAATGGGGGAAAGAAGCCGATAATTCTCGTATTTTGTCTAGGTAAGGAAGAAAGCTCTTATTTTTCGTGTAATCATTATCTACCACATTTACAACTATTTGAGAGTCGGAACGTAAGGAAAGTATTTCTTCAGGAAAGGATTCCTTGCAGACTTCCAGCGCTTTTATTACTGCCATAAATTCTGCCTCGTGATTCGAAAGGGTTCCTAATGGAAAGATGTGCTCAAAATTTTCTTCTTTAGCTTTTATATAAACGCCAGCTCCACTTGTACCTGGATTTCCTTTTGATGCTCCATCGGTATAGACTTCTATCAACCTATATTCTCTCCTTCTTTGTTTTGGAAATTTGTATTTCGATTATAACAGTATGATCCAGCTATTTCATCTTAAGAAAATAAGTAGAGGTGTATATAGTGGTTTTGCTTCGTTTTAAACACAAAAAGATATCTGACTAATAATGATAAAATAAAAAAGGTTTGTGAAATGGTTACTTCAAATAAAAACTTATTTTTGTTTCATAAAGTAATGAATATAAATATTTAATAAAGGGGTTCTTCAAATGAAAACAGAGAAAGAAAAAATGTTAGCGGGAGAAATGTACAATCCATCTGATTCAGTATTAATAAAGGAACGGGAGGAGGCAAGGCGAAAAGTTAGAATCTATAATCAAACTTTAGAAGCTGAAGGAGAAGAACGATTAAAAATATTACTGGAATTACTTGGTTCAACTGGAGAAAACGTTTATATGGAGCCGAATATTCGTTTTGATTATGGTTATAACACACACGTTGGAAAAAACTTTTTTGCAAATTTCGACTGTACTATTTTAGATGTTTGTGAAGTGCGATTTGGGGACAATTGTATGCTAGGACCTGGCGTACAAGTCTATACGGCTACACATCCACTAAATCCAACTGAACGCAATTCCGGTAAAGAATTCGCAAAGCCGATTACTATCGGAAATAATGTATGGATTGGTGGACGTGCAATAATAAACCCAGGTATAAATATAGGAAATAACGTTGTAATCGCATCAGGTGCAGTAGTAACTAAAGATGTTAGCGATAATTTAGTAGTTGGTGGTAATCCTGCCAAAGTAATTAAACAGATTGAACTTGAACTCTAAGTCAATTTCTCATTTATAAGAGTGAATCAACTCATGTGTGGTAAGCGAATAATTTCTATTACTAAAATTCTACATATTAGGATTTGAGCACAAAGTTCATATTAAGAACACTATTGGTGTAGCTATTTGAATATAAAATTAATTCTACCTAGGGTTCGTTTTTTAGATAATTATCTCTCTAGAATAACTTTCTTTCTTTTTTTATTTTGTTTAACGGCTTTGAAAATTTTGTAATGTTGATTCTTTCCGAAGGTGATTTCTATTCATAAAAACCTCTAAATGAAATATAAAGGATATATTCAAATAGTATTGTTAAAAATGAAAAGGATACTAGGTCACAAAAAAATGGATGGATGAATAGTCAAAATGGACATTAAGATAAAAAACGCGCTTCATTCAAGGGAATTACAAGATATACTTAGTCGAACAGACATTCAATATTGGTTAAAATATGAGCTGCTTTCTTGGAATTGGTGGATTCTTGTTTTATTTGCCATATTGCCTTGGGTAATTTGGATTAGAATTTTTGACAGAAAACGAACGATGGAATTAATTCTATTTGGTGCATTAGTTGTCATTCCTACTACATATTTAGATGCTATAGGAAATGATTTGCGATTTTGGATGTACCCAACAGAACTTATACCAGTAACACCTAGGGCTATTGCATTTGATATGTCTTTAGTCGTTGTACCTTATATGTTAATTTACCAATATTTTAGTTTTTGGAAATCTTTCATTATTGCCTTGGTCTCTATGGCTTTCATTTTTGCATTTATTGGTGAACCTATAAGCCATTTATTACATTTGGTATATTATTTTAAATGGAAATATATTTATTCTTTTGTGTATTACATAGTTCTTGGGTTGGTAGGTAAAGCAATTTTAGAAAAGGTAAAAAAGATGTATTCTTTAAATAACTTGGGAAAAAGATAAACAGGATAATCAATGAATTAGTCATTATGCATGCGGGTATTATATAGTAAAATGAAGGGGTCTCAGTTCTGTGTATGATACTTTATCCATCTAAGGTAAGAACTTAAAGGTTGTTTGGGATTTTTAGCTTTCCATTTAATCATCAGTGTATGAAATTATATTTTCATACCTTAAAAACTTCTAGTAAAGCTTATTCCTGTTGAACTAATGCATAGTAGTTAAATAGAAAAAAAGTAGAAGTAATAAAGCAAAAACAATTATCAAATATAATATTTAAAGGAGAATAACAATGGATTTTAAAAAAATTATGGTTGCTGGTAGTGGTGTCTTAGGTTCCCAAATCGCCTTTCAATCTGCCTTTTTTGGCTATAATGTAAGCGTTTATGATATTAATGACGATGCAATTCAAGCAGGAAAAGAGCGTATTACAAAATTAAAAACTGTTTATGCCAACTTTTTTAAAAATGAAGAAAAAGCTGAGGTTGCATTAGGACGTTTGTCATTCAGTTCGGATATAGCTGTTGCATCGAATGACGTTGATTTAGTAATTGAAGCTGTACCTGAACGTGTAGATATT
Source organism: Salirhabdus euzebyi (assembly GCF_014207435.1). Classification (GTDB taxonomy): domain Bacteria; phylum Bacillota; class Bacilli; order Bacillales; family Alkalibacillaceae; genus Salirhabdus; species Salirhabdus euzebyi. The sequence goes on from NZ_JACHGH010000003.1 coordinate 15,940, forward strand.
AAACAAGACTTTTACCAAAAGCTTGCAGCTGTTGCATCTGAGCAAACAGTATTTGTTTCAAATTCTTCCACTATGTTACCAAGTCAATTTGCAGAGTTTACCGGCCGCCCAGAGAAATTCTTGGCGCTACACTTTGCGAATTCTATCTGGCAAAATAATACTGCTGAGATTATGGGTCATCCTGGTACTGATAGCAAATATGTGGAAAAAGTAACAGATTTCGCACGTTCAATCGGAATGGTTCCATTTGTACTGAAAAAAGAACAACCAGGTTACATCTTAAACACATTATTAGTACCGTTCTTAAATGCAGGATTAACTTTATGGGCAAATGACATTGCAGAGCCACATACCATTGATAAAAACTGGATGATTTCAACTGGTTCTCCCAGAGGTCCATTTGCTATCTTAGATGTCATAGGTATGGAAACGCCATACAACTTGAACAGAGCACGTGCTGAATTAGACCCAGCTTACGGTGAAATTGCAGATAAACTGAAGTCAGAAATGATTGATAAAGGAAAAATGGGAATAGCTACTGGGGAAGGCTTTTACAAATATCCAAATCCCGAATACGCTGATCCAAATTTTTTAAAACAAAACTAAACTATAAATAGATTGTATTATCAAACACCCCTTTTATTTTTAAAGAGGTGTTTGTCTGTTTTGAAGTCATATTTTTTATTTGTTTTATACGCGATATATATTTTGTTTTTATAAGAAAGAAACTTGTGCTGATAAAGCATTTGGTTTAATAAGGGAATATGATATACTATCGATTAGTACCTGGTATTAAATTTAGATAAACATATTAAACTTAGGAGGACCAAATGGAAGATTTACTTAAACTAAAGGGTAAGAATATTGTAATTATGGGAGTTGCAAATGAACGTAGCCTTGCTTGGGGTGTAGCTAATTCACTTTATAAAGCGGGCGCTAATCTTATTTTTACCTATCGATTAGAGCGTTCACTAAAAAAGATAAATAAGTTATTAATGGAATATAATCATTCTGATCAATTAATCGTTCAATGCGATGTGAACGATGATGACAGTATTAAAGATGCATTTCAAGAAATTGGTGGAAAGGTAGGAACTATCCACGGAATTGTACACTCAGTAGCATTTGCCCATTCTGAAGATTTAAAAGGGGAGTTTATCAATACTTCAAGATCTGGATATGCTTTTGCTCAAGATACTAGCTCTTACTCACTAATTGCTGTTGCAAGAGAAGCAAAACCTTTTATGACTGAAGGTGGTTCTATCATAACAATGAGTTACCTTGGAGCTGAAAAAGTTGTACCTGGCTATAACGTTATGGGGGTAGCTAAAGCAGCCCTTGAGTCATCAGTAAAATATTTGGCATTAGATTTAGGACAAGAAAATATTCGTGTCAATGCTATTTCTGCCGGGGCGATTCGCACACTTGCTGCTAAAGGAGTAGGTTCTTTTAACGAAATACTTCATAAAATTGAAGAGACTGCACCTTTAAAAAGAAATGTTACAAAAGAAGAGGTTGGCGATATGACTCTCGCCATGCTTAGTAATCTATCTAGAGGAGTTACAGGTGAAATTATTTATGTAGATTCAGGCTATAATATAATTGGATAGGCTCTTTTAATAGGTTATGTGAACAAAGGTCGCTGAGGCGACTTTTTTTCTTGCTCACCACCGGTAAGCAATCACATGTAAAGAAGGTATTGAAATGGATTTGAAATTAGAAACCAATCGCTTAACTCTACAACCATTTATAAAAGAGGATGCAACTAGGATAAGAGACCTGGCTAACGATAAAGAATTGTCAGCTATCCTTGGCCTTCCACACCCATACGAACTGCAATATGCAGAGGATTGGATTGAAATGCAACCTAAACAGATTAAAGATGGAGTTGAATACCCGTTAACAATATTAGGTAAAGAGATTATGGAAGTAATAGGAACTATTACGTTACGAATCGATAAAGGTAATAATAAAGGTGAACTAGGTTATTGGATAGGAAGAAATTATTGGGGTAACGGGTTTGCAACAGAAGCAGTAAATAGGGTAGTAGAACTTGGATTTAACGAATTGAATTTAAACAAAATTTGGGCATCAGCCGTTACCAAAAATAAAGCCTCCAAAATAGTTTTGGAGAAAGTTGGTTTAAAAAAAGAAGGAACATTAAGACAAAATAGACTTCTTCATAACAAATATGAAGACATTGATATTTATGGTATTTTACGAAACGAGTATTTGAACGAATCATAAAAGAAGATAATCATCTAAGTGATTGCCTTCTTTGTTTTCTTATGATTTTAAAAATAACCTTTCATTACCTATATGGTATAATGCGAATGTATGTTCGTTATGGGTGTTTTGTAGAACAAATTGCTAGTGAAAGGATAGTGTAAAGATGAGTAGTTTAAAAGGGAAGATTGCAGTTGTAGCAGGTGGAACACGAGGAGCTGGTCGAGGTATTGCGGTTAAATTAGGTGAAGCAGGAGCTACTGTGTATGTAACGGGAAGAACCACCACAAATAAACAGTCTCCGATGGGCCGAAAAGAAACTATTGAAGAAACAGCAGAATTAGTAACGAATGCTGGTGGAATAGGGATACCTGTAAGAGTAGATCACACTATTGAATCTGACGTTATTAGTTTATTTGATCGCATAAAACAGGAACAAGGCAGACTAGATATACTAGTGAATGATATTTGGGGTGGGGATCCCCTGACGGAATGGGGAAAACCAATAGGAGAACACGATTTAGATAAAGGTCTTAAAATACAAAAACAGGCTGTTCAATCCCATATTATTACTGCTCATTATAGTATTCCTTTGTTAATAGAAAATAAAAGTGGCCTTATCATAGAAATTACAGATGGAGTGGACTATTCGCCTCGTGGAAATTTTTATTACAGTCTAGCTAAAATTTCTAATATACATATGGCCCAGGTTCTTAACTCTGGTAAAATAAGGAATAAAAAATTAGAATTCAGGGAGAAATGTGATGAAGTTTAAAAATATTATTATTCTACTTTCAGTATGTTTAAATATTTTATTTGGATGCCTATTTTTTAATGAGAGTATAAAAAAAGATCCTCTTGATGTTGGATTATCCTTTAAAGAAGCAGTTCGTGTTGAAAATTATGCACTTGCCAAAACATTTATAGCTAAAGGCAGGGACGAATATATATCTGATGAAAAGCTTAAGAAAGTAAACGAAGTGATGGGTACTGGTACAAGTTTTACAACCTATGAATTATTAGAATTTGATAACGGAGAAATGGTTTTACTTAACTTAACTACAAATAATAACTATGAAATACAAGATATTATAATAATTCCTGAAGATTTAAAGTTTATTTTTAAATAACATTTACCCTAATAAGGGGGAGAACGATGGACGAACTAGTAGAAAGTATAGCTAAATTGATAAACCAACAAGATGAACAAATAATTATCGGTATTTCAGGGCATGGCGCTTCAGGAAAAACAACGTTTGCGCATAAACTTGTAAACCTTCTGGGCCAAAGTAATATTAATTATATTAATACGGATCCGTATATTATAGGTTCCAATATTCGAAAGTTCACATTGATAGATTATGAATATAATAAGGAAAACCACCAGTATAAAATGACAGCTTGTCATCCATCAGCTCACCATTTACCGGCTTTAGAAAGAGACATAAAAATGATTAGAGATGGTGTAGACTTTTATTCCATAGGTACGCCTTATTCGAAAAGTGCCTTAATTTCTTCTCGGAGCAAAGTAAACATTGTGGAAGGTATGACAGTAGCATTTATAAATCCGGATTTATTTGATTTAAAAATTTACTTATATACTGATGGAGAAACTGAGTTAATTAGAAGAGGTATTCGAGATGTATCAGAAAGAGGAACGAATTTAAATTTTTTAAACCAATCTCATAGTGAACGTAGAATTCAATATGATTTATTTATGCACCACTATCTCCATAATTTTGACATTGTTATAAAAAATTCAAACGAAGATTTTAGCTTAGAAAAATGGGACCTTCACTATTAATTGAATCGACTATCATTTTATATGACATAGTTTACTGGAACGAATAAAAAATTTAATTGACTTTTTTTAAGTCGCAATATAAGATTACGTTATAAGTTAATAGTTAGCTCCTAAAGGGGAGTAGCTTTTACAACAAGGTCGTCATTTCAGAGTTTAACACTCTCGGCTTTGTTGGCAACTGATGATGTTGTTAGCAAGACCTTTATCTGTTGGTAAAGGTCTTTTTTGCTGTTTTAAAAACCTTTGCCAATCTATGGTAAAGGTTTTTTTGCTTTTATGTATGAAAAATAAAAATTTGGAGGAGAAAGCGATGTTCTTTAGAAAAACGATGTCCTTGTTAGGAATTGGCTCCACAAAAATTGATTTAGTATTGGAAAAGAGAAATTATTTTCCTGGAGATAAGGTTACTGGCTATTTTTTATTTAAAGGGGGAAATCTTGACCAATATATTAAACGTATAGACTGTGATCTGATAAAAGAAGATACCGAAAAGGATCAAGAGACCGTTATTGAAACAACAACAATATTGTCTTCAAGGGTAATCCAAGCAAATAAGGATGATAAATTATCTTTTACCTTTTCCATCCCGGAAGATGTGGAACCGTCTAGTAAAAATGTAATGTATTACTTTAAGTCAAAACTTTTCTTTCATGAGGGTGTTGAGAGCAAAGATCGTGACATCATTTATATAAAATCAAAAGTAGATAACTAACATTCGAACTAAGGGGGTTTATAAATGGAGCTATCCATTATATTAGAATACGCATGGGTCTTACTATTATTAATTGCTATTGAAGGATTACTAGCAGCAGACAATGCACTAGTGTTAGCTATTATGGTAAAGCATTTACCGGAAGAACAAAGAAAACGTGCATTGTTTTATGGTCTAGCAGGTGCTTTTGTTTTCCGTTTCGGATCACTGTTCGTCATATCTTTCCTCGTTAATGTATGGCAAGTACAAGCAATTGGAGCTCTATACTTGTTATTCATTGCATTCAATCATATATTTAGAAAATTAGTTGTTAAGAAAGCAAAAGATAAAGATAAAGCAGAAAAAAAGAAATCTGGTTTTTGGGGTACTGTTTTTAAAGTAGAATTAGCGGATATAGCTTTTGCTGTTGATTCAATTTTAGCTGCAGTTGCACTTGCTGTAACGCTTCCAAACACTAACCTTCCTAATATCGGAGGTCTGGATGGAGGGAAATTTCTTGTCATCTTTGCAGGAGGTTTAATTGGATTAATTATCATGCGTTTTGCTGCAAATTTCTTTGTGAAATTACTTCATACACGACCAGGATTAGAAATAACTGCCTTCCTAATCGTGGGGTGGGTAGGAGTAAAACTAGCTGTATATACGTTATCTCATCCTGATTTATCAATATTACCTGAAGGATTTGCTAAATCACCTGAATGGAAAATCACATTCTATGTTGTTCTCCTATTAATTGCGGCTGGTGGCTGGTTTTTATCCAAGGAAAAAAAGACGGAAGACTCATGACAATAAAAGAAAAGTGTTTCAGTTAAAAGCTGAAACACTTCTTTTGCATATCATTCAAAGAACTAAATCTAGCTATAGTGACGTCCCAAAATTAATTAACTGTAATACAAATAACAACTATCTTTACGTATAGAGCGAAACAAACATCTAGCAAGTACAGGCCATTAATACATTTCCGTCTGGATGTTCAAAGGTAAACCAAGCAAAGTGTTTTCACCAATGCGTTCAATTTTACGGACAATTGTCATACCCGATTGTTTGATGAAGGTATAGGAAGCGTCAATATCATCAACTAGTAAATTAATAATTGGATTAGCGCTTGTATCATGATAGAACTTTTCATCAAAATGATGACCATCTAAAGTCAATCCTGTTGTCGCTTGTATGGATACATCAAACACTGGTGATTTTATTTCATTTAAATCGACAGGAAAACCTAACAATTTACTGTACCACTCCACTGATTTTCGTAAATTTTTGACTTGAACAAATACAGTTCCCATTTCACATTAGAAGGAAGTTTGTTTTAACCCATTCATTCCTACACATCCTTCTGTAACTACTTCTATACATTTACTTCTACAATCTAGAAAGAAATCCTATTTCATTTGCTAGTTGGAGGAAAAAATGACTTGTTGGCGAATTTAGAAAGTGATTAACAGAATAGATTACTAAGTGGAGGAGAACAGATGAAGAGTTTTGATTTAATGATTAAGCTTGATGATGTAGAAAAAGATGCAGCAGAAATTTTAGTAGATGGAGTAATAGATGGTACTACATATCGCTTCCTTTTTGATACTGGTGCATCGACTACAAGAGTTAGAAATGACGATACTATAGCAAAGTTTGAATCTTTGGGAAGTAAAGACACATATGGTGTATTTTCTAAAATGAAAAATGAATTGATAGAGGTTTCAAGTTTATCACTAGGGCCGATTGTAAAAGAAAATTTTCAGATGGCAAGATATGAACAAGATTCAACTGCTCACAATATTATTGGTATGGATTTTTTGCATGATCACATTTATCACTTTGACTTTATACATAATAAAGTTTTCGTTGATGGGGTAGTAGACCAGCCTACAACTTACTTTACTTTACAAGTTGGTGATAAGGTTAAGCCATATGTTGAAGCATACATAGGCGATAGAAAAATGAATGCCATTTGGGATACTGGTGCAGGCATAACGGTGGTGGATAGTAATCTTATCCAACAATATTCTTCTTATTTTGAAGAGCTGGCAGCAGTGGAAGGAATAGACTCCACTGGAGCAGCTACAGAAACACCGCTATATATGATGCAGTCAATGGTAATTGGAAACGAGGTATTTCCTCCTCTAAAAGTAATTGCTATCGATTTATCACCATTAAATGCTAAATTAGAGAAGCCAATGGAAATAATTTTAGGTTATAATGCGTTAAATAAAGCGAACTGGTTATTAGATTTTCCAAATAAGAAGTGGGCTATTTTAAACATGAATAAGTAAAGAGTTGTGGGGCGGCTATAGTAGCTGCCCCCTTTATTTAATCAAAACGAGTGTGTGACAATTATCACAACGTTGTTCGTTGATTTCGCTAACATGGATGTATAGAAAACTTTAAAGGAGGACAATTAATGTGAGTGAGATTCGACTAGATATACTTTATGATCATATAGGTGATGATAGGATTGCAAAATTAGTGGAAGCCTTTTATCCGAAAGTATATGCTGATCCATATTTAAGTCCATTGTTTGAAGGTGACATTCAAGAAATCATGCGGAAGCAGCGTATGTTTTTGACACAGTTTCTCGGTGGACCACCATTATATAGTCAAGAGTTTGGACCTCCAGCAATGAAAGAACGACATCTGCCATTTGAAATTACGCCAAAACGTGCTGAATGTTGGCTCCTATGTATGGGCGAAGCATTTAAGGAAACAGGTTTAAATAAACTTCCTGCTGGAGAAGCATTTTTTATCCGTCTAAGAAAAGTAGCGGGAATTATGGTTAATTCCTAAAAAGTAACACGGGTGCACAGTTTTTATTCATAGAAGAAGGGAGAAGTGTATGACATGAGTAGTCAATTTGTTACTGGAACAGATAGGGAGAACATGAAGGAGAGAAAACACACCTTAATGATGGATATAAAAGCATTATGTAAAGGGAATGTTCTCCTCGCAAATTCCTTTCCTGTTTTTGTTGGATTTTGGCTAGCCCTTCATTTTAGTGAAGCGGATTTTAAAGCGCATGTCGATACATTTTTCTTCACGATGATCGGCAGTCTTTTGGTTATGGCTGGGGCACTTGTCATGAATAATTGGTATGACACAGACATTGATACGATAATGAAAAGAACCCAGCATCGCCCAACTGTAACAGGCAATATTTCTTTGCCTGTTGTGTTAACAATCGGTATGATGTTGAGTGCACTTGGTATTGTTTTTCTTCTGTTTACCACGTGGGAAACAGTGTTGTTTGCTATTGTTGGTTGGTTTACTTATGTCGTTTTATATACGATGTGGTCAAAACGTCGGTATACACTTAATACAGTAATTGGTAGTATTTCTGGTGCTGTTTCGCCACTAATTGGTTGGTCTGCAGTAGAATCGTCAATGCAAACTGTACCACTTATTCTTGCACTAATCATTTTTATTTGGCAGATGCCCCATTCCCTTGCAATTGCTATACGAAAGCATGATGATTATCAACAGGCTGGTGTTGCAATGCTTCCAGTCGTTCATGGAATGGCGATAACGAAGAGACAGATGGTTGTCTATACAGCTTGTCTATTTCCACTACCATTATATTTAATAGATTTAGGATTAGCTTTTGTCGTAGTAGCTTGTCTGCTTAGCCTTGGATATTTAGTCATAGCAATTTACGGTTTCTTTGCCAAAGACGATATACAATGGGCCCGTATCATGTTTCTTGTTTCCGTTAATTATTTAATGTTTATTTTTGTTATGGCTGCTATATTTACCTTCATATAAGTGGTGATGGAAGTACTTCTTTGTAGAGAAGTGCTTTTTGTTTTGAACTTTAAAGGAAAAATGTACCATATTATAAAAAAGTAATATATGATAAATACAGTCGAAAGATGTAGAATGTTTAAGGAGAAAAAATACATGAAATACGACGTGATTGTAATTGGGGCAGGACAAGCAGGTTTGTCAATTGGGTACTATTTAAAACAAACGGAGTTGAATTTCGTTATTTTAGATAAAGGTTGTAACGTTGGTGAAAGCTGGAAAGAGAGATACGATTCTTTAACACTATTTACACCTCGGTCCTTTAGCTCTTTGCCTGGATTTTTAATGCCAGGTGATGAAAAAGTATATCCCGTTAAAGATGAAGTGGCCAATTATTTAGATACATATGCCAAAAAATTTTCCATTCCTATACAACACCATACGGAAGTAACTAATATTGAAAAAGTGGATGATGATTTTATACTAAGTACGACAAAAGGAGAGTGCATTTCCAAAAATGTTGTTGTGGCAACAGGACCATTCCATCATCCATTTATCCCTTCATTTTCAGCAGGTTTATCTACAGATATATTGCAGATTCACTCATCAGAATACAAAAATCCAGAGCAGCTTCAACCTGGAACTATATTAGTTGTTGGAGGAGGTAATTCAGGATCACAGATTGCCGTTGAATTGGCTGATAATCGTGATGTTTATTTCTCAGTAGGACATAAGTTAAATTTTTTACCTCAGGATATTGGCAAGAAAAGCATTTTTTGGTGGTTTGATAAGCTAGGGATTTTAAAGGCCACTCGAGAAAGTAAGATTGGTTCATTTATCAGGCAGAAACCTGATCCTATTTTTGGTTTTGAACTTAAGCCTTTACTTCATAGACAAGTAGTCAAGTTAAAGCCGAGAGTCGTTTCGGTTAATCAAAATAGCGTGATTTTTAAAGATAATAGTTTATTAGAAGTGTCTAACATCATTTGGTGTACTGGATTTAAACTGGATTTCAAGTGGATTGATATTCCGTCAGTTTTTGACCAAAAAGGGAATCCGATACATAAAAGGGGAGTAACAGCTGTTGATGGATTTTACTTTTTAGGTTTACCTTGGCAATTTCGCAGAGGTTCTGCATTGCTTCAGGGTGTTGGTGTGGATGCTCAATATATAGTTAAACAGGTCATAAAATAGGATAAGGATTAAGTCTAGTAAGTCTTATAAAAAGGTCATAACACAAGATTATTTAAAGAGTAAACTGCATCAATCTCAAAACACTCAAACATGAAAATTGGATTGAACTAAATGATGTTTATAAACATCTATATATATTAAAAGTACAAACTCCTAAATGTGAAATTTTTCAAATGTATACTAAAGTATAATTTACCAACTTTTGCATTTTTAGTAGCCTTAAAAGATAAGAGAAAAATACTAAAGAGGTGTACAGATGAAAAAATTAGGGGTAATTTTTTTGATGGTCTTACTAGCTATGTTAGCAGCATGTAGCGATGATGCTTCAGGGAATGACAACGAGGTGAATGAGCAACCAACAAATGATGATCAAGTAAGTCAAGAAACAGAAGTTAACACACAGAGTGATGACACAAGTGATCAAGACGGAGCTGCTGAAGAGGAAGAAGAGGATAATTCAAATAATCCTGTTATAGCAGGTGATGCAGCAACTATTTTACAAAAATCAGCCGAAGCAATGACTGATGTAAAGAGTTTTAAAGCCGTAAGTAAAAGTTACGATGATAGTACAATTAATGGTCAAAGAAATATAGAGGAAATGGATTTTACAATGGAAATAATTTATACTGATCCAACTGCGATGTACGCTCATGGAGAATCTGTGTCCGAAGGTGGAGAAACAGAAGCTTTTGAAATGTATATGGGTGACGGGAATTTATTTGTGTTTGGGGATGGGAATTGGTATTCGATGTCATCCGATTCTGGTTATGCAAGCATATATGAGCAGTTTAAATTTCTTGAAGAAGAACAAATAGACACTTATGTTGAATTTAGCCAACATTTTGAAGTAAGTGATAATGGAGATCACTATTTGTTAACGTTTGTTGGAGATAATAATCAATATAAAGAAACTGTTTTAGGAGCAAGTATTGCTGGATTAAGCGAACTTTTTCAAGAACACTACGACAACATGGAAGTAAGTAAAGGAGTATATGAAATTGCAATAGATAAAGAGACGTTTTACATGACTTCCTATAAGATGGAATACGAATCACAAACATCTGGCCAACTGGGGGACATAAAGGAAAATTATAAAGGAACATACGAGTTAAGTAATTTCAATGGAATTAACGAACTTACTGTACCAGATGAAGTGGTCGAATCTGCAATGCCAATAGGGGGATAAAAGATAAAAATAAAGGAATAAGCGTTTTTAAGCTTATTCCTTTTCTTTATATTAATAACCAGCTACTTTTTCGGCATCGTAATGAGACAAAATATGGTATAGCGCATCACGCTCTTGATCATTAAGAGGAACAAGTGGTAATCGAACCCCTCCAACAGGAACACCGATTCTGTTTAGTGCTTCTTTCACTGCGGTTGGATTTGGTGCAGAAAATAGAGCCTTGATCAATGGTAACAAATAGCGATGCATAGCGGCAGCATTGGCTACATCTCCATTGCGGTAATATTGAACCATTTGTTGCATTTCATTCCCGATTACATGGGAGGATACAGAAACAATACCAGTTCCACCGACGGCAAGTGTCGGCAGGGTTTGGCTATCCTCTCCACTAAAAACACTAAAACTATCAGGTGTATTGCTAATAATTTCAGTCATTTGATCTAAATCACCGCTAGCTTCTTTAATGGCTACAATATTTTTGATTTGGGCAAGACGAACTACTGTATCAGGCGTCATATTAATAACACTTCGACCAGGAATATTATAGAGCATTATTGGTAATGTTATACTTTCAGCAATCGTGCTAAAATGTTGAAACAATCCTTCTTGTGAAGGTTTGTTGTAAAAAGGCGTAACAAGCATGACTGCATCGACACCAATAGCTTCAGCTTCCTTTGAAAGTTCAATTGATGCTCTTGTGTTGTTAGATCCAGTTCCTGCAATAACTGGGACTCTGCCATTCACTTCTTCCACCACAAAACGGAACAAATGGAGCTTCTCTTCGTGTGTTAGGGTAGGGGATTCTCCAGTCGTTCCTGCGACGACTAAACCATCAGATCCATTAGCGATTAAATAATTGACTAAACCTCTAGTTGCCTCAAAGTCGATGTCTCCACTTTGATTAAACGGAGTGACCATAGCTGTTAATACGTGACCAAAATTCATAACTTCACACACCCTTTATTTTTATTTTTTTCGTAGGTGTGGAGGACCAAAAAAAGCAACAACGAGAGAGAGCTCGCTGTTGCTTTTAGAACATGTCTGATCGTTCTATACAAAAGAATAGCCCTCCATATAGTTTCCTATATGACAGTCCTGCATTTCTTCAATATCAGAACCAGCTTTAGGAGAATGAGTCTCCTTCCACTTCGGCAAATTCCCCTTTCCTTTTGCTTCCTTGGAGCCCATTCTCCTCCACAAAAGTACTAATGGTTTCTGCACCTCTATCCTTACTTTAAAAACATTTTAAAATAAGAAAGTATTAAATTGTTATGTTCACTTTACCAAACATAATATGAAAATACAAGGTGATTTAACCAGTTTTTTTGAATTTGTTCTAGGAGTAAAACGTTTTAAAGCAACATTTAATTATTGAAAAACATTAAGACTAGATGTATGTTGGGACTAGACGCGTAATATAAGAGTAGATACATAATGTAAAAATCAGTGGAGGTTTAGAGAATGAAGAGTGCGAGATTTCATCCCTTTTTGATAGTAGCACTTTTCTCTAGTGCTATATCAATGGGATTATGGGCATTTAGGCATTTTCGTGAAAATCAAATTGGCTATGCAATTGTATTTAGTCTTTTATTTTTGTTTTTTCTTAGCTTACTCTGTTTTGGGATTATTTCGAACAGAAAGTTAAAGCAAAAATAAGCAGTAATATGAGAGAGGAAGATAGTATGGATATAAGAATCGCTTTACTAATAGGAATCTTCTTAATGGGAATTGTATTTATTTTTTTCATCCAACTGTTTAAACGAAAGTCTACAAAACTACTTAAATTCATTCCTGCAATTGTTAGTGCTTTTGGTATGGCTATCTTTTATTTGAAAATGTTGTTTGTTTCACAAGGATATGATGCCATTTATGATGTGCTGGTGATTATCATTTTATCTGTTTTATTAAGCTTATCTCTTATTGGAGCCATTATACTGCAAATAGTTGAGTATAAAAAAGCATAAATAAGCATCCCGCTAAAGGTTAACTAATACGCTGAAGTTGAAAAATAAAGGGCTTATCCTAAAGAGGAGGATTAGCTTATTTGTTGAAGTAAACTAGCAGGTTAGTCCAATAGGCTTTATTAGTTTTTTATTTATGGAAATAATAGGATAATGGAGCTCGTATGTGGAAGCAATGAACTGGTTGAAAAATAGAGGAGGTACATAATGAACAAATTTAGCTTGTTTGGTAAATTCACGGTACAAGAAGGTGAACGTGACACAATGGTAGATATTTTGTTGGAAGCAGCAGAATCAATGCAGAATCTTGATGAGTGTGAGCTATATCTGGTGAATATTTCTGAAAGTGAACCAAATTCTGTTTATATTTATGAAGTTTGGAGTAATGAGAATGCTCATAAAGCATCTTTAACTCATGAAGCTACACAAACACTTATAGGGCGTGCAAAACCAATCATCACTGGAATGGAAAGAATTAGCACCCTAAAAACAAGAGGTGGGAAGGGCATATCATAGAACTCTTGTTTTCTTATTAATCTATAGGGAGCTTAGTTGAACAAGACGATATAAAGAACAAAAGCGCAAGCGCCTTGCTCAGCCTAAGGCAGGCATAAGACAAGACCTGCCGTGGCGTTTTTGCCACAGAAGGGATTGACTTATGTCCCGAGGGGGTAGGTGCTGGAGCTAGACGTGGCTTCCCCGTGCAACTAACTTATCCTCAAGTCCGAAATTTTATAATTTCCTAAGCAAGAACAAAACACTTGGGAATCCCAAGTGTTTTTTATATGCTTTTGTACTGTTATTTATGCTGCTAAAGTGAGTTCGATTTAATGTGATAATTTATCTGTTATTTGACATTTTCTCCATAGTATTGGAACTACTTACGCTATAGATATACTCTTTTTAATTATTTCTTTGAATCTGTAAATATGGCCATTGCTTCACTCATAAACTTCGCTAGTCCTTCACCCATTTTATCAATATTTTTTGTAAATCGCTTATCATCGACATATAGTTTCCCCAATCCCTTAAAGGTTTCTAGATTGTATGATCCGAAATTATTGTTTAATAAATCATACCAGTCTTTAATGGCAGCTTGTGCCTCGTCAGAAGCAGGGGAGTCATAACGAAGTTCCGCCAGCTTTGTGTATATAGCTATCATTTTTTCATTTGCTGTTTCCTTTTCCTTTTTGGACATGCTGCTAATTTTTTTATTCGAGTCATCAACAGCTTTTTCTCCCCAACGTTCTCGTGCTTCTTGTTCATATGGGTTTTGACTAAAATCAAATCCTTCAAACTTTTCTTTATTAGACATATTAATCTCTCCTTTCGTATGTTCAATGGTTTTATCAATAGTCGCAATGATTTTATCTAGGCGGGAACGTTTATCAATTAAATATTTACGATGTAGCTCGAGTGCTTCTGACTTATTAAAGGATGGACTACTGATAATTTCTCTAATTTTTTTTAAAGGAAAGCCTAATTCTTTAAAAAACAAAATTTGCTGTAAACATTCTAAGTCTTCTTCGGAATATAGGCGATAACCGGAAGTGGTAGTAGCTTCTGGCGTTAACAAACCAATCTCATCGTAATGATGTAGTGTGCGCACACTAATCCCAACTAAATCTGCGACTTCTTTCACTTTGATTCCCATCGTTAGTTGGCCTCCTTTACTTTAACTATAAAGTATAACGCAACGTGAGGGTCAATAGGATTATATATAATTTTATGAAAAAATAAAAAAGCAAGTCCTGTAAAAGTAGGACTTGCTTTTATCGCTCGCTCTATATTAAGTATTAGCCGCGTCTGCCGCCTCGACCGCCTCGTTTTGATTCGGTATTACGGTTTAGGCTATAAAGGTTTTCTTCACTAGTTTTTAAAAATTTAGCCATTTTATCTTCAAACGATTCTTTTGCCTTAAAATTGCCTTTTGAACGGAAGTTTTTATTGTTGTCTCTACCACCTTGACGTGGAGGGCGCTTAGTATAAGAAGAAGAAGTTTGTCCTTCCGGTTTATCAATTGCCTTCTTGATAGATAAAGCAATTTTTCCTTCTTTTTCACTAAGTACTTTTACTTCCACTTCATCACCAATTTTAAGATGCTCATTTACATCTTTAACAAAGCTATCCGCTACTTCACTTATGTGAACAAGACCAGTAGATCCACCTGGAAGTTCTACGAATGCTCCAAAATTAGTAATTCCTGCAACTTTACCCTTTACCTTACTGCCAACTTCGATTGCCAAAAGAGTTCCCCCTCAATAATTTTACAACCATGTCATTATAACAAATAATTGACATAATTTCAAATCAGTTTGAATGGCTATTTATTATTTTTGTCGTTTCACATCATATATCCAGTATAATGAACATATCCAGATTTTGCATATAATCTTTCTTTAGCGAGAATTCTATAAGTAAGTCGGAAATTAAAAAAGGCGAGGTTAGTATATGAGTACAAGACATTTTGATCAATATTCATTAAGTGAGGAAATCAAACGGGCACTTCATTTGTTAAAATATGAAACTCCGACTGAGGTTCAAGGGGAAGTAATACCAAAAGCATTAGAAAACCAAGACTTGATTGTAAAATCGCAAACAGGAAGTGGGAAAACAGCCTCTTTTGGAATTCCAATTTGTGAAATGATTAATTGGGAAGAAAAAAAGCCCCAAGCATTAGTGTTGACTCCAACAAGGGAATTGGCAGTCCAAGTAAAAGAAGATATAACTAATATTGGACGGTTCAAACGGATTAATGCAACAGCAGTTTACGGGAAAGAGCCTTTCCAAAAACAAAAAGAAGATCTAAAACAAAAGACGCATATAGTAGTTGGGACACCTGGACGTGTAATGGATCACATCGAAAGAGAAACGCTAGAACTAGACCAAGTAAAGTATTTGATTTTAGATGAGGCAGATGAAATGCTCAACATGGGTTTTATCGATAAAGTGGAGGCTATTATTAAAGAGCTTCCAGCTGATCGAGTGACAATGGTGTTTTCTGCAACAATGCCGAAAGATGTGGAGAATCTTTGTCATCAGTATATGAAAGATCCTACACATATTGAAATTGCCGCAACAGGGATAACTACGAATACAATCGAACATCGATTAGTTGAAACTTCTCAGGAGGATAAACTATCCCTTCTAAAAAACGTGACTGTAGTTGAGAATCCTGATAGTTGTATAGTATTTTGTAATACGAAAGACCAAGTTGATACTGTGTTTAACGAGTTAGAGGAGTCAGGATATGCTTGTGAAAAACTTCATGGTGGATTAGAGCAAGAAGATCGGTTTGCTGTCATGAATGGCTTTAAAATGGGAAATTTTAGATATTTAGTTGCGACAGATGTGGCTGCGAGGGGTATCGACGTAGATAATGTCAGTCTCATCATTAATTATGATGTACCGATGGAAAAGGAAAGCTATGTCCATCGCACAGGTAGAACAGGTCGTGCTGGTAATCAAGGAAGAGCTTTTACATTTGTCACTCGGTACGAAGAAAAGTACGTACGTGCGATAGAAAAATATATTGGTTTTGATATACGTAGAATAGAAGGCCCAACAGCAAAGGACGTTGCGGGTGAAAAGCCGGCATTTGAAGAAAAAATGGGCGGACGTCGGGTTGTGAAAAATAATAAGACAGAACGAATAAACAAAGATATTATGAAACTGCATTTTAGCGGTGGTAAAAAGAAAAAAATTCGTGCCGTTGATTTTGTTGGTACTATATCTAATATTCCTGGAGTTACGGCAGACGATATAGGTATTATTACCATTAAGGACCATATGTCCTATGTGGATATATTAAACGGAAAAGGTTCAGTAGTATTACAAGCAATGGAGAACAAAACGATTAAAGGAAAGAAATTAAAAGTAAGTAAAGCAATTAAATAGTAATTAATGGGACGGTTAGCTGTAGCTGATCGTCTTTTTTATATGCTTAAGGCTCAAATCATGCATTTAGGAGACAGTAGTGACCAGATTCAGTAGAAAAAAGGCTGATGTGGGTTACAATTGCATGTTCAGTCCAAATAATTATTGATTCAACTATCATCAATGCAGCTTCAGACAAGTAGTTATCAATTCAACGGAATAATTGAAACTTTCACCCAATTAATTATTGATTGAAGCAAATAATTTAAATTTCAGCTCATAAACTGTAAAAAAAGTTATCATGACATGCTATAACCTGTTATTAGTACTTGGTATTATTTTTGATTAGTTGTATAATCAAAGTAGTCAGACTTTTAAGAGAAATGGGAGGATTACATGCCTAAGAAAAAAATTGCTTTTGTTACGGACAGTACTGCTTTTTTAACAGAGGAGCTAAGAGCTCATCCAGATGTATACGTAGTGCCAATCGTTGTTATTTCGGAAGGGCGTGAGTATGAAGATTTAGTGGATTTATCTTCTGAAGAACTTTATGACATTATTCGAAATAATAAAGAGGTACCGAAAACCTCACAACCATCCGTTGGTAAATTTGCAGAGCTATATGAAAAACTTAAAGAAGAGTATGATCACGCCCTTGCTATTCACGTCTCTGGTAAACTAAGTGGTACCGTATCTAGTTCAACTTCAGGAAAAGAACATGTTGGTTTTAGTGTAGAAGTAGTAGATTCGTTAAATGTTTCTTATGGAATTACGACACTTATAGAAACAGGGATGGAAATGGCTGAACAAGGGTTAGAGGTAAAGGAAATAGCAAATAAGCTTAGAGAAAAAGTGTCGGGTGTTAAAAGCTTAATATCATTGGGTAGTTTGGAACAGCTTTATAAAGGGGGAAGAATGTCCGGTGCACAGTATTTGCTCGGAAACGTCCTCAAAATTAAGCCGATCTTAACTGTAAATGAAGATGGTGAACTTGTTTTATTTGAACGAGTTCGATCAGAGAAAAAAGCGGCATTAAAAATAATCGAATTAATAAAACAATCTTGTGAAGAAAATAACGTAGAAAAAATCGGCATTATGCATGCAAACTTGCTAGATAAAGCAACGGATTTTAAAAATAAAGTAGAAGAAGTGGTATCTGACGTAAAAATAGTTATCGGTGAAATTAGTTCCTCCGTTGCTGTTCATGCAGGAGAAGGGTCTCTCGCGATCTTTTGGTATGAAGGAAGAGAGTAAGAAATCTAGCAAACTATTAAAAAGATAATATTCTAACAGGGATACAAATGTCTATGAGTTTGTGTCCCTGTATTTTTATGGAAAAATATAGATTATACATTGTTAGGGAGGTACTTCGGATAAATGCTTAGGAAGTATACTATGTTCGTTTTTAGCTTCTTTCCAAAAAAAATCTTTCTCAATCATTTGGGTTATTGTAATGATTTTAGGAGCGATAAACCTATCTTTTTCATTTACTACTAAAGAATTGGCTACTATTTTATGTAGAACTATACTCGTAGCGTTATTACTTGGCACATTCTTCGTATCCTTTCAATGGGTGAGTATGGATCCTACCGTCGGTGAGCTATTTTTGGCTATTTCTTCATTGTTTATATATCGTGATGTGTTTCAATAAAAGGAATTTTAAGATAAAGTGTAGTACTTGAGTGAGGGTAAATCGTTTAATTGATGAGACTAATGAAAAGAGGCGAACTAAAATGAGAATATTTTTATTCCTTTGCCTATTACTCATGGGCTGCACAGTACAAGCCGAAAATCTTTCCCTTTCTGAAAGTGATAGACATATAATGGAAACATATTTAACGAATGATGTGATGAAACCAAACTTTGGAGGCAATGTTTATAGTGCTTATGAGATATTAGATTCAAACAAAGAAAAGGGGGAAGTCTATCTTTGGGCTTTAATTGAAGAATATTATGTAGAAGGTGAGAAGGTAGATCTGGGTTCAGGGATGTCCGTCCCGATGGTTTTACATGTAAAAATTGATCAGGGAACCTTGCAAATTTTAGATCACACATTACCTCAGGATGGAAGTTATTATACGGAAGACGTTAAAAAACTTTTTCCTAAAAATACACATAATAAGATCTTTAATTACTCGATAAAACATATTACAAAATTAAGTGAAAACATACAAAATAAAGTTATGGCAGACTATTAAAAATACATAAAGATATGGGGACTCCGTAATGAATTTATTTGTGATTGGAGACGTACATGGGTGCTATTACACATTTGAAAAGATGATCAATACATATTGGAATAGAGAAGAAGAACTACTAATACAGGTTGGTGATCTAATTGATAGAGGTAACTATTCACCTGAAACTGTTGCATTTGCGAGAACACTACAAGAGAAGTATCCGAACCAGGTAATTTTTCTAAAAGGAAATCACGAATATGAAATAATTTTGCATTTTGTAGATATGTTTAATAAGCATTGGTATAGACAGTGTGGGGAAGTGACCCTAAACCAATACAAAAGGGTAAATCGAAGTCCAGAAAAGGATGTAAACTGGTTTGAAAGTTTACCTTTAATTTGGGAGAACGACAGAGTTTATGTTAGTCATGCTGGTATTGCTAAGAACGCTATTGATCCTTTTAATGAAGAAAATCCATTAGGAGTGTTATGGAATAGAGAACCACTTAAAAACATAAATAAACTCCAAATTCATGGTCATACACCTCTTGATGAACCGACATTTGATGCAGAAAGCAATACGTGGAACATTGACACAGGAGCTGCGTTTTCAGGATATTTAACGGGAGTAAAGATAAATGAGAACGGAGAAGTGAAGGGCTTTTACAACATAAAAACCGATAGTAGGGACAAAAGATAGAGTAATGTAATGGCTTCTCTTTATAAAGTGAAATAGTATGGGGAGAAAAAAATTAAATAATTATCATTTCTCTCTTTTCTAATTCTGCTAATAGAAGCAGGATGAAGTCCTTATTTAGCTCTAATTTTACAGCGTCAAGATAAGAGGTTACAACAAAAAAGAACACACGTTCTAATTTAGGCGTGATATGTGGTATAATTTAGTTAGATAATGTTCTTTTGGTGGAGGTCGGCTAACCCCAGGGAAAGGGGGTGATGCCTATGAGTATGTATGAAAGCTTTATGGTACTAATTGGATTTGGTACCTTCTTGATTGCATTGCTCGCATTGATCGTTTCGCTGATCAATAAAAAATAGACCTCCCTATTTACCCATTAAGTGATTAGGTGAGGTCTATCCCAACAGGATAGCCGATTCCTCGGGGGAACCGCTTATCTTGAGGACCACAGTGCCAGCTGTGGTCTTTTTCATTTTATTCTTTTAATGAGTATATTATACCATAATGACTACGGGTTTGAACAGCAATCAACATGGCTTTAAATGTTACTGCTATTCTATATTATTTTTAGTAAAATAAGGAATAAGAGTGAATCTTATACTAATTAACAATAATCATGTTATGTAAACTAATTGAGTGAGATAGGATGTTAGCGATGAACATTTTACTAGTAGAAGACGATCGTACAATTGCTTCTGGGCTAGAATATTCCTTACAACAGGATCAATTTTCTACCATTCTCTGTTATGACTTTACTTCAGCTAAAAAGGTGATAGAAGGGCAGATACATAATATTTCTTTATGTTTGTTTGATTTATCTTTACCTGATGGTAGTGGATATGAACTTTGTCAACTCGTAAAAAAACGAAGTGATGTACCGGTAATTTTTTTAACAGCAGTTGATGATGAAGTAAATGTGGTCATGGGACTAGATATGGGAGCAGATGACTATATCACAAAACCGTTCCGTATTCGTGAATTGCTTTCTAGAATTAAATCTGTTTTAAGAAGGTATCAAAAGCAAATGCCTTCCCATACAATTATTGAATTGAAGAATGTTCGTATTAATACGTTAGAGGGAAAAGTGTATAAAAACGGAGAAGAGGTACTGGTTACTGCTTTAGAATATCGTCTGTTATTAATCTTTGCGAATCATATTGGACAAGTTCTGTCTAGAAACCAGCTTCTAGAACAAATATGGGATGTTGCTGGAGACTTCGTGAATGATAATACGTTAACCGTGTATATAAAAAGATTACGAGAAAAGCTAGAGGATGATCCTCAACAACCATTAATCATTAAAACAATTCGTGGATTAGGCTATAAGGTTGGTGACTAAATATGCTTCGGAATAAAGAATTTTTACGGCTTTTACTCATCATGTTATTTATTAGTAGCGTTTCCGTTGCTGTCACGTTTTATTATTCTTCAGCTGCAGGTGTAATTATGTTAGCTACAAGTATTTTATTAATTGCATGTACACTCTTTTTTACCTGGTGGAGATACCGTGAAATAGAAAAACTGTCGCACTTTTTACGACGTATTACAAGCGGCGATTATTCTTTAAATGTCCGGGATAACGAAGAGGGCGAGCTTAGTATTTTAAAAAATGATATTTATAAAGTGACGTTAATGCTTTCCGAACAGGGATCCTATTTACAGAAGGATAAAATTATGTTAACAGATGCCATATCTGATATATCTCATCAGTTAAAAACACCTCTTACTTCGATGATGGTGATGTCTGATTTGTTGAGGGCTGACGAACTATCCATAGAAAAAAGGAAGGAGTTCACTAGGAATATTCGTGTACAGCTTGAACGTATCGAATGGCTTGTTTCTTCTTTATTAAAATTATCAAAAATTGATGCAGGGACTGCTTTTTTCAAAAAAGAGGCTGTTTCGGTTAACAAGCTAGTCGAAAAAAGCTTAGAACCGCTCCTGATTCCGATGGATATTAAGGAACAAACAGTGAATATAGTTGGTGAGGAGCATGTGACGTTTCAAGGAGATTTTAATTGGACAGTAGAAGCTGTGCTTAATATATTAAAAAATTGCGTAGAACACACAAATGAATTTGGTAAGATCAATATTTCATTTTCTGAAAATCCTATTTTTACGGAAATTATTATTGCTGACAACGGAAAAGGGATAGGGAAGGAAGACCTACCGTACATTTTTAAACGTTTTTATCGTGGGAAAAATGCGGGAGAAGACAGTGTTGGAATCGGTCTGGCAATGGCTCATAGCATTATTACGAGGCAAAACGGAGCAATTGAGGTGAAAAGCGAAGTCGGAAAAGGAACACAATTTCATATTAAATTTTACAAACAAATCACTTAATAGCTTAAGTGACTAAATTGTCATTTTAAAGTCACTTCAAAGTCATTTTAGGCAGATATACTGAAGACAATTAGAAATTAATGGAGGTTTTATCATGGAAATATTAAAAATTGAGAATCTGTCTAAAATTTATGGTAAAGGGGAAACAGCTGTAAAAGCACTTGATGATGTGTCTTTTTCTGTGCAAAAAGGAGAATTTGTAGCAATAATCGGTCCATCTGGCTCTGGTAAATCAACATTGCTTCACTTGTTAGGTGGTGTCGATCGTCCAACTAGTGGAAAAGTGTTTGTTGATAACACGGATATGTATACGTTGAACGAAACGAAACTAGCGATTTTTAGAAGAAGACAAATTGGCTTGATCTATCAGTTTTATAACTTAATTCCGATTTTAACAGTTGAGGAAAATATTACGCTTCCAATGCTATTAGATCAGCATAAAGTAGATAAAAAGCAATTTGCCGATATTACGAGAATATTAGGTTTAGAAAATCGTTTGAATCATTTACCTAACCAGCTTTCTGGTGGTCAACAACAACGTGTATCTATTGGTAGGGCTTTAATAAGCAATCCAGCGATTATGCTTGCTGATGAACCAACAGGTAACTTAGATAGTAAAAATAGCGGTGATATTATTGATTTATTGAAAATGTTTAATAAAACATACAACCAAACATTAATAGTCATTACACATGATGAACGTATTGCCCTACAGGCTGATCGGGTTATTTCTATTGAAGATGGAAGGATTGCCAAAGACGAGGTGATTCGTCCATGAACATCGTCAACAAACTAACGCTTCGTCATTTGAAGCAAAATAAGAAACGAACACTTGTAACGATTATAGGAACCATTATTTCCGTTGCAATGATTACAGCAGTAGCAACCCTGGCGATTTCGTTTATGGATTTAATGCAAAGACAAACAATTGCTCAGGATGGAGAATGGCATGTGTTGTACTATAATGTCAATTCTGAACAGTTGGAAGCCCTTGAAGACGATAAAGAAACAGATAAAGTTGTCATTTCAAAGGATCGTGGTTACGCCCTTTTAGAAGGTAGTAAAAATGAATATAAACCTTACTTGTTTGTTAAGCAATATAATGCAGCTGGTTTTGAACAATTTCCTGTCACTTTAAAGGAAGGTAGACTTCCACAAGCAGCAAATGAAGTAGTTGTTTCTGAACATATTAAATCCAATGGTGGTGTAGAATTTGCTATTAGGGATACGGTAGAACTTGAAGTAGGTAAAAGATATTTGTTAGATAGCCAAGAAATGCCGAACAGTTTTCAACAATTTGACCCATTACAAGTGGACGAAGGTGAATGGAAAGAAGGTTTATTTCAATTATCACCTGAGACCTACAAAATAGTAGGTGTTGTAGAACGGCCTTCTTGGGAACCGACATGGGCACCAGGCTATACGATTATCTCCTATTTAGATGAAGCGATGATTGGAGCAGATGAAAAGGTTCAAGCATCTGTCGTGTTAAAAGATGTAAATCGTAACCTATACGATCATGCTAAAGAGGTAGCTGAGCATAACAATATTGAAAAATATAGTTTTAATAACCAGCTTTTGCGTTTTTACGGTGTAACCAATAATAACGGTTTACAAACGACTTTATACTCACTATCTGCGATAATTATGACAGTGATTGTCATAGGATCTGTTGCGCTTATTTATAATGCATTTGGTATTTCCGTTTCAGAACGGTCTCGCCATTTAGGTATGCTTTCTAGCGTTGGTGCAACGAAAAAACAAAAACGAAATTCGGTATTTTTTGAAGGTGTTGTCATTGGTGCGATTAGTATTCCTATTGGGATAATAGCGGGAATTGTAGGTATTGGAGTTACGTTTTGGTATATTAATTCCATTATACAGGGTGCATTAGGTATAGAGGAAAAATTGCAAGTTGTTATCACACCATTTTCAATCCTAGTTGCATGTTTAGTATCCATGATAACCATCTTCATTTCGACGTATATACCAGCAAGAAGAGCTTCCAAAATTTCAGCGATTGATGCTATTCGTCAAACTCAGGATATTAAGCTGACAGAAAAAGCAGTAAAAACATCTTCAGTTGTACGTAAAATTTTTGGGATTGAAGCAGAAATCGGTTTGAAAAATTTAAAGCGAAATAAACGACGCTACCGAACAACTGTTTTTTCATTAGTAATAAGTATTATTTTATTTTTAACGGTTTCCTATTTTACCGATAATTTAAAGAAAGTATTAGAGTTATCACAAGATGGGGTTAATTATGATATTCAAGTTCTTCTAGGTTCTGATCAGCAAGAAACGGATTTGATGAAAGAATCTATTTTAAGCTTAGAGAACATTACGGAATATACGTATTTAGAAGAGTCTGACTTAGCAACTTGGATTGAAGAAGAAGCAATCTCGGATATCTTTAAAAAGAACCTTGAACATGACCGAAGTATATTGAAAGATGGAAAGTATCCATATGGTATTCACATCAAAGCTTTGAATTTGGAAAGATTGGAAGCTTATGCCAAAGAAATTGGAGTAGAGATAGAACACTTACAAGATCCAGAGAATATAAGAGCAATCGTTGTAGACACTGTTCCGTACGAGGATTATGAAGCAGGAAAAATCTATGAAACAAAAGTACTTCATACAGAAGTAGGGGAGCATTTGGAACTTTATTCTCAAAACTGGGAAACAGGGGAATATAAATTATTAAAAGAAATAGAAATTGGTGGGTTAACCGATAAATTACCAATGGGTATTACTCCGGGACATATCGGCGGAATTACGATGATTATTTCAGAAGAAGTACTGCAAAGTATTATAGCTGATGTTGAAAAAGTACATGTGAATAAGTACCTTTATTTAAACAGTAAGGACCCAATGAAAACGCAGGAACAAATTGAAGAAATTCAAGAGGGCGACATGCACGTTTACAATGTTTATCAGGCAAGACAACAAGAAGAACAACTTGTACTTTTAATGTCCGTTTTCACCTATGGATTTATCACATTAATCACAATCATTTCCATTGCAAATATTTTTAACACTATCTCAACGAGCATATCGTTAAGAAAAAGAGAATTTGCTATGCTGAAATCAGTTGGAATGACGCCTAAATCTTTCAATAAAATGATTAATTATGAAAGTATTTTTTATGGCATCAAATCTTTACTTTACGGTTTACCACTAAGTTTTGGGATCATGTATTTAATTTATAAAGCGACGAGAAACACGTTTTATTTTGGATTTTTACTCCCATGGACGAGCATAGGCATTGTTATTATTGCTGTCTTCATGATAGTTGGTTCAGCAATGCTTTACTCCATTTCCAAGGTAAAAAAAGAGAACATTATAGAAGCGTTAAAGCAAGAAAATGTTTAAAAATAGAAGGGCGTCCGTTTGTCGACGCCTTTTTTTTGATGATATTTTAAAGAAAAACAAATATCTTTCTACATACCCTTTATTAACTGCTCCATTACGGGAACATCTGCTGGCGACCAATGCAAACACGCTAAATTTTCACGGAGTAACCAGTTTATTTTTTCGTGTACACGTGCAATTGGTACACCTTCTACAATGTTGCATTTAATTGCAATTAACTCGACGTAAAAGTTTTCATACTTATGATTATTCACAAGAAAAACTTCACCTGCTTCGATTGTACAGTATAATTCTTCTTTTATTTCCCGAACAACCGCTGTAAAGATGTCTTCATTTTCCTTTACTTTTCCACCCGGAAATTCCCACATATTTGGATGGGACATAGAGGGTGATCGTAAAGCACATAACACTTCTTTATTATTATTTTCTATAATAGCTGCTACTACTTTTTTCGTTTGTTTCAATTTCATCCTCCTTTTTATCTTATTTTTCCTAATTTTAGCTAGAATAAATGGAAAAATTTTAATGAAAAATAAAAGAAACAATGAATGGCATAGGAGATGATGGTATGAAAGCAACTTTTTTTAAGCGTACGGTGTTATTTTGTGCTTTATTGATGGCTTGCATCCTACTAGGTGGAATAAGCCTATCGGCTCAGCAAGATAATCCTCCTCAGTTAGAAGGTGGGGCTGAAGAGTCGGAGCGAGTGCGATACCCGGTCTCTAACATCATTTTACAACAAAGGTATCCAGAAACAATTGTACTGAGTGGTCCTAGCACGGACAACAATGTTGCACTTACCTTTGATGATGGTCCAGATCCCCGGTTTACACCTCAAATTTTGGATCTTCTAAAAGAATATAATGTAAAGGCAACATTTTTTGTGATGGGGGCACGAGCTGCTGCATACCCAGATTTAGTAAAACGTATAATAGATGAGGGCCATATAGTTGCGAATCATACATATTGGCATCCTAATCTCGTGGAACAAGGCGATATTGCAACTCTTGAAAGGGAAGTAACGAGAACAGAAAATACGCTAAACGACATAATCGGATATCGGACTAAACTTTTTCGTGCTCCATACGGTTTCTTATATAATGAATTGGTAGAAAAGCTTGCGGATATGAATTACACTGTTGTCGGTTGGACAGTCGATTCTCTTGATTGGCAGGAATTAACCCCAGATCGAATTGCATATAACGTATTAAGTCAAATTCATCCAGGGGCGATTATTCTTATGCATGATGGAGCCGAATGGGAAGGGGATCGAACAAATACGATTAAATCTCTACGTGAAATAATCCCAACTCTAAAAGAACAAGGATTTACATTTAAAACTGTTCCTGCGTTATTAAATATTCCATATCAAAAGTAAGAAAAAGCACACAATCTCCTTAATTGGAAAATTGTGTGCTTTTATATTGATAAATTTGGAAATTAGATTATACTAAAAATTAGATTAATCTAATTTTTAAATTAATGGAGGTGATTCGGATGTCAAACGTTGTGAAAATAACAGCACAACAGCAGAAGTTAATTACTTCAGCAATTCGAATTCAAATTTTACACACTCTTATAGATAAACCAATGACCGCTAAACAAGTAGCTGAAAAATTGGGGAAGTCTAATGGTTCCATCCATTATCATATGCAGCTATTATATGAAGGGGATTTACTCAAATTAGTTGATACAAAAAATATACGTGGTACAACAGAAAAGTACTTTTTAGCAATAGGTACTAACTTCACATCAGAAAATGAAACCGATCACATACCAGAAATACATATTAGTTCTAATTTACAACTTAGCTTAGCAGAAAGAAGAGAATTTTTAGATGACCTAAAACAATTATTATTGAAGTGGGAGAAGAAAACAGCAAAACAAGCAGACGATGACTCCGCCTCTTATTTCATTCGAACCAAGATTGAGGAGGAATAAAAAGAAAGATGAAAAATAAAAATTATGGTTTGCTAATTGCAGGGGTAGGAATTTCTTCAACTGGCGATTTTATGTACTTAATTGCGATTAATTTGATCATTTATCATTTAACGGGTTCAGCTACTTTAGTTGCCGCACTTTGGGTATTAGGTCCATTAGCTGGCCTAGTAATTAAGTCGTGGTCCGGAGGTTTTGTTGATCGTCACTCTAAAAAGAAAATCATGATATATACGGACATCTTGCGGGGAATGCTCATGGTTATCTTGCTTTTTTCGAATCACGTATGGCTCATGCTTACAATCATTTTTCTCGTTCATTCTTGTAGTGCTTTCTTTAGACCTGCTTCCCAGTCGTATATTGTGAAGCTTGTTCCAAAAGAAAGACGTAGTATATTTAATGGCATGTTCCAGGCAGCATCAACAGGAGGAATTGTGATAGGCCCAGCAATTGCGGGGGGTGTTTTATTAATTGCTTCACCTTCGACACTAATATTCGTGAATGCTATTACATTCTTCCTATCTGCTATACTCATTTCCTTTCTTCCTTCACTCGATACAAAGCATACGGAAAAAACTAAATTAACTTTCTTCCACCAATTGCGTGATGATCGAAAAGTAGTTTGGAAAATTATTAAAGAGGAAAACAAGTTTGTCAAAATGTATATTGTTTTTCAGCTTATTCTTGTCATTGGCATGTCACTAGATGCGTTGGAGTGGGTTTACTCTAACAAAGTACTTGGTTTAAATGAAAGTCAGTATAGTCTTTTGATGAGTGTATGTGGAATCGGTTATGTTGCGGGCTCGCTTCTCGCATCAAAATTGCCAGATTTTCTATCAAACCGTTCGCTTGTCGTAGGGGGAACTTTTGTGTCAGTTGCCGGCTTTATAGGCTACGCATTTAGTATTTCGTTCTCAATGGTACTCATATCCTTTACAATACTGGGTCTTGGGCAAGCAATTGCGAATGCAAGTATGCTGACACTCTTTCAAAATACTGTTCCACCTGAACTTATTGCGCGCTTTTCGAACTTTTTCGCTGTCATGATTAGTACACTCGTTATTACGTTAACGATAACCCTTGGAATTTTTGGTGACATAAGTGTGTTGCTTGCGGTGCGAATTCCAGTTTTCGCATCTTTATTATTTGGCATATTGTTATTTTTGTGGTCAAAATTTTTGAATGAAACAAAAGAAATCTCACCTCATGGAAAACAAAAAGAGCTGGGTGCCTAATAATTTTAGAAAACGATGAAGAATTGCACTTCCATAATGGATTAAATCCAATTGGAGGTGCAGTTTTTCTATGCTAATATTGGTAATATAAACTAAATTGGTCTACCAATAGGAAAAATTCAATATAAGTCTTATGATTTTTACATTACCATCCAAAGGATATGTAGTAGTAAGGAGTGGTTTATTGAAAAACCTAACTTTATTTGGGAAGATCAACTTTTCACTAGGACTTATCTTTGTTTTTGTTGGTATATATATTTTTATTCAAAAATATCCTATGAAGTTAATCGACCTTTATCTACCAATTTCGTTCATCTTTTTAGGAAACTCATTATTTTTTTCTGCGAATTTGTTTAAAAAGAAAAAGGGATAAAGGGGGGACAACTTAATGGACGTTAACTGTCCGAAATGCCATTCCGTCATGACTAAGGCAAAGCTAGATAATCATCCGATAAGAGTGTATAAAGCTGATGTCCAACCGAGCGCTGAAACAATTAGTGGTGTGAAAAGCTGCAATGTTTGCCCGGATTGTGGTTATATCGAGCTTTATGCTACTAATCCAGAAAAAATAAAAGGGAAAATCCATTAAATAAACAACATACATAGAGGCGAATAAAATGCTAGGGACATTAGCAACAATCGGAAGTTTATTTGAAAAAAAGAATATTATTTGGGGACTAGGAGGGTCACTTCTACTTCACTTTCATGACATAGTCGATAATCCAAATGACATCGATCTTCTTGTCGCGGAAAGGGATTTTCCATATTTACACGACCTTATGTCAAAAAACGCGGTCCAGATAGACACGAAAAGCAAAAAACCTTTTTGTAGCACCTACTTCCAGAAATATCATATGGACACTACAGACGTTGATATGATGGGGACTTTTGCTATTGAACATGAACTTGGTATATACAAATTGGAACTAGACGTCAATTCCATTACAGAATATGTTCAAGTAAAAGGGGTATGCATTCCGTTAACATCACTTGAGGATTGGTTTATTTTATACCAATTAATACCAAACAAAAGGAATAAAGCAGAGCAGTTGGAAGATTATTTTTGTGCAAACGGCGTAAAGTATCCGAAACTTTTAGAAAAAGCACTTCAACAACCTTTACCATTCAGTATTAAGGAAAGAGTAGAAAACTTAATAATCAAATAAATGAATGGTTAATATCTATACGAATAATTACCCTTTTGATGGCGAATAAATACTAAAAAAGCCGTGGGGTGATTTAGTGAAGAAATACATTATGTTTAGTTTAATTGGTTTCCTATTGTATGCAAACCCGTTTGTTATATTCGCTGAAACGAAACCTAGCCTTTCAAATGAATGCTTGAAGGAAATGAAAAATAGGGATGAACAAATGAACCAAAAAGTCGTGGATGATCTTGTAAAGAGTTTCCGTTTACCTGTAAAGGAAGAACATTACTACGCAATGAAGTTTGAAGATATTGATGCAGCATATTTATTGTATGGTGGAAGATTAGGTGACCCTTATTACAAATCCATCGTACATTTATTTGATCAAACTGGTCCAACCATTGGAAAACCTGTTTTATTTATTCAACCACAACTTGCCTATTTCCTTTATAAAAAGCCAGATCACTCTAATGTGATGATGTCACTAAAATTAAATGAAGATCAATGGGAAGTTGTTGAAGAGAAAATAACAGCGGGTAAAGAAATAAAATATATAAAAGTAAAATGCGAAAAAGATTACATCAATCAAAAGAAAAAATATTATAACAAATAGTAAAGACAAAAGAGGTGATGGACATGTAAATCAAATCAGGATCCAGCCTCTTTATTTTTGTCCTTAAACGTATTGGAATTTAATGTTAAAATGAAGAGGGTGAATGATTTGAATGGACAGTCATTAAAGCCTATTAAAAGAAGCGGATTAAGAATTTACCTAGGGACAAAATATTTTCGATTAAAAAGGATTTTGGAATGGTATTTTACGAGAAAAAAATATGCAACTAAAATGGTAGATTTACCTTATCGATACCCGATAGCAGTACATAAAACGATTTTAAGAAGAAAGCTTAAAGATGTAGATATGTGGTACCAAGAAAATAAAATTATAAATTTAAAAATTGCTATTCATAAACTCAATGGGATTGTTATTCAACCAGGAGAAACATTTTCCTATTGGAAATTAATAGGACATCCAACGAGGAGAAAGGGTTATACGTCAGGAATGATTCTACATTATGGGACGTTTAAGCCTGGAATTGGTGGGGGTTTATGCCAGTTATCTAACCTAATTTATTGGATAACTTTGCACACCTCCCTAACCGTTACAGAACGCCATCGTCACAGCTATGATGTGTTTCCAGACGCAAATAGAACTCAACCTTTTGGTAGTGGAGCTACCTGTGCTTACAACTATTTAGATTTACAAGTGAAAAACAACACAAATACTCCATATCAGCTTTGGTTAAACGTGACAGATAATCATTTAGTTGGAGAATGGAGGACAAACATTCCAGAGATGATGTCCTATGAAATATATCAAAAAGATCATAAAATCACCCATGAGACATGGGGAGGATATGTTCGTCATAATACCATCTATCGCAAAGTTTTTAATGGACAAAATGAGTTATTGGATGATGAATATATTACAGAAAATCATGCCTTAATGATGTATAATCCGCTACTTTCACATACCTCCTATGATGATATCGAAAACCATCAGGACTATGAATCAAATCTTAACCAGCTTCACCGTTTACTGGAAGATAATATTATTAGTGAAGAAGAATATCAAAAAAAGAAAGAAGATCTATTAAATGCATAGTGGTAAAAAGTCAAAGTTAAAAAATAAATTATTTAAAAAACTAGTATTCATGTTGTGTGGGTTACTAGTCTTGCTCATTTTAACCGTATTTTATATAGAATACCAAACGGAGAAAGAGCTTGAAAAAGAAGAGTTTAAGTTAATGCACATTCAGTCATTAAACAAACAAATAGTACTTACACACGAAAAAATAGTCAAGTATAGTCACACAAATGCGCCAGAAGAAGAGATAATATTTTATGTTCAATCGTTACAACATATGTTTCAAATCTTTCACCAAAGTGCAGTGAAACAAAATTTTGTTAACACTAGATGGTTTTCTGATGTACATAACAATTATTGGTCCTACAGTGCTTTCGTATTTAGAAATAATTTCTCTGAAATATTTATGGTAAAAGCTGCTAAACATAAAAGCGAACTACTTGATATGGAGGATAGTTTACAAAATAAAGTAAACCAATTAAAAGAAAAAATCGCCAATTATTGGTGGAAATAGCTACCTTTTCTCAGTAGATTCTTATCTGAAATTTCCGGAGGTTACAAAGATGAACAGTCCACGAAAACTAAAATTATTTATTGCTATGAGCTTAGATGGGTATATTGCAACGGAAGATGACTCTTTGGATTGGTTATTTTCAGTAGATGGAGAAGGCGATAATGGTTATTCTGAATTTTATGAAACGGTCGATACTATTTTAATAGGGAAGAGGACTTATGATTGGATAATAGAACATGAAAAGGGACATTTTCCGTATAAAAACAAAGAATGTTATGTTTTTACTAGATCTAAAGCAGTTGATACAGACGACGTTACGTTTATAGGGGATAACATCGTATCCTTTACGACTGCACTCAAAAATCAAAAAGGTGGGACTATTTGGGTTGTGGGTGGGGGAGATTTATTACATTCGTTTTTAAAAGAGAAATTAATAGATGAAATGATGATAACGATTGCTCCTAAACTAATCGGAAGCGGTATTCCTTTATTCAAAAGAGCTGAGTACCAGTTAGATTTTACATTGAAGGGTACAAGGACTTTTAATCAGTTTGTGGAATTGCATTATACGTTAAAGAACGATTAATACCTCTCAAGTAATGTTGGTGATACTTTGAAGAAGATGTTTTTTACTCTTATCTGTTTAGTCTTTATTTCACTATTATATTACCGATGAATTTTCAAAGCATCAAGGTTATTTGTCAACGGAAGAGTTTTGAAACTGAACCCAGACGCGGAATATCTTGAATATAATGATAAGTGTACACAAATGTGAAGTGGACTAACCAAATGAACTTAACGATTAAAGAAGCAATTGGTGAAGTGGTATAAAGTAGGAATAAACAAAACTTATTAATAGATTAGTAGTAATTTCTCAAATGTAAAAAATATCCTTTTCAAGATTGTTGGTAAACGTTATAATTATATTTATAGGAAAAAGATTCCATCAATAAGGTTGTTTGACCTAGTGTTTGGGCAGAGAAAGGAAGGGTTTATGTGGATCCATTCGTTCTTCAATTAATCATAATTCCTTTTTTGGCGTTTGCCATAGGTATTGTACTTACAATAGCAACCAAAAACATAATTGCTGCCCCCATATTGACACTAGCTTTAAACGTTACATATGAATCCATGTACCACTACATTCTCAATTATTCATTTTCCTTATCTTCTTGGAATATCATTTTGCCGCTTATATCACTCTTTACAGCCTATCTTACGTTAACTGTACTAAATCAACCGACTGATGAACTGTAAAAACTTTAACTATTAGTATAGTTGGCTAATGAAGGGGTGTAAGAGTAAATGAGGGATTTTAAACTCGTTGCGATTATTTTAATATTTATTATTTTAATTAATTATGTCTCATCCGTCTTTGCTTTTTCTTATACTACACTTGAGGAAGCAATTAATAAAAGTGGTTATGGTGAACATGGAGAAATAGAAATTTTATATCAAAACGAAAAAGAAAATATAGTAATTTTTCTAGCTAAAAATTTTGTTGATGAATATATGCTCGTTTTGAGCACCTACTCTGAAAATAAAGGAAAATATACATACATAAATAATGGTTCACATATTCAAGGTATAGATTTTACTGAACACAATTATCACTTCGTCAATATAACTTTACTTGATAATCAAGAAATGGAGCCGATACCAGTTGTTTGGGGAGTATATTTCGAACCGAAAGCAAAAAAGGCAAAATACACTTTACTAAATGAATCTGGAGATAGAGTTTTTGAGGACTACGTTGAAATGGAAAAGTCGATGTTTGTAGATATAATACCAATGGAAATTTATGATGATTTTGACACTATTAAGTATCAATTTATTGATCAGAAAAACTTTATCCTATTTGAAAACAATTAGCCAAGTATTATGTTTTCCTCATGTACTTGGTTTTTATTTATTATTTTTCTGGTCTCTTACTAGTACAAAAATTATGTTAATATAAAAACACGTTAAATAGTTGGATAATTGAAAATAGTAAATATGCAAGAAAATAATGTCAGGATGGCGAAGAATTATGTTAGCACAGGGAATTATTTGGTTTGCTGTTATTGCGCTGTTAATGTACTTGTTTGCGAAAATAATTCGAAACATTTTTGGTGTCGAAAACGTAAAGAAGAAAAAGGGTTTCATTAATGACCGTCATAAATTTGGGAGCAGAATAATATTTTTCATTTTTAATTCAATCATTATTATTTATACGTTCTCTGAATTTCAATTAAACATTTTTATATTATTAAATGCACTGGAATATGTTGTTTATTTAGGCTTCACCGCCTATATTCAATGGGAATTTTTCTCGGATTCAAAAGAATATTTGGTTACAAGTCTATCAGCCTTTTATTTATTAATATTACTCGGTGTCAGTATTCCGTATTTAGAACAATTGACCTAAATGGGAAAAGCATCTATTATTCTATTTTCTAACCTTTTTTATGTAGTATGGTTCAATACTATGGGGTTATGGAACAATTCGTAGTTAGAAATATACTGGAGGGGAAAAAGTATGTTGTACGTATTAGGCTATATTATTTCACTAATTATTTTATATCTTGTCATCGAAACTGCCGTGAAAAATGGAATTAACAAATCACATGTCGGTAAATTACTAGAGCGTGATTACGGTATGCAGAAGGAAGAGGCAAAACCTCTATTTAATGATTTGGATGATTAATTACTTGGTGGGTGGTAGTACATGAGAGTGATATTGGAGCTCCTACGTATTATTTTTATATTTATAATACTTGGAACTTTGGCTTGGGAACTGATAAAAAATATTTACACAATAAATGAAGTGACGGAAAGGTACCAAGTGTTTGCTGTAATAGGGATTTTCTTGTTACTCTTTGTCCTATATAGAAATAAGTTGCAATTTTCTGGGTGGTACCAAGGGAACAAGAGAGTAAAACTGACAACATTACATACAAAAATAATTATTTGTTGTTCCGTTTTACTTATCATTTTTCCGTTGTTTTTAAGTATTGTCATGAATTAGGATAATATGTTCATTTCCTAAGGAGGATACTATATTGAAGCAAAATAACCGAAAAGAAAAATGGGAGTATTTATAGTGGTAATTGGAACATCCTTACATTCTCTTTTGCGTAT
Organism: Salirhabdus euzebyi; assembly: GCF_014207435.1. Lineage (GTDB taxonomy): Bacteria > Bacillota > Bacilli > Bacillales > Alkalibacillaceae > Salirhabdus > Salirhabdus euzebyi. The sequence goes on from NZ_JACHGH010000003.1 coordinate 50,826, forward strand.
GAATAATATATTGCTCCCAATAATAGATTGGTTACCAGCTTTTATTATCAAGTGCTCGATGCTAATGATGGTCAAGACCTCCAGAAGGACAGTAACAACCAACAGATTTATACATTTATTATTGATAAATTTATGTTTTTTTCTAATAGTACAAACAGGGACAAAAAGTAAGAGTTTGGGAGAATGAAGAAAATCCACACACATTTAAAGAGGCGTATCACTTTGATTTAGGACTGTAGAAATTGTCAAAGAGTAGGAGTAATGGGTTTATATCATGGATGAAGAAAAGTAAGATGAAACATAGGTGAAACAGCAAAGGTAAATCTAAGAAAAGTGGGGCCTAAAATGAAAATAGAAATCCCAATTATAATTTTTTGTGTTTTCGTGATAACGGATATTGGCCATTATTTTTTGGAATCGCTTGGAATGTGGCGTTATGTAATAGAGATTACACTAATGGCTATTATAGTTTTCATTCTTAACAAGACGAAGCTTTTGGAAATAAAACTTCCAGGTCTTATCGTGTTTATGATCTTTTTCCCTCTATTTCTTGTATATATGTTTGTTGAGATAAATATTATCGAGTCAATCAATAGATAGATGTTTGGTAATGTCTACCAGTGAAAAAACCGTCATTTTCTTACATCCTTTTTCGAATGTGTTTAGGGCAAAAAGTAAAACATTAAACATTGCTTACCGAACTGGCAGAATCTTTGAATCAAAGGTGTGAAAGTATGAAAAAATTGATTATATTTAGCTTTCTAGTACTTTTTTTATTAGTAGCATGCGAATATAAAACGGCTCGAACCTTAGACACGTCTAAGTTAACGGAAAAGGAATCCGAAACTACAGGAGAGTTTGAACTACCTTTTGACATTTATACCGCACCATCTTTGGAGGTAGCACTCGATGCTGTTCCTTTTGAGGTTAATTTACCGGAAGAATTGCCTTTTGATGCACAGCCATTAAAAGTACTCTACATTTACGATTTTGAAAAAGACGGCAAAAAAATTGAAGTAGGTTTTTCAACACTTTCTAATAACACTCACACAACTAACTTTAGTAAAAATCACGCCCTATTAATTTCTGCACGAAACTATGAAACACATCACTTGGCAGGAGAGACACCAGGTACTGAGGTGACGATTAAAGATGATATAAAAGGAAAGTATTATGAATCCCAACTAAGTTTTTCAGTAGAAGGTATTTATTATTCACTTCAAATGTTATCTAATGCCGAAGACCTTAAAGATGAACTTCTATCTGTTGCTAAGCAAATGATTTAGTATATAACTTAAAAAGGGAATACCGCTCATCCAATACTTTTTCATTTTATAAGCAAAAAGATTAACCGTGTCGATTTTTAAACGACTCTGGTTAATCTTTTTTTCTTATGCATTTAACTCTTTTAGGTATACTGTTTTTTTACCCTTCATAGATTGGTAGAAGAGAAAGATTCTAATAGCCATTTCACTAACGGATGGGGCGAAAATGTATGAATAAAAGTCCATTCAACGAGAATTTATCATGGAAAGACTATGTACGTACTTATTTAAATGCGTGCCTTTTATTTTTAATTGTTATCATATTTGTTTGTATGATATCTATTCCAAAAATAAACCAAAACTTGTTTGGTTCATTTTCCATGCTATCGTTACCAAACAATGAGGCTGTTACAAATACAGCTTTGCTCATGTTTGGATCGGAAATACCTGGGTTTGAGAAATTTGTTTCGGAGAGAAGAGAAGTACCGGATGTGGGGAATGCCATTATGGAATTGCTAACCGATTTACGAGCAGGTGATTTAATGAGCTTTCTTGAGCAAGAGGTACCTGGACTGAAGTTAGTATCTACTGAAATTTATGTTGCAGGAAAAGGGACAGACTTTTCTACCTTACCTGCGGAATCACCACCTCCTAACTTCGATGAATTATTAGCAGAGGATGTTGATGAACAGGAAGAAGAGGAAGAGAATGAACAAGTTGTCCCATCAGAAAATAGCTCGGTATTTATTTATCATAGTCATAGCTGGGAGGCATTTCGACCTTTATTGGATGGAGGAGAAGATGTTGTGCCTAGCAATGCAAGTAGTGTAGATAATAATAAAAATATTGTCCTTGTTGGTTCCATGTTAAGTGACGCTCTAGATGAGAGCGGTATTAGTAATACACACGATAAAACAAATATGGCGCAATTACTCAAGGAGAATAACTGGACTTACTATGACTCCTACAAAGCGTCTCGAAATGTCATGCAGAATGTTAATGAAAAAGCACGTTATTTTATTGATATTCATAGAGACTCTGCAACGAAAGATATAACCACGATTGATATTAATGGGAAAAATTATGCAAGGCTTTATTTTATTGTTGGTACAGCAAATGAGAATTACGATCAGAATTTGAAATTTGTTGAAGAACTAAATGCAAAAATGGAAGCAGCTTACCCAGGGATAAGTAGAGGTATTTTCAAGAAAAGCAAGGCAGATGGAGATGGTTTATATAATCAGGACCTATCCGAAAGGGCAATTTTAATCGAAGTTGGTGGAATTGATAATAATGAAGAAGAATTAAAAAATACAATAGACGCTTTTTCAACAATATTTACAGAAATGTATTTCAAGGATGCTGTTCAAGTAAATCAATAAAAAATATAACAAGGATAAAAGAGTAATAATCATGATTAAAAACACTTACACATGTAAGTGTTTATTTTTTATCCGCTAAAAAGGAATTGTAAATGAATTAAAAATTGGATGTAACACATATGGTAAGATAAAGAAAACGCTTCTTTAATAAATTAGTTAAAGAGTTGGAGGGGATTTGTTGAATTAAACATTATTCCTATTGCTAACTTTTGTGATGAATTTTGTTCTAGGTTGTTCAAAGGAAGTTTTTAGAAAGTTGAATTTGAATTATTCATTCATCAAACAACTAATTATATTGCTATAACGAGTGAAAGAGTTTTATTTAATGTGCTTGAGAATAGTGACTGTTATTGAGGTTACTAGTTTTGTAGAGGAACTGTCTAAAAAACATATGCAAAAAACTCCATATTAATTCAGCTAAATTGGCGGAGACGAAGGATTCCATAGGAGGGTATAAATGATGGTACCACCAAAACATATCGTATCAGCAGCAACTATTGTCATAAATGAGAAAAACGAAATTTTGTTAATAAAAGGACCTAGAAGAGGATGGGAAATGCCTGGGGGACAAGTGGAGAATGGAGAATCTCTAAAAGATGCTGCTATAAGAGAAACGAAAGAAGAATCAGGAATAGATATTGAAATTACCAAGTTTTGTGGCGTTTTTCAAAATGTAAGTGGGTCTATTGTTAACACGCTATTTTTAGGAAAGCCAATTGGTGGCAAACCATCCACAAGTTGTGAAAGTTTAGAAGTAGGTTTTTATCCAATTGAAAAAGCTTTAAAAATGGTAACTTGGAAAAACTTTCAGCAACGAATAGAGTATTGCTTAAATGAAACGATGCATCCTTTTCTAATCGAATTTTGAGAATGAAAAAGGAAACACATAAGGAGGACAGACTATTGTATTCTCACGATAAAAAATTCAATCATGTTTCGACAACAAACAGATTGATCATAAGACCACTAAAGTTTGAGGATTACAAAAATTGGCTCCATGCGTTTAAAAATCGGTTTCCATCCCAACATCGTTACGATGAAGGAAGAATAGATATGAGTGAATGTACTTATGAATGGTATAGTGCGTTGGTTGCAAAGCATCAATATTTAGCGTTAAATGATGTTGCTTATGTATTTGGTGTTTTTCGGAAAAGAGATGGGGCCCATTTAGGTATGGTTGATTTTTCCACGTTAGCTAGAAGTAACTTTCAGTGGGGAAGAATAGGATATGGCATACATAATCAATACTGGGGAAATGGTTACGGAAAAGAAGCTGTAAAAGAAGCATTGAACATAGGTTTTTCGCACCTTCATTTTCATCGCATTGAAGCTCATATAAATTTAGATAATATCGTTTCCAAAAAACTTGCAGAAAGTGTCGGGATGAAATTTGAGTGTATTCGAGAAGGTTTTATCCATGAATTTGGGGAGTGGACAGATAATCTAGTCTATTATGTCAACGCGAACTGATTATACCTTCTACTTAAAAGGGGGGATTCATTGGTGAACATAAGGAATATTGGAAGATATTGCAAAGTAGATAAAAATGGTTATATTTTGAAAGAAGCAAATTTTAAACACGTAACGAAAGAATTTGCTCCATTAATTGAGGAAGTAACAAAGACTTATCATTCACATATAGGTAATAATTTACATAGTCTTTATATTCGTGGATCTATTCCAAGGGGACTTGGAATAGAAGGGGTAGCCGATTTGGATACGATAGCCATTACTAAGCAAAACCCAGAACATCTATCTTTAGAATGGGTTGAGGATGCTGAGGATCGTATTAATTTTAAATTTGATTACATAAATGGCGTTGAACTAAGCTTTTATCATATAGAAGAAGTGTTAGAAAAAACATCTTTTTCTATCATCCCCTTCATGATCAAAACGCATAGCCTTTGTATATATGGAGAAGACATAGCAAATCAACTTCCTAAATATAAAGCGGATTATACGCTAGCTAATGAACATTTGATTCGTTTAAGTGGTCAGTTGCAGCGTGCTAAGGATGATTTAAAGGATAACGATGACGCGGAAGATATATTGGATTGCTGTGTTTGGATTATGAAAATAATAGTTAGAGCAGGTTTAGCTTTAGTTTTAACGAAAGAAAACCTGTATACTCGCGACTTATATCCAGCTTATTCGTTATTTTCTAAGTATTATCCAGAAAAAGAACCAGACATGAGACAGGCTTTGCAATTTGCAATAGCTCCCACAACAGATACGGAAATATTATTACATTTTTTACAGTTATTTGGAAAATGGCTAAAGAAGGAATCAGATGTATGGCTCCAAAAATATAATCCGAACAAAGAATTTAAATTACGATTGTAAATACAGAAGAAGGACCTTTCTAGGTTCTTCTTTAATATATTTTTAATGGGAAAATATGCTAAAATTAAAGAGTGATGTATTCGTGAAATTCTACATCTTAAAAGGGGCAAACAAAATGAAAAAGATGTTATTTTCCTTACTATTTGTTTTTATTGTACTGTTCATTGCATTCTTTTTGTGGAGAATACAATCACCATTAGACAGTGGAATTTATGTGCAAAAACATGGCGGTTCTATTCCACTAGAAGTGGAGGAACATTTACCTATGGGGACTTTGCAACTACCCATTTTTTGGGTGAAACCACATCCATGGGCCAAGGCGCCTATTGTAGAAGACATCTCTTTACTAGATCAAAATGGGAAAATTATAGCCATTATTGAAGGTGAGTATCATATAGATAGTATTGATGTTAATAATAGTTGGCAGAAAAGAGTAGTAGAAGCAGACGTAGAGGTAGAAATAAATGGCCATAGTTCTATGGAGGATTTTGGTAAAACTACAATTCCAATCAGTGAAAATATGGAAGATTCTTATACATTATCTGCGTTACATTTAACATACAAGGAAGAAAAACTACAATATCCCTTAGAAGATACAATTAAAGTTTTTCCTTATTCTAGTCAAAATGTGGACAATCCTAGTAATTCTGGTGTAGAGGGCTATGTTACTTTACTAGATAACAATAAAGTAAAAGGTTATATTCTGAAACTAGTTGGCTCGCCAAATGAGATACTTAATGGGATTTTATTTTGGCTACCTGGTATGTCAGAGGACTATATGGAGCAGCATGTCTTAGTTTCTTATGAGGATTCTCTTGATTCCTACCTAAATGATAAAAAAGAATTTTCAGGGGAGCCATTAACATTACCTCACAGACTAAAATCTAGTAAACTACTGCTTTATTTTCCGGTTACTGAAGAAATTAAAGAAAATAGTAAAAATTCTATCGTTCACATTATGCCTTATTTTGAGTTTAAAACTGGTGATGGACAGTTGTATGTGAACGGCGGAACCGGAGGAATTGGTCCATTCATAAAGGACAGGAAATGGGAGCAACATGTCATCAAACCGATAGATTAGAATCAAGGAAAGGGATTACACTTAATTAAGCCGTTATGAATTTTAGGGGAAGGAGGAATTGTTTTGAGAGGTTTTCTTTTTATATTAATTGCTTTTTTGTCAGTTATTACTGCTTGTAACCCTAGCGAAAAAGTAGAAACGGAAGAAACGAGTATGGTTAGTACGGAAGAGGAAGGATTAAAAAGACCTCCAGCATTAACGGTTGTCACGGATAACCATTCTGCAAGTGCAGTCTTAGGATCTTACAGTTGGACTTATATACAAGAAAACGGAACCGGTTCGGCGATAGAATCTGATTCTGGCTCGCCAACAGAGTTGGTTGAACATCAAAAATCCCCTATAAATCTAAAATACAATTCTGATTTTCAGCTGCATTTTAAAGTTGAACCGATAGAATACAAGGTTCGTATTTGGGAAAATGGAGAACGAACGGGGACTGTTTCTATTCAAAATAATTCCGTTGCACCTCATACAAATGGATCATTTATTTATGAAGTAAGCGCAAGATGGAAGCAAGGAACAGCAATGTATGCTTTTCTAGTAAATGTAAATTAATTAGAATAGAGGAACTTTATGATTATCCAAATAGTAAAAGCATTCGACTCAGACGCTCCTTCTATTTTTGAAATGCAACAACGCACGTTTAATCCGTTACTGGAGAAGTATCAAGATTATGATATTAATCCTGCAAATGAAAAAATAGATAAGGTAGTAAGACGTATTAATCATCCTAAAGGTGGGGTTTATAAAATATTAGTAGATGATATATTCGCTGGAGCAATATGTATGTATTGGAAACAAGAGCGATTGGCATACTGGATTAGTCCGATGTTTATATCACCTGATTTTCAGGGAAAGGGTATAGCTCAGAAAAGTATCCTATTGTTTGAGGAAATGTTCCCTAATATAAAGACGTGGGAATTAGCAACAATTGTTGAGGAAAAAAGGAACTGTTATTTGTATGAAAAAATGGGTTACAAACAGACAGGTGAATATAGAAAGGTAAACGAAAATACCACTCTCGTATACTATAAAAAAGTGTGTAATAGTTAAAAGGTGATGGTCTAAAAAATCTACCATCACCTTTTAACTTGTTTATTTTTATTTTTTATTACGTTTACTTAATCTACCTAGTAGGAAAGCCCCGACGCCTATTCCAATCATTGTATTCGTCTTTTTATTGAATACTTGCTTGGCAATTAGGTTTAAGTTTTGTGGACGTTCTGCTAAACGGCGCATAAAATACCCGTACCAGTCCGTACCAAAAGGAACATACGTACAGAAGTTATAACCTTCTTTCGCTAGTTCATGCTGTAGTTCTTTTCTAAAACCGTACAGCATTTGGAATTCGAATTTTTCTTTAGAAATATTGTTTTCTGCAACAAAACGTTTTACATGGTTGATAATGTTATGGTCGTGTGTTGCAATAGATGTGAATTTTCCATTAAGTAAGTGATATTCAATAAGTGCAACTAAGTTACTATCGATAACCCGTTTATCTTGATATGCTACTGCTTCGGATTCTTTATATGCACCTTTTACCAAACGAAGACGATAGTCTTTATATTTCTGAATATCTTCTTCAGCACGAAAGAAGTATGCTTGGATAACTGTTCCAATGTTATCGTGCTCTTTGGATAGTTCATCAATTAAATCAAAAGAAGGCTGAAGATGACCATAGTCTTCCATATCGAAATTAATGAAAATGTCATATGAATCTGCCTTAGCGACAATTTCTTGTAAGTTACTTAAGCAGAAATCATAGTCGATATCCAACCCAAGTTGAGTAGGTTTTAAAGAAATATGTGCATCCACATTATTTACTTTAATAGCCTCTATTACATCGAGAATTTGCTTTTTTGCTTTTGTTGCTTCTTCCTTTTCGTAAACAAACTCGCCTAAATTATCAATCGTACAAGAGATTCCATACGTGTTGAGCTCTTTTACACTTTCTATCATTTCTTCAATGTTTGTTCCCGCAACAACAGATTGTGCTCCTAGTTTGAAACCATATTTTTGCGCCAAACTATTCAAGAGCTGATTTTGGGAGAGTCCAATAAAAAAGTTTTTTAATAGCATAGTAGCACCTCTGTAGATTTTTTTTGATTATAACATAGTACATGATTCCTAGTATAAAATTGTATGGTAGCGATTTCAATCTTTTTAATTTTAATTATTGCAACTTTACCTAATATTCGACCATATTAGCAAGAAATATTTCGTACAACCATCTACTTTTTGATAATCTAATAGATAAGTTAAAAAGCGTTTTAATCTTCTGGTACTAGGGTAGTATTATTAAAATGAAGCAAACAAGGTGATGACATGATACGAGTTTTACGCAATAGCTTTAAAGATTTTAAAATTTCCTATAAAAAATATTTATCTTTTGAATTTATATACATGCTTCTTGGGAGTATCCTATTTGTTCCAGTCATTTCTTACGTCTTCAATCGAATGTTGCAAAATATAGGAAGTGGCTCATTATTGAATGCAGATGTGTATAAGATTGGCTTTAGCTATTCGGGAATGGCAGGGATGCTCTTTATTAGTTTTTTGTCAGTTCTTATCCTGTTAGTTGAGTTTGGTGTTATTATCCTCATTGCTCAACAACGTTATTTTCATAAAAATATTCTTATTTCTCAAGCATTTATAACAACCTTAAGAAGGCTCCCAAAACTAATAGGGTTTGGAATCATTCAGTTAATACTGCTTTTGTTACTGATCATTCCTTTTTTTAGTGCTCCTAACCTACCAGCACTATTAGATTTTAATGTACCGATTTTTCTAACAAGCAGGTTTTATGCTTTTTCTTTTTCATTATTGGCTTATATTGTTGTATTTTTAGCAATTGTCTATTTCGTACTACGATTTATTTTTACTCTGCATTATTTATTCATTGATGGATTACCGATTAGAAAGGCGATGAAAAGTAGTTGGAAATTAACAAAGAAAAACAAAGGGAAAACATTAATTCACTTAATCCTGCTTAACATTATTATTTTCCTAACTGGTTTTTTATTCATGACTTTCATTTCCTTTGTCCCTTCCATGATTGAGTATAAGGTGATTGCAAGTGTTGTAGAAAACTATTTTATGACATTTTCAAGTTATATGATGATCATTTTCTCTTTATTGATCGTTCCCATCAATATGATCATTATTACCCGTTTATTTTACTTGTACAAACGGAAAAAAGGAATAGCTGTACAAGATAAACTAACTGTTCATGGAAGTGACCGATTAGGGGCTCTTGAAAACAAATTAGCAACCTTTTTTACTAAACGAAAATACTTATTAATTATCACCATAATGCTTTATATAACAACGACCTTTTTATTAAACTATACAGTAAATAACAAAATTGTTTATTTAAAATGGGATGTTGCTGTTGCTGGGCACAGAGGTGACGTGCAAACCGCTCCAGAAAATTCTATAAGTGGTATTAAAGCTGCTGTCGAAAAAGGGGTAGACGTCGTTGAAATTGATGTGAAGCTTACAAAAGATGGAGTTGTCATTTTAAACCATGATATGAATTTAAAAAGAGTAGCTGGAGTATCCACTAATGTGAAGGACATGACCTATGAAGAACTAGCCAAAATTGATATCGGTGCAAAATTTTCAGAAGCATTTATCGGTGAAAAAATACCGACATTAGATGAAGCAATGGAAGTAATAAAAGAGGAAAATGTTGAAGTTATTATTGACGTTAAATCAGATGTACCAAAAAGAGACATAGAATTTGCTAGAAGAATAGTAGACATCGTTGAGCAACATGAAATGGCTGATATGACATACATTCAATCGTTTAGTAACGAATTCCTTCAAGAGGTCCGCGCAACAAATAGTGAAATAAAAATTGGCCAAATTATGTTTCTTGCCGCGGGTAACTTAGGCGCCTTAGACGTAGATTTTTATACAATTAACCAAAGCATGCTATCTGATCGCTTTATAAAAAATGCCAAGAGACACAATCGGGAAGTGTGGGTATGGACAGTGAATATTGAAAGAAATATGAAGGAAGTTTTGAAATACGATATTGATGGTATTATTACAGACTATCCAGAGAAGGTTCATAACGTACTAGGTATAGAAATATTTAGTGAATGAAGGGGTTAGTGTATGAGCATTTATCAGAACCAACATCATGTTATTGAAAACGTTGTAACTAGGGAATGTTTTTCTGGAGTCGTCGGAATTAAAGAAAAAGATTATAGTCCTTTTGTTACGGCATATGGATTAGCGAATAGAACAGAGAATCGAGCTAATGATATTCAAACTCGTTTTGGCATCGCCTCTGGCTGTAAGCTATTTACTGCTATTGCCATTTCACAATTAGTCGAAAAAAACTTACTTTCCTTTGATACACGATTAAAGGATTGTTTAGACGTTTCCTTTCCGCAGTTTGATAATCATATTACTGTTCATCACTTGTTAACACATCAATCTGGTATACCTGATTATTTTGATGAGGAAATAATGGATGATTACGAAAGTCTGTGGAAGCAGGTCCCTATGTATCTTATTAGAACAGGAGCAGATTTTCTTCCATTATTTCAAAACGAAAAAATGATGTTTAACCCTGGTGAAAAATTTCATTATAATAATGCCGGTTATATATTGTTAGGATTAATGGTAGAAAAAGTGTCAGGGACATCATTCACCGAATATGTTGAACAAAACATATTCAAATTATGTAGCATGGATACCTCTGGATATTTTTCTTTGGATTATCTCCCTTCAAATTCAGCACTAGGTTACATTGATAATCGTGATGGATCGTGGAGAACGAATGTTTATTCGATCCCCATTAAAGGTGGGGCAGACGGAGGAGCATTTGTTACGGCTTTTGATATGATTAGCTTTTGGGAAGCGCTATTTAGCAGGAAATTATTAAGTGAATCGTATACAAATATTTTACTAAGTCCACATGCTAAGGTGAAGGATGGCGTTCATTATGGCTATGGATTGTGGATGAATAGTAAAGAGGATTTCATTTGGAAATATCACGTAATGGGTTATGATCCAGGAGTTTCTTTTCATTCTGCTTATTATCCAGATAGAAAAACCCAAACAGTAATTCTTTCTAATAATAGTACAGGGGCTTTTCCTGTTATGAAGGAAATTGAAGAGTTCTATCATTTATAAAATGAAGCTTAAATTAGTAGCACTGAACCTTCAATTATCCTCACTATCCTTATTATAAAGTTAGTGAGGATATTGTTAGAATTTAAATTTACAGGATATTTATGTAATGATAAACTTAGTTCACGATAATAAAGGAGGGCGCAACATGAGACCCCCTTTATTGAAATTTTAATATAAGGGGAGTAGCTGCCAATAACATATACCTATTTTAAAATTTGTTTTTGTCTAACTAAAAAATGGCTTACAGATTAAGATAGGAGTGTACGAATGATTGAAATTAACACTGAAAGATTAAGACTAATCCCCTTGAAGGCAGAACATCTTAAATTATTAATTGATAGTCCAATGAAAATGGAACAAAGGCTAACATTACTTGAATCAGACAGAATACTTAGTCCAGAACTTAAACAAGCGATGGAAACAAGACTTTCAAAGTTATTAGCTGATGAAGAAAATTATATATGGTACACCAATTGGTTAATCGTGAAGAAAGATAAAAACTGTGCTGTTGGAGGGATAATGGTCAAAGGTCTTCCAAATGAAGATGGTGAAGTAATAATCGGTTATTATACGTTTCCTGAATATCAAGGAAATGGCTACATGACTGAAACTATTCATTATATGAAAAACTGGTTATTGAATCAACCCGGTGTAGTTTACGTGATTGCAGATACTGATAAAGACAATATTCCATCCCATAGGGTATTAGAAAAATCTGGTGCCGAAATGTATAAAGAAACAGAGGCGTTATATTTTTGGAGATTTAGCTGAAATGAGAATCCTATAAAAACCCGAACTGCCTTTCCAATTGTTAGAAAATCGGAGGGCAGTTTTTCTATTGAGTAAACATAAATTTTCATAAAAACGGAAGATAAATACTAGTTAATTTTGGTTTGTTTGTCAAAATATAACGATATTTTCTTATCAACAATCTTCCTTCGTATTATAATAAATTGAATATACACGAATGGAGAATGAGATAAGCATGAAAAGGTATATGGTTGTATCTTCTTGTATTGTTGGTATTTTATATTTATTGACTGTTATGATGATTTTATTTTCTCCACCAGGGGACAATGCAGTCATTGATCATGTGGAACATGGAACTAAATTAATATTAGCGCATTATTTTTTGGGCTTTTTAGGATTCTTTGGGATTGCTGTTGTTATGAAGTCATCTTCTTTTTTAAAGGCAAAATACGAGTTTCTTGATTATACAAAGATACTTGCCATTATTGGGTTTGGACTACTTAGTATTAATAACTTAAGACAAATTGGTGTCGATCATGATTTAGCCCATCAAGCAATTCACCATGGTGCAGGATACTATGATTTCACTGTGTTCTTTTGGAGGGGTTTAGTAGAGTTAAGTCCTCAAGGATGGGTTGATTTTGGATTTGTGGGTTTATGGTTGATTACGTTAAATTATTTGTTTTTGAAAGAAAAGACAATACATTTCGTACATAGTGTGGTAGGAATGGTTTTAGGAGCTTGTTTTGTTATAACTGTTTTAGGTAATGTAATTTCTGTTAGTCTCCTTACTCAACTTGGAATGGGGTTAGGTGGAACTATTTTAGCCCCGATCTACTTCGTTTGGTTGGGATTAGCTTTATTAAAAAGACAAACAGCTATATCGTAAATTTGGTTTAGATTTAATAGAAGACGTCAATGCAATAAAGAATGCAAGGGATAATAAGCAATCCCTTGCATTCTTTTCTTTGCACTTACTATTTGGTAGAAGAAAAATTCAACTCTATATCTTCACCTTGTTTCACTTCGTCTGCTGTTTGGTTAACATATACTTTCTTTTCTGCCCAATTCAATTCTGTCACCTTATCTGTAGCCAGTAACACATACCTAGTAGGTAATACTTTTTGTGTTTCAACTACTATATACTTAATTTCCCAGCTATCTTCACTTACGACAAAGTCATATATATTACCAACTTGTTCATCTGTTGCTTCAACTGTAAATCCAATTGGATCATCTTTTATATCCTTTGCACTTCTTAGATGGTAGTTTGCTTCATATTCATTTGGAGGTTCTTCCTTTAATCCATTACTGTGCACATCCATGAATTCTAGTGGGCTAGCGAATCCACCCCATGGTCCTAACCCACCCCAGTAATTTGGCCAACCATAATAGCTTTCTAATTCTTCTTCTGCCTGTTTAGAAATTGGCTCATCTTCCTTCTGATTAGGGGCGTTTTGGATTGTTTCTTTTGATGCTAGTACATTAAGACTACCATCATCCAAATCTACATAATCAAGAGAAATAGGGGAGAGTAATACCTTTTTACCCGGTAACCACTTTCTAGTATCTACTACAAAATAGCGTATCGTCCAATACTTGTCGTCAAAATAGAGATCCTTTAGTTTTCCTAACTCAGCATCTGTTGCTTTGATATTTAAATTTTCTACTATAGAGGATAAATGAAAAATAGTTAGCCTCCTTTTAATTAGACTATTTTTTCCTCTTATTATTCCATAACCGTTTTGATGAATGTTAAAACATGTCTTATTTTAGAAGTTAGATAAGATTGAGGTGATGTCTTTGTCACCAAGAAAAAAAGGATTTTGTAGAATCGGAGCGAATTATACCTATACACGTTATTTCATAGGATGGAAGCGGGAAAATTCTTTTGAGCCATCCTGAAGGTGTTAGTCGTTTGTCGATTAAACATAGATTGTACTATCTTTCTAGTTAATCAGAATGTATGTCGACTGCGATTAAGGTTAGCTGAATTGTGAGAGTTTTAATTTCATTGAAACGATTGATAGAGGATTGAAATGGAATATAGAATTACTTATATGGAGAGACATCGATATAGAAAGTTTTCTCAGTTAATTTTATAACAAAGGTGGAAAACAACATGTTAATCAAACCAAAAAAATTGCAGCCAGGTGATCGAGTGGCAACGGTTAGCCCTTCGTGGGGTGGTGCTGGTGATCCAGAAATTCGTTGGCGCTATGAACAGGGAATAAAAAGATTAGAAGAAGTGTTTGGTTTAGAAGTTGTACCTATGCCAAATAGCTTAAAGGGAACTGTGTTTACTTATGAAAATCCTAAGGCGCGTGCAGAGGATCTAATGAATGCCTTTCAAGATAAAACGATTAAAGGCATTTTTGCCAATATTGGTGGAGAAGATAGTATTCGCCTACTTCCATATATTAATTTTGACGTTATTCGAAACAATCCAAAAATATTTATGGGATATTCTGATGTAACGGTTACACATCTGTTTTGTCATTATGCAGGTGTTTCTTCCTTTTACGGACCAGCAATATTAACTGATTTTGCTGAAAATGTAGAAATGGATCCTTATACCATTGATGCAGTAAAACGGACTCTATTTTCTGATGCGCCAGTTGGTCAAATATTTCCCGCGAAGCGATGGACAAGTGAACGTTTGGAATGGATAGAGGAGAATAAAAACACTAGGCGTACAATGCGAGAAAACAAAGGATATGAATTGCTACAAGGTGAGGGTAAGGTACAAGGCCGATTAATAGGTGGGTGTATAGAAGTACTAGAATTCGCGAAAAGTACCATGCTTTGGCCTGAAAATAAACATTGGGAAGACAGTATTCTATTCTTTGAAACATCTGAAGATAAACCAGACCCAAGCTATATTCGTTATTGGCTACGCAACTATGCTACTCAAGGTATTCTTCAAAAAGCAATGGGAATCATTTTTGGTAAGCCACAAGATGAGATGTATTATGAGGAATATAAAGAAGAAATATTAAAGGTTATGAGGGAGTATGGGTTAAATGAATTACCTATCCTATATAATTTGAGTTTTGGGCATACAGAGCCAATGATAATCCTACCATATGGTGCCAAAGCAGAAATTGATTGTGATAACGTTTCTTTTTCTATTATAGAAAGCGGAGTTGTATAAATGATCAAAAACTTGGCAGGTAGCCAAGTTTTTTTTCGTTATGTCAGGATTTGAATATAGCATTTTATATACAATTAAACTATAAAGAATTAATGGAGATGATGTTATTGAGCCCAACATGGAAGGTTTTTGTTTATGGGACTTTACGAAAGAATGAAAGTAATGCTCATTACGTAGAAGATGCCCTTTGTATTGCGAAGCAGGCATGGACGTATGGGAAACTATTTGATACAGACCTTGGTTATCCTGCAATGATTACATCTAATAAAGAAAAAGTGTATGGCGAAGTGTACGAGGTGGACGCGAATCAACTCGAAAAGCTAGATTGGCTAGAAGGTTACAAAGGTGATGGAGAAAGAAATGATTATGAACGTATTACGCAGACAATTTATACCGATAACGACAACTATGAGGCACTTGTTTATATTTATGAACCGAAAAAAGTAAGAACAAAGGTTGAAATATCTTTTGGCGATTGGAAATGTTACCGTTTGTTGAACCAAGATACCCATTTATATTTTGCATATGGCTCTTGTATGGATACGGAACGATTCAAAATAGCTGGGGTAGATCACCTATTTCATAACCTAAAAGGCTGCGGTATTCTTAAGGGTTACGCATTGGAATATAGACGAAAATCCCATGATGGGGGAAGAGCAGACATCGTGGAGTCGATTAATAAGGTAGAAGGAAAGGTATATGAAGTTGATTCGAAAGCTGTCCGTTATTTATTCCGAAGAGAAGGCGTTGACGCAGGTATTTATCGCCCAGCTTTTATCGAAGTAGAAATGGATGGTAAAGTTTACGAGGATGTTCTTACTTTTATCGTAATAAATAAAGACGAAGAAGTAGCTCCACCAGAACACTACGCAACGGAAATACTCCGCGGAGCAAAAGGAATCGTTAGTGAAGCTTATTACGATTCACTGAAAAGTAATTTACGTGATAAATTTAGGATGGATCCTGCTGCAAGGCTTGAGGAATGATTCATACAATTATATATTTAGTACTTTAGTACAATATTATCGGAGGAAACAATAATGGAGTCACTTTATCAATTACATACATTAATCTGGTTGTTCCCAGTTATGTTTATATTTCATGATTTTGAAGAGATAATTTTAGTAGAAGGATGGATCAAGAAAAACAAGAGCAAGATTAAAGACAAATTACCAAATAGTATTGCAGATAAGATTATAAAGCAACTGTCGATGTCAACGGCACAATTTTCTGTCTCTGTACTTATCATCTTTTTATTTGTTAGTAGTTCAACATACATGGCCAGTCAATATATACAGAGCGGTTCTTTTGCTAATATCCATTTTTTTATTGTTTGTAATCTTATTTTCTTCCTTCATGCTTTTACACATATTGGTCAGTCCATATTTTTTCGAGGATTAACTCCAGGTGCATTAACCTCCATGGTGGTGATTATACCATATAGTATTTTTCTTTTTGATAGCCTTATAGAGAACAATATTCTATCTTGGAATATGATATGGAGTAGCATACCTTTTGTATTTCTTGTTATTCCAGTACTGTTGGTAGCACATGGGATAGGAAAACGGGTAATTTCATAATTTGAGTGGTATTATTTTAAGAAATGGCTACATATTTGGGCTCTCCTAGAGAATGATACCTGTCACAGGTCAACCTCTCAAAAAATATGTTAATAGAGAATTTAGCTATTACAGGGGGAATATGTAGTGCAAACACCTTATTATTATGTACCATTTAAGTATGATTATGGATTTGACCCTTATCAGGCATATGCGAATGTTCCATATCCTTATTATCATACAAACTATTCTTACTATGTTGAGAATCGTCAACAACCTATTCGTGGGCAGGCTACTTGGACAGAGGGAGGACAAGTAACCCAATGCAATATACCATGGTCGAAGAACGAATTTATGACAGTAGCAGTTGGTCAAAATGCCCCTTATCAATGTGGGCAAACACTAAGAATTAAATACCCAGCTACACAAAGAGAAGTAGTTGTAACAATTGTTGATAAAGTAGCGGGATTCCCATCAAATAGGGTCAACCTACATCGTACAGCATTTTTAGCGCTAGGAGCAGATGCAGCTCAAGGTGTTATCAATGTGGAAATCTATCCATCACCAGAGTTAGAAGAGGAAAAATGGGGTAAATATTTATTAGAAGTTACGCAAACAGCTTACCCTAATTACAACGTAACAGATTATGATTTCGTTACAAAAACAAACCCTGCTCCTAATCAGGTAAAAGAAGAATATGATTTTATCTTGATTCAACCCAAGAAAAAATAAGAGTTCGAGGAAGAGTGATTTATAATCCTACAACTAATCGAGTTATATCATTTGATATAAAAGAAATTTAATAAAGAGTTAAGGCATATGAGCAACATGTTCTCATGTGCTTTTTTTTGTGAAAATAAACCAAAAAATAATTGTGTTCAATTCGACAAAAATCTCTTATAATAAATCAGCAATATACTATTTAATGAGATGAGGACTAGAAAGAAATGAACAAGAAAATATTGTATGCAGTAGGTAGCATTATTCCTTTATTGATAGGTGGTTATTTCTTATTTCAGAATCTTTCAGGAAATTCTGATGCTATGCTTAAATATGTCGAGGATACAAATGTTTTTACCGATAAATTTAACGCTCTAATTGATCAAGAGGCAACTGTAGCGGATGAAGAACTTCTAGATTTTACAGAGAATACATTAATTCCTGGTCTTGAGGCATTATTGATTGAAACAAAAGCTTACGGGAATGACATTAAAGAAGAAAAATTAAAAGAAATCCACGATATAGATAATGAATCATTACAAAAATATATTGAAGCAGAAAAGGCTTGGTTAGCAGGAAATGATGAACAATCTAATGCCTTATATGCGGAATCTGACGAACTAGCTATGCAATACGAGGAAGAACTAAATGCCCTTGCTACAAAATGGGCGGTTGATATTGAATGGGAATAATAGAAAGCTAATATTTTAAACCTTCACCTAGACGGTGGAGGTTTTTTGTTTTTATGTAAGTATTTTTAAGTGTAAAGAGGAATATTTTTCATAATAAAGAAACATATATGGAGGTAGAAGAAGATTATATTTATTTTTAAGACCTTATGTGAAGCTGTTATACAACCGCTTCATCAGAATAGCGTATTTCCGCGGATGAAATTCATACTCATGAAGTTCATTCCCAGACGAAGTAAAATGAAACAATCTTTTAGAAAACTGTCAAAAGAAAAGAGGGTGTTACATGAATTTTAACTTACAAGAAGCGATTGAAGTGTTGGAGCGAACTCCAGGGACATTGGAGCAATTTTTATTCGGTTTATCTATTGATTGGTTACAATGCGATGAGGGAGAAGGTACGTGGAATCCAATGGAAGTAATGGCACATCTTATTGAAGGGGAAAAGTATAATTGGATCCCTCGCCTAGAACACGTTTTGGAAGTAGGTGAAAGTAGTCCTTTTCCTGAATTTGATCGATTTTCTCACTTGCATAAAGAAACAGAGACATCATTGGAAAAAATGTTTGCACAATTTAAAATGCTTCGAACAGAAAACCTCCAAAGACTAAAAAAACTTGTGCAACCTTCACATCTAGATTTAACCGGTTCACATCCGGCATTCGGTGTCGTTAGAATAAGAGAACTAATTTCCACATGGGTCGTTCATGATTTAACCCACATTTCTCAAATTGTCCGAGTTATGGCGGAGCGCTACAGAAATGATGTTGGGCCATGGCAAGCTTATTTAGGAATATTAAAATAAAACCTTTCCATACTAATCGTTTACATAAACTTTTTGTGAAAAGTTGACTTATTATCCCTATTAATTAATATAGATTGGTTATCCTATTAGTGGGTGATTAAAATGAAAGCAACAGAATTAGAAAGTAAACGTTTTGATAAGGCATTAGATGAATTTATTGATTTGTTTAACAATCTAGAAACAGATGAACCAGTTATTGGCTTTGGTGACGATGTTTTGGAAAATATTAAGCGTGCGAAGAAGAAATACGGAAATGATATGGTGGATGAAAAGATAAATACGGTAGTGCGCGAAATGTTGTCCTGGCTCGAGTTAGATGATGTCGAGCTAGAGGAAGAAGAGAATGAAGAGGAATCCTAAAGGTATTAACCAGTCTATTGTTGACTGGTTTTTTATTTAGCAGGATTTGTTTTTATATAATTCGTATCAAATTGGATATTCTATGTTTAATAAAGGGGGTCCATTTTGTATGAAATCGAACGTCATTGTAAAATTAGGGATTGTATTTGGGATCTTATCCTTTCCTACATTATTTAGAAAACCTTCAGGAAAACTATGGGTACCATTTTTCCTGCTAAATGGTGCAATCAATCACGTGTTTGACAAAATCTTAGTGACAAGGAAAAAAGTGAAATATCCCGTTCGGTTCTTACCTAACATCTTTAAAATCAATGTTGTCTATGATTATTTAGTTTGTCCTTATTTATCCGTTTGGTTTTGTCAATCCACCTACCATTCAAAACTACCAGGTATTATAACAAAACTGATTCTATTCGGTTTACCACAAGGTGCTTATGAAATTTGGCTGGAAAGAAAAACGAAAACACTTCAGTTTCGAAAGAATTGGCGTTGGATGTATTCGTTATTTCTCGTTTTTATCGTGAAAATACTTTCCCGAGGCCTTTTGGAATTGTTTAAGATATCCAAATTGGACAAAGAGAATTTAAAAAATGAATAGCAATTAACAGAGCTAAAATATCCTCATTTAGCTCTTTTCTTTTTTAATCGGAGTGATATAATATTATTCCAAGTTTATCCTGTAACATGAAAAGGGGCTAATATAGTGAAAGATCAACAGCACTTTCTAAAAACAGTTCGTCATTATTTTAAAGAAGAAGGAGAGAAATGGCTGCAACAATTACCTGAGCTGATTCGATATTGTGAAACAAAATGGTCCTTGAAAATGCACGCCCCTTATAAACTCTCTACCAACTATGTTGCCCCCGCAACAATGTCGAGTGGTGATGAAATTGTTGTTAAACTTTGCATTCCATCTGATGGAGTAAGGGATGAAATACTAGCGTTACAAACATTTGATGGAAAAGGGATTGTTAGATTACTAGATTGTGACATCCAAAAGGGAATTATACTATTGGAAAAAGTAACTCCAGGTCGAATGCTAGCACATATTACCGATGCAGATGAGGCTTGTCGAATAGGGGCAGATGTCGTAAGAGAACTCACACGCCCCGCTCCTAAAAGATTCCAGATTGCTTCCACGATAGGAAGAGAAGAAAAATTAAGAGTAATTGTAAACGAAAACCCTCACGGACTAGGGCCAATAAAAGCAAAGATTCTTCAAAAAGCACTTCATATGTTCACTTACCTCAATGAAACTATTGACAAATGGTTCCTTCTTCATGGTGATTTTCATCCTTACAATATCCTCTTAGATGAAAATGGTCAATGGAAAGCTATAGACCCGAAAGGATTAATGGGGGAGCTAGAATATGACCTCATACAGTTTATACTGAATATACTTCCTGATGAGGGAGTAGAGAAGGTTATCCAACAAAGAATCGATATTTTTACAACGGAGTTAAATATAAATAAACAAAGACTACTTTTATGGGGATATTGTCATACTGTCTTAGCAACAGCTTGGACGGTTAATGAAGACGGTACATTTGATGAGAAATTTTTTCAGTGTATTGCTATTTTTGAAAAGCTCTGTAGTAAATATTTAGAAGAGTTGGAGGAGATAAGATGATTAAAGCAGTAGTATTTGATTTTGATGGACTAATAGTAGATACAGAGTCTATTTGGTATGAGGCTTATCGCGATGTCTTAGTTGATTATGGGATTGATTTACAGCTTGAACAATTTGCAAAAGTAATTGGCACCAATGATACTGTTCTATATGACTACATAAGAAAAAATAGCAAAAAGGAAGTTGATCGAAATGTAATAGAAGGGGCAGCTCATAAGGTGTTTCATGAAAAAATGGGACAGCCTGCTTTGCGTGAAGGCGTGCGAGAATACTTAAATTCAGCAAAGCGTTTAGGGTTAAAAATTGGGTTGGCTTCTAGTTCTAGTAGAAAATGGGTAACCGACTACTTAAAAATATTCGAAATAGATCACTATTTTGAAACCATTCATACGCGTGATGACGTGCAGTTTGTCAAACCAGACCCAGCTCTTTATCTTCTTGCAGTAGACAAACTCCATGTAAAACCAAATGAAGCCCTAGCATTTGAGGATTCTTTAAATGGGATGACTGCAGCTTTAAATGCAGGGCTATACTGCGTTATTGTTCCTAATCCTGTTACAAGCGATTTACCTTTTCAAGATTTTCATTATCGTTTACAATCTATGTCCGAGTGTTCTCTAGAGAAACTGTTAAATAAAATTAATACTTGAGGTGAATTGTTTGAAACGAATTATGGTAATGGGAGTTTCTGCAGGTGTAGGAAAATCAACCTTTTCGAAACAGTTAGGGGAAATTTTAAATCTTAATGTTCACCATCTTGATACTTTGTATTGGAAGCCCGGGTGGGTAGAAGCTTCTTTAGAGGAGTTTTCTCAAAAGCAGAACGAAATAGTAAAAGAGGACGAATGGATTATTGAAGGTAATTACAGTAATACATATGATATTAGAATGAAGAGAGCAGACACGATTATTTATTTAGAATTGCCTTTACGCGTCTGCTTATATCGAGTAATAACTAGATTCTTAAAAAACTTAGGGAAAAACCGTTCTGATATGGGAGAAGGTTGTACAGAAAAATTAGACTATCCATTTCTTAAATTTATTATCACGACATATAAGTCTAGAAAGAAAAAGATGCGGGATAGATTTCAAGTTTTTCTGAAAAACGGAAAAGATAAAAAAGTGTATGAACTGAAAAGTAAAAAAGAAATACGTGAATTCTTACATAATTTAGCACACGATATACAAAAAGGTTAGCTATTACTTTTTTCCTCATTTCTATTCATTTGTACTATAAATGAAATCTTCTTCTATATATAGTAATGGATTCCATTTAGTTGGGCATCTAAAATTGATAGGAAAAGGGGAGAGGTAATGCTAAGAAAAAGTTTATTTGCGTTTCTAATCTTTTTTCTCATTCTGCCGGGCAATAGTTTTGCTGGATCTTTCGGAAAAGATGATCCTTCCGGTGTACCAGGTCAGTGGTATGTTGGAGATGAGCCATCTTATATCTCTACAGACAAGCATCCAATTTTATTTGTTCATGGCCTAAACAGCTCGTCTAACACATGGTGGAACGAAAATGACATGTATGCAACAGCCTATAATAATGGTTATGAAACGTCTTTTATTGATCTTTATCCTACAAAAAACATGTGGGATAATGGATATTTATTAGCCGAAAAGTTGCGCGACATCTACAACCATTTTGGTGAAAAGGTAGTCGTTGTTGCTCATAGTAAAGGTGGAATAGATACACAATCAGCACTTGTGCATTATGGAGCACATCCTTATGTAGAAAGAGTCATTACATTATCAACCCCACATCACGGATCCCAACTAGCTGACCTCGCATACAGTAGTTGGGCTGGTTGGTTGAGTGGTATTTTAGGAAGTAAAAATGACGCGACGTACTCACTTCAGACAGGCTATATGAGTTATTTTAGAAATCTAACAGATAGACATGCAGATGTTTATCAAAATCCAATTTATACATTCGGTGGAACAAAATGGGGCAGCTTCGGAAGTTCTCTTTATTGGGGAGGTTTATACTTAAGGGCATACGGCCAAAATGATGGAGCTGTTACCGTAAGTAGTTCAAGATTGCCTTACGCAACAGAAATTGCCGTTGATAAGTGGAATCATTCCACGATTAAAGAAGGTTCATCTACGTTTTATCACTTTGATAACTATTTAAAAGAAAACGTCTACTCCATGGCTAGCTTTAAGACTACATCGATTCCTCAGCAAACAAAGCCAAGAGAAAATGCTGGCGCCTACATTACGGGTGGAGAATTTAAAGGGAACAACAAGATAGATATTTCCGTTGAAGAAGATGCGGAAGAAATTACAGTGGATTTTGTTAGTGACAAACAAATGGAAGAACTCGTCTTAACAGACCCGAATGGCCAAACTTTTGCGAATTATGAGCTTCAAAATGATACGGAGTTTTTCAATGGAGCATACCACCATACATTAACGATTGCTAATCCATCAGCTGGAAAATGGAAACTTACTACTAACTCCAACAACAAGGCAAGTTACTTACTACAAGTTTCTTTCACAAGTAAATTGAATGACATGTTTACGGTTAGTCTAGATGGAAAAAAGAATGTAAAGACTACTGTTAAGGATAAACAACTAAAAGTAAAAACTGATATGACATTAGAATATTATAAAAATGGAAAATTAAAAATGCATAAAATTAATGTGAAGAAAAATAGTAGTGGAACCTATAAAATTCCTCATTTTGATGATGGAATGTATAATATAACCATAAACCTAAAAGGTAAATATGGAAAAGAAGATTTCCAACGCACCATTATCAAATCCATTTATATTGATGAAGACGGGATTGTATATGAATAAGTAATAGATAGATCCTCCTGCAGATAGTAAAACAGGGGGATCTTTTTCTGTTTAAACAAACTACTTGAAAGTCAAAGAAGGTCAAAGTATAATAAAATCAAACGAAGGTCAAAGAAGGTCAAACAAATAAATCGAGGAGGTAATTTGTATGTTGTGTCAAGTTTGTCAAAAAAAACAGGCAACAATAAACGTGTATACACAAGTAAATCAGGAGAAAACAGAAATGAAAATGTGTCATTCCTGTTTTGAAAAGCAGCATGCTAAACATAGTATGCCTTCTGGATTTACTGGCGGATACCCTTTTGATGAGTTATTTAAAGGATTTGGTTCTGTTAATGGATCTTCCCATGCAATGAAGCAACCAACTTCTCCATCTACACAAGGTGGAAAGGGCGGAAACGGTATGTTGGATCAGTTTGGTCGTAATGTGACAAACCAAGCAAGAAATGGACAAGTTGATCCGGTTATAGGTAGAGACAAAGAAGTTGAGAGAGTTATCGAAATTTTAAATAGAAGAAATAAGAACAATCCAGTCCTCATTGGGGAGCCTGGAGTCGGGAAAACAGCAATAGCAGAAGGGTTAGCTTTAAAAATAATAGCTGGAGAAGTCCCAGCTAAAATTTTAAATAAAGAATTATATGTAATGGATGTTGCTTCTTTAACAGCAGGAACAGGAATTCGTGGTTCCTTTGAGGAGCGTATTAAAGCTATTATTAATGAGCTGCAAACACGTCAAAATGTTATCTTATTTATTGATGAAATTCATCAGTTAGTAGGTGCAGGTGCTGCTGAAGGTTCCATGGATGCAGGAAATATTTTAAAGCCAGCATTGGCTAGAGGCGAGTTGCAAGTTATTGGAGCAACAACGTTAAAAGAGTATCGTCAGATTGAAAAAGATGCCGCATTAGAAAGACGATTCCAACCGATTATAGTAAAAGAACCAACAATCGTTGAAGCGATGGAAATCTTAAAAGGTTTACAAGCAAGATATGAAGAATATCATCAGGTTCAGTTTACAGAAGAAGCGATTAAAGCCTGTGTAACATTGTCAGACCGATACATTCAAGATCGTTTTCTACCAGATAAAGCAATTGACTTACTTGATGAAGCAGGTTCAAAAGTAAATCTTTTATCTGAAGGAAAAGAATCAGCTACTATAAAAAATCAACTAAATGAAATACGTCATAAAAAACAAGAAGCAACAGTAGCAGAACGATATGAAGAAGCTGCTAAACTGCGTGATGAAGAGTTAGAGTTGGAAAATCAACTGCAAGAAGGGCACACACCAAACAAAGGAATTGTAGATGAAGATTTTATTCTGAGTCTAATCGAAAGTAAGACAAGCATTCCTGTCGGTAAGCTACAAGAAAACGAAAAAGAAAAAGTGAAGAATTTAGAAGGTAATCTTGCTAGTAAAGTTATTGGACAAGGTGAAGCAGTTAAAAAGGTGGCAAAAGCAATACGTCGTAGTCGCGCTGGCTTGAAATCAAAATATAGGCCTATTGGATCCTTCTTATTTGTTGGTCCAACTGGGGTTGGTAAAACCGAATTATCAAAATCACTAGCAGAAGAACTTTTTGGTTCAAAAGAAACGATGATTAGACTAGACATGAGTGAATATATGGAGAGACACGCGGTTTCCAAGTTAATTGGCTCACCACCAGGATATGTGGGGCATGAAGAAGCAGGACAGTTAACGGAAAAAGTAAGACGTAATCCTTATAGTCTTATTTTGTTGGATGAAATAGAAAAAGCTCATCCTGATGTTCAACATATGTTCCTACAAATTTTAGAGGATGGTAGACTAACAGATAGTCAAGGTAGAACCGTAAGCTTCAAGGATACCGTTGTCATCATGACTAGTAATGCAGGAGTAAGCCATAAGAAAATTACAGTTGGCTTTAACTCAGTCGGGGAAGATATGGTGAAAGAATCCAGCATATTAGAGGCGCTAGGTTCGTACTTTAAACCAGAATTCCTAAACCGTTTTGATTCTATTATTGAATTTAACAAGTTAGAAAAAGATAATTTACTTCATATCTTAGACTTAATGCTAGCAGATTTAGAAAAGCAACTAGAAGAACAAGGAGTTAAACTGGAAGTAAATGTAGATGCAAAAAATAAACTAATTGAACTAGGCTATCACCCAACGTTTGGTGCACGCCCACTACGTCGTGTTATCCAAGAACAATTAGAAGATAAAATTGCGGACGTATTGTTAGAAGAAGAAGGAAAAGAACAGTTAATCGTATCTGTGGAAGAGAATGAAATCGTTATTAGATGAGGACCCAATCCGGGTCCTTTTTTTACATTTTATAAGTGAAATTCAAAATAGTTCTCCTTTGCAGTAGTATGTATCGTTATAAAGGCCGTACAACTGGTTAGAATGGTGGATAATATTGCATATAGTTAAGGAGACCTATAAATTGGCAACTAATAATGTCGTTAAAAAATATACCTCTCGTATTATTTGGTCGGGAATATTATTTGGAATAGGAATTGCTGCTTTTATAGATGAGACTGTATTTCACCAATTACTTCATTGGCATCATTTTTATGATAAATCAACCAAAGAAATAGGATTAGTTTCAGATGGTTTTTTCCATGCGTTTAGTTGGTTTGCCACCATTGGGGGGTTATTTTTGTTTGCGGATTTACGTAGACGACAAATACTACAATTCAAACCGTGGTTTGGTGGGATATTTCTTGGGATTGGTATGTTTCAATTGTATGATGGAACGATTCAGCATAAGCTAATGCGAATCCACCAAATTCGTTACGTCGAAAACATCCTGATGTATGACTTAATCTGGAACATTATTGCGGTTGTCCTAATTATCCTCGGTCTTTTTTTAACAGTTCGTTCTCGAAACAAAGCAGGTGGATAATATGGAGAATCATCATCACATACCAGCAGTTAGCCTATTCAACCAGCTTATTTTAGCACTTCCATTTATTTTAGGTGTAGTTTTATATGTAATTTGTGTAGTTTATTCGAACCGAACATATAAAAAATGGCCAATATCACGTTTACTTTTCTGGTTTGGAGGTTGTTTTTTAGCCATTATAACTGTTTTAGGACCACTAGCAGTCCGTGCTCATGTCCATTTTCCAACCCATATGATTGGGCACTTGTTTCTCGGCATGCTTGCACCCCTTTTAATGGTAGTAGCAATGCCCATGACATTGCTTCTCCGTACACTTCCAGTACGTTATGCTCGTCTGATAACAAAAGTACTTCGTAGTAAAATCATAGGACACTTGACTAATCCAATCATAACTGGGATCCTAAATGTTGGTGGACTTTGGATTATTTACACGACAAATCTATACATTTTGATGCACGAAAACATATTATTTCATGTGGTCGTGCACTTACATGTTTTTCTAGCAGGCTACTTCTTTACCATTTCTATTATTTATCTAGATCCAACTATTCACCGTTACAGCTTTGCATTTCGGACAATTGTTTTTATCCTGGCATTGGCTGGACACGGAATTTTATCAAAATACATATATGCAAATCCACCGAATGGTGTTAACGGTTACGAAGCTGAAGTTGGTGCTATGATTATGTATTATGGAGGTGATTTAGTCGATGTCATCCTCATTGTAATTCTTTTTTACCAGTGGTATAAAGCTACTGCACCAAAACCAAATGCAATATAAAATTCAACGTGAAAACAGGCCTTACTAGGTCTGTTTTTTTTTATGATTATTTTTCTTCCCTTTACAGAAAATAACGATAGTTATCAGAAAGGAAGGTGAAATGATGTGATGCATAGTGCAAAATTTGGTGTTCATGAAATATCTGATGTACGAGAGCTTTTAGCCTTTAAAACAACATGCTTAAGCCTTGATAAGGAAAGAGTAGAAAAAGTACAAAACCCTGAGCTGAGACTATTAATTGAACAAAGTATGGATCATGGAAAAAAATCGGTTATAGGTATGAAGGATTTACTAAGCTCTGCTAAAAAGACATTACATTAAAGGAGGAAGGAATGTGGAAACTAATCCATTAAGCACTACTGATCAGACCATTGCAACAGATATGTTGTTCGAAGCAAAGGCAGCAATAAAAGATATCGCAACTGCAATAACTGAAACAACTTCAAAAGAAGTACGAGATTTTTTAACGAAGGAATTAAAAGATGCTATTAACCAACAGGAAAGAATATTTAACTTCTTACAGAACAAAGGCATTTATCATGCGAAAAATGTGAAAGATCAGTTGGACTTAGATATTGAATTTGCAAATAGAGCTTTAGGCGAATAATACATGAAAGTAGGGAAACAAATGAATGATGAATTATATCAACATGAAACATTAGAAATGCACGAACTTATTACTTTTAAGAGTTTGTGTTTAACGAAGGCTACTATTATGCAAGCACTTGTTACAGATGAGAAACTGAAAAGCCTCATGCAACAAGATGCAAGTATGCACGATAAGCATATTAACGTATTAAAAAGTCATTTGTCCTAAGGAGGGAAAACAATGAACCCATTAATTGAGAAGCTTATTGGAGTGGCGGATCTGTCAGATCAAGTAATTGCAACAGACATTTTAATGGCAGCAAAAGCAGAAATAAGAAATTATGCTGTAGCCATTACAGAATCTGCATCACCTGAAGTAAGACAAAGCTTAACACAACAAATAGAAGAAGTTATACATTTTCACGAACAGATTTCAAATTATATGATTGAAAAAGGTTTTTATCATCCTCATGACGTACCAAAACAGCTTGATCAAGATATGCATATAGCTCAGACAGCATTGAATTTAGGAAATAACTAAAATGTACATAAGAGAGGGAGTTGCCAAAAAGGCAACTTCCTCTTTTTTCATACAAATAAAAAGTTATAAAAAGACAGTAGTTTTTTATTATCATGTTCGTTTTATAAAACAATTTAGTTCTTTAAAAATAACAAAAAAGTAAGATAAAAAGAGTAAGACGAAGAAAACTTTAGGTTTTATGTTCTTTATAACGAAAAATAAGCAATTATAACGTTTTTCTTTTCTTATTACATATCTTATACTTTCAGTAATTCTATATAACGAACATAAATAACTCTGAAAAGAACAATTTTAGACATTCTTTGTGCGCGTTTGTTTTTGTTCTTTAAAAAGAATTAATAATATTGCTCCTACAGAGCAGAAATTGTTCCGTTATGTAAGATAAGTTATTTCGACTTTAACTAATGGAAAGGAGGATGAAAGACTTGAAGAAAATCATGATACCTATGTTAAGTGGATTGGTTGTGATGTTTGGAACCATTTTTGGAACAAGTCTACTTGTGTTTGCTGATAAAGAAGAATGGAATCAAACATCCTATACTGTTACAGACGAGAACGAAGATAATACATTGAGTTGTGATGAGCCTATTGTTTTAATGGTGCAAGTTGATAAACCCGATAGAGCAAAGGGTATTACACCTACTTATAAAGTTTACTTTGTAGCAGGTGGTGAAGAAGCTGGTCCAGCACCAAATCATAATCAAGTAGAAGGTATTGAGCCGTACGAAAAAGATTTAGATGCTGATAGAGCTTTTGATTCAGATGGAATTACGTATATAACTTATTATCCAACTGAAAAGGGACATTATCGGATTATGGTGGATCGTCCAGAAGGTCATCCTGGCGGTGATAATGGAATGCAATCGGAATCTTATTTCTATGACTGTGGAGACTCGGAAGAAATCATTTACGACTCCATTTCTCCAGTTCTTGAATGTATTCAGTTAGTAGAAGAGGGAGTTTACCGAGCATGGTTTGGATACAGCAACAAGAATGATGAACCAATTTCTGCAGAGTTAGTACAGTCAAAATTTACTGGCAATACAATTGGTGAACCCAATTTCCCAGAGACCTATGAAGTTGGTCGCCAGAACAAAGTATTTTACCAAGACTTTAGTGGTGGTAATTTAGTTTGGACTTTAACTGGTCCAGATGGTTCCACTCGAACTTCAACAGCATCTTCTACTTCAACCCTTTGTGTTGAACCTGAAGAACCTGAACAACCAGAAGAGCCTGAAACTCCAGAAGAACCCGAAACTCCAGAACAACCAGAAGAACCTGAAACTCCAATTAATCCAGAGGATCCTAAAGACACTGAAGATCCAACCGACGATTCTGACGAGGAACCAGTAGTTGGAGATGTAGATGACCCTAAAGATGATGATGACAAAGAGCTTCCGAAAACTGGTGATTATTCAAAATTACCTTTCTACTTGTCTGGCTTAGCGTCCATTCTTCTAGGTGCATTCCTATATAGAAGAAAAAGTTTAATGGAAGAATAATAGAAGATTTGGTGACTCGATTTTGGAATAGATCAACCCCTCTAGTTCTATATTTTGTTCTATTCCAAATGGCTGGGACTATGTAACCGCATAGCTTATTTCCCTCCGAGTTACCATTTCTTTTTTTGTTGGAGGTATCTGTACATGAAATGGCTATCCTATTTATTTATTTTATTTGGAATCATTTTAATAAGTTATCCTATTTCTGCTCAAATATATTCAAACCACATAGAAAAGAAACTGTTGGAAGAAGCAATGAACATTGAATTTGAGCCTGTTATACAAGAGGTGGGAGAAGAAGAGTTTTTACAATTACAAGATGTTTTTCTGGAAGAAGATTGGGACGTTTTCTTAGAGAAAAAGTTGAAACAAGATGAGCGATATGATGATCCCATTTTAGATACTCCAGTGAAAAAATCCACTACGAACCAACCAATTGGTCACATCGAAATCCCCACCATACAAGTTCAACTTCCTCTATTAGATGGTGCCACAGAAAAAAATATGCGTTATGCAGCTGGTCGGTTAAAGGAAACAGCTAAACCTGGTGAAATCGGAAATTCAGCTATTGCTGCCCACAGGTCGTATACATATGGGCGTTTTTTTAATCGTTTAGATGAAGTGAAGATCGGTGACGAAATTCATGTGAACTATATGGGTAAACGTTACACATATACGGTTTTTGAAACAAAAGTAGTTGTGCCAACTGATTTATCTGTTTTATACCAACCTAGTTCGGATAAAATTTTAACGTTAATCACTTGTACCCCTATAGATACAGCAACACATCGTTTAATTGTCCATGCAAAAATGTAATTCATTTTTTAGACAGTCTATAATTGATCCGTCTTTTTTTGAAACTAGTTTTAAGTTACAAACAAATGTGACATATTTATGAAAGTTGTCCATTTTCATGTAATAAACTCCTGTAAAATCCGCAATTTTTGTAATGTTTTGTTTATAATTACAGATAAAACTATCTTTATGTTGGAAACAGTAACATTATAATTTGCGATATTGGGGGATTCATAATTGAAAATATTTAACTTAACTAGCTCTAAAAAACAGGGAAAAGGGCAAAGTCTTTTAGAAAATGCAGCACAACAAAAAGCAATATTGAAAATTTCAAGTGAAAGTGATTTAGCGAGACAGATTGAAATTATAAAATTGTCGGAAGATGATTTAAAGGTTATTAAAGTATTAAAGCCTATAATAGAAAATAATATTGACTCCATTACGGAACAATTTTATGGAAATATTACAAGACAGCCTAACCTTTTAAGTATTATTGAAGAACATAGTAGTGTACAACGGCTAAAACAAACGCTAAAAATACATATCCAAGAATTATTTAACGGCTCAATAGATCAAACATTTATTGATAAGCGTTTAAGAATAGCTCATGCTCATGTTAGAATTGGTCTTCAAACAAAATGGTATATGTCCGCATTTCAGGATTTGTTTAATTCATTAAGCAAAATACTAGAAGAAAACATTCAAATACCTAGCGAATTACTTCAGTCCATAACAGTTGTAAGTAAATTGCTAAATTTAGAGCAACAAATTGTACTAGAAGCATATGAGGATGAAAATGAACGTATTCGAATGGAAAATCAAAGGCTTAAATATGAGTTAGGCCAAAAGGTAAATTATACAGCAGAAGGTCTTGCCGCAATTTCAGAGGAAACTAGTGCTTCCATAAAAGAATTAGTCGGACAATCCGAAAATATTGTTAATCTATCTAAACAGGGAACTGAATTGGCAAACCACTCCGAGTCACTATCACAAAATGGAAAAAAACAATTAGAGCTTCAAAATGAAAACTTGACTGTTATGAAGAATAGTATAAATCGCATTGCTAAAGACTCACAGGGACTAAGCGAAATAGCTAAAAAGATAACAGAAGTAATTGAAATAGTTTCTGATATTGCGGAGAAAACGAATGTTTTAGCACTTAATGCTTCAATTGAATCTGCAAGAGCTGGAGAACACGGAAGAGGTTTTTCTGTTGTTGCAACAGAAATAAGAAAGCTTTCCCAACAAACAAAGGAATCAACAGAAACAGTAGAAGAACTAATTACGAAAACAAATGAACAGATTGTTAATGTTTCTGATTCAGTAAAAAATGTGATTGAACTAGTTGATGTTGGTATGGAAAGCATGGAAAAGACCGATAAATATTTTGTGGATATTTTAGAAGCTATGACGAAAACAAAGCTACAAAATGAAAAAATCGAGGTAGATTTAGATAGTTTACTGGCAGTTGTTGAACAAATAGATCAAGCCTCAAGTGAAGTAGCATCAGCAGCTGATAGTCTTAATCAAATCACCCAAGAATTTTAATCAAACTATACTTAAGTTGGTGAATGACAGATGGATTTATTTGATTCAGATATTCCTCTCGATAATTTAACTGCTGAAAATATCGAGCTATTGAAAAATTTAAAAGTTGCTTTAGATACCTCCTCTATAATTGCTGTAACAAACAATAGAGGGGAGATTACTTATGCTAATGATAGGTTTTGCCATATTTCCAAGTTTTTAAGAACTGAACTGATAGGAAGTAATCATCGCATTTTAAACTCTAATTTTCATAGTAAAAACTTTTTCAAAGAAATGTGGCGTACTATAGGAACAGGGAATGTATGGAAAGGGGAAATTAGAAATAGGGCAAAAGACGGTTCAATTTATTGGGTAGACACCATCATTGTTCCATTTTTAAATGAAAACAACAAACCGTATCAATATATTTCTTTTCGTAACGATATTACAGAAAAAAAGCGGATGGAAGAATCTTTACATTTACAAGAAGAACGGATAAAAGCCCTTATACAACATTCAAATGAAGGAATAGCTATATTAGATCAAGATTTTACCATTACGTACATGAGTCCTACTTACGAAAAGATTACGAATAGAAAAGCAAACTCTGTTATTGATAAAGATGTACTAGAGCTGATTCATCCAGATGATAAGGAAAAATGTAAATGTTATCTAATCAAAGCCGTAAAAGATCCACAAACCCCATATAAAATTCATATTCGTGCCATTCACGACGATGGACTTTATTATATTCATGAGCTAGTCCTTACAAATTTTATCGATTATCCTGGAATCAATGGTATTGTCGTCAATTTCCGAAATATTACAGAAGAAAAGAGATTAGAAACGCAAATTCAACACAATACGTTTTTTGATCCCAACACAAATTTACCAACAAGACTTTACTTAGATTCAAGACTTAAGTCCATGGTAAACAAAGGGTTAAAGTCGAATGAAAGATTTGTTTTAGGTATTTTTGATATTGATGATTTCAAACACATAAACGATATGTTTGGACATGATATAGGTGATATGTTTTTGAAGGAAATCGCGAAAAGATTAACGGAATGTCTAAGCAAAGAATCTTTCATAGCCCGGCTCGGGGGCGATGAGTTTGCGATAATAATTCCAGACCTTTATTCGTCAAGTCAATTAGAGGAAACTGGAAAACGAATTATGGAATTATTTACAAAACCGATTTTAATTAATGAATATGAATTTTTCTGTTCGATAAGCTTAGGTTTTTGTAAATTTCCTGAAGATGGAAATGGTAGTCAGACTCTTCTCGCACATGCAAATAATGCAATGACTTTTGCGAAAAAAAATGGTAAGAATCACTTTTCTATTTATGATGGTTCCATTCAATCCTTTAACTATCGTTCCTTTACTATAAAAAATAGTATGAGAAAAGCGATTGAAGAAGAGCAGTTTCTTTTACACTTTCAGCCAAGAATCAACGTGAAAACATTAAAAATTGAAGGCTTCGAATCGCTCATTCGTTGGGATCATCCTGAGTTAGGTTTAATATCTCCCTTTGAATTTATCCCTATTGCGGAGCAAACTGGACTGATGGGAGAAATAGGTGATTGGGTATTCAAGAAGTCTTGTGAATACCTTACAGAAATAAACAGTAAAAGCAATATTACCTATAAAATGTCAATAAATTTTTCACCGAACCAATTTTTGAATAAAGATATTGTTGATCGGTATTTACAGATATTAAGAGAATCACATATTTCGCCATCACTAATCGAAATTGAAATAACAGAATCATTGTTCATTCATAACAAAAAAAGAGTTGCGTATGTTTTGAATGCGTTTCGAACTGCTGGATTTTCACTCGCTTTAGATGATTTTGGGACAGGCTATTCGTCACTAAGTTATTTAAAAGAGTTCAAAACAGATGTTATCAAAATAGACAAGAGTTTCGTTGAAAAAATAACTGTTGATCAAGATATTAAAGCGATTGCTGAAATGATTATTCGATTAGCTCACCAATTTAATATGCGAGTAGTGGGAGAGGGCGTAGAAACAACCGAGCAACTATCCATCTTAAAAGATTTGCATTGTGATGAAATACAGGGTTATTATTTTAGCAAGCCTCTACCGTATGGCCAAAACCTATTAGACTTCATAGAAAGTTACCATAAGTAAAAAAATAGCAAGAGCCTATTTGCTTAAAGGCTCTTGCTATTTTTTTTATCTGTAGAACTCATCATTATTTGTATAAACCATTCGTATACACTTCTGTAATATTATGTGCAATTACCCCTTGGGGTGTCACTGTTTGATCCAAAATGATTTTCCAAAGATTATTTTCAACTGTATAAAATAACACCCCAGCCACTATTTCTTCATCAAAGTCATTCCGATGAGCTATATTTTTCTCCATTGCCTGCACAACGTTTTGAGCAATTCGTTGAATAAACCGGTCGCTAATATCTTGCCACATTTCCTTCGTAGCAGCGGAAATACCAATTGATTCATAAAAAACCGCCAGCATTTTTTTGTGTTGTACCGATAGTTCAATTAACCGTGTAATGTTTCGATGAATAAAAGTAAAAGCTTCTTCCTTTGAATTAACTGTATACTCCGTATTAGCTACCACATAGAAATCAGCGATCACTTCTTCAATAATCGTTAAAAATATTTCATCTTTTCCCTTAGGGAAGTGGGTATAGGCCGTACCGTAACCAACATCCGCATGCTTCGCAATCATGGAAATGGTTGTATCTTTAAATCCATGTTGAATGAAGAGGGCTTTTGCTGCTTCTAAAACCTTTTTAATTGAATTCTCAGCCCTCATTGAACGGCGATCTACTTTTTCTTTTTTCATCTTTATCAGCCCTTAAGTTTTCATTTCTTTCATTTTACCGTAAAGTAAATCTATTATAACGTTAATTGTCAATATATTCTAATTATTTATTGACTAGACAGATAGGAAAGTATATATTGATTGTAATGAAATTGACATCATATCAAGTTCTGAAAATTTTTATTTAAATTTGAAAACGCTTACTAAGTTAATGAAGGGAGGATTTTACGTGAACTTTGATGTGATTGTGGTAGGAGCTGGAATTGCTGGTCTTGTTGCAACGGCAGAAATCGCAGATGGTGGGAAAAAAGTGCTGCTATTAGACCAAGAACCTGAGGGATCCTTAGGTGGACAGGCATGGTGGTCATTTGGCGGGCTGTTTTTAGTAGACTCACCAGAACAACGGCGAATGGGAATTAAAGACTCCAAAGAACTAGCTTGGCAAGACTGGCTTGGTACTGCCGGATTCGATCGTCATGATGATGAAGATTACTGGGCAAAAAAATGGGCAGAAGCGTATGTTGAATTTGCTGCTGGAGAAAAGCGTTCCTGGTTAAAAGGAATGGGAGTTAAGTTCTTCCCAGTTGTTGGTTGGGCAGAACGAGGTGGTTATCTTGCAGAAGGGCATGGAAATTCTGTTCCTCGTTTTCACATCGTTTGGGGAACAGGACCAGGAATCGTAGAACCTTTCGAACGTCGAGTAAGGGATCATATGAAAAATGGATTGGTAGAATACCGACCTCGCCATCGTGTAGATGAGCTTCTGACGAATAACGGTTCCATAACTGGTGTAAAGGGATCTATTCTAGCACCAAGTAACGTGGAAAGAGGACAGGAAAGCTCTAGAGAGGTAGTCGATCATTTTACATTCCAAGCAAAAGTAGTAGTCGTTTCAAGCGGGGGAATTGGTGCTAATTTTGATTTAATACGAAAAAATTGGCCAAGTCGATTGGGAGAACCACCTAAGAATATGATTTCAGGCGTACCAGCTCATGTAGATGGGCGAATGCTTGAAATTACAGAGAACGTAGGTGGTAGGATTGTCAATCGAGATAGAATGTGGCATTACACAGAAGGAATCAAAAACTGGAACTCCATTTGGAAAGATCATGGTATTCGCATTTTACCTGGACCGTCTTCTATTTGGTTAGATGCAGAAGGCAGAAGATTTCCGACACCTAATTTTCCTGGTTTTGACACGCTAGGCACTTTAGAAGCAATACAAAAGACAGGTTACGATTATTCATGGTTTATATTGACACAAAAAATAATAGAAAAAGAATTCGCCTTATCCGGTTCGGAACAAAATCCTGATTTAACAGGGAAAAGCATTAAGAAGGTATTAGCACGTGCGTTACCTGGTGCAACCGAACCAGTTCAAGCATTTATGGATAAAGGGGAGGACTTTGTTGTTGCCAATAATTTGGGTGATTTAGTAGAAGGAATGAACAAGTTAACTGATGAAAACCTTCTAAATTTGGACGATATCGAAAGACAAATTAAAGCACGTGATATGGCACTCAATAATAAATTCTCTAAGGATTTACAAGTAACTGCGATACGCGGTGCTAGAAAATATCTTGGGGACAAACTTATACGTGTGGCACCACCTCACAAGATATTAGATCCTAAGAATGGCCCACTTATTGCGGTACGAATTAATATTTTAAGTCGAAAAACGTTAGGTGGTTTACAAACTGATTTAAATGGGCGAGTTTTAAATGAGTCTGGTGAGCCTGTTCCAGGTCTTTATGCTGCAGGTGAGGTTTCCGGTTTTGGTGGTGGCGGATTACATGGCTATCGAGCACTAGAAGGAACATTTGTAGGTGGCTGTTTGTTTTCGGGAAGGGTCGCAGGACGTGCAATTGTCGAAGAGCTAGGATAATAGTCATGAGCTTTATCGCTTAAATTATGACCTTTTCGAACGATTTTTATTATTTGTTTCACAGTTGATGGAAAATGCGACGTAACTTATATGTATGAATCACAGCCGCTACGGATCTTTAATGTACTGATGAATTGGGCAAAAGCAAGTTAAAAATATAGCCTTAGTAGGAAGTATTCTAACATGCTATATGGTTTACCACTTTTCTTGAATCAGAAAATCAATCTTAGCGAAGTATTCTGCTGAAGCAGCGGTGTAGCACTCAACAATCATAGCTATAGTTAATCGTAGTTTAAGTAAATAAAGTAAGAATATTTCATAATTTACCTAATTTATCAAAGGGGAGATATAATGAGTTTTGGAAATCTAGTACAGGCTAAAGTGTATCAGCATATGGAGGAAAACATTATTCCTTCGTCGTTTGAACAGTTAGAGGCAAAAGCAAAAGAAAAATTAGATGCAAAGCCTTATGACTATGTTGCTGCATCTGCAGGAGCTGAGGTAACGGTTAAAAGCAACAATAAGTCTTTTGAAAAATGGCAAATCGTTCCGAGAATGCTATGCGATACATCCGTGAGAGATTTAAGCATTGAGCTTTTCGGAAAGAAATATGCGTATCCAATTTTGTGTGCACCTGTAGGAGTCCAATCTATTGTTCATCCAGAGGGTGAATTAGCTAGTGCTCGTGGTGCGGCAGCAATGGATGTCCCATTTATAGCAAGTACCGCCTCTACATACAGCATAGAAAAAACAGCAGAAGCAATGGGGGACAAAGAGAGATGGTTCCAGTTATATTGGAGTAGTGATAAGGAAATTGCTGCTAGCATGGTAAAGCGAGCTGAGGCTGCAGGGTATGGTGCCATTGTTATTACATTAGACACACCAATGATGGGGTGGAGAGAAAAAGATATTGAACACGCCTATTTGCCATTTTTACAGGCAGAAGGTATTGGGAATTATTTAAGTGATCCAGTTTTTTGCTCTAGATTGGAAAAATCACCTCAAGAAGATATCCGTTCAGCAATTATGCTATGGTCACAAATTTTTGGAAATCCAACATTAACATGGAAGGACTTAGAATTCATTAAATCACAAACATCCCTTCCAATACTGTTAAAAGGAATTCTACACCCAGATGATGCTCATCTTGCTGTTGAGCATGGTGCCGATGGAATAATTGTAAGTAACCACGGGGGCAGACAAGTTGATGGTGCAGTTCCAGCTATTGACGCTTTACCAGAAATCGTTGATGTGGTGAAAGGTCAAATTCCAGTGTTAATGGACAGTGGAATCCGAAGGGGCTCAGATATCGTAAAGGCATTGGCACTAGGAGCAAAAGCTGTACTTGTAGGACGTCCATATATGTATGGTTTGGCCTTAGCTGGAGAAGAAGGTGTAAAGCAAGTGCTCCGAAACTTAATTGCTGATTTCGATTTAACGTTAGCTTTATCTGGAAAGCGAAATGTAAGTGAATTGAATAGAGACATGTTAAAAAAGGCATAAAACACCAAAGTACTTGGAATTCAGTTTCCAAGTGCTTTTTATTTACTTTCATAAATTTGCCAGACTTACACAAGATAAATATAGCATAACCACTTATAGAAGGTAGATTTTGATGAAGGAGATAAATATGTTAGAGCGAATGAAGGAGTTACAAGATGAGGTGAGTATTTTAAGAGTAAATTATTGGATTGAAGAAGTACTTTTTTCCTTTCAATGGTGGTTTTTAGTTATTAGTATGTTTATCTTCGTTTACATATGGATTAAAATTGTTGATCAAACAAAACTTGTAAAAATTCTTTTGTATGGATCCATTTCCTTTAGTATTATTAACTTTCTTGATGTATTAGGTTCGGAATTTATCTTGTGGGATTACCCTGCAATGATAATCCCAGGGGGTAGCCGAATTATATGTATAAATATCATTATCACAATTATCTTTATGACCCTTTATCAATACTTTAACAGTTGGAAGACTTACTTAATAGCATCTACCGTTACATCGCTCACTTTCTCCTTTGTTTTAGAACCCTTAGCTATATTCATGGACATCTACCAACCTTATACTTGGGAGCACATCTATTCATTTCCGATATATATTTTAATAATGGTTTCGGTAAAGTGGTTTGTTGATAAATTAGTTTTCGTTCAAGCAAAACATAAACAATGAGTGACAAAGAGAACCAATTGGAGGTTCTCTTTTTATGTTTAAAAAAATAAACATATTTATCTCGGACGTTTTGGAGGGAAATAAATACGTAAACGAGAATGTAATATAGGAAAGTTTTTTGGTGCTTTTTAATCTAGGAGGATGCTAATTATGTTGAATACAGTGTGCGTTGTAACAATTAAAGTAAAAAACATGATAGAAGCTGTTCATTTTTATACAAATATTTTAGACTTCCACATATCCAAGAAATACAGTGAAAAACTTGTAAGCTTAGTACATGAACATGTACCAATTATATTAGAAGAAGTAGATGAGGAAAAACAGATAGGAAACAATATCTTATTAGGATTACAATCAAAGGATATAGAAGAGGATGTAAAAAGATTAAAAGGATATGGTGTACATGTCCTATTTGATGAAGCAATGCCTTGTCCACCAGGGAAATATAATGTTTTTTTAGATCCTAGTGGTAATCAAATTGAACTACTACAATTTCTTAAGGAAGATTAATTACGAATAAAGTAAGGTGAAAATAAATGATTTATGAAATGACTGTTCAGGTACGAGTGTCTAACATAGAAGAAGGTCAAAGATGGTATGAAGTGTTGTTGAATCGAGGACCAGATTTTGTTCCACATCATGGTTTTGCGGAGTGGGAGCTATTACCTGGATGCTGGTTACAACTTGCAGAAGGAGAACCAACTGTTGGAAGTGGACCTATACGTTTAGGGGTCAAAAATATCGAAATAGAACGGGATAAACTAATAAATATTTTAGATGTAGAGCCTTTTGAAATTTTCAACAGAGAAGAAGTCCCTGTTAAGTGGGCTACTTTTCAAGATCCTTGGGGAAATCGTCTCGGATTTTTTGAATATCGTGATAAAAAG
This sequence comes from Salirhabdus euzebyi, assembly GCF_014207435.1. Classification (GTDB taxonomy): domain Bacteria; phylum Bacillota; class Bacilli; order Bacillales; family Alkalibacillaceae; genus Salirhabdus; species Salirhabdus euzebyi. The sequence continues at coordinate 90,899 of NZ_JACHGH010000003.1, forward strand.
GAAATGGCAAATAGAATAGAGGAAGTTTTAGGACAACCAGACCGATTAGTGTAAATCCTGGTTACCAATTTTTTTGCTTCACTTGTTTATTTGAATGAATTATGTCTATTTTTTCCATCAATTCATAGATTGATCGAAGTATTGAAAAACGAAAGGAATAACAAATTGTTAAAAACCGAAGAAGACATTATACGTGCAGTTGAACAAGATAAATGGATGATTAAACTTTTACAAGCCGCTAAATCTCTAAACTTACCAGATTGGTGGATATGTGCTGGCTTCGTTCGCTCAAAAATTTGGGATACCATTCATGACTTTTCAGAACGAACAGCTATTCCTGATGTAGATGTCATTTATTTTGATAAGGAAAATATGGATGAATTTGAGGAAAAAAAGCTTGAAGAAATACTTAGGAGAATAGTTCCACATGTTCCTTGGTCGGTTAAAAATGAGGTAAGAATGCATGTTGTTAATGGGTTGGATCCATATATTAATTCAGTTGATGCTATTTCAAAATTCCCTGAAACTGCTACCGCATTAGGGTTACGATTAAACCAGAAAAACAACGTCGTTTTAACTGCACCACATGGGGTAGAGGATGTCTTAAACTTACACCTAAGGCCGACACCGTTTTTTATGGAAAATCCCAATCTTGTTCAAATTTTTGAGAATAGGATTGCCAAAAAGAACTGGAAAGGAATTTGGCCCAAAATAAAGGTTAGACATATAAACAGGGAAGACAAAGAAAAATGGCATGAAGGAGAATAAAATGAAAATAAACTTACTTATTTTTATTTCATCCATAAAAGTACAAAAAGAAGAGCAATTAACTTTTGTAATGATGAAGACATTTGAGTCCAATATTCGTCCAATTAAAGGAGATATACTAGATGATCCAGGTTTCGATCCACGATTTCATAACGGATATGAGGTCGTAAAAGTAACAATTAATTATGCTTCTAACCAATGCTTGTTTCCCTACATCCTCTAGTGTTGGATAAGGAAGAAATAGAGGTAGAAACGTATATAAAAAAGCTTGAAACCAATGGCTGGGAAATAATGTCTAAACAAGAGGTAGAAAGTATGTAGTGAACTTGTCCAATAGGAGTATTGCCTAACCAATAAAAACGTTTGGATGTATATGTCCAAACGTTTTTACAGCTAAGTTATGAACGAGAATAGCTTCTTAATGCAAGGCTTTTTCTTTTATATTTTTCATCACAAACCCACTTTCAGGCAAACTAGGCATCCGAACCAAGCTGTAGCTCAAGTCCTGTTCAGGTACATCAAAATCAACCTTATTAACAAGAAAATCAACCGTTGCTTTCATAATTTCTACTGTAATTCCTTCTCCAGGACATCTATGTGTTTGTGAAGGATCTCCCCCACCTTGTGGAATAAAATTATATAAGTTCCCATCCCAATCTTGAAAACGGTCTGGTCGGAATTCGTTTGGTTTATTCCAAATTCGCCCGTCGTGATGTAATCCGTAAACATCAAGTAATACGAGCATACCTTTTTTGAAATCACAGTTCTTCCACGTAAAATCCTTCTTTACTCTAGCACCTAGAAATGGTCCAAACGGGTAATAGCGTCGTACTTCCTGTGCAAATCGCTCCAATGTCGCTTCATCACCATTTCTTATGTTTTCCTTCGCGTTTGGATGTTCGTACAAAGCTAATGCTGAAAAGGTAATAAAAGTAGCAATAGCAACAATTGGACGAATCACATTAATAAGTTCTACAGCGGCCATTTGTGCATCTAGTGTTGTTCCATCTAGCTTTTTATGAAAGGCAATTTCATACATTGCTGTCCCTTTGTTCGCTTCTATTTTACCGGCACGAACATCTTCAATTATTCCTCTAATCCAATCTTCTGTTCGAGGCCTCGCGCGTCTTCCTTTCCAGTGTCGGGGGCCAACTGCTCCAAAAGCATCAACCATATTACTGAAATCTTCAGCACGTTCCTTTACCTCAGATTCACTTAAAGGAACGCCAGTCCAATGACAAGCAATTCTACATAATATAACCTTCGCTTCATCAAAAAGTTTTATATGATCCGCATGTTTCCATAATTTAATTGAAGCTTTCCATTCGTTCTTTGCAAGTTCAGCTAGCCTTTTTTGATGTTCTGAAGTCATAAGCGATAAAAAAAGTAGTTTTCGATGAATATGTTCTTCCCCGTCCAACGTTTGGATTGCATTAACTCCAAATAGTGTTTTTTGAATACGTTTTGGGGCGGCTCCTTTACGTTGAAACCTGTCTGAATCGTAAAAGAGTTTAGCTGCTTCCTCACCATGCATACAAATAACTCTTTGTCCCATTAATCGCGCTTCAAACAAATCTGATTCATACCGATTTACTCTATTGCTAATAAATTGATAGCCTTCTTGCATTAAGGCAAGACTATTGTCGAGGCTTTTATCATGGGGAAGTTGTTCGTTTAATGCCACTTTCATCAACTCCTTAGTCCGTTATGTACATCGTTTAGCATTTACTTTAATTAATAATTTATGTTGATTAAATGATACATACTAAAAATATTAGGAGGTATGATCATGCCAAGTTGGATACAAGCAATTATTTATATCGTTGCAGCTATTTTACTATTAAGAATCGGCGGAAAAAGAACTATTTCACAGGCGACTCCTAGTGAAGTGGCCATTATGATAGGAATAGGTACAGTACTCGTTCATCCATTAAAATCTGAAGACCCATGGATAAGTGTGTATCATGGGTCATTAATCATATTAGGATTAATCATTTTATCTTTGACACAGATTTACTTTACGAAAACCAAAAAGTGGATCCAAGGAGAGCCATTATTACTAATTAAAGACGGAAACATATTAACTAGAAACCTAAAAAAGGCAAGAATAACAGAAGATGAATTAAAAATGAAACTTAGAATTAAAAAGGTAAGTGATATTTCCACCTTAAAATCAGTAACACTTGAAATAAGTGGCGACATTGGTGTAGAGAAAAACAATAATGAAATTGCTGCTACAAAAAAAGATATAGAAGATATGAAAAATGCGATGGAAATGATGGCAAAGCAACTAAATATGACGATTCCATTTAATAAACCATTACCAAAAGAAGAAGAGAATAATTTATTTAATCAAGTTAAACAAATTCAGGAGAAGGATCCACTACAATAGCATCTCAGAATTTTCAAAATTAATTCAATAGTTTTATAGACTTCTGCCTATTCCGTGTTAAAATTAGATTATATGGCTTATGAATAGGGAGATAACTTTATGAAGCTTTGGTTTAGAAAAGTATCCGTAATCCTTATTACAATTTTAACGTTGGGTTTGTACATACCCCCAACATACTTAAGTGCAGATCCCGCTGAAAACGAAGAAGTTGCTTCACCAAAAGAAGAACCTACTTTATTAGACGATTCTCCGTTTGAAACCGATACGGATGATCATCAACCAAATAATGATTATCTTAGCCAAATTACGGTGATTGCTAAAAATGCAACGATTTCCAAACTAGGACCGAGAATTTTTGATCAAGTAGAAGAAGATGTCTTCACAAACATCCTACCTACAATGGAAGAAATTATTTCATCCATTTTAGAAGAGGGAAGTGAGGATGTGATTCCATACTATGGGATATCTGAACAAACTACGCGTGGTTACGGTGAGAAAATTTTTAATCTTTATGATGGAAGAACAAATGAAGACATAGCAAGATTTCACGTCAGACGAGACAACAGACCAGGAGAAGGATACTGGTTTAATTTCCATTATCATTTAAATACTGATAATTTTGAAAAACATCACGTCATTGGTGAAATTTTCTGGGATAAAAACACGCCACCAAAATGGATGTCTTAAAAGTAAAACAACTAATAAGCGCTTTATGGTTTTCTATTTAGAAGCCTTAAAGCGTTTTTCATGTATTGGGGGTTACTATCTGAAAGTCTATTTGCCTTTAACATAACACTTTAAAAAATATTCATAAATTTAATTGTTGTAAGAAATAATATATGTAGATTTCAATAGTAATGGAGGACGTCTACATGGAACAAAATTTACATGAACAATTACAATTGGTTAGTCATCAAATTCAAGACGCTCAGCAAACGGTCATTGACTCACAAGGATCAAACGCACAACAGTTGGAAAATGCACTCGATCAATTACAACAAGTAGAGAAACAATTACAACTTGCTAAGGATCAAGCAGGAACAGAAGCAACAGAGAACCCTCAGTTTCAACAAGCTTATGAACAACTTCACAATATACGTCAACAAATTGCAGAAATGAAACAAGACGACAATGAGTTTTAAATAAAAAAATGTCGCTAACAGAAGGGATACTTAGGTATCCCTTTTTTATTGCTTAGGAAATTATAAAATTTCGGACTTGTGGATAAGTTAGTTGCACTGGGAAGCCACGTCTAGCTCCAGCACCTACCCCCTCGGGACATAAGTCAATCCCTTCTGTGGCAAAAACCTCCACGGCAGGTCTTGCCTTATGCCTGTCGGGGGTTAGCAAGGCGCTTGCGCTTTGGTTCATTATGCGGGAAATTAGGAAATCTTATTATTATAGTAGTGGTTTAAAGAAACTTGTTTTATAATAACTAATAGAAAAAAGACGTATAGATATAAAGGGGGTGGGTTTATGGTAACAGGAAGTACGTTACCTAATAACGCAGCGTCTCATGCAAAGCCTGGTTTTAGAATGGCGATTCTTTGCATGAGGTAGAATTGACATATATATCGCCTTAAATAGCTTTCTATTTCTAATACTTGGCTTTGCACCTTATTTCATTATTTTTAAAATAAGGAGCTGGCAGAAATGAAATATGTGAAAGCAAATACCGTCTTACCACAAAGTCTCCTAAGTGAAATACAGAAATACATACAAGGGGAGACTATCTATATCCCGAAAGTAGCTAGTAATTATCGGAAATGGGGTACAAAATCTGGTGGGAGAAAACGATTAGATGACCGTAATCACTCCATTAAACACGCATTTCAACAAGGGGTTACGTTAGAAGAATTGGCATCTTCACACTATCTCTCTATCGAATCGGTTAAAAAAATTGTTTATTCAAAATAATGTTAGTAAGCTAGCACTGATGATTATGAATCAGTGCTTTTTTATGTAAAAATTGTTTTTTACTCATTTTTTACATAGGAATGGGAAGCAAAGTCATATACAATGGTATTGTTTAAAAGTACGTAAAGGGTGAGTAAATAGCAATGGAACCATTCATAAAAAGTTATCAATTTAACTATATTAGAAACCAAACTTTTGTCCTAATTAATGCGAAAGCAACTGTTAATGATAAAGGTGTACTAGACGCACTTCAATCTTTAACAGTTGAAAAGGTCTTCCATTTATTTGAGGATATTAATCTAGAACAGAAACAGATCATCACAAATGTACTTGAAATAGAGGACAAAGGGAAAGCAGAAACAGAATTAGCGGCCCTAAAATCATACGTTGTTCCGTTTGTTGAGCTTTCAGACTCCCAAATAAAAAAACTATTTCCGAAAGTGAAAAAATTGAAAACACCTGATATTGGCGATATAGATCTCAAGGAAATTTCATACCTAGGATGGGATGATCACGGAACGAACCGAAAGTACATCGTGACAAAATATGAGGGTGAAATTATTGGAATAGAAGGGACTTTTCACCCTATTAGCCAGAAAGGTATTTGTACTTTGTGTAATAATCATGACCATGTAGGCTTATTCACTTCAAAAACAAAAGGATCCCAAAAAGATACGTTCGTCAAAAGGGGCAACTATATTTGTCAGGATAGTCAGACTTGTAACCAGCATTTATATTCATTAGAAAAGCTTCATGATTTTATAGGCAGATTAATAAAATAGGAAAAGGCGATGCTAATCAAAAATGGCATCGCTTTTTCTTATTGCTTAGGAAATTATAAAATTTCGGACTTGCGGATAAGTTAGTTGCACGGGGGAGCCACGTCTAGCTCCAGCACCTACCCCCTCGGGACATAAGTCAATTCCTTCTGTGGCAAAAACCTCCACGGCAGGTCTTGTCTTATGCCTGCCTTAGGCTGAGCAAGGCGCTTGCGCTTTTGTTCTTATGCACCTGAGGCATAGGTTTGATCTGCATATACAAGTTGTTTATACATCATTGAACTCTCTAATAGTTCGTCATGGGTGCCTTTGGCAGTTATTTGTCCTTTATCCATTACGAAGATAACATCAGCATTGCGGACTGTTGAAAGTCTATGGGCAATAACAATCGTTGTTTTTCCTCTTCGTATATGATCAAAATGACCTTGGACTTTTCTTTCTGTTTCCAAGTCAAGTGCAGAAGTTGCTTCGTCTAATATTAATACTTCGGGATTATTAACAATAACTCTAGCCAAAGCAAGCCTTTGCCGTTGACCACCCGATAACGTAATTCCTCTTTCACCAATTTTTGTTTCTAGACCATGGGGGAGCAATTTTATATAATCATTCATTTCCGTTAATGTAATAGCTAAATCGATTTGTTCATCTGAAATATTCTTTCTCCCCATTGTAATGTTATTTCTGATTGTATCAGGGAAAAGATAAGGCTCCTGTGAAACAATTCCCACTTTTTTCATCCAGTCACTATATTTCACTTGATGAAACGGTATCCCATTTACATACATTTCACCTTCTGTTTGATGATAAAATCGAATTAGCAACTGTGCAATAGTCGATTTTCCACCACCACTCGTTCCAACAAAAGCTACTTTTTTACCGGTAGGTATGGTGAGTGTCAAATCATTTAATACCTGCTTTTCTTCATCGTGCTGATAAGAAAAGGAAACTTTTTCGAACCGAATTTCCTTCACATTCTCTTTTAATGGTATGGAACCTTGTTTTTCTATTGGGCCATCCATGACAGAACGTATTCGATCTATTAATGCATACTTACTTGAAAGGTTCATACTATATTCAAATAATCGTTGTAGTGCATCCATGAGTTGTGAAGTGAATTGGTACACGACAAGGAAAAGACCGATGGAAATAGTTCCTTGAATCACACCATAGCCACCATAACCTAACACAATAATATTAGCTCCCCACTTAATCGGTTCACTAGCTAGAAGCTGGCGATTCGTAATCTTAGCCTCTGTCATCACTGCATCGAAATACTTTCGAAAATATTTGTTGTACATTTTAGTTTCCCAATTTAATCTGTTGAAGGCCATCACTTCTCGAGTAGATGCGATACCTTCTTCCATATGAATAAGAAGGTCAGTTTTTTTGTTTTGAACATCTTTAGTAGCTTGACGAATACGAGAAACAAAATATTTACCAGTTAAAACATACAAAATACCGAACAGAAAAATAGATAACAACAGTAGGGGACTAGAAAGTAAAATAATAATAGAAAGTAGAACAATTGTGACTACTGTTTGAAAAAACCTTGGTAAAAATCCACCAATAGTCCCTGCAATCTGTTCTACATCATATGATAGAAAATGGACATATTTTGTAACTCGATTATTATGATAGGTTTGAACAGGTATTTTTTGCATGTACCCCATAAATTCATGAGTTAATAAGGATCGTATTTTTGCTTGTATACGATGAAAAGTATGTGGAGCAATTGTGAACAATACAGCATAGGCAATAAAAGAAACGGCAAACAGGAGTAAAATTCCTCCCAATTTCTCATAATGCCCTTGTAAAAAAACATCATCAATAATATGCTTTTGTAACCATGTTGTTGCCGTAACAGCTAAAGTTTCAAAACATAACAAAAGAAGAGATAAAAGAAACATCCATTTTACTTGTTTCATGTATTTGAGTAACCATTTTATATTTTCCAAAGAATAGTCTCCTTTCAACCAATTCTTTTTTGTTCCCCTTCAGCAAGTTCAAAAAAGAGACCTTTTTGATGCATTAACTCTTCGTATGTTCCTTGTTCTGCAACAGTCCCATTGTGTAAAACAATAATCTGATCATAGTCTTGGATTGTAGAGAGACGGTGTGCAACGGTAAATGTCGTTCTGCCTTGTAATAAATCATCAAGTGCCTTTTGTACAGCTAATTCACTTACATTATCTAGGGCAGCTGTTGCTTCATCCAGCAATATAATTTGTGGGTTTTTCAAAAACATCCGAGCAATGGCAATTCGTTGTTTTTGTCCACCAGATAATTTAATTCCTCTTTCTCCAATTAGGGTATCATAGCCATTTTCTAACTCAATAATGAAATCATGAGCATAAGCTGCTTTTGCTGCCGCTTCAATTTGTTCATCAGAAGCAGATGGATCACCGAATTTTATATTTTCCCGTACCGAAGACCCAAATAAATAGGTCTCTTGAAATACAAAGCCAATTGCTTCACGTAACTGACTTATACTCAATTCTGTCAAAGGAACCCCGTCTAGCAATATTTTCCCTTCATTCGGATCATAAAATCTACCGAGTAGTTTTAACATGGTAGACTTTCCATTACCACTTGTACCCACTATCGCAACACGCTTTCCTGCATCTACATGTAAATGAAATTTTTTTAGAACGTCACCAGAACCAGGATAACGGAAAGACACATTTTGAAATGACACCTGACCCTTTATATGACGAATATGCCTTGGTTGTTCTGCTTCGACAATATCGGGTTTCACTTTCATAAATTGATAGATTTTGTCTATTTGATACATGAGAACTCTTTGCTCTGTTAAGGAAGTGATGACAGATGTTAAGCGGTGCATTGCTGCGAAATAATAGAGCAAAAAGGTCGAAAATTCTCCTACTGATAGGGAACCATCTTGTACGAGAAATGATCCATAGATTAGGATAGCTATTGCACCACCATAGTAGGATAAACGACGTACGGTTCCACGCAAGTACGCGTATAAGTATGCTTTAACCATCGTCTTGTTGTATGTATCAACTTTTTCATTCAGTCGCTCCATTTCCCAGTTTTCAGCGGAATAGGACCTGACTTCTATTAATGCTGATAGTGATTCATATATTTTTTGGTTTAAGCTAATTCGATTCGTGCTCAAATCTCTACTCAATTCAGAAGCTTTTTTTTCAAATCGTGGACCAATAGCGTAATAGAGTAAAAACGAAGGGATGATAATTAGGGCTAGTTGAACGTTTACCGTAAACATCAGTATGACGGCAATGGTTGAAAAAACAGCTTCTCTTATCATGAATGGTAAAAACCGGCGGTATAAGTCTTGAAATGCCGTTACTTCCGTATTCATTAATGATAGCGTTTCTCCAACAGGATGTTTCTCAAAATAGGAAAAGCCTAATCGTCGTAAGTGTTGAAAAATAGAAAAATGAATGTCTCTTGCTGCTCTTTCCTGTACATGCCGTTGAAGGTTATTTTCTACTGTACGGAAATAGATCATGACAAGAACTAACACAACCATACCGCTTAGTAAGAAGAAGAACAGAGAAGAATTTCGTTCTGGTACAATTACATCGATAAAATACTGAATAAATTTCGGTATGAGAAGTTCAATACCCGTAACAAAAATACTGATCATAACGATTAGGAAAAACAATTTACGATAAGGCTTCAAAAAAGATATTGCCCACAAGTAAATCTTAAATAGGTGGGAGGGTTTTAAAGTAGATGATGAAGGGTCCATTTTTCCTCTCCTAACATTATTTTCTATCGAAGAAATATTATTTTACATCACATAACATTCTGTTTCCATATTAATTACATGAAAGTAATGAAAAAAACAAAAAAAGAGTTACTAGAAGCATAAATAACAGGAAGCGCTTACATTAAATGTGTTGATACATTAACGATTTTTCTTTTTTAAAAAAAGGTTAAAAATAATTGAAATATTCAGAAATAACCTTTATAGTAGTTTGAAAAGATGGGGAGGCATATACATAATGAAAAAAGACTTGCGGATAAAAAGTAAAGTTTTTGATGATCAAAAACGAGCACCAAACCGTGCCATGCTTCGTGCAGTTGGTGTAACAGACGAGGATTTTAAGAAGCCAATGATTGGTGTTGCTAGTACGTGGAGCGAGGTAACACCTTGTAATATCCATATAGATAAGCTAGCATTGAGTGCCAAAGAAGGTGCAAGGGAAGCAGGAGGAGTTCCTCTCATTTTTAATACGATTACCGTCTCTGACGGAATTTCAATGGGTACAAGCGGGATGCGCTATTCCTTACCAAGTCGTGATGTCATAGCTGATTCCATCGAAACAGTAGTTGGCGCAGAAAATTTAGACGGGCTAGTTGCAATCGGAGGGTGTGATAAAAATATTCCTGGCTGTATGATCGCCATCGGACACTCTGAAGTACCAGCAGTTTTCGTTTATGGTGGTACCATTGCACCTGGTTTTCGAAACGGGGAAAAGCTAGATATCGTTTCCGTATTTGAAGGAGTAGGTAAGCATAATAACGGTGATATTAACGACGACGAGCTTCATGGTATAGAATGCCACGCATGTCCTGGAGCAGGATCTTGTGGAGGAATGTACACGGCTAATACGATGGCGACTGCTGTAGAGGCACTTGGAATGAGTTTACCTGGAAGCTCCTCTAACCCCGCAGAGTCTACATATAAGTTGGAAGATTGTCGACAGGCAGGGGAAGCTGTTTATCATTTACTTGAAAAAGAAATCTATCCAAAAGACATTATGACAAAAGAAGCGTTTGAAAATGCGATAACACTCGTCATGGCTTTAGGCGGATCCACTAATGCTGTATTGCACTTGTTAGCTATCGCTCATTCCATCAATGTTGATTTAACAATGGATGATTTTGATCGTATGCAAAAGAAAGTTCCTCACATTGCAGACTTAAAACCGAGCGGGAAATACGTCATGCAGGACTTACATAATGTTGGCGGAGTTCCGGCTGTTATGAAGGTATTATTAGATGCAGGCTATTTGCATGGGGACTGCTTAACTGTTACAGGAAAAACGTTAGCAGAAAACCTTGCAGATGCACCACAACTTCAAGAGGGACAAAAGATTATCTTGCCATTTGAGAAGCCTTATCGTGAAACAGGACCTCTTGTCATTTTAAAAGGAAATTTAGCTCCAAACGGGGCAGTAGCTAAGGTTTCCGGTGTAAAAGTGAAACGTCATACCGGGCCTGCTCGAGTCTATAATACAGAGGAAGAAGCGACTAATGCCGTCATCAACAATGAAATAAACGAAGGTGATGTGCTGGTCATTCGTTATGAAGGGCCTAAGGGTGGACCTGGAATGCCAGAAATGCTTTCTATTTCTGCTATTTTAGTTGGAAAAGGACTTGGTGAAAAAGTAGCTCTGTTAACGGATGGTAGATTTTCCGGGGGCACACATGGATTAGTAGTTGGACATATCGCACCAGAAGCCCAGGTTGGAGGACCTATTGCACTGTTACAAGAAGGAGACCTCGTCACCATAGATTCAGAACTTCAAGAAATTACGATGGAGGTAGCAGCAGAAGAGTTAAAAAGACGTCAAGAAAAGTGGGTTCAGCCTCCACTATACAAAAAAGGGGTGTTAGGGAAATACGCCCACAATGTATCTTGTTCCTCTAAAGGAGCCGTAACGGATTACGTTAAGTAAAAAAATAGGTAGCTCTCTGAAATCCATTTTTCAGAGAGCATTTTTTATGTTCATCATGCTATAATGATGAACATAAAAACAAAGGTGGGATAAACTAGAAAATGAGGAAATACAGTGTTGTTCTTTTCGATTTAGATGGAACACTTTCAGACCCCAAAATAGGAATAACAAAATCAGTTCAGTACGCTTTATCCAAAATGGGAATAGAGGAGAAAAGTTTAGAAAAACTTGAATCCTTCATTGGCCCACCTTTGCACGAGTCATTCGCATCCATTTATGGTTTCCGTTCTACTGAGGTTGACAGGGCAATTAAATACTATCGGGAGCGTTTTAAAGAGAAGGGAATGTATGAAAATACATTATATGCTGGGATTGAAAATCTATTAAAATCCTTAAAAGAAATGGACTATACACTTGCAGTAGCTACGTCAAAACCTACTATATTTTCAGAACAAATACTAGAGTATTTTAAGATCAAATCCCATTTTGATCTTATAGTCGGTAGTAACCTTGATGGAACGCATTCTGCCAAAACGGAAATCATTCAATACCTTCTAGAACACTTCCAGATAATCCCTCCATCAGAATTTATTATGATTGGGGATCGCAAGCACGATATTATTGGTGCCACTAATACTAACATTCATTCCATAGGGGTCACATATGGGTATGGTTCCACTGAAGAATTGACAGAGGCTCATCCAACATACCTAGTTCATGCAGTTCACGATATTCTACCATTTTTCAGGAGGTAATTATGAAGCTTAAAATATTACATACAAACGATGTTCATAGTAACTTTGAAAATTTTTCAAAAGCCGCTTCTCTTATTAAGGAATTAAAGGATGATCATACAATCCTTTTAGATGGTGGTGACTTTGCCGACTTTAAGAGCATTGAGCTCCGAGGAACCAAAGGTATAGCGGCTATTGAGTTATTACAAGCAGTCGGTTATGAAGCAATAACAATCGGAAATAATGAAACGTTCAATGGGGTAGATGTATTAGAGCATATGGCAAGTACAAGCTCTATACCTTTTATTAGTAACAATTTATTGAAAAAGGATCTAACTAAAATTAACGGTGTCGTCACAAGCACCATTATCGAAAAAAACGGCGTACGAATATTAATTACTGGATCCTCACCTGATATAGGAGATTTTAATGATGGATTAGGTGTACATATTAACGATTATGAAGAGGCGGTAGTACGAGAGTTAGAAAAAAATAGTGATCAATATGATATTTCCATTTTGTTAAGTCATATTGGCACAGACGCTGACCAAGTGTTAGCAGAGAAAATAAACGATATTAATATCATTTTATCTGCTCACGATCACCAGCTTTACACAGAAGCTAAAATAATTAATGGAACGATTTTGAATAGTGCTGGAAATTATGCAGAGCACGTTGGCGTACTTGAGGTGGAAGTAGAGAAAAATAGAGTAACTCTGTTACATTCCGTAACAATGCCGACAAAAGATGCACCAATAGATGAAACAATCTTATCAATTTTAAGAAAAAATAAGGAAATTGCTGTCGAAAATTTAAGCCGTCCACTTTATTCTTTAGCCAAGCCTTTATGGCATGATGTTATAGAAGAAAACCCAATTTCTAATTTAATTGCCGACGGTTTAAAGGATATGCTTCAAACTGATATAGGATTAATTAATAGTGGGATCGTAAATTCGGGTATTTTTCATTTTATGTCGAATAAAAAATTAATCGAAATATGTCCATCTCCTCTTAATCCGACATACTTTGAAGTACAAGGGAAGGATTTATTTGAAGCACTAGTACAATCCCTTGACGCGCAAATTTGTTTAAGTGATGGAAGAGGACCAGGATTTAGAGGTAAGTTTGTAGGTAGTCTACACATCTCTGGAGCAGAAATTGTTCACGATGGAAAAAACATATTGGAGATTAAAATAGGAAACGAACCACTAATCGAAGAAAAATGGTATTCAGTTGGAAGCTCAGACTATTTGCAACGAGGATCTGGTTATCCTTCACTAGCTAATAATCGAAACGTTAGCTATCGACCAGAAGAAATTCGTGACGTCATCAACCTTTACGCAAACAAAACAGAATACATGGATATGACGAAGCACAATAGATGGAAAGTAGCTGTACATAGTCGTTAATCTATAATCAAGGTACTGTTTAATAGCAGTACTTTTTTTTATGCAATTTTTCAAATGCCACTTTGAAAAAAGGAGGAATAACGATAAAAGCAGAGGAAAAAAATAATAATTGAACCTCACTCTATTTGAAATAACGCTTACATTAAATTCAATTTAGGCTATTTTCGTAAAGATTGTTGTCATTTATATCACAGTTGATGGAAACTGCGACGTAACTTATGTAGGGTTTGCTCTTTGAAGCAGCTAGGTGCTAAACGGCCGCTCCGGCAGAATACTTCGCTTTCCACGGGTTCCCACTGAGCCTCCTCGACTTCGTCTCAGGGGTCTCACTTAGGTCACAGGTCCCGTAGGAGTCTACGTATTCTGCCTCCGCTATGATAAATGTTTTGATTTATGAGTAGTAATACCACTCCATTTATCTTTTGGGGAGTCTTCTCGCTCTTACAGCCCACCATTCTAAGCAGCGGAAACATGCGAGACTCCTCGAAAATAAAACGCAATTTTCTTCGTGCGATGTAAAGCTGCCGAAGCGTTCCTTGTCCTATGGGAGAGCAAGAGTCTGAAGACCCCCGAGACGAGCGCTCTTTGCTCGCGAGCAGGCTGAGGCCCTGCCCATGGAAAGCGAGTATTTTTCCGCGGCTACGGACTACCACTCATCTTGTACAGAGTGGGCTTCGCACACGTAAAGTTACTTCGTAGTTTAAGGATATTGTGAAAATAACAATCTATAGAAAACAGCCTAAATATAACAATATGACATTTGTCATATTGTTTTGCTGACATGTATGACTTCTTTAATTCGTTGGTTTTTTTTACTATTAAATAACAAACAATAAGAAAAAAGCTAAAGGTTTTTGTTAAAGGAGGAAATTCCTATGAGTAAAGAAAAACAAGCACAATTAAAAAAAGAAGTAGCACCATTTGAAAAATCAGATACAAAAGCAAGTATTATCCAAATACTTAATACGATTCCACCATTTTTTATCGTGTGGTTCCTAGCTTATCAAAGTTTATCCATATCGATATGGTTGACATTTGGACTTGCCGTGGTAGCAGCAGGATTTATGGTGAGAATGTTCATTATTTTTCATGACTGCGCACATTTGTCATTTTTTAAAAGTAACAAGGCAAACAGAGTTTTAGGAACAATCACAGGGATATTTACTCACTTTGCTTATGAAAAATGGAAACGTAGCCACTCTATTCACCATGCTACTAGCGGAAACTTAGATAAACGTGGTACAGGTGATATGTGGGTTATGACGGTTGATGAATATGTTGAAGCTGGTTTCTGGCTTAAGCTTTGGTACCGTCTCTATCGTAACCCGATTGTCATGTTTGGATTTGGTCCTATTTATCTTTTTATCATAGAGAACCGTTTTAACAGAAAAGGTGCGAGACGTAGAGAAAGACTTAACACTTACTTGATAAACGTTTCTATTGCTAGTATTTATGCTGTATTGATTTGGACATTGGGCTGGCAAGCAGTTCTGACTGTTCAGTTACCAATGTTATTCGTAGCAGGAACGCTCGGTATTTGGTTGTTTTATGTACAACACCAGTTCGAAGACTCTTACTTTGAAAATGAAGATGAGTGGGATTACGTAAAAGCAGCAGTGGATGGTAGCTCCTATTATAAACTACCAAAAGTTTTACAATGGGTAACTGGTAACATTGGCTTCCATCACGTTCACCACTTAAGCCCTAAAGTACCAAACTATTATTTAGAACAAGCTCACGAATCAACACCTCCATTACAAAAAGCAACAACAATTACGTTGCTATCTAGTTTAGTTTCGATTCGCTTCCGATTATACGATGAGAAAAATAAAACATTCGTAGGCTTTAAGGAAGCAAAGAGACTTGTGGAAAAATCAAAACTAGGCCTGTCTTTGAAAAGTAGCGAACCTATTCATAATAAGTAAAAATGTGAGAAACCCTTCAACGATGAAGGGTTTCTTTCCTATATGAGATAACTGTTATATAGTTAATATAAAGAGTAGAGAGTAGAAGGAGTCAAACATGAAAAAATGGTATCATATCGTTCCGAAAAATACAGGATTTAGCATCTACATTTGGATTATTTTTTGCATCCTGCCATTTTATTTTATTTTTAAATCGTCGTCCCCAACTGAAATCATCTTTGGTATATTCATGTTTTTACTGTTTTTCACTTCTTATCGACTATCATATCTTTCAAAAGGTGGTACTGTTTACGTCTGGGTAAGTATTCAAATTGTCATTAGTATCGTGATGACCTATCTATTTGGTTATGTTTATTTTTCTTTGTTTCTTGCCTTTTTTATTGGTAACATCCAAAATTTCGCCGGCTTTATCACCTTATATATTGTCCATTTATTAAGTACGGTTGCTGTTGTCACAGTAGGTTTTATCTATCAAAGTCAATTATTTTTCCCGCAGCTACCTTTTGTCATTATTAGTGTGATTGGTGTTATTTTAATGCCTTTTAGTATGTATAATCGAATTAAGCGAGAAAAATTAGAGGGACAATTGGAAGATGCAAATGAAAAAATTGCTCAACTTATGGTCGCGGAGGAAAGGCAACGTATAGCACGTGATCTACATGATACATTAGGACACAAGCTTTCTTTAATCGGGTTGAAAAGTGACCTAGCAAGTAAGTTAATGAACGTTAATCCTGAATCGGCTAAAATGGAAATACACGATATTCAACAAACTGCGAGAACTGCTTTGAAAGAAGTTCGAGAATTAGTATCCGACATGCGGGGAGTACGATTGGAAGACGAAATTATACATGTTGAACAATTGTTAAAGGCTGCCGAAATATCTTTTACTAAAGAAGGAAATTGGCAACTTTCGAATACACCCTTATTTTTAGAAACTGTTCTGAGTATGTGTTTAAAGGAAGCTGTTACAAATGTAGTGAAGCATAGTGAAGCAACCTTCTGTCACATAGCTATCAACCAACTTTCCAATGAGTCCATTATTACGATAGAAGATAATGGGATCGGTATACCTAAAGATGCCATTACAACAGATGGGCATGGGCTACTAGGAATGAGGGAAAGATTAGAATTTGTTAATGGAAGCTTAGAACTAGATGCAGAGGGTGGAACGAAACTGACGATACGGGTACCAAATGTAATCCAACAATCAAAGGGGGGCGTTATATGATTCGGATCGTAATAGCCGAGGACCAACGGATGTTACTCGGTGCACTTGGATCTTTACTTGATCTAGAAGAGGATATGGAGGTAGTGGGGAAGGCAGCAAACGGGGAAGAAGTGATATCCCTCGTTAAGCAACAAAATCCTGATATACTTATTATGGATATTGAAATGCCTGTAAAAAGTGGATTAGATGCAGCGGAAGAGCTAAAAGAACACCCATGTAAGGTCATTATTCTAACGACATTCGCTAGACCAGGATATTTTGAACGGGCACGAAATGCAAAAGTGAGTGGATATTTGTTAAAGGATAGTCCAAGCGAGGATTTAGCTAATTCGATACGGACAATCATGAATGGTGGTAGAATTTATGCTCCCGAATTAGTTGATATGATTTACAGCAATGAAAATCCTTTAACGGAACGAGAAGAACAGGTGATCAAATTAATTGCTAGTGGAAAAAACACGAAAGAAATATCTGATGAACTTTTTCTTGCACAAGGAACAGTACGAAATTATGTATCCATTATATTAGATAAATTAAATGTAAGTAATCGTATTGAAGCGATTTCCCGTTTTAAAGAAAAAGGATGGTTTAAATAGAATTCTAACCATTGCAGCATAGAGGATGAGAAAATGAAGACATTAGTCATTATCGCACACCCTACAATGAAAGAATCAACTATAAATTCCCGATTAAAGGAAAATCAAAGGTGAAAAAGGAATTATTGTCCATGAATTATATGAAGAATTCCTATTGAAGCTTTACATGTGTCACGAGAACAGGAATTTATAGAACAACATGATCGGATATTTTTTCAATTTCCAAAATACTGGTACAGCTATCCACCTTTATAAAAAACGGTTTGACCTTGTTCTGGAAAGGCTCTGGACTTTCAAAGGTAACTATGCCCTAAAAGGAAAAGAGTTTTGAGTTGCCATCAGTTCAGGATTTTCCCCTTAGAATTATCGGTTTGACGGGATACATAGACACTCTATTGAACAAATTACAGCTCCTTATTATGCAACGTGCAATTTTATTCGAGTTCATTCCATACCTCTATTTACATCCTTTGAAGATCTGCTAGAGACAGAAGACGATTACAACCAATTAGAGAAACGTTACGTGAAATTTTTAAATAAAGACTATCCCTTTCATTACAATGCGTTTTCTTAAGAAGAAGCTCTTCTCCGCTAAAGAAGAGCTTCTTTTCTTATTTGTTGTCTTTATTTCTATCCTTTTTACCCGTCCCAAAATAAGTATCCTTAACTACTTTAGGCATTTTATTATCGGTTTGAGCATATCCACCTTTTTCTCTCACGCTCTCATTTACATTTGTCTTGTCCACTATTCATCCTCCTTTCTTAAGTATATTGTTCGATAAACACAAGAAATAATGAGAAAAACTCAGACTTTTTCGCAGACAAAATGTAACATATTTTTCATATTAAAAGGATTTTCTTATTCTAATAGGGAATGTAAACATTAACACATGAATGGGGGAATAAAGGTGAAAAAGATAAAAAAAGTAGCGCTAATCTTCGGGGCCATATTTTTATTATTTCTTATTGTAACCGTTTACAACGCTTTTGCGGTAAAATCAAAACAACCGGAGCCAGTTACAACCACTATACAAATAAATGAAGAAGAAGCAGTGGCACGTTTTTCAGAGGCAATTACCTATCAAACAATATCCTATCAAGACAGAACAAAATTCGATCTTCCCGAATTTGACCGTTTTATCGCTTTTTTGGAGGGAAGTTATCCGTTAGTACACGAACAATTAGAGCTTGAAAAAATAAATGGCTACTCTCTAATATATAAATGGAGTGGAAAAGATTCCTCAAAAAACCCAATTGGTTTAACTAGTCACTATGATGTTGTTCCTGTATTAGAGGGAACGGAAGATAACTGGGAGCAAGATCCTTTTAGTGGTATCGTAGCTGATGGGATAATATGGGGAAGAGGAACTCTTGATGACAAAATAGGAGTCATCAGTATTTTAGAGGCCGTTGAACATTTGCTTTCACAAGGATACACACCAGAACAAGACATGTATTTTATGTTTGGCCATGATGAAGAAATAGGTGGAGATGAAGGCGCAAGAGTAATTGCAGAAACGTTAAAGGAACGTGGCATCACGTTTGAATTCGTCATGGATGAAGGCGGAGCTATTGTGGAGAATATGGTTCCAGGCGTTAGTCAGCCGGTCGGAGTAGTTGGTATATCGGAAAAGGGTTCAGCAACAGCCGAGTTAAGTATAGAAGGTAGTGGCGGCCATTCATCCCAACCGAAATCAAGCACAAACATAGGAAGAATAGCGAGCGCCATTGCTGAATTAGAAGCTACCCAATTTAAACATGATTTAAAAGGGCCAGGAAAAGATTTATTTGAATTTCTAGCACCAGAAATGAGCTTTGGAATGAAGTATATTTTCGCCAACCAGTTTATTTTTGAACCAGTTATTGAAAATATCTTATTAAAGCAGCCTGCGACAGCAGCATTAATTAGAACGACTATCGCTCCAACTATTTTCCATGCCGGAGAGCAATATAACGCACTTCCAGAAAAAGCTTCCGCTATTATTAACTTACGACTAATGCCTGGAGATTCATTAGAAGAGGTAAAGGAATTTATCGAAGAAACAATTGATGATGAAGCCATTACAGTTAAACTTGATGGGAGCGAAGCA
Source organism: Salirhabdus euzebyi (assembly GCF_014207435.1). Taxonomy (GTDB): domain Bacteria; phylum Bacillota; class Bacilli; order Bacillales; family Alkalibacillaceae; genus Salirhabdus; species Salirhabdus euzebyi. The sequence continues at coordinate 110,412 of NZ_JACHGH010000003.1, forward strand.
ACAAATGTATCCTCTCCTCATAGTAAATCGTTTCAAACTATTCAACAGGCAGCAAGAAACGTTTATGAAGAGGTAGTTATTGCTCCTTATTTAATGTTTGCTGGGTCTGATGCTAAACATTATGAGAGTGTTTCCATGAACACATATCGCTTTTTACCAGTACAAATAACGTCAGACGATCTTCAGCGAATGCACGGTACAAATGAACAAATTAGTGTAGAAAATTATATCAATGCCATAAAGTTTTTTACCGAACTCATCATGGCTTCTGATAAACTTGAAGCTACTGACTAGTTAAAAAGCCAGTACGATTAGCTATCGTACTGGCTTTTGTGATCCTTTTACTGGAATTGCTTCAAAACCTTTTCGATTCGGGGGTAAAAAACATGTATTAGTGGCCCTATGGAAAAAGTCACAATAATGGTACCAATTCCAATCGGTCCTCTAAACAGAAAGGCAAATGTTAGTGCAACTACCTCTGCAATTGTTTTAGATGTGCTAAGTCCAAATCCAAAGCGTGTATGAATGGCAATCATTAAGTTATCAATTGGAACCGGGGCAAATTTGGCTTGTAAATATACCGAGACGCCGAATGCTAATAAAGAAGCACCACATACAAATAAAAGTACTTTTACCCATAACAACTCTGGAGCATTAGGGTTTAAAAGGTATAGCCAAAAGTCTATACAAAAACCTACGATAAAAATGGTGATAATTGCATATAAATCAGGCCTTTTTTTCATAAGAATCGCATTAACAATAATTAGTATGATCCCTACGAGAATGACCCACGTACCAACTGTAAATTTAATTTTCGATAACCCCACATTTAAGGCATCCCATGCTCCTGTACCTAACCCTGCTTTTATCGTCAACGTAATGCCAAACGACAGGATAATCAAACCAATTACGTAAGTAGAAAATCGAATGATGTGTTCCCGCATATGTATCACCTTTTATCTTTATATATAATTTATAAGCTTTCTCATTGCTATCGATACTATACCATTAGTATCACATAAAGTAATCTTTTAACACTTTTATAAAAATTTCCTTATGAATGTAATAGAATTTTTTTTTGTGGGAATAATAATTGGGCAAAGGAAATTGCAATTAGTTACATGCTAGGAGGAAAAAAATTGGAACACGGTAAAGTAAAATGGTTTAACAGTGAAAAAGGATTTGGATTTATTGAAAGAGATGGAGCAGATGATGTATTCGTTCATTATTCTGCAATTCAAGGAGAAGGTTTTAAAACTCTAGACGAAGGTCAAGAGGTTACTTTCGAAATTGAAGACGGACAACGTGGTCCTCAAGCTACAAACGTTCAAAAAGCATAAAACATTAAACAGATCCTAGATAAGGATCTGTTTTTATTTTTCCCTAGGTCTAAGCATATTTCACTTAAACTATTTTTATGGAAGTATTTCCCGGGCAAGCGCACGTTTCTACGAAATATCACAAAATATTACATATAAAGGAGATAATGAGGAGATAAAGAATTGTATAAAAGAGGGTGAAACTTTTATCAAGGGGGAGCGATCATGAGAAAAACAGCAATTGTGACAGGCGCTTCAAGTGGGTTCGGTTTACTAACAACTATTGAATTAGCTAAGACTGGCTTCCATGTAATTGCTACTGTGCGTAACCTGGAGAAAGCGGCTATCATTGAGGATCACATTTCTGATCGGAATATCATGAGTAGAATCGAACCATTTCTTTTAGATGTGACAGATGATGGGTCCATAGCTAAACTATCAGAAAAGGTGGAGGAACTTAATCGAATTGATGTATTGGTTAATAATGCCGGTTTTGCTATGGGAGGATTTTGTGAGGATGTTCGTATAGAAAGTTATCGAAAACAATTTGAGACAAATGTTTTCGGTGTTATGGCGGTAACACAAACCGTTCTTTCTAAAATGAGGGCACAAGGGGAAGGAACTATTATTAATGTAAGTAGCATTAGTGGGATTATTGCTTTTCCCGGTCTATCCCCATATGTATCTTCTAAATTTGCTCTGGAAGGTTATACCGAAAGCCTTCGTTTAGAGGTTAAGCCTTATGGAATTCAAGTTGCATTAGTGGAACCTGGTTCGTTTCAAACAAATATTTGGTCAAGTGGAATGGAAGTGGAAGAAAAGTCACTTTCAGACAATTCTCCATACTATGACTACATGAAAGGTATTACAACTGCTCTAGAAAAAGGAAAGAAAAATCACGGAAATCCTCAGAAGGTAGCTATTTTAATACGCAACCTAGCTCTACAGCAGGAATTGAAAAAATTACGGTATCCAATTGGACAAGGCGTGAAAATGTCGCTACGATTAAAGAAAATTCTTTCATGGAAAAAATGGGAAAATATGTTTTTCAAACAACTGTTTAATAGAACCAAATAGAAGGATGGGGACAATGTACGAATTAAAAACAAAAGAGAATGATAACGATGTGATGGCGCTTATTGAAAGTGTAGACAGTTCAAAAAAAAGGGAGGATGCCTACAAATTATTAGATATCTTCAAGGAAACAACTGGATTACCAGCAAAAATGTGGGGACCGAGCATGATTGGCTTTGGGTCCTATCATTACAAATATGCTTCCGGGCACGAGGGGGACGCTTTTCTCGTTGGCTTTTCTCCAAGGAAAGCAAAAATTAGCTTATACTTTGCAACTGGTGATGAAAACCGTGAGAAATTACTTAAAAAGTTCGGTAAACATACATCCGGAAAAGCGTGTGTATACATAAATAAAGTCGACGATATTGATGTAGAAGTTCTGCGAGCATTGATTTCACAGTCCGTTCAATTTTTACAAGAGACATACCCGAGCTAAAGAAGAAAGACTTTCCAATAGTTAGGAAAGTCTTTTTATTCGTAAGAAATGGCTCTTTTCTCCAATGCTTTCCATGACTCGATAAATGTGGTTTTGCCAACTTTCTGATCTTTCACACCAGACAGAGGATCGTTAATATAGACATAATCTTGTTCGTATCCAACTAACACAACCGCATGTAAATCTAACGGCGTTTCAATTGTTTGTTCACCATGTCTCCACGATTCCCAGCGATCTGGTGTTTTGTAGTCACCAGTTGTCCAGACAACGACAGGCTTTTCTTTGTCGATTTGTCTTAACAGGTTATCAAAGGATTGTCCAGTTAAGTTTACTGTTTTTTCTCCCATATAATTTTCCATTAACCTTATCATTGGATGATTACGAGCTGGGGAAATCCAGATGAAGGTTTTGTTGGGGATATAACAGGAAAAAAAGCAGGTTATGCTGTATTTGTCAGTTCGTTGCAATTGATCATCATCTTTTATTAATTTTTCAGCTAATTCCAATTTACTAACCTTATGCCCTGCATATTGAAGTACCATGGCTAAACTTGTTACTTCACAACCGTACTTTAACTCTGGATTTTGATTGATAATGGGAACGTCTAACATAACTTTGTCTTGGATATTCTGGTTTTGGTTTTGTAGAGCTATGTTGTCCTGTTGATTTGTGTTTAACTTATTGGTTGAATAATTGTTAGGCAAAGAAACGTTTGAGCGACTGTTATTTTCAAAATGTCCTTGCTTTTCTGGGGTTATTTCTAATTCCTCTTGTGGAGGAGAACAAGCTATCGTAAATACTAAAAGACAAAACAAATTTCGATACTTCATCACTCTTTCCACCTCGAAAGTACTTTTGGTTTATTTTCAACTACTTTCAAGAAATGATGTAATCAAGGAAGTACTAATTATACGTAGATAGAGTATGTTCCTCGATTAATCGAGCAGGGCGTTTTTGCTTCACATATTCTAAAATGTGCTGTTTGATATTTGGATATAGAACTATTTCATTCAACTGAGACAGCGGAATCCATTTCACATCCGTTTGATTAGCATCAGGAGTAGCAGACAAAGATGGGACCCCGTGTAAGATTGATGCTTCAAACATCATTCCTAGGGAAGGGGTTTGGCCGTAACGGCTGTTCGATAAATGTGGAGCATACTCATATACGAATGCCAATTCTCCTACTTCAACATCTACGGAAGCTTCTTCTTTTGCCTCTCGTTTTGCCGCTTCTTTTACCGATTCACCTGGCTCTACACCACCAGCAGGTAAATTATAATGAGCACCATTTTGGTCATTGAATTCAACTAAAAGAATACAATCATTTTGTAAAATAAATGATCCAGCTCTTACTCGAATATGATAAGTCAATTACGATTCCTCCCATCTAATATAAGAATATTATTTTAATAATAGCTTTCGATATAATCAAGGAAAAAATTTCTTCCTCTAATAGACAATAAGTTGTTTAATAGGGGTAGACAGTAATTTTTTCTAGAAGGAGACAAGCAAATGCTAAACGATCGACAAAAGGAATTTGTTGCGGTTGAGAAAATGGTTTTCCGTGACCTCTTAAAGTGGAGATGGGAGCGATTCAACAATAAGAAGGACCTCTCTTTTTCTGTGCCTCGTGTGGCGGAAGTGAAATATGATTTCCTTTTAAAAAATAGACAAGTAAATTCAATTTCATGGAATGGTCATGCTACCTTTTTCCTTCAGGTGAACGGCTTAAATATTGTAACCGATCCAGTGTGGGCTAAGAGAATGGGGGGAGAAAGAAGATTGTCTGATCCTGGCTTATCTATTGATAAACTTCCAGAAATAGATATTGTCCTTATTTCTCACAGTCATTATGATCATCTGCATTTTCGTTCCATTCAACAATTAAAAGGAAACCCTATTTACCTAGTTCCGAAAGGGCTCAAAAAGAAGTTTGAAAAGAAAGGTCTGTTACCTGTTAAGGAACTAGATTGGTGGGAGAGCTATGAGCATGAAGGTGTAATTTTAACCTTCTTACCGTCTTTACATTGGACAAGAAGAACGTTATTGGATACAAATAAATCATTATGGGGCGGGTGGATGATGGAATCAGTTGAGACCACCATCTATTTTGTAGGTGACACAGGGTATCATCCCATTTTTAAAGAAATAGGAACAAAATATAATGTTGATTACGTATTAATGCCTATTGGAGCTTACGAACCGGAATGGTTTATGAGAAACCAACATGTGACACCGGAGGAAGCAATTGATATTTTTATCGACTTACAAGCAAAAGTGTTTATTCCCATGCATTACGACGCATTTCGCCTAGCGGATGATACGCCACGGGAAGCATTAAACCGATTGCAGGCATATATGGATGAATGTAAATTAGATCATAGAACCTGTAACATTCTAAAACTTGGTGAAACGATAATTTTAACAAAAAAGGATGACAAGCTTGAACCTTAAAACATACTTAACCCAATTGGATGTCACAGCATTAGCGATTGATGAACTTGATGAATTAATTAAACAAATGTTTGATCAAATAGGTGTTCCGGATCCAGAATTGCGTGATAAGCTTATCTATAAAACCTTCGCAAAACTAATTAAAGGAGACTATCTTTCTCCTGACCAAATGAAATCTATTCTCGAGGTAAGCATCGATGGGGAACATTTATTTTTACATATAGGGAAGACGAATCATGACTCTGTTTTTACCCGCTCCTTTTCCGCTTTAGTGGCAGCGCTTGTTTTGAACAAGGATAGGATAGTCGGATTTCTTTCAGATCAAATGGTGCTCCTAACATTACATAGTAGTTTACGTTATTTAGTAGATGAAAAAGACACACGTGGTTATGTACCAACGAAAGGATGGGCACATAGTATTGCGCATGGTGCCGACTTGTTAGCATCTGTTATACAGCATCCTCTTTATAAAATGGAAGAATCACATAAGTGTTTACAAGCTATCACATCGTGCTTATGGAAGGATACAACTTACATCGATGATGAAGACGAAAGGTTAATTGTTGCTATTGAAGCATTATTGAAAAAAGGAGTGGAGGAAGATTTCATAAATACATGGTTGGTTCAACTTTCTGATGATTTATCTTCTTATTTATCAACACATGGATTTTCTTTACAATTTTTCCGTAAAAAATATACGGTCATGACATTTTTAAAAACACTATATTTTAGATTACTTTTTAAAAAACGAGGAAGTGCTATTAAAGATTGCATAGAACAAATAATGATTAACTGTTATCAAAAATTGTAATGAAAGCTTTGTCCATACAAGGTTATTTCTAAAGATACATAAGTACTTATAAAAGGACATGATGAAAAGAGGTAAAACATGAAACAGCTCGTATTGCTAAGTGATTTTCCTAAAGAGGATTCCTTATTACAAAAAAGATTGAAACAGATTTTCAAAGGAAAATCTTTTAAGCTTGGCTATATCCCTTCCCAAACTGATAAGGAACGAAAATTTTTTCCATATGTACAAAACTACTTTCAAATGACAGGGGTAAAGGACATTTTATACTTCGATGTGGATGAAGAATATGATGAATCGCTTATTCCAAAATTACAGTCCTGTGACGGCATTTTTTTATCTGGAGGTAACACGTTTTATTTTTTAAAAAACTTACAAACTAAAAATCTTTTGGATACTATTCGTCTGATGGTCGAAGAAGGGAAACCTCTTTTAGGGATTAGTGCTGGTAGTATTATGATGTCTCCGACGATTGAAATAGCTACCTATATAGATGAGAATAATGTTTCTATGACCAATTTAGAGGCCCTTCATCTTACTGAGTTTGAATTTATGCCTCATTGGGAGAGTATGATTTTCACATTGCCAAAGCTTAAACAATACGCAAAACAACAAAATAAAATCATTTATACTTGTTCGGATGGCGATGGGATTGTTATGCAAGGAAATAAACTAGAATTTTACGGTAATATTGAAAAAATAGATGGAGAAGAGGAGGCAGAACATGAATAATTGGGAGCAAGCTTTAGAGAAAATATGTGCACTATATGCAAACACGAATAGGAAAACAGACTGGATTATAGTTGGGTCCGTTGGTTCTGCGTTACAAGGTTGTGCCATCGTTCCAGGGGACATCGATATATATGTGAAAAATAAGGAGAGCGTGCTACAGTTTGCTAAAGTATTGGAACCTTTCTCACTGCCTGTTAAAGGAGAGGAAAAATATGATGAACACTGGCTTTCTTCTATTGAGGAACCAACTTTCACCCAAACTTTCCAATCAGGATTTACATGGACGAAAGGTAGATGGGTTGTGGATGGAGTTGAAGTCGAAGTAGTGCACATTTCGAACTCTGCCGGTATTCCAGATTCATTAGATGGCGATGGAATATGGGAAGGTGGTAAATTCATCTGGGATTTATACAGAAACATACAAGTTGGTCCATACCAAGTGAAGACGATTCCTTTAGAAATACAACTAGAATCAAACTTACGTCGCAAAAGAGAAGACAGAATCCAATCGATTATGAAAACATTAAAGACAAATGGATACGATCAAGAATTGGTTAAAAAAGCATTGTCAAAAGATCACCTCCATTATTTTTATGAACAATTGGATATCGTCATTTAACGATAAATTACCACTAGTGATGAGAAGGTACCTGACGCTAGTGGTATATTTTTTGTTGTTCCATCAAATGATAATGAAGAATTTCAGTAGACAGAAAACAAGTTGGAGTGGTAAGAATTATGCGGAAAAACATTCGATTAACAAGCCCTGAACTATCCGCATTATGGACTCAATATATGAACGACAGCATGTCCATTTGTGTATTCAAACATGCGTTAAAAAATGTTGAAGATAAAGATGTTTATTCGATTATTGTTTATGCATTAAGTCTTTCTCAAAACCATATTGTCCAATTAGAGAAGTTTTTTAAACAGGAAAACTATCCTATACCTATCGGTTTCACTGAGGAAGACGTAAATCTTGAGGCTCCTGCACTTTTTTCCGATATTTTTTATTTACAATACTTATACGTAATGGCCCTTCATGGTATGAATGGATACTCTTTATCAACTGGTACCGCTATACGGAACGATCAGAGAAAATACTTTGTACAATGTAGTAAAGATACAATGAAGTTATTTGATCAAGTAATGGATACGATGTTAAAAAAAGGTGTATTTATTCGACCTCCGTTTATAAACCCGCCACATGATGTGGATTTTGTAACAAAACAGAATTATTTAACAGGTTGGTTTGGGAAAAGAAGACCAATGAACGGAATCGAAATAGGAAACATTTATTACAACATGCAAAAAAATATCGTGAAAATAGTATTAGAAATTGGCTTTAGCCAAGTAACTCAAACAAAAGAGTTACGTCAATACTTTCAACGAGGAGCACAAATTTGTAATAAACATACAGAGATATTCGGCTCCATCTTTGCCGAAGAATATTTACCTTCACCTAAAAACTGGACAACCGAAATCACCAATTCAACCGTTCCACCTTTTTCCGATAAACTAATGCTTTTCCATATCGAATCATTGGTCGCAGTAGCGGTTGGCTATTATGGTGCTGCCTTATCCGTTTGTCAACGTCGCGATTTAATTACACACTACGGAAGGTTAATGATGGAAATGGGAAAATATGCAGAGGATGGAGTGAATCTATTGATTAAACATGGTTGGTTTGAACAACCACCGATAACCGATGATCGTAATGAGCTTGCGAAGAAAAAATAAAGATAAAAAGGAACAGTCTCCCATTCGTTTTAAGAAGGTCTGTTCCTTTTTTTGTCTTTATCGTATGCTAGAATGAGGATACATTATTTATTGCTCCTCTAAACTTTCAATGGAAACACTTTGTTTACTGTTTGGATTGTCTAATGGATGGATAGTTGCTAGGCCGTTACTTTGATCTACATGCTCAATGTAAATATTCTCTCCGTTATATGTTACAGTCGCCATTCCAGGAGAGGAAGCAATTTCTTGTGCTCTTTTTGCGTCCACCTGATGTCACCTCCTTATGTAAAACAGATATCTTTACTATTTGTTATTTATGGATTCGTATACTTTTCAACAGATGATAAAATAAACGGAATCATAATGTTTAAAAAAGAACCGACACACGAAGGGGAATGAAGTTGACTACATATGATAATTTAATCAGTTGGGTGGAAGAAATAAAAAATAAGAATAATAGTAGTGCTACTTCCTTATGTATTTTAAAGGATAATAAGGTAGTACTAGAATACTATAGTGGCTTCCATTCAAATACTTTAGATGCAAAACCTATCACGGAGCACTCACAGTTCAATGTCGCTTCTGCCCGGAAAAGTTATTTAGGATTAGCGATTGCCTATGCTATTTATGAAGGGAAAATTGGTAGCTTAGACGATTATGCGAGTGATTATTTTCTTGATGTTGACCAAGAACTACTAGGTAAAACAACGATTCGACATTTAGTAACTCATTCCCATGGACTTCATGAACAAGAGAATGGGAGTCTTTACCGAGAGTTTGAACCTGGAGAAAGTTGGGCTTATAGGGGTATCAATGTTATGATGATGACCAAGCTTTTGAAGTCGTTATACGGAAAGCCTTACACGGATTTGTTGAAAGAGAGGGTATTTGAACCTTTACTTTTTACGGAAACAGCCTGGCAAACAGAAGAGAAAGAGGATCTCGTTCACGTTATTTACGATCCTTCTGAAGCAGGCAAGTCAGCTATAGGTTCATCTAATGATGGAATGCAATCAAACCTCCATGTTTCTACACGAGAATTTGCTTATTGGGGAAATCTACATTTGAACGAAGGAAACGTATATGGCAAGCAAATCGTTCCCCGTGACGTCATTAAACTTGCAACAAAAGCCCATAGTCCTATTTATCAAGATGATTCTCTACCACAGAACGGTTTGTTTTGGTATGTTCAGCATACTCCCGCAACACATAGTGAAATTGGTAATCGTGTTGCCAAAGGGTTCCTATCAAATACTAGGCATCAATGGACCGACACTCTTAGTGATTCCTAAATACAATGTCGTTGTGGCAAAAATGTATAACAAAAGGTATAACTACGGTGGGGAACACTATCTTTACTACTTAAGGCAATTTAGCAATTTAGTAGCGGACACATTTGCCGATTAGTAGCAAAAAGAGAATCATACATGTTAAGGTAAAATTATACACGTAACAAAGAAATTGGATGAATTAGTGGAAAGATCACTTGAAAGGGGATGGAGGGGGACTTAAATTGAATAAAGCAAAGCATTTTACTGGGAAGAGGATTTTATTCATTGTTTTACTTTGTTTGATTGCTTTCGTGATGATTCATAGTGTTGTGATTGTGACAGATGGTTTTATAGATGAATTAAATCCCGTTGATGTGGCGGTCGTACTCGGAAACAAAGTGGAAAAGAACGGAGAACCATCAGCTCGATTAAAGGCAAGACTAGATAAAACGGTTGATTTTTATAATAAAGAATATTATTCAAATATTATTGTCAGTGGTGGTATTGGTGAGGAAGGCTTTGATGAAGCAAAGGTAATGAAAGACTATTTAATTGAAAATGGAATCCCACATGAAACAATCATTGAGGATAATAATGGCTACAATACATATAGGACAGCAAGTAATGCAAGAAGAATAGCCGACAAATATAGATTTGATTCCGTGATGGTAATTACTCAATATTTTCACATCACGAGAACAGAATTAGCCTTCAAGCAACAAGGATTTGAATCAATATCGAGTGCTCATGCTGAAATAGTTGAATTACGTGATGTGTACTCGATACTTCGAGAAGTACCAGCGTTTTATAAATATTTATTCACATATTAATGTCATAAATATCTATATACAGTAATATAACACCTAATAAACGGGGTGATCGTATAGAATTTATTTTAGGATTTCTGTTGGGTCAATTAGATTTATTTTATCCTCTTTTGATTAGTTCTGTGCTTACATTTCTATTCGCATTTGCTGTAAAATCATGGGTGTGGATGCTAATTAGTGGACTTTTAATTTTCCCGAATGCATGGTATTTCAGTGGCTATCCAGCCTATGGTTTTGTGATATTACTACCAATCATACACGTAATGTTTGCGATTGTTTTTTACCGTTATAGAATAAAAAAGAATAGTATTGACTATTGATGAAACATTTGTATAATTTAACTATGTTTAGTAAATATGGAATTAATTACGGACTGATAAACCGTGGACTTTGTACCACCCTCATTTCATAATGAGCCGGTTTCGTATCTCTCACAGGATATGAAGCTGGCTTTTTTTATTCAAATTTAAAGGAGATAAGATGATGATCTATGTATTCGACAAGGAAAATACCACTATTCATGAACCCTTTTATCAAACAAGCATTCAAGCTCATCCTTGGGAGTTAGCCTTATTACAGAGCAAAGCAGTTAAACGTTTAAAATTTTTATCCCATTATGGAACAGGTTCTTTTATTACGTTAGCAAAGCATTCAAGATTTGAACATACGGTAGGGGTGTGGGCTATTATTGCTACTCATTTCCCAAGAGAAGATGAACTTCGGATTGCCGCTCTTCTTCATGATATTGGGCATCTGCCTTTTTCCCATGCCGTCGAAAAAACATTAGGATTTAACCACCACACAATAACCGAAGAATACATAAGAGGAGAAGAAATAACGACAATACTACAGTCACATGGATTTACCTCTGAGCGAATTATTCACTTGTTGGATAATGATTCCGCTTTATCTCATAAAACAGATTTTCTAAGTGCAGATCATTTAGATAGTTTTGTTAGGGATGCATATATGCTAGGAAAGTGCAAGGTCCACCCAGCCAAGCTATTACAAAATATTTCTTTTCATCAGCAGTATGTAGAAGCGGATTTAGAGACTAGTAAAGCCATTATGAATGCTATTTATTATGATCACACGTGCTTCTTAAACCCTATCACACTCGGATTAGATGCGTTATTAGCCCAAGCTATTTCTATTTTTGCATCTAATAAGGAGGTGCAACTTGAATCTATTAAATCGCTAACGAACAATGAACTTCTTCAATTATTAAAAGAATCAAATGTAAAAGAGGTAGAAAAAATATTGAATGTTATTTTATGGAATCCTCATAAAGTGAAAGTATATGACGATGAAATAGAGGGTGGTTTAAAAGTAGATGTGAGGAAAGTGTATGATAAAACACCACTAGTTAATGGCACAGCCCTAACCTCTATTTGTTCCGAATCTGAGAAGCTATTATATTCTATTCGAGCACTTAAAAAAGAATATTATATAACGTATTAATTCCATAGGATATATTGTCAAAATATGCTATATTATGATTATATGATGGTGTAAAGGGGCGTTCAACATGAATGTTCAAATGATAAATGCATTAATACAACAACAAGCGCTAAAAGAGTTACAGCCAACAAGTTCGAGTAATGATACGAATGCCTTATTCTCTTCCCTATTACAACAAATGCTAGAAAATGGGGCCGGAAAGAGAGATGGAAATACATATGATTTACCGCTTCAGCCCATGCAATCTTCAAGCCTTTTTCATTTTGGTATAAATCCGCTGTCCATCCAACAAATGGTTAATGGACAAGCTCTTATGCCGACAAAGTATAATTACGTTGAGCGTGCCTATAACAGCCAATTAAATACTTATAATGGTTATACTTCAAAAGATTATGACGAAATCATTAGCGCGGCATCACAAAAATATAATGTGGATCCGAACTTAGTGAAATCTGTCATTTTCCATGAATCAAATTTCAATACGCATGCGGTAAGTCGTGCAGGAGCGATGGGATTAATGCAGCTAATGCCCGACACAGCCAAATCGTTAGGCGTTTCTAATGCATTTGATCCGGTACAAAATATTGAAGGTGGGGTTCGTTATTTACGTGATATGCTAAAGCGGTATGATGGGAATACAACATTAGCACTAGCTGCCTATAATGCTGGACCTGGCAATGTGGATAAATACAATGGAATACCACCATTTAAAGAGACGCAAAATTATGTACAAAAAGTTATGGGTACATATTATGAGACTGTATAAACACAATTCTTATTCGGAATTGTGTTTTTTCATGATTTAGGTGGGGTCACCAAGCGAGACATAAACAGAGCGATTACACATAACCCAGCAGATATGAGAAAAGCTCTCGTAAAAGTTGTTGCATTTGCAATCATTGGCCCTACAAAAGCTGCCAAACCATACGCTTGATACATAAGTCCATAGTTAACTCCAATATTTTGTGTACCGTAAAGATCTGTTGTCACAGAAGGAAATATGGAAAGAAAGCCACCGAAACAAAAACCGACTACCGAAACGAAAAACAAAAACAGTAAATACGTCATAGGTATTGTGCTCATACAAAACATCATTATTGCTGTTAAACCATAAATGAAGGTTAATGTGTTTTGACGACCAATCCTATCGGAAAGCATACCTAGCAAAATACGACCAGATGCATTAAAAAGGGCAATCACCATAACTGCGTTACCAGCAGTTTGAAGGTCAAGTTGAACTAATTGCATACCAATATCAACGGCAAAGCTAATGACCATTAAGCCAGAGGTACAGCCAAATAAAAACATGACCCATAAGAAATAAAATTGCTTAGTACGAAGCATTTCTGTTGGACTTAATTGTCTTTTGAAAGGATCAGCACTTCCATTATCCAAATGTTTTGAATTGATTGAGGGATTGATTAAAAATTGAGCTCCACCCACAACTAAAAGGAGGTAAATGACTCCTAAATAGAAAAAGGCAGATGATACACCAAACTGCTCAATTAAGTACACGATAATAGGTTTAAAGATCAGGCCACCTGCACCAAATCCCCCTACAGCAACCCCGCTAATAAACCCTCGTTTTTCTGGAAACCATTTTATACAAGTAGCGAGTGGGCAAACATAGGCAATTCCAATCCCTGCTCCACCGATAACTCCATAAAAAACATACAGCTGCATCAAGGAGGTAGCATAACTGGATAATATAAGACCTATTCCTAATAATACTCCTCCAGCAGACGCAACCCATCTAGGTCCAATCATATCTTGGACTTTCCCAGCAATGATAGTAAATAAAGCAAATACGGCAATGGTAATGGAAAAAGTGATAACAATAGCTTCTTTATCCCAACCAAATTTATCTTGTAAAGGTTGATTGAATAAACTCCAACCATAAACAGCACCTAAACAAATTTGTATACAAATGGATCCGAGCACAACTAACCACCGGTTAAACATGCAAAACCACCTCACAACCTTATTATTGGTGATGGGAAAAATTTTATGAAAGAAAACAATGAATTCGATGAAGGATAATAAAACATTTTGTCGAATGTTGTTATGTATCCTATAAATAGAGATAAATTGGAATGGTAGCATAGGGAGGCGTCATTTTGCGTTTAGTTACAGTAGACAGCTGTCCATCGGGGATTACATTAGGAAAAACCATTTACAATGAAAATGGAACCGTGTTGTTAGCAGCAGGTACAGTATTAACAGATAGATTGATCAATGGCTTGAAAAAGTATCAAATACATACGATTTATGTAGAGGATGAAGCCAGTGAGGGTATAGAAATTATTAATACAATACCAGCGGAGTTACGAAATAAAGCAGTTAATGAAATTACAGAAGGATTAAATACGATTGCCTCGATTAAGCAATCACCGATAAGAGGATTGATGAAATCAGAAAGAACCATTAGAACATTTCAAAAAATAGTGAAGGAAATACAAGGTTGTTTAACGGAAAATCCAACAGCACTAAATTTGTTAGCAGCTACAAAGGTACATGAAAACTATGTTTATTCGCATTGCTTGAATGTGGCTATATATGCAACTCAACTAGGAATTGAGAACGGGCTGCCTATTAAGAAAATAGAGGAAATTGGATTAGGAGCCATGTTACACGACATCGGAAAACTGTTCGTTTCTCGTGACATCTTAAATAAGCCTGGTAAGTTATCAAATGAAGAATTTGAACATGTAAAAACACACTCTGCATTAGGATATGAACTCCTTAAAAAAATCCATGAAATCCCCATTCCCGTTGCTCATTGCGCTTACCAGCATCATGAAAGAATTGATGGAAAAGGATATCCGAGAGGGTTAAAAGGGAATGAAATACATAACTATGTCAAAATTTTATCGGTAGTCGATGTGTTTGATGCGGTTACAAGTGCTCGTGTATACAGAAAGCCCTTTTTGCCACATAAAGGCCTAGAACTTCTTTATGCAGGTTGCGGTACACAATTTGAAAATGAGCAAGTCCAATTGTTCAAAAAATGTATAGCGATTTATCCGGCTGGTACGACTGTGCAATTAAATGATGGTAGAGTGGGTATTGTCTCGAAATATGACTTTAATGCTGTAGGACGTCCAATAGTTCGTATTATTAAGGACGAAGAACAGCAAAATGTGAAACCGTATGAAATTGATTTATCAACAAAACAAAACCTTATGTTTGAGATTAAAGAGGCAAATGCAATATTACAATTATGATCTAATCTGATGGGATATATATAGGTTCCCATCA
This sequence comes from Salirhabdus euzebyi, assembly GCF_014207435.1. GTDB lineage: Bacteria > Bacillota > Bacilli > Bacillales > Alkalibacillaceae > Salirhabdus > Salirhabdus euzebyi. The sequence goes on from NZ_JACHGH010000003.1 coordinate 125,795, forward strand.
GATTTTTTATTCATCCAAAATATCATTGGTAGGGGGGATGTTTCTTCTCAAGGTGGAACTAATTTTAGTCAGTTCTCAGGTTCTCAAGCAATGTTCCAACCTGGATTCGCCGGAGCAGATTCACAGCAAGTAAAAGAACAAAATGCTCAAGCACAAAATCAATTTGGTAGTGGGCTTATTCAATTTTAAACTTATTTACTAACAAGATGGAGCACCCTATTTAGGGTTCTTTTTCTTTTCTCAAGAAATTTAACAGGACACTTCTACTTTTTTGCAGAATCTAATATAAGTACACTTAACCGCAAAAGGGGGAAGGAATATTGAATCCGGTGTTTAAAAAAATAGAAGAAAAGAAATTAGTCGGGTATCGCGTTATTTGTGATGGAGATGAATACGCACAGGAAATTCCTAAAGCTGTTCAGACTTTAACTAATAGGGTAGATGACATAAAAAACATTATATATCCGGTAAAACAACTAGGGGTTTTTAAATCAGGAGAGACTTCAGAAAAGGACGATGGATATTGGGTTGCCTTTGAAGTTTCCGAATACACGGATGTCCCTGTTGATATGGTCACCCTAACTGTTGAGAAACAACAATATGCTGTATATGATTATAGTGGCCCAGCTAGAAATATCTTTATAGAATACGAAAAGATACATAAATCAATTGAGCAATCCGGATATATAAGGGTTCGGAATAAATGGACATTAGAAATATACAGTACTTGGGGGGACCCTGATCAAATTAATGTTCAGTTATGTGACCCGATAAAGGGTAAAATAAATAAAAAGGCAGAAGTAAATTGAAGAAGTGGAAAACACTAAAGTCAACATATATTTATAAAAGCCCGTATGGAAAGTTAAGAATGGATCAATGTGAACTGCCAAATGGAATAGTCATTGATGATTACTATGTACAGGAATACGCTGATTGGGTCAACGCCATCGTCATTACGAAAGATAATCAGATCATTCTCGTGGAGCAATATCGTTATGCCGGGGAGGGTATTTTTTTAGAAATTCCTGCTGGCAAAATAGAAGCTAATGAGACATTTGAGGAAGGAATATTAAGAGAAATAAAAGAAGAAACTGGATTTACCAGTCTAAAAAAGCCAATAAAATTAGGTGAATTTATGGTTAATCCTGCAACACAGAACAATAAAGTCATTACTTATCTTATTGTAGATGCTTCAAAAAAATTTGAGCAAGAACTAGATAATACAGAAGAAATAAATGTACATATGTTTGATTTTGAAAAACTTGGTGATTTAATCCAAACAGGCCAAGTGAAAACACAGTTGTTTACAGTAACTGCTTACCTTATGGCAAAGGATTACTTATACAATAAAAGTAAACGCTTGGGTTCATAACCCAAGCGTACAAACCTTAATGCTGAAACTTTACATTAATAATAAAAACTTCTGATCTTGTACCAATTCGAAATGGGGGACCCCAATTACCGAACCCAGATGAAACAAACGTATGAAGGTCTTCTTTTTCCACATGACCATAATCAACTTCAAACAACATGTTTGTAATCCATTCCCCTGGGTAAACTTGCCCTCGGTGTGTATGACCAGAGAAGGACATATCTATGCCGCTTTTTCTCATATCATTTAATTCGTATGGCTGATGATCCATGACCAAAATTGGTTTTGAATGATCGATTTCTTCGACGAGTTCATTTATTAATTTCCTGTCAGCATCAGAGTAATCTTTTCTTCCTACTAAATAAAAAGAATCTTCTATTAGTACACTTTCATCTAGTAAAAATTGAACACCATCTTTTTCTAATGTATCTACAATTTCCTTAACTTGATGACCATAATATTCGTGATTCCCAAGAACTGCATACGTACCTAGTGGGGCTTGTAGTTTTTGCATTACTTCACCCATGTTTTCCTTTAGATAAAAAGTAATGTCATCATTCACTAAATCTCCAGGCAGCAAGATGATGTCCGGCTTTTCTTTCACAGAAATATCTACTAACTTTTGTAAATGGCTACGCCCAACAGTAGGACTTAAATGAATGTCAGGAGCCATTAGAATCTTCAAGTCTTTCCTATCCGCCTCTTTTTCTACCACTATATCAAAGCTCTTCACGACAGGATTCCAAGCATTATAAGAACCAATAGCTAATAATAAAACATACAACCCAATTAATACGCATCCAAGTGGAACAATCGCTTTCTTTTTAGTCGCAAAAACGATAATATTTGCAAATGGAAAAAGCAAAATGCTATAACAAAAAATAATAAGCCAAGCCCCGCCAAGATAAATGAGAATACTAGATTGATAAATCATACCGATAAAAAAGAACGTTTGAATGATAATCATAAACGTAATGTATGATTTCTTATATTTAAAATCAAAAGCTTTCCGTAGCCATACGAGGCCATTATAACTTACATAAAATAAAAGAACAGTATATAAGAGGATAAAAATGAAAAATCCGATAATCATGCTGTACGACATTTTCTCCACACCCTTCTAGTAGAGTATTATAGCTTGAAAAGTGGATTTCCACTAATAAAAACCGCCTATTTTTATTAAATAACTTTCCAACTAAGCATCTACATCTACTTTGTAATTCTAAAATATTGATATCTCTGTCATGTTTGATTTAATCTTGAAATACGGAGAACCTGTTAATATGTTATTTTAATAATTAGCATAAGGTTATCGTTATAACCATTTTCTAAAATAAAGGAGAATTCATATGAATGATGATGAAATTCGCTGGAGACAGATTTTTGAAAATTACGATAAAGCATTTCATGAATTAAAACAACATAGGGAAAGAGTATTTGAAAGTGACCTTGAAAAAGCAGGTTATATTCATTATTTTGAAATTGCATTGGACCTTGCCACTAGGGTAATGTTTGCCTTTTTAGATGCCAAAGGAACATCTACCGAAAAACCACGCCAAGCTGTAATTGAATTAACAAAGCTTAACATTATCCATAATCAACAAGCATGGTTTAAGGCACAAAACCGAAAGAAATTACCTCTTTTTATACATAAAAATGAAAATCTAGTGGACGAGCTTATTTTTGATATTAACTATACCTATTTGCAAGAGTTAGAGGCATTTTGGGAAAAACTAAATGCAATAAAATAATTTAGGCGGTTTGATTAACATTTTTTAAAGCGGAAGTCTTAGACGACATCCGCTTTTTTTGATTTATCACCAAAGACAAATAGCAATAATTAAGGTTTCTATTCTTTTTCTATAAAAATGGTAGATTATGTAGTCGAATAAAGTCGATTACTGTACTATTAGAGTAATTACATAAAAGGTGTGAGACAAAATGCAGATAGAATTAGTGATGGATATTTTATTTGGAGTAAGTGGGGGCTTGCTATCATTAGTTGGACTTATTGCCATCTTTGTTACGTTGAATACCCAATATAACATTGAAAAGGCTAGGGAAGTGTTATGGAAATTAAGGGAATCCTATCAGTTTTTTGATCCTGCTGAGGCCGAAAGAAAGCATGGTGAAATTAATTGGCTATTGAAGCAATATGTAAAATTTATTAAGCTTGACCGGCCGATAAAAATTTCTATCAAAATTGGGATAAGAACAATTGTAATTGTAGGGGTTTCTTGGTATGTATTTTTGCTATTAAGCGCTAGTGAATTTACCAATAATATCTTACTAGGTTTTATTTGGATTGTTGTTACTCTCGCAATACTTTTACTGTTTCAATTTGCATACCTTCTAAATAAGTTAAAAGATATTAGTGCCTTTGTAAATATACCATCTCGGATGAACATGTCGGATGGAACACACAGGTTAGAGAAGGATTCATTTGATGAAAGTTTAGCGATTGCAGAATTAGCCTTAATTGATTCAAAATTTATGATACAAATTCATAAAGGTGCTTTTATCAAACTTTTTATTTATTCTATTAGAAATGTTAAATATGTTAAAGCTCATTATAGTTTTTCTTATGAAAACAGGGAAAGTAAAGAACTTACCTCATACTATGTACACCATGAAAAGCTGATACAGGAAGACTGGTTGGAGCATGACATATACATCACCGAAGATGAATCACTACTATATGCAGTGCATGAATCTAAAGAAAATTTAAAAGATATTATACTTGAACATAAGACTAATATTTTTATTCAATTAGATATTACCTTAAAGGACGATAGTAGCTTTACAACCTTTTACACAAAAGAAATCACTCAAGAAGATATAGACGGTACAATTGTTTATATTTATCCTGCTTCAAAGCCATTAGAAGAAACTAGAATACAAAACTTACTGGAGGATAAATAAGATGAAAGAAAAACTTCACGTAAGATTACTTTCGAAAATAGTAGAATCGAAGCTCTTTACTAAAGTTGATCCCCTCTTAAGAAAAACAAATGATTTTCATGTTAGAAATAAAGATACTACTAAATTAGTTGGAGCTTTACTAGATAAGTTTACATATATAATTATATTGCTTCTAATTATTTCCATTAGTCTATATGATTTTAATGCCTCTAAAAATCGTGCTGCTATCATTAGCAGCTTTGAAACAACTGCAGTGCTACCACATCTAGCAAACGAGCTAGATGTTCCACAGGAAGATATTTATTTAACGTTAGAAGAAAAACCATATGAACTGCATTTTCTAGACTTCGTCAGTATTTCAGACAGTGCTTATTATGTATATAATGTACATGTCAAAGAAAAAGGGGAATATATTTTTAAGTTTAACTTTACCCCGCAAGATTATGTAGCAGATATACAACTAATACCAGTAAATTAGCACATAAAGAAGATGTCCAAACATATGGGATAGACCCTTATAAAACAACCCCAATTTTATTCAAAATAAATGATAAAATGAGGTGGAAATCATGAAAAACAGATGGTTGATTATACTTGTTGTCCCATTACTAATTGCTCTATTTTTCTATGGAGCCACTTATATTGCCAACAGTATAAAAGAAGCAGCTGATTCAGAAAAAATGGTAGTTTCTGATCACGGTATAAAAAATGTCATTGTAAAGGATATGCCAGCAGATATTCATAGCGATATACGATTTGTAAAAGAAAAAGAAGAAGAACGCTTGCGACTAGAACAGGAACGATTAGAACAAGAAAGAATCAAAAAGGAAGAGGAAGAAAGGTTTCGTTTGGAAGAAGCGAAGCGAAAAGAAGAAGAACAAAAAAGAGCTGAAGCCAAAAAACAAGAAGAAGAAAAACAACAAGAAAATGAAACAACGCAAGAACCTGAAGAACCAGTAAAGGAAACAAAACAGAAGTGGAATTATCCAGGTATAAGTTCATTTGAAAGAGAAGTTGTAAAATACACGAATATCGAAAGAGGAAAACATGGATTACCAGAGTTACAGATTGATAGTAAACTAAGCGAAGTTGCTTGGTATAAGTCAAAAGATATGGTTGTTAACAACTATTTTGACCACCAAAGTCCAACCTATGGGTCTCCTTTCGAAATGCTGACTTACTTTGGAGTAGGCTATACTGCAGCGGCTGAAAATATAGCAATGGGTTATAGAAGTGCAGAAGGAGTAGTTAATGGTTGGATGAACAGTGAAGGACATAGAAGAAATATATTAAATGGAACCTATACTCATATTGGCGTAGGATTTGTCCAAGATAGTTATACGTCAACACAGATGTTTTTGAGAAAATAATAAGGCCGTCTACTAAAGAGGATGTCCCACTCTCAAGGGACATCCTCTTTTTAATCATTATACATATAATCGATTTCAATTAAATCCCAGGCTGTAACCATACCTAAAGGTTTTTCATCGCGTTTTCCATTCTCTGTAATGATTACTGCTTCTAGATCCTTTTGTTGTTTATGTTTCTCTTCATACATATTTTCTATAGTAAAAATATCAATAGATTTTGGGGCAATCTCTATTGGATGGTCTATTACTCTAGAAAAAATATCTCCTATTTTGATGTCTGTTAAATCGACAATTGTATGTACAACATTTTCCGCCATCCATTTTACAATATCTTCCGTTGTAAGTAGCCCCATACACTCTTTATCATGGTAAACCGGATATTGCGCGTATCCAAACTTTTTAATTGCTTCCAATACCGTGACGATAGCATCTTCTCTTTGAAAATAAACTACTTCTCTAGTTGCAATAGAAAGTGCATAGTTTGGCTGTGAAAAAATTTCTGAAATCATTTCAATATCCTTCACCACATCAAGATGGGGTTCTGCAATATAAAATCCTAATTCCTTTTTGTCATGAACAAGGGCGTTTCGAAGCTTTGCATATTGTTCAAGAGATGAATAATATTTTCGAATGACATGATGCTTTCTTGCTCCTACATCCAGCAGTTTCTTAAACCGATCATCATGAATGTTTACAATTGACTTTAAAGAATCATGAATTTGGTTAAAAGCAACTTCAAAACGTTCTGATAAGTGGTATGACTGTATGGTTTTATTCATTATCATTTACTCCTTATATACGTTCTTATCCTTAAGTTTAAAGCATTTTCCTAGCAAAAGGTATGGATATTTTTAATAAATATCATTTGTTAAAAAGGCCAGTTTTTTATAAAATATAAATAGCCCTTAAATAAAAGGTAAATATTTATAGAGGAGTGTTAGCAAATGGCAAGAAGTCAAGCACAAAAACAGCGTAACAAGCTTGTAAGAGAGGGATATCGAAACCCTAAAGAAAGTCGTGGGATTTATGCCTTAGCAGACATGCGTACAAGAAAAACAAAAACGAAAAAAGACAAAATGTATCAGGAGAAACATAAAGGGCGTTCATCTTTCCAAAATGGAAATTATGAACGCCCTTTATGTTTTTCTTATCTTAAATCAGCCTCGTATTGTGTTGGGGAGGCTGTGAAGATTGTAACTTTTTATAGCCTACGAAAACGGTAACGAACATGCCTACCAAAAAGGCAACAAAGTATGGAGAAAAAATATCTCGAATCGCACCTGTAACAAAGGAGCTCGCAATCATACCTAAAGAATATACAGCAGACATGTAGCCGAATGCTCTACCATATGTTTCTTGCCCAGCATAATTTGTTATAGCTGCACCCATTGCAGGCATGACAATACCAAAGAAGAACCCTACGATTAAAAGTAAAATTGGCAATGTAAATACAGATAAGATTAAAGCATATATAGTTAGTGACATGCCAAAAAGTCCGAATAAAAGTCTTTTTAATGGATCGAAGCGGTTGATAAACATTAAGGATAGTGACAGGAGAGTTCCTAGCCCCATATAACTAAATAACAGTCCGGTACTTACTGTCGAGAGACCTTGCTCAACCGTTAAGTATGGAATTTCAAAAATGATAACCCCATGGATATACATAACAGCAAATCCGATAAGGTAAACAAGGAGTATAGTGGGGGATATGATTGTTTGATTCGTTTTCTTTGATTTTTTTGTTTCGTTTTTAATCACAACAGGTTGCCTATCATTAAGAAAAATTAAAGTATACAGTGCAATCGCGAATATGGCTGCACCTATTAGAAAGTATGCATTCTCATAACCGACTAAAACGACCAGTTGTCCTCCAATTAATGGGGCAAAAATTGCAGATATTGTAGAAAGGATTCCATAAATGGCCATGTTTTTCCCTTGCTGCCGACTATTCTTGGCATAACCAGAAAGCAAGGCAAGCGCAGCAGGTATGAGAAATGCTAATGCAAATCCATTTAAACCATGTAATAGGAGTAAATCGTTAGAATCAGCAGCAAAACCATGGGCAACAAAAAAAACTGCAGATGCGAATAGTGGTATTACGATAAATCGTTTTTTCCCAAATCGATCAACCATGGGTCCAGCAACGATGTTTCCGGTTAAATTCGTAAACGATGTCACACTAAGAATCACACCAATAATCATGCTTGAAGCACCAAGCATCGTTGCATACGGTGTGAAAACAGGAACTTGAACTCTCATCATTAAACTAATTAAAAACATGACAATAAAGATATTCCATTTATCTACAGTGGCCTCTTTCACCATCCTCACCTCTGAAACCACTATATGTTCCATGTCCAAGAAATAGACGAGTATTACGCTAATTACGAAATCGTCTAATCATCCTCCTACAATAATCATGTTTGAATCATTCCAATAACATAACCACATTATTTTAAGGAACAATAATATTGGAGGTGATGAGAGTGAAAGAAAGAAAAGCAAATCCATCAAAAGTTGGTTTAGGTTCTCCTGAAACAGAAGGACAAGGAACAACCACAAGGGAAACAGGAAGAAAAAAAGCTGATTCTTCTAGAAAGAAAACAAAGCGTTCTTAATATTCCATATTACAGTGAACAAAACAGGGGGCTGCCCTTGTTTTGTTCACTTTTATTTTCACGGTAAATGATAAAAATATTCAGCGTTTATAAAGGGATTTTGGGGAAAATAAGGCGGAGAGGTGATAATATTGACTACAGTATATTCAGGAGATAAATTAAAAACTTATTTATTACAAAAAGACATTAATAAGATCAAATTTGAGCTATATAATTTGACGACAAAAGAAGAAAATATTGACAGCTTAACGAATGAAAATATGTATTTTTTAGCTAAAAAAGCTCCTGAACCTGTATTGGTTCAATGTAAATTATTTAAAAGTGCAAAAGAAGTGGAAGAATATAGGAATAAACCGTTATCTGATTACGAACAAGTGATTTTATATGAAATTTTAAAAGGGAAAGAAATTGATAAGTACAATGGTTTTTATGGGCAGTTAGAACTAGCAAAATTTTACGGAAATCGTTTTGACGGACAAGAAATTAAGAAAGAAGATATCGAAGAAAATGCATTTTACATGATGGTTGAAGATAGTGTTTTAAAAATCGATCTTGAGTTATAGAGGATGACTTTCCATTGAGTTTTCAACAAACACCTTCTTATCATGAAGGTGTTTTTCTGTTCAATCACTGATAAAGGAAAACCTTAAGGACATACTAAGTAAAAATCTATTAGTAGGATGGAGGAGATAATTTGAGTACACAAGAGAATACGTTATCTGTCTTCGCTTTAGGTGGCTTACATGAAATCGGGAAAAACATGTATGCAATTGAATATGGGAACGATATCATTATCATTGACTGTGGTAACAAATTCCCTGATGAAAGTTTATTAGGTGTTGATTTGATTATCCCTGATATCGCTTACTTAGAAGAAAACAAAGATAAAGTGAAGGCACTAATTGTAACACATGGACATGAAGACCATATTGGAGGAATTCCGTTTTTATTAAAAAAACTAAATGTACCCGTTTATGCTACACGATTTACCTTAGGATTAATTGAACTTAAACTAAAAGAGCATAAAATTTTAAGGGAAAGTGAACTTGTTGAAATCAACCCACACTCAACATTGGAATTCGAGAAAATAAATGTAAGTTTTTTCAAAGTGAATCACAGTATTCCAGATTGCTTAGGTATAGTCTTTCACACACCGGAGGGCAATATTGTACATACAGGGGATTTCAAGTTTGATCTAACCCCTGAGCACAATGAGCATTCGGATATTCATCGGATGTCTGATATCGGTAAAGAAGGAGTCTTGCTGCTTTTATCTGAAAGTACGAATGCAGAACGCCCTGGATTGACTCCATCTGAACAAATGGTAGGGGATCATGTAGAAGCGGCTTGCAGAAAAGCTAAACGCAAAGTTGTTTTTTCTACTTTTGCTTCTAATATAAGTCGTGTTCAGCAAATCGTAAATGCCGCTCATAAAACAAACCGAAAGCTCGCATTACTTGGAAGAAGTATGTTGAATGTTGTAGGGGTTGCAATGGAAAGAGATTATTTAGATGTCCCTGATGGAATGTTAATTGACCAAACTGAAATTGATGATTTTCCACCCGAACAGGTAGCTATTTTATGTACTGGGAGTCAAGGGGAACAGATGGCCGCGCTTTCTCGCTTATCTACTGGAAATTTTCGAGGTGTTAACATTTTACCTGGAGATACGGTTATCTTTGCAGCAGGTCCAATACCAGGGAATGAACGAAATATCACGAGTATAGTTGACAACTTTTTCGGACTTGGAGCGAAAGTAATCTATGGATCAGGAAGTACATCCGGCATGCACGTTTCCGGACATGGTTATCAAGAAGACTTAAAGCTAATGCTAACATTAATGAAACCAAAATATTTTATTCCTATACACGGTGAATTAAGAATGTTACACCATCACCGAATGTTAGCAGAATCCGTTGGAGTAGAGGAAGGAAACACGTTCATCATGAATAATGGTGATGTTCTTGACATTGAACAAAGCATTGCCCGTCAAACCAGAAGGATACCAACAGGGAATACTTACGTAGAAGGGGGAGTTGGCGGTAGTGTTGGTGATTTTGTCTTACAAGACCGAAAACAGCTTTCAGAGGATGGAATGCTGATCATTGTTTTAACAATGAATAAAACAGAAGGCAAACTACTCTCAGACCCAGAAACCATTTCTCGTGGATTAGTGGATAGAGCTTATGATTTCACTGATTTCCGAAAAGACGTTAATCGACTAACGAAGAAAACCGTTAACGAGCTCCAAGAAGCAAATAGAACGAGTAGGAATGTGATGAAAAAAGAACTAAAAAAAGCTATTCAACAATATGTATTTAGACAAACGAAGAAAAAACCAATGATCGTACCTATCGTGATTGAAATTTAAGTAAACCAAGTATAATGAGAGTTAGCTGGTTTGGGAGAACACTTTATTAAGTGTTCTCTATTTATTTTAATAAAAAGTTATTTTTAAATCGATTATTTCTTTACTAAGGACGGATTTCATTTAGATTTATATATAACTTTCATATGGTGATGTATAATTACTATAGATTCTCATGCTTTTGGAAAAAAGAATCACTTTAAAATTGGGGCGTTAAGATGAAATTCAAAGGAACATTCACTTACAATACCTTATTAGAGTTCCCTATTGAAACGGTTTGGGGATTCTTTCAATCAACTGAAAATTTAGTAAACATCACCTCATTCCCACGAATAAAAGTGAAAGGCTCTTCCAAGGTGGCAGAAGGGCAAACGGTGAAGTTAGAATTAAACTTTGGTATTTGGAAAACAGGCTGGAATTCATATTTTACACAATGGAAAGAGAAGGAAGTATTTGAAGATATTATAGTGGAACCCTGCTTCCCGTTTAGCTCGTGGAAGCATCGTCACCTGTTTAGTTCTAATTCTGATTCAGATACGTTAATGATTGATATTGTAAAGTTTGAAAGTCCACTTCCTCCTTTGTTTATAAAAGCAGGATTGTACATTATGTTTAAAGATAGAAAAAGAAAGATATAAGAGTATTTGAGAAAGTCGGGGACTTTATAAATTTGCCTAACAAAAAATAATTCTTTAAAATAATGTGTGGCATTTTACTAAGGAGTGTCGTTTGCTATATATTATAGGCATTCACATTGCTATTGAAAATGTGGTCTCGATTTAGCTGATAGGAGAGAAGTAAATGACTAAAAATAAAGCAGCATTTTTTGATATTGATGGTACCTTTTACCGTGATTCTTTATTAATCGAACATTTCAAAAGACTTATAAAGTATGAAATCATTTCGCCATCTGTATGGCATGATCAAGTTATACATACTTTTCAGGATTGGGATAAGCGGCAAGGTAATTACGATGTATATCTACTTGATGTAAGTAAGATCTATGTTGAACATTTGACTAATGTTTCAAAAGAAGACATTGAATTTATTGCGAAGCAAGTTATTCGACTTAAAGCAGACAGGGTATATAAATACACTAGACAACAAATAAACTGGCATTTAGAAAATGATTATAAAGTAATATTCATTTCTGGTAGTCCTGACTTCTTGGTCGCGAAAATGGCAGAGAAATATCATGCTACAGACTACTGTGGTTCAACCTATCACATAGATGATAATGGTTTCTTTACAGGTGAAGTTCAACCTATGTGGGATTCCGTTAGTAAGGAGAGGACCATAAAAGAAATGGTTGAAAAGCATCAAATCGATTTAACACAAAGTTATGCGTATGGGGATACAAATGGTGATTTAACCATGTTTAAACATGTTGGTAATCCTATTGCTATTAATCCTGCAAAAGAATTATTAACAGCTATTTCAGAAGATAAAAGTCTAAGGGAAAAAACCCAAATTGTTATTGAAAGGAAGGATGTAATATATAGCATTGATCCTAAATCAAAGACTGTTACCTTTGATTAGATGTACAAGTCCAAACCAAACGTAGAACCCACTCCTAGCCGCACAGGCCTTAAAGTAGTGGGTTCTTTTTGTATATCATTTTATGCACTTTCTTCGTGATTTGAGTGACATTAAAGAACAACAAACGATGTAATCTATAAATAAGTTAGTTTTAGAATTGCTTTGTAAAATGAATTGATAATTCAGAATATTATAAATTAATTAAATCTTTTTGTGGTACGCTAATAGAAGAAACCATGAATATTAAATTAAAGGAGGAATTTGATGATGGATATTCTTAAAGTTGCAACCAAAGAAGAACTAATAAAAGCAAACCAAAGAAGTCTGATAGATTTTTTTCAAATGTCAAGTGAGAACAGTAGTGTGATTCACTATTTTAAAAGAAGAGGAATTGAAGGGTTATTTAGTAAAATCCCCCTAAGAATAGTCAACCGAGTAATAGTAACAAATTCAAGTTCAGAATACTTAGAGGATGAAATAAAAAATATTGGTAATCTATATGAAGAAGTAGGCTCTCCTTTGTATTGGGAAGTTTGGACTAATTCTCCGATAAACTTGGTAAAGAGATTAATAGAACATGACTTCCAGCTTGCTGGAGATTATGCTGCAATGGGAATAAAGTTAGATGAAATTCAGGAAGAAAAATATAACGATCTAGAAGTTAAAAGGGTAGAAAATAAAGAACAAGCGGTTTTGCTAGCAGATTTATTTAAAGAAATTTATCAACTTTCAGATACAGCAAGAGAGGATTATTTAAAAACAGTTTTAACAAATGGATTTGACCAGGATTTAATTAACTATATTGGTTATGCAAATGGTAATCCAGTTTGTATTTCCTCTGTTTTTTATCATGCAGGGGTTGCAGGTATTTATAATGTAGGAACACAGAAAGCACACTGTAGGAAGGGCTATGGAAGAAAGATTACCACAAAACCATTAATAGATGCTAAAAAGAAAGGTTACCAATATGCTATTTTACAGTCTTCTGATCAAGGGGAAAAGGTTTATAAGCGCATGGGCTTTGAAGAACTATGCAGGGTTAAATCATATAAAAGATAGATTACCTTTACTATTTGCAAATTTCAACAATCGCAACTTTGTTTATGGTGAATTGTAAGGTTTAAAAATAATTCTGAATAACTTATGGAAACAATATCGAAATATAGATATTAGCTAGCAACAATAAGCATTAAATATACTTTTTTGACGAATGAACCATATTTATGCGATTTTTAGTAAATGACCTTATATCTAGTAAAAAAATAGGTATATAAAAAACTCCCAAATAGTTGTTAACTAAACTAACCATTTAAGGTACATTTCTTTCCAAAAATCATGATCTGTTAAATATAGATCACTAATATAGTTTAATTACTGATTGATAATTGGTGGAAATAGCGTTCTTAGAAAAGAAATATTTGTATATGTCTCATCTTTATTAGATCTCATGACTTGGGATGGAAGTTTTAAAAAGCAAATGTATGGTTCTTACAGGCTTAAATTATCAGGGGAATTTTGTTAAGTATAATAAACTTTATCATTTAACAGTATATATTAAGTGGCGTCTTGAGGACTTCCGCTTTTTTATTAAAAATCATTCGCCAAGTATATCCAACTCCCGAAAACATAACATATAAACCATCTTATTGGGAGGTATATAACAGTAATTAGCGAACATTACACATTAGTAGTATCCATAATTTGGTGTAGTTAAAGAAAAGATTATGAAAGAAGGAGACAAACATTTTATAAGAAGAAAGGGTTAACTAAAAATGAAAGTTGCGATTTATGGTGCTGGTGCCATGGGAACGGTGTTAGGAGCTTACCTTGCAAGAGCTGGAGAAAACATAGACCTTATTACTAGGAACGAATTACATGTAGAGGCTTTAAAAAGTGATGGTGCAACTATATCTGGTAGTGTAAATTTCACACAAAAAGTCAATGCGTTACTCCCAAATGAAATGGAAAAAAAATACGATATTATTTTTCTAATGACGAAACAAATAAATAATACACAAGTGGTAGAAAATCTTACTGGATCTTTAGAAAAAGACGGTGTAATTTGCACCATGCAAAATGGGATCCCAGAAATATCTGTTTCAGATGGGTGGTTACTTATTATGGTGAAAAAGTAGGAGTAGATACACCATTTAATGACCGAGTGATAAGTGTTGTAAAAGATATGGAAGATAACAAAATCAGATCAGGAATGGAAAATCTTCAGCTTTTTTATGATTTATTAAATTAGTGTTTTGAGCACCAGAAAGAAAATCTCTTTTCTAGTAATATAGATATTTGTAAAGAATAATATTATTTGTTTAAAAATAGAAAAATCGTTCATCACATAATTAACGATTTAGGCTCGCTAAGCGGATGTTCGTAATGGACTTCCGCTTCTTTTTATTTAATCAAATATAAATTCCCGGGAAGCACGATTCTGAAATTTTTATTAAAACTCAATTTAACAGATTTTGTAGGGATTTAATAGCAATTGTCGAACCTATATATAGAGCATATAGCATTGGTTCATATAATAGCGATTATATGAACTTACTTTCATTTAAAAAATACACTTCTAATACATGGTACAAAGTACAGATTCACTCTTTTAATTCATAGTAGACTTTTACTGCGCAGCAAACGAAATATCCCTAAAAAGACGCAAGATACCCTATACATGAAATAAGGTATCTTATTTAAACACTCCTAAATTTGTATTAGACTAAAAGTATTTCCTATAAAATTCATGTCTCAGTTTTCCACTCAACTGTGCATAGATACGAGTGGTTTCACTTTTTTCATGCCCAAGTAGACTCTGTATAACATCAAGAGGAGCGCCGTTATTTAATAGATGAGTTGCATAGCTATGTCTTAATTGGTGAGGGTGGATTGTTTTATCAATACCTGCTTGATTCGATATCCGTTTTATGACATATCTCATCTGGGCAATGCTCATTCGGTGTGGAATTCGCTCTGTGACAAATATGGCTTTATCTTGATCTGTACGCTCTTGAATGTAACGTTTTAACCAAATATCACATCTGATATTAAAATACACTTCTCGCTCCTTATCTCCTTTTCCTCTTACAATCACTGAACGATTGCCCCAATTAATACTATTTTTATTTAATGAAACAATCTCACCAATTCGACATCCCGTGGAAAACATAAATTCAAACAATGCCTTCTCCATTGTGGTGTAGCAACCTTCCCTTAAATGTTCAATTTCTCTTTCTGTTAAGAACTTTGGGATTCGTTTTCCTACTTTTGGTTCCTTGATTTTGGCAGCTGGATTCGTTGTTATATGGCCTTCTTCATGTAACCAACGGAAAAAAGATCGGATGAAACGAACACGGTGGGCAAGACTGGATGGTTTTAATCCTTTGCTGGATGAAGCTAAGTATTCTTTAATTCCTTGAGTTGTAATGGATTGGGGACTAATATCTTGGAAGTGACGGACTAAGAGGTTGGCTTGCAGTTGATAAGCATTTATAGTATAGGGTGAAAACCCTTCAATACGTTTTTCTGCTTTGTATGTATCCCAAACTTTAGTAAGTTGCACGGTTTTATCCCTCCGATATATTTTGATGGTTTAAAGGAATTATTTCCACATTTATGGAAAAAAAGAACAACAACTCTAAATTTTCTGTTAAAATTTAGTAGAGAAGAAATGTTAGTTTGTGAAATAGTGATCTTAAACTAACGAGCAGTTTAGTGCAAGAGTGATAATGTCATTTACGGTAATTTTCAAGTGAGTGGGAGGAGAAGATGAAGAAAGTTTTATTTGTTGTCTTTTTGATTTTAGGTTTATTCTTAATCGGTAGTTTTTCAGGATTACATTTTAAAGAGATAAATGCAGTGCCAGGCGATGTTAAAATGATTCGTTCAAGTGATATTGGCGATTATGCAAAAGCGGTATTATTTGAAGATAAAACTCATAAGACATTTGGAGTTGCAGAAATAGAAAAGAAGTTTGGCTTTCTGTACCGGTATGATGGTGGTACATGGGGTTATACGGTAGAAGAAGGTAAACCGTTTCAAGCCAGTGGAATTGGCGATGATGATGATTTTTTAGTTGCGATAAAAACTGCAAAAGATTCTAAAATTGAGTATATTGCACTTGGAAACCATATAGAGGGTTTAAGGCCATCGGATAAATATAAATTATCGCTTGATGATGTAAGAGAAAACATTGACGAATACTATTTAAAAGAAGTAACAGATAGCTATGCATTATTTGTAATTGACGAATATTCAGAGGATACATGGACTATTAGGGCTTTTGATAAAGATGGTAATTTAATAGCTGATGAATTATTTGGTGGAGACCCGAGATATATTGATTGGGAATAATTAAAAAATTATTTAATTAACGAGAGCTAATGTTGAATAAGCAAGATTAAAAACAAATCCAGTTGCTACGTAGTACAAAACTACTGCGCACTATAATGATATTTAACAATTATAATAATTTACTAAATAAACTTTAGTACATAAAGAGCTATCGATAAGTCGAAAGACTAGGATATCTCTTTTTAATTGGAGGATTTTTACAGTTATTATCGAAGTGTTGTTTTTATAGAAGTATGTAATAGTTAGTTCATATAACTTTGATTATATGAACTATGTGATAAAGGAAAATGGTTCTAAGCAACTAATCTAATAATGAAAAGATTCTAAATGTAAAAGACTTAATTAGACTAAAGTGTAGTATTAGTTAAAGGGGAAATCATAGAATCCTGAGCTCAGAATAGCATTTAGTCAAATGTTTGACAGTTAAATGATAAATTTAGTGAGTATTAATTACACAAGAAAATCTTAATAAATGCTCAATTATGCAGAGGGGAAATTGATTGTGTTACCAAATATTATAGTAGGTATAATAGCGGGATCTGGTAATTAATACAACCAATTACTGATAATTGAGCGTGGTAGTAACCTTTTCACACCTAATTTGTTATTTCCTGGTATGAATTATTTATGAATATACATTAGATTGTGCACTAAAGTTAATGCGGAAGAAAAATTGAAATGGAGGTGGTTTGAATGGTTCTTAAGAAGATGAGAAAAATTAAAAAATGGTACAAAAGAAACGATTTATTTATAATAGTCGGGATACTAGGTATAGTGATGTTTATTGTTTTTAGTAGATTATAAATTCCCTGCTATTTTTGGATAATGACATGGATGGACAATGTTTTCTCATGTCTATGAAGCACTCTATAATATAGTTCGTTTCAGTCGTCAATTTCATACTACAGTAAGTATTAAGAGAGATAGATGGGATACCAACTGATCTCATGGAATTTAGTACCAACAGATGGAACTATACAGGCCTCAAAAAGTTACTTCAGAGAATAATAAATTTACGTCTATTGTTCATGTTCAGTGCCAGCTGAAGTATAGTAATCTAACTACAGTTGGATTCATGCGGATACCGTCATCTCCCGAATGGAAGTAAAATAAGGATTGTTAAGTATTGGATCACAATTGTGACAAGGTTATACATGGTTAGTTTCTTTTTGAAGTAAAAAGCCATTAGTGTAATGAGATCCAGATTCTAAACGCACCATTATGAATTAGTTTGTTAGTTTAGACATGGAGAGAGGAATAAAGTAATGGAATAACAAACACTTATAGCAAGGATAGATGAACATATAGAGGAAATGGTTACTTTGCAATAAATGGGTATAAGATTGTAGGGTTTGTACCTAAATGGAGAGTATGCGGAATTAAAAGTTGATAGAATTAGCATTGAATTTCTAACCTGAAGATTGTTAAATAGGTCAGGTGATAGAGTTATTTGTTATTGTACTATTAACGAGCGAATGTTGAAGAAGAAAATGATAAAAGTTCAGAACAACTGCTGCGTAGTACGAGACTATTACGCGATAGAAAGAGCTATTAAACAATCATTAAGTGTGTGGAAGTAAATGTAAAACTAATTAATTTTCAAGAGATGTTTTCATGCATTTATGGACATCTCTTTTTATATTGGAGGAATTTTACAGTATTTGTCGAAGAATGTTTTATAAGTGATAAACGTAGATCCTATAACATGGATTATAAGAAGTAGTACAAAATCTCTATATGCTGTAATGGAGGAGAAAAAGAGGTAATGATTAATTCAAATGAATTTTTTAAGGACCTAGATGAATTTCGTACACCACAACAAATGAGGGCTTATTTTGAGGGTAAAAAAGCAAAAATCATTTCAAATAAAGCCCTTAATGATTTAGCTCGTCTAAAAATAGGTAAGTATAAAGAATTTCTCGAAGAATTTTATCCAATATATCTTTTTAGTCAATCAAAGTATGTACCTGATAATGCACAAGTTAGAATAGTACTTGGTAATCAAAGTTATGATGTTATTGTTAAGTACGATTCGGGTTTAGAGAAAAAATATGAAATAACTGGTTTTATTTATGGTCAAGATGAGAGGGAAGATGCAAAATTAATTAATCAACGTGGATATAGCAAAATTAGAATGTACGACACTAAAGACCTTGAATTGAAAGCGTATAATTATCTTGAAGAAGTTATCTTAAATGCAAAGAAAAAAGCACATATGAACTACAATGGTGTAGCAATTATTATTTTATTGGATGTTTATTATTATTTAGAAATTTGGAATTTAGATATGAAACGGTTTATTGATAATGCAATTGAAAGGATTAGAGAATTACCTTTTAGTTCTAATGAGGTATACATAATGGTTAGAAATAGTGATCCAGTTTATTTAATAGACAAAAATATTTATCGAGTTATTTAAGATTTTTTAAGGAAATAAAGAATAGTAACCCAATTTCCTAGTATTCGAAGTTCTATTATATTACTGAAAAAACCGATTATAGGGATCAAACAAAACCTAAGCATATGGAACTTAATATGTGTCTTTTTTATTTAGCTCAATGGAAAAATAAAAGATTTGCTATAGCGTTAATTCATTTTGAAAAATAGTAGGGTATATTTTAAAGGTGGTGGTTCCAGGTTGGAAAATCGATGTTTAAGTATAGAATATAATATAAATGGCATAGGGGTAGTTACGCCTATAGTCTATCCATTTGTTAGCTCTCTTTATAGTGACAATAAGTTAAGAATTGAAGGTAGATTAAAAGGAGTTAATCAACTAGGAGCAATAAGATTTATTCATAATGGAGCACATTACACAAGATATGAATATGTATTGTTACAATTTATGTTAATAAATTTCATTAAGAATAATAGCGAGTGGGGGCTTGGATCAAAATTTAACTTCTCTGTCTTAGGTATTGATAAATTAAATTATAATGTAAAGAACATAACAGGTGGAGAAATACTCGAATTAATAGTTTTATTTGGGAATATAGGCCATTTCAAAGATACTTTTTCTAGTAATAAAGTTTGGTTTCATTTCTTATATACAAACAAGCATAATTTAAAAAATTGTCTAAAAAAAGGGATTAAAAAAGATGGAAAGAGTTTATTAGATAGATTATTATCTAATTCCGATTACAATAAAATGCAATGGATTAATACTTTATTTATTTTATCAAGATCTAAAAAGCTTAATGACTATAGACTTATCTGTGAGCGGATATTGAAGAAGATATTATTAAAACAAAATGACAAGTGGTTAGATATATACTCAAAAGTTAGAAAAGTTTCATTTGTAGTGTTAGATAGTCATTTTTCTCACATTCCTATTTCTATTAGTCTGCAAAATGTATTGTTCAATGAAAATTTATTTATTGATGAACTAAGTAAAAATACTTCTGGACTTATGGGGGCTTTTGATAGAATAACTGATTTATTAGAGGACACGTTATATCTAGAAAATAATGCTTCATTAATGAGCACATATAGAAGCATGAATATATATTCAAAAGTAAATAAGTTCCTTGAAGAAAACACTAATATTAAAGCAATTGCAAAAATTAATATGCTTATAACCGATGAAAAAAAGTCACCTTTCTATGAAGAATATAAAATATCAGAAAACGATATTCCTTGGGATAGGAATAAAAATCTCAGTATTACTTATTTTATAAATCAGAGAGATTATTTCCCAATAGATGTTTTTCAAAAAGAATTAGAAATTAGTAGGAAGTTAGGTAAAAATTGCTATATTTCATATAACTTTTCACCGAGTTTTTCAAAATATAGAACAGTCTATTCAATAAATAAGCAGTTAACCGATATTAGGTTAATTAAAGAATGTAATAAGATTATACGAGTAGCACTTGACGACTACTTGCAGTATCATAAATACTCTAATAATACAGTGAATAATGGGCCCCTTGAAGAAGTTGTTTTAAAGAAAGTTATTACATATCTTTTTAGGAATCTATTAACCAAAGACTTTTTTTGTGAATTTAATTATCCGAGAAATGCTTCACCTTTTATAATAGAAAATGGCAGTAAAAATACTTTAAACAAATTAAATGATTACATAAAAAGCTTCCAAAAAAGAAATCCTGACGACAAAGATGGTTTACATGAGTTAAAAACTGTAAAAGCGTGCCTAGAGTCTATATCTTATAGAGGTCTAATAATAATTTTTTTAGGATCTCTAAGGTTTATAAATGATGACAAGCTGTCTGAATGTGAACTCGATGGTTTAATATTAACACCTAAACATAAAGACATTTGTGTAAGAGTCCTTGAAGCGAAGAACTTAAGTAAAAAGAAGAGAAGAGCAAAAGTTGCAACAGGTCAATTAGAAAACAAGTTCATACCATTATTGCGGGAATGCATTAGTGATAAATCAGAAATAAAAGAAATTGAAGGCTTTGGAGGAGAGGTTATTATTAAAAACTAAAAGATATCTTCCATTAAAATTGAATTAATTCAGTTGCTGAGCGAACCGGAATTTCAATTTCGATTGCTAGGAAAGTATTAGAAGAAGCAGAACAATAATACCTCGAAAATGACAAATAATAGAATCAAAATACATCACGGCATATGGACGGACAGACTTACATTATTAGAAGTTTTTAGAATCATAATGTTAGTAGGTGAGTATATGGCACATGTATATTTTTCGAGCTATGTAGATGAAGAAAATATTGTGGTGAATCCTACAAATAATATTGAAAACAATTCGATATGTCATCGATTTTCTTTAACAATTCCGTTCAAACAAAGGCCCAACGGAGGAAATGTTTTGGTATTTATGAAAAACCCTAGTGATGCTGGTAAAGAATATCATAAAAAGAAAATATCTGATGATACCCTATATAAAGTTCTTGACTATCTATATAAAGCAGAACAAAGATTTAGTAAAGTAATAATCCTAAATTTATTTACAATTGTAAATGGTACTGCTTCAAATATAAAGGAATATATAGGATCAGATGAAGAATTGATATTTAGAGAGAAAAATAATAATTTAATAGAAGAGCATTTGTCACAATACAATGAAGCTAATGATGAAATAATTGCTGCATGGGGATCTTATAATGGAATTCTAGAAAGTAAGTATAATAAAAGAATTAAGGAAGTATTAAAGATCATTGGGGATAGACCTCTAAAAATAGTTGGAAAAACTGTTAATAATGGAAAATATCCTGGTCATGGAAAGTGGTGGTATGATTATGAACCAATATTACCATACCCATCAACAGCAATTTCCTATAATAAGTTTAAAGGAAGTTAATTCATGTAATACCCATTATGTCCCGTTTTTTAGTATTAGGACAAGTTAACATTCTCCTATTAAACCGGGTTTTTATTTATAGTTTTATTCACTAAATATATAGGCAAATGTTTCTGGATATTTATGTTAAAATGGTTTATAAGACTATAATAATCTTATCTTTATTGTCAAGAGTCTGAAAATACAATTGGGGGATGAATAATGTCTAAGATTAAAAATAGTACATATCCAAAACCCAGAGACTGGGATGCTAAAGTATTTTCTATGCCAAATATCCCGAGAGGTAATGGGTTTCCAGAGACTTTGCAATTGATATTAATTTCCTTATTAGCAAATACCCCTTTTAACACAGTAATCAAAGTCGAAGGCAGTAATAGTAATAAAACTCTAGAGGATTTATGTGTGAGGTTGAGACCCTCCGGTTTTGTTAGAAAGGCCGAAGGAATTTGGCAAGTAACCCCAAATGCTAAAACCTGGTTGGAATCAGAAGATAACTTATATCTTTCAGCTTTACTTAATGCAAATATTCGTTTTTATTCAGAAATATTAGTTGCGTTGAAATCTAATCCAAAACAAATAAGTGAATTACAGGAAATAGCTAAAAAAGAATATAATTTGAATTGGAAAACAAAATCAGAAATTTTGGCACGTCTAAATTGGTTGAAAGATCTAGGGTTAGTCGCCTATGAAGATTTTACTTATCTATATTCAATTACAAACTTAGGTAAAAAACATCTAGAAGAGCTAGAATATGTTCTTCCCGAAGACCTTGTTTCATCTATTGATACTACAAAGGGTGAAGAAAAATTACCTGTCTCAGATTGGGCCATAGATATGTGCGATTTGTCTAGTCAGGAATTAAATATTAGGAAAACAAGTATTGGTTATTTTCCAGGAAGTTTAAGTTCAGTTCATGACACAGTATCTGATTATCTGTTAATGATGAGTAACCCTACAGATATATCAAAAAT
Organism: Salirhabdus euzebyi; assembly: GCF_014207435.1. GTDB lineage: Bacteria > Bacillota > Bacilli > Bacillales > Alkalibacillaceae > Salirhabdus > Salirhabdus euzebyi. The sequence goes on from NZ_JACHGH010000003.1 coordinate 148,592, forward strand.
TGTTAATTATTCAATAGAGACATATGGAATAAAGGACACTTCAACAAAGTCACTGCTTTCTAATCTTAATTATTTAGGTTTTATAGAAAGAAAGTCAAGAACTCACTATAAAACAACTGAGTTAGGTGAAAAAATAACTGCACATAACTACGAATTGAATTTTGCATGTTGTATTCATAATAAATACTCATTTACATTTGAGATTTTATTTGAACTATTGGAAAAAGATCTTGACTCAAAACAACTAGCGGTGATATCAAAAGTTTCTTACGGGTTTCCGAGTGAAAATAAATCAGAAATTAATAAAAGATTAACTATTTTAAGAAACGCTAGATTGATTCAAGAGTTTGGTATAAATGCCTACTGCTTAACTGAGCGTGGCAAGGCTTTTTGTGATAAGCTCAAACAATTTGGATATCAAAAAATTGATCAAAATAAGAATGAAACTGAAATATCGGATAATCAAATTAATACAGATCTTGATGAATATCTAAATGAGATTAGGTTATCATCTAGGGATTCATCTGATCCGGATCGTTTTGAAAAAGCACTCAGAGAAGGCTTTAGTTTGCTTGGATTTAAGGCTGAATGGCTTGGTGGTTCAGGTAAAACTGATATATTATTGCAGGCACCAACAGCTCCAAGATATGCATATTCAGTAGCCATTGATGCTAAGTCAACATACAGTGGTTGTGTTACAGAGGGACAAATTAATTTTGATACATTAACTGACCATAAACTTAAACATAAAGCGAATTTTTCAGTAGTCGTAGGACATGAATTCCAAGGTGAAAGACTAATTGATAGAGCAGAAAAACATAAAGTTACTTTAATTGATATCGAAAGACTTGAAACTCTTATAAGGTGGCATGAGGAAGTACCTCTTAAATCTGATGCTTATAAGAAAATATTTATGCAACAAGGGATCGTTGATTTAGAAGTCATAAAGGAAGATAGAAATAAGGTTATCAGAGAAGGAAAATTATTAAAAGCAATTATGCAGTGTTTATCTAATGAAAGTAATGATCCAGTTACAGAAGGTATAATTCAACCTAGAGAGATTTATCATTTGTTAAAACATCATGAAAAATTTGAGCCAGCTCCAACCTTAGAGGAGATAAAATTTATGTTAGAGTTTTTATCTTCACCTTTAATCGCGTGTGTAAGTTCAACAAAAGAAGGTTATTTTGCTTTAGGGTCTTTAACAGATGCAAAACAAAAATTTGACTTTTATCTAAAGGCTTGTAGTACAGCTAATTAATTCAATAGATAATTAGGATTTCATCAGGAACACTGCTGTTTATACCAATATTTTTAAATAATGGAGATATGATACTTTTTTTATTAGAAAAGTTCGTCTGGTATTACATATAGCCTCAAATGGGATAAAGGTATTTCTTATGTTTCACGTTTTATAGGTCGAAATCAAACTTCATAAAAAGGGGCATATGTTATGAGTTTTGAAGTGAAATTACCGGGGGAAGAAAATCAAATTAAAATAGAAAAGTTTAAGACAAACTCTTTAGTTATGATTGGGGCTAATGGTTCTGGAAAAAGTAGATTAGGTGCTTGGATTGAGCAACAAGATCTAGAAAATGTTCATAGAGTGAGTGCGCAAAGGTCCTTAATTTTTAAAGATTTTATCGAATTAAAAAGTTATAAGCAGTCTGAGAATGTATTGTTTTTCGGGGAAGAGAAAGGAGATCCTAATCAAAGAAAAGGACATCGTTGGAATTGGGGGAAATATACTACTACTATGGTCAACGATTTTGATGCAGCATTATCAGCAATTATTGCTAAGCGAAATTTACAAAATGAAATCTTCATTAAAGAGTGTAAGGAAAGAGAACTTGAAGGTAAGCCACATAAAAAGGTCCCAATAACAGTTCTGGATCAGTTATATGATATATGGTGTCAAATTTATCCCCATAGAAATATCAAAATAGAGGATGCACAAGTAGTAGTTGAATATAATGAAGATAACTACAAAGGTATAGACATGAGTGATGGAGAGCGAGTTGCTTTGTATCTAATTGCACAATGTTTAGCTGTCCCAAATAATAAAATTATTATAATTGATGAACCTGAAGTACATATACATAGATCTATTATGAATCGGTTATGGAAAGCTATAGAAGATGTTCGTAACGATTGTTTTTTTATTTATATTACTCACGATACACAATTTGCAGCTTCACACGAATATGCGAAAAAACTATGGGTAAAAGAATATAATGGACAGAATTGGGTATGGGAATTCGTTAATTCTGAAACCGAACTGCCTGAGCAATGTTTACTGGACATTTTAGGGAATAGGAAAAACACTATTTTTGTTGAAGGTACTGAAGACAGCTTTGATACTGCTATATATAGAGAAATTTATAATGACTATTATATAGTACCCTGTGGAAGTTCTCTTAATGTTATTGAATATACAAAAGCAATGAACTCTAATAATCAGTTGCATCATTTGAAAGCATTTGGAATAATTGATAGAGACTTTCGTGGTGATCGGGAAATAGAATATTTAAGGTCAAATGATATATTTGTATTAAATATAGCTGAGGTTGAAAATTTATTCTGTATTGAAGAAGTTTTAGAATCTGTAAATGAACAATTTGCATTTCAGGATAAAGATCGGATAGAAAAAGCAAAAAATTATGTTTTAGAAGAACGTTTTAGAAATCAGTTCTCACAGCAGTTGGCGAAGGCGATTTCATCACAAGTGAAATATAAATTAACAACGTATGATGTATCAGGAGCTAATATACAATCAATAAAACAAAAATTACAAAATATAAATGATTATATTAACCTAAATGAAATCACTTCATCAATACAATATAAATATCAAACTATTCTAGATTCTAAAGATTATTCAGAGGTTTTAAGAGTATTTAATGAAAAAGGTTTATCTACTTCAATAGGTGGTTATTTTGGAGTGAATAATAAGGAATATTGTGAATTGATACTAAGACTCTTACAAAAAGGAAATGATTTAGTTATTAATGGTATGAAAAGATATTTACCCAATCTTTAATCTCATTTCATAATTTTTAAAACACAAGCGCCTGATTGTATTGAAAAGAAAAATAACAAAAAATGCCATTTGCTGCGTAGTACAAATATACTAAGTAATAAGAATGGATGATTAAATTCTAAAGAGATATCCAAATGCTTCTAAGGATATCTTTTTTTATTGGAGGAATTTTACAGTAATTGTCGAAGAATGTTTCTAAAAGTAATTATTGTTCCTATATCTTTGATTATTATTATCTGAACTACAATTAAAATTTAGGTGGTTGTTGTCAAAGTACAATGTCCATATTAGTAGACATTATCAGAACAAAAAAACCATATACGTGAATTCTGATATATATACAATTAAATATCATAAGATGGGCAAACGTGTATAACGAATTATATAATATATTCATTTGAATCTAAATCTATGTTTTTAGATGATAAGAAAATCGTAGAAGCTAATTGGCCACTTGATTTTGTTAATTATCTAATTTTATTAGTTAGGTTCCATAAGATTATTTTTACTTAACAATTTCTTAATAAATTCTTTTATCAAACCTCTAAAATAAATTTTAAAATTGTGGTATGAAGGGATAAGAAATGATATATAGTTTTTCTATGTTAAGAGTATATAGATTGAGGTGATTACATTGGGATTGGGTAAAAGACACGGATTAAGTGGAACCAAAGTATATAAGGTTTGGAAGTCTATGCGTTCCAAATGCTACAGCAGCAACAAAGATAATCATCATAAAAAGGGAGAAATATGGATTTGTGAAGAATGGAAAGATGATCCTGTGACGTTTGTGAGATGGGCTGAACAAAACGGCTATAAAGAAGGGCTGCAATTAGTCAGAAAAGACAAGGAAGACGGGTACTATCCTGGTAACTGCGTTTTTCTAAAAATTCAAGAAGCAAATAAAACGCACGGAATGAGATACTCCAGGTTATATAATATTTGGACTCAAATGATTCAAAGGTGTAAAAATGAAAATTTAAATCACTATGAAAGGTATGGTGGTAGAGGTATTGCTGTATATGATAAATGGGCCGATTTTGAAGTGTTTAAGGAATGGGCGCAGAAAAATGGTTATAAAGAAGGTTTAACAATAGACCGCATAGATGTAGATGGAAATTATGAACCGAAAAACTGTAAATGGAGTACAGGTCTTGAACAAGCAAGAAATAAAAGAACGAGCCGATATATCACAATTAAAGGAAAAACGAAAACTGTATCTGAATGGGCAGAAATAAGCGGATTACCATATAAGACATTACAAAGAAGGCTTTATACCGGCTGTAAAGAAGAAAATTTATTAGCTCCAGTAGGCTCAATATATGACCACAAATTCCTTATTGAGATAAATGGTGAGAAGAAGACAATGAATCAGTGGGCCAAAGAAGTAGGATTACATTTCTCTACTGTCAAAAGAAGATACCAAAGGGGTATTAGGGGGGAAGATTTGCTAAGGCCGGGAAGGCAGAATAATAGTGCCTAATAATTACAAGTGAACTAATTATTTTTCCTTATTTTCTTTCTTATCAAAGCTTCTTCAACTTTATAAATTGAAAGGAAAATAAAATTATAGTCGAAATTCTAATTATCACTAATGAGTGATAATTTTATGGAGGTTTATCAAATTATATCTATTGCGATTAACATAGTCATTGTTATATTTGTAATCTGGAATATATCTACTATTCATGATTATTATAAACTTTCGTATTACTATTTAGGTTAAAGGAATGTTTTATTTACTCATAAAAATGGAGGCGAATTTTTGATAGTGTTTATTATTTTATGGAACTTTGCTTGTATATATATATATCTGTTCTCATCTTATTTTTCTTCATGATTTTTGTAATAAATTCAATATTAAATTACGTTAGAAATTCTTTAATAGAACTGCATAGAAAAAAAATCGAACAAAATTTAGGTAATCTGTCTAAACTAACTAAGTGGATTAAAAGACGTAAAATGATAGAGAGTATATTTAATCGAATTACTCCTTATTTTCCTATTTTTGGTTCATCAATATATCAAAATGATCCGCTAAGGAAACACATATTAGAACGAAATAAATTTTTTTCGGAATTTATGGAGAAAGTGTTTTCAATAAATATTTTCTTAATTGTTGCTATTGTAATCACCCTGAAGACTACATTTAATATTCAATTTGAAGTATTAAATCAAATTAAGAATAACTATCTTAACCTTTTAACAGTAGAAAATTTAAAACTTTTACCACTAATTATTATTTTCTTAGGAATTATTTTTTCATTATTTTATATCAGTAAAAAAGGGTTGTTAATAAGAGCAAAAAATAACATTTTTAAAAAAGAAGCTGAACTTAAAATTCAATTTCATAAACAAAATAGAATGTATCTATCAAAAATAAGTTATGATTTTTTTGAAAATGTTAATAAGCTATTCATTGCAAAGAATGATTTAATTAACGATGTTTCACAATACTCACAAAGTAAAAATCCTATCTATATACAAAAAGCTAATTCTAAATTGAAATTATTCTCTGATATTCAAGAAATTGAAAAGTTAAACGAATATAGTAATACGTTTATTATTGATAATAAGGATGTATTTCCTTTTGTCATTCAAAAATCGCATAGTTCTTTTTTTAGTTTGATGAACCATTACGGTACATATTTAGATGTGGAGTTCCCCAAAGATCTAAACAACTATTTTCTGACTAGGGGATTATTAGCAAGGATTCTAGATACAGAAGTTAATACCATAAATAGAAACCCGCATTTATTTGATAAAGATAAATTAACAAATAAAATTAACCATTTACTCATAAAGAAAATTGAAGCTCTAATTGATATACAAAATTATTTATTAATAATTAACCGAGAATTAAATAACAAGAATCATCTTTACAAGTTCTTTGGATTGATAACGAACAAATATAAATAAAGATAATATCAAATGGACAAGTAGTGGAGATAACTTGGAATATGAGAACATACTGAAATTATTTCATTTTAGTCACCAAATCATAATCAAGGTAGTAAATCAAATTCAATAGATTCCCTTAGAGTATCAACATAGTTTATTTTATATCTCAGTGAAGATTTGTAAATGTAAAGTTTAGCAAAATGGTTTAATGTAGCTTTACTATTATAGAAGAAGTTTATAGTTGAAAAAATTTGTTAATTAAATAAGTAGTAGCATTGTTGAATGGGGTGATTATATGCCATACGAAAAAGCGGGAAGAGCTGATAAGCAGGGAAATAGATATGAAATTAAATGGTGTGTTTACCAGTTACTCAAGGTTCTGGAAGAAAAACTTGATTATATTACTCTAGAAGCAATCGGTGAGGATGAAGAAGGTGTTGACCTTTGGGTAGGATATAAGAATGGTACACAGGAAGGGCAGCAATGCAAAGGGAGAAATGGTGCGAATGAAACATGGAGCTATGGTGCGCTTAACTCAAAAGAAATACTGAGTAAATGGAAGTCACAATTAGATCGTGAAGAGTTTAACTATGTTTCCTTAGTATCCCCTATAGGCTTTACATACTTGGAAGACCTGATACATAGAGCCAAAACTTCAAGTGATAATCCTAAGTTATTTTATGAGCAGCAGATAAAAGGTTCTGATACCAAATTTATAAGTTTCGTTAGAAATTTTTGTAAAGGATTAGGTTTCGATTTTGAAGATAAGAACCAGTTAAGAAAAATGATAAATTATTTATGTAGAATTTGTTATCGCCAATCTCCTGATGGTGAGAGAAAAGAGATTATTCTAGATAAAATTGGTCTGCTTTTTCAAGGAGATGAGGTTAAAGTTTACAATGCTTTAGTGACTTGGATTATAGATGGCGATATTTTAGGTAAAAGGATAGGTATTACTCAAATTCACTCTTTTTTAGATTCTCAGAATATAAGATTGAGAAATTTAGATTCTGATACGAGGATATATCCCAAAATTCAAGAATTAAACAATGAATACAAAACTAGTTTTAGGCCACTAGACAACGGAATAATTAGTAGAATTGAAACTGATGCTTGCATTAGTCAAATTTTAGAGGGGAGTTCAGTAATTGTTCATGGTATGGCAGGTAGTGGCAAAAGTGGTCTGACTGAAAATGTAATTAAGTTTTGTGAAAAAGAAGAAGTCCCATATTTGGCGATTAAGTTAGATAAACGTGTACCCCGTCAAAGTGTTAAACAATGGAGTGAATTAATTGGACTACCATCTTCTTTGGTACATTGTTTGAATAGCATTTCTAAGAATACTAATGCAGTTATTATCCTTGACCAATTAGATGGTTTAAGGTGGACACTACCTCACTCTAGAGAGGCGTTGCTAGTATGCTCTGAATTAATAAGACAGGTAAAGCATGTTAACCTTGAACGCGAAAAAAAAATCTCCATTATATTCAGCTGTAGAACATACGACTATGAGAATGACAATAATATTAAGGTTTTGTTTAATGAAAATAAAGGAAAAGGGGATATTTGGAAGAAGGTTGAGGTAAATGAACTTGCAGATGAAACGGTGAAAGGGATAGTAGGTTCAACTTATAATAACTTGACAAATAAATTAAAAAAGCTATTAAGATTGCCAAGTAATCTGTACATATGGCAGCAACTAAATAGGCCAGAAATTTATAATGAATTTACATCAACATATCATTTAGTTACTGAGTGGTGGAAACAATTGGTAAGGGAATCTATTATTTTTGGACTAAATGAAAGTGATCTAGAGCAGACAAAAGGAAGGTTAGTTGAAGCGTTTGAGGAGTCCGGAAAACATTCTGTTCTATCAACAGAACTTAGTATTAATTCCTCTTCTATTGACTTTCTCGTATCTAATGGATTTATTGTTAAGCAAGATATTGGTTCGATAAGCATAGTATCTTTTGTGCATCAGTCACTATATGACTGTTTCCTAGCTGAGAAAATGCTTATAAGCTACTTAAAAGGAAATGGTGTTATTGAAATCATAGGAAGTAAGAAGATACAAACACCAACCAGAAGATATCAAATGCAAATGTTTATGCAAAGTGTCTATGAGTATTCAGAAGATGAATTTCTAAGCATTGGTAAACAGATTCTCAATGCATCTTCTATACGGTTTTCGTTTAAGTTTGTATTCTTAGAACTGCTTAACCAGATTACCGAACCATCAGAAAGAATAAAAAATGTTGTTTTACAACTAATCGGTGATGAAAAATTTGGTCCTCATATTATAAATAATGTTATACCAGGCAACAAGGAGTATGTTGAGTCATTAAGGGAGAATGGACTCTTAGAAGAATGGTTAGCTTCGGACAAGAAAAGTGTTGTTATTAGTCTATTTCAAAGTATAAGGGGTAAGCATTCCAAAGCTGACTTAGAATTTATAGAGAAGCATATTTTTGATTCTGAAGATGATATTTCTCGGTGGCTACGCTGCTTTTCGTTTGATGTTTTAGAAGACAGTGATGATGAATTTGAACTTAGAATGAAAGTATATAAAAAGTATCCTGAACAAATGGAAGCATACTTTGATATGAAGTCATTGTTTAAAGGATTTGAGATGAGAGCATTAGACATAATAACTCTTATGTATGAAACCACAAGCAAGAACGGCAATAGACTTTTCAGATATGAAGAAGAGTTCTTAGAGAGTGATACAGAGTTTTTAGTACAAAATGGTCTGCAGGTGTTAGATAAACTTTTACCTTTAGTGCCAATTGGTTCAGATTATGCACTTGAATACAGCGATTGGAGCATTCGGTCTGAATATAAAAAGAGTATTGAAAGGACAATCATAGAAATAATAAAGAAAGCTAATGTTTCATTAATTAAAAAGGATCCTGAATCCTTCTGGAACCTTTACAAAAGGTTTATGGGAAAAGGCTATACTCTTTTTACCGAATTAATTCTTGACGGATTAAAGTATTTACCACTATCATACTGCAACCAAGTAATCCTATACCTTATAAAGGATATAGAATCGAATATGTTTGTTAAAGGGAGTAACGATGAATTGCACCATGCTATTGAGGTGATAAACAAGCACTTTAAAGAGTGTGATTCTATTATAAAGAACAAGTTTTTACTTGAAGTTATAATGTTTAGTCCTTCAGATATGGTTGACAGATATAAGCAAAGAATTCAGTTTAATAGAGAAAGGAATGGGCTTATAGTTTATTGGCCCTTTTGGGGAGACTTTCAGCATGAAATTCTTGGTACTATTCCCGATGAACAATTAAATGAAGAGGCTTTTTCTTTAAAAAGAGTTTTAGCCCGAAAATTTGAGGAAGTAAGGTCAAGGTATAAAAATCACAGTGGTCATGGTGGATGGGTACGTTCGCCTGTAGATGGTAAGGTATTAAGTGATACTAGTTGGCTTAAAATATTGACATCCAAGAAATTAGCAAAAAGAAGTGATAGAAGACCCTGGAAGGAGGTAAAAGGAGGATTTATTGAAAGCTCAATTAATCAATTTTCGTCGAGCCTAAGTAATGTAGCTGCTAAAGAACCAAAGAGAATGATTTTATTAGTACTAAGCATTAATGAGATTATTCATGATACTTTTGTTGATGCATTATATAATGGTATTTCTATGAGCGAACACCTAAATACAGTTCCTGCTAATTTGATTGAGAGATTACTAGAAAGATACCCCCCGAACAACGAGTCATCCAGAGCAAGCTCTATTTGTCATATAGTTACGGAGCATATAGAAAAGCAATGGTCAGTATATGTTTTGGAAATTATTAAGGATATTGCAATTAATCACCTAAATCCTGAGATTGGTAAGCCAGTAGTGACCACTGAGAATGATAATGAAATGCGAAGTGTGGATATGCTAAGGAGCAATGCTAGTAATTGTGTTAGAGGAAACGCTTCCAGAGCTATTGGAAGTTTGTTGATGAAAGACGATGCTCTCTATGAAGAATTTAAAGATATTATCCTAGCATTAACTGAAGATGAGAATCCAGCTGTTCAATATGCAAGTCTTTATGCACTTTGGCCATCCTATAATATTGATAAAGAGTGGACAATGGAAAATATCATTAAGCTTTATCGCAGGGATATCAGAAATACCGTTTTTCATAATTATAATAGCATGTTTTTTATGCTTTATGATAAATACAAAGAAGGTGTACTAGATATTATTAAAAAGTGTTTTGAATCTGAGGACGATGAGCTAATCAAAGTTGGTTCTTACGTTGCAACAGAAATGTATATTCAAAAGGGCGAGTTTAAAGAAATATTCGATGACATTTCTAAAATAACTGAAGATCAAGCACAATCTATAATGTTCATGACTATACAGTATTTTGAAATTGAGAAATATGTTGATCAAGCAAAGGAACTTATATTGAAGTTTAATAAGTCCCATTATGATTTAGAAAGGGCAATAACAAGACTGTTGTACGATAATCTTATAGATATGAAAAGAGATAGAGATTTTCTACATCAAGTTTTAAAGTCTAAATTTTCGAGAAAAATTGCTTATACATTCAATAAGTTTATTGAAAAATCTGCTGAGTCAATAATATATTTTTCAGATTTAATATTTGAATTAAGTTACAGTGTCATTGAAAGTTCTGATAATCATATGGATCCTTGGGGAGCAGAAGATGAAATTTCTAAACTGATTATCGGGTTATATGATGAGATATGCGGCTTGAGCGAAGCCAAAATGAATGAAATTGAAGAGGAATGCCTTGATTTATGGGATCTAATGTTCGAGAAACAGATAGGTTCAGTTAGGAAACTTAGCTTTGAGATGATGCAGAGATGACTTTACCGATATTCCTATTACTGTAGACAACTCGTAGCAATTTAGCGAGTTACTAATTAAATCAAGTTAGGTTCATATAATACCCATTATGTATAGAACTACAGCTTTAAAAGGAACTATAAACAAAGGACTACAACACAGGGTACAGTTACTCTCGTTGTAGTCCTTTATTTTGAATTTAGCTTACACAATCTTTAAAGAAACAAAATATGTATTATGTTTCTTTGTGAAAAATAATGAAAACAAGTCACTACAGGCTTCTCACTAGAACTTAACTATAGTAACATAGAAGTATGATACATATTGAGCATTTACGTTCATACATTTTCTGGAATTATTTAATAGATTATCTTAGTATTTAGAGTATTTTTTGATTTTAAATTAAACGCCTACAGTGAAATTAGATAGGGGACAGTACAAAAGATTAAATCTAATTTCGCCTGAGAACTTTTCTCTGCATTACATATATTTGCATTAATCTATCAATCTGAAATATTTAATGTAGCAATTATTCTAGGAGGGAATTTAAATGGAGAAGACATCGTATGCGGATCATGTGTTTTTAACAGAAGGACAATATCTCAATCTTTTAGATAAGTATGGAGAATACGAACTTAAGCGTAAGATGAATGAGCTAAACAGCTCAAAGATAAAAAATCCAAAGAGAAAAGAAACCATAAAATCGGATTATCATGCTTTGATTAGTAAAGGGATGCAAACCGTGCAACCAATTCGTGATCGTTTCCAGATTCACGCAATGAAAGAAGAGCTAAAACGTGATTCTTTTCGTAATTATTTTTTATTTGTTATGGGGATTAACACAGGTTTAAGGATCAGTGATTTGCTTCCCCTTAAAGTTAGTGATGTTCGGGATAAAACACATATAGTATTAAAGGAAACGAAAACAAGAAAAAGGAAGAGGTTTTTAATTAATGTAGAGTTGCGAAAGATTATTGCTGGGTACATAGAGGGGAAGAGGGAAGAAGAGTTCTTATTTCCATCACACAAGACAGATTTACCACTACAAAGGGTTCAAGCATATAAGATTTTAAACAAAGCTGCTAAAAATGTAGGTATAACGGAATTTGGGACCCACAGCCTTAGGAAAACTTTTGGATTTTGGCATTACAGCATTAACAAAAATGTGGCATTGCTACAGGATATTTTCAATCACACATCACCAGATATTACACTTAGATACATTGGTATAAACCAAGACATTGTTGATCAAAGTTTAGAACATTTTAGTTTGTAGTGTTAATAAGAACAAAAGGGCGTTTATCATACCTATTTGGAATTGATGAATGCTCTTTTTATTTAGTCTTACTATCAATAACGAATAAAAGTTATCAGAAACTATATATATAACCGGAAATTCTAACTAAAAAAATTGCCTATATAATTAAACCTATTACAAAATATGCTATAATAAAAACAGAACAAACGTTCTATAAACTAAAAGGAGGCAATGTGGATGACAAAAAGAAGGGAAGGTAGACAACGAAAATGCAAACTGACACCAGATGAAATTATTACATTATATAAAGAGGGAAAGAGCACACAAGAAATAGGGGATATAGCAAATGTATCAAGAAGGCATATAAGCCAAATCTTAACGAACAACAATGTAGAAAAAAGACCACGTGGTAGTTGGAAGCGCAAATATACACTAAATGAGGACTACTTTAAAACGTGGTCAAACAATATGGCTTATATATTAGGCTTTATTGTTGCAGATGGGACAGTTTACCGAGATGGCCAAACAGTAAGTATTGCACAAAAGGAAAAATATATATTAGAAAATATAAAAAAAGAATTGGGCTCAAATCAACCTTTATATAGAAACGAACAAACAGGTGTGTATATGCTGAATTTAAATAGCAAGAAAATTAAAACTGATCTTTCCGAAAAACATGGCATAAAACCTAATAAATCGACTACTATAGATTTCCCGTATATCCCAGAAGAGTATTTAAGTCATTTTGTACGTGGATTCTTTGATGGTGATGGTTTCATATATTACGGTAAAAACTTTGCTAGTTTTGTAGGTGGATCACTTTCATTTATGATGAGTTTAAAACAAAATCTTGAAGTACTAGGGTTTGAACCTAACTTTAATGATAATGGTTCTTACTATCGAATATTTATTAGTGGTCGTAAAACAATTAAGTTATTTGCAAATTGGATGTATAAGGACAAAGGTTTATATTTAACAAGAAAATTTAGCAGGTTCCCAAAAGATGAATTAGAACCAGGACAACTGCATGATAGAGAATATAAAATTTCTAAACGCAAATTAAAGCTAATTGAATTGTATAATGTGACAGAGAATATGGAATATGTTCTTAAGAAAATTAGAATATCTACAAACATTTATAATAAATGGCTAAGTACAGATCCAGATTTCAAAAGAAAAATAATTGAAATAGAAAGCAAAAACCGACTTTAAAATAAGGTCGGTTTAATTTTGGTTACAACAGTAAACACTTATTTTTTGTAAGTAAATTATTTTTAGCTAGTATACATAATATATCTTATAGGTAGTTATATAAAAAAAGAGGTTAGCTGTCTCAATATCAAAGTATACTTAGGATAGTGAGACAAAATAAGAAAAAACCACTAAATATGTGGTTTTTTCTTATTAGATTTATTTTCCCACATATAATGACTGTGGCCTGAAAATTGTATTATTATTTGCTTGTTCAATAATATGTGCCGTCCAACCAACAGTTCTACTCGCTGAAAAAGTTGGAGTAAATAATGCTGGGTCCATTTTAATTGCTCTCATGATAGCTGCTGCATAAAACTCTACGTTAGTCATAAGTTTTCTTCCAGGTTTAAATTCCTCTAATAAATGTATAGCAATTTCTTCTACATGTAATGCTAACTTCAACCATGGATCATCTGAATTCATTTTAAGTAACTTCTCTTTTAATGCTATTGCTCTAGGATCGTTCGTTCGATAAACGCGGTGTCCGAATCCCATTAATTTTTCATTTCTGTTTAATTTTTCTCTAATAACAGGCTCTGCATTCAAATCGTATTCTATTTCATCTAAAAGATCTAATACACCGGTTGGCGCACCACCGTGTAAAGGTCCTTTCATTGTACCAATTGCTGATGTAACAGCTGAAATTAGATCTGATTCTGTTGATGCTGTCACTCGTGCAGAGAAAGTTGATGCATTCATTCCATGCTCCATGGTTAGGATCATATACGTTTCGAGGGCTCCAACGTGGCTTTTTTCGGGTTTCTGTCCATTCAGCATATACAAGTAATTTGCTACATGACTATATTCATTCTTTGGTTCTATTGGTGTTAAGCCTTCATGCTGTCGATAACGATAGGCAATAACCGTAGGCATGATAGCTGTTATACGTATAGCCTCTTCTATTGTTGGTTTTTTAAAATTAGTCCCAGGTACTAATGAAGAAATAACTGTCCTCAAAACATCCATTAAGCTCAAATCTAACGGTAACAAAGCCAGAATTTCCTTTATATATGCTGGTAGAATGCGATCATTACGCATCTTCAAAGTTAGTTCATTCAATTGTTCCTTTGTAGGCATTACACCATACCATAGAAAATAGGCAACTTCCTCAAATGAAGATTGAATGGCCAAATCATGTACTGGTGTTCCCCGATATATTAACTCACCTTTGTTCCCATCAATATAACTCAAACTAGTTTCTGCAGCAATAATCCCTTTTAATCCTTTTGCATACATACGAATCGACTCCTTTTCTTTTCTACTCTTATCATATAAAATTAATTTAATTATGAATATTAATGATTTCTAAACATTTTAATTATATTTATTAATCAAAAGGGTGATTGTATGGATTTAAATTGGTTTCAGACCTTTGTCACAGCTGCAAAATATGAAAATTTCAGAAAAACTGCTGAAACTTTATTCATTTCCCAGCCTTCTGTTACGGTTCATATTAAACTTCTAGAGGAAGAATTGGGCGTAAAATTATTTCAAAGAAAAGGTAGAAGTATATTTTTAACAGAGGAAGGTAAGCGATTTGCAGCACATGCAAATTCTCTTATTGAGGCATACCAAAAAGGTTTAGAAGATTTACATTCCTTTACCCAGGGATATGAAAATAAGTTATCATTGGCCATTTCCCCATTAATTGCTGATACGGTTTTACCAAGCGTTTTAAAGAGATATTTAAAGGAACATGACCATGTGGAAATCGATGTAAAAATGGTGGAATCTGCTTTGATTGAAGATATGGTACAAAACGGGAGTGTAGATATAGGTTTATCTTGTTTGCGGGTTAAAAGTAGTACATTACAATGTATTCGGATATATGAAGACCCTTTCTTACTAGTCGTACCACATGACGGACTTGATTTGGAGACAGGAAGTCCATTAGATGAGGAAGAAATATTAAGAACAAATTACCTACTTACACATAGCCATCCTGATTACTGGGATGATCTTTTACTTAAACTAAAAGCGTTGTACCCTTCCATTAAAACGATGAAGGTTTCTCAAGTTCATATTACGAAAAGATTTATTTCGGAAGGTCTTGGGGTTTCTTATTTACCAACCTCCACTATTAGAAGAGAGTTACTGGAAGGAAGATTAATAGATGTGGAAAGTAATTTAGAGCTCCCTGTAGCAAAGACATTTGCGGTTTATAAATATGAACATAAAATCATAGAAGAATTTTTAGATTACATCATGAAATTTAGATTTTAAAAATTACTGTTTTCAAAAAGGCCTATTCGATACTGCTTGAAAATGTCTATACAGTATGTAAATTAACAATACAAATAAAAGACAGAATTGATGGAACTCACCTTCCGTTTCTGTGTTTTTATTTGCATTGTTAAACTAAGTACGCTTATAAAATGTATAAGTAACCGATTTGTTAACGATAGATCTTACATAGTATATTTTTCGGACTATATAACTCTTGAGAGCAAGATCATTCGGTTTTACAATATTTTTCCCAATTTATCTTAATATTTAAAAACAGTCACGAAAAAGAAAAAAGCCTTTCTTCTAAGGAGAGTAAGCAAAAACTACTCTATCTTTATAACAAAATGATAGTCTACACTTTCGTTATCTTGCTCTACATCGTTACTCAAGATGATTATTTATGAGAAGTGTTATTTTTGTACAATCTCTCCATAATAAACCAGGATGCAGTTCCATAAGTGAAACCAAAAGCTATAGCCTGAATTACATTTCCGAAGTAGTCGATTGTCTCATTAAAAATAATATCTAACAGTAATCGCATGAAAAAAAATAGTGTTGATCCTAATAATAATCCATATACAATTATATATTTCCATCTTCCTATAACCCTTGTCTTCTCCCAATTTTTAAGTTGTTTTTTTTGATTATATATGCCTAGTTCCCCCTTATATTTTTTAAAAAGCTGTAAACTAACCCAAAACTCTTGTTAAATCATTGTTCCTTCAATGGTAAAACGATCAACTACACCTTAATTTTCTTGCATGGACAATTTTCTTGTTTCTTTACTAACCCTGTTAATCTAATTTTCCTTTAGACTATCTAGAACTATATAACCAAAAATTATCCCAGATATTGTTGCTAATGGTATATCATAATTCCTTATCAGGACCGCACCAAATGGGAATGAAACACTTGGAAAAGAAAAGTATAATAAATATATTTGCGAAATGTATAGTGACGGTATTCCAATTGCACTTAATTTAATCCAATCAATCGCCCACTTCTTTTTATCTTTTATCTCTTTTATCAGTGTAGGTAAGCGAAACATCATTCCAATAAATATAGGGAAAATCAAAGAATATATAGTCAGTATCATTAATGGCGCTTCAAACTTTAAATTTTCATGTATAACTAATGGTATTTTATATCCCCAAAAGACTATCGTAAGTAAACTAATCGTTAAAAACAAATAAAGTAAAAATCGTCTTAAGCTTTTCCTCAACATATAATTAAAGTCATCCTCCCTCTTTAACTAACACCATTCTACTACTTAGCTTCAATATATATAAAGTAATCTCCTTCAAAATCCCATCTTTTAGCTGAGGTCGCTTAGGAGCTTCTTTTTGTATAAAAATTCTCTAATAGCAAATTATTAGAAGGTAGAATTTATCTTATAAAGAAGGAGTTGTCTTTAACAATTGAGAGTAAAAAGCCTATATCTGTTACTGTCCATATCATTGATCTTTTCCACTATGTTTTTCAATTCCTTTACAGTAGATGCAGAAGTGAAACAAGTACCTACTGCTGGGGTATATGTTAATGGAAAGCTTGTAAATGGTATCAATCCAATTTACTATAAAGGTGAATATTATGCCCCAATTATCTATCTTTCAAAGATATTGGGCTATAATCACATTATCTTTGAAGACGATACTAAAACGTATCAATTAACTGACGGATCTACCATGATTAGAGTTACAATGGGTGGAACAAGAGCCAGACGTGGAGATGGATTTATCAACATTAAACCCCCATTTTGGACAGACGTGGATAACACTGGATATCTTCCACTAACAAGTGCTAGTATCTTGTTTAATGCTGATATTACCTTTCAAAAATCGGATGGTTCAATCAGAATAACAACACCAGCTAATTACCATCCCGTACAAAAAGGTGACACCTTATGGAGAATAGCGAAAGCGTATCATACAAGCATAGAACTGTTAAGAGCAGTAAATGATATGACTTCTTATACTATCTATGTAGGACAAAAATTAAAATTACCACCAAGAGATAAGGTACAAGAACGTGAACCAGAAAAGGAACATCAAGAGCCAAGGATTATTAAAAAACCAAGTGTAACAAATTTAGCAGATCAACTTATTGCAGAAGCAAAAAGGTATGTTGGTGCTAAATATAAATTTGGTGCAACACTAGACGAAGCACCTCATTTATTTGATTGTTCTTCTTATACAAAATTGGTGTTTTTAAATAACGGCATTGAAATACCAAGAGTTTCAAGAGACCAAGCATCAATTGGAACAACTGTATCTAATCTTCAAAAGGGAGACTTGATGTTTTTTACTACTCCTGATTTATATTCAGATGGCAGGATTGGACATGTTGGTATTTACATGGGGAATGGTAATATGATTCACGCATCTTCTTCTGCGGGTGTAACAATAACTGAAAATGTATTACAAAACCCTTATTGGTCAAAAAATTACTTATTTAGTAAGAGAGTTATTCAATAAAAGAAATACACACTAAGCTAGAAGCATCGATACCAAGAAAAAATATTGCCCAATTATTTACGATATCCCCTTGAATTCAAGTTGGAATCAACTTCACTTTTGAAATCAATAAAATAACCTCTCTTTCAATGCATGGAGAGGTTATTTTATACTTATCTACTATTATTCTTCACGTATGGCACCACGAACTTTATTTACAATCTCATCTGTCAGATCTTGAATCCCATGTTCTTGTTGAGCATGTTGGGCAGCTTGGCTTAATATTTCCTCATCTGTGTTCCCGCGGCATATCGCATCACAATCAAAGCCTACATCTCTACATAAAAGAATTTTACTCATATGTCCCCCCCTTAATTAAACTAAAACCAAAATGTAATTAAATTATAAATTGGAATCCGCTAAAAAGTAATCAAATTATTTCGACAATTTATGTACTTTGCTTAATTTGCTCCGATAGTCGATTTAGTTTTCTATAATCATTTGATTCCATTTCAACTTGCATAGGTCAAAAAAAGGCCGTCAATGACGAACCTCTTGTATCACTTACCTCAGTAGTTCAAGAACATACACTCTACATTCAGAAAAGTAACCAAAATACGATGCTAACACCAACCATAATCAACCCTATTAAAAATGAGATGATACGAAAAATAAGAACGTATACATTTTGCGGCAATAACTTTCTACAAACCCATAATATACATTCAAAAAACATTGACATAATAGCCAAAAAACCAAAATCATAAGTAAATAAATCTAAATAACTTTCATCGTCATCCTTATAAGGTTTGAATGTGTAATAAAAGCAAATAAGACTAAAAAAACCAAATAAAAAAGTTGCAAGTATGGGAATGAAAATAGACAAGTCTTTTTCCTCCTTTTTTGAACTTATCCTATTATGGTCATTTCCTTATTTTAAAATTAAATACTAAAAAAACTCTCACAAACTCTACATTTAGTTAACATAGAACGATAATTTCATTTATCCTTATCCTTATCCATTCAAGCTAAAAAGAAAAGACCAATCCAAATGGTTTGGTCTTTTCTTTTCATAGGAAATATAATCAATTGTTTTAGTAGAAGAATATTTTTAGAATCCCGTTAGTTTACATAATAAGAATATAATTAACTACTAGGTATAATTGGTAAAACAATAGCTGAAGGAAATTCTTTGTTATGATAGATTGTTTGTTCAGCTGCTTTTAAATTTGTACTTTTCCCTAACGGTTCTCCTGTATTTGGATTACGATCATACTTTGGAAAAGCACTGGAACTAATTTCTACCCTTATCTTGTGTCCCTTTTTAAATACTTGTGACGTATTCCAGCAATCTATTTCATACTTGTATACTTTATTAGGTTCAATTAATTCCGGGGTTTCCATACCATTTCGGAATCTTGCCCTAACAATGCCGTCCGTTAAACGTTGAGCAAATCCGTTTGGCCAAACATCAATAAGTTTTACCGTAAAATCTGTATCTACTGCATCAGTTGTAGCGTATAGCTCCATTTTAATCGGTCCTGTTACTTCCACATCCTCTGCTAGCGTGTCCGTAGAATAAACTAAAACATCATCCCTTCTCTCCACTGCCGAGTAATTATCAGGTCCACCAATTTGTGCAGATGTAGGCTCAGTAATAAAAGGAACTGGATTTTCTGGATCGTAGGTATAACCATCTGTTGAAGTCTCGCTTTCGTTAGGTTGGTCTGTGGATAACCAGCCATCACCAAAGCGACTATTGGCATTTCCTTTACTGTGCAAGAAATACTTTGTCCACTTCGTTCTAGCCAACGGCCATTCCTTCTCCTGTCGCCATTTGTTGTCACCCATCACAAACATATCAATTGCTGGTTCATCCAACATCCCGTCGTTTTTCCCTTTTAGCCAATGATCAAACCATCTTAACATTTTCGAATTTAAGTCAATAAGTGAATCGGGACCGAAATCTAATTCTCCTAAAGTTGTACTTTTGTTAATTTGATGTGGCCACGGACCCATGATCATCTTCTGACTTTTACGTGCTTTTTCTGATGCCGCACTGGTAGTCATACCGTAAAAATTCAATGGTGTTCCAATTTGTTCATCATCGTACCACCCAGAAATGTGTAAAACAGGTAAATCAATTTGTTCAAATTTATCTTGATAGCACATTCTTTTCCACCAATCATCCAAATAGGGATGTTGAAACTCTTCTCTCCAACGATCCATTACTTTCCCTACGTTTACATCCATTTCTTCTAGGGGTAAATATTTATA
Source organism: Salirhabdus euzebyi (assembly GCF_014207435.1). GTDB lineage: Bacteria > Bacillota > Bacilli > Bacillales > Alkalibacillaceae > Salirhabdus > Salirhabdus euzebyi. The sequence continues at coordinate 168,829 of NZ_JACHGH010000003.1, forward strand.
AATAGATTCCCAATCAAGAAGATCCACATCCTGCATTACTTTCCCACTCGTCATGTATAACCAACATAAATGTTGTGGGGTTGGTATTCCTGTTGGCCATTCCACAAAAGGATCCGATGGTGTAACAGTTGCGATCATTGCCTTTAAGTGAGGTGGTTTTTTCAGGGCAGTTAACCATTGTATACGGGCAAGATAGGAACCTCCCATTGTCCCTACATCTCCAGAACACCATTGTTGACTAGCTAACCATTCGATACTGTCGTATCCATCATCAGCTTCGTTAAAATAAGGATCGAATTCTCCCTCCGAGTCCCCTCTTCCTCTCACGTCCATATACATGACGCCATAGCCGTTTTCAGCAAAGTAATTTGCTGTTTCCAATATTTTTGCTGTTCCCTTTAAGTAAGGTGTTCGGACAATAATTGCCGGAACTTTTTCTTCCGTATTAGGTTGATACAAATCGGCAGAAAGTTTTACTCCGTCCCTCATAACTACTTTTATGTCTCTTGTGATTTTCACATCATACTTTCCCATCAATTTATCCCCTCCAGTAATGAATTATTTCGACTTTCGGAACGTTAATCCCTTTAATTTGTTTCATAATTTAACTTGGATAACATCTCCTATTTTTGCCAAAATTTGAAACTTTCTATACAATTAAATCGTACCTAAAACAGGAGGGAGAAAAAAATGGTTGAAGTTTATTGGGGATGTTTAGTGTTTGGTATCTTATTTGCATTTTTAAGTGTCATACTAGGGGATTTCCTTAGTGATATGTTTGATGGAATTTTTGAATTTTTATCAATAGATGGCCCTACTTTTATCCAACCGATGGTCATCGTAGGTTTTATTACTGGATTCGGTGGTGCAGGTATTCTTTTGACCGATTATACCTTTTTCCCTCAGCCTCTTATCATTCCTTTAGCTTTACTAGTTGCTACTTTTTTATCAGTGGGTGTTTATTTCCTTTATGTTAAACCAATGAACCGAGCAGAAAGTTCAACCGGCTTTACATATGCTGATTTAGTTGGAAAAGTTGGTGAAGTTAGCATTCCTATCCCAAAAGAAGGGTACGGTGAAGTCGTCCTCTCTACAATTGGGGGAAATACGAATCAAATCGCTAAAAGCTTTGATAACGTGGAAATACCCGTTTCCGAAAAAGTCGTAGTTGTTGAAGTCAAGGATGATACGTTGTTTGTTTCCAAATTTAATGAACTATAAAGGAGTGTTTGTATGACAAGTGCTATTTCTGTACCTATTATTGTTGCTGTTGTTTTAGTTGTTTTGGCACTCGCCTTCTGGCTTCGCTACAAGACAGTGAGTTCTGATGAGGCGATGATTATTACCGGTTCCTTCCTTGGTAAAAAAAATGTTCTCCGTGAAGACTCCGGAAAGAGCATAAAAATTGTGAGGGGTGGCGGTGCCTTTATCCTGCCAGTTTTTCAAAAGGCAGAGATGATGTCTCTTCGCTCACTTAAATTAGATGTTAGTACACCGGAAGTATATACAGAACAAGGAGTACCTGTTATAGCCGATGGGGTTGCAATTATAAAAGTAGGTAGTACTACAGATGATGTGGCAACTGCTGCGGAACAATTTATGGGTAAACCGATAGATGATTTAAAAAGTGAAGCCCAAGAAGTTCTTGAAGGTCACCTTCGTTCTATTTTAGGAACGATGACCGTGGAAGAAGTCTATAAAAATCGAGATCGTTTTGCTCAAGAAGTACAAGGAGTGGCGGCAAAAGACTTAAAAAAGATGGGCTTGCAAATAGTCTCCTTCACCATTCGAGACATTCAAGACAAAAACGGTTATTTAAGTGCACTTGGTAAACCTCGTATAGCCGCAGTAAAACGTGATGCCGAAATCGCTGAGGCAGAAGCCATTCGTGATTCTCGTATTCAAAAAGCTCGTGCGGATGAAGAAGGTCAAAAAGCGGAACTACTCCGGGATACGAACATAGCCGAAGCTTCAAAAGAAAAAGAATTAAAAATAGCCTCCTTTACGAAGGATCAGGATCGTGCAAAAGCAGAAGCTGATCAGGCGTATGCTAGACAAGAAGCAATTTCTCAACAAGAAGTTGTCCAGGAACAAATGAAGGTTGAATTAGTTCGAAAAGAACGCCAAATCGACATTGAAGAAAAAGAAATATTACGCCGTGAAAAGCAGTATGATTCAGAGATTAGGAAAAAAGCAGATGCAGATCGTTATCATGTTGAACAATCCGCTATCGCAAATAAAACGAAAAGTATTAATGAAGCAGATGCACAGCAATACCGTATTGAAGCAGAAGCAAGAGCAAAAGCGGAAGCTGAACGTACGCAAGGTATAGCTGAGGCAGAAGTAATTCGTCAAAAAGGTCTTGCCGAGGCGGAAGCGAAAGAACGTGTAGCTGAAGCGTTTGAAAAGTACGGACAGGCAGCAATATTGGATATTTTAGCAAAAATGTTACCTGAATTAGCGGAAAAAATCGCAACTCCTATTGCAAATATTGACAAAGTAACCGTTGTGGATACCGGAAATGGTGATGGGGCAAAAAGAATTAGTAACTATGTCACGGATTTAATGGCTACTGCCCCTGAAATGGTAAAAAACGTTTCTGGCATTGATATGGAACAATTAATTAAAAACTTATCAACGAAAGGTACAGTAAATGTACCTACAAATAATGTGGAGACAACAACCTCTTCTATTGACACACACGAGGCATAGATTAATTCTGAACAGCCTAATAAACGTAGGCTGTTTTTTCTAGCAAAAAGTCGGTTACATCCTATTTCACTTTATACTATAATAAACCTAGAGGAAAATTCAGAATTTTCACAGGCTATAAGGAGGTTATGATTTGTCAAAAGCTGTATGGTTTCCAAGTAAAGAATATAAAGAATCCACTCGTCTATACAATTGGATGAAGTCATTAGGATTCGAGGATTATGATACCTTTCATCAAAAATCTATTAAAGATATCGGTTGGTTTTGGGATCACGCTGTTCAAGAATTAGATATTCAATGGAACGAACCTTATACAAAACCAGTTGATTTATCAAAAGGCATTCAATATCCAGAATGGTTTGTTAATGGAAAAATGAATGTTACATATAATTGTGTTGATAAGTGGGCAGAAAATGCAACAACTGCAAACAAACAAGCACTTGTTTGGGAAGGTGATAACGGAGATGTGATAAGCTACACCTTTTCAGAACTAAATAAAGAAATAAATAAGGCTGCAAATGGCTTAGAAAAACTAGGTGTAAAATCAAAAGATGTCGTCACCATTTACATGCCAATGATACCAGAAACCGTTATTGCAATGTTGGCGATTGCCAAAATTGGTGCAATCTTCTCCCCTGCTTTTTCCGGTTATAAAGCAGATGCTATTGCGAAACGATTAAATGCGGCTGGGGCTAAATGGTTAATAACAGCAGATGGCTTTTTCCGTCGTGGTAAAGAAGTACTACTGAAGGAAGAAGCAGACAAAGCAGTAGCTAATTCTCCTTCTGTCAAAAAGGTTATTGTCGTGCGCCGGACGAAAAGTAATATACCATGGAACGCAGACAAGGATGTAGATTGGAAAATTATTCGACAAAATGAAAGCGATTACAACACGAAAAACACAAATGGGAATGACCCATTTATGATTATTTATACGTCTGGAACAACTGGAAAGCCTAAAGGTGCTCTACATACACATAATGGCTTCCCTATCAAATCTGCCTTTGATGCTGGTATGTGTATGGATGTGCAACAAGAGGATACGTTGTTCTGGTATACAGACATGGGTTGGATGATGGGCCCCTTCCTCGTATTTGGTGGCCTTATGAATGGTGCTAGAATTGTTGTTTTTGAAGGTACACCTGATTATCCAGAACCTGATAGAATATGGCATTTAGTGGAGGATCATCGCGTCACTCACTTAGGGATATCCCCCACTCTCATTCGATCTCTTATGAACAAGGGTGAGCATTGGTTTAATAAACGTGATTTATCAACATTAAAAATGATCGGTTCTACAGGAGAACCATGGAATCCAGAGCCGTGGTTATGGTTATTTGAAAAAGTTTGTAAAAAAGATGTACCTATTTTTAATTACTCTGGCGGAACGGAAATTTCCGGGGGCATTTTTGGTAATGTACTAGTAAAGCCTATATCCCCTATCACTTTCAACGCAGCATTACCAGGAATGGATGTTGATGTGTTTGATCAAGAAGGAAAGACAGTAGATCAAGAAGTTGGCGAGCTTGTTATTAAGCAGCCTTGGGTAGGAATGACGAACGGTTTTTATAATGAAAATGACCGATATGAAAATACGTACTGGAGTCGTTGGAAAGATACTTGGGTACACGGTGATTGGGTGTTGAAAGACGACGAAGGTTTCTTTACCATTACAGGACGATCAGATGATACCCTAAATGTTGCAGGAAAGCGAATTGGTCCTGCAGAAGTTGAATCCATTTTAGTCGAGCATGATGACGTGTTAGAGGCTGGTGTAATCGGTGTACCACACGAAGTGAAAGGGGAAACCCCAGTTGCTTTTATCGTTTTGAATAAAGAGTACTTAAATCAGTCAATGGTAAAAGAAGAAATTGCAGAACTTGCTATTGCGAAATTAGGAAAAGCAATTGCACCTAAAGAACTTTATATTGTTAGTGACCTACCTAAAACGAGGAATGCTAAAGTCATGCGTAGAGCGATTAAATCAGCTTATTTAAATAAAGAAGGTGGTGACCTTTCTGCTCTGGAAAATCCACAATGTTTAGAGGAAATTCGCAAATTAACTAGTTTTGTAGAGTAAAAAAAAGCTGTTCCAGCAGTTGTACGTTGGAACAGCTTTTTTTATTTTTGGAAGGAATCATCCTTTCTTTTCGGACATGATCTTCCATTCATCTACTTGTAAGGATTGGATATGCTCTCCGTCAACGTGAACAACGTCATAATCCTTTCGTTTAGTAGTACCGAAAAATATTTTGAAAAACTACTAAAAAGAATAGGCATTAACCTTTTGGTTAACGCCTATACCCTTTAAACTGGATAAACCCCATGCTTTCTTTCCGTAAACGTTAAATCTTTCGTATCGTATGCTTCTAGTCTTCTAGCTAATACATCACGTAGATCATCTGGCTGCACGATATCATCGATAATCATTTCCGATGCTAGTCGATAAATATCGATGTTTGCCTTATACTCTTCTTGTTTTTGTTTGATAAAAGCTGGACGCTCTTCTTCCGGTAGTTCCGCAATTTTATTCGCATAGACCGCATTTACTGCAGCCTCTGGACCCATCACCGCAATTTGCGCGGATGGCAGTGCAATACAGCAGTCAGGTTCAAATGCTGGGCCTGCCATTGCATATAGCCCTGCTCCATATGCTTTCCGGACAATTACGGAAATCTTTGGAACACTCGCCTCACTTACAGCAGAAATCATTTTCGCACCATGACGAATGATTCCGGCACGTTCAACCTTTGTTCCTATCATAAAACCTGGAATATCCGCTAAGAAAATAAGCGGAATATGGAACGCATCACAGAGCTGAATAAATTTTGCTGCTTTATCTGCTGAATCGTGGAATAGTACCCCACCTTTCATCCTAGGCTGATTGGCAATAATCCCAACAGATTGCCCATTTATTCTCGCTAATCCTGTAATTAATTCTTTTGCAAATTCTCGTTTAATTTCACAAAATGAATCTTCATCAATCAAACGATCAATGAGCTGATACATATCAAACGGCGCGTTTTGGTTAGCAGGAATTAATTCAGAAATAGACTTATCGAATACTTTTGGATTTATCGGCTCTACTTTTTTCGGTTTTTCTCTAAAGTTTGCTGGAAAGTACGTTAAGTATTTTTGTGCATATATAATAGCTTCCTCTTCACTTTGGACCAATACATCACCACAGCCAGAAACAGAACAATGCATCTTTGCTCCGCCCATTTCTTCTAGTGATACTTTTTCTCCGATAACCTTCTCCGCCATACGAGGAGAACCCAAATACATAGAAGCATTGCCATCTACCATGACAACTACATCACAAAAGGCTGGGATATAAGCCCCACCAGCAGCAGATGGTCCAAATAGTAAACAAATTTGTGGAACTTGCCCTGACATTTTTACTTGGTTATAAAAAATCTTTCCGGCACCTCGTCGATTCGGAAACATTTCGATTTGGTCCGTAATTCTTGCTCCTGCGGAATCTACTAAATATAGCATTGGTAGTTGGAGTTTCTGAGCCGTTTCTTGAATGCGAATAATTTTTTCAACAGTACGAAAGCCCCAAGAACCAGCTTTGACAGTCGAATCATTTGCCATCACACAAACTTTTTGTCCGTTAATTTTCCCAATCCCCGTTACAACACCATCAGCAGGTAAAGACCCATCCATGCAGTTTGCAAAAAAAGCATCTTCAATATCTAAGTCGTTATCAAATAGCATCGTTAGACGTTCTCGAACAAACATCTTGCCTTTTTCTTTGTTTTTGGCATGGTACTTTTCTCCGCCACCTTTGGCGATTGTCTCTATCGTTTGCTGTAATTTTTCATCTAATGACATATTTCCACTCCTTCATGGTTATTTTCCTTTATACTGCGGTTTTCTTTTTTCTTTAAAGGCTAATAATCCTTCCCGTCTGTCTACTGTTGGGATTGTTTTTGCATAACATAGATCTTCTATTTTCAAACCAGACGTTATGTCTGTTTCATAGCCTAAATTAATAGCCTTTTTTGCCTGTTGTATGCCAATTGGTCCATTTTGTGCAATGGAAAGAGAGATTGTAATCGATTTCTCTAAAAAATCTTCCTTTTCCAATACTTCTTCTACTAAACCTATATCTTTTGCTTCTTTGCTTGTTAATCGTTTTGCTGTAAAAATTAAATATTTGGCTTTCCCCAATCCGATCAGACGTGATAAGCGTTGTGTTCCACCAGCTCCAGGGATAATGCCTAACGACGTTTCCGTAAGTCCCATTTTTGCCGTGTCACATGCTATACGTATATCACAAGCTAAAGCCAATTCTAGTCCACCCCCGAAGGCAGCGCCATTAATTGCCGCTATTGTCGGAATAGCTATTTGTTCTACTCTAGTTGTCGTACTTTTTATTTTTCCAACAGTCGCAATGACTTGTTCCTCTGTCATGCCTTCGCGTTCTTTTAAATCGGCACCTGCACAAAATGCCTTTTCTCCACTTCCTGTTAGGATAAGAACTCGGATTTGATTGTTTTTCTCTACTTCATCTAAAGCATTATTCAGATCGTGTAAAAGCTGGAGTGAAAAGGAATTGGCAGCCTCCGGTCGATTCAACGTAAGGAGCCCAATGTGCTCGTGAATGATCTCTAGTTGAACGGTACTCATGTGTAATCACTCCTTTTTTCTTTGATCAATTTGCATTTGATGACTCGGTAGCGGTTTACCGAGTCGGTCTTGTATAAATCTACCTGCATCGAGTAAAGCATCAAGCTGAACGTTTGTTTCGATGGCCATACCATCTAACATATAAATCAAATCATCGGTTGCTAGATTACCAGAAGCACCTTGTGCATAAGGGCATCCACCCAGGCCTCCTAAAGAAGCGTCAAAAGTGGTAAATCCTAATTGCATTGCTGCCAAACAATTTGCTAAGGCTGTGCCTCTCGTATTATGGAAATGAAGAGCAATTTGTTGTTCAGGGAATTGATGGCGAATTTCTCTTAACACTCGGTCCACTTGCTTTGGATTAGCGACACCAATTGTGTCACCTAAAGAAAGTTCATCAATTCCCATTTCAAACAACCGTTTGGAAACATAGACGACATCTTCTATCGCTATTTCTCCCTCATACGGACAGCCAAAAACAGTCGACACATAACCCCGAACCGTCTTGTTTTCTTGTTTCGCTACTTTAACAACTTCTTCTAATACAGGGAAGGTTTCGTTAATAGATTTATTGATGTTTTTTTGATTATGTGTCTCACTAGCTGACATAAAAACCGAAATTTCATCCATATTTGCTTCCAAAGCACCTTCTAAACCTTTTCTATTAGGAACTAAAGCTGCATAAGTGATTCCATCTTTTCTGTCGATGCTTTTTGCTACTTGTATGGAATCGGATAATTGAGGAATCCATTTTGGATGAACAAAAGAGGTTACTTCGATATAGGAAAGGCCAGAATTAGACAAACGATTGATCCAATTCACCTTATCCACTGTCGAAATTCGGCTTGATTCATTTTGAAGCCCATCTCTCGGTCCCACTTCTTTTACGTTTATTTTTTTTGGAAGTTCCATCATTCGAATACTCCCCTTTATGAAGAATTTTTTGCTACATTATTCAATAACGGCAATAACGTCGCCTTCGTTTACAAAATCCCCTTCACTCACTTTAAGTTCCTTTACAACCCCGTCTACTTCTGCTGCAATTGGGATTTCCATTTTCATCGACTCTAAAATAACAATGTCCTGACCGTTAGAAACTGTTTCTCCTTCTTGTACAACTATTTTCCATACGCTACCTGCCATACTTGCTACTACTTGATTCATGTTTAACATCCTCCTAAAAATTGTCTTATTTTCCGTTCGGATAAATATAGTCACGAATAAATGATGTTCTCGTTAACCCCTCTTGAAATGCCTTACTATTTAAGACTAAGGAGAGTAAAGGAATATTCGTTTTTATTCCTTCTACTACGTATTGTTCTAGTGCTTCCATTGATTTTTGAATTGCTTCTTCCCTCGTTTCACCTGATATGATTAGTTTAGCTATCATTGGATCATAAAATGGCGTAACCGTAAATCCTTCTTCTACTCCTATCTCATGTCGAATATGTTCTCCTTTAGGTAGGGATAGATTTGTTATTTTTCCTGGAGATGGGAAAAAAGTTTTTGGATCCTCTGCATATATTCTTGCTTCAATTGCATGCCCTTTAATAGATAAGTCACTTTGCTTTATATCGAGTTGTTTACCTGATGCAATTTCTAATTGCTTTTCTACCAAATCGATACCCGTAATTTGCTCGGTAATCGGGTGCTCGACTTGTAATCTCGTATTCATTTCTAAAAAGTAGAAATTCTGATCTTCATCGACTAGAAACTCAATTGTTCCAGCATTCGCATAGTTAATCGCTTTCGCAGCTTTAATCGCTGCATCACCCATATTTTTACGGGTTTTTTCCGTCAGTAAGGGAGATGGAGCTTCTTCAATAACTTTTTGATGCCTACGCTGAACGGAACATTCCCTTTCAAATAAATGGACAGTATTTCCAAAATGATCTGCTAGCAACTGCATTTCAATATGGTGGGCATTTTCAATGACTTTTTCTAAAAACATTGTCCCATCACCAAAAAAGTTTTTCGCTCGTTGGGAGTTTCCATCAAATGCTTTCTCTAATTGTGCGTCGTCAGAAACTACTTGCATTCCGATACCGCCACCACCAGCAGACGCTTTCAACATGACAGGATAGCCAATTTCATTAGCTATTTTTTTCGCTTCTTCCACGTTTTTCACTGGGTCTTCTGTGCCTGGTATGACTGGTACACCGGCAGTTTTCATCGTTCTTCTCGCCTCGATTTTACTACCCATTTTTTCAATACAAGTATAATCTGGACCAATAAAGGTAATACCTACTTCCTTGCATCTCTTAGCAAATCCAGCATTTTCGCTTAAAAGACCATACCCAGGGTGAATAGCATCTACATTTGTTTGTTGAGCAATCTCGATAATTTTCTCGATATTTAAATAACTTTCTTGAACTCGTGATGGACCAACTGGATACGCTTCATCAGCCATTTTTACAAAAGGAGCCTGTTCATCTGCTTCTGAGTAAATAGCTACTGTTTTAACATTTAAGCGCTTACACGTCTTCATCACACGAATGGCAATTTCGCCTCGATTAGCGATTAATATTTTGGTAAAACTCACACCTGACACCTCCAATTTAGCAACCTAGTTGTCTAGCAATAACGAGTCGTTGTACTTCAGACGTACCTTCACCAATTTCTAATAGCTTTGCATCTCGTAGATAACGCTCCACTTCATATTCACGCATGTAGCCATAACCACCATGGATTTGAATGGCTTGGTTTGCTGCACGGAAAGCAGTTTCTGTTGCAAATAGTTTTGCGTAAGCAGCCTCTTTCGTGAAATTTTTCTCTTGATCCTTTAACCAAGCTGCTTTGTATACCATATTCCGAGCAAGCTCTACTTCCATGGCGATATCAGCTAACTTAAACTGAATAGCTTGAAACTTAGATATGGATTGACCAAACTGCTTACGTTCCTTTGCATATGCTAAAGCCTTTTCCAATGAAGCTTGTGCGATACCTAGCCCTAAAGCTGCAATGGAAATTCTGCCTCCATCTAACGTATACAAAAATTGCTTAAAACCTTTTTGGGGGTCTCCTAATAAATTCTCCTTCGGTACCCGAACGTCCTCTAAAACAATTTCAGCAGTATCGGAACCTCTTACACCCATTTTGTCGTAGTTACTTGTGATGGTTAATCCTTTCGTGTCAGTAGGTACAAGAATAGCGGAAATAATATTTTTTCCACGATCATCTTTTCCTGTTACAGCTGTTACCGTAATCGTTTTCGCAAAACTAGCATTCGTAATGAAACACTTTTCTCCATTTATGACGTACTCATCACCATCAAGAACTGCAGTTGTTTTCGTACCACCAGCATCTGATCCGGCATTTGGCTCTGTTAAACCGAATGCACCAAGAGCTTCACCTTTTGCAAGTGGAACAAGGAATTTCTGTTTTTGTTCTTCCGTTCCAAAATAATAAATTGGGGAAGCTCCTAAAGAAACTGCTGCAGCATAGCTCAAACCAGTACTTCCACAAATACGGCCAATTTCTTCTACTGCAATTGCATACGTTAATGTATCTCCGTCGGAACCTCCATACTGTTCCGGAAATGGAATACCCATTAGTCCTAACTCTCCCATTTGATCAAAAATATCAGCTGGAAATTCAGCCTTCGTGTCAATTTCAATCGTGCGTGGTTGAATAACACCTTCTGCAAAATCGCGGACCATCTTCCTCGTCATTTCTTGTTCCTTTGACAATTCAAAATTCATATAAATCCCCCTTTTTCATTTAAAAATTTCATTTAAGACTTAGATATTCCTTAAAAATCCAGTAGATAAATCTAGTATACTTTTATCTAAAATAAGTGTAGATAGACAAGACCGACTGGTTGGTCGGTTCTGGTCAAAAATAATGTAAGCGCTTTAGATTTTCCTTATTAAGAATTTTTAGGAAATTAACACTTTAAATTCAGCTACATTTTTTGCTTCGTCTGTTAAAATTCCTTGTAATAATATATCCGTAAAAATATCGGCAATTTCTTCAATCGTTTTGTCCCCATCTTTTCGATACCATTTGTACGTCCAGTTCACCATTCCTAATATGGACATACCTGTTATTTCGACAGGTAGCTCTTTGCGAAACTCCCCTGATTTTTGTCCAGCTTCCACGACGTCAAAAACAATTTGCTTAAACTGATCTCTTTTCTTTTTAATGAGTTGTTCAAAATGTGGTTTTAAATAGGTGCTCTCTTGGTAGAAAACTGAGATGTGAGGTTTATATAGGTCAAAAACTTTCACAAATGATTGGATAATCGCATGAAGTTGAAGGGTTGGTTTTGTGTATGTAATGATTGCATCATTTGCTTTATTTAATACATATGTGATGAAGGTATCATGTATCACAAATAACAGTTCATCTTTAGACTGGAAATGGTGATAAAAACCTCCCTTTGAAGTACCACAATACTCCACGATATCTTTCACTGTTACTCCGTGAAATCCATGTTCCTCAAACAACAATAAAGACGCTTCTACTATTTTATCTTTAAGCTCGGTCATGAATCACTCCCATCCTTTCTCGTGAAACAATTTTATCTTATCATAATTTTTTGAAAAATTACACAACAAATATGTTTCGCAAAAAATAAGCTTGGGTGATATCTTAACCCAAGCTTAGCCATTCACCTATTATATTCTTCTTTCGGATACGTTTTTAAATGCTCATAACGTATCAATTCTCCATCCGCACTAACCACAATTCTATCTTCTCCATAAGTGTTGTGGGCTCGATAGTAAGGTTTTACTTTTAATGTGATTTCATATGCTCCACCGATTCCGTATAATTGTTTTATTTTTAAAATTTCCGTACTAAACGCATCCCAAGAAAGATACTCGGGTGCATTCTTATCATTTTTGTAGATTTCTTTAATTGCTTGATTAATTGGTTTTGTTAAGCTACGTATTAAGGCAAAACCTAAAGCCTCTGATAATTCCGATTCTGTTTCGTTAACATTTACGGAATTTGCGTAGACACTGGAATTGGCACTTATTAACCAAGCAAAGATGAATAATACTACTGTAAAACGGCTCATTTCCATCACCTTTTTAGCTTAGTTTCCTAATTCTTTAGCGTTTTATGCTTCAAAAAATTTAGAAAATAATGGCTAGTTTAGGCTAAACGTTTTAAAACAAGGCTAATTCTAAATGTTGTTGCTTTTTTTATTTAAACTGCGACGGTACTTAATTCGTTTTTACCCGGACCGCTACGAAAATACACTACGCGCACCTTAGGGCTCGGGCTGAGCCTCCTCACTCGCAAAAAACGCTCGTTGTAGGGTTTCAACGTCTTCGCTGTTCCATAGGAGTCTACGTGTATTTCCTTCGCTATGCATGTCTCTCTTACTTTTATCAGGTCTAGTACTAGTTGATTGGAAAGGAAGTTACTCGAAAAAAGCCAGTCTTTATTTTACAAAGGTTGCTCCCTCTTGGAAAACCAAAAGGATAAAAAATTCTGATGCACTGGCTTGAAGGTCAATAATTATTCTTGAATCATAATCAGCGTAGGCAGAATACGTAGACTCCTGCGGGCTAGCACGTGTCTAAAGAGCCCGCAGCTGTCCTTTTCCGCGAGGAGGCTGAGGCCGTGGCTGCGGAAAGCGAAGTATTCTGCCGAAGCGGCTGATAGCACCGAGCCTCTTTCAAAGTTACGTTGCAGTTTCTATCTAATGCAAAAAAATAACGACAATCATTGTAAAAAGAGCCTAAAGTAAAAGTCGTCAAAAAAGCCTGCACCACATCAGGGTACAGGCTTCCTACTATTATTCTTCCGTTTCTTCTGCAAAAGGCTTACTATAGATTGGTTTCTTCCATGCTCTTACGACTTCACCAGTTAAATCGGTATCCACAACATAAGAGCCATTACTATACCGATCATTTTTATTTAACTGTAACGGGTAAACTTCTTGTAAATTGCCATCTTCTGTTTGGAATTGTACTAAATCTTGATCATTCACAATAATTAAGCCTGCCACGCGATGTGGTTTAGATTTCAATTCACGTAGCATAATTAAACCACGTTTTGCTCTTGAGGATTGCTCAAACTCTGATAGGGACATTCGTTTACAAGCACCTCTTTGGGTTAGTAACACGATCGATGGAGTAGATAGGTCATCGAAAACCTCCCCATTAACGACAAATTCTTCTTTTTTCAGTTGAATAGCTTTTACACCAGCAGCACGCTGACCAACTGTGTTAACTTCGGACTCATGATACCATAATCCATACCCTTTATTTGATGCAACAAATATCTCTTGGTTTCCGTCAGTTTGATGTACACTAACAACTTCATCGTCATCTTTTAGGTTAATAGCTACTAATGCCTTCGAATAACGTTGTGCCAAGTATTGTTTTAACTCTGTTTTCTTAACCATGCCATTTTTCGTAAAGAATAACAAGAACTGATCCTCGCTAAATTCCCTCACTGGTATGGCTTTTATTAATTTCTCATCTTTGTTAATCGGAACCAAGTTTGTTACATGTTGTCCTAAGTCTTTCCAACGTATATCAGGGAGCTCATGGACAGGCACAAATAGGTAATTTCCTTTGTTCGTAAACAACAGCAATGTATCGGTCGTATTTATTTCTTCTAGAGAAATTAAATAGTCCCCATCTTTTAAAGTAATATCATCTTCTTTGGAAGCAGCATACGATCGTAAGCTTGTTCGCTTCACATAACCATCCTTCGTTACGGATACGAGAACGTCCTCGCTAGCAACCATTACTTCCAAATTAATTTTAAGTTCTTCAATTTCATCTTCAATTTTTGTTAAACGGTTTGTTTTATATGTTTTTTGAATGTTACGAAGGTCTTTTTTAATGACCTGCATTAGTTTTTGCTCACTATTCAAAATGCTTTCTAGCTCGGCAATTTGCTTTTGTAATTCATCCGCTTCTTGTTGCAAAGATGTAATATCTGTATTAGTTAATCGGTATAATTGCAATGTTACGATTGCTTCAGATTGTGGCTCCGTAAAATCATATTGGGCCATTAATTGTCGTTTTGCATCCTGCTTATCTTTAGACGAACGGATCGTTGCAATCACTTCATCTAGAATCGAAATGGCCTTTATCAAACCTTCGACTATATGCGCACGATCTTTCGCTTTTCGTAAATCATATTGAGATTGACGGGTAACTACTTCACGCTGATGCTCGATATAAGCATCGAGGAATCCAGCTAAGCTCATCAGTTTTGGTGTTTTGTTGTGAATAGCCACCATATTGAAATTATAGGAAACTTGTAAATCCGTATTTTTAAATAAGTAGTTTAGTACACCTGCACTATCCGCTTCCTTTTTCAACTCGATGACAATACGTAATCCTGTACGATCCGTCTCATCTCGTACTTCTGCAATTCCTTCCACTTTACGGTCCAAGCGTAATTCGTCAAATTTTTTCACGAGGTTTGCTTTATTCACATCATAAGGCAGCTCGGTAATAACAATTTGCTCTCGTCCCCCGCGTAACTCTTCCGTTTCGGCTTTACCACGTAGGACAATTTTTCCTTTTCCTGTTTCATAGGCTTTCTTAATGCCATCAATCCCTTGAATGATTCCACCTGTTGGGAAATCGGGACCTTTTATATCTTTCATTAAATCTTCAACCGTCGCGTTTGGTTTGTCTATTTTAGTAATAACCGCATCAATAACCTCTGTTAAGTTATGTGGTGGTATATCAGTCGCATAACCAGCAGAAATACCAGTAGAACCATTTACTAATAAATTTGGAAATTTCGCAGGTAACACAACTGGTTCATGATCGGTGTCATCAAAGTTAGGAATAAAATCTACTGTGTCTCTCTCAATATCTCGTAATAACTCAGATGCAATGCTCGATAGTCTTGCTTCCGTGTAACGCATAGCGGCTGGTGGATCACCATCTACACTACCGTTATTCCCATGCATTTCTACTAAAACATTACGTACCTTCCATGTTTGGCTCATACGAACGAGTGCTTCGTATACAGAAGAATCACCATGTGGGTGATAGTTACCAATAACAACCCCGACAGTCTTTGCCGATTTACGGAACGGCTTATCGTGTGTATTTCTTTCATGATGCATGGCATATAAAATTCTACGTTGAACTGGTTTTAACCCGTCTCTCGCATCTGGAATAGCACGATCTTGAATAATGTATTTACTATATCGACCAAATCGATCCCCGATAACCTCTTCAAAGGGTAGATCTAAGTATTTTGCCTGATCAACCAATGGAACGTCCTCCTCTAAGTATGAAGTTTATTGTTTTCTAAAATGTTGCTTTCGTCGTCTAAACTGAATGCTACGTTAGATTCGATCCATTTACGTCTCGGCTCAACTTTATCTCCCATTAACGTTGTAATACGTCTTTCCGCACGTGCTAAGTCTTCTATTGTCACTCGAATAAGTGTACGTGTTTCTGGATTCATCGTTGTATCCCATAACTGGTCAGCATTCATTTCCCCGAGACCTTTATAACGTTGAATGGTATACCCATTTTTCCAACTATTTGTTATCTTTCTTAGTTCCTCTTCTTCCCAAGCATATTCAATTTGCTCTTTTTTCCCTTTTCCTTTAGACACTTTATATAAAGGTGGAAGGGCGATATACACTTTACCCCCTTCAATTAACGGGCGCATGTAGCGGTAAAAGAACGTCAACAACAATACTTGGATGTGGGCACCGTCCGTGTCCGCATCTGTCATGATAATAACTTTATCATAGTTAACATCCTCTAGATTGAAATCAGCACCAACGTCCGCTCCAATCGTGTGAATGATTGTAGAAATTTCTTCATTCTTAAATATATCGGAAATTTTTGCTTTCTCTGTATTAATAACTTTTCCTCTTAACGGTAAAACTGCTTGGAATCTTCTATCACGTCCTTGTTTTGCAGAACCGCCAGCAGAATCACCCTCCACTAAATACAATTCATTTTTCTGAGGATTTTTTGATTGTGCAGGTGTTAATTTTCCACTTAATAATGCATCACGCTTTTTACGTTTCTTCCCATTTCTTGCGTCTTCGCGCGCTTTACGTGCTGCCTCTCTTGCATCACGGGCTTTAATTGCTTTACGAATTAGCATGGATGCAACATCTGGATTCTCTTCTAAAAAGTAAGAGAGTTTTTCCGATACAACGGAGTCTACAATTGAACGGGCTTCAGACGTACCTAGCTTCCCCTTCGTTTGTCCTTCGAATTGCAGGAGTTCCTCTGGAATACGTACAGATACGATAGCTGTAAATCCCTCTCGGATGTCACTACCCTCTAAGTTCTTTTCCTTCTCTTTTAACAAGCTATTTTTCCTAGCATGTTCATTAACGATACGAGTAATAGCAGACCTTGCCCCAGATTCGTGTGTTCCACCGTCTTTCGTTCGAACGTTATTTACAAACGATAGAACGCTCTCAGCATAACCGTCGTTAAACTGAAAAGCAAAATCTACTTCGATCCCATTTTGTTCCCCTTCAAAAGATACGACTGGATGAAGGGTATCTTTTTCTTCGTTTAAATACGATACAAAAGATTCAAGTCCATCCGGATACTCATATGACTCAACCAAACCCTTCGTTTCATCGATTAATTCAATGCGGAATCCTTTTAAAAGAAATGCCGCTTCACGTAAACGCTCCGCTAATATTTCAAATTGAAAAGTAGTCGTGGAAAAGATCGTTGGATCAGGCTTAAAGCGAATTTCCGTTCCTGTTTTTCTTGTGTTTCCGATTTTTTCTAGTGTCGTAGCTGGTTTTCCGCCATTTTCAAAACGTTGACGATAAACCGTTTTATCACGATAAATCGTCACTTCTAGCCATTCTGATAGCGCGTTCACGACAGAAGCACCTACACCATGTAAGCCTCCACTTGTCTTGTATCCACCTTGTCCAAACTTACCTCCAGCGTGTAGAACCGTTAAAATAACTTCCGGCGTAGGCTTCCCCATTTTGTGCATACCTGTAGGCATCCCTCTACCTTCGTCGGTAACGGATACACTACCGTCTTTATGTACGGTCACTTTTATTTTATCTCCAAATCCAGCTAACGCTTCGTCAACTGCATTATCAACAATTTCAAAAACGAGGTGATGTAACCCTCGGTGATCTGTACTACCAATATACATACCAGGTCTTTTCCGAACCGCTTCTAGACCTTCTAACACTTGGATGGAATCATCATTATAAGCTGTATGTTGTGTACTCAACTTTCGTTCCCCTTTCAAAACCGCAGTTATCCACTATTATATAAAGAAAACCCCGATGTGTTAAAGTTAATTTTTTCTATTTCTCTTTATTTACCGATAAATCGACACGGCTATCCTTCATTTATTGTAGCTATTTTTTTTATCTACGCAAATATTCATTTCCACAAGACAAGAAAAAATCCCTGCTATAACAGGGATTTTTGCACGTTAAATTTATTTTCTATCGCATAACAGCATGTGCGACCTTAATACATAGATCCATTAAAACCGTAAAATCATGTTCTTTCAAGTAATTATACGCTTCTTCATTCGTTAATCCTTGCTGTGCCCAAAAGATTTTTGCATTTGTTTGTACGGCTTCCTTCGCAACATCTAATAAAAATTCAGAGCGACGAAAAACGTTAATAATGTCGATATTTCCCTCAATATCAGTTAAGGAAGCATAAGCTTTTTCACCTAATACCTCTGAAACTGTTGGATTAACTGGAATTATTTTATAGCCTGCATCCTGCATAGCTTTCGACACTTGATAAGAGGTACGTTCAGGATTGTCCGATAATCCGACAACAGCAATCGTTTTTGATTCGTCTAAAATTCTTTTAATTTCTTCATTTGATGGGTTTTGCATAGAAATAGCCACTCCTTTTGTAAATTGAGACTGATAATTAACAAACCAATAAGTTGTCCTATTTCAGTATAAAAGTCATTCTTCTATTAGCATACCACTATATTACCTTCATCAATCTATTTTCTATGAAAAAGCTTTAGTTTTCTTCTTGTTGCAGAACGTTTTTCGTACGTAAGGAATCATTCATTTCATTCCAAACTAACTCACTAGCAAAATAATCGCTCCAACTCGCTAAACCTGCTAGACGATATTTGTGTACTAATTCTATTCGTTTTTGTAAAGATTGGCTATTTTCGATCCATATTTTATACGTAATATCTTTTTCCTCATCGGACCACTCTACGTACTCCTGCCCAGTATTATCATCATATCTTGGCTCTAGCTTATGCTCCTCTATTAATAAACCTACTTCATCCATCGTTAGCGATTCTGAAGTAACATCAATCGTTCCATCCTCTAACTTTGTTTCCGTCCAAAGTCGTGTATACAAAGGTACTCCTAATAACAATTGATCATGTGGAACGACTTCTAGTAATCTAGTTAAGTTAGACTCTACCCAAGGAAGACTAGCAACACTTCCAGCTTTCGGAGACGCAGCCCAGTGCTCATCATAAGCCATTACCATCATATAATCGACAATAGTAGCTAGTTTCTCGCGTTCTAAAAACATGGAGTACTGTTCATTACTCGAAATGAACGTAATATCGATGGATACTACTAATCCTGCTTCATGCGCTAATGGCGTTAACTCACGCATAAATTGTGTAAGCAACGGACCATCTTCTAGGAAAACATTTTCAAAATCAACATTAATGCCCTGAAAGCCATAAATAGACGCATAATGTACCAATTGATTAATCATTTTTTGACGTGTCTCAAACGTTTGAAGTGCCTCATGGGTTCTCTCCGGCTGAAAATCATTTGAAAACAAAGCCCAAACTTGATAATTTTTCTCGTCTGCTGCTTTCATATATTCTTTTGATGCATAGCTACGAATAGTTCCTTCCCCATCTTGAAGATGGAACCAAGTAGGAGAAATAATTTGGACACCTTCATAGCTTGCTAGTGTTTTTGGCGTACCTTGTGGCGAATAAATCGCATCCCAAGTGATATGAATGGGCCATTCCATTTTAGGTGGGTAAAAAGGGGTTACTTGGCGTTTGTCCGTTTTCTCTATTTGTTCTGTTCCGTTCAATTCGATTACTTCTTTTTTTACATATCCAGCAATTCCGTTTTCTTGTCTTATTTTTACATACTGATTGTCTTCTTCTACAATTGTTACTTCTTCGTTTGTTTCTAACGTACTAACATAAGCGGAAGTAATCGTTGGTCTCGTACGAATACGGAACAAATCCTCGTCAAACGTTTCAACTGCTTGTCCCTTAACGAAGGTTTCCCCTTCCTCTAAAACATGTATCGCACCAGTATCTTTAGAGTGTTTGATGAGAATAGGATAAATGTCCTCCATCCACTCCGTAGAAACATAAATAGCATTTCCTTCTTCCACAAATGCTGGGAAGGAAAGCGAGTATTCTTCCTGGTTCATTTGGTAAGTTAACTGATTTGTAGGCATTTGATACACGCGATCTTTCGTCGTAACGACAACAGAGGTAGAATCCTGATCATAGACAATGTTGGAATCAATGTGCTCCGTTACAAAAGAGAAAGGAAAATAAAGTTCATCATCTTTAACAAGTGCTTGTCCTTCAAAAACAGCTTCCTTCCAAATAATTGGATCCGGGGACTGAAAATAATCCGTTTTTATATTGGATGGAAATGGATAGACAAACCAGAATACGACAGAAGATAGAAAAAGTAAGAGCATTAATGGTACTATATAAAAGCGTGATTTTTTAGATTGTGTTCGTTGCCTTGGTTCGATGTGCATTTTTATGTCCTCCCCCTTCAACATTTTCTTTCACTATTCTACAACATTTGAAAAAGGAAAGGGGATTTTCTGAAAATATATTCTGATTTATGCGCTTTCATGATAGAATAAAGGAAACTTACCTATGGTGACACTAATTTGTAAAAGTTTTAAATTGCTATTTTAATTATTGTTGTTCCTTCATATGACTAGAAAGAGAAGTTCCGACACGTAAAGGGGTTATACTTATGAGTTATTTACTTTTTGGAGTCATCGCTTATTTACTAGGTTCCATCCCCTCTGCCTTAATTGTAGGTAAAGCAGGATATGGAATCGATATAAGAGAACACGGAAGCGGTAATTTGGGTGGGACCAACACATTTCGTGTACTTGGTATAAAGGCAGGTTTAATCGTAACAATCGCTGATATACTAAAAGGTACCCTTGCAGCTGGATTACCTGTTTTATTTGCCGCAGACGTTGACCCATTAATTATCGGGATATTCGCTGTACTCGGTCACACATATCCACTGTTTGCAAAATTTAAAGGTGGAAAAGCCGTTGCAACATCAGGTGGTGTACTGTTAGCAATTAGTCCACTTCTTTTTGTTATTATGTTGTTTACGTTTTTACTAATATTAAAAATTACAAAGTACGTATCTTTGTCGTCTATGGTAACTGGTGTTGTTGCTGTAATAATCACGATTTTTATGAAACACACTGGATTAATTATTGTGACTTCACTTCTAGCTTTGTTTGTAATCTATCGACATCGCGCGAATATTAAACGGATTAAAGACAAAACGGAACCAAAAATAAAGTGGATGTAAAGTACACAACACCATTTCGTTTGGTGTTGTGTTTTTTACATCAACTCTTTTTGTAGCGATAGTTGATATTTGTATCACATTTGATAGAAACTGCGACGTAACTTGATGTGTGCAAATCCAACCGCTACGGAAATACACTACGCGCACCTTAGGGATCGCGCGCTGAGCCTCCTCACTCGCACAGAACGCTCGCTGTGGGGTCTCCAACGTCTTCGCTGTCCCCGCAGGAGTCTACGTGGATTTCCTGCGCTCAGCATGTGCTTATCTTTAATCTACTGATGATTTGGGAAAAAGTATTATTTTCGTAGTAATAAGGAAGAATTTTCTAATCATACCTAGCTCATATCACTAATCTTTAAATAGTAAATCAATCAGAGCGTAGGCAGAATACGCAGACTCCTACAGGATAGCACGTGTCTGAAGACCCCGCAGCGGTGGTTTTCCGCGAGGAGGCTGAGGCCGTGCCCGTGGAAAGCGAAGTATTCTGCCGAAGCGGTCATATAGCACTGACCAAATTACAAAGTTACTTCGCAGTTTAAGAAAAAAGAGCAACAATATTTTAACAAACAGCTTTTCACAAGTGAAAAAATACATACAACAAAAAATTGAACTAGGGAGAGATTAAGATGAAGAAAGTCTCCGTAATTATTAGTCTATTATTATCCTTAACAGTCATTAGCGTTATATTAGTCGTATTAACGAATTCTGAAACAGAGGAACAAACAAGTTTTGCGGTTAAAGACCATACTGTAAAAGCAGCAGATCCTCAAGTAACACCGAAATCATTTAAAAGTGAAATTACGCTAGGAGCTGTTGGGGATATTCTTATTCACAACTCTGTCTATGAAGACGCAAGAACAGCAAATGGCTATGACTTCCGTCCAATGTTAGCACCTGTAAAAGATTCGATGGTTTCTCCTGATATTATGTTTGCGAATCAAGAAACAATTTTAGGTGGGACGGAGTTAGGATTGTCCTCTTACCCAATGTTTAATTCTCCTTATGAAGTTGGGGATGCATTAAAAGACGCAGGTGTAGATATTGTTTCTATTGCGAACAATCATACATTAGACCGTGGTGAACAAGCTATTTTAAATGCGACGGATTACTTAAATAAAATTGGGATTCCATACGTAGGTGGTTACCGTAGTTTTGAAGATCAAAACACTCCACGAATTATTAATAGCGAGGGAATTAAAGTTGGTTTTGTTGCTTACACATATGGGACAAATGGTTTAATTCGGCCAGAGGACAAGCCTTATTTAGTTCAATTGATTGATGATAATAAAATCGTGGAAGATATAGAGAAATTAAAGCCACAGGTCGACTTTGTTGTCGTTAGTCTTCATTTTGGTTTGGAATATCAACGTCTAGCAAACGAAGTTCAAGAATTACTCGTTGACGAAGTAAGTAAAGCAGGCGCAGATATTATTCTAGGGCATCATCCACACGTATTACAGCCAGCTGATTGGATTGAACAAGAGAATGGCCATAAAACTTTTGTTATTTATTCTCTAGGGAATTTTCTCTCCGGACAAGCAGAGCTTTATCAACGGATTGGGGCTGTTCTTCATGTTAATCTAAGCAAAGAAATTGATCGGGAAAACAATGTTCATTACAATATTTCGAATGCCAAAATTATGCCTACTTACAATTATCGTCCGAATTATCGTAATTATAAAGTAGTACCCCTTTTCGAAGCAGATCAATACGGTTTGACAAATGCCAAACAGTTGTATGAAGAAATGCAGCAACATATGAAAACATATTCCGACGATTTGGAAGTTGTCCCCGAGTTATAATGACTTGTCAGGTATATAAATTGAACATTAATTAAGGTATCATGTATACTTTTGATAGTTAGCATATTAGTTTGACCACTGAGGCTGAAAGGAGTCTATTTATGTTGGAAGCTGAACAAAAGAAAAAACTACCTAGTAAAAAAGAACGACATCAATTATTCGGTTCGGTTGTGCCAGGGCCTAAATCCAAGCCGATTGAAAAAGATAAAATGCCTGACTTACAAAATACAAAAAAAGATTTTCTATTTACGGTAGATGCGGTCGGAATTAAGAATGTAAAGCACCCTATCATTATAAATAGTAATCTGAAACCATATAACCAAACGACGATTGGTACCTTTGAATTTTCATCTAGTATTAGCCAAGATAGTAAAGGGACAAACATGAGTCGCTTTACCGAACAACTACACGCGTACCATGAAAATGGTTTTACCATCGATTTAAAAACAATGAAAAAGTTTGCAGAGGAACTTGCTGAACGTTTGAAACAACAGGATGCCTATATCCATGTATCCTTCCCTTGGTTTTTTGAACGTACAGGACCACTTTCAGGCTTAATAGGCTTGAATCATGCAGATGTGTCCATGAAGGTTGGCTATCACAAAGAAACAGGTTTTGATATAGAAGTTTCTTTACAAGCGACCATTACAACATTATGCCCTTGTTCAAAAGAAATTAGTGAATATAGTGCTCATAATCAACGTGGTCATGTAAAAATGATTGTCACGTTAGCTGAAGATTTCGATGAGACACAAATGGATTGGAAGGAATTATTACTGGAAGCTGCAGAATCCAATGCCAGTGCTCGCATTCACCCCGTCTTAAAACGCCCGGATGAAAAAGCGGTAACTGAAAGCGCTTATGAAAATCCTCGTTTTGTAGAAGATATGGTTAGATTAGTAGCTGCAGACTTATATGAACTACCATTTGTAGAGAAGTTTGAAGTATCCTGTGTAAATGAAGAATCAATCCATTTACATGACGCAGTGGCTAAAATTACGTATGATAAGAGAAATGAAAACTTGTAAGAACGATAACTAAAGGATGAGGGCTTTGAAATACTTGTTCATCTATATTATAAAGTTTTACCGGAAATTTATTTCACCTATGAAGCCACCATCCTGCCGTTTTCATCCTACATGTTCGGAATATGGTTTAACCGCTTTTAAGCGATTTGGATTTTTCAAAGGCGGATATTTGACAATAAAGAGAATTTTGAAGTGCCATCCATTTCACGACGGAGGATATGACCCAGTACCAGACAAGAAAAACTCATAAAGAGAAACTTCAAATCAGAAAATTGATTTTATCCAACTGATTGAAAGCGAAACTTATCGGGGTATTAGTAGTATTATGGACGATGCTCCGAAAAAATGTAGGAGTGGTCACATGAAACTTCAAGTAGAAGAACGTGCTGTGAACTGGTATAAAGAAGAATTAGAGCTAGAAGAAAATGATTATTTACGATTTTTTGTCCGTTATGGTGGTGTTGGGGGAATTGTACCAGGTTTTTCATTAGGTGTTTCCCCTTCTAAACCAGTGGATCCAATTGCCGAAGTAACGGAAAACGGAATTACTTTTTATGTAGAACAAAAAGATGAATGGTATTTTGACAATACAGACTTAGTAGTGAATTTTGATGAAGCGTTGGATGAACCAATTTTCGATTATAAAACCGAATAGATATAGTAAAAAAGAGGCTTTTGCCAGCATTTTTGTTTGGGCAAAAGTCTCTTTTTTGATTACCTGCTTTATTTTAAAATGTTAAACCTTTCAAGCTGCTCTTCCAAACCTTCTGCCTCTAAAATATCCTTTTGAAATTTTCCAAATAAATCGAAATGTGGATATTTTTCATCTTTATGTATCCATTCTGGTCTTAACCCATATCTTTTTCCCCATTGTTCCAATTTGGACATATCAGAGCAGCCAACCTTCGTCACACTAGTACTATTTGGAAATCGGTCATCTAACCAATAGTGGGTCAAGAAAGCAATATTTCCTTTATTCACTTCACTCTTCCAATTATTTAGTTCTTCTCTTTTCACACCAAAAGCCATGGATATTACTCACCCTTTGCCTTTAAATACGCTTCATGTAATTGTGGGAACTTTTTTCTAGTAGAAACCGGACGAAAGCGGTCTTTTGTTACACAAACGTGTGTTGTTTTACCGGTAACAGCAGTTTCCCCTTTCCCATTTACAATTTCGTAGCCATATGTAACCTTTAAACCATCGTATTGGTCCACCCATGTTTTCACATATGCTTTTTGACCATAACGTATAGGCGACTTAAACTGGACATTGGCATCCAAAACAGGCGACACTATTCCTTGTTCCTCTAATTCATGATATTGAAAGCCTAGTGCTTCAATAAAATCTGTTCGGCCAATTTCAAACCAGACTAAATAGTTAGCATGATAAACGACACCCATTTGATCTGTCTCTTGGTATCGTACTTTTATTTCAGATTCGACTATTTTCATTTTTAGTTCTCTCCCTCATCAGTACATGAAAGTCATTTTATCATAAATAACAAAGATACTTAAGTAAAATAAGGAGGCTTGTATAAAACAAGCCTCCTGCAATTAGTTAATGTTGATGACGATACTCGTCTTTTATTTCTGCGCGCATTGCCTTTATTGATTCGCGTCTACGCTCATTTTTTGCTTGAAGATTTGCTTTATCTTTATCAGAAGTTAAGTGAGCTATTTCTTCTGCTTCTTCCATGTTCTCTATCGTGTTATGAACCATTTCCTGCAGCTTTTCTACATTATCTGCACGATTGTCTGGATTCGGCTTACTATGATGATTTGGCATGTCATTAAACTCCTCTCTCTTTAATGACCTTTAGGCTGTGCCCAGATTGTTGGTTTCTCATGACCGCCTTTTACTTGATACTTTCTCCCTTTATTCCCATCAAATTCTTTGCTCAATTTACCTAAATGTTCAGGTTGAAAATGTTTCGAGTCTTTTTTAGGATTTCCCATGTGTTAAAACCCCTCTCTTCTCTGAGTTTTCATCCTTATTTTCTGCTTAACATATAAAAAATATCGCAGTTAAAAGTTGGGCTTTTTTCTTTTTCATCATAATGAAAAAAGACAGCTGTTATTTTTCAGCTGTCTTCATTACTCCAGCAGATAGTCTATCTTCTAACTTCTGCTCAATTTTATCCATTAACTCGGGGTTATTTTTAATTTGCTGCCTTTCGGTTTCTAACATTTCGGCAAAGCTCATTTTTCGTTTTTTATTCATTGGAAAATCTCTCCTTTAAAATACATCATTTCCAATGAATGTTTTTTTATTCAGATTATTTTAATTCCTTCAACTTTTCTTCCATTAATTCATAGCTCATTGGTCCTATATGTCTTTCCAGTTGTATTTCACCTTTTGTATTAATGAAAAAAGTAGTCGGTAAACCCATTGCTTGATATTTATCGTACGTTACTTTTAAGTCCTTATCTAACACAATCGGGAATGTTATACCTAATTGGTCTACGTAACTTTTTACTTTGTCTAAAGAAGTCTCCGAGCCTGTAGCATTAAGACCAATAATAACAACTTCATCCCCATAATTTTCGTGTATTTTTTGCATGGCAGGCATTTCATCTAAACAATACGTACACCATGTTGCCCAAAAGTTTAAAAATACTTTTTTCCCTTTTAAATCAGATAACGTAAGCTCCTCACCATCAAGTGTTTCCAGTGTAAAGTCTGGTGCTGGTTTATTAACTTCCACTTGGGCAGAAGCTTCCTTAGCCTCAGGATAGGCAGTAATAACACCATCAAAGTTTTCGTCTTCTATTTCCACTAATCTTTGTTCATTATTGTTTTGTCCTTGCTCGTCCTCAAAAAAGTTATAAATTACTATTCCAAACATTACTAAAAGGACTACAGCTCCGAGCAACCGTTGTAGCATGTGAACAACCTACCTTTTTACTAGCTAGTTTGTAGTACCATTCTATATTTTATCATGTCTTGAAGAAAGAAAGAAAGAAAACTTATCGCTTTACATCATTACAAATAGTGATGAGTCTTTTTTTATTTCTTTATACAACTTCAGGATACATGGAACACTTCAAGGATATACTTTTTAATAACAAAAAGCATCCCATTAGGAATGCTTTTTGTGGACTTTATCGTACAATTTATTTTAATTTATTACGTAGAACCATTTGAAGAATTCCACCATGGCGATAGTAGTCAATTTCAACATCACTATCGAAACGTGCTACTACGTCAAATTCTTTCGTGTTTCCTTCTTCATCAGTAGCAGTTACTTTCACTAAGTCATGTGGTTTAACATCTTCATTAATATGAACGTTAAATGTTTCTTTACCAGTTAAGCCAAGAGATTCAATTGTTTCTCCTTCTTTAAACTGTAAAGGAAGTACACCCATCATAACTAAGTTAGAACGGTGAATACGCTCAAAGCTCTCCGCGATAACTGTTTTAATACCAAGTAAGTTAGTACCTTTCGCAGCCCAGTCACGAGAACTTCCCATACCATAGTCTTTGCCCGCAATAATAAGTAGTCCAGTGTTATCTTCTTGATACTTCATTGCAGCATCGTAAATTGGCATGATTTCTTCTGTTGGCCAGTAAGTAGTGAAACCACCTTCTGTACCAGGAGCGATTTGGTTTTTAATACGGATATTTCCAAATGTACCTCTCATCATTACTTCGTGGTTACCACGACGGGAACCGAATGAGTTAAAGTTACGTGGTGATACTCCTTTTTCCACTAAATATTTACCTGCAGGCATATCTTTTGGAATCGCCCCAGCAGGAGAAATATGGTCTGTTGTAACAGAGTCACCGAATTTACCGATTACACGTAATCCATTAAGGTCCTTAACCTCCGTTGGATCAGCTGATAACCCTTCAAAGAATGGAGGATTTTGAATATAAGTAGAATCCTTATCCCATTTGTAAAGAGGCTCGTCAGTTGTTTCGATTTCGTTCCATTTTTCATTAGAGTTGAATACGTTCTCATACTCTTTACGGAAAATTTCAGGTGTAACAACTTTAAAAATCTGCTCTTTTACTTCTTCACTTGATGGCCAAATATCGTTAAAGAATACGTCGTTTCCATCTTTATCTTGACCTAATGGCTCATTGTACAAGTCAATGTCCACTGTTCCAGCAAGCGCATAAGCTACTACTAATGGCGGTGAAGCTAGGTAGTTCGCTTTCACTAATGGATGAATACGGCCTTCAAAGTTACGGTTACCAGATAGGACAGATGAAACGGTCAAATCATTGCTAGCAATTGCTTCTTCAATTTCAGGAAGAAGTGGACCAGAGTTACCGATACAAGTTGTACAACCATACCCAACTAGGTTAAATCCTAATTGGTCTAAGTATGTCATTAATCCAGAATCCTCTAGATAACGTGTAACAACTTTTGAACCTGGTGCTAAAGAAGTTTTTACATAAGCAGGTACTTCTAGACCTTTTTCAATTGCGTTTCTTGCTAACAATCCAGCACCTAACATAACGTAAGGGTTAGATGTGTTCGTACAAGATGTAATCGCAGCAATGGCAACAGCACCTGTTTTCATTACTGTTTTTTTACCATTAGATAACTCTACAGTAACTTCTTTATTCTTTTCGCTTTCCTCAAGACCAAAGCCGTGATTTCCAGCTGGTGCAGTTAGCGCTTTATTAAAGGATTCTTTCATATCAGAAAGAGCAATTAAATCTTGTGGACGCTTAGGACCAGAAAGGTTTGGCTCTAATTCAGACAAGTTAATTTCTACAAGATCTGTAAATTCAGGATCTTTTTGGTCTGGTGTGTAGAATAAATCGTTTTCTTTGCAATACGTTTCAACAACTTTAATTTGTTCCTCGCTACGTCCAGTTAAGCGAAGATACTCTAATGCTTCACTATCTACTGGGAAGAAACCACAAGTTGCCCCATATTCTGGTGCCATGTTTGAAATCGTTGCACGATCAGCTAGTGGCATTGCAGAAAGAGCTGGGCCAAAGAACTCAACGAATTTACCAACTACTTTTTTCTCACGAAGTACTTGCGTTACTTTTAATGCAAGGTCTGTAGCTGTCGTTCCACCTGGTAATGATCCAGTTAATTTAACACCAATTACTTCTGGAGCAGGGAAATATGAAGGTTGACCTAACATACCTGCTTCCGCTTCAATTCCACCTACACCCCAACCTAGAACGCCTAAACCGTTAATCATCGTTGTGTGAGAGTCTGTACCAACTAATGTATCAGGGAATGCGTCATACTCGCCATTTTCATTTTCAAGAGCATGAACGACATTTGCTAAATATTCCAAGTTAACTTGGTGAACGATTCCAGTTGCTGGTGGAACAGCACGGTAGTTGTCGAATGCCTTTTGAGCCCAATGTAGGAACTCATAGCGCTCTGCGTTACGCTCAAACTCAAGATCCATGTTTAAGTTTAACGCTTGACCAGTACCGTATTTATCAACCTGTACAGAGTGGTCAATAACTAAATCTACTGGTACTTCCGGGTTAATGCTATCAGGGCTACCACCCATATCAACCATCGCTTTTCTTAAAGAAGCTAAGTCAACTACTGCTGGAACACCTGTAAAGTCTTGAAGGATTACACGAGATGGTTTAAAAGGAACATCTACTCCTTCACCTTCTTTAGTACCCCATTTTGCTAATTTTTCAATGTGTTCGTTTTTAATAACATGTCCATCATATTGTCGTAATACGGATTCAAGTAATACACGGACAGAATATGGTAAACGTGAAATATTACCAATACCTGCTTCTTCTAATGCTTTTAGATGATAATAATTATACTTTTTACCATCAATCTCAAACTGCTTGCGAGCTTTGTAAGCATCATTTGTTGCCATATAATTTAACCCCCTTAAGTAAAATAGAAAAGCTTCACCTGTCCCCAATTTTCCTACTTTTTATGACAGTCTTTCTGCACTTATACATTTTAAATCAAATTTATATATAAGTAAAACGTTTAATATCAATTTTTAACACAAATAGAGCTGATAATCATAAAAATTTATTGGCCATAAAGCTAAAATTAGGTAACTGCCTTATTGGTGACTAAAACACTACCTCCATCAGATACTAAAGATACAGGAGGTGAGTGAACAATGGCAGAACAAAAAAACTCAAAACTACACCGTCAAGCAAGTCAGCCTTATGGTGTTCCCATGAAAGGTTCGAAAAAGGTTAAAAATCGAAACCACTCCAGGCAGAAAAAAGGAGCTTCACATGATATGTAACTCTTCATTCAGTTGTTTGAAAAAGCGATAGATTTCAGCTATATCTGTTTCTGTAAGTGTACGGAAATCAAGATACAGCTTTTCGTCTACAAATCGTCCAATAATTGGTGTAGAAGAAAGTCTTAATCTTTTTTCTAAAGTTGAAGAGTTAAGTTTAACAGACTCAATTGTTACACCGTACGTTTTGATGGTTTCTCCGGGCATGGTCCCCCCACCAATCGTTGAGAAATCACTTTTTAAAGAAAAGGAAAACATATGCAAGTCCTTACTAGCTTCGATAAATTTTTCTGTCTGTACCTTAATTTCTTCAAATGGCCTCAGTACATCTCTTACTGTAGGTATGTTTAGAAGAGCTTCTTTCGTCCCTTTCACATAGCTTTTTAATGTAGCTTCTAAAGCAGCAAAGGTCATTTTATCGACACGTAGTAGCCTTGCAAGCTGATGTCGTTTCAGTTGATCGATAAACTGTTTTTTCCCTGCTATTACACCAACCTGTGGGCCACCTAATAATTTGTCTCCACTAAAAGATACAAGGTCCGGTCCGTTTTTCATTATTTCCTTAACGACCGGCTCATCCCCTATTTTTTCTTTTTGGAAATCATACAATGCTCCGCTTCCAAGGTCTTCATAGAATAATGTATCTTTTGCTTTCGCTAATGAAATAAGCTCAGCCGTTCCCACACTTTTCGTAAATCCTACAATTTTAAAATTACTTGTATGTACTTTCATTATCATTGCCGTGTTTTCGTTAATGGCTTCATCGTAGTCCTTTAAATGGGTTTTATTCGTAGTACCAACTTCTTTTAACGTCGCTCCACTTTCTTCCATAATGGAGGAAACCCGAAAACTACCGCCAATTTCTACTAATTCACCCCGTGAGACGATGACTTCCTTATTCTTCGCAAAGCATTGAAGTACCATATAAACAGCTGCAGCATTATTGTTTACTACTAAAGCCGCTTCAGCCCCAGTAACTTCTTTTAATAATTCTTCTAAAATATTATGCCTCGAGCCTCTTTTTCCGGATTGAAGATCATACTCTAAATTGGAATAATTTTTCGCAACAGCAACAACTTGTTCAATTGCTTCGTCCGAAAGGCGAGAACGACCCAAGTTAGTATGTATAATTGTACCTGTGGCATTAATAACACTCGTTAGCCTTTTTTGATCCCAAATTAAAACGGTTTGTTTAACTTTGTTCACAATAGCTTCAACGAAACTAGTCTTTTCTATCTTCCAACTTCCACTTAATATATCCTTACGTACTGAATTAACTTCTTGCTGAATCCACTCTGTCATTTTGTTGCTGGATACACCAACTTTTCTTTGTAATGACAAAATATCTGGATGTTGTTGTAGTTCATGTACAGGAGGTATTTGTCGAAGATACTCATTCATGTATCCATCACCTCATCGTCACATTCTTACATCAAGTATATCACTTTCTCCTTACTCAGAAAAAACACGCCTCTTTAAGGCATGTTTTTCTTAGTTCAACTCTTCCATTTGTTGGATAATGTTCTTCGTTTCTGGGAATTTGCCAATTTCTAACTTTGAATAAATTTTTTCACCATTTATGGTAACCTCAAATGCTCCTCCAGAACTAGGTACTAACAATAATTCAGTAATATTATGTCGAAAATGACTAAATAATTCATCTGCGAACCTCGCAGCTTTTGGTGCGTAATTTCACATCATACAAAATTCAACTTTTATTTTATAAGGCATAAGTATAATTCCTCCTTCGTATCCAACTAGTTCTACCAAGTGGTAATAGCCTTACTGTAAGTATAAAAAAGGTCTTCAAAAATATCAAATGAATGACCTACTAACATAGTGAATAAGGAAAAGCTCACACCATTGTGTGAGCCATTGTCAAACCTCTACTCTAACCCATACTCGTTTATCTTCTACACGTTTCGTGAAGCCTTTTTCGTCTAAAAGCTCTAGTAAAGGTATTAAGAACTTCCGTGATATATTCCAAACATCTTTCGCCTCTTTTACTGAAAAAGAATCAGATGTATTCTTTGCAAGCAAAGATGTATAATGATCAAAACTATCCACGTGAATAACATGTTTATCAGATAATGGATAAATCGTGTTGTTAGCTAGCAGAAAACTTTTCAATTCTTCCTGCAAAGTACCAGGAATTCCTTCTAACTCTACATACTCATCCCATTCTTTCACTTGAATACCATCCGATTTTAAGTTCTCCACCGCTTTTTCCATTCTCTTTTCCCATTGAGATGGATAGTTTGGAGTAAAGCTTTGGATAGAAATAAATTGATCTTGTTGTTTTAATTTTCTATCCTCTATCCATTCCTTTACTAACATTTCGGCTACTTTTCGGGGTGCAGGTAAGCTTTGTAGTAATTCTGGTTTATTCATTCCTCGTCTCATGGAATGTTGTTGATGATAATCCTCTAATAAAGCTACTATCTGACCATATATGGTTTGTACTGTATTGACAGATCCGTACAACTTCCCCTGAAGGACGATTTTATCTTGTTCCTGTAACATTTGTAGATGATGAAGGATTTGTTTCTCATCCATCGCTAACTTCTTAACAATCATCTCTAATGGAAGCCATTCTTTTTCTATCAATCGTAAAATTTGATCAGTGGGAGTGCCTTCTTTTTGTCGAGTTAGCATATTAATCGTTTCATTTCCAAACTTATATTTCTCACCCATAGGGTTAATAACCCATCCTCCACCAATTGTTTCAACTGGAGTAGCCCTACGTAAAATAAAACGATCTTCACGATTCACAACGATTGGTTTTTCTAATCTAATTTGACATAAAATCTCATTTTCATCGAATTGCACTTTGTTACGGTCAAAGAAGATAACTTTTCCATACACCTCTGCCGAACCAATATGTAATTTAATTGGCGAACGTTGTTTGATTGGGTATTGGTTATCCTCCAACAGTTGTAAAGACACATCAATTGTCATCGATTCCGAAAAATAGGATGGATTTTTTACGACTACTTGTCCGCGTGCAATGTCTCTTTTATGAATTCCTGCAAGATTAATCGCTCCTCGCTGCCCTGCATACGCTTTTTCGACCTCTTGGCCATGGACTTGTATTTGACGAACTTTTGCCTCGTCCCCACCTGGTAAGACGTACACGGTTTCTTCCTTATGAATGGCGCCTTCGTAAATGGTACCTCTTACAATAGAGCCGACTCCTTTTAAGGAAAACACTTGGTCAATTGGCATGCGAAAAGGGCTGTTACTATTTCGATTAGGGATTTGCTCCATTTTCTCAACAATTTTCTGCTTTAACTCATCTATCCCATTTCGAGAAAGGCTATCAACCTTTAAGATGGGGGCATGTTTATAAGGAGTCTTTTCGCAATGTTTTTTGACGTCTTCTTCTACTAATTCAATTAACTCGGATTCTGCCTTATCTATTTTTGTCAATACAACGATTGCGTTGGTCACATGTAATAATGACAAGATATCCATATGTTCTTTTGTTTGTGGCATAATACCCTCGTCAGCGGCGATGACTATGATTACTAAGTCAATGCCAGCTACACCTGCAATCATTTGCCTGATGAATCGCTCATGTCCTGGAACGTCAATCACGGACATATCAAAAGAAGCCCCTTCCATACGGAAAGGAGCAAAACCAAGTTCTATGGAAATATTGCGTTCTTTTTCCTCTTTAAGTCGATCTGTATCAACATTCGTTAAAGCTTTCGTCAGGGCTGTCTTTCCGTGATCAATATGACCTGCTAGCCCAATAGTATAGTGTCGATCTGTCATTTGTTTCACCACAAGTCCTTTTATTCTTTATATTATTGGTAACGTTACCCGAAACGTCGCGCCTTGTCCTTCTTCATTTTGCAAAACCGATAGTGTTCCATTGTGTTTTTCTAATAGTTGGTTTGTTACCATTAAGCCTAAACCTGTACCATTTTCCTTCGTTGTAAAAAAAGGTTCTTTAATTTTGTCTATTAAAGCAATTGGTACACCTGGTCCTTCATCTATTACATCTATCATAACCTTTTTTGTATCAGCCTTTAACTTGACGTATACTGTACCACCTTGTTCCATAATTTCAATAGCATTTTTTATTAAATTTATGAACACTTGTTTCATTTGGGATTTATCACAATATAATAAAATATTACCATAACCTGACTCCTGCAAAGAAATGGTTACATTATTTAGTCTAGCTTGTGACTGCATTAACGTACAAACATCTTGTAAAATAGCTCCAATTTTTTCTTCTGTTCGATAATCTACTTGGGGTTTTGAAATATAAAGAAGTTCTGAGGTGATAGATTCGATTTTTTCTAACTCTTCCTTCATGATTTGATAATATTGAGGATGAATTTTATTAGGACTGGCTGCCATAATGTTTAAAAACCCTTTTAGAGATGTTAGTGGGTTACGAATTTCATGAGCAATCCCAGCCGATAATTGTCCAACTACTGATAATTTCTCTGATTGAGCCAATAAATTTTCTACATCTTTCTTACTTGTAATATCACTCGTAACCATTACGTAATACTCTATACCATTCTCTTTCAGTTTGCTTGTGTAGGTTTCTGTCCATATGTAATGACCCTCTTTATGTCTCATCCGATAGGTTAACTTAATTCGTTCATTTTCACGTGGGGGTACTTTCGTATCAAAATAATGCAAATCGTCTTCGTGTATGAATTCGTATCTATTTTTCCCTAGCATCTCTTCTTTTGAATAACCATACACTTTGTTTACATTTTGTGAAATAAATACAATTTTTCCTTCTAAAGTAGAAATAGAAAATACTTGTTTGCTATTTTCTAGCATCCAATATAATGCACTAGAGGGAAGATCCTTCCATTCCTCTTCAGTAGAGTTCTTATGACGTAATATACTGAATCTCTCCCAATCAAAATCCCAATTACCCATAACTGTATCCCCCCTAACGTACAAAAACTTCCATTAATTTAATTGTTATATGTTATCATCTAAAAATCAAGTAAAAATTGTTGAAACGAGTTGAAACCTCGACATAAAATAGGTATAATATATTTTTGCCACAACATTTTGGGGTTGGTTACGGAGCTGGTGCCCGTCACGGTCTTCAAAACCGCCTGAGAGGCGCGTGCCGTCTCTGGTGGGTTCGATTCCCACACAATCCCGCCAATTTTCTTAAAAATGTATATATATACCTTTATTTCGTAGATTTTCCAAACATTCCTCCATATATCTTTCGTCATGTTCCTCATATATATGACCGCTTTTTATTAAAAATTCCATCTTTTTTAGCGTATCTTTATCAAAATTTGTCAAATCAATCGGTTCACAATTTTTTCCGCGATAGGAAGGGCTTGCCCATTCTTCGGTTACGGTATAGCCTCTTTTTTTCATCTCATCCATAACCAAACAATGGTATGCAAATAAATGAGTAACCGAGTAGTTAAATATATAATTCACAGTTGCATGGGGCTTCTCCCATCCATTTCCTCTTAGAGCACAGCATTCTCTGTGTTGTCCTAGTAATTGCTGCCTCGGTAAATACTTAATTAATTGTTCATGCCATAATCGCATTATAGGTTCATCCTTCTTCTATTTGTTCATTAAAGGTTGTCATTTGTATAAATAAAAGAAATAAAGACAAAAGAAAAATAAGCAATACTGCTATTGAAAAAGAAATACTGTTACCAAAAGTAATGTGACTTAAGCGAATCAAAATGACTATAGGAGCAACAAACACAAATAGAAACGCCAAGGAACCATAGATAGCTTTTTCTTTTGTAGGAACCCTTTTGTGAAAGACAGGTTCCATTAGTTTAATCCCGTTCCATTGTAAACTAATAATAGCAATTGTAAAAACATAAAACAGCACGAAATAATTTTTCAAATAGCCACTAAAGCTTTCCGCAAAGGGAAATAAACTGTTTTGACTGCTCATTAAAAAGACAAATAATTCCCCGACAAGGAAAACTACAAGCCCAATGCTCCATCCTATTATCCGATATTTTTCAACCATCTCCATCACCCTTTAGCTTGTCCTTATTTATAGCATATTCATTTTTTTAAAATTAAGGACAAGTTTTTCTCGTAATAGAAATTTTCCTCTATTTGTGCTATATTTGCAGTGTAATGCAAAGAACATAGCGTAGGTGATAGATATGTCAGATACATTTATTTTACTTATTATTACTTGGACTTTTATTATGCTTGGTTTGTTTGCTATCGGTGGATTTTTCATGTTCCGTAAGTTCTTAAAACGGATGCCTAAGGAAGATGGAAAGTCAACTATCGATTGGGAAGAATACTATGTAAATAAAACGCTTCATTTATGGGGAGAGCAGGAAAAGCAATTGCTAAACGATCTTGTAGCCCCGGTTCCACAACTATTTCGAGATGTGGCCAAACAGAAAATTGCAAGTAAGATAGGTCAGCTCGCTTTAGAAAGAAACAAAGATAAAATTACACAGGATATTTTAATAGAAGGCTATATTTTAGCAACCCCCAAAAGAGATCATAAATTTCTTATTAAAACGCTAAAAAGGAAAAATATCGATTTTTCTCCTTACTTACCGCTATTAGAATAACACAACAAAAGCCTTAACTATTTCAAATAGTTAAGGCTTTTGTTCGACCACTTTTCCAGAAAATGTCTTTTCTCCATCTAGCTGTTTTTTCAATTTCAAAAATTTTAGCAACATCGCTGTTCTCCAGCTAATGATCATCCCAAACGCAAGTAGGAAAAACATCCCACTCGTCTCCCCAAAGGAAATACTTTGTCCAACAATCGTCTTTAGAATAATCCGCAACGCTAATAGTCCAAATAAGATAAAAACAAATGCTTTAGAAGGAATTAAATATATATCATTGCCTTTTATTTCAAACTTTGAGGAAACAATTAGTAATACCGAAAAAATTATCCCCACAGATACCGCTTCCAATACCTGTATCCAACTTACTTGAAACTGCGGAAACAAAAACATCAAGGCGCCAGTACTCATCATGAAAGGTGGCAATATTATTTTTTTCACAGAAGCTGGCTTCTTAGCAGCTTTCATTCGAATAAATATCATTAATGTAGCCATGAACACAGCTGCAATTGTACTAGCAACAGCCCAAATCATAATGTTCCAACTTTCTTTTCCTTAATTATGTAGCTAATAGGCGTCGTATCGTCTCCAATACCCTCACTTCGTCAAATGGTTTAACGATAAAATCTTTCGCACCCATTTGAATTGCTTCTACGACAATTTTTTGTTGCCCTACGGCTGAACACATCACAATACGTGCATGAGGATCACTTTCTATAATAGACCTCGTTGCATCAATCCCATTCAAAACTGGCATTGTTATATCCATAGTAACGAGATCTGGTTTTAATTCTTTATACATTTGAATCGCTTTTTCTCCATCGGGAGCCTCGCCTACTACTTCAAATCCACCCTTCGTCAGGATGTTTGATAACGTAAGTCGCATGAATTGAGCGTCGTCCACAACCAAAACTCTTCCCATTTATATCTCTCCCCAATTTTTAAAAATTAGTTATCGTCTGCAATGGATAATATTATTGTTAACGTTATTCCAATAACCGTTAGATATACTCCTAAGTCAAACAACATAGCTGTTGCCAATTCAGCATCCCCTAGAATAGGAAGGTGGACATATGTATATGTTTGGCTTAAAAATGGTTGATCAAACACAAAGGAACCAACCCCTGTTAATGTCGCAATCAGAAGACCAATTGGAACTAAAAGCTTGAAATTTAAAGGAATGACTTTATTCATCGTATCTAAGCCATATGTCATATACATTAAAATGATGGCCGCTGCCGTCATTAACCCACCAATAAAACCTCCACCAGGTGCATTATGTCCTGCTAAAAACAAATAAATAGAAAAGGCTAACAAAATAAACGCAATAAGGGCAGTCGTTGTGCGTAAAATTAAATCATTCGTCTTCATAAACTTTATCCCCCTTATTTATTCATACTTTTATCATAATATAAAGAGAAGGTTTTTAACAACTTAAACTATTTTTTCTACTTTATATTGGTAAGTTAGTCTTACGTTTCTCTTCTTTAAAAACCTGAAAAGCCGAAAAGACTTGCTAAATAACTTGTCAATAATCGCATCCAATCAAAGAAAAGAATTACACCCATGGCTATCATAATATAACCACCAATTTTTACTATCTTTTCCCCATTCCGCTTTATCCAATCCATTCTTCCGACAAAAAAAGATAATACAATAAATGGAACAGAAAAACCTAAGGAATAAGCTGTCATTAATAAAACCCCAGTATCAGGATTCGTGTAGGATAGTCCGATAACAGCCGCTAATATCGGGCCAGTACAAGGAGTCCAACTCATGGAAAAAGCCATCCCTATTAAAACGGAACCAAGGTAGCCTGCTGGTCTATTTTTAAATCTGACTTTTCTTTCCTTCATAAAAAACTCGAATTTAAATAAACCAATCATCACGAATCCAAAGAATACCATTAATATTGCACCAAACTGACGAATATAGTCTCTGTATTGTATTAATACTTCTCCTAGTGAAGAAGCAGCAAAACCTAACATGATAAAAATAGAAGAAAAACCAATTAGAAAACTGAGGGTATGGAACAAACTTCTTCTACTTAACATGGCATTTTCTGACTTAAGTTCATTCACACTCATTCCGGTAACATAGGAGAGAAATACTGGGTACAACGGTAAAACGCATGGAGAAATAAAGGATAAAAAACCTGCTCCAAAAGCCAAAAACATATTTACTTCTTCTATCATAAACTATCGCTCCTTTAGTCTGTCCAAACATACTAGCATCATTTTAACAGACTACACCGTAAAATCGTTTTTGCATCTATAATCTATGGTGACATTTGTGTGAACTTTTTTCACCATTGTATGTAAACTACCATTTCATGTATTGCTCACTATTTGACACTTAATAAGAATATAATTTCAGTATGTAGAAATGAAATAAATCCTTCTTCTAGTGAAGAAGGATTTCCTTTTATTTATCTGCTTGGTTATTCATTGCACGCATCATTTGTTTGATTTTTTTCTGGGATGGTTTTTGACCCATTTGCATCATCATCGTACGAAGCATTTGTTCATTAATCGGAGGGTTTTTCTTTAAGTAGTTCATCATGTATTTTCTTGCAATAAAAAACCCTAGTGCAATTCCAGCTATTAACGCTAGTATAGCAATTAGCACAACCCATAGTGTACCCATTATTTGATTTCCTCCTTCATGTTGTCTCTCATACAGTATAGTAAAACCTTAACAATCTGACAATACTTGATCATTAAAGAATTACTTCTTTTCGTATAGGAGACAGCCATCCATATTGACTTTTATTTCTGTTCATCACAAAAAAAGATGTGTGAAGAGCTCGAAAATGTTCAAAAACTACTAGTTCCGCTTCATGCAAAGAAGAACTATATACTACCCATTCTTTTCTACCACATTCTATCTTCACATGCAAATGATTATTCTCAATCCATAGTTCATCATCCGCTTTATGTATCGTATAAAGACCATTCAGTTTGTCACATAGATAAGTAATGATGTCTCTTTTAGGTATGTCTTTTGTAATAAATTGAAACTGCTTTTGATAGTTTGGATCGTACGATTGTAATCGGTATGTTTGAAAAAAATCATATAATAGATCGTTTTTATGATAGTAATGTTTAACAAACTCATCTTTTATCAAAAATATAGAAAATGTCTGCATAGCACGGTCCCTCCTATTAATGACCATTCTAGCAGATATCTTATAAAAGGTTGTCGTTTCTTGACACTTAAGAGGGTTGTTTTTTTGTCGCACAAAAATATATTGCGGCGCTATGTGACAACAAAACATATGCGCCGCACTTTCATAAAATATTATTTTAATAAAGCTTCTGCGGTTTTAACAACATTTTCAACTGTGAATCCATACTCTTCGATAATTTTTTCACCTGGTGCAGAAGCTCCAAACGTATCGATTCCTATAACCGTTCCTTCATCCCCAGTGTAACGCTCCCAACCGAATGGAGAAGCCATTTCAATCGCTACACGTTTTTTCACTTCTTTTGGAAGAACTTCATTTTTGTATGCTGGCGATTGTTTTTCAAAACGATCCCAAGATGGCATGCTTACAACAGATGCTTCAATCCCCTTTGTTTTAAGCTCTTGTTGAGCAAGAACCGCTAGGTGAACCTCTGAACCTGAAGCAAGAAGTAACAAATCAGCCTTTTCTTTCTCTGCCTTCGAAAGGACGTATGCCCCTTTCTTCACGCCTTCATACGCCTTCTCATTAGTTCCCTCAAGCGTTGGTAAGCCTTGCCTCGTTAATACTAATGCATGTGGTTGGTCCTCAGATTCAACAGCTAAACGCCATGCTGCATTTGTTTCATTTCCGTCTGCAGGACGAATAGTCGATAAATGAGGCATAGCTCGGAATGCTGGAAGCTGCTCAATTGGTTCATGTGTAGGTCCATCTTCCCCAACTGCTACAGAGTCATGAGTAAAGACATACGTAACAGGTAAGTTCATCAAAGCAGACAATCTAACTGCAGGGCGTAAATAATCACTAAACACAAAGAACGTGCCAACGAACGCCTTTAACCCACCGTGAAGTGCCATACCATTTAATGCAGCAGCCATGGCAAATTCGCGAACGCCAAACCAAATATTCCGACCAGCATAGTTTTGGAATGTTAGGTCTTCTTCGTTTTTGATAGTTGTTTTATTAGAGCCTGCTAGATCTGCACTTCCACCTAGGAAATATGGTACTTTTTTCGCGATTGCATTTAAAGCATCGCCGGAAGCAGCACGTGTTGCTGGAGAATCTTTTCCAACTTCATAAGTAGGCATATCTTGATCCCAGCCATCTGGCAATCTGTTATGGATCGCATCATCCAATTCCTTCGCTAGTTCTGGATACGCTTCTTTATACTTACCGAATAAATCGTTCCAGTCAGATTCTTTCTGAGCACCTTTTTCTGCAACTTTTTGTTTGAAATCTTCATAAACTTCAGTTGGCACATGAAATTCTTCATGTTCCCAATCATAATGGGTTTTCGTAAGCTTAATCTCTGCTTCTCCAAGAGGAGCTCCGTGGGCATCTGATTTTCCTGATTTGTTTGGAGCACCGAACCCAATAACTGTTTTCACTTCAATTAATGTTGGTTGCTCGGTATTCTTTTTTGCCTCTTCTATCGCTTTCCCAATTTCATTTAGGTCCGTTCCGTCTTCTACGCGGATAACTTGCCAACCATATGCTTTAAAGCGTTCCTCTACATTTTCGGAAAAAGAACGATCTAAATCTCCATCTAATGAAATATCATTAGAATCATATAGCACGACTAATTTACCGAGCTTTAAATGCCCCGCTAATGATGAAGCTTCATGAGAAATACCTTCCATTAAATCCCCATCACCACAAATACTGAACGTGTAGTGGTCAACGACATTAAATTGATCTTTATTATATTTAGCGGCTAGGTGACTTTCTGCAAGCGCCATACCAACAGCCATCGCAAATCCTTGACCCAGTGGTCCTGTAGTCGCTTCCACCCCGTGCGTGTGACCAAATTCAGGATGACCAGGTGTGTTAGAACCCCACTGGCGGAAGTTTTTAATATCATCCATTGTCACCTCGTAACCCGATAAGTGCAACAATGCATAAAGCAGCATCGATCCGTGTCCTGCTGAAAGTACAAAACGGTCCCTGTTAAACCATTCGGCATTTTTTGGATTATGATTCATAAAATCTGTCCATAATTTGTATGCCATAGGCGCCGCACCCATTGGCATACCTGGATGACCAGAGTTTGCTTTTTCAACTGCATCAATGGCCAATGTTCTTATTGTATTAATCGACTTTTGTTCAATACTATTTGGCATCGTAATACCCCTTTCCACATATAAACCTATGTATAACTCTTATCCTATAATGAATATACTGGATAGACAAGCATAATCAGGAAGAAAATTGATTTTTCATCCTTTGTTCACATTCTTTCTTATTGTCGATAAAAATGGTTGTTTTATTCCTATAAAACAATTTCAAATATGAAAATGTATAAAACCCTTATCAATCTGATAAGGGTTTTCGTTTAGTGATTTTTATTTCTTGCTTTTTCATCCCTTAATTTTTGTGGGGTCACATCATTACCTTCCGGATCAACTATTTTCACCGACTTTAATTGATTTTTAAAGGATGAGCGTAGGTTTTTTAAGTATTCTTGTCGTAACTTCTGTTGTTCTTCTTTTTCCTTATTTGTTAATTCTCCAGCTTTTGCTTTATTTGCTAACACATTTATTCGGTCAATTTTATCCTTTGATAGCATGAGAACACTCCTTTTAGGCGCGATTTCTTCTTAATGAAACTTCAAATTAGGAACAAAAAAAGCAAGTGTCAGTTTTGGACGCTTGCCATACTACAATCAATATTAACTTTCCTTTGCGTCGATTTCAAGTAGGTGCTCTTGGTAACGACGATGTATAGTGGCTTTAGAGACATTATGCCCCATCCCTTTTAAAGTCGCAGCAATTTCTGTGAACGTTAGACCACTGCTTCGTAGACGAACCACTTCATTTAGTGGGAATTTTTTTCGTTCCCTACCCGGGGACTCTTGCAGATTCGTTAAATTCTTTTCAGGACGATAACCATTGGATATAGCTTTTTTCATTCCTCTTTTTATTTTTATATTATGTAATTTCCGTTGATATTCTTCTACTATAGATACGATTTGAAGCACCATGGAATCAGAATCTGAAATTTCTATTTCCCCTTGGTGAGAAATGGTAAAAATAGTAACATCTAACTTTGCTAGTTGATGTAAAAGAGCTATTTTGGCATTGCCTCTCCCTAATCTAGTTTCATCCTGGATTAACAAAATATTGGCTTGTCTTTCCGAAAATAACTCTAGCATTTGAAAAATACCATCACGTTCAATTTCATAGCCGCTTTGTCGTTCCTCTATTACATGTACTACTTCTATTTGATGTTGGTGAGCTAGTTGGAGTAATTCATCCTTTTGTCTTCTTAATGACGTCGATTGCTCTTCTTTCGTTGTACTGACTCGACAATAAATTATTGCGGCCCTCATGTATACACCCCAATTTTCAATTAACTAACAGCAATTGCGCAATATAAGAATACTAAACTTAACCCAAACATGACATATAAAGTTAAATCTGTTTTTGATAATTTACTAAACATATTAACCCCTCCTATAATAGAACCTCTGTTCGCTTTTTATAATTTTATTATACTAGAACATTTGTTCTTGTCAACAAATTACGAACGAATGTTTGTATATTTGAAAAATACATGCTATAATGCTAGTAATTCATAATATGCACGAGGTGAAAAAAATATGAACAAGCTATCAAAAAGACAAGAAGCAATATTGGAATACATAAAAGAACAAGTACTAGATAAGGGTTATCCACCTTCAGTTAGAGAAATAGCACAAGCTGTAGGTCTTGCATCTAGCTCTACGGTTCATGGTCATTTATCAAGACTTGAACAAAAAGGATTTATTAGACGTGACCCAACGAAACCCCGTGCGATCGAAATATTACATATTGATAGTGACGTAGATATGATTCCTAGGAATGAAGCTTTCTACGCACCAGTTATTGGAAAAGTTACTGCTGGGGAGCCTATAACTGCAATAGAAAATATTGAAGAATATGTACCCGTACCAGCCCATCTTGCTACTTCCGAAGACGATTTATTTGTGCTGAATGTACAAGGTGAAAGTATGATAGAGGCTGGTATACTAGACGGTGATAGAGTTATTGTCCGAAAACAACAAACAGCTCAAAATGGCGATATTGTTGTTGCAATGACAGAGGAAGAGGAAGCCACTGTTAAGCGTTTTTTCAAAGAAAAAAACTACATCAGATTACAACCTGAAAATGCTACAATGGAACCAATTATTGTCCAAAATGTAATGATATTAGGCAAAGTAATTGGATTGTTTAGAGAAATACATTAAAACTAAAAGCACAATCTACTAATAGGAGCCTTCAAATAGGAAGGCTCTTTTTGTTTGGGTTAAATAGACTAGTACTCTTTGATTGGTTTTTCTGTAAAAAATAAGAGCAGGGAAAGTTTACCCTGCTCACTGTTATCTAATATAGTAGAATTTTTTAATGTTTTTTTCTCGGTCTCCTCACAAGTTCGCCCCCACAGTTAGGACAAACATTCTCCATTTGTTTCGTACAGGGTTCACAAAAAGTACATTCATACACACAAATATAAGCAAATGAATCGTTTAATAGTTCTGCATTGCACCGTTCACATTCATTTTTCATTTCTAAAGCCATTCCCATAACCTCCCTTTTATTTACAGAATATTTTTTAAACTATTGTTTGTTGACACATTAAGTTATCAACTGTGACGTTATTACATGTACTAGTTACTGGATTTCGTTAGCAGCCTTTTTTTAAATATATCATTAGAGGAAATAGTGGGGTATAACTTTTCGCCAAACAAATGGACTTTAGTAATGGAAAACCTTTCTGTTCTTTTGAAATTAATACTAAATATTGAGCATTTAGTTAAAGCTAAAATGAGAAGTAATACATTGCAGGAGGTTGTACATATGAAATCACAGGTTAGAAATAAAGATGCAAAGACGATATGTTACAGTGAATATGATGTGTTAGAAAGGGTAATATTGTGTCAACCGCAGTATATGACAATTAGAGAAGTAATAAACGATACACAGAAAAAATTTAAAAATGAAGGAATTCACATTGAAAAGGCATTAGAACAACATAGGGAATTTGTTAACATTTTGAATAAAGAAGGTATTGAAACCATTTTGCTTCCCTACCATAAAAAGTACCCAGAACAAGTGTTTACACGTGACATCGGCTTTACATTAGGGGAAATAATTTTTGTTGCACACATGGGTCATGACGTTAGAAAAGGCGAGGAAAATGTACTGAAGATTTGGC
Organism: Salirhabdus euzebyi; assembly: GCF_014207435.1. Classification (GTDB taxonomy): domain Bacteria; phylum Bacillota; class Bacilli; order Bacillales; family Alkalibacillaceae; genus Salirhabdus; species Salirhabdus euzebyi. The sequence continues at coordinate 213,656 of NZ_JACHGH010000003.1, forward strand.
TTGAAGATGAAGAAATTTCTTACTTTAACTTAATTGGGGATAAGATTGAAGGTGGCGATGTTATTATTGATCGAGACACCATTTATATCGGGCTGAGTAATCGTACAAATCAATCTGCAGTTGACCACTTGACAAGTCTATTGAAAAATCAATTTGAGGTTAAGGCTATCCCATTTAAAGCAGAATATTTACATCTAGATTGTGTTTTCAATATCTTATCCCCAGAAGTAGCGATTATATATCCAATTGCTTTAACGAAAGAAGATATTAAACTACTCTCCTCCAAATATGAATTGATTGAGGTAACGGAAGAAGAACAATTTTCATTGGGAACTAATGTATTAAGTATTGGAAACAATAAGGTTCTTAGCTTACCTGTAAATAAAAATGTTAATAAACAAATGCGCGAGAAAGGATTTGAAGTAATAGAGGTCGATATAACGGAAATCATTAAATCAGGAGGATCTTTTCGCTGTTGTACACTTCCGATACGAAGAGTATAAAAAAACTTGACGAGTTAGCTCGTCAAGTTTTTATCGTATTAATACATTTGTAGATATTGCTCTCTTTCCCAAGGGTGTACTTGTGTACGGAACATATCCCATTCAATTTCTTTAGCTTCTAGGAAGTGTTCGAATAGGTGTTCCCCTAATGCTTCTACAATCGTTTCGTCTACTTTTAACAATTGAAGTGCATCATACAATGTACCTGGAAGATCATCAATTCCATTTTTCTCGCGCTCTGCTCTATCCATAACATAAATGTTACGATCAATTGGAGCTGGAGCTTCTAACTTATTAGATACACCATCTAGTCCCGCTGCAAGTAATACAGCCATTGCTAAGTATGGATTAGCTGCCGGGTCAACCGATCTCACCTCAATACGAGTACTTAAACCACGTGAAGAAGGAACACGGATTAGTGGGCTTCTATTACGACCAGACCAAGCTACATATACAGGTGCCTCGTATCCTGGCACTAAACGTTTATAAGAGTTTACTGTTGGGTTCGTTACAGCAGTAAAGTTTCTAGCATGCTTAAGTACTCCCGTTAAGAATTGATAAGCTGTTTCACTTAATTGCAACTTACCATTCTCATCAAAGAACGTATTTACTTTGCCTTTGAATAGGGACATGTTACAGTGCATTCCAGAACCGTTAACACCAAACAACGGTTTTGGCATGAATGTAGCATGAAGGCCGTGCTTTCTAGCAATTGTTTTCACTACTAGTTTAAAAGTTTGAATATCATCAGCATGTTTTAATGCATCAGAATATTTAAAATCAATTTCATGCTGTCCAGGCGCAACCTCATGGTGAGACGCCTCAATTTCAAAGCCCATTTCTTCTAGTTCTAACACGATATCACGACGACAGTTTTCCCCTAAATCTGTTGGTGCAAGGTCAAAATATCCACCTTTATCGTTAAGTTCCATCGTTGGTTCACCTGATTCATCAAGTTTGAAAAGGAAAAATTCAGGCTCTGTACCAATATTAAATGCAGTAAATCCTAGCTTTTCCATTTTCTTTAAGTTTCTCTTTAAGTTGTAACGTGGGCATCCTTCAAACGGAGTACCATCTGGATTGTAAATATCACAAATGAAACGTGCTACTTTACCTTTTTCAGAAGTCCATGGAAACACAACAAATGTGTCAAGATCTGGATATAGTAACATGTCTGACTCTTCAATCCTTACAAATCCTTCAATAGAAGACCCATCAAACATCATTTGGTTATCTAGTGCCTTATCAAGCTGGCTCAGAGGGATTTCAACGTTTTTGATTGTCCCTAGTAAATCCGTAAACTGAAGACGGATAAACTTGACGTTCTCCTCCTTAATTCTTTTTACAACTTCTTCTCTAGTAAATTTTGAGCCCATATAATCTTCCTCCTATATATTTTAATGGAAGAATCTTGATAATTCTCCCTGTCTCAACGAAGATTTGTTCAACCTACCAGCATCAAACAGTTCTTGTTTTAAAAGCTGACGCAATTCTTTATCAGATAGGTCTTCATTATAAGTAGTATCTTCTTGTTGGATTTCAGCCTGCGCTTTTTCCTCTAGATGTTCTTGTTTCATTGCTAGCATTTGCTTAATACCTGCTAAATTAACGCCCTTATCAATTAAATCTTTAATTTCGAGCAAGCGATCTACCTCATGAAAAGAGAATAGTCTACGATTGCCCTTTGTTCTTGCTGGTTGGATTAAATCGTTTTCTTCATAGTATCGTATTTGTCTTGCTGTTAAGTCTGTAAGTGATATGACAATACTGATAGGAAAAAGAGGCATGGAGCGACGGTTGTTATCACTCATCATCCCACCTCCTACTTTCTTTGATTAATGTAATTATATGATATGAATTAATATCTGTCAACAGATGTTAGAAAAAGTAACATCAAATGTTTTGTTTAATTTTCTTACATGTATCTTTCCCTTTTTATTCCTAGAATATGGGTGTAAACAAAAAGAAAAATAGAATAGCTTTCACAGCTATTCTATTTACGTTTTAGATATGGATATTAAATTTTTATTTTCCAAAGTTTCCAGTGCCATTAAAATGGCTACTTTTACATGTTCATACGTCAATCCACCTTGAACGAATGCTGTAAAAGGAGGTCTAATTGGGCCATCAGCTGTCAATTCAATACTCGCGCCTTGAATAAATGTTCCTGCAGCCATAATGACATCATGCTCATAACCTGGCATATAGCTAGGATACGGTGTTACATGCGAATTAATGGGAGAAGCTTTTTGAATCGCTTGGCAAAAAGCAATCATCGCCTGTGCATCTGGAAAAATAACCGATTGAATAAGATCTGTCCGTAAGTCGTCAAATGAAGGATTCGTATCCATTCCGACTTCCTCCAATAGTCCTGCTGTGAAAATAGCTCCTTTTAAAGCTTCCCCGACGACATGAGGAGCAAGGAAAAAACCTTGAAACATTTCTTGTAAACTATATAAAGATGCACCCGTTTCTTTGCCTAGTCCTGGAGCAGTCAGTCGGTTTGCACATAATTCAATTAAATCAGCTCGTCCCACTATATATCCCCCGGTTTTTGCTATTCCTCCACCCGGATTTTTAATGAGGGAACCGGCCATAATATCAGCACCGACGCTAGTAGGTTCATCTATCTCCGTAAATTCCCCATAGCAGTTATCAATAAAAACGATAACGGATGGATTAATGGATTTTACAAACCGAATCATTTTTTCAATATCTTTAATGAAAAAAGAAGGACGATTAGCATACCCTTTTGAACGTTGAATTCCAATTACTTTAGTTCGTTCATTCATCTTTTCTTTCACTTCTTCAAAATTAACGCTTCCACCATCGGTTAAGTCTACATGATCATACCCTATGTGAAAATCCTTTAATGACCCTTTTCCTTCACCACGCACTCCTACAATTTCTTCAAGTGTGTCATAAGGTTTTCCTGTTATATAAAGGAGTTCATCTCCCGGGCGTAAAATTCCGAATAAACTTAAGGTGATTGCGTGGGTCCCAGAAATGATTTGTGGTCTTACTAATGCATCCTCTGTTTGAAATACACTAGCATAAACCTTCTCTAGTACTTCTCTCCCTAAATCATCATAACCATATCCAGTCGTAGGGTTAAAATGGGTATCGCTTACGTTATTATGTTGAAAAGCTTTTAATACTTTTCGTTGATTGTGTTCCACAATTTTTTTCACTTTTTGATGATATGGAGCTATTTTCTCTTCTACTCTATCTGCTATGTCGTTCCAAGATTTCATATTCCCTTTTACTCCTTAACGATATACTTCTGATAAACCGGGTGTTCCGGGTTTGCATACCCTTTTATAATATATTCTTCTAAGTCTGAGTCAAATTTTTCCGTATCGATTAACGTGTGATTTTTAATTTCGTGTAATTTTTTTCCTTCATCTGAAGAAAGTCTGAGTGAAAAGGACTCCCACTCTTCTTTTAATACAGCTTCCATTTTCGCTAGTAGTCGAACCATATCCTCTTGCTTTAGGGCGCTAACAGAAATAAAAGGATGAGAATTTGGTATAAAATCATTCGGAAATTTATCCTGTTTATTATATACAGTAAGCGTTGGCAAATGATCAGCCCCAAGCTCTTCTAACAATTGGTAAACAGTTTTTTCATGCTGAGGGTAGTCCTCATTAGAACCATCCACTACATGCAAAATAAAATCCGCTTCGGTAACTTCCTCTAAAGTAGAGCGAAAAGCAGCCACTAACGTAGTAGGTAAATCTTGTATAAAACCAACCGTATCAGAAATGATTGCTTTAAAACCATTTTTGAGTTGGATTTGCCTCGTTAATGGATCTAGTGTTGCAAACAATTGATTTTCCTCTAACGATTTACTATTCGTTAACCGATTAAACAAGGTGGACTTGCCTGCATTAGTATAGCCGACAATGGCAATTTGGAATGCTTTATTTTCTTTTCTTCTTTTCCGGTACTGATTTCGCTGGTTCACTACCGTTTGAAGCCGATGTTTTATTTCCGTAATTCTTCGCTGAATGTGACGTCTATCTGTTTCTAATTTGGTTTCCCCTGGACCTCTTGTCCCGATTCCGCCACCTAAACGGGATAATTCAATTCCTTTACCATGCAAACGAGGGAGCATGTACTGCATTTGGGCAAGCTCCACCTGTAGCTTACCCTCTCGCGTCTTCGCCCGTTGCGCAAAGATATCTAGTATTAACTGCGTCCGATCAATGACCCGGGCTTCTAATCGATCGGACAAATTACGTAACTGCCCGGGTGATACTTCATCGTTTAAAACAACAACATCTATATCGAGTTTCTCAATTTCTAATTTAATTTCCTCTAATTTACCTTCCCCTAAATATAACGCTGGATGTTTCCTAGTTCTCTTTTGAGTCATTACTTGTAACACTTGCCCCTGTGCTGTTTCTGTTAGTTGCTTTAATTCCTCTAGTGACATGTAAAACCGCTCTTCATTTTCCCCTTTAATTTCACAGGCGGCTATTAAAACCCGCTCCTTTTGTTCCATATCATTACTCCTTTTCTCAGATCACTACTATTTATTGTTCTCCTAATAAAACTAAATCATCTTTCATAATATAGACTAAATCTTTTGCTGCATATTTTTCCGTTGCAACGATACGTAGGGCATGCTTTCGAATAGCTTCTTCTACGATATTTCGAACGTACCTCCCATTAGAGAAGTTTTTCACATCTCGGGCTTTTAATTCTCGAAGATGAGTTCGAAGTCGGTCTTTTGCTCCACGGGAAAGCTCATATTGTTTATTTTCGGAAATAATTTGTGCAATTTCAAGTAATTCCTCAATTGAGTAGTCACGAAATTCCACTTGAATCGGGAATCTCGAACGAAGTCCTGGATTTAACTCCATGAAGTTATCCATTTCTTCAGGATAACCAGCCAAAATAAGCACAAAATCTTGGTGATGATCCTCCATATGCTTAACGAGTGTATCAATTGCTTCTTTCCCGAAGTCTTTTTCTCCACCTCGCGCGAGGGAATACGCTTCATCAATGAAAAGAACTCCGCCCATTGCTTTTTTGATCAAATCTCTTGTTTTTTGTGCTGTATGTCCTATATATTCACCAACAAGGTCAGCACGTTCAGCTTCAATAAAATGCCCTTTTGACAACAATTTCATCTCATAAAAAAGCTTTGCAATTTCTCTGGCAACAGAAGTTTTACCAGTACCGGGGTTACCTTTAAAAAGCATGTGAAGCATTTGACGTTCTGTTTTCAACCCTGCTTCCTCACGTCGACGATTAACAATTACATTTGCGTATATTTCTTTTAATGTATTTTTTAGTTTATCCATACCAATGTAAGAAGTAAACGCTTGATCTATAAACTTAAACACATTATCTTTTTGTTTCGTCGGTTGATAATAATCGGTAGCTAGTTCCTTTTGATTGTGTTCATGTAAAATAATGTTAATTTGGCCTTTGCGTTTCGCTTGTAAATCCACTCTGATTCACCCCTTATCTACGTTACTATACGTAGAGGAGGCAAAATTTGTGACAACAGCCTACTAGAACAAAAAAACGGATGCATAAGTAGCATCCGCCTTTTCCACTTTTACTCTTTTTCTAAATTAACAGGTTTTGATGGTGCAAATGTAGAAATAGCATGTTTAAAAATAAGTTGTTGTTTACCATCTGCCTCAAACAAAACAGTAAAATTGTCAAATGACTTAATAACACCTTTTAACTGAAAACCATTAGTCAAAAAGATCGTAACAGAAATGCGATCTTTACGTAATTGATTTAAATATTGATCTTGAATATTTACAGATTGACCCATGCAACCTTCCTCCTCTATTTATCTATACTTGATTATTTCGTTATTTCTTTCAGCAATCCTTCTAAATCATTGAAAATGTTCAAAAAAGTTGAATCGATTGTCTCCTCTGATACAGTATACCAGCGGACATTTAATTTGTTTTTAAAATATGTATATTGTCTTTTTGCATAGCGACGAGAATTCTGCTTTAACTGCTCGACTGTTTCTTCTAAAGTTAGTTGGCCTTCCAAATAAGGAACAAATTCTTTATAGCCTATCCCTGACATGGATTGTGCCTCTTTTAGTCCTGCGTTATAGAGGCTTTTCACCTCTTCTAATAAGCCTTCATCCATCATTTGATCTACTCTTTTGTTAATTCTGCTATACAATTCCTCCCGATCCATTTGTAGCCCAATTAAAATTGGCTCGTATGGTGATTCTTCGAGTTGCTTTGCATGTAACTCAGACATTGTTAAACCAGTCGTTTCATATATTTCTAAAGCACGAATTACCCTTCTGACATTGTTCGGGTGTATCTTTTCTGCTTGTTGCGGGTCTACTCGTCGTAATTTATCATACACCTTATCCATTCCATGTAATGCTATTTCTTGTCGCATCTCCTTTTCAAAATTCTCGTCTCGTTTTTGCTCTGAAAAGTTGAATGCGTATAAAGTAGACTGTATGTACAAGCCTGTTCCTCCCACAATTATAGGAAGGCGACCGTCATTATGTATTTCATTTATGTAATGCTGAACATTTTCTTGAAATTCAGCAGCAGAAAAAGCTTCATCTGGTTCCTTAATATCAATCATATAATGTGGTATTCCCTGCATTTCCTCTTTTGTCACTTTTGCTGTTCCAATATCGAGACCTTTATATATTTGCATGGAATCTCCACTAATGACTTCTCCATTAAATCGTTTTGCTAATTCTACACTTAATCTTGTTTTGCCTACAGCAGTTGGTCCCACTACAGCGATGACTGGTATTTTCATAAGGACTCCCCCGTGAACTTGACAAATTTCTACATCCAATTATTTACAAGTTCCAATTTATTATACATGATTTTTCTCAAGAAGCAAAATCCTCCTAGTAAATCGATTATGAAGTCGTTGTTCCTTCCCAAGTACCTTCCATTTTTTTCAAGAAGAAAAGGCAAACTAAGCCGATTGTCGTTAAGACACCGTAAAACATATACGTCGTAAAAATGGAAAAATAATCAATCAGGATACCTCCCATTATCGTACAAAACCAGCATCCTAATCCATTTCCTGCAGCAGAGTAAAAAGAAACGGCTGTTACTTGTACATTTTCTGGTGCAATCATTTTCACAAAACGTAAAGCTGCTGGAATAAATAAACCAATGGAAAAGCCTTGTAGAATGGAAGTCATGTAAACAACCATTTGTGATGGTTCAAAGAAATACAGAAACCAACGAAACGCTGACACCATTGCTGCCAAAAACAATATACGCATGATGCCAAATCGATTAATGAAGCGGTCTGCCCATTTCATGAATGGCACTTCACTTCCAGCCATTAAAAGAAAAGCAATTCCAATTCCTGCTACTGTACCACCAATCGATTCAAACAGCAATCCAAAATAAAAATTGTTCGCATAAATAGGGCCAAACACAAAAAAAGTAACAAATAAAAATAATAAATATGGCGGAAGACGGAACAACTCTTTTAATCCGACCAATAAATTGGCATGCAAATTCGTATCTCTCTTAGGTTCTGGAATTTTCGTTGCATACCAAGAAGCAATCACTAATGCTATTGCAAAACAAATAAAAATAGACTGACTACCAAATACTTCAGAAATCTTCGCAACGGCTAAAACGGAAATAGAATATCCAACAGCACCCCAAGACCGAATACTTCCATAGCTCTTTTGATGCTCATAAACATAATTCGTCACTAGACTATCAGAAATTGGTACGATAGCACTTTGAAAGAAGGCTAGAATAATGGCCACTATAAATATCCATATGTAACTTGTCGATACAAGATAACCGAGTCCAGCTATTCCTGTTAAAAATACGGTAAATGTTAATACGAGTCGGGGCTTTTTCGTATAATCGCAAATTACACCCCAAAAAGGCTGAGACAAAATCATCACAATTGGACCAAGTGACATAATTGTCCCTATCTGTGTACCCGATAAGTGAGCTTCATTTTTTAAGTAAAGACTCAATAATGAAAATAACCCACCAAAACTAAAAAACACATAAAAATAAAACGAGCTCATCGACCAGGTTTTCTGCATGTTCATTCCTCCGAAAGCGACTTTACGTAACTAGCTTAGATGCTTGGTACAAAATGATTTATTCTTATATAGAAAAAAGGATTCAAAAAGGGCCGATATTAACATCCCTTAACGAGACGTAAAACCGGCCCAAGTATAAGCACTTGAGAGTAAGGGTGTACCTTACTTTTTGCAGTTTTTTTTATTACATTACTAAAATCAAATTATAATCATTAATGATCACTATTTCAAGTGGTCATTTATATTACATAACTCGTTTAAACATTTTTTCCATTTCATATTCAGAAAAGAACACTATAATAGGTCTTCCGTGTGGACAAGTAAAAGGATCGTGACACTTTCTTAAATCTTCGAGCAATTGAAACATATCATTCTGGTTTAAATAGTGATTTGCTTTAATGGACCGCTTACAAGACATAAGAATGGCTGCTTCTTCTCGTAATACCTTTAAATCAATCTTTTGATGCTCCATTACTTGGTCAACCATTTCTCTAATAATTTCTTCCTCTTCCCCTTTTGGTAGCCATTGAGGATGGGAGCGAATGATATAGGTTTGATCACCAAAGGGCTCAAAAAACAAACCTACTTTTTTCAACTCTTCTATGTGTGCATCTATAAGTAGGGCTTCTTGCTTAGAAAATTCGAAGGTCAACGGAACAAGTAACTCCTGTACTTCTTCAACAACGACACCTACTTTTTCTTTAAAAAACTCATATTTAATTCGTTCCTGAGCTGCGTGCTGGTCCACAATATATAATCCATTTTCATTTTGCGCTACGATGTACGTACCGTGGACTTGTCCTACTGGGTAGAGAACAGGTACACGCTCTTTTTTCTCTTGTACGCCTGCATCTTTATTAATTGAAGGCTCAAAGAACTCATTTTCATTATCTTCCAACCTATTATCCTGTTTTTCAGATTCCTGATTTTGCTTGGAATCTACAGGAGGAAAATTATTTTTCTCGCTTACTTTCATTAACTCTTCCCATGGGTAGTCGTTTGGAGTTGTTGCATTTTCTGACGTTTTATTTTGAGTAAGCGTAAAGGATGTTTGATAAGATTGTTCTTTTCTCTTCGGTTTATAATAATCACCTTCAGGTATCAAGGTTTCCTTCTTAAATGTGTTTTTTACTGCCTGCTCGATGGCTTCAAATAGTTCTTTTTCTTTACTAAAACGAACCTCCAGTTTTGCCGGGTGAACGTTCACATCAACTAAATACGGGTCCATTTCAATCGTAATGACAACTAGTGGAGAACGTCCAATTGGGAGTAATGTATGATATCCCTGGAGTATAGCCCGATTCAATAAATGATTTCGAATGTAGCGACCATTTACAATCGTAGACATATACGTTCGATTCGCTCGTGTAACTTCAGGTTTTGCAATATATCCACTAATTTGAAAGTCAAGTGTCTCATGTTTGATCGGCAGCATTTTTTTCGCAGTTTGCATGCCATAAATTTGACCGATAACTTGAAGCAGGTCGCCGCGACCAGATGTATAAAAAAGCTTCTTATCATTATGGATACACTCAAAGCGAATGTCAGGATAAGATAAAGCCATTCTATTTAACACATCTGTAATATGACCGAGTTCTGTGTGAATCGTTTTCATATACTTTAACCGGGCAGGTGTATTAAAGAACAAATCATTTACCGTGATTTCTGTTCCCTGTCTTGCATCACTTTTTTCTCGACTAACGAGCTTTCCACCTTCAAAAAGCAATTGGCTTCCTGCTGTCTCACCTGTTGACGTTTGCATTTTCAAACGACTAACTGAAGCGATACTAGCTAAGGCTTCCCCGCGGAATCCAAGTGTCCGGACACGAAATAGATCATCCTCTGATAGGATTTTACTCGTTGCATGACGGAAAAAGGCACGCTCGCAATCATCTTCGGTCATGCCTTCCCCATTATCTGTTATTTTGATCATTGCTAAGCCCGCTTCTTGCAATTCAACTTTTATCCATGTGGCATTTGCATCGATACTATTTTCCACTAATTCTTTTATAACAGAAGCAGGTCTTTCCACCACTTCACCTGCTGCTATTTTATTCGCTAGCTGATCTGGCATTAAGCGTATTTTGCCCATCGTTTGAAAATCCCCTTTCTAGCGAAGCTTTTTTTGGATAGAGAAGAGTGTGTTCATTGCCTCCATCGGTGTCATATCTAAGACGTTAAGCTTTTTCAGTTCATCAATTAGTTCTTTTTCTTTTTTCGAAACCTTATTTTTCACATTCGTCACGTCTGGCTCAAATAAGCTTAACTGTGCTTCCTCTTTTACTTTTGCAGGTGCCGGAGAAGCAGGCGTTTTTTGTTGTTCAAATTGGTGTAAAATTTCATATGCTCTATTAATCAGTTTATCTGGTAGCTGAGCGAGTTTAGCTACATGAATTCCATAGCTTTCGTCCGCTGCACCAGGTTGAATTTTATGCAAAAAGACCACATTTCCTTCATGTTCTTCAGCCTTCACATGAACATTTAATAGCTTAGCTAAAGAATCTTCCAATGTCGTTAACTCATGATAGTGTGTAGAGAATAACGTTTTAGCATGTATTTCATCGTGAATATATTCCACAATTGCTTGTGCTAAAGACATTCCATCATACGTACTTGTTCCACGTCCAATTTCATCTAACAAAATCAAACTATTTTCTGTTGCTTTTGTAATAGCGTGTTTCGATTCTAGCATTTCTACCATGAATGTACTTTGGCCAGCAACAAGATCATCTGCAGCACCAATTCTTGTGAAAATTTGATCAAAAATAGGCATTTTGGCTGCATCACATGGGACAAAACAACCGATTTGACCCATAATAACGGTTAATGCAAGCTGACGCATATACGTGCTTTTACCAGCCATATTAGGTCCGGTAATAAGTAAGATATCTTGATCCTCTTCCATGACGACATCATTCGGAACGAACGTTTCCCCTTTCATTACCTTTTCCACCACTGGATGCCTACCATTTTGAATGTGCAAATGACGTGTAGATGTAAAAGTCGGCTTTACATATTGATTTTGGTCACTTACTTCTGCAAAGCTTTGAAGCACATCCACATTACTAATTTGATTAGCAAGCTGTTGTAAATCAGGAATAAACCTTTTCACTTGCTCTCGAATATCAACAAAAAGTTCATACTCTAGCTCGACACTTTTTTCTTCCGCTTCTAGGATTAGTATTTCTTTTTCTTTTAGTTCTGGAGTAATGTAGCGTTCTGCGTTGCTTAATGTTTGTTTTCGTTCATATCGCCCTTCTGGAATAAGATGGAGATTTGCCCTTGTCACTTCAATATAATACCCAAACACTTTGTTATAGCCGATTTTTAACGATCTAATACCTGTTTCCTGTTTTTCCTTCTGCTCCAATTCAGCAATCCACTGCTTGCCATTTTTAGAAGCAGATCGATATTGATCCAATAAGTTGTTGTAACCATTTTTAATAATGCCACCCTCTTTAATCGATAGAGGTGGATCATCATGAATGCTTTTTTCTAGCAATTCATTAACCTCGTGAAGTGGATTAATGTTACTTGCTAACTGTTGCAGTTCTGCTTGATTTATCGACTGTAATAATTCGATAATATTCGGCACTTGTAGAAGAGATTTTTTCAATTGGAGTAAATCACGAGCATTGACATTTCCATAAGCAATACGACCAGATAATCTTTCTAAATCATATACATCTGTTAAAGCTTGACGCAAAGACTCTCTCTCTATAAATTGTTCAAGTAAGCCTTCCACTTGGGCTTGACGTTTCTCAATGGAGTCTTTTGATAAAAGTGGTCGATCTAACCATTTTTTTAACATACGGGCACCCATTGCGGTTACTGTTTTATCTAGTACCCACAAAAGCGATCCTTGTTTCCCTTGTTGGCGAATCGTTTCCATAAGCTCTAAATTTCGCTTCGAATACATGTCTAGCTTCATATGTTGATTTACTTCGATATATTTTACAGCCTGTAAGTGAGTCAAAGACCTTTTTTGAGTTCGACTTAAGTATTGAAATAATCTACCAAATCCAGAAATTAGATTAGGAGATTCTAAATCTTTTATTAAGTAAGTGTATTCGCTCGGCATTTCTGCCTCATCTTCAAAAGAGACCGTAAATTGCATTTGGTCTCGTAACACTTCTATATATTTGTTTTCCATGTTAGAAGGTAGAACAATTTCTTTTACCGGACGATTAAACAATTCACTAAGAACAGATTCCCAGCCATCCCGAATAAAAGCGACACTATTTTCACCAGTAGATAGATCATTATAAGCAATCACATAATGATCTTCTGAAATAGGAGTTAAAGAAGCGATATAATTATTCTCTTTCTCATCTAATAACGTTCCCTCCATTACCGTCCCTGGAGTAATAACTTGTATAACTTCTCTCTTGACTACCCCTTTAGCCTGCCTTGGGTCTTCTACCTGCTCACAAATAGCTACTTTAAAGCCTTTTTCTATTAATTTTTTTATATAGTTTGGAGCGGAATGGTAGGGTATACCGCACATTGCGATTCGCTCGCTCGTCCCACCTTCACGACTCGTTAATGTAATTTCTAGTTCCTTAGATGCCTTAATGGCATCCTCAAAAAACATTTCATAAAAATCGCCTAGCCGAAAAAACAGAAAGGCATCTTGATACTGTTCTTTTATGTCTAAATATTGTTTGATCATTGGTGTGTATTGTGCCATCATTCTTCCCCCAACCAAAATATGATCGATTCTGCCTCTCATTATAGCATAATTCGTCATATCCTTTGAAAGGTTAATATTCCCGTAGCGAAAAAGGTAGATTTATATGTTTTTTGCGAGTTTTATAAATAATGAAGTCTGCTTAAGATTTGTGAGGATATAATAGTAATGTTTTAGTAGATGATTAAAGGTTCAACTGAAATAATTTCACGAATAAGAATTTATTTGCATCTAATGAAAAATAATTAAAAAAAACAAAAAAACCCGGCCATGTAAGCCAGGTTTAAAAAATTGAATTAGTCACTACTGCTGCTTTCACTAGATGATAAATCTGGATCAATGTCCGCTAGTTCTGCTTCTAACTCATCAAATTCAAAGTCATCATCGTCTTCCACAACACCATTTGGATCAAGCTTAACGAAAACTTTTGTTTCACCGATAACCTCCACAATAAATTCTCTCTCTACTTCTACTGCAATCTTTCCGCCTTTTTCTGCAATTTCACATTCTAAACAGTTAGGCTGCTGCGTAGCACGAGCAATGATTTCAAGGTCATCAGAGATGCAGTTTTCATCTTTTACTACTAATGGAATACTGTCTGTATATTGTACTTTTTCTGTTACTACCTCTGTTTTCGTATTATCATTGTAGGAATACCAAACATTAATATCATACGTTCCTGTAACCTCTACACAATCACCTTTCTTTTTGGCTTTATAATGGTGATTGATTACCCAGCAACCAAGAATGCTTGATGGATTATGGGTTGGTGAAATTATATGTGATGCTTCAGTAAATTTTTTACCTTTCCCTATAACGGCCTTTGTTATAATTTGACGTACTTCTTTACCAAGCATTGACATGCAGCTTACCTCCTTCAATTTGATTCCATGACATTTTATTCAAGGCATTCGCCTGAAGTGCATCATATCTTACAAATAAATAACTTTTGCCTATTAGTTATCTGTCTAATAAAGTTTATGCACGATTCGTTCATTGTGTGTCCTTTACCTAGTTGTTTTTTGCCTATAAAATCAAGACTGTGCTAATGCCCAATCAAAAAGAGATAAGGATTACAATTGTAAAGATGAAGGGAAATTGGCGTTTTAAAACCAGGTAACGCTCGTGTGATCTTAGTTAGACTTTGCATGCTAAGACACCACGTATACCGATGAAATTCCAACTGATCCCTAGTTAGTATGTAAGCCAATAAAAAAAGCTTTCAACATTGAATTGTTGAAAGCTTTCCCTATTAGTGTTGGCAACCAGAGCCTGCGTTTTGTTTTTTAGCCTTTGTTTCACCTGTTAAAATATCGCCACCTGTAGAACGAATAATTTCATTCGTCACTTCGCGTGCAATGGTGTTTGTCACACCTTGTAATAGGTCATTGATAACTATTTGTGTATCTTTGAACTCTGCTACTACAGGAATTGTATCTAACTCATCTTGTAATCGGTCTAATTCCTTTTCAACCTTCTGAAGAGCTTCTGATTTCCCATAATGTTGAAAGTTAACTGCTTGTTTTTGTAGAGCTTTAATTTTTGTAATCAGGCCTTGCACCTTTTCATTATCGTTTAATTTTGATTCGATTTGTTTGAAACGGTCAATTTCCTCAATATTTGCCATCATGTTTGCTAACTTTTTCGCTTCTTCTAACACTTGATTACGTGTGTACTTTGCCATATTATTTCACCTCTGCAGCTTCTTCTATCATTTCGCCATCTAATGTCCATGTCTTCGTATTGGTCACTCTTACTTTTACAATTTGACCAATTGCTGATTTTGGACCTTCAAAGTTTACTAATTTTTGTTCAGGTGTATATCCAGCTAATACATTTGGATTGTTCTTACTTTCACCCTCTACTAGAACATCCACTACTTGCCCCTCATATTTCTGAAGAGCTTTATTGGAATAATCGTTCACTAGTGCATTCAACCGTTGAAGTCGAGCCTTTTTCACTTCCATTGGCACATCATCTTTTTTCTTCGCAGCTGGTGTACCTTCACGCGGAGAATAAATGAACGTATAAGCACTTTCAAAACCAACTTCTTCATAAAGCGTCATGGTTTCCTCAAATTGCTCATCTGTTTCATTCGGGAATCCAACAATAATATCTGTTGTGAAAGCAGCATGTGGAATCGCATTTTTAATCTTCCCAACAAGCTCCAGGTAGTCTTCACGGGTATACTTACGATTCATTTGTTTTAATACTTCTGAGCTACCAGACTGTACAGGTAAGTGAATATACGGCATGAGGTTACCACCTTTAGCCAACACTTCAATTAACCTATCATCAAAGTCTCTCGGATGGGATGTCGTAAAACGAACTCTTGGAATATCAATTTTACGAATTTCATCCATTAAGTCACCTAAACCAAATTCTATATCTGCTAGGTCTTTTCCGTAAGCATTAACGTTTTGTCCTAGTAATGTAACTTCTTTATAGCCTTGTGCTGCTAAATGTCTTACCTCTTGAATAATATCTTCAGGACGTCTGGAGCGCTCTTTACCACGAGTCATTGGAACAATACAATACGTACAGAATTTATCACATCCGTACATAATGTTCACCCATGCTTTCGTTTTTCCACGACGAGCTTTCGGTAGATTTTCAATAATGTCGCCCTCTTTAGACCACACTTCCAATACCATCTCTTTACCGAACATAGCCTCTTTAACAAGCTGTGGAAGACGGTGGATATTATGGGTACCAAAAATTAAATCCACATGGTGATGCTTTTCTAATATTTTGTTTACAACTGATTCTTCCTGAGACATACAGCCACAAACACCTAAAATTAATTCAGGTTTTTCTCTTTTCAATGGCTTTAAATGACCAAGCTCACCAAACACTTTGTTTTCAGCATTCTCACGGATCGCACAAGTGTTAAGTAAAATAATGTCGGCCTCATGAGTATCCGTTGTTGCTTCATACCCTAGTTCCGTTAAAATACCAGACATTACTTCTGTATCGTGTTCGTTCATTTGACAACCATACGTACGAATAAGGAACTTTTTCCCCTTACCGATACCTACAAGGTCATCTGATACGGAAAAGTCTTGATGATATTTCACTTCTTCTTTTCCGCGTTTTCTAGCTTTTTTAATGTCAGGTGGTTGATAAGTTGTTTGGAAATATTTCACGAAATCATCGGATGTTTTTTCTTTTAATCGATTCAGATTATCCTGGTCGGATTTTACGTCCGCTGGATTTCCTTCACGTATTTGTTGCGTCATTTCTTTACGCTGTTTTTCGTTCATTTTTTGAGCTCCTTTCTTAAGAAATATTCATGCTCTCTAACTGTCTTATTATAGCAGGCTAAAGCCTAAAAGGAAAATGAGATTTCACCGTTTTCAAAGATTTGTCATATTTACAAACTTATTCTTTATCTTTCTTTTGATCGGTGTTCGGATAGTGAATAGAACAACCTTGATCGGAGCATTTACCAACAGGGACTAGTTCTCGTTTCGAAGCAATGTAATCATAAACTCGCTGCCCTAGTCCTAGAAAAATAGATAAAGAGATAAATGGGACTAACACACGATACTTCGGAATTTTTTTTACAATTTGTAAAACAGTATGTATACCAGAATAATCTGTATTTGTAGAAAGGTCGATGCTATATATTCTATTCTCTACATTTTTACCATCTAACTGATACTCTTCAAACACATCTGCATCACGAAAAGATAAAAACTGAATGGCATTATGTTTATCTGCCTTCTCTATATTTTTCTTAGCCTTTTGACAAAGGGGACACCAGCTATCAAAAAAAACAAGTAGAAGATTTTTCCTTTTGTTCATTGTCCTCTCCTCCATAGAAAGGTAAAATTTACTTAAGAATAACAAATGGGAGTTGATAAGTTGAACATTTTAATTGCTGGCGGAACAGGTTTCATTGGTCAAAAAATCGTACAATCTTTTGATCCTAAGCAGGATACGATTTACATATTAACCAGGTCCTCTACTAAAAAGAGCGATTCCCCACATATCCACTATATCACATGGCTAAACGAGAATGAAAACAGTGTGATAGCTTTACCTGATATTGATGTGGTTATAAATTTAGCCGGCGACCCGCTTAACAAAGGAAGATGGACAGAAAAGAAAAAGAAAGAAATCATAGAAAGTCGGAAAAAATCTACTAGAAGCATAATTCAACTAATGAATAGTTTTTCAAGGAAACCAAACGTTTTTATTAACGCATCAGCTGTTGGGATTTACGGCAATTCTTTTTCAGAGACGTTTACCGAACAATCGCAGTCCCTCGAGAATAGTTTTCCTGCTAAGGTTTGTACTATATGGGAGAAAGAAGCTATTGTTGCAAAAGAATTGGGTATTCGAACGGTTGTGGGGCGCATTGGGGTTGTGCTTAGTAAAGATGGAGGAGCACTGCCAAAAATGGCTCTTCCTTATCATTTGTTTGGTGGAGGAAAGGTCGCATCAGGTAAACAATGGGTCTCTTGGATTCATATGGATGACCTCGTTCAGCTTTTCCATTTTATTATCCAAAATGAACAAATAGAAGGTCCTGTAAATCTTACTGCACCAAATCCTACTCAGATGAATGAATTAGGAAAAGCAATCGGCAAGGCGTTGAAGCGTCCCCATTGGATACCAGTTCCTACAATTATGCTTAGGCTGATTTTTGGCCAAATGAGCGAATTTTTAACAGAGGGACAACGAGTTATTCCACATAAAGTTGAGAACCTAGGATTTACCTTTACACATAAAAATGTAAAGGATGCCTTACAAAATATATATAACGAATAAAAAGAATGGGTGGCTTCATAAAAAGTCACCCATTCTCCCTAAAAAATGTCGAAGAAACAATAACAAACAGTTATTTTATCATGTTTTGCGGTTTCCCCGGAAATATTTTCTCACTACTTATACTGTGCCATTAACTTTTCGAACTTCTCTTCTTCCATGCTTAAGTCTGCATCCTTCAAAGGATTTTCACTATAGCCCGTTACAAGTTCTTGATACGATTTTTTGTTCTTGTCTTGATAAATGATACCAGTAACAAGACTATCGTGATCCATTAACGTTTTCATAGCGAGTGAACGGTCTTGCGGATTATAATCTTCAATGGTTGATAGACTTACTAGATTTTCTTTAAACCAATCATACGTATTTACCTTATTATAAGTAACACATGGACTAAAGACGTTAATAAAGGAAAATCCTTTATGCTGGATTCCTTGTTCGATGATGCTCGTTAAGTCCTTTAAATCACTGGAAAAGCTTTGAGCAACGAACGTAGCACCTGCAGAAAGTGCCATTTCCATTATATTAATAGACGATTCAATCGAACCTTCCGGCGTGCTTTTCGTCACAAAGCCTACTTCACTACGCGGGGACGTTTGCCCTTTCGTTAAGCCATATACTTGATTATCCATAATAATGTACGTGATATCAATGTTACGGCGAATAGCATGAATCGTATGTCCCATACCAATTGCGAATCCGTCCCCATCACCACCTGCAGCAACGACAGTCAAATCTTTATTGGCCATTTTTACTCCTTGTGCAATAGGAAGCGATCTTCCGTGTATACCATGGAATCCGTAAGCATTTACATATCCAGAAATACGTCCAGAACAGCCTATACCTGAAACAAGGGCTAGTTGATCTGGTTCTAATCCAATATTTGCAGCAGCTCGTTGAATCGCGGCTTGCACAGAGAAATCTCCACAGCCTGGACACCAATTTGGTTTTACATTGTTTCGAAAATCTTTAAATGTTGCCATTTACTAATACCCCCTGAATAGTTTCTTTAAATATTTCATTAGGTAAAAATGGCGTCCCATCGTATTTTAAAATGCTTTTTATTTTTTTATGATGGCCAACATTCATTTTGATTAGGCTTGCTAATTGCCCTGTTGCATTATGTTCGACAACAATAACTTGTTTCGCTTTTTCGACCAAAGGTAAAATTTCATCAGTAGGGAAAGGATGAACTAAACGAATATGTGCATGATTCACTTTTAAACCCTCTTCTTCTAACCGCTCCATTGCTTCTTCAATAGCACCTCGGGTAGAAATAAAGCCAATGAATAATACATCCGGATTTTCATCTTTAATGTTTTTGTATACTGGGGTAGGAAAATGCTCTAGAAGTGTGTTTAGCTTGCGAAGGCGTTTATCCATTTGTTTTTTACGATTAGTAGCGTTCTCAGATGGTTTTCCTGTTTCATCATGCTCCACTCCAGTAACATGAAAAATACCGTTTTTTGTACCAGGTAGCACACGCGGTGAAATGCCATCTTCCTCTAGTTTATATCTTTTAAAGTATTCTCCTCTATCTAGCTCTGGTAGAGAAGCATCTAAATCAAGCTTGCCACGCCTAATATCCACTCGCTCAAAGGAAAGTGGTTCTACTGTTTGCTTTCCTAACGATAGCTGTAAATCAGTTAAAACAATAACAGGACATTGATATTCTTCTGCAATATTTAAAGCCTCTACACCATCATAAAAAGCTTCCTCTACAGTACTCGGAGCCATAACAACCTTAGGTATTTCTCCATGAGTTCCATAAATCATTGCCATTAAGTCTGATTGCTCCTGTTTTGTTGGCAAACCAGTACTCGGGCCACCTCTTTGTGTATCTACAATAACGAGTGGTGTTTCTGTCATTCCTGCTAACCCTATCGATTCCATCATAAGGGATAATCCTGGACCTGCTGAGGCTGTTATCGTTCTTACTCCGGCATAATTCGCACCGATAGCCATTGTTGCAGCTGCCATTTCATCTTCTGTTTGGATAACCGTTCCACCAAAGTCAGGAAGTTGTTTAATCATGAATTCCATAATTTCTGAAGCAGGTGTAATTGGGTAAGCTGCCATGAAGCGGCAACCTCCAGCTAATAGACCTAATGATAGAGCATCGTTCCCTATCATAAACAATCTTCTGGTACCATCCGCTGGTTGTAATTTCATTATCGTACGATCGTGCTCCACTTGCTCCTTAATAAATGCAGCACCTTTTTCAATAGCCTGCATATTATTCTCTACTACTTTAGCACCTTTACGGCCAAATATTTCTTCTACGACAGGTCGATACACCTCTACCTTTAAATCTAGTATCGCACTAGAAGCACCAATAGCTACCATGTTTTTCATTAAGGTAGTACCGAGTTCTCTAGCAATGTCTGTAAATGGAACCGCATAAAGAGTTACATTTACACCATCAGGTAATACTGGTTTAAATTTTTCATCTGCTAACACAATTCCTTTGTCATGTAATTCGTGCACATTAACATCAATCGTTTCTTGATCAAATGCAACAAGAATATCCAGATCATCTTGTATTGCTCTTACAAAGCTAGTAGATACACGAATTTTATTGTTCGTATGTCCTCCTTTAATACGAGATGAAAAGTGTCGGTATCCGTACAAATAATAGCCCAAATGATTTAAGGCTGTAGCAAAAATTTCACCTGTACTTTCAATACCTTCTCCTTGTTGACCGCCTACTTTCCAAGAAAGTTGTTTGATCATTGTATGAAGCACCTCCTTAACATAAATTTTTTATAGAAAAACTAGGCTTGCCACCCTTCATGGTTTTCGACAAGCCTTCGTCTTACTAATTTAATAGGTTTTAGCCTCTAAGTTATGCAAAAAGTTTTTCCAAGCTATTTTTTCTACTAATTCCTTAGAAAAACGGGCTTTTAGCTCCTGTAAAAAAGAATCATATTGGGCATGGTCTTCAATTCCTTCAACGAATCCTGATGTTCCGTCAAAATCCGACCCAAGACCAACAGAATCTTCTCCACCTAGTTTATATATTTTCTCTATATGCTGTATCACATCTTTACTAGTCGCTTCCTTTGTCCCCGTTAAAAATTCAGGAACATACGTAACACCAATGAATGCTTTTTTCTTAATTAATGCTTTCAATTGCTTGTCATCCAAGTTTCTTACATGAGAACAAATTTTGCGACTGTTCGAGTGACTAGCAATCGGATATTTAGCTAAATCCATCACATCCCAAAATCCTTGATAGGATAAATGAGAAACGTCTGTCATCACATTATATGTATTCAACACTTCCACTACTTGCTTACCAAATGTTGAAAGTCCTGCTCCTCTTTCTTCTCCAACCCCATCAGCAACAGCATTTCCATTGTTCCATGTTAAACCGACAGCCTTAACCCCTAAATGAAGAAAGGTTTTTAACTTTATCATATCGTGTCCGATAGGATGTAAACCTTCTAGCGTTAACATTGCACCTTTTTCATTATCCTTTAATGCTAGAATATCTTCCTTTGACGTAACAAGTTTAATGTTTTCATATGGTGCAATAATTTGCTCATAAAATATATTGACCATTTCTAAAGCGGTATGAAACTGTAAATCGGATGGGACGGTGTCTGGCACAAAAATAGCAAAGCATTGAACTTTGACTGTGTTTCCTGCCCATTTTTCATAGTTAATCCTTAATTCAGGGCTATCTTGGAAACGCCAATCAGGATTTTTCCAAAGTTGGTATAAAACATCACAATGCGCATCTATTATCATCGTATATTCCCCCTAAATGAATAGTTAGTAAAATGATTGCTAATATTTGTGATACGTTTCGTTACCTAGTACTCTTCTTTTCCTCAACAACAGTACGTAAAAGAAAGCTAGTTTCCCTAGTAGCAAAACGAAATAAACCTAGTGAATTAAGATTTCTTATACTTTAAAAAAGGTAAATAATTAAAGTATAAAATAAAACCTGTTTGCCCGTCGCAAACAGGTTAATCTGTTTAACTCATCATCTTGGTTCAACAATCAACTTGATTGCCGTACGTTCTTCATTATCGATCATAATGTCTGTGAAAGCCGGAATACAGATAAGATCAACACCACTAGGCGCCACAAATCCTCGTGCAATCGCTACAGCTTTTACTGCTTGGTTTAACGCACCAGCACCAATTGCTTGAATTTCAGCTGTGCCCCGTTCGCGTAATACATTAGCAAGGGCCCCTGCTACAGAGTTGGGATTTGATTTTGCTGAAACTTTTAATATTTCCATTACTAGTTCCTCCTTATTTTTCCTATTATTTCTTCCACAATTACTATATTCACGAAAAATGAAGATATTCCTCTTTATTATGAATGATTTTTCAGAAAAATACAAATATTTAATTTGTAAAAACACAAGGGCTGGTAGACACAAAAAACGGAAATAATGACAAAACCTTTTGGCGAGGTATAGACTTATCTTTCATTCAGGGACTCCAACCTTGGGGCTCAATAGAGGAACTAGCCTATTAATACACTTCCTTATGACTCACTATTGTCACTGTTTAATCTGTTCCTGTTGATTATCAAAATCAACAGGAACAATTACATCTACTTAATAAAAAATAGGGTGATCATCGTTAATCATGATTCTTTCTATTTTTTGAGCAAGTCCTGAATCTTTATTTATATTTATAACTACACCACTTAATTGCTTTCTACCTTCATCAGGAATTTCAAATCTAACCGGTAAACTGGTTAAGAATCGACGAATGACATCTTCTCTTTTCACACCTAAAATGCCATCATAAGGTCCTGTCATCCCAACGTCTGAAATATAAGCCGTCCCATTTGGCAAAATTCTTTCGTCAGCAGTTTGCACATGCGTATGGGTCCCAACTACACTGCTTACTTTCCCATCTAAAAACCAACCCATCGCTTGTTTTTCACTCGTTGCTTCTGCGTGAAAGTCAACAAAAATAAAAGGTGTTCTCTTTTTAGCTTCCGTAACTAACACCTCAACAACACGAAAAGGGTCATCAAGCGGCGGCATAAATGTTCTTCCCTGTGCATTGATAACGGCAAGTTCTTTTTTACCGGCCTTATAATAAGTAATGCCCTTACCAGGAGTTCCTTCTGGAAAATTAGCAGGCCTAACAAGATACGCAGCATCATCAATAAACTCGAAAACTTCTTTTTTGTCCCAAGCATGGTTGCCTAAAGTAACGACATTGGCACCCCATTCCAAAAAGTTACGGTAAATCTTTTCATTAATTCCCTTACCGTGGGCTGCATTCTCTCCATTAACTATAACAACATCTGGACGGTATTTATTTTTTAAGCTAGGTAAATGTTCCTTGACCATATCTCTACCTAACGAACCAACAACATCTCCAATAAATAATATTTTCATATGTTTATTTCCCTTCTTAGTCTTATGCGTTTATGTATAATTTCAGTTTCACATAGAACAACACCCTTGTCAAAACAGTCAAATTCTTTTTTATCCAGTTTTGTATAATTAGCATAAGCAGATTGTTCCTATGCCCTTAAACGGCGACGTAACTTCATGTGTGTTAATTTCTGCCGCTACGGAAATACACTACGCTTTCTGCGAGCTCGCGCTGAGCCTCCTCGCTCGCAAAGACCGCTCGCTGTGGGGTCTCATCGTCTTCACTTTCCCGCAGGAGTCTACGTGTATTTCCTTCGCTAAGCATGTGCTAGGAACTTATTCACATTCAAAAGTGCTAGTAATTGGAAAAGTGATGAGTAAGTAATTCCCATAAGATGGCTTTCTGGATTATAACTACACTTGAATCAGCAAATCACAATCAGCGTAGGCAGAATACGAAGACTCCTGCGGGACAGCACGTGTCTGAAGACCCCGCAGCGGTGCTTTCCCGCGAGGAGGCTGAGGCCGTGCCCGCGGAAAGCGAAGTATTCTGCCGAAGCGGTTTAATAGCACCCTGCAGCTTCAAGGAGCAAAATCAACTAAAGTTACATCGCATTTTCTATCAAATGCAGACAAAATAACAACATCTTTACGAAAGGAGTCATAAACATAAATTTTTTAAAAGCAAAAAAATAAGCGATCAAAATGATCGCTTATTTTGCATACTCAACTGCTCTAGTTTCTCGAATAACCGTAACTTTAATATGTCCCGGATAATCTAATTCATCTTCAATTCGTTTTCGAATATCACGAGCGAGTGTTAAAGATTCGTTATCGTCAATTTCATCTGGTCTTACTAATATTCTTACTTCACGACCAGCTTGGATTGCGTAAGACTTCTCAACACCTTCATATGAATCAGAAATTTCTTCGAGTTTCTCTAGACGTTTAATGTAGTTTTCTAACGTTTCACTACGTGCGCCTGGACGTGCAGCTGACAATGCATCAGCGGCAGCTACCAATACAGAAATCACAGATGTCGCTTCTTCATCACCATGGTGAGAAGCAATAGCATTTATAACAACTGGATGTTCTTTATACTTTTGGGCTAATTCTTTCCCAATTTCTACGTGGCTTCCTTCTACCTCATGATCAATCGCTTTTCCGATATCATGTAGTAAACCGGCACGGCGAGCTAAACGTTCATCTTCACCTAACTCAGCTGCTAACAAGCCTGCTAAATACGCAACTTCCGTTGAATGCTTTAACACATTTTGACCATAGCTTGTACGATATTTTAGTCGACCTAATATTTTCACTAGATCAGGATGTAGTCCATGTACGCCTACTTCAAATGTAGTTTGTTCTCCAACTTCACGAATGTATTCATCCACTTCTCGACGAGATTTATCAACCATCTCTTCGATTCTCGCTGGATGAATTCGACCGTCCTGTACTAATTTTTCCAGTGCAAGTCTAGCCGTTTCTCTTCTAATAGGGTCAAATCCTGACAAAATTACTGCTTCAGGGGTATCATCAATAATAAGATCTATTCCAGTTAACGTCTCTAATGCGCGGATATTTCGACCTTCTCTTCCGATAATTCGACCCTTCATTTCATCATTCGGCAAGTTAACTACTGAAACTGTTGTTTCTGCAACATGGTCAGCTGCACAGCGTTGCATCGCAAGTGACAAAATATTTTTTGCTTTTTTGTCTGATTCTTCCTTTGCACGATTTTCAGCTTCTTTTATCATGATGGCCGTTTCGTGTGTAATTTCCTTTTCTACACGTTCTAAAATAATTTGTTTAGCTTGGTCAGTTGTGTAACCGGAAATGCGTTCAAGTTCAGCTTGCTGTTCATTCACCAATTCTTCCACTTTGCTTTCCGTTTCTTGAATTTGTTGTTGTTTTTCAGCAAGTGATTCTTCTTTTCTTTCTAACATGAGCTCCCGTTTGTCTAGGGTTTCACTTTTTCTGTCCAAGTTCTCTTCTCTTAGTAAAAGACGATTTTCTTGCTTTTGTACTTCCATTCGTCTTTCACGTAGCTCATTATCAGTTTCCTGACGCAGACGATGATTTTCATCTTTCGCTTCTAAAAGCGCCTCACGTTTAGCGGCTTCGGCATTTCTCCGACCTTCTTCGACAATTTGTTTTGCCAAGTCTTCAGCACTCGAAATTTTAGCCTCCGCAATAGACTTGCGAACCAAATAACCAACAACAATACCGACAATCAGGGCAAGCAAAATGGAGATGATTAGGGTGACTACACTTTCCATACATTCACCTCCTCTTGCTGTAATGCTCGTACTATAATTTCAGTCGGCATGTACAAAACTGCATTTTCAATTCATCATTTCAAAAATTTTGTTGAAATAAAAAATAAAATTATACATATTAATTTTAAGCGTGACAATATTCATTGTCAAGGAAATGTCAACCAAATAAAAAGAAAGCCCCTTTACATCTTCTAGTAAAGGGAGCTTTCATAGCTTTTAAGTAAATATTTCAATAGATTGGCAGTAGTAAATTTTTAAACGTCTAGCGCTTCCTGCGCCTGTCCTGACTGCTTTTCCTCTTTTACATCCATATTATAATGCTTGCGGATTTCTGTGTAAATTTGTTCTAATATATCTTCATTTTCTTTTAAGAATTGTTTTGCATTTTCTCTACCTTGACCAAGCTTCTCATCATTGTATGAATACCAAGAACCACTTTTTTGCACGATATCAAGATCAGAACCAATATCAAGAAGTTCTCCTTCTTTTGAAATACCTAATCCATACATAATATCTACTTCAGCTTGTTTAAATGGTGGAGCAACTTTATTTTTTACTACCTTAATTCGTGTTCTGTTCCCTAAAATATCGTTTCCTTGCTTTAAAGTCTCAGCTCTTCTTACTTCTAAACGTACAGAAGAATAGAACTTCAATGCACGTCCACCTGGTGTTGTTTCTGGGTTACCGAACATGACACCAACTTTTTCACGAATTTGGTTAATGAATATTGTGATTGTTTTCGATTTGTTGATTGCACCAGACAATTTACGCAAAGCTTGAGACATTAGTCGAGCTTGAAGACCTACGTGAGAATCTCCCATTTCTCCTTCAATTTCAGCTTTCGGTACAAGAGCAGCAACCGAGTCAATAACAATAATGTCAACAGCACCGCTTCGAACTAAGGCTTCAGCAATTTCTAGTGCTTGTTCACCAGTGTCCGGCTGAGATAATAATAATTCTTCAATGTCTACACCTAAATTTCTAGCATATACCGGATCAAGTGCGTGTTCTGCATCGATAAATGCAGCTTGTCCACCCTTACGTTGTGCTTCTGCAATCGCATGAAGCGCAACTGTCGTTTTACCAGAAGATTCAGGTCCATATATTTCAACTATTCTACCACGAGGATAACCACCAACACCAAGGGCAACATCTAATGCTGTAGAACCACTAGAAACAGTGGAAACTCGTTGTTCTGTACCTTCACCTAGCTTCATAATAGATCCTTTACCAAATTGCTTCTCTATTTGTCTTAATGCCATATCTAGCGCTTGTTTACGATCACTCAACGTTCTTCCTCCTTTTATGAAACTATCACTATTTACATCATAACCCTTTTTTCTCTTTTTGCCAACAAAAAAGCGAATAAATGTTCTGTTTTTTTGTTAACTAGGATATGTGAAAAATAATATTTCTCTTACTAAAATAATGATTTTCCTACTTATACAGTAGGGAGATTATTATTTTTCAAATAATGATAGATTAATTCCAATCCCTTTTTTACAGCACGGTTTCGAATCGTGTTTCGCACACCGGTAAATTGGTATTTTTTGCATACAACTTCTTTTGTACCTATTTTCAATCCAATAAAAACCGTTCCTACTGGTTTGTTTTCACTCATGTCTGGACCGGCATTTCCAGTAAAGCTAATACCAATAGTAGAATTCATCATTTGTTGAATATTTTCTGCCATTTTTGTCGCACATTGCTCACTTATCGTACCATATTTTTCGATGAGCTGCTCATCAATTTTTAATACTTTTTCTTTTACTTCTCGCTGATAACATACAATAGAACCCGGAACAACTTGAGATGCACCTGGTAACGAAATGATTCTATCGATAAATCTACCCCCAGTTATACTTTCAGCAGAAGCAATCGACAAATTTAGTTGTTTTAATAGTTGTAATACTGTACTTTCGAGTGTATCATCATTCGTCCCATAGTGATACTTTCCTACTCTAGCTAAAATTTTGTCCTCCACCACTTGAATGAAAGCAAAGCCTTCTGCTTCATTTTGACAGGAAGCGGTCAACCTTAACATTACTTCCCCTTCACCTGCTAGTGGCGCTATCGTTGGATTTGTTTGCTCTCGAATAATATCAGAAAGACGATCCTCTAGTATGGATTCTCCAATTCCAATAAACCGTAAAACTTTGGACACGATTTGTTTATTCATTTGATACTTTTTTTGGAGAAAAGGGAATCCGTGTTTTACCATAATCGATTTCATTTCTCGAGGAACACCTGGTAGAAAAATCCAGCTTTTCTTTTCATGTTCCACATACATACCTTGAGCCATTCCTTCTTCATTAGGTAAAATGATACCTTCTTTAAAGACAACTGCTTGTTTCCGGTTGTTTTCGGACATAGCTATATTGTTTTTTACAAAATATTGCTCAATTTTTTCCAAAATGCTTTCTTCTACTACTAGGTTTTTTTGTAAAACCTTAGCAGCAACATCTCTTGTTAAGTCATCGTCTGTCGGACCTAAGCCCCCTGTTACAATTACTAAATCTGATCGTTTTTGGGCTAGTGTCATGACTTCTGTAAGTCGTGCTTCATTGTCTCCTACCGTATGATGAAAATACACATTAATGCCTATTTCAGCTAGTTGCTGAGAAATCCATTGTGCATTAGTATCAGCAATTTGGCCAAGGAGTAACTCGGATCCAACAGAAATAATTTCTGCGTTCACATTTTTCATTATTTTGAATCCCTCATTACGTGCCAGTTTTTGACAAAGTAATCAACACCAGAAACAACCGTAATGATTAAGGCTGCGTAAAGAGCAATCGTAGCAAATGGAAAACCTATAAAAGAAAATGGGAAATTATGTAGCAATAAAGCTGAAATAGCGACAATTTGAATCCAAGTTTTTAACTTGCCCATTTGACCAGCAGCCAAAACTGTACCTTCACCAGCTGCAACTAATCGTAATCCTGTAACAGCAAATTCTCTACTAATAATAACGATCACAATCCACGCTGGAGCTAATGCTAATTCTACGAGCATTACTAGCGCAGCCGATACGAGAAGTTTGTCAGCAAGAGGGTCTAAAAATTTCCCTAAATTAGTTACTAAATTGTATTTACGAGCATAATACCCATCCACCCAGTCGGTTGTGGAAGCAATAATAAATAAAAGTGCAGCAACTAAGTGTGAAACAGGAAGAATACGCTCACCGATACTAATGTTGCCCCAATCAAAAGGAATCGTTAATAGCAAAATAAAAAATGGAATGAGTAAAATGCGTGAAATTGTAATTTGATTTGGAATATTCATAAAAAGTGCCTCCCTACGCAACAAAGAGTCATCGACTAATACCCGATGACTCTGTTGGAGCTATTTGTTTTTTATTCTTTCACCTTTACAGTAACGATTTGATGATAATTTTTTGGTACATTTGGATCATGAGGATATTCTACTACTGCCCCATTGATTGTAACTGTCAAATCAACTGCTCTTCCAATAT
This sequence comes from Salirhabdus euzebyi, assembly GCF_014207435.1. GTDB lineage: Bacteria > Bacillota > Bacilli > Bacillales > Alkalibacillaceae > Salirhabdus > Salirhabdus euzebyi. The sequence continues at coordinate 242,773 of NZ_JACHGH010000003.1, forward strand.
TTAGCCTCACTTCTTGTTCACCAGATAAATCAAATGTTTGTGGGGATTGATCAGCAGTAAAGTTATCACTATAAAACACTTTTCCTTTACCGTTTTTCACATCTAACCAGCTATTTGCCTCCGTCTCTACTTGGATGATAAACTCATCGGTTTTTTCCATTTCAAAAACCGATGAAGGTGTTCCGCTGGCATTTTGGTCTACTAATTCTAAAACAGTTTTTGGCTCTTCTTCTACTGGTTCTGGTTCAGGAGTTTCTACTACCTCTGGTACTTCCTCTTCCTCTTCTTCAGCAGGTGGTTGTGCTTCTTCACTCCGGTTATACTCTATCAGTTCATTTTGGTCCTCATCAACATTGTTATCCTGAGGATCCACTTTATCTTGATAAAAGTACCAAACAACAGCCAAAATACCGATAATCAATACAGCAGTTAAAATTTTAGGAAATACGGAAAAGAATGCCGAGTTTTTGTCTGGCGCACGTTTAGTATGCTTTTGTGCTCTAGACAGATTTTCATAATTTTCTTCTTTTGATGTTGGTAGTTCATTTTGGTGTTCTTCTAACAATTGATCAGGATTCAGTCCTACAGTTAATGCAAATTCGCGGATAAAAGCTCTCGTATAAAAACTGCCTGGTAGTACAGTTAAATTACCTGCTTCGATTGCTTCTAAATAACGTTTTTGTATTTTAGTCTTTTCTTGGATTTCTTCTAAAGAAAGTTCTTTGTTTATTCGTGCCTCTTTTAACTTTTCTCCAAGTTCCATTCCAACACCACCATCCATCTTTAAAAATCAAACATAGAAAACCCATCATCTTCTGAAAACCCTGGTTTCACCTGTGATTCGTAGGTTATTTCTTCTTCCTCGTTACTTCTCAATTCAATAATGTAATCAAAATCGTCCAACGAATATTCTGTTTGCTGGACAAAGATATCAGGGTGTTCTACAACTTTAGTAGAAGGGATTCGCATCACTTCTCTAATTAGTTGCCAGTGTTTCTCATTTGCTCTTCTCGTTGAAACGATCCCATCAATAATAAATAAGTTTTCTTGATCATATTCATCCTTAATTAATTGGCTACGGACTGTTTGCTTTAACAAGGTACTAGAAACAAAAAGCCATCGCTTATTTGCACATACACTCGCCGCTACAATCGATTCCGTTTTACCAACACGAGGCATCCCTCTAATTCCAATTAGTTTATGCCCTTCTTTTTTATATAATTCAGCCATAAAATCAACTAAAAGACCCAGTTCACCTCGAACGAAGCGAAACGTTTTCTTATCATCAATATCACTATGAATATAACGTCCGTGTCGTACAGCCAATCTATCCCTCAATTTAGGCAGTCTCAGCTTCGTAACTCGAATGGTATCCATCGTATCTAATATAGATTTTAAACGGTTTATTTGGTCTTCACTGTTACATAATAAAAGCATTCCTCTTCGTGAATCCTCAACCCCGTTTATCGTTACGATATTGATTGATAACATACCTAGCAAGGAAGATATGTCTCCGAGTAGTCCTGGCCGATTATACTGAATTTCATATTCTAAATACCATTCTATTCGGTTTTCCATATCGCAGCTCCTTTAGAACACAACATTTTTTGAAATACTTCTCTCTTTTCAATAAAAAAAAATGTAAGGAAAAGCTTACCTTTCACACTACTTCTATAATAAATGATTTCGTGGCAATAGAAAAGGCAATATTGGCATATTTCAACAGAAACTATTTGTTGTGTCGAAAATCAGTATAGCTGCGAACCTAATTTAAGAGACTCAGAACGTAAAACAAGAGGGAAAGTATCCCCTCTTGTTTTACTGAATAGAATTTCCTTCGTTTTTAACTAATTTAACCATCATGTTTGCAATAGCATGTCTTTCATCATTAGATGCAACATTCCAAAGCTCTCGAAGCACTGCTTCTTGATCATTTTCAGCATCTACATTTTTGGCTAAATACTCTCCTACTTCATATGCTAATTCAGAAATTGCTTGTTGCGTTAGCCCTTGATCTTGTGCATTGTGTAATTTGTCACCTAAAAAATCTTTCCAGGATTCAAAGTTGTCTAAAACAGACATTCGTATATTCCTCCTTCGTAATGACCTTTCACCGTTAGTTTTAACCGGTTTAGTCTTATTATTCACGACGAATATACAATAATTAATTCCATGCTCCGTTCACATTAATGACTTGCCCGTTTATGTAGCTAGCTTTTGGGCTTAGTAAAAAGCTTACAACATTAGCAATTTCTTCAGGGTCACCAGCTCTTCCAGCGGGTATATCTTCTACGACTAGTTCCATTTCCTCTTTATCTAAGAAGTTATTCATTTTCGTTTGAATCAAACCTGGACTAACGGCATTAACGGAAATTCCACTTAAAGCAGTTTCCTTGGCAAGGGCCTTTACGAAGCTGTTTTGTGCCCCTTTGACAGAAGAATAAAGTACTTCATTACTTGCTCCCTTTTCACCCCAAATGGAAGAAATCATCACAATATGACCAAATCTTTTTTTCAACATGTCCGGAAGAATGTGCCTCGTTATTTTCCAAGGAGATTGAACGTGTAATTGAATCATTTCCTCCATATTAGTATCTGTCATCTGCTGAAAAGTTCCATACAACGCTTTGCCACTAGCATGGACAAAAGCATCGATTGGAAAGTGTAAATGCTTAAGGAAATGAGAAATTCCATCTGATGTTCCTAAATCAGCCTTTATAAATCCTAAAACAGCTTCTTCCGGACTGTCTGCTATTAATTCGCTTATTTTCCCTTGATTTTCGTTATAATGCAAAAGAACCTGCCATCCCTCATTTATTAATACTTTGGCAATTGATCCTCCAATTTCTCCACTAGCTCCCGTAATTAAGACCGTTCTTTTCTCCATTTGCTTCCCCCAACCTAACTTTCAGGCAATACATAACACGTGCTTATTTGCTCTTCTTTTATCCATTCCGCTAGAATGGAACTAAAATCATCTTTTGTCATCGTGTTTAATGTTTCGTATACATCAAAATAATTTAATCCTAGCTGGTGGTAGTCAATAAACTGATTGGCTGTTGCTTCTAAAGAATTTAATGTGCGAATTAAGTCACCCTGTTTCTTCCGCTTCATCCTTTCGAAGTTTTCATCCGAAATTTCCTCTTGTTTTAACTGTAACAACATTTCACGCAGGCGTGCAGAAAGTTCTTTCGGTTTCGTCGAATCGCCACCAATCATTGAAAAACCAAAATTATTTTCAATATGAATTTCATAATCAAACTCATCTTCAATTAATCCTTCTCTATATAACTCCTCATAATACTCACCACTTCTAGAAAAAAAGAAATCGTATACCATTTGCGTAACAAGCTTAAGTTTTGGGATATGATCACTCGTTAGTTGAGCAGGATTTTGTTTAATACCTACTAAACATTTAGAGGTGGATACAGGCATTCTTATTTCTCTTTCTTTTTCCGCTACCGATACTGGTTCATCTGGAAAAGATCGTTGAATGTTATCTGCCGGTCGGAACGATTTTTTCCTTTGATTGTCCTCAACATCTTGCAACATTGTTTCTGGATCAAAGGAACCTGTAATAAGCAAAATCATATTGGATGGATGATAAAACGTTTCATAGCATGTATATAGATCATCTTTCGTAATTTGCTGAATAGATTCTACCGTTCCAGCAATATCAATTTTAACAGGGTGATGATGATATAAGGAGCCAATCGTACCGAAAAACAGCCTCCAATCCGGTTGATCATCATACATTTTAATTTCTTGACCGATAATTCCTTTTTCCTTTTCTACCGTTTCCTCTGTAAAATATGGTTCTTGGACAAAATCTAACAAGGTCTGTACATTTTCTTTTACATTTTCCGTTGAGGAAAACAAATAAGACGTCCGAGTAAAAGATGTATAAGCGTTTGCTGAAGCTCCTTGTTTTGAAAATTGTTGAAATACATCCCCATCTTCTTTTTCAAATAACTTATGCTCTAAAAAGTGAGCTATACCGTCTGGAACAGTAGTATAGTCACTTTGACCAATAGGGGTAAAGGTTTGATCAATCGATCCATATTTAGTGGAAAAAATCCCATATGTTTTTTCCATTTCCATTCTTGGTAAAAGAAATACATCTAACCCATTCTCTAATTTTTTATGGTATAGCGTTTCACCAATTTGCTCTAATTGAAATGACTTCATTACTGATCACCTTCACTTGTTAAGAAATAAATCGTATCTAATTCAATCTTTTCTGCCAAAGCGATGAGGTCATTTTTTGTAACCTTCTCTAAAGCAGCAAACATTTCTTCTGGAGACATGTTCTTCTCGGCAAGCACTTGATGGTACATTAATTCCACAATTCCATACGGGTTATCTAATGTTTCTTTTAACTGATGAACAGTCAATCTCTTCGTTTCTTCTAATTGTTCTTCCGTAAAATTCCCTTTTTTCATTTCCTCTACTTGCTCTAAAATAATTTCTTTTGCTTTATCAAAGGATTGTGGAGCAATACCACTAAATACGAGTAGTAATCCTTTATGGCTTTCAAATCTAGATGCGGCATAATACGCTAACTGATGTTTCTCTCTCACATTCATAAACAGCTTAGAGTGTGGAAAACCACCAAATAAACCATTGTATATTTGTAAAGCGAAATAGTCGTCATCTTTAAATGTAGTATTTGTTCGAAACCCAATTTGGAGTTTACCTTGTTGGATTTTTTGTGCTTCCTTTATTTCTTTTACTTCATCAATGTGAACTCGATGATTAGAAAGAGGTGATTCATGCTTAGGTTCCCGTGAAAAAGTAAGTACCTTGCCGATAGCTTCTTTAGTTTTTTCTACGTGTAAATCACCTAGAGCATATACGTCCATTTGATCATGCTGAATCATAGCTATAAATTCATCATATAAATTGTTTTCATTAACACTATCTAAGTCTTCTAAGTATCCGTGGACATGAGTTTCATAAGGTTCACCTTTACACATCTCATCAATAAGACGCATATTGGCATATTGCATTTTTTGATCTTTAATGGATTCAATTTTTTGTCGCAAAGTATTTTTTTCTTTTGCCACTAGTTCAGGTAAGAAAGCATGTTCCGTTCCATTCGGTTCTAATAAAATTTGTCGAAGCAAATGTAGAACTTCTGTTAGTAAAGAGGTGTTATTTTGAATAAACTTTTCATTAACAAAGCTTATTCGTAACGTAATCAAAAGATTTTCACCTTTTTTAGAACTATCTACACTTAATTGTGCGCCATATAGTTCATCTAATTTTATACGTAATAATCGTTCACTTGGAAATTCCTTTGTACCTTTTTGTAGAACAAATGGTAGTAAGGCTCTCTTTGTTGCATTTTCTCTACGTAAAGGAGAAAGGAAGCGGACCATAATCATATTGGTTTTAAATTTTTTAGTTGGGATGATATGCAGTTGATATCCATTTTCAGCATATTGATACTCTTTTAATTCAGTCATCAATATAAACCTCCTTTTTTCCATACCTACTTCTTATTAGCTTATCATGAATCAAAAAAAGTATCCTTAAAAAAGCAAAGGTTTAGCACACATTTACGCATGCCAAACCTTTACTTGAATTTTATCTGGATCCCTTTTCATAAGGTTTACCAAGAGCTTTTGGTGATTCTGCTCTACCAATGAATCCAGCCAGCGCTAAAATGGTAAGAACGTATGGGGCTATAAGTAAATATACTTGTGGAATTTCTTTTAGTAATGGAATTCCACCACTTACCACACTTAGACTTTGGGCTAACCCGAAAAATAGTGCAGCACCTAAAGCTCCCATTGGATGCCACTTACCAAAAATCATGGCTGCTAAGGCCATGAAGCCTTGACCACTAATAGTGGCATGAGAGAAGTCTAAGGAAATAGTTAGTGCAAAGACAGCTCCACCTAAACCACCTAAAAATCCTGACATTATAACAGCTATATATCGCATTTTATTAACATTAATACCATTTGTATCGGCTGCCATAGGGTGTTCCCCAACAGATCGTAACCTTAGTCCAAATGGCGTTTTATATAACATATACCATACAAGTACAGCTGCTAGAACTGCCAACCACGATGTCCAGTATGTTTTCGAAAATAATAAAGGCCCAATGACAGGTATATCACTTAAAAGCCAAATACTTTCTCTGTAAAATGGTGCACTAACCATATCAGTTTGACCTTTTCCATACCATTGCTTCACTAAGAAAAGACCAATTCCTAACGCCAAGAAGTTAATGGCAACACCACTTACCACTTGATCAGCTCGCAACGTTATACTAGCTACTGCGTGGAAAGTTGCAAAAAGTGCTGATACGATCGCTGCAACAAATATAGATACCCAAGGGGTCAATTCAGGACCGAAAACATCAACAAATGTCAGGTTAAATACTACCCCAACAAAAGCTCCCATCACCATTAAACCTTCTAGTCCTATGTTAATAACACCAGAACGTTCACTTAAAACACCACCAAGTGCCGTAAATATAAGAGGGGCTGCAAAAAAGATAGCCGCTGGTATAATTGACTGCAAAATGTCAAAGAAACCCATTTATTTCCCCTCCTTTTGAAAACGTGACAAGATCCAACGAATCATGTAGCTACCTGCCACAAAGAAAATAATAAGTGCAATAACGATATCAACAAGTTCGGAAGGTACACCAGCTTCTAATGGCATATTTAAAGCACCAGCTTTTAACGTACCGAAAAGGCCTGCTGCAAACACGATTCCTAAACCAGCATTACCACCTAATAAAGCAACAGCGATACCGTCAAATCCGATATTCGTAAATCCAGACATCACATACATGTGTTGGAATGTTCCTAAGCCTTCCATCGCACCGGCAACTCCTGCAAAAGCACCGGATATCACCATTGATAAAATAATTTTCCTATCCACTTTCATGCCAGCATATTTAGACGCATGCTGATTAAAACCAACAGAACGTAGCTCGTAACCTTGTGTCGTTCTTTCTAATAAAAACCACATCACAAAAGCGCCAAATACTGCAATGATAATACCTAAGTGCATAGAAGAAAATTGAGTTAAATTGGTTAACCATTCTGTTCTTAACGAGGCACTTTCTGCAACGTATGGCGTAGAATCTTTTCCGTCTGTTAACAACGTACGGATCACATGATTTGCAATATATAGTGCTGTGTAGTTTAACATAATCGTCACAATAACTTCATGAACGTGTAGCTTAGCTTTTAAAAGACCTGGGATAAAGCCCCAGAAAGCACCAGCTAAAGCTGCTACCAAAATAGCAAAAGGTAAATGGATTAAAGTCGGTAATTCAAATGCAGTACCTGCCCAAATGGCTGCTAACCATCCGACAATAACTTGTCCTTCCACACCGATATTAAATAAACCAGTCCGAAAGGCAAATCCAACTGCTAACCCAGCAAGAATAAGGGGTGTTATTCTTCTTAATGTCTCACCTGTAAAATAAAGGTCTCCAAAAGCACCTTCCCATAGGGCAGCATATCCATTTATTGGATTGTAGCCTGAAACAAGCATGATGATAGCTCCAGCTAATAAACCTAAAAGAACAGATATTAACGCAACTAAAACAAAAGAGTATTTTTTATTAGCCATTAGCTCTCACCTACTTTCTGCCTCTTGCTACCAGCCATTAGAAGTCCTAATTCTTCCTCAGAGGTTTCTTCTGGCTTCACAACCGCTACAATTTCCCCTTCATACATAACCGCAATTCGGTCACTAACGTTCATAATTTCGTCAAGTTCAAAAGAAAGTAACAATACAGCTTTTCCACTGTCTCTTTCCTCAATTAATTTTTGGTGAACAAACTCAATTGCCCCAACATCTAAACCGCGAGTTGGCTGTGCAGCAATTAATAAATCCGGATTACGATCTACCTCTCGTCCAATAATTGCTTTTTGCTGATTCCCACCAGATAACGCCCGTGCTAAAGTGTGTTCACTAGGTGTTCTAACATCATATTCCTTAATTAATTTTCGGGCCTTATCATAAATTTCTTTAAAGTTTAAAATACCATTTTTCGCATAAGGCTTTTGATAATACGTTTGTAAAACCATGTTCTCTCCAATTGGAAAGTCTAGAACTAAACCGAATTTGTGTCTATCCTGTGGGATATGCCCAACTCCTGATTCGGTTACTTTTCTCGGTTTTAAATCTGTAATATCCTTACCGTTTAAGTAAATTTTTCCGGACTCAACTTCACGCAATCCTGCAATTGCTTCAATGAATTCGGTTTGTCCATTACCATCAACCCCAGCAATACCAACAATTTCTCCAGCTTTTATTTCTAAATTTAAATTGCGAACCATATCTACTTTCCTAGTGTCTTTCACAACTAAATCTTTCACAGAGAAAATAACTTCTTTAGGGGCTGCGGGAGTTTTCTCCGTTGTAAAGCTTACTTCCCGGCCAACCATTAAGGATGCAAGCTCAGATGGATTCGTTTTTGCTATATCCAGTGTATCGATTCCCTTACCACGACGGATTACTGTACAACGATCACATATTTCCATAATTTCTTTGAGTTTATGGGTAATTAAAATAATGGATTTCCCTTCACTAACTAGTGCTTTCATAATTTCCATTAATTCTTTAATCTCTTGTGGCGTTAAAACTGCAGTAGGTTCATCGAATATTAAAATTTCTGCACCACGGTATAATGTTTTCAATATTTCTACACGTTGCTGCATTCCAACAGAAATATTTTCAATTTTTGCTCGGGGATCAACACGTAAGCCATATCGTTCAGATATTTCTTGAACTTCTCTCTCGGCTTTTGCCATATCAATCCTACCCATTTTTTTCGGTTCACTACCTAAAACGATATTTTCAGTAACCGTAAATTTTTCAATTAACATAAAATGTTGGTGTACCATTCCAATTCCTAAATCATTCGCCACATTCGGGTCTGTTATTTTAACTTCCTTCCCCCGAACACGAATTTCCCCTTTTTCTGGTTGATACAGTCCGAATAATACGTTCATTAAGGTTGATTTTCCTGCTCCATTCTCCCCTAAGAGAGCATGAATTTCGCCTTTTTTTACTTGAAGGTTGACATTATCATTGGCTACAATCCCAGGAAACTCTTTACGTATGTCCAGCATTTCAATTACATACTCCACCATTTTCACTCCTTTTCCAAACAAAGGTCATATCATTACATGACATCATATAAGTACGAAAAAACATTTTTTAATGGGACTTAAAACAAATTAATTGTGGCAATGTTTATTGTTCGCAACATTGTTTTTCTATATGAAAAAATCCCAAATGAAAAGGGCTGGAAAGTTCATGTTTTCTCTTCATTTGAGATTTTTTTCTTAAAAAAGCGTTTTCTTTCAAAGATAGAAAAAAGGCTAGAACAAGTCTAGCCTTTTGTTCTACTTACTTTTGGAACAAACCGTGATTTATAGATTGCCTAAATATGCCTCTAATTCATCATGATTTTGTGGAACTTCAACTTCACCAGCAGCAATACGTTCTTTCCAGCTGTTCACTTCATTAAGAATTTCTTCTGTTAAAGCTTCTTTGTTTGTTTCAGCAACAGCAATACCGTTATCATTTAAACCATATGCAAGGATTTCTCCACCTGGGAATTCACCATTCATTGCTCTTGTAGCAACGTCAGCAACTGCTACGTCCACGCGTTTAACCATAGAAGTTAATGTTACGTTATCATCTGTATCAGGTACTGCGCCTTCTTCATATTGGTCACGGTCTACACCGATTACCCAATAGTTTCCATCTGGGTCGTTTTTCTTAAGGTCTTTCGCTTCTGTGAATACACCATTACCAGTTCCACCAGCAGCGTGATAAATTACATCAATACCAGAGTTATACATGAAAGAAGCAATTTGTTTCCCTTTATCTGCTTTATCAAATGCACCAGCATATTGAACTTCTACTTGGATGTCAGGGTTTACAGATGCAACACCCGCACGGAATCCAACTTCGAACTTATTGATTAGCTCGCTATCAACACCACCAATAAATCCTACTTTATTTGATTGTGTTTTTTGTGCTGCAGCAACACCAACTAGGAATGAACCTACATGCTCTTGGAATGTGATGCTTGCAACGTTATCAGCTTCAACTACAGAATCTACAATCGCAAAATTTGTATCAGGATATTGTCCTGAAACTTGCGTAATAGCGTCTGCTAACATAAAACCAATACCAAAAATCAAGTTGTACTCTTCACGCACAAGACGATTTAAATTGGTGTTGTAATCTGCATTAGATTCAGATTGCGCATAAGTATAGCCTTCCATTTCAGTCATACCTTGTTCTTCACCAAAAGCTTTTAAGCCTTCCCAAGCAGATTGGTTAAAGGACTTATCGTCAACACCACCAACATCAGTTACCATACCAACTTTAAAATCAGTAGCGCCTCCTTCTTCTGCTTGATCTCCACCTTCAGCTTGCTCATTTTCAGTATCTCCGCCATTGCCTGTGTCTTCATCATCAGCAGTTCCACAAGCTCCAAGAACTAAACCTACAGCTAACAATAGTGCAAATAGGTAAAATAAACGATTTTTCAACATTACTTGTTACCCCCTAAAATTTTTTATTATAGTTTTAAACTGACTATAAATAGTAATTTTTATACTTAAAGAGTACGGACCACCTACTAAAACGGAAATTCATTCTTCTTCGCAACCCTAAAATGAGAACCTTTTTCTACATTAGTTATACGATAGGTTGTCCGAATGCGTTCTAACTTTAAATACAAAACTGGGAATTTGACATGAGTCAAAATCTACATTTTACTATCCACATCGACAATAATATAACACTTTTATCCAGACAAATAAACAGAAACTTAATAAAATATTTACATAAATGGTAATTTTGTGTGTCCAATACAAAAAGTCCTTTCAAAAAGACTTTTTATACATTACTTTTTAATGCTAATTATATCTTTACTTTTTTAAGATGTTTTCTCTTCTTCCACATTGTTTACTAATACTTTTCTTGGCTTACTTCCTTCATAAGGACCAACTATTCCTCTGTCTTCCATTGCATCAATTAACCGAGCAGCTCTCGTATAACCTACTCTAAATCGTCTTTGCAGCATGGAGACACTTGCACTTTGCATTTCTAGAACAAGTTGAACAGCATCATCAAATAAGTCATCATCCACTTCCTGAACTACTTCTGTTTCTTCTTCAGGTATCATTTCCTGTTGATACTGTGCTTTTTGTTGTTCAATACAATGGTCTACAACTCTTTCTACCTCTTCATCAGATAGAAATGCACCTTGTATACGGGTTGGTTTTGAAGCGCCTACTGGAAGGAACAACATGTCACCACGACCTAGTAGCTTCTCAGCACCACCTGAATCAAGTATTGTTCTGGAATCAGTTTGAGAAGACACACTGAAAGCAATTCTAGATGGAATATTCGCTTTTATAACACCTGTTATCACGTCTACAGAAGGTCGTTGGGTAGCTATAATCAAATGGATCCCTGCAGCCCTCGCCATCTGTGCTAACCTTGTGATGGCATCCTCCACATCCCCAGATGCGACCATCATTAAGTCTGCAAGCTCATCTATTAAAACAACAACATAAGGCAATAAAGGTTGTGTTTCTCCATTGACACTATTCATTCTCTTCACATATTCATTGTAGCCTTCAATGTTTCTTGTACCTGTATCAGAAAATAAATCATATCTTCGCTCCATTTCTGATACTACTTTTTTTAATGCTCTTGCTGCCTTTTTCGGATCTGTCACTACTGGTGATAATAAATGCGGTATACCGTTATATACGTTTAGCTCTACCTTTTTAGGATCAATCATCATCATCTTTACTTCATGAGGCTTAGCTCGCATTAAAATACTCGTAATGATTCCATTTACACACACACTTTTACCGCTACCAGTTGCACCAGCAATAAGTAAGTGCGGCATTCTGTTTAATTCAGCTGTAACTGCATCTCCTGATATGTTTCGCCCTAAACCAAAGGATAATTTCGAATCAGAATTTGCATCTAGTACTTCTCTTAAAGAAACAGTGGCAATTTCATGATTGGGAACTTCAATTCCGATAGCTGATTTACCTGGGATAGGTGCTTCAATTCTTAAGTCCTTTGCAGCTAAAGCAAGTGCTAAATCATCGTGTAAATTAACGATTTTACTTACTTTTACACCCGCACTCGGATATATCTCATATTTTGTAACGGATGGACCGACGTGAACTTTCGCAACTTTTGCTTTCACCCCGAAGCTTTCAAAGGTACGCTCTAACTTTCTAACGGTTGCTTGAATTTGTGCCTTTTCTTGTTGCTGAGAATTTTGAATTGGTTCTGCCAATAAATCTGGTGAAGGTAAAATATACTCTTCGTTTTCTAATTCGGTTAATGGTAGAGCTTTCTCTATATCTGTTTGATCAAAATCCTTTTCATCCTCTATATCTTCGTCTGGTTTAGTAGACGCATTTGAGGAATCATATGATTGTTTCTGGTAGGCAACATCAGTAAAGTCTTGTATAATCGGTTCCTCATTCTGATTTAAATCGTCCACAACAATGTGACTTAAATCAACCTCCATATCTTGAAATTCTTCTGATTGATTTAGTTCCTGTTTCTCTTCTTTTTGTTTTTTCTTCTCTTCTAGCTTTTGTTTTATTTCATTTTTATAAGCAATTAGCTTGTCCTTTATTCCGCTATAACAATTTCTAATAAAATCTCCTAAAGAGAATTGAGTCATGAACAATAAGCCAACGATAAACCCGAAAAAGGCTAAAATTTTAGCCCCAGTTGGAGAAAATAAGTAATAACTAAATGCATAAAAGCTAGCACCAAATAGTCCGCCACCTAAATAAGAAGCATCTACTTCTCCACTCATATATAGGCTAAAGTATTCCCACGTCGTTCTTAGTATGGAAGTTTCCATCACTGTCGACATAATGGGTTCATACCGCTGAACATGTGTAAATAAAAGCAAGGAAGTAAACATAATATAAAAACCTATTAACTTATTATGTAAGAAATTAGGCCACTCTCGCTTTACCATGACATAGATTCCTAAGCCAAACAAAAACAAAGAAGGAATAGTAAACCAAAAACCGAAAAATAAACGGGATAAATTTTCTAGGCCTCTTGGAATAAATCCTGCAGCAATTGCACTTATTCCACTAGAGAAAATTGCTAAGGATAGAAAGAGTAATCCTATTAATTCAAACTTTAATCCTTTACGAATAGACTTTTTACTTCTTTTTTTACTTCTCTTTTTTGCCATATTTTTTCACCTCAAAAAATACGAAATAAACATCATCCCGTTCTAGAAGATCAAGCAAGTTGATAAATCTATTTTTTACTAGCTTTGCTATGAACTGTATAAGATGTATGTTAATTCTAGTATGTAAAAACTGTTTTTCCTAATTTACTAGTTTCAAACGAAAAATAAAGATAAGCAGCCAGAGTTTGGCTGCTCTATTTTACGTTCATTATAGCATAGAGAAAAACTGTTTTGTAAAGTAAACCTGGCGATTTGTCCTTCTGAATAGACGAGGAAATTTGGTCAGAATAATCTTATTTTGTTACCTGGGCAAAGTTGCTGATCTAAATAGTCATTTGGATTTGTTGAGGCCATTTGTACGATTTCGTATGAACCATCACTTAAATCCTTTAATTTCAACATCTTTCCTTGATAAGAATACCATTTATGGGACTCAAATTCTTGCTCCTCATCAGGAAAAATATCATGCTCACTAAGCGGGGTGTACAAAATCATTGTATCACCTGACCTTCTCCTTTATTTCTTCTTTCCTCAATTAATTGGTTTAGTTTTTCCATCGCTTCTTTAACGCCACCAATTTCATTAATTAATCCATATTCAACTGCATCAGTACCAACTACGTTCGTTCCTATATCACGAGTTAAGTTACCTTTTTCGAACATAAGTTCCTTAAACTTTTCTTGGGATATTTGGGAATGTCTCGTTACAAAATTAATGACCCGTTCCTGCATTTTATCCAAGTACTCAAACGTTTGTGGTACACCAATAACTAATCCTGTAAGACGTATTGGATGAATTGTCATCGTCGCTGTACTTGCGATAAACGAGTAATCCGTTGAGACAGCAATTGGAACACCAATAGAATGCCCTCCACCTAATACAATGGACACAGTTGGTTTTGATAAGGAGGCAATCATTTCAGAAATGGCAAGCCCAGCTTCAACGTCTCCCCCAACTGTATTAAGCAAAACAATAAGACCTTCAATTTTAGGGTTTTGTTCAATTGCAATAATTTGTGGAATTAAATGTTCATATTTAGTCGTTTTGTTACGCGGTGGCAATTGTACATGTCCTTCAACCTGCCCAATAATTGGAAGGATATGTATATTAGAATCTGGAGACGATGCAACATTTGTCTGCCCAAGTTGCTGAATTTTTTGTACAATTGAACTCATATTTCCTTCTTTCTCTGGTTGTTGTTGATTTCCATCTTTTTCTGAATCATTCATCACAATACCATCGCTCCTTTCCCATATTTAGCCTTATTATGACCTGAACAACGGATGAGCATACATATGATATTTTTCTCCGTAATTAGAGCGGGAAAAATAAAAAAGCCGACAAAACTGTCGACTTTTCCTTATCTTAATAAAGCAGATAATTCGTTGCTTTCCTCCATTGTGAGTGGAACAAGCGGGGCTCTAACACCACCTACATCTATCCCTCTCATCTTAAGACTAGCTTTAACAGCTGTCGGAGATGGAGCGATGAATACCCCATGTACAATTGGTACTAATTTACGGTGAATCTTTGCAGCCTCTTTTATTTTACCATGTTCAAATAGACGGAGCATTTCCTGCATTTCATTTCCAATAATGTGTGAAGCAACGGATACGACTCCTTCACCACCAATGGCTACAACGGGAAGAGTTAAATTATCATCCCCACTGTATACGAGAAAATCAGGTTTTGTTCTTTCCATGATCTCAGCCATTCCATCTAAATCACCAGTAGCATCTTTAACTGCTACAATATTATCTATTTCAGATAACTTTACAACAGTATCTACTGACATGCTTACAACTGTTCTACTCGGGACGTTGTAAAGCATGATTGGTAAGGAAGTAGAATGTGCAATTTGCTTAAAATGCTCATAAAGACCTCTTTGATTCGGTTTATTATAATAAGGTACGACAAGCATGGATGCGTCAACACCCGCTTCTTCTGCTACTTTTGTTAGTGCAATAGCAGATTTCGTATCATTAGAACCCGAACCAGCGATAACAGGTACTCTTCCGTTCACAATCTCTACTACCCTTTTAAAGAGGGTCCCTTTTTCTTCTACAGATAACGTAGGTGATTCTCCGGTTGTTCCTGCGACGACTAACCCATCTGAGCCATTTTGAAGTAAATGCTCAATTAGATTCTCTGTTTTCTTTAGGTCTACAGAACCCTCTTCATCGAAAGGTGTTACCATAGCCGTTAAGATTTTACCGAAGCTCACTGTACCTTCTCCTTTCGACAATCAGTACGATTAATACTGATCTAACTCAAAGATGTCGTGTAATGCTGACACCGCTTCTTTTAGGTCCTTTTCTTTAATTAAAACCCAAATTGTCGTATGACTGTCAGCAGACTGAAGTATCTTAATTCCTTTTGCAGTCAAGGAGTGAACAATTTTAGCAGTTACCCCGGGTACACCTGACATTCCAGCACCTACTGTTGATACTTTTGCACATTCTGCAATGACTTCCGGGCTATAGCCTAATGTTTCTAATAATTCTACAGCCCTTCTAGCTGAATTACTTGGTACTGTGTATGTCACACCATTCGGAGAAATATTAATAAAATCAACCGATATATCCGCATTTGCCATTGTGGAAAATACCTCATCATGTAATTTTTCCATATTTTCCGGTGTTGTTTGAACGTTTATTTGAGAAATCCCAGCTAAATGGGCAATTCCAGTAATTAGACGATCCGGGATATCTTTTCCATCTTCTTCACTTCTAGAAGATGTTATTAATGTTCCTTCATCGTCCTCTTTATATGTGGATCTTATTCTCATTGGAACCTTCGCTTGCATGGCAATTTCAACAGCTCTTGGATGGATTACTTTCGCTCCTTGATAAGCTAAATTACATATTTCATTATATGTTACAACAGGTAGAGGTCGTGCATTTTCAACTATTCGAGGATCAGCTGTCATGATCCCTTCTACATCTGTAAAAATATCAACAAACTCCGCTTTTAATGCTGCACCTAGAGCAGCAGCAGTTGTATCAGAGCCTCCACGACCTATCGTTGTAACATCCCCATTTTCTGTTCTTCCCTGAAAGCCTGCAACAACGACAACATCAAATATCTCTAATTCCTTCAAAAGTCTTTCTGTATCCACTTTTTCTATTTTGGCGTTCGTAAATTCGTTATTCGTAACAAAACCAGCTTGGGCTCCTGAAAGAGCTGTCGCTTTCACATTGGTAGCGTTTAGTTCATTAGAAAAAACGATAGAAGATATTGTTTCCCCACAAGACATTAATAAATCTTTTTCCCGATTAGAGATTGTCGTATTTGGGAAATCTATCAAGGATAAAAGGGTATCCGTAGCATACGGATCCCCACTTCTACCCATCGCTGATACAACCACAACAACTTTATACCCTTCACGCAAAGCTTTATTTATATGAGAAAAAGCCATATCCCTTGTTTCTTTCGTACGTACGGAAGTTCCACCAAATTTTTGTACAACAATTTTCATTTAGACACCTCGTAAAAGCTTACAATTATTTTAACCAGTTATTAGCAACAATACGCTCAGCAATTTGAACGGAATTCCAAGCAGCACCCTTAAGAAGGTTATCAGAGACTACCCACATATGGAATCCTTTAGAATTATCTAAGTCACGACGGATACGTCCAACAAAAACATCTCTTTTGCCTTCTGCACTTAGTGGTGTTGGGTATTTTTGAGAAGCCGGATCATCTTCCAAAACAACCCCTGGTGCATCTTGGAATAATGCTTTTATTTGCTCTACTGATACACCATCATTTTCCACTTCGATATAAATACTTTCTGCATGAGAAGTGAAAAATGGCAGACGAACACAAGTAGCAGCTACAGGCAATTCTGGTAGATGCATAATTTTTTTCGTTTCATTGATCATTTTCATCTCTTCAAATGTGTAACCGTTGTCTTGGAATAGATCAATTTGAGGTAAAGCGTTAAAAGCGATTGGATAATGGTTTTTATCACCTTTTACAGGTAAAATTTCAGCTTTCATTTCTTTACCTTCTAAAAAGTCTTTAGATTGCGCTTTTAACTCATCTACTGCTACCGTGCCAGAACCAGATACAGCCTGATAAGTAGAGACAATTACCCGATTTAGTCCATAAGCCTTTCGAATAGGCTGTAACGCTGCTACCATTTGAATAGTAGAGCAATTAGGATTAGCAATAATTCCATTGTGATTTTTAATATCCTCTTCATTAACTTCAGGTACTACTAGAGGAACATTTTCATCCATACGGAATGCACTTGTATTATCAATAACAACTGCACCTCTTTTTACTGCTTCAGGAGCTAGCTGTTTGGATATGGAGCCTCCGGCTGAAAATAACGCTATATCAATACCTTCAAAGGATTCTGGTAAAGCTTCCTGAATTTCAACTTCCTGTCCTTTATAGGAAACCTTTTTACCTGCGGAACGCTTTGATGCAAGTAAAGTTAATGTTTTTACTGGAAAATTTCGATCTTCAAGTGTTTCAATCATCTTTTGGCCTACAGCCCCTGTTGCGCCTACAACGGCAACGTTGTAACCTTCTGCTGCTTGAGACATACTTTTTCCCCTCTCTTGAACTTTAGTAATCTAATAATATACAAATTTAGTATATTATAAGTAGCATTAATACTTTATATATTACCACAATCTCTGCTAGAAAAGTACCTTAAGCCTCATTTTCCTTAAACATGCGTTGAATAAGCACAGGCTGAAGTTGCTTGCGTTCAAGAGCACTTTCAACTGTTTCTAGTAGCTGATCCATGTCTGATACTAATGAATTTGGCTTTTTAAAAGGATGATCTTGACCATAAGGTATAAAATAGAAAAACTGAGCAGCCATTAAACGCATTAAGTTCACACCATTTAAACCTAGTGCATCATTAGTTGAAATACCAAGAACAATAGGGTTTTGATTGCGCATAGTAGCCTTTGCAGCCATTAATACCGGCGTATCTGTTAATGCATTTGCCAGTTTACTCATTGAGTTACCTGTAAGCGGAGCAATTACCATGCAATCTAGAGGCATTTTTGGCCCAAGTGGTTCCGCTTCCGGGATAGTAGAAATAACTTTTTTCCCTGTAAGTTCTTCAATTTGATTCACATGATCAACTGCTTTACCAAACTTGGTGTCAACAAATTTGACAGTATTTGAAATGATTGGAACAACATCTGCCCCAGCATCAACTAACTTTTTAATTTGAGGAAATATTTCTTCATACGTACAATGTGATCCGGTTACCCCAAACCCAATACGTTTACCTTTAACATCCATTTAATAATTTCCCCTTTCGCCTTTTTCCTCGAGCAAAATTTGTGAGATGACACTTGCTAAAATATCACCTGCTGTTTTAGGTGCTACCATTCCGGGTAATCCAGGTGCCAATATTGCCTTAATCCCTCTTCTTTTCGCATAACGAAAATCAGTTCCACCTGGTTTGGAAGCAAGATCTATAATAATAGAGTGTAGTTGCATATTTTGTATGACTTTCACATTAACAATTGGGTGTGGAACTGTGTTGATTAAAATATCACATTCTTCCACGTGATCACTCAAATCATTAATGTGAAAAGGTTCAAATCCCATTTCAAAAATACGAGCTAAATCGCTTTGACGTCGTGCTCCAACCTTCACATTAGCCCCTAATGCTTGAAATATTCTCGCAACCGTCTTTCCAGTTCTACCAAATCCTAACGTTACAACGTTTGAATTATGAATCGTAAAGTCGGTATACTGAATGGCCATCATTACCGTACCTTCAACAGTTGGTATAGAATTATAGATTGCGACATCATCACGATTAAAAAGTGGAACTAATTGTAAATTTGATTCCTCACATAAGTCCGTTAAATAATCTCTTGTAATCCCAGTAAAAATAGTACAGGAACGGTTTAATTTTTGTACCCATTCCTTCGTTAATTGAGGAGAATAATTAGAAAAGTGTGAATCTAAATAACCCTCCTGATCTGTACCTGGTACTGGCAATATAACAGCATCTAATTCTCCAGTTGGTATATCGTCCATTTCTGTTTTGATTGCCCCTGGTATTTCTTCATCTAGTTCCTCAAACCCGACCAAATATAACGTTGCATCTGCATCACAAAGTTTTTTTATAATTTGTAATTGCCTTGCATCCCCACCAAGTACCCCTATTTGAAAATCAGTTAACATGTCATGAACACCTCACATTTTATGAGCCCAAAAAGTATACGTTTTATAGTATGAAACGGAAAGAACAACGTGAATGAAAAATATTTGATAAAAAACGATTTACTACTAGCGTTTTAAAAAGGCTGTTTTCTAATTGGTTATTATTTTGAACACAAAAGAGGTAGAATGCGATGTACCTTATTGTTTATCCATCTGCTACGTCAATATACTGCCCTTTTCACTTCTTGCAACGAGCCTCCCCAATCGCAAAGAACTGTCTATGGGGCTCCGTGTTCGCTGTCCTGTCCCCAGCAACGGATGTTGTCCAGTAAAGTTGAGGCCGTGCCTGTGGAAAGTGAATTATTTTGCTGTAGGGATCTTATCTCACCCAACTTCAAAGACCAAACCATTTTTTACAGTTTATGTAAACAACAATAGTAAGTGAATAGAACATAAAAAAAGATCTATCCATATTTTTGGATAGACCAAGACCTAATTCATATTTTATGTATGTTTAAACGGTTTAATAATGATCATATCATCACCTATTGTTTCAATTTCATTCCAACGAATTTTCGCTTCAAATTCTCCTTTTTTTACACCAAACCATTTATAGTTAGGAACAATAATTGATTCTATCTTGCCTGTTTTATAATCAATTTCTAGATCTGTTTGACCAAGGACACCTAAACGTGCACCCCTAGTAATATCTATCATTTCTTTCCCGCTTAATTCCTTATATCGCATCAAAAATCCCTCCCGCTCTATTCTATGCTGGAGGGACTGTTTTTATTATTTCTTTGGTGAAATCAATGCACTAGAAAACGGTAAATTGAAAACTCTTTGTATAACACGCTGTGTGGTGTCATGATTAACGGCATCTATTTGCTCCACAATTTCATCTAATGTGCGATGTCTTTTCAATAGTAATTCATTTTTACCATTTCTACTCATACGACTATTCGTACTTTCTAAACCTAACATTAGGTTTCCTTTTAATTGTTCCTTACTATTTTTTAATTCTTTATCTGTAATTCCATTAGCTTTTAATTGTTGAATGGTCTCTTCAATTGTTTCCTTCAATACATCTAACTGCCCTTTACCTGTTCCACCATAAACAGTAAGCAAACCGTTGTCCAGGAAAGAACTGTGGTAAGAAAAGATAGAATAAGCAAGACCTCGAGCTTCCCTTACTTCTTGAAACAATCTGGAGCTCATACTACCACCTAACACATTGTTGACCACAATAAGGCTGTATATAGACTCATCCCCTACTGGCAGCCCATTATAACCTAAACAAAGATGTGCTTGTTCTGTTTCTTTTGAACGGGATAAATGATCACTTGTAAAAGAAGGTTCTCTAAATGATTCCTCTTTATTCATGGACTCGTAAGATCCAAATAAGTTTTCCACTGCTTTAAAAAATGAATCATTAACATTTCCTGCAACAGAGACCACAACATTTTCAGGTCGATAATTTTTATCCATATAATCACGTAAATCATCCGGTGTAAAGGATGCTAACGTATCTTCTGTACCTAGGATTGGATAACCTAAAGGATGCTTGCCATATGTTGCTTGGGATAATAAGTCATGAACGATATCATCAGGAGTGTCTTCATACATTTTGATTTCTTCATAGACAACCTTTTTTTCTTTTTCCATTTCATCTGGATCAAAGTTTGAGTTAAAAAACATATCTGCTAATATGTCTAAGGCATACTCAGCATGGGAGTCTAAAACTTTTGCATAATAACACGTGTATTCTTTCGATGTGAAAGCATTTACTTGACCACCAACTGCATCAAATGCTTCTGCTATATCCCTTGCAGAACGATTTTTTGTCCCTTTAAAAAACATATGTTCAATAAAATGAGAAATACCATTCGTTTGTTGGCTCTCATTTCTAGATCCAGCTAAAACCCATACACCAATTGCTACAGATCTTACTGTTGGAAGTTCTTCTAATACAATTGTTAATCCATTTTGACATGTGTACTTTTTTACCAAAACTTCATCCTCCTAAACTTCTGCCTACATTGCTTCATTTTTTATTATTGTCTTTCTTCGTCTAATAATTTACTAACTGTACCAATTTTATATTTTTTCTCCTTAATTTTCAAAATTAAGTCGCTTAAAGACTCCTTCGTTACTTCAGTTGGGTGCATTAAAATCATAGCCCCCGGTTCTAATTTTGGAATTACGCGACCTAATAGGACCGATTTGGTCGGTTTTTTCCAATCAATAGTATCAAGTGTCCAAAGAATAGTCTCCATCTTATGGCTATGTACAATTTCTACGACTTGGTTTGTAAAATTCCCTGCAGGAGGTGCAAACAAAGTTGGTTTTACATCTAAAATGCTATTGATGATTTCATTCGTCTTCGTTACCTGTTCATGTATTTGATTTTCTCCTAAGCGAGACATATTAGGATGGTTATATCCATGACTACCAATTTCATGACCTTGTTCCTTCACCATTTTTAGTAATTCTACATTTTTCTGTGCCCATGCACCGTCAATAAAAAAAGTAGCTTTAACATTGTGTTGCTTTAATACTTTTAACATATCCGGTATATATTCTTCTCCCCAAGAAACATTTATTAAAAAAGACACCATTTGTTTATTTGGATTCCCACGGAAAATAGGGGCTGCAGGGAGATCCTTCAGTTTAACCTCAGGTTCTATTTGTTTATAGACGAGTAATTTTTCATCAAACTTTCCCTTTTTCTTCATTTTTGCATATGACTTTGAAATATCAACCTTTAAACCATTCAAACCAGGCATTTTTTTCCACACTTTATCTATTTTAGCACTATGCGGTTCCTTTTCATACTCTTTAGCTTTTTGTTCTAATTCCTGATAAAGGGGATCTTCTGTATTAACTGCCGTAACAGTTACATTCTTCATCACAGAAACATAATCCTCCGTAAATGGATTTTCGACCACACCTAAAGAGACAATCACTAACGTAATAAATAAACATAAATGCATGAAATGCTGTTTTTTCATTCGTATATTCCCCCCTCACTTCACCTTATGAAGGGGGTGTACAAGTTAGAACGTTCCTATAAACAGAAGTTACACTTGAATAATAACAAAAGCTAATTCGCCACCCAACTAGTACCACAATACTTCTTCTATGACAATTACCTCAACAAAACACAAAAAAGAAGCTGGATATCAGCTTCTTCTTACTCACCATTTATTTTGTTTCGCTTTTTTCTTTCGCTGCCTCTTGTTCTTTCATCGCATCCTTGCGAGAAAGATTCACTCGGCCTTGTTGGTCAATTTCTTTTACTTTTACAAGTATTTCATCACCAACAGATACGAAGTCCGAAACATTTTTCACGTGGCTTTCATCTAGTTGAGAAACGTGTACAAGTCCTTCTTTACCATTGAAAATTTCAACGAAAGCACCAAATTTCTCTACACGCTTAACTTTTCCTAGATAAATTTTCCCTACTTCTACTTCGCGAACAAGATTCTCAATAATTTCTTTCGCTTTATTGTTCATCTCCATATCTGTAGATGAAATAAAGATACTACCATCTTGTTCAATGTCAATTTTCACACCTGTTTGTTCAATAATCTGATTGATTTGTTTTCCGCTTGGACCTATTACGTCACGGATTTTTTCAGGTTTGATAGACATTGTTAAGATTTTTGGAGCATATTGAGAAAGTTCGTTTCTAGGATCTGCAATTGTTTCAAGCATGTGTTGAAGAATGATCAAACGACCTTTTCTAGCTTGAGTTAAAGCTTCTTCTAGAATTTCTCGAGACAAACCTTCAATTTTAATATCCATCTGTAATGCTGTTACACCTTCACTCGTACCAGCAACTTTAAAGTCCATATCTCCAAGGAAATCTTCCATGCCTTGAATGTCAGTTAAGATTGTGTAGTCATCACCAGACTTTACTAATCCCATCGCAATACCTGCAACCGGTGCCTTAATAGGAACACCCGCATCCATCATTGCCATCGTACTCGCACAAATACTTGCCTGCGAAGTGGAACCATTAGATTCTAACACTTCTGAAACGACACGTACTGTATATGGAAAATCTTTTTCAGAAGGAATAATTGGTTCTAATGCTCTTTCACCTAAAGCACCATGACCAATTTCACGTCTACCTGGGCCACGAATTGGACCTGTTTCCCCTACACTGAATAGTGGGAAGTTATAATGGTGCATAAAACGTTTAGACTCTTCTAAATCAAGACCATCTAAAATTTGCACATCACCTAGTGCACCTAGTGTACATACACTTAATGCTTGTGTTTGTCCTCTTGTAAATAAACCAGATCCGTGGGCTCTAGGTAAAACACCTACACGAGAAGTTAGAGATCTGATTTGTTCAGGGCTACGACCATCTGGACGGATTTTTTCCTTTGTAATCAAGCGGCGTACTTCTTCTTTTACAATTTTATCAAGGATACCTTTTACTTGCTTAATTGTTTCTTCTTCTGCTTCTTCTTCTTCAAACTTTTGAAGCACCTCATCTTTTACTTGAGAAATTGCTTCTTCTCTTGCATGTTTCTCTTCTACTTGGATAGCTTGTACAAGTTTATCTTTTGCATCTGCTTCCACTTGTGCAGTCAAGTCTTTATCCAGTTCGAAAAGCGTTACTTCCATTTTTTCTTTCCCAACAGCTTCCACAATTTTTTCTTGGAATTCAACTAGGCGTTTAATTTCGTCGTGTCCAAACATAATTGCTTCTAACATGACATCTTCAGGAACTTCATCTGCACCTGCTTCTACCATGTTTACTGCATCCTTCGTACCTGCAACAGAAAGGTGAATATCACTTTTTTCTAATTGCTCTACATTTGGATTAATAATTAATTCGCCATCAATTCTTCCTACTATAACACCTGCAATAGGACCGTTAAATGGGATATCTGAAATACTTAGGGCAATTGAGGAACCAATCATTGCCGCTACCTCTGAGGAACAATCTTGATCAACACTCATTACAGTACTAATCACTTGTACTTCATTTCGGAATCCATCTGGGAAAAGTGGTCGTATTGGACGATCAATCAATCGTGAAGTCAATACAGCTTTTTCACTTGGACGACCTTCCCGTTTTATGAATCCTCCAGGAATTTTACCAACTGCGTATAATCTTTCTTCATAATTGACAGTTAGTGGGAAAAAACTTAGGTTTTTAGGCTCTTTTGAAGCCGTAGCTGCACTTAGTACAGCTGTTTCGCCGTAGCGAATCATACAAGCTCCATTAGCTTGTTTAGCTAATTCTCCTATTTCAACAGTAAATTTACGGCCTGCCAAATCAATGGAGAATTCTTTTTTATTGTCTGCCATATATTTTAACTCCTCTCAAACATATTTCATTTCTGTGATTCTTGTATATGATTAGATTTCTACAAATGGCTATTAGAATATGTATAAAAACTATAGAAAAAGCGGGAATAAATCCCGCTTTTAAAACACCTATTAACGACGTAGGCCAAGTTTTTTAATTAGCTCACGGTAACGAGTTACATCTTTGTTACGTAAGTAGTTCAACAAGTTACGACGTTTACCTACCATTTTCAAAAGACCGCGACGTGAATGGTGGTCCTTTTTGTGAACACGTAAATGTTCGTTAAGATTTTGAATTTCTTCCGTTAGGACAGCTACTTGAACCTCTGGAGATCCAGTATCATTTTCATGCGTTTTGTACTCATTAATAAGTTCATTTTTACGCTCTTGTGTAATTGCCATCCTTTTCACCTCCTCAAATTATCCCCATTCTCCTAGCTAAGCGTCGGTGAGTCGCAAAGCCAAGCGATGGTTGTTTACGTACGGATATTAGATTACATGTTTTTGCTAAAAATTGCAAGAGTTATCTTGAGGAAGTGGAAAAAAAATGACGAATTTGCTCTTCATCTTTCCTTAATTGACTTTTTAATTCCTCAAGACCAGAGAATTTTTTCTCGCCTCTTATATAAGAAAATAATTCCAATTTAAGCTCTTCATCATAAATATTACCAGAAAAATCAAAAATATACACTTCGAGAGTAGGTTTTTCCTCGTCCTTATTAAAAGTAGGCTTATAACCAATGTTAGCCATGCCATAGTAGTATTGATTTTTTACTTCAACCCCCACTGCGTAAACCCCTACTTTTGGTAATAAATATTCATCACCAAATGCTATATTTGCTGTAGGAAACCCAATTGTTCTTCCTCTTTGGTCTCCTTTAATAACCTTACCCTTTAATTGAAATGGTCTACCTAGCAAATGTTGTACATCCTGCATTTCTGCTTTTTGTAATTTCTTTCGTATCAATGTAGAACTTATTTTTTGATCTTGATCTGTCACTTTTTGTATTGTGGTTTGCGTAAATTCGCCTTTTGCATGGTCTTTCATTGAGTCCATGTTTCCTTTACCCATCCGACCATATGAGAAATCAAATCCGGCAACAACGTGTTTCACATTTAATCCTATAAGAAAAACGTTGACGAATTCCTCAGGTTCAAGTTTCGCTAACTCCTCATTAAATTTTACAACGTAAACGACATCAATATCGAGTTTAGCAATTTGGTCTATTTTATCCTCTAGAGGAGTAATATATTGAACATGTTGATTACTTCTATTTAACACAACAGAAGGATGTGGGTGGAAGGTCATGACACCACTTTGGTAGCCAAACTCTTTCGCTACCTTTTTAGCTGTTGAAATTACTTGCTGATGACCTTTATGAACACCATCAAAATAACCAAGTGCTAAAGCTGTTTCTTTTATTTCTACTTTACTTACATCATGTGGGTATTCTAAATAAACTACTTCCAACATTATCACCTGCTTTTTCCTGGTGCCCTACTCTTCTTACTCCTAAATTGGGAAATAGATAAATGGACACGCATTTGATTCAATAAACGAACAGTATTCCTTTTCTAAAACTTTTCCGTCGTTTATTTTCTTATGTAGTAAACATTTTAAAAGGTTTAATAACATCTGTTTTAGACGGATGTAATTGATATAGAGCTAATAGCACTCCTGTATTAGTTTTCACACGAAAAGGGTTCGTATGTAATTCCTCTTCGGGTATAGGCAGTACGGAACCGTGTCGTATACGTTCTTCATCCTGCTCATTAACTGTCCAGACATCATACTTAGACAAAGCATAATCCAAATTTTTTAAATAGTCATGTACCTGTTCACTTGAATTTTTTAGTTCTTCTACACTTACTGCTTGTTCTTGTGTAAACGATCCAGACTCTGTCCGAATTAAGTGAGACATGTGCGCAGGATAATCGAGAGCTTTACCAATGTCTACACACAATGTTCGTATATATGTACCTTTCGAACAACTAATCCGAATAGAAAACGTAACGGTACCATCATCATGTCTTTTTAACTCATCAGATAATAAATCAATGGCGTGAATCGTAACAAATCTTGATGGACGCTCTACTTGTTTACCTTCCCTAGCATATTCGTAAAGCTTTTTCCCCTTTACTTTTACAGCAGAATACATAGGGGGAACTTGCTCTATTTCTCCAATAAAGTTTGGTAATATTTTTTTTACATTGTCTAAGGTAAGCGTGCTATCTACAAGTTTTTTTTCAACAATTGCTCCTTCTCGATCTTCTGTTTCTGTTGAAAAACCGAGACATACTTCTGCTTCATATACCTTTTTCGAGTCCATGATAATGGAAGAAATCTTTGTTGCTTGACCAATACATATCGGAAGAACGCCTTCTACTTCAGGGTCTAAAGTGCCTGTATGTCCAACTTTTTTTGTGTTTGTTAATCGTCTAACGAAATACACACAATCGTGTGACGTCATTCCCTTGGGTTTCCATAATGGCAAGATACCATCCAAGCTAAATCCCTCCATTCATCCTATCATTTATTTATTATTTTGCACAGAAAAAGGATAGACACAAGTAGGTCTATCCTTTTCCTTATATTTCTTTAACAGAAAAGTTTATCGTGGTCGCCAAGGCTTCGTCACGACTGGAATTTGATAAGCATCCATGCTTATCTTGTGTCTTCATTTAAATCACGAAGAAGATTTTCAATTCTATTCCCATATTCAAGGGCTTCATCAATTTCAAACGTTATTTCTGGTGTTTTACGAAGGCGAATTCGTTTTCCAATTTCAGAACGAACAAATCCTTTTGCCTTTGCAAGACCTATTAACGTATCTTGTTTCTTTTCTTCATCACCTAAAATGGAAATATATATTTTTGCTTGTTGTAGATCCCCCGTTACGGACACATCTGTTACCGTCACAAACCCAATACGGGGATCCTTAATTTTTTTACTGATTATATCTCCTAGCTCTTTTTTCATTTGTTCCGCTACTCGACTAACCCGTAATTCACTCATTTATATCACCTCTTTGTCCCGATTTATTTTTCTTTTTGGGACTGCTATAGCCACTCATAGTGATGACTCGATATTTCTAGCTCCGATGAAGTGTCTAACTGTTTTAATACTTCTTGTAGCACGCGTTCTGCCTGCACTTTACTGGAAGAAACATGTGCAATTCCAAAGCAAGTTCGTTGCCATAAATCCTGATAATCTAATTCACTAATGGAGACATTAAAGCTCTGCTGAATTCGATTAATCGTTTTTTTTAGCACGGACCTTTTGTCTTTTAATGAGTGGGTATTATAGAGAAGACAATCTACTTCTAAATAACCGATCATTTACGTTCGATTTCCTCCATCACGTAGGCTTCTACAATATCCCCTTCTTTAACATCGTTAAAGTTCTTAATTGTTATACCACATTCGTAACCTTGAGCAACTTCTTTCACGTCATCTTTAAAACGTTTTAAGGAATCAATTTCCCCTTCAAAGATAACAATTCCATCACGAATTAAGCGAATTCCAGCATCTCGAGTTACTTTACCATCCGTTACATAACATCCGGCAATTGTTCCTACTTTGGAAACCTTAAATGTTTCTCTTACTTCTACTTGACCTGTTACTTTTTCACGATATTCAGGGTCAAGCATTCCTTTCATAGCAGCCTCAATTTCTTCAATAACCTTATAAATGACACGGTGGAGGCGAACATCTACTTTTTCAGAATCAGCTGTTTTCTTAGCATTAGCATCAGGTCTAACATTAAATCCTATAACAACAGCATTTGATGCAGAAGCCAAAATGATATCTGATTCAGTAATGGCACCTACCCCTGTGTGGATAATTTTAATCTTAGCACCTTCTACTTCAATCTTTTGAAGAGAACCAGCTAATGCCTCAACGGAACCTTGAACATCCGCCTTAACAATAAGGTTAATTTCCTTTATATCTCCTTGTTTGATTTGCTCAAACAAATCATCAAGGTTCACTTTTACGCTATCATTTCTTTGTTCTTCAATTTGTTTTTGCTGGCGTGCTTCTCCAACTTGACGAGCTTTTTTCTCATCTTTAAATGCGATAAAGCGATCCCCAGCTTGTGGTACATCACTTAGACCTGTAATTTCTACTGGTGTTGATGGACCTGCCTCTTTAATTCTTCTTCCTAAATCGTTTACCATTGCACGGACACGCCCGAACGTGTTTCCAACAACAATGGGATCTCCTACTTTTAGCGTACCATTTTGTACGAGAAGTGTTGCAACAGATCCTTTTCCTTTATCTAACTCCGCTTCGACAACTGTCCCAGCAGCTAATCGGTCTGGATTTGCTTTAAGCTCCTCCACTTCAGAAACTAAGACAATCATCTCAAGCAAGTCTTCAATTCCCTCACCTTTTAAGGCAGATACTGGTACATAAATCGTATCTCCACCCCATTCTTCAGGGACTAGTTGATACTCAGTAAGCTCCTGCATAACACGGTCTGGGCTAGCACCCTCTTTATCAATCTTATTGACCGCAATAATAATTGGTACATCAGCTGCTTTTGCATGGTTGATGGCTTCTACAGTTTGTGGCATGACGCCGTCATCTGCAGCTACAACTAAAATAGCAATATCTGTAACCTGTGCACCTCTAGAACGCATACTTGTAAAAGCTGCGTGACCTGGTGTATCAAGGAAGGTAATTTTCTTGCCGTTTTTCTCTACTTGGTAAGCACCGATATGCTGTGTAATACCACCTGCTTCACCTTCCGTCACCTTCGTATTACGGATAGAATCAAGCAATGTCGTTTTACCATGGTCAACGTGCCCCATGATTGTAACGATTGCTGGACGTTCCACTAAATCAGCAGGATCATCTTCAAAGTCAAAGTTCTCGATGTCCATTTCGTCGACAACAATTTCTTCCTCAACTTCTACACCATATTCTTCACACATTAATTCTATAGAATCCTTATCTATCTCTTGGTTAATGTTTGCCATTACGCCTAAGAACATCAATTTTTTAATGAGTTCGGACGGCTCTTTACCTAATTTTTCAGCAAGCTCACCAACAGTAAGGGAACCAGAAAATGTGATTTTAGAAGGGACTTCATTATTCTGTTTTTCTTTTTGGTTATCGTTATTCGTATTCATATGGTTATTTTTCTTCTGTTTCTTATTTTTATTATTATTTTTTTGGTTCTTATTGTTTCCATTAGAATTAGTATGGGATTTTTCTTTGTTATTATTGTTCTTTTCTTTGTTGTTTGGTTGTTTATCATTCTTAGGTTTGGTTTCTCCCTGTTTAGCTGATTCTTTTTTGGGTTCTTCTTTTTTAGCCGGTTTATTGTTTCCACCGATCCCAAATTCTTTATCTAATGTATTCTTTGTTGCCTCTGAAATCGTGGACATATGATTAGATACCTCTATATTTAGTTTTTCTAGCTTTGCAATAACATCTTTACTTTTTAAATTATTTTCTTTTGCGTATTCATAAATACGTAATTTGCTCATACATTCACCCCCGGTTAGTTTGATCGAGCAAAGAAGCAATTTTCTTAGCAAACCCACTGTCTGTTATACCAATTGCTACTCTTCCTACTTTGCCTATAGCTTGGGATAATACCTCTCTGTTATCACCTATCACATAAGGAACATTGTAGTGCTTGCTTTTGTCCGTCAACTTTTTATGGGTATTCTCTGATGCGTCGTTTGCAATAATTAATAGTTTAATGTTCTGTCTTTTTATATCTTTTACGATTGATTCCTCTCCAACAGTACATTTCCCAGCACGAAAGGCTAACCCGATCATATTTAAATAGCTTTTATTCAATTTTAACACCTTCAAACTAATTCTAGTAATTCATCATACAAGGAAGGATCTATTTTTGTTTTCAATTGTTGAGATAAAATGTCTTTGTTTTTTGCTTTTTCAATAACATCTTTATCCTTAGAAATATAAGCACCCCGGCCATTTTGCTTCCCGGTCTTATCAACAAAAACTTCGCCTTCTTTATTTCTTACTATTCTAATAAGCTCTTTTTTATCTTTCATTTCCTTCGTCACAACACATTTGCGCAAAGGGGTTTTCTTCTTTTTCACCATAAGATGGACCCTCCCTTATTCAGTAAGATTGTCTTCAATCTCGGAATAAGCATCATCATCGTTACTGCTTGCTTGAAGCGTTCCATCTTCTAGTGCTTCTGATTCACTTTTTATATCTATTTTCCAACCTGTTAACTTTGCAGCTAAACGGGCATTTTGGCCTCGTTTACCGATTGCTAGAGATAGTTGATAGTCAGGAACCACTACAGTTGTGGCCTTTTCATCTTCTTTCACTAGTACCGTAATAACTTTAGCTGGACTTAATGCATTAGAAATGTAGACAACTGGATCGTCAGACCATTCTACGATATCAATTTTTTCCCCTTTAAGTTCATTAACCACCGCTTGAACTCTTTGACCTCTTTGTCCTACACAGGAACCAACTGGGTCAATTTCTGGATCAGCTGCATAAACCGATAGTTTGGAACGGTCACCAGCTTCTCTTGCTACTGATTTAATTTCAACAATTCCATCATATATTTCTGGTACTTCCATTTCAAAAAGACGCTTTAATAATCCAGGATGAGTGCGGGAAACAAAAATTTGTGGACCTTTATTTGTACTTTCTACTTTCGTTAAAAATACTTTCAATCGGTCATGCACTTCATATGTTTCATTTGGCATAATTTCGTTTAAAGGCAATTTACTTTCTGCTTTACCTAGGTCAACATAAATAAAGCGGTGATCTTTCCGTTGAATAATACCTGTCATCACATCTTCCACGCGGTCGATAAAGTCATTAAAAATGACACCACGTTCAGCTTCACGTACTCGTTGTGTTACAACCTGCTTAGCAGCTTGAGCAGCGATACGACCAAAATCTTTAGGGGTTACTTCAATTTCTACCACATCCCCTTCTTCATAATTCGGGTCGATATCATGCGCCTCTTCTAAAGACATTTCCTGCTGAGGGTCTTCCACTACTTCGACTACTTTTTTTCTAGCTAGTACGTGCATGGAGCCTGTTTCTTCATTTAAGTCTACACGTACATTTGTTTTTGATTTAAAGTTCTTTTTGTAAGCAGAAATAAGAGCAGCCTCTAGCGCATCGATTAGAACTTCCTTATTTATTCCTTTTTCTTTCTCTAGGTATTGAATAGCATCAAAGAGCTCGCTGTTCAACGTAGTCTCCTCCTTTTAATTAAAAGTCACTGCTAAGCGTGCTTTAGCAATGGAATCAAACGGTATTTCTACCTTTTTCTTTCTCGTTTTTTCTTTTACTTCTATTGTAACTATGTCATTTTCAAACGATTGTAAAACCCCTTCAAATTCTTTTTCACCATCAATCGCCTGATACAACTTCACGTACACATTCTTCCCTTGATTTCTTTTAAAATCTTCTTCTTTCTTTAAAGGCCTTTCTACTCCTGGTGAAGACACTTCTAAGTAATAAGGATCGGCAATGGGTTCTTCTTCATCTAATTTTTCACTAAGCTGCTCACTAACCTTGCCGCACTCTTCAATGTCGACTCCGCCTTCTTTATCAACGAAAACGCGTAGGTACCAGTTTTTTCCTTCTTTTGCAAACTCCACATCGACTAGTTCTAACTGCATTTCTTCCAAAATGGGCATAACGAGTTCTTCAGTGATTTCTGTAACTTTTTTTCCCATTGTTGTCACTCCTTTAGCCTTTAAAAATATATGTACGATAAAATTCCCTGCCCGTAAAGCAGGGAATTGCACACGAAAATGTCAACAAAGATTTGCCTTAAAAAACATGAGAATAACACGAAAGAGTGGGTTTCCCCACTCTTTCCATTCGTTACTATCCTTTGTTATACCATCAAAAATATACCATAACATCAGGTGCTTTGCAAATTTTTTCCGGTTTTTAAGAAAAGTGGGAGTGCCTTCGTTAGCCTTACTGACTTAAGAGAAGAGCAAGCCTGGTGTTCTTCGCCCTTAATCCTAAGAGCTTGGCACAGTGGATAACAAATAAAACGGCAAGTGCCTTGATTGAGTTTAAAGGGCGCTCATATGAATTGGTTATCCTTTAATTATTATGTTAAACCTTTAATTTTCAAGCTCGAACCTTCAATTATGACGCTGAATCTTTAATGATCAAACTCGAACCTTCAATAAATTACGTTGAAGCTTTAATTACTGGCATAAGCCTTCAAATGTAAGTTGAATCTCTAATTATCTTCGTGCTAAAAGCTTTTTGTGGCAAAAGGAACGTCCTTCGCCCTCAAAACAGCTAAAGATAGGCATAAGACAACCCTTGACCATACCTTTTGCACTTAAAATAAGGATAATTGGTTAGCATCTGGTAATCCTTCTAAACAACCTTGGTTATCAAGATACTCCAAAACAGTTTTCGAAATACGACTTCTTTCTCTTAAGTCCTCTTTTGATAAGAAATCGCCTTCTTGACGAGCTTTGACGATATTTAATGCAGCGTTTGTTCCTAATCCGTCAATTGCATTAAATGGTGGAATGAGCGTTTGACCATCCACAATGAATTCAGACGCAGAAGAACGGTATAGATCTACTTTTTGGAAAGAAAAGCCTCTTTCACACATTTCTAGTGAAATTTCCAATACTGTTAATAAACTCTTCTCTTTCGGAGTGGCGTCATTTCCTTTTGCCAAAATTTCTTCAATCCTTTTCCGAATTGCTTGGCTTCCTTTAATCATCGTTTCTAGCTCAAAATCACTAGCTCTTACCGTAAAGTATGCTGCATAAAACTGAATTGGATAATGCACTTTGAAGTATGCAATTCTTACAGCCATTAATACATAAGCAGCAGCGTGAGCTTTCGGGAACATATACTTAATCTTTTTACAAGAATCAATGTACCAGTCAGGAACATCGTGCTTTTTCATTTCATCAATCCATTCATCCTGTAGCCCTTTTCCTTTACGAACGAATTCCATAATCTTAAAGGCTAGGGATGCTTCTAATCCTTTATGCATGAGGTATACCATGATATCATCACGACACCCAATTACTTCCCCAATTTGACAAATACCTTTATTAATTAATTCTTGGGCATTTCCAAGCCATACATCTGTTCCATGAGAGAGCCCAGAAATAATAACAAGTTCATTAAAAGTGGAAGGCTTTGTGTCCTCTAACATTTGACGAACAAACCGTGTTCCAAACTCTGGTACGCCTAACGTTCCTGTTTTACACATAATCTGCTCTGGTTCGACCCCTATAGACTCCGTACCACCGAAAATTTTCATCACTTCTTTATCGGCAGTTGGTACGTCTTTTGGATCGATTCCAGTTAGATCCTGAAGCATACGAATCACGGTTGGATCATCGTGTCCTAATATATCTAGCTTTAACAAATTGTCATGAATGGAATGGAAATCAAAATGGGTAGTTTTCCATTCTGAGTTTCGATCATCAGCAGGGTACTGGATAGGCGTAAAATCGTATATTTCTTTGTCATCTGGTACAACGATAATACCACCAGGATGCTGTCCACTTGTTCTTTTTACTCCCGTACAACCTTGAACAAGACGGTCTATCTCCGCTCCACGATGGGTTAAATTGTTGTCAGATGCAAATCCTTTTACATAGCCATAAGCCGTTTTTTCAGCTACTGTACCTATTGTTCCTGCACGGTAAACGTTATCTTCACCAAAAAGAACTTTCGTATAATTATGAGCACGTGGCTGATAATCACCAGAGAAGTTCAAATCGATATCAGGAACTTTATCCCCTTTAAAGCCTAGGAATGTTTCAAACGGTATATCTTGTCCGTCTCTTTTATATGGAATACCACACGTTGGGCAATCCTTATCCGGTAAATCGAATCCCGAACCTACGGAGCCATCTGTAAAAAACTCTGATTTTTTACATGCTGGACACACGTAATGTGGTGGGAGTGGATTAACTTCGGTGATTTCCGTCATCGTTGCAACGAAAGAGGAGCCTACTGATCCACGTGAACCTACTAGGTACCCATCAATTAAAGATTTTTTTACTAGTTTATGAGAAATCAAATAAATAACCGCAAAGCCATGACCAATAATACTTTTCAATTCTTTTTCTAATCTTTTTTCAACGAGTTCTGGTAAATCTTCTCCATAAATACTTCTTGCCATCCCATAACTCATTTCACGTATTTCCTCATCTGCACCATCAATATTAGGTGTATATAAGTCATCTTTAATTGGTTTAATAGACTCAATCATATCGGCCACTTTTTGCGTGTTCGCGACTACAACTTCTTTTGCTTTCCCTGCCCCTAAGAAAGCAAAGCAGTCGATCATTTCGTTTGTTGTTCGGAAATAAACATCAGGCATTTTTTGTCTATTTAAAGGATTACCACTTTGTGAAGCGACTAATATTTTTCGGTAAATGATCTCGTGCTCATCGATATAATGTGTGTTTCCAGTTGCAACGACAGGCTTATCTAGTTTCTCCCCTAAAGCAACTAATTTAGTTAAAATGTCATGCAAATCATGCTCATCACGCACTAATTCTTTTTCAATTAAGTGTGCATAGTTTGATGGTGGCTGGATTTCAATGTAATCGTAAAATTGAGCGACCTCTTCTGCTTCTTCCTTCGATTTTTGCATCATCGTTTCAAATAGTTCACCTTTATCACAACCGGAGCCAACTAAAATACCTTCCCGATGCTTTTGTAATTTAGAGCGTGGGATCCTTGGAACCCGATAAAAATAATCAACGTGTGATAACGATATTAATTTATATAAATTTTTAAGTCCTACTTCATTTTGAGCCAAAAGGATAGCGTGAAACGGTCTAGAGCGCTGATAAGCGTTTCCTTCACCCATATTATTGTTTAATTGGTTATGATTAGTAATCCCTTGTTCCAAACATTGTTTAACAAACTTCCATAGCATATAACCTGTTGCTTCCGCATCATAAATAGCTCGGTGATGCTGTACAAGTTCTATATTTAATTGTTTACACATTGTATTTAGACGGTGGTTTTTTAAATTTGGATACAAAAATCTAGCTAATTCTAGCGTATCTATAACAGGATTAGATGCTTTTTCACGATTAATGTTCTTTAATGCCGTATTTAAGAAACCCATATCAAAGCTAGCATTATGGGCAACTAAAATTGCATCACCCATCCAATGATAAAATTTTTCAACGACTTCATCTACTTCTGGGGCGTCTCTCACCATATCATCGGTAATTCCTGTTAACTCAGTCGTAGTATCACTTAAAGGGTGATGCGGGTTAACAAAGGATTCAAAACGATCAATAATGTCTCCACCCTTTATCTTAACAGCGGCCAATTCAATAATCGTATCATAAACAGCAGATAACCCTGTTGTTTCGACGTCAAATACAACATATTCGTCTTCTTCTAGGAGACGGTCCTGGTCATTGTAAGCAATAGGAACTCCATCATCCACGATATTGGCTTCAACCCCATAAATGATTTTCACTCCATTTTTGCTTCCAGCAGCATATGCTTCCGGGAAGGATTGGGCAACACCGTGATCGGTTATAGCAATGGCTGAATGTCCCCACTTTGCTGCTTGTTGAACGAGGCGGGAAGCGGATAACGGCGCATCCATCTGACTCATCATCGTGTGGGCATGTAATTCCACACGCTTTTCCCCTTTTGGTGCGAGGTCTTGACGTTCTGCTACTTTTATTTCATTCAAGTCCTTGCCCATCATCGTTAATTCATTTGTAAAAGTATCTGTTTGGATACTACCTCTTGCTCTTACCCACATACCTTTAGACAACTTCTTGAATTTCTCCGCATCGCTGTCTCCATTAGAAAATATTTTCACTTGAATAGAGTCCGTATAATCCGTAAGCTTTGCCATTAATAAATGACGACCTGAACGTAATTCTCTAATTTCCACATTAAAAACATAGCCTTCTATTGTAATCTTACGTTCTTCTTCTTGTATTTCTTTCATCTTTGTTGGCTCATCTTGAATTGGATAACCAAACATGAAAGGACCTTCATTTTCAGAGGAATCTTGTTTTCGTGCTTTTTCTTCATTATCTTTAATCGCCTTTTGCATAAGCGAGTGGTCTTCTTGCTGTTTCATTTCCACAAATCGTTTCATATCTTCTTCTGATTGCTGAATGTTGGCTTGAAGCATGAACGCTCCTGCTCCAACCTTCTCAAAAAATTGCTGTAAAGGCTGCTCCAAACGTTTTTTAATGGCATGCCCTTCTGCTTCATTTCGAGCAGAGACAGTTAACTTCTTTCCATCCATTCTAGGAATCTGATTAAATAAAACATCCTTATATGCTGGTGATAGATTCGAAATGGACTGGATAAAGCTTGTCCAATAGCCCGATAAGTAATCCTCCGTAAAGATTTGATTAGCAACATCGATACGAAAATCTACAGTAGCAATATGTGTAAAAGCTTCTCTGAGTTTCGCATCAAAAAGCTGATAAACATCTGGCGGTAAAATTTCAGGAAAATGAAATTTAAAAACCCATTTTTTCTCCTGCTTAAAAACCGTTAGTTTTTGCAAAGAGGCTTCTTGAAAATATGGAGTAATCATGTCTGCAGGTAGTTGAATTTGCTCAAGCAAAATCAGCATTTTCTCTTTATTTGAAACCTTCATCTGTAGTCCTCCCCTTATTCCCCTTAACATGATAAACCCTTGTCTAGTAACGTTTTGACAAGGGTTTATTCATCATACAGTACAAATGTCTTTTTATTTTTCGTCTAAAAATTTTGTGACAACATTTAAAATGTCAGATTCATGAAGATCTTGTTGCTCACCTGTACGACGGAATTTACATTCAACATAACCTTCGTCTGCACGTTTTCCAACAGTAATACGAAGCGGTATTCCAATTAAATCACTGTCAGCAAATTTAACACCGGCACGCTCTTGGCGATCATCATATAACACTTCTACACCTGCATTTTTCAATGTTTCATAAATTTTCTCTGCTAATTCACGTTGTTCATCTTTTTTCACGTTTAAAGCGAGAACATGAACATGGAACGGTGCAACGTTTGTTGGCCAAGTCATCCCATTTTCATCGTGGAACTGTTCAACAACTGCAGCAACTGTTCTCGAAACCCCAATACCATAACAGCCCATAATCATTGGATTAGCTCTTCCATTTTGGTCTAAATAAGAAGCATTCATCTTTTCAGAATAGAATGTGCCAAGTTTAAAAATATGCCCAACTTCTATACCCTTTGCAAATTTAATAGTCCCTTGTCCATCTGGAGATTGGTCTCCTTCTTGGATAAAACGAAGGTCAGCATATTCCTTTACTTGAAAATCACGATTAGGATTTACATTAATATAATGATGGCCATCTTCATTGGCTCCGCAGGACGCATTTAAAACATATTTAACAGCATAATCTGCTATTACTTCCACGTCATTCGGTACGTTAATTGGTCCAAGCGATCCGAAACCTGCTTTCATTATGTTTAATGTTTCTTCTTCCGAGGCAAGTTCAACAATACTTGCATTATATAAATTTTTTAATTTAATATCATTCACTTCATGATCCCCTCGTGTCACAACTAATACGAAGCGATCATCCACCTTAAACATAAGTGCTTTTAATCCTTCTGACAAATCATGTCCAAGGTAGTCAGCAACCTCTTGCATCGTTTTCTGATTAGGTGTCGAAACTTTCTCTAATGCTTTTTCTTCACCAGTTTGTTTCGTATAAGAATCAGCAACAGGTGCCATTTCAATGTTGGCAGCAAATTCTGATGTGTCGGAGTACGCGATGGTGTCTTCTCCTATTTCCGAAAGCACCATAAACTCATGCGTATCCTTACCCCCCATTGCTCCTGAATCTGCAATTACAGCACGGAAGTTTAATCCGCAACGACGGAAAATATTTGAATAAGCCGTGTACAGTCTGTCATATGTTTCATCTAAGCTTTCAAAATTTTCATGGAAGGAATATGCATCCTTCATTAAAAATTCTCGGCCTCTTAATAGTCCAAAACGAGGTCTCTTTTCATCACGAAACTTAGATTGTATTTGATAAACTGTAAGTGGAAGTTTTTTGTAACTGTTTATTTCGTCTCTCACAATACTTGTTATCACTTCTTCATGCGTTGCACCAAGGGCAAATTCCCGCTCATGACGGTCATGTATTCGCATAAGTTCAGGACCAAACGTGTCCCACCGACCTGTTTCTTTCCATAACTCAGAAGGCTGTAGGGCAGGCATAATCATTTCATTTGCACCTGCTGCATCCATTTCTTCTCGGACAATATCTTCCACTTTTCGTAACACTCTTTTCCCCATTGGCAAAAAGCTATATAAGCCAGATGCTACTTGACGGATAAACCCAGCTCTAACTAACAACTGATGGCTTTTAATCTCAGCATCTGATGGTATTTCTCTTAAAGTTGGTAAAAGCATATTACTTTGTTTCATCTTACATGCACCCCTATTTTTACTTTTTTGATTAAACGATTTTCGCTATTCGTTAGGTGCTATTATTTATTGAATAAACAAACGCTGAATATCATTCCACGTTACCACAATCATTAATAGCATAAGTAAAGCAAAACCAACAAAATGTATGATCCCTTCCTTTTGTGGATCAATAGGTTTTCCTCTAATTGCTTCCGCACCGATAAATAGTAGTCTACCACCATCAAGGGCAGGTAGTGGTAATAGGTTAATTATACCTAAGTTAATACTTAACATTGCTGTCCAAGTTAAGAAACTATAGAAGCCTGTTTGTACGACTTGATCTGTAGCATCATAAATACCAACAGGGCCTGCTAAAGCATCAATTGAAATTTGCCCAGTTACTAACTTACCTACACTTTGAACAATTAGTATCGTCAAATCATATGTTTGCTGAAATCCGTATTGAAATATCTTTCCTGGTGATTTTTCAAATGGACGTAATACACCAATTTGTCCATATGTTTCACCCTGATTCTCAATTTGATTGGGTGTTACCGGAACAGTAAAAATTTCACCTTCACGATCAACCGTTAATTGTATTTCCTCATTAGGGTGACTTTGAACAGCCATGACAAAATCATACCACGTATCAACAGATTCATTATCAACTTTAAGGATAACATCATCCTTTTGAAGTCCTGCTTCCGCAGCAGGATCCCCTGCACTTACATCCCCTAATCTAGCCTCTTCAACAGGTACACCTTGGGCAAAACCAAGGATAATAAACATTAAAATAGCTAATAAGAAATTCATCATCGGTCCCGCAAAAATTTGCATTGCTTTTTTCGGAACGGATTTGGAAGCAAATTGTCTATCATATGGAGCAATTTGTGTTTCTTTTTCATCCATAATGAAAAAAGCTTTAGAATCTACGGGGAATACTAGTCGCTCTTCTGTATCTACATCGTAACCTTCTATAACTAAATCATGATCCAAATCTGCTCGTTCTACTTCAATCACCCTGGCATTTGGATGCTTTGACTTGTTGTTTACGATGATTTTATTTACTTTATCAACTTCATTAAATTCTAAACCTATATGGTGAC
The DNA here is from genome assembly GCF_014207435.1 of Salirhabdus euzebyi. GTDB lineage: Bacteria > Bacillota > Bacilli > Bacillales > Alkalibacillaceae > Salirhabdus > Salirhabdus euzebyi. Next base: position 283,001 of record NZ_JACHGH010000003.1, read on the forward strand.
CTGGCTTTAAATCAATTATTTCAGGATCTTCACCAGCTACACGAACGTAACCACCAATCGGTAATAATCTAATTGTATATAAAGTCTCGTTTTTTCGATATGAGAAAATTTTGGGACCCATACCAATTGCGAATTCACGAGCTAACATTCCTGCACGTTTTGCGAAAATTAAATGTCCCAATTCGTGGACAAATACAAGAAGTCCAAACATAAAAATAAAAGCAATGACGGTATTCAAATAGAGCACCTTCCTTTGATTTACATTAAAAAACTTTGGCTTATCTCCGAGCCCTAATGACAAATGCTATCGTTCTTCTTACACCATTGATCCGTACACAAAGTACATTTTGGTTAAAATGAAAGATAAGATTTTACCTGTTTCCTTGTTTGTTGATCTACTTCAACGATTGTTGTCAAATCAGGGTCATTTATAATTGTATGCTCATCCAGCGCTTTTTGAATAAAATCTTCAATCTTTAGAAAAGAAATTTGTCCATTCAAAAATAACTGAACAGCTTCTTCGTTGGCAGCATTTAAAACAGTAGGCATGGAACCACCAGCTCTTCCTGCATCATAAGCCATTTTCAAGCAAGGAAAGCGTTCAAAATTCATCTTCTCAAAATGAAGCTTACCTATTTCCACTAAGTCTAACCTTTTTGCATTTTGTAATTCAAGTCTATGTGGGTAGGATAAAGCATATTGTATTGGCCCCCTCATGTCTGGAGTACCTAATTGAGCCATTACACTTAAGTCGTTAAATTCAACCATTGAATGAATAACACTTTCTTTATGTAATACGACATCCAATTGTTCATAAGGTAATTTAAATAACCAATGGGCTTCTATAACTTCTAATCCTTTATTCATCATTGTAGCGGAATCGATGGTGATTTTAGCTCCCATACTCCAATTGGGATGCTTTAAAGCCTGCTCAAGGGTAACATGTTGTAACTCTTCCCTCGTTTTATCTCGAAAGCTTCCTCCAGAGGCTGTAATGATAATACGATTAACCTCTTTCAATGATTCTCCTTTTAAACACTGGTGAATAGCTGCATGCTCACTATCTATAGGTAGTAATTCAACACCATATTTTTCGGCCTCTTTGTTCACCAAATGACCTGCTGTCACAAGTGTTTCTTTATTGGCAAAGGCAATTTTCTTTCTAGCCCGAATAGCACTCAATGTTGGTACTAAACCAATACTACCAAGCACTGCATTCACCACTATATCTACATCTGGATGAGTAGAAACCTCTTCCATTCCAGCTTGGCCAACTAAAATTTTCGGTTTCACTGTTAGACGAAGCTCTAGATCCTGTTTACTTTCTTTACTACTTACAACAACAAATTTTGGTTGAAACTCTTGGATAATGGGCAGTGCTTTTTCTACATTATTCCCAAAAGCAATCGCAAACAAGGAGAAGCGATGACGATGTTGTCTAATCACATCAACCGTTTGTATTCCCACAGACCCCGTAGCACCTAGTAGTGTGACATTTTCCATGTTTATCGCTCCTACATTTTTAAATAAAGTGGATAAGGTGTAACACTGGCATCATAAAAATCAGGCTATCAAAGCGGTCTAAAATTCCACCATGTCCTGGTAAAACGCTTCCAGAGTCCTTTACGTCATAAAAACGCTTAATAGCTGACTCCACTAAGTCTCCTATTTGTCCTACAATGGAAAGTATCATAGTAACAAGAATGACAATAAGCATCGATTCGTGGAAAGGATAAAGAAACTGTAAAATGGCAGCTACAATAACAGCTAAAACTATGCCACCATAAAAACCTTCTATCGTTTTCTTCGGACTAATTATGGGCCATAACTTCTTTTTGCCTATTGCTCGTCCGACAAAATAAGCTCCTGTATCTGTAGCCCAAATCACTAAAAACACGTAGGCTATATATACTAATCCTGCCTCACGGGTTTGAATTAAAAAGTAAAACCCTATCCCAACATATATGACAGAAACGACAATAAAACCTACTTCATCATAAGTAAAACGATTTTTGACTAATACTGTATAAGCTAATAATATAAGTACTCCGATAATAATGATTTCTGTTTTTGTGAGCATATAACTGTCCGAAAACCTTATTACGGATTTATCATAGAGAAGAGTCCATAATATGAATAGAGAAATAAGGGACGCCCATGAAAACACTCGTATTTTCTTCATGCGTAATAACTCCAATAAAGAAGCAGACGCTAATAAAAATACCGCCAACTGAAATAACCAATCCCCGTAAATAATAATAGGTATAAAAATAATTAATCCAATAATTGCTGTAATTATTCGTTCTTTCATCGCTTCTTCAACACCTTAAATTCCTCCGTATCTGCGTTTCCTGCTCTGGTACACAATTAGGGCTTTCACAAATTCATTCTCGTCAAAATCTGGCCAATATACATCTGTAAAATAAAATTCTGAATAAGCTACTTGCCATAGTAGGAAATTACTAAGACGAACTTCTCCACTCGTTCTTATTAATAAGTCTGGGTCGTTTAAGAAGTGTGTATACAGTTTCTGATTTATTAATTCTTCATTAATATCATCTATGGCTATTCTTTTTGCTTCCACATCATGCGCAATACCTTTTAAAGCGTCCAACATCTCTGCACGACTTCCGTAATTTAATGCAAAATTCAAAATTAGCCCTGTATTCGAAGCAGTACGATCAATAGAAGTCTGGACTGCTTTTTGTGTATGTTCGGGTAATTTAGAAAAATCACCTATAGTTCGCACCTGTACATTATTATCAACTAATTCTTGCAAATATGTATCTAAAAACTGGCTAGGAAGCTTCATAATATATTCGACTTCCGTTTTTGGTCTTTTCCAATTTTCAGTTGAAAAAGCATACAAAGTAAGTGCCTCTAAGTTTAGTTCTACAGCCTTACTAACTATTTTTTTTATTGTTGTCATACCTTCTTTATGACCCGCAGCTCGTGGTAAACCTCTCTGCTTCGCCCATCTTCCATTACCATCCATAATAATAGCAACATGTTTTGGTAGGTTTTCTAATGATAGTTCTGTATTAATCTCAGTCTTCAGTTTTCTTTTAAGAAATGGTATTCGAAATGCCATAAACCAAATCCTCCAGTCAGGATCTTTCCATCTTTTCGATATAGTAAAGTAAGTAACATTTTACCATAAAAATGCTCCTACATGTTAAGAAGTGAAGAAGGCTTTCGCAAAATGAAAAGCGAAAGCCTATGATAATTGTTTGAAAAACATGGAAGCACTATGCGTACATTGTTATTGGTTAATTTTTATCCATCGTTTATAAGTGATTATCTTACTTCACTTTTTGATGTTTTTACTGATAGATAAAAATCCCTCTTTTCAGAGGGAATGATTCGACTAGTTATACTTCCATAATCTCTTCTTCTTTTGTTTTCGTTAAATCATCAATCTTTTTAATGTAGTTATCTGTTTCTTTTTGAACGTCGTCTTGGAATCCACGTAGTTCATCTTCTGTTAATTCTCCATCTTTTTCAAGCTTTTTAAGCCCATCATTACTATCACGTCGAATATTACGAACTTGCACTTTTGCTTCTTCGGAGTATTTACGCACAACTTTCACTAACTCTTTACGACGTTCTTCCGTTAATGGAGGAATGCTAATACGGATAACGTTCCCATCATTTGATGGAGACAGTCCTAAATCAGCTTTTAAAATAGCTCTTTCCATATCAGCAATTGCCGTTTTATCAAATGGTGTAACTAAAAGTAATCTAGCTTCTGGTGCGGAAATGTTCGCGAGCTGTTTTAATGGTGTGTGAGCACCATAATATTCTACCATTACACCATCTAAAATTGCTGGATTTGCACGACCTGCTCTAACGGACGCAAGTTGCTTTGAATATGCTTGTGTAGCTTTTTCCATTTTGTCACGAGTATCTTTAATAGTAGCATTACTCATTATTATTTCCCCCTCACTATCGTTCCAATTTGTTCACCTTGTACAACCTTTTTAATATTACCCTCTTCTAATATAGAGAAAACAATTAAAGGTATATCATTATCCATACATAAAGATGAGGCAGTTGAATCCATGACTCCTAAGCCTTCGTTTAATACATCCATATATGATAACTCTTCATACTTCTTAGCATCCTCAAATTTTAGCGGATCTGCATTATAAACACCATCTACATTGTTTTTAGCCATTAAAATTACTTCGGCTTCAATTTCTGCTGCTCTTAGTGCAGCTGTTGTATCTGTAGAGAAATAAGGGTTGCCTGTACCTGCCGCGAATATAACGACTCGTTTTTTCTCTAGGTGTCTCATTGCTCTTCTTCGAATGTATGGTTCCGCAACTTGTCGCATTTCAATAGATGTTTGAACACGAGTTGGTATCCCGAGGTTTTCTAAGCTGTCCTGTAGTGCTAATGAGTTCATTACTGTAGCAAGCATCCCCATGTAGTCTGCATTTGCTCTATCCATACCCATTTCGCTACCTACTTTACCACGCCAAATATTTCCTCCACCTACAACGACAGCTACTTCAACGCCTAACTCCGAAACATCTTTAATTTGTTGGGCGATGGATTTAATTACTACGGGTTCAATGCCAAATCCAGCACTACCACTTAACGCTTCACCACTTAATTTTAACACAATTCGTTGATAACGGGCTGTTGTCATAGTAACCTCCATATTTCTATATGTATATAGTAAGAAAAAATCAGAGTAAATTTCTTTTATAAAGCATTTCGAAAATAGGGAACACACAGTGTCCCCTATTTTCAACTAGAAATCATTATTTTTTAACTTGGCTCATTACTTCATCAGCAAAGTTTTCAGAACGTTTTTCCATACCTTCGCCAACTTCATAACGAACAAAAGTTTTAACAGTAGCACCTTTACCTTCTACATACTTCTTCACTTTTTGATCTGGATCTTTAACAAAACTTTGCTCTAATAAGCAAATATCTTCAAAGTATTTGCCAAGACGACCTTCTACCATTTTTTCAACAATGTTTTCAGGCTTTCCTTCGTTTAATGCTTGTTGCTTCAATACATTGCGCTCATGCTCTACCTCTTCTGCAGAAACAGCGTCACGAGAAACATATTTAGGATTTACAGCAGCAACGTGCATAGAAATATCTTTAGCTAGATCTTCATCAGTAGTATTCTCAAGAACAGATAATACACCGATGCGTCCACCCATATGTAGGTATGCACCAAACGCATCATTGTCACCTTTTTCAGCTACAACAAAACGACGTAGAGAAAGTTTTTCACCAATTTTTGCGATAGCATTCGTAATGAATGAATCCAAAGTGTCACCTTCGCCATGCAATTTTTGTTGAAGAGCTTCTTCTACATTACCTGGCTTTTGTTTCACAAGGTGATTACCAATTTCTGTTAATAGGTTTTTGAACTGCTCGTTTTTCGCAACGAAATCTGTTTCAGAGTTAACTTCAAATAGAACAGCAGTGTTTCCATCAACTGTAATATGTGTTAATCCTTCAGCAGCAATACGGTCTGCTTTCTTAGCAGCTTTAGCAATACCTTTTTCACGTAGGTAATCAACTGCTTTGTCCATATCCCCGTCCGTTTCTTGAAGTGCCTTTTTGCAGTCCATCATACCTGCACCAGTTTTCTCACGAAGTTCTTTTACCATTTGTGCTGTTATAGCCATTGTATTTCCTCCTTAACATTACCTTTTTAATGTACACAATTAGACTAAACTCAATCTAACAAGATAAACCGTTTATTTTGTAAAAAAGGTGATAAAAGGCTTTTCCCTCTTATCACCTTAAAAAACCTTTCTTACTCTTGCGCTGCCTCTGCTTCTTCAACTACTTCGTTGATTTCACCTTGTTTTACTTCAAGGATTGCATCAGCCATTTTCGCTGTTAGAAGTTTAACGGCTCTAATTGCATCGTCGTTTGCAGGGATTACATAATCAACTTCATCCGGGTCACAGTTAGTATCAACCATTGCCACGATTGGAATGTTCAATTTATGTGCTTCTGCAATTGCAATACGCTCTTTACGAGGATCGATAACAAAGAGTGCACTTGGAATTTTTTCCATTTCTTTGATACCGCCTAGGAATTTTTCTAAACGTTCTCTTTCTTTATTGATCATAACAACTTCTTTTTTAGGAAGAACTTTAAACGTTCCATCCTCTTCCATACGCTCGATATCTAGTAAACGTTGGATACGTTTGCGGATAGTTCCGAAGTTTGTTAATGTACCACCTAACCAACGTTGGTTCACATAATACATTCCAGAACGAATAGCTTCTTCTTTCACTGTATCTTGTGCTTGTTTTTTCGTACCTACGAAAAGAATTGTACCACCATCAGCAGCTACACTTCTAATATATTCGTAAGCTTCTTCTACCTTCTTAACTGTTTTTTGAAGGTCGATAATGTAAATACCGTTACGCTCCGTGAAGATATACTTCTTCATTTTTGGGTTCCAACGGCGAGTTTGGTGACCGAAATGTACACCAGCCTCTAAAAGTTGTTTCATAGAAATTACTGACATTCTTTCTTCCTCCTAATAAAATGGTTTTTATTCCTCCGCTTATCTCATCTTTCTACAGGGACTTATCTAAAATAAGCACCTCCTGTAAAATCGACAAACGTGTGTAATGACACCAAAAGTAAATATATCATATGGGATAGCTTCAATCAAGCAAAATTATGTACTTGAATGGAACTTTATTAACAATTCTATTTCTGTCTTACCTTTATTTAATTGTTTTGCAATTTCTTCTATCGTTAGACCTTGCTTATGTAAAAGCATTACATTAGATTCTTCTGTCATTTCCTCCACTTTGTCCGTCACCGTTATTTCTGCTGGATTATAGCTATTTACCACACTATCTTTTACCTTACGCAAACTAGCTTGATTAGGTTCTGTTCTTTCTTCATTAAGAATGGGCTTTGTTTTTTGTTCCATTTCCTCTTGCTCTATCCCATTTTTACCATTTTCAGCTAAGATATTCAGTAACTTTTCGTTTTCATCTTTTAATTCCAACAAATAAGATTGAAATACATCTTCAACCTCTCGCATGTTCTTTTCTAAAAACTCCGTATCTTGTTGTACGGAAAACCTTCTATATAAATAGAGGAATCCCATAATCGTAAAGCCATGTAATATTAAACTAAATGTTAATAAAAAACTAGTCATAACAACCCTTCTATCCGCTATAATCAATAATTTTACCTAAATAAGGATGCGAGCTTTGTTTTAACTGCTTTCCTTTTCGAGGAGATGACAATAATAATTCTGTAGATTCACCTGTACCATCATTCAATATTTTATCGTGTTCTTTACGGTTCATTTCATTTACTTGATGACGCTTACGCTTTTGTGCTTGCAATTGTGCTTGACTAAGGTGAGATTGAACATGTTGACCTCTTTGTTGTAGTTGATCTTGAATTTGTCCAGCGTCTTGAACTCGTGGTAATGCTACTTGTAGTTCAACAGCCTTCCAACTCATGAAACCACTTCCTTTTCCTTATTCTAGCACGGAAACAGTAATATCTTGATCTTTAAAGACCACTTGTATTTCTTTATGTTCGTTTAAAAACTTTCGCTGGTATTTTCCAAAAACTACTTCTACATTTGGATATAGTATACCATGAACAGCCAATTTTGTTTGAGACATGTCAGCCATTTTTTCTACGTATTCATCATGTTCTTCTTTAATTTCATTATAGGAAGTGATTGTTGATTGAAGGGAATGTTTCTGCTTTAATAACATGATTCTTTCTTTGGAAGTAAGGCTGCCTTTCGCCTCTTCTATGTGTTGTAATTTATCACCAAGGAGTTTTAACTTTTGGATGTTCTCATTTAACTCCTGCAGTTGTTGCTTCAGCTCTGCTTTTTTTAGTATAACTTTTTTATTTTCACCTAAGTAAACAAACGTACTCGTATTTAGTCGATTACCAATATCTTTTGCCTGAATAACCTTACCTGCGGAGAGACTACCTCCAATAATGTTCCCCTTTTGACAATAGATGTTTTCTCTTGCGATACATTCACTATGAAAAATAGATTCCTCTACTAGCAAATCACGACCGGCCTCAACCATTCCTTGATTGATATAGCCAGCACGCACATCTAAACCAGCTTTTATTTTACTTTTATTCATTCCAGATATACCTTCTTGAATAAAAATAGTGCCTCCAGCCTCAATATGTGCACCTTCTACTAGGCCATAAACACGTACATCTCCTTTGGCTTTAATAGAAAAACCGGTTGGCACATCACCACGTATGACGACGGAACCGACGAAATCAATATTACCCGTTTTCATACTTAATCCATCGTTCACTTCATAGGTTGGTAAGACTGAAATTTGCGTTTCTAAAAGACAAACTTGCCCAGCGCTAGTAGCGGATATCGTTCCATCATTATTGATAGTAGTATTTTGTCCTGCTCTGAAGTTTTTCTTTTTCCCTTTTTTAGCAGGGATCGGATTTCCTAAAATATTAATTCCTGGCGAACCTTCAGTTGGAGGGATAATAGTAACAAGTTTATCGCCAGTTGTAACAGAAGGGATTTTCATGATTTCTCTAAAGTTTAATTTCTCCCTTTCCTCCATAGTAAGATCAGAACGAAGATTGACTAGAAATTTCAATTCCCCGTCTTTCCCATTTTCAGGTTTCTTTCCTTGTGCAACAATTATAGGAAAGGTGCTATCGTCTTGTGCAGAAAGTACTTGTTCGATATTCTCTTTAATGATTCCGTATTTAATTCCTTTTTGTTTTAAATATTGAACAATTTTCTCTATTGATAAATCAAATTCATATTCACTATTTTCATCAAAATCTTTCATTTCTAAAATAGCTTGTGTCTTATCAGGAGATACTTTGATTTCGATTAAACTTAAAAGAGATTTTTTTTCTGTCATCCGATTCCCTCCTAATATGATAGGTGTTTTAAAGACTAGAGAGAACTTTTTTTAATTTAAAAACTGCGCGACTATGAATTTGAGAAATTCTCGAAGTAGACAACTCCATTACTTCTCCTATTTCTGTTAACGTTAATTCTTCTTGATAAAAGAGACTGATGACAAGTTGTTCTTTATCATTTAATTGTTTGATCGCTTCTGCTAAATCTTCCATTTTTTCCTTTTGAAGTAGTTGGTGCTCAGGCGTCCGTGCTTTTTCATCAGGGAGGATATAACCAATTCCGTCTTTTCTATCATCATCATCGTTTATTTTCTCTTCAATAGAAAGCGGAGTAGCAAATAAGGAATCCTTTATCGTTTCTTCCACTTCCTTATTGGTAAGTCCTAGTTCTTCCGCTATCTCACTAGAAGTTGGTTCTCTTTTTAATTCTTGCTCAAGTTTTTCGGCAATAACTTCTATTTGCTTTGCACGGTCCCGAACTGTTCTAGGTAACCAGTCTTCTTTTCTTAAACCATCAATAATGGCCCCACGAATACGAAAGGATGCATATGTATCAAATTTCAAGTCTCTTTTACTATCAAATTTTTCTAATGCATCTACCAATCCGATAAAACCTAAGCTCTTTATTTCTTGCTTACTTACGTTTTTTGGTAGATGCGCAGAAATTCTATTTACGTGGTAATCTACTAGAGGCATGTACTGGACGACCAGCTCGTTCCCCGCATCTTGATCTTTATCTTTTTGCCATTTTTTCCATACGTTTTGAATGGGAGAAGTAGACTGTTGCATCCTGAAACCTCCTTACTGAATTAAATTTCCTTTATTCCTTGGTTCACCGTACGTATATTTAACTTGCCCGTATTAGGATCAAACTCAATCGTTCGTCCATTTGATCCACCAACATCTTCACTTATTATCGGGATCCGTAATTTCGAAAGCTGCTTTTTCACTTCTTCCACATTGCGAGGACCAATCCGCATCATGTCACTTCCACTGGAAAAAGTAAACATCTGTGATCCACCAGCTATTTTTGCTTTGAAATGAAACTTTTTTGCCCCGTAATCAAGAAGAAGCCGAACTGTTTCTTGTATAGCTGTATCTGCATACTTTGCTTTGTTTAACTTGTCACCCTTAAATAAAGCGGAATCGGGTAGCATAACGTGAACTAAAGCAGCAATTTTATTTGGTAAATCATAAATAATAACCCCAACACAAGAACCTAATCCAGACGTTCGGATTAAGTTTGGTGCCTGTACAATTCCTAAATCCGCAATTCCAACTTTCACAACAGTAATAGAGCTATTCATTGCTTGAAACTCCTAGCGACTGAAAAAAAGTCTGAAAAGAGTCAGGGTCTGGCAATAGGAAAAAATGACCTCGAACTTTTTCTAAATGGTATTTTTCATCTTGTAAAATAGTATCTATTAAAATAGCGTGATCAGCCACTTGAGAAAGCTCTATTAAACCAAATGTTAAAATAGCCCCTACCATATCCACAGAAATAGAAGGCACAGAAGGTTGAAGATTCAATTGGGTAAAATCAGATAGAGCACTTAAATAAGAGCCTGACAGAATATTACCTAATTCCGTATAAGCGGATAAACCTAACTCAGAGAAAGGGGGTTCACCGAACTGAAAGGATTCATCCCCAATCATCTCTCCCACAAACTTTGATGCTTCTTCTGGCGATAAAACAAAAAATATACTTCCTGTTGCATCCCCTTGAATACGGACAAACACGGAGGCAATGACTTGCTCCGGCCCACCGACAACCTCCATCATTTCATCAAAAGAAATGATTTTTACATCAGGCACCTTCATATTTATTTTTCGATTTAATAATTTCGACAAGGATGTAGCTGCATTACCAGCTCCAATATTTCCTATTTCCTTCAATAAATCTAAATGTAATGGAGTTAATTCGTATGGGTAAGTCATCGTTTGTTTAAGACCTTTCTACTTTGTTGATTTCTTTTAATTCCTCTTTTGTTAAGACTTTATCGATATTTAATAAAATGAGTAGTCGTTTATCTAGTTTCGCTACACCGCGAATATAATCCACATCAACGGATCCAATCACTTCTGGAGGTGGCTCAATCGCATCTTGAGGAACATCAATGACATCATTTGCACCGTCTACCACAATGCCAACTTCCTTGTCATTAATCGTAACGATAATAATTCTTGTACTCTCATTATAATCCGCTTCCTCTAGTCCAAAGCGTTCTCTTAGGTCAATAATAGGCGTTACTACACCTCTTAAATTAATAACACCTTTAACAAATTTCGCAGTACCGGGGACTCTCGTAATAGCTTGTAGTCTTTCTATTGAGCCTACATATTCTACAGGGACACCATACTCTTCATTTCTCAATTGAAATACGATAACTTTTAAATCTTGTGTTTCGGTTTTCATATAAATTCCTCCCAATCCTTTATTTAATTAGGGCATTGCTATCAATAATTAAAGCAACCTTTCCGTTACCTAAAATAGAAGCTCCAGAAATAGCGAATACGTTTGTTAAATAGTTTCCTAAAGATTTTAAAACAATTTCTTGTTGACCAATAAAGGAATCTACTACTAACCCAGCCATCTTATTTCCTTTTCTGACAATGACAATGGAGTATAATTCTTCTTCTGTTTGAACAGAAGAAATTTCGAAAATTTTCTTTAAGTGAACTAGTGGTACTACTTTTCCTCTAAAATCGATGACTTCTTTATTATGTGCATGCATAATATCTGATTTTTTCACAATAGCTGTTTCTATTATAGAAGAAAGGGGAATAGCATAAATGTCTTCTTCAATCTCTACTAGCATGACAGAAATAATAGATAATGTTAGCGGCAATTGAATCGAGAACATAGAGCCTTTTCCTTCAGTCGATTCAATTGTTATACTTCCGCCTAAGGACTCAATTTTATTTTTTACGACATCAAGACCGACTCCCCGGCCAGAAACATCCGATATTTTATCTGCTGTAGAGAAGCCACTTGTCATAATAAGCTCATATATTTGACTGTCTTCCAAGTTTTGCGCTTGTTCTTTTGTTAGGACACCATTTGTAATAGCCTTATTCATAACCTTTTCCTTGTTAATACCATTGCCATCGTCTTCTATTTCAACGAAAACGTGGTTACCGCTATGGTATGCCTTCAAGGTAAGTGAACCTTCTTCTGATTTTCCTTTTCTTTTACGTTCTTCAGGTGTTTCAATGCCGTGATCTAAGGCATTTCTAATTAAATGGACAAGTGGATCACCAATTTCATCAATAACTGTTCGATCCAGTTCAGTATCGGCACCTTCAATTTTTAAATCAACTTGTTTCCCTAAGTCTCTTGTTAGCTGACGTACCATTCGTGGAAATCGATTAAATACTTGGTCAATTGGTACCATTCTCATCGTCAAGATAATATTTTGCAGATTCCCTGAAACCCTAGACATTCTTTCAACTGTTTCTTTTAATTCGTTATTATTTGATTCTTGTGATATTTGCTCAAGTCGCCCTTTATCAATGACTAATTCTTCAAACAAGTTCATTAAAATATCTAGTCGTTCTATATTGACTCTTATTGTTTTATTAACTGCCTTTTGGGAAGGAGTGGCTTGTTTTTTATCTATTTGTTGTTCGTCACTTTTTTCTACAGTCGCTGCCACTTCAGCTTTTGCTGCCTCTTGTTCTTCCCATTGTCTATTGACATAAGATTGTACGGAAAATGGCTCTATTTCCATATTTTCTATTTCAGATACTTTTAAGATTCTCTTTTTGACATCTTCAGAACTTTCTTTCGTAACGACTAGAACGTAAAAATCATTACTGAAATTTTCTGACTCTAAATCTTCCACTGAAGGCTGTGACTTCATTACCTCGCCAACTTGTTCAAGTACTTCAAATACCATATATACTCTTGCAGCTTTTAATAAACAGTCTTCTCGTAGCTTAATATGTAATTGAAAGGTTTCGAATCCTTGTTCAATGGATTCCTTTAATACTGTAATTTCAAATTCGTCTAATTCTTTAAAAATGGAATGATTGCTAACATCACTTACTACTTGATCATGTTTCTGATCGTTTTTATCATTTGTACCTTCCATTTTTTCTCCGTTTTCAATTCGCTCCAGCTGTCGTACAACTTGTTGTACATCCCTTTTACCAGCACCACCATTAGCGATATCTAATGTAATTGCTTCTAAGTCTTCTACCGAAGCAAAAACAACGTCTAACATGTTAGAATCAACTAAAATTTTTCCATTTCGTACTGCATCTAACACATTCTCTAGTCGATGAGTTAAGTCAGCCAAATCACTGTACCCCATTGTTGCCGACATCCCTTTTAGCGTATGAGCAGCACGAAAGATTTCATCTACTATTTTTAAATCAGATGGATCTTTTTCTAAATGTAATAGTTGATCGTTAATAGCCTGAATATTTTCTTTGCTCTCTTCAATAAATACTTCTAAATATTGATTCATATCCATGCTTTATTCCCCCCTACTTTTCTATCATTTTACAAAGCGCGTTACCCATTCCATTTATATTTACAATTTGATCTACAAAATTCGTATGTATTGCCGCTTTAGGCATACCGAAAACGATAGATGACTCTTCGGCTTCAGCTAATACTTGCGTCTTTGGATCCACCTTTTTAAGCTTTTTTATTCCATCTGCTCCATCTGTGCCCATTCCGGTTAATACTATGGCATATTTTTGATAGCTTACTAGACCTGATATAGAATCAAAAAGAATGTCGACTGATGGACGATGCCCCTTCAAAGGATCTGATTGATCGATAAACGCAGTAATGGAAGTTCCTAGTTTTTTTACCGTCAAATGATAATTGCCCGGTGCTATGTATGCTGTGCCATTTTTTAGGAACTCACCGTGTTCCGCTTCTTTCACTGTTATGTTCGACAGTTTATTCAGTCGATCCGCTAATGATTTAGTGAATTTTTCTGGCATATGCTGAACTATTAAAATAGGGGCTGGAAAATCAGCTGGTAATACGGTTAAAAACTTTTGTAATGCTCTAGGTCCTCCTGTTGAGACCCCAACCCCTATAATTTTTCTTTTTTTCTTGATTGGATTTGTTTCTAATGGAACATCTATTTTCAACTCTATTGGTAACGGCTCTGGGGCCACTATCATTTTAAAATTTGCTTTGACAGCATTTTTTACTTTTTCAATAATTTCTCCCTTTGCTTTCTCGATATCTAATGATATTGGTCCTGAAGGCTTAGATATAAAATCAACCGCACCATAATTTAAAGCTTGTATTGTCGTTTCTGCTCCTAGTTGAGTTAAGCTTGAAACCATTACAACCGGCAAAGGATGTTCTTTCATAATAATTTTTAACGCTTCAAGACCATCTAACAATGGCATTTCAATGTCTAATGTAATGACATCCGGCTTGTATTGCTTTATTTTTTCAATTCCATCTTTACCGTTACGGGCAGTAGTTACCACTTCAATGGAAGGATCACTATTTAGAATTTCGGTTAGCATTTTTCGCATGAATGCGGAGTCGTCGATTACTATTGTGCGAATCTGTTTCACCTTAATCTACCTTTCTCTTGTGAAAATCATTTTTAGCTTTGTTACGAAGGAGTGATTAGGTACTTCATGATTTTTGTCTTTATCATCAAGATAGCTGTCGATAATTTGTACAAGACTTTTGCTAGCATTCGACTTCTCATTATTTAAAAGAAAAGGAGTTTGCTCTTTCACCGCATGGATAACTTCACGATCATCCGGTAAAATGCCTAACGGTTTTAACTCTTGATGTAAAAATTTTTGAACAACAGTTTGTAGTCTGTTTACAATATCTTTTCCTTCTTTACTATTCATTGCTCGATTCACAAGTAAAAATAATGGGATTTTACTTTGTTGGTAATAAATATGTTTTAAAACGGCATACGCATCGGTTACGGAAGTTGGTTCGGTTGTAGTAACAATAAAGCATTCATGGGCTGCTAATGCAAAATGGATGTGCTGACTATTAAACCCGGCGCCCATATCGAAAATAATAAAATCATATTGCATCGAAATATATCGCAATTGTTTAAGGAAATATTCCAAATGTCCACTTTCCATTTCAAAAATTTCTGAAAGGCCCGATCCAGCAGCAATGTAAGACAAAGAATAGGGACCTTTTTCTATAACATCTTCTATAAAAAGCGATTCCTTAAACATGTGTACAATTGTTTTTTTCGGAGCAAGCCCCATCAACACGTCAATGTTTCCCATTCCAAAGTCTAAATCAAATAGCAAAACCCGCTTGCCTTTTTTACTTAAACCGAGAGCAAAATTCAAAGCGAAATTTGATTTTCCAACCCCACCCTTGCCACTCAAGACAGCGATTGTCTTTGCTTCCTTAATATTTTTCTTTGCGTTAATTATCTCACGTAAACGTTGCGCTTGATCAGTCATGGTTCCATCCGCCAATTAATAGATTAACTATCTTATCAATTGATCCTTCTATTAAGTCATCTGGGACATTTTGACCATTTGTCATATAAGCGATGCCGACTTGACATTCTTTTGCCAAATTCACTATCGACCCAAACTCAGTTGTTTCATCAATTTTCGTCAAAATAATTTGTTTGATCGGAAATTTCGTAAACTGATGAAAAATTTCTTTTAATTCTTTATATCTTGTCGTGGAGGATAAAACCAAATACATTTCATCGTCTGTTTGAAAATCAATATTTTTACTTAACTGATTAATAAATTCGATTTGTTTATAGTTACGTCCTGCCGTATCGACTAAAATTACGTCAAAATCCTTGAATTTTTTCTTCGCTTCGACAAAATCTTCATAATTATAAGCAACTTCCATTGGAATGTTGAGTATTTTTCCGTATGTTTTTAATTGATCAATTGCCCCAATTCGATACGTATCCATGGTGATGAGGGCTACTTTTTTATTCTCATCCATGATTGCTTCCGCGGCTATTTTCGCAATAGTAGTTGTCTTTCCAACACCAGTTGGACCTACAAAATGGATAACCTTCTTTATCGTTTCTTGTTTTCCATATGAGAAAGGAGTTAGTTCCTTTTCTAACTCTTCTTTTAACCATTCTTTTATGAGCAACGTATCAACTTGTTTTTCAAAACGATAATACTTTTCTAACAGCCTTTCACAAATTTGTTTCGCGAAAGGGACTTTTACTTCCTGTTCTAACAGATAGTCATACACCTTTTGTATCGTTTCCGGATAAGAATTAGAAACAGTGTAATTTTGATTTTCAATTGAATTTCTTAGTCGTTTTATTTCATTTAAAAGTTCATGGTTAGCATCTGTTCCAGCCGGTACTGGTATTTTTATTTCTTTTACTTGTGGGTGGGAAGCAGTAACCTCTTTCTGTTTCTCTTTTCTTTCCTTAGGCAGATGAGGATCAATGGCTGCAATTACCTCAATATTGTTCTTTTGAAAGAAACCAAATAAGCCTTTTGATTTCACTACTTTAGAATTTAATATTACAGCATCACTACCAAGCTCTTTGCGAATTTGATTCATTGCTTCAGGCATTGTCGGTGCTTTATATTTTTTCACCTTCATGATAGATTCACCACCCCTACACTTTGGACTTCAACATTTGCATGCAGCTCATTGTAAGAAAGTACCACTACTTGAGGAAAATACCGCTCAATTAACTGTTTAACGTACATTCTTATCGCTGGGGAGCATAGAATTATCGGTGTCACTTCTTGTAACGCTATTTTTTCTATTTCCTGATGGAATCCTTGGATAATTCTTTGTTGCGTTTCTGGATCAATAGATAAATAACTTCCATGCTCCGTTTGTTGTATATGATCGGCAATTAGTTTTTCAACTTGACCAGAAGCAGTGATTACTTTCACAACGTTTTTTTCGTCAATATACTGCTTGGAAATTTGGGAGGCTAACGATTGTCGTACATATTCTGTCAACAAATCAGTATCATTTGTCATTTTCCCAAAATCAGCAAGTGTTTCAAAGATAACCGGTAAATTTCTAATGGAAACTTGTTCCCTAAGTAATTTTGCTAATACCTTTTGGACATCACCTATCGATAATGGTTCTGGAGTTACCTCTTCAACTAGGATTGGGTAACTTTCTTTTAAGTGATCGATTAATTGCTTCGTTTCTTGTCTGCCTAACAATTCAAAAGCATGTTGCTTAATAATTTCTGTAATATGGGTGGATACAACAGAAGGAGGGTCCACGACCGTATAGCCTGCTAGTTCCGCTTCATCCTTAAGGTCCTCCGAAATCCATTTTGCTGGTAATCCAAAAGCGGGTTCTTTCGTATCAATCCCATCAAACTGATCATCTTCAATTCCTGGACTCATTGCTAAATAGTGATCAATATAAATTTCCCCTCTAGCAATTTCGTTTCCTTTTATCTTCAAACAATATTCATTCGGGTTTAGCTGGATATTATCCCTAATCCGAACGACTGGGATGACCATGCCTAGTTCTAAGGCGAGTTGTCTTCTTATCATGACAATCCTATCTAGTAAATCCCCTCCTTGATTCGTATCGGCAAGAGGAATTAATGCATAACCAAATTCAAATTCAATTGGGTCCATACTTAACATTTGCACAATATTTTCGGGAGAACTCATGTCTGTTGAGGCTATTTCATTTTCTTCCTCTAAAGTTTGATCCTCTTTTCCATTGCTAGATTTCGATAATCGATACCCGCCATAAGCCAAAATACCTGCAATAACCGTTGTTAACCCCATATTAATTGGAGTAAGTCCTAACAGAAAAATAGTTACTGCTGCTATGTATAATAAACTAGGATAACGGAATAATTGAGTAGTAATATCTTGTCCCAAATTCCCCTCGGAAGCCACTCGCGTAACAACTATTCCTGTAGCAGTAGAGATTAATAATGCAGGTATTTGTGAAACAAGTCCATCCCCAACTGTTAGACGTAGAAATTGATTGGAAGCTTCTGAAAATGATAAATCCATTTGGACCATACCAATGATTAATCCGAAAATGATATTTACTAGAACGATAACAATTCCAGCTATAGCATCCCCCTTTACGAACTTACTCGCACCATCCATCGCACCATAAAAATCAGCTTCTTTTTCAATCTTTTCTCTTCGTGCTTTTGCTTGATGTTCAGTTACTAGCCCAGCATTTAAGTCTGCATCGATACTCATCTGCTTACCTGGCATTGCATCTAACGTAAAACGAGCAGCAACTTCGGATACACGTTCTGATCCTTTTGTAATAACGATGAATTGGATAATAACTAAAATGAGAAAGATAACAAAACCGACTAAAGCATTATCTCCAATAACAAAACTACCAAATGTCTCTACTACAACCCCAGCTTCTCCTTCAGATAAGATTGACCTTGTAGTAGATACGTTCAAACCTAAGCGAAACAATGTCAAAAGCAATAAGAGAGATGGAAATATAGCGAAATCCAACGCTTCTGTCGTATTCATTGAAACTAAAATAACGATTAAAGCAAGTGATATATTCACTAAAATAAGCACACTTAATATCCATCCCGGTAAAGGGACGACAAGCATGACGATAATTAAAATTACTGCGGATAACACCGATAATTCTCTTAGTTGCATATCTGTCTCTCCTTAAGCTTTATGCTTTGTTTTGGAGTCTATAAACATAAGCTAATACTTCTGCTACAGCCTGATAAAAATCTTCAGGAATGATTTCTCCAATTTCTACTTTGTCGTAAAGAGAACGTGCTAACGTTCTGTTCTCCACAATCATGACTTCGTGGTGTTTAGCAATTTCACGAATTTTAAAGGCGACATAATCAACACCCTTTGCTACTACATATGGCGCTTCATATTTATCTTCGCTATAACGGATTGCTATAGAGTAATGGGTAGGGTTTGTAATGACAACATCTGCTTTTGGAACATCATTCATCATTCTCCTCATCGCCATTTGTCGTTGTTTTTCTTTTATTTTCGACTTAATTAGCGGATCCCCTTCAATATTTTTATGTTCATCCCGAATGTCTTGCTTCGACATTCGGATGTTTTTTTCATAGTCATATTTTTGGTAAACGTAATCGATTACAGAAATGCATAACAGTGCAATGGATGCTGCTATTCCCATGGTGACAGTTATTTGTGCAAAAAAGGAAAGAGAGTGACCAACATCCTTTAACGATAACATCATCATTTCATCCTTATTTATCCAGAGAACTGCAAAAGTAACAGCACCGATTACGGTAATTTTCAATAGTGATTTAAAGAGCTCTACAATAGCTCTTACAGAAAATATCTTTTTTGCTCCTTTTATCGGATCCATCTTTTTCAAATCAAACTTCAGTGGTTCGGTCGTAAATAAAAATCCGATTTGCAAATAATTTGCTGCAAAACCTGCGATGACAGCAACAGCCATAACAGGAGCAATTGCTTTTGTTATCTCAATCGTAGATTCTAGTAATACTTTTTCAACATTTTCTTCTGTTAAGTCCCAGTGAATGTATTCAACAAAAGTCTTTTCATAGAGACCCATAAATATTTCTTGCATAAAACCCCCGATGAAAATAAAAAACATAAACATAATAAATAAAAGAATAGCCGTATTTACATCTTGGCTCTTGGCCACCTGACCTTTTTTTCGGGAATCTTGGCGCTTTTTTGTTGTTGCTTTTTCTGTCTTTTCTCCTGAAAAGAATTGTAAATCTAAAGACAGCTCTAACATATTAAGCGCCTCCGATTAAAGTCATAATAGATCTCATCGATTGAATCATCGTATCAAATAATTGCTCTATCAGTGTTGCAAAAATTCCAAACGAGAGGAATATAACAACAAAACTCACTAGTATTTTCAACGGCAATCCAACAACAAAAACATTAAGTTGTGGAACCGTTCTTGCTACTATCCCTAATGCAACATCGACTAAAAACAAACAGCCAACGATTGGAATAGACATTTGAAAGGCTATTAGAAACATTTTACTAAACGTCTCTATGACAAAAAGCGTAATAGATCCATCATTAAAAGGAATAAATTGATCCATTGGAATAAAGCTGTAACTATAAAAAATGCCATCTAGCAGCATGTGATGACCATCTACGGTGATAAGAAATAGAAGGGTAATCGTATATAAATATTGACCTATTAAAGGGCTTTGTGCTCCTGTTTGTGGATCTACCACGTTAGCAATAGCAAATCCCATTTGAAAATCGATAAATCCACCTGCAATTTGGATGGCACCTAATATAAGAAAGGCAATAAATCCAATAAATATTCCTACTATAAGTTCTTTTAGTAAAAGTAATATATAATTCCCATCTATTAACATAAAGGGAATATCTACTGTGTAAAACATGATCCATGCAATGAATAAAACAAGCCCTATTTTATGTGTCATTGGAATAGTACGATAAGAGAACAATGGAACAGTAATGAAAAAACCTATTATTCTTGCAAATATTAGTAAAAACCCTGGTAGCCTTGTTAAATCTAGTAAATCGATCATAGCTAACTAATCACAGTATGTAGATTATTAAATATATTGGATGTGAACTCGAGAATCCGAACTAACATCCACGGTCCAAAAAATACTAATCCAACAAAAACAGCAATAATCTTTGGGATAAAGGCCAGGGTCTGTTCTTGAATTTGAGTCGTCGCCTGAAAAATACTGACTAAAAGGCCGACCACTAAAGCTAATAGTAATAAAGGTCCAGTGACAATTAACAAGGTATAGACGCCTCGTTCTGCTAACGCAATGACAAACTCACTACTCAATTTTAACGCTCCCTTCCTTCGCTAAAAGCTCTCCAATAGCGAATGGGAAATTAAATACCATCCATCAACTAGAACGAATAATAATATTTTGAATGGAAGTGATATCATAACTGGTGGCAGCATCATCATCCCCATGGACATCAGAATACTAGCAACAGCCATATCGATTATTAAAAAAGGAATAAATATCATAAAGCCCATTTGAAATGCTGTTTTCAATTCACTTATTGCAAAAGCTGGAACTAACATAGTTAATGGTATATCCTCTAAAGATTCTGGTCTCTCCATTTGGCTATAGTTCATAAATAAGGCCAAATCCTTTTGCCTCGTGTGCTTTGCCATAAACTCTTTCATCGGCATACTAGCTCTGTCGTACGCTTCATCCAATGAAATTTCTTCACTAAATAATGGTTGCAATGCCTCTTCGTTAATTTCTTGAAAGGTTGGTGCCATAATGAAAAAAGTTAAAAACAATGCTAAACCTATTAAAACTTGGTTAGGTGGCATCTGTTGAGTTGCTAATGACGTTCTAACAAAAGATAGCACGATAACAATTCTTGCAAAGCTAGTCATTAAGATTAATATACTTGGCGCAAGAGCTAGTATTGTTAATAAAAACAGTAATCGAAGGGATGTGGAAACATTACTAGGATCAAAATCAGAATATAAATCTACAAACTCATCCATCTTGATCCTCTTTTCTATTACGATAACTTTCGATTATTTTTTTTCTTTCATTTTTCATCGAATGTAGCTCTTTATTAAAAAGCTGCTTAAATGTCTTATGTTCTGTTTCCTGTTTATCCTTTCGATACAAACCTTGAAATTGTTTCACAAATGATTGGATCGAAGGATTCCCCTGATCTGTATTTTCTTTTGTTAACAGATCCTCTAATAACTCTTCATCTGTTATTTCGGTTAAAAGATTAATATCATCTCCAACTCCAACGACATAAACCTTGTTTCCGATACGTACCATTTGCATCGATTTATTAGCACCTAAGGAAATACCCCCTAAGTTCTCTAACGTTTGTACTTGTTGAAACATTTTATTTCGTTTCTGCAAAAATTTTAATAGAAGATAAATAAGTCCTAAAACGAGAATAAGCATGAAAAACATTTTCACTAGATCAAGCATTAAAGAACCGTCATCTTTTACTACATTACTTTCACCATTTTGCGGAGTTTCTTCTTGGTCTTGCTCAACTTCAGGTGTTTGAATATCCGTGTTATTTTTGCCCTTATCAAACATATTGTTTACATTCGCATGTGTGTGTATAGGAGTAATAACGATAAGGCTAATTAAAGCTATATTTATGAGTTTTAATAGATGTTTTGTCATTTCGATTCCCCGCTTTTATGCCTGACCTAATTTATGTGTTAGCTTAATGTTTTCTTTATTGCCTCAATAACACGATCTGCTTGAAATGGCTTAACGATGAAATCTTTTGCTCCCGCTTGAATCGCATCGATTACCATCGCCTGTTGTCCCATAGCCGAACACATAATAACGTTCGCACTTGGATCAAGTCCTTTAATTTCTTTTAATGCAGTAATACCATCCTTTTCTGGCATCGTAATATCAAGTGTTACTAAATCTGGCTTCAGTTCTTTATATTTTTCAACAGCTTGATTCCCATCCTGCGCTTCCCCTACTACCTCAAAATCATTTTTCACTAAAATATCCTTAATCATCATTCTCATAAACGCTGCATCATCTACAATTAAAACTTTGTGTCCCATCTGTATTCCTCCTTAAGTTTATCTAAGTTTTTTAATTCGTTCGGATTGGCTTAAAATGTCTGTTACACGTAC
Source organism: Salirhabdus euzebyi (assembly GCF_014207435.1). Taxonomy (GTDB): domain Bacteria; phylum Bacillota; class Bacilli; order Bacillales; family Alkalibacillaceae; genus Salirhabdus; species Salirhabdus euzebyi. The sequence continues at coordinate 305,448 of NZ_JACHGH010000003.1, forward strand.
ACCAAAGTTTTCATCTATAACTACAACTTCACCCTTGGCAATTAATTTATCATTTACATGAATATCAACAGGCTCACCAGCTAGTTTGTCTAACTCTACAATCGAGCCTGAACCCATTTCTAAAATTTCTTTTATTGTTTTTTGTGTTCTACCCAATTCCACGGAAACCTTAAGTGGAATATCTAACAACATGTCTAAATTTTGTTGTTCTTGTGGCGGTAAAACAGTTTGTTGCTCAAAGTTTGAAAATGCTGCTGATTGAATATTTGCTCCTTCTGATCCAAAGCTTTCACCAAAGTGATTATTCGGTTGACTTCTTGGCGTATTGGCTCTCTCTCTTTCAGGTTCGTTCGTATAATTCATTTGTCCATTAGGTCTACTTGAGGGAACATTTGTTGCCGTCGGAGCAGGTTCCTCTACTACATCATCCACTTGTAACAATTCATTAACAAAATCCTTGGCAAAATGGATAGGAAGCAACTGCATAATATTAGAATCTATTAGCTCTCCAACTTTCAGTTGAAAAGAGACCTTCACAAAAATTTCTTCTTCAGGGATATATTCTTTCCCCTCCCCACTGTTCACATCTAATATATTGATAGATGGAGGTGAGATATCAACACGTTTATTAAAAATAGTTGACATACTTGTTGCTGCAGAACCCATCATTTGATTCATTGCCTCTTGAACTGCACTTAAATGAATTTCATTTAAGTCCGCTTCTGGTGACCTTCCGTCGCCTCCAAGCATTAAATCGGCAATAATGGCCGCATCACTATTTTTAATAATAAAAAGGTTAACCCCTGAAAATCCTTCCGTAAAACTTACACGAATTGCAACATGCGGTTGAGGAAATTCATCTTCCAAATTAGCGTTCTCTACTAAAGAAATAGTAGGGGTTGTAATCTCAACCTTCTGGTTCAAGAGAGTTGATAAAGCAGTTGCCGAGCTTCCAAAGCAAATATTTCCTATTTCCCCTAGTGCGTCTTGCTCAATTGTAGAGAGATATTGGCTGATAGGGGGCTTCATTTCTCCAATATGTTTTTCAAGAACCTTATCCTCTTCTCCATTTAACAATGCATCTATTTCTTCTTGTGACAACATTTCACTCATTCTGATTCCCCCCTCTGAACTGTGTTCAATATTTGAATAGCCATCTTGTTTCTACTTTTTCCTGCCTGCGCATAAAACTTTAAATCATTGTGGACTAAAACAGATAAAGGATCATTTATATTTTGTTTTAGTTGAATAACATCCTCAACACCTAAATGCAAAAATTCTTCTATTGTTATCGTGGACTCACCTAAAATTGCTTTCATATCAACTTTCGCTGATTTTAAGTGATTAGATAACCGGTTATAGTCTTCTGGTTTTGCCTTACTAGATTGGTTTTGCATCCAATAATGGACAGACAGCTTTGATATAATTGGTTCTAAGACAATATGTGGTATACAAATGTTTATCATGCCACTTGATTCGCCAATTGCTGTATTTAGTGATATAACAACCACTGTTTCGTTCGGTGATACCATTTGCAAGAACTGTGGATTCACTTCAAAATCTTCTAACATTGGGTCAATTTCTACTAGCGAGCTCCATGCCTCTTGTAAGCCTTCTATCATTTTCTCAAATATTTGAGACATAATTCTCGTTTCGATTTCTGTTAGGCTATCTACTTTATTGAAGCTTTGCCCTCTCCCCCCCAGTACTCTATCTAACATTGCATAGGCTATATTAGGGTTTATCTCCATTAAAATTCTTCCTTCAAGTGGAGGGACAGAAAATACGTTCAATATCGTTCGCTTCGGAATAGATCGTATGAATTCCTCATAAGGTATTTGGTCAACGGAAGCAACCGATACACTTGAAAAAGTTCTTAACCTTGCAGATAAATAAGTGGTTAATAATCTAGCAAAGTTTTCGTGTATTCTACTTAGGCCTCTAATTTGATCTTTAGAAAAGCGTAATGCCCTTTTAAAATCATAGACTCTAACCTTTTTCTCACTTTCCTCCTTCTTTAATTCGTTCGCATCCATCTCTCCTGATGACAGGGCAGAAAGTAGTGCATCTATTTCGTTTTGTGATAAAACTTCTTCGGCCACACGTTCACCTCCAATGCAAGTACTCCTTACTAAAACTATTGAAGTACTTTCCCAGTTGTATAAACATCCGTTACTTCACCTTCATTAATTAACTCATTCAATCTTTGTTTTATAGTATTTTCAACATCTGTTAACCCTGATCGTAAATCGTTTTCTTCTTTGAGAGATAATTCTTTTATAATTATGTTTTGAATGCGAAAATCTTTTTCTAATGCCTCTTTCGTATCTTTATCATCTGTTACAATACGAAACTTAATTCTGACATAGTTACCATCTTTTAAATCGGTTGTTATTTCTTCTGTCTCAAAGGAATCCTTAATCATTTCCTCTAAGCTTCTTTCCCCTTCTGCATGCGTCTTATCTTTTGTATTCATAATGACAATTATGGCAACAACGCCAGCAATGGTGATAATAACCAATAAGGTTAACATGACATTTAAAACCTTTTTATTCATCAGAAGAACCCTCCATTTTAACTTTCACATTAGATAACCCTATTCTCTGATAGAAAGCAATTGTCTTTTCTATTACTTCATGCTGGGTTTCTCGAACAAATAGCTTTTTTCCATTTGTTAAGGTGATCGTTGTATCAGGAAGCATTTGAACCTTTTCTATGTATAATGCATTAATTGTGAACTCTTCACCATTTAGCCTTGTTACTAGAATCATAATAAGGTGGAGCCGGACTAGTACCGGCTCCATTCCCCCCTTTACAGGTTACTAACGTTTAAGATTTACTAGCTCTTGCAAAATCTCATCTGAAGTTGTTATGATTCTAGTATTTGCTTGAAAACCCCTTTGGGCTGTAATCATTTCCGTGAATTCTTCAGCTAAATCCACATTAGACATTTCAAGCGCCCCTGCATAAATAGTAGCTGAACCATTTGTACCAGGGCTAACAAAGTCCATTACCCCATCTAAATCAGGATCATAAACACCAGCATTAGCTGTTAATTTATAGTTACTAGAACCAACTTTTTGCAAACCTTCAGGATTAGAGAATTTAGCTAATTGAATTCTACCAGCAACTTGAGCAGTACCAGCAGCATCTACGTAATTAACTGTTCCGTCTGAAGAAATACTAAAGCTCTCCGCATTCTCTGGGATAGTTATAGGAGCAAGAACCGGTTTGCCATTAGCATCTAAGACAGGATTCCCGTCAGCATCCAAGTTGGAACCAACTAAAAATAAACCGGAGGAGCTTACGATGTTTCCGTCATCATCAAGGTAAAAATTCCCAGATCTTGTAAAGCTAATATCATCTTGTCCAATATCAATCGTTGCATCACCATTGGAGTTTTCAGCTAACACGAACATGCCATCTCCTTCAAGAGCTAAATCTAGAGGACGATTTGTCGTTTGTCTACTCCCTTGCGTATGGATATTATCAATACTTCCAGTTGTCACCCCAAGACCAACCTGCATAGGGTTTTTACCACCTAAAATCGGCCCTCCTGCACCTTGTTGGGGAGCTTGTGCACCTTGTATCGTTTGACTCATTAAATCTTGAAAAGTAAGTCTTCCCTTTTTAAATCCGAACGTGTTTACGTTAGCAATGTTATTTCCTACTACATCTAATTTTGTTTGAAAACCTCTCATACCGGAAATGCCTGAATACATAGAACGAAGCATAATTTATTCTTCCTCTCCATTTTTTAATATTGGTGCTGCTTCTGTCCATCCACAGCGTTAGGCTTCCCGAAGGTCCAGCCTATTGTCTTTATTAATCATTTAGTAAAATTGTTCCGTTAATATTTGTAAAAAGGTGGTCTGCTGCTTCTTGTCGATCCATTGCTGTAATAACTGTATTATTTTTCGTACTGACCACTAGTGTTGCATTATTTAATACAACGAGTGAGTCTGTCACGCCTTTTGCTTTAGCCTGTTCTACCTTCGATTGGATTTTCACCCATTGGGACTCATTGATGTGGATATTACGTTCTGTTAATCTTTTCTGCGCATGTTTACTTACTGTAAGGGACGTTTGTGCATCCTCTAGAAAAGATTGAAAAGATTTCCCATCCACCTTCGATTGGGTATTAGGCCTTACTTTTGTCTGAGCTAATGGATGATGTTGCAGCTGGTGGATACGATGATCCAAAATCATCCCTTCTTTCTAAGCATTTTCAACCTTATTTATTTCAACTACATCGTAAACTGGTACTTTTTTTCCATCCGTTAAAACAAGTTGTATACCTTGCTCACTCATGGATACACCTTTAACTGTCCCGTCTGCCACACCTGTGTACTCGCCTTCATTGTCGTATGTATTAAACGTAATTTTTTTGTCTATTAAATTACTATATTCGACAACCGGAGTATAGGATTGTAATTGCAGTAAACCTTCTACACCTTTGGAAATTCCCATTAGCTGCTCTAGAGAAGAGAATGTTGCCATCTGAGAAATGAACTCTTTATCTTCCATCGGGTTTAATGGGTCTTGATTTTGGAGCTGTGCCATTAATATTTTTAAAAATTGATCTTTTCCAAGCTGAGAATTATTTGCACCTGCTGTACTACTTTTAGGCAAATATAAAGACGGATCGATTTTAGTCATAGATTACACCTCCTCATAGGATTGCATTAATAAATCTTTAAACCGGAAGGTCTCGTCTTCTTCCCCTATTTCCTCTGCTTCTTCTAAATGCTGTTCCTGTGTTTGTTGGTGGAATCCTTCCTGCTCATCTTGTTCCCGATTAAAAGTAAATTGGGATTGCTGTGTAAATACTGGATCTGGTTGTTTTTCAATCACTACTTGGTTAGGTGAAAACATGTGTCTGAGTTGGCTCATGTTTCCTTCTAGCAATTCTTTGGTAGCTAATGATGAAACTACTATTTTCACAGCCATTTCTCCATTAATTTGAGTAAACCTTACAACCATGTCTCCTAAATGTGCAGGCTTTATTTTAATCGTTAATTCTGTTGCGCCTTCTTTTTGTAAAAACTGACTAGCTTTTAACACCGTCTCCATCTGGTTCATTAACTGTTGGCTAGTTCCACTATTACTGTTTTGTCGATTGATATAAATCGTGTACTGCTCAAGTTTGGACATCGGTAACGTTTCTAACTGCACTTGATTTAGCTTTGTTGTAGCTACATCCTTTGTCTCACTAAATTGGTGTTGCAGAGCTTCCACTACAATGGTACGAATTTTGTCTAAAGGAGTATGCTTATTTAGAATTGGACCGTTGGTAGTAGCCATTTCATTTTTTACTGATTGGATTAACTGCTGCCACTTTGAAATTTTTTCATCTTTTTGTAGGACAGGATTTTTTGCTAGACTACCATCTTTAATGAGCAAGTCCATTAATTTCGTTAAAGCGGTCTCCAACTTTTGGTTTAACTCCAAAGCAGTCTTACTTCCCTCGTTCCCTACTAGCTCATAAGCTTTCAAAAGAATTGTTCCGTAGTTTTCTAGTGTCTCATTTTTAAATGGTTGTAATCCTTCTACACGAAATTGATTAAGTGTAAAACGAGGATCAGGAACACCCCATGCTTCCCCTAGACTAATGTTACGATGATTTACTTCGTCAAAAAAGGATAAAATGTGACTTATTAATGAATTAATTTCGGTAAGCGTATCTTCGTTTGCATTTTCAAGCTCTATTAAGCTATTTAGCTCTTGAAACAACTCATCCAGCTTTTGTTTTGTTCCTTCAAGCTTTTTATTTTGACCTATTACCTTTTCTATATTTTTAGTTTCTGAATTCAACTGGTTTGATAGAAAATCATAAAAGCCAGGAACTTTGCCTTTGTTTGTTACATGATGCTTTGTTACTATCGTTGTGCTTGGTGCAATACCCATTGCGACGTTTTGCATTTTTTTCTCACCCCCTTTCAAGTTTTCATTTTGTTACTCTAAAAATGCACTTGCTAGATTTGCGGCTACTTCTGGATCCATGGAAGAAAATATTTCTCCTCTTTGTTCCGCTGATATATGCTGTAATATTTGCAAGGCTACTTACTTTTCCATTTTTTCAACGATAGGTCCCGCTGATTTTGCGTCCATTTGTGAGAAAGATTTTGCAACATTTTTTACTTGTTCTTCTTTGTCTTGTTCTTCTTGTTCTTTATTAACCATATCACTTTCTAATTGAGCAATCGTTAATTCAAGCTCTGTAATTTGCTCTTCTTTTGTTTTAACATCTTGTTCAAGAATTTCTATATTTGCTTCATAATCTTTAATTGTTGCTTTCAACTCGGTAACATTTTCTTGTTCTGCCTCTTGCTCTGGACTTTCCTCAACTAATAAAGAAACAATAGGTATGTTACTTCCGTATTTTTCTGCCAGATCAAATACATTCACTCCTGCAACAGTTAATACAATTAGTAGCAAAGTAATCGTAAAAACTATTGGAATGACAATGACAAATAAAAACCATTGAAGTTTGCTTGACCCTTTATTCTCTTCTATTTGATTGGAGCTCATCGTCTCACCTTTTTCTATTGCGGATAAACTGTTGGATCGAAACTTCATCCAGTATTTGTTCTTCGGCTTTATCCATTTCTTGTTTTTTCTTCGTTTTCTTATTTTCTACTAACTTCTCAATCTTTTTCATTTCCACATAAGTATCTGTCAGATTTTCTTGTTCTTCATTCATATACATTCTTGCTTGTGCAACACTTTGTTGTAATCCATTTATTTTGTCATTTAATTGGTTTATGTATTGATGGTAATGGTGTAATTGGAATGCGGGTATAGATGACTCCATTGTTTTAGACAACGTTATTTCTATATCTTCCTTCTCTTTTAAAAGGTTATATAGTTTAGTAGCAACATTTTCAAAGTTCCCAACAGCTTGTTGATAGTTTTTGTAAGCCAAATCCTTCTCCGTCGTACGTACAGTCAAGATTTTTTCAAATGCTATGACATCTGTCATCATCCATCACTCCTATTAGCCAGCTCAAGTAATTCTCCAATCCCTTGATCTACCGAAAGGTTTTCATTAACCCCTTGTTTTAAATAGTTGATAATCGCAGGATAGTGTTGAATGGCCTTGTCGACATCACGGGATGCACCTTTCTTGTATGCACCTATTTGAATCAATTCTTTATTATCTTCATAAGTAGCGAGTAAAGAGCGAATGTGATCCGCTGCTTTGATATGCTCATCTGATGCAATTTCTTTCATTACCCGACTTATTGACTTAAGTACATTAATCGCCGGGAAACGTCCTTGTTCAGCTAAAGCCCGATCAAGTACGAAATGTCCATCTAATATACCTCTAACAGCATCAGCAATTGGTTCATTAAAATCATCTCCATCAACTAACACTGTATAAAAAGCAGTAATAGAACCTTTTTCATTCGTCCCTGTTCGTTCTAAAAGTTTAGGTAAACTCGCGAAGACACTTGGGGTATATCCCTTTGTTGTCGGTGGTTCTCCGGAAGCTAATCCTACTTCTCGTTGAGCCATTGCAACTCTTGTCACGGAATCCATCATCAAATTTACGTTTAATCCAAGGTCTCGGAAGTATTCACAAATAGCTGTTGCAGTGTAAGCTCCTTTTATTCGTTGCAGTGCTGGTTGATCGGATGTTGCTACGACAACGACCGATTTCTTCAATCCTTCCTCACCAAGATCGTTTTCAATAAACTCTCTAACTTCACGTCCTCTTTCCCCAATAAGTGCTATGACATTTATGTCTGCTTCACTGTTTCGAGCAATCATTCCTAACAGCGTACTTTTACCAACTCCACTACCAGCAAAGATACCTATCCTTTGCCCCTTACCTACGGTTAATAGCCCATCAATTGCCTTTACACCTATCGATATTCTTTGCCGAATAGGTGGTCTAGCTAACGGATTCGGTGGATCCTGATCTGTCGGTATGGAGACAAGTCCTTTCGGTAAAGTGGAATGATCTAATGGATTTCCTAATCCGTCTAACACTTTTCCTATTAAGCTACGACCAGCCTTAATGAGTAAAGGTTTTTTTGTTGCTTCTACTAAACAACCTGGCCCAATATTTTTAATAGCAGCGTATGGCATTAGTAATACCTTTTCCTCCTGAAACCCAACTACTTCTGCCATTATTGGTCGCTGATTAGTCGTTTTAGAATGGATGTAACATACATCACCGATACTAGTAGAAGGACCATAAGACTCAATCATCAACCCTACTATTCTAGTGATTTTTCCATATTTTTTTATCGTATTAATTTGTTCCATCCACTCCAGAACTTGATTGGCTTTCAATACGATTAGCCTCCTCAAGGAAGTCCGTTAATTTTGTTTTTAACTCATGTAATTGTGTCTCCACACTAGCATCTATTTTTCCAAAAGGGGTTTCGACAATACAGCTATATTGTTCTACCTCCGTGCTTGGATAAATAACAAGCTTCCCATTGTGGGCTAAAATATTATCTAACTCTATTCTGTATTGCAAAATCATCTCATACATTTTTGGATGAATATACAAGTCTACTTTAGGAACATCTTTCACTTCTTTTATTGCCTGCAAGACTATCGAACGAAATGTTTTTTCATCCAGTTGTATAGTAGTATGAAGAATTTTTTCAGCTGCATGGATAGCGATTTTCAAAACTTCTTCCTTACTTTGGTCAATAATATTGCCGTATTCTTTTTGCGCTAGTTGAACAAGGGATTTACCTTCCTCAACAAAGTGTCGATAAGACTGTAACGCCTCTTGTTGACCTTGTTGATACCCTTCATCATATCCAGCAAGTCGTGCTTCATCATATTGACGTTGTTTTTCCTGTTCCCACTCATCTTGTTGTTGTTCGATTTGCTCGTTAGCTTTTTCTATCATTGTTTGAATGTGAAGCTCTGTTTGTTTTAATTTTTGCTCTGCCAAGTGGTACAGCTTTTCTGGATCTTCTTTTGGCTCATTTTCACTAGGCTTTTCTTCCTTATTAGGAATATGAATTGGTTTAACATTAATGGTTTTTGATAGGATGTCCTTTTTTGCATGAATTTTGAATATATTAGACAATGATATCGTCACCTCCACCTCGAGCGATAACAATTTCCCCAATTTCCTCTAGGCGGCGGATTATACCAACGATTCTCGTTTGTGCCTCTTCTACATTACGTAATCGAACAGGACCCATAAACTCCATTTCGTCCTTCAATGTTTCTGCCATTCGTTGAGACATGTTTTTAAATAAAATTTCTTGCACTTCAGCACTAGCTACTTTTAATGCCAACATTAGATCCTCGTTATCAACTTCCCTAATAACACGTTGAATGGAACGATTGTCTAACGTCACAATATCTTCAAATACAAACATACGTTTTTTGATTTCTTCTGCTAGTTCAGGGTCTTGTGCCTCAAGTTCGTCTAATATAGTTCTCTCGGTTGTTCTATCCACACCATTTAGCACTTCAACTACTGCTTCAATTCCACCAGTTTGTGTGTAATCTTGTGTAACAGTGGCAGAAAGATTTTTTTCTAAAATTTGCTCCACCTCATTGATAATCTCTGGTGATGTGGAATCCATTGTTGCAATTCTTCTAGCTATATCTGCTTGCATTTTTTCAGGTAACTCAGACAATATTTGCGCTGATTGATCAGCATCCAAATAAGATAAAACCAATGCAATAGTCTGTGGGTGTTCATTTTGAATAAAATTTAAAATTTGAGTTGGGTCAGCCTTTCTAGCAAAATCGAAAGGTCTGACTTGTAAAGAAGACGTTAAGCGACTTATAATTTTACCCGCTTCATTTTCTCCTAAAGCTTTTTCCAACACTGTTTTTGCGTAACCTATTCCACCTTGTGAAATATAATCTTGCGCTAGAGCAATTTGATGGAACTGTTCTACAACTTCTTCTTTTTGCTTAGACTCTACTTTTCGTACGGAAGATATTTCTAACGTTAACTGTTCTATTTCCTCTTCCGTTAAATGCTTATATACTTGAGCAGATACATCAGGACCTAATGATATTAGGAGAATTGCTGCTTTTTGCTTTCCAGTTAAGTCCCCTCTATGTTTGGGCATGTTTTCTTCCCCCTAGTCCTCTGTAATCCAAGTTCGTAAAAGTTTTGCAAAATCTTCTGGTTTTTCCTTTGCCATGTTTTCTAATTGCTTTCTTCTCAAGCCTTCTTCTGTTTCTACCTTATCGTCTATGTTCGGTATCGAGACAGAACGTTCTTCTTCCTGTAATTCAACATAATCTTCTTCTACAGACTTTTTCTTGCGAAGGACCATAAATAACAAAATAAGAACTGCTAGCACCAATGCCCCACCAGCAACATAAAGCCATTTAGGTATAACTGGTGTTGGTGTAGGTTGACTTAGTGGTTGTTGACTGAACTCTTCAAAAACAATCGAAATCTTTTCTTGTGGGTTTATATTCCCAAAGTCCTTTGAAACAGTTGTAGAAACAATCGAATTCAGGATCGAGGATATACTTTCTTGAACCATTTCTTGTTCTTGTGCAGATAAGTATTCCACTTCTCCATTTTCATCTGTTTGATCTTTTTTACTATCAACTGCTACTTGAATACCTAAATCCCTAATCTTATATGGACTTTCTACGATATTTTTCTGAATTCTATTAAATTCATTATTAATAGATTCTTTCACCATCTCATAATCAGTTACGCCGTCTTCTCCGTTGGCTGGATAATTAGGAATATCATCTTCTCCTGTGCCGACAGTTCCTGTTGGTGGGTTATTTCCTGTATATGTTTCAGTAATTCTTTCTACACTTATAGGCAACCCTTCCATTGTTTCCAAATCGACTGGTTGAACTACTTCTTCCGTTCTATTTTCCTGGGTGAAATCTAAATCGGTTGTAACCGATACAACAACATTATCTCTCCCAATCATTGTCCCAATCATTTGTTGAACCCGGCGCTGGATATCTTGTTCAATATCCTTCTTAATATCCATTTGTTCGACATACGTACTACCTACAGAAAAATCATTCGGATTTTTTACATCAAAATACTCAAAATATTGGTTCATTAAGACGATATTATCAGTAGGAAGGTTTGGAACTGATTTCGACACCAAGTGATAAAGACCATTAATTTGATCTTGGTTAAATGTATATCCAGGTTCTGTATGTATAACGATAGATGCTGTAGCTGCATCAGCCTGTTCTCCGATAAAAATACTTTCTTGCGGTTTAGTAATTAAAACTTGAGTACTTTGAATTCCTTCAATACTTGTAATTAAATTTGATAATTCAGTCTGTAAAGCATCTAGTTCAATCATTTTTCGTTGTCCATCTGTCATACCCCATGAAGCATTTTCACTAAAAAAGGAATAATCAATATTCCCACTATTTGGTAAGCCTTGGGCAGCTAGATCTACTAATAGCGTATCTACTTGTTCTCTAGGAACGGAAATTGTAGTTCCGCCATTACCAACTTCGTATTGAATTCCCCTACTATCTAGTTCAGTCTTTATCTGGCCTGTTTCCTGTAAGGATAAATTGCTATAGAGAGGAACCAATTTGGGATTGTTTGATAAAAATAAAAAAATAAAAAATATGAGTAATATTGCCACTATGCCACCAATCACAATGGATTTTTGTGCAAGTGTTCTATTATTCCAAACTTGTATCCATTTACTGTATCTAGATTTCATTTTTTCTACCATAGTTGCCTCCACCTATACTCTATTTTCTATTTTTTTGGAGGATAACACCCGAAAAATGTATTTTTCAATCGAATGTATGTATTAAATAAAACGTTTTGGATATAACTAGGGTCATGCTTCCTCAAAGGTCTTATATTCAACACGTTTTGTACCTCTGTTTATACGACTCGTGAAAAAAAACTGTTAAATTTGCATTCTCATCACTTCTTTGTATGCTTCAATAGCTTTACTTTGAACTTCTACTGTTGTTTGCAACATAATACTAGATTTCTGAGAAGCTATCATCACATCATGTAAGTCAACGTTTTTCCCTTGTGCTAATGCAACCGTCTTTTGATCTGAAATTGCTTGTGCCTCATTTACCTTTTCTAACGCATTTTTTAATTGTGCGGCAAAGTTTTGTTGTGCTTCGAAAGGCGTAACTTTTTTAACTGGATTCGCTTGTTGAATTGGTTGATTAAATGCTATTGGATTAATGCTTGTCATTGTTAATCACCTCTATTTACCAATTTCTAGTGCTTTTAATAACATATTCTTAGACGCATTCATTGCCGTTACGTTTGCTTCATAGGATCTTGTGGCACTCATTAAGTCGACCATCTCTTTTAAAGGATCCACGTTCGGCATGCTTACATATCCGTTTGCATCAGCATCTGGATGGTTCGGGTTATATACTAATTGGAAGGGTTGTTGATCTTCTCCTATTTCGGAAACCTTCACTCCTCCAGCACCATTAACTGATCCATTATGCATAGCGGTTTTTAGAAAGGAATGAAATGATTGTTCCTTCGGTGCAAAAGAAACTGTTTTGCGTCGATAAGGTTCCCATTCTCCCGCTTCATTTAATCGGGCTCTAGTTGTTTCTGCGTTTGCAATATTGGAGGACACAACATCCATTCGTAGTCTTTGAGCTGTTAATCCACTAGCACTCGTGTTAATAGATTGAAAGATACTCACCGTTATTTCCCTCCTCTAATTACTGTTTCTAGACTGCCAAATTTCCCACTAATACGGTCAACTAGTGCCTGATAGTAAATTTGATTCTTTGCTAATTCTGTCATCTCCATGTCGACGTCGACATTATTACCGTTATGATTATAAGTTGTATTTGGTCTAGCGACCTCGTAAAAGGTTGATAGATTCGTTTGACTAAATGCAATGTGCTTCGGATGTGTACGTTTGGCTTCAAAGGAAGTGGAAGCGGTTTGCAAAACATTTTTGAACGCTACGTCTTTCGCTTTGTAATTGGGTGTGTCGATATTTGCAATGTTGTTAGAAATTGTTTTATTTTTCATAGATGCATAATCTAAAGATTGCTCTAATGTTTGAATTGTACCTGAAAACAAAGACATGCTTTCCCTCCTAACTGAACATTAAAATGTCTAATCAAATCGTAACTTCCATTATTTCGTATTTATATGTAGGTTTTTGTCGTTAATATATATATTTAGATTATTACATAAAAAATCCTTCATGAAAATTACCAAATGTTGATTATTGTCCTTTTTTCCCATAAAAACAAGAATGACCTACTCAAAAAATAGTACTAAAGTATGATTATTTTTCTTTTCATTTAGTAAAGGGAATATTTCCTAAGTTTTTAATACCGCCATTAATTTCGTTAGCGTAAACAAAAAAAACACTATACAGGCCCAAAGGCCTATATAGTGTTTTTTTATTTAAAATTATATGAACTTTTTTTATTCAGCTGTAAGTTTTCTTAATTCCACTAAAAACTTATCGTTCAATACTTTAATATAAGTCCCTTTCATTCCTAACGAGCGGGATTCAATGACACCTGCACTTTCTAACTTACGAAGCGCATTTACAATAACAGATCTTGTAATGCCTACTCTGTCTGCTATTTTACTAGCAACTAATAGGCCTTCATCTCCACCTAATTCATCAAAAATATGTTCAATTGCCTCTAGTTCACTGTAGGATAAGGAACTGATTGCCATTTGGACAACTGCTTTACTTCTCGCTTCATCTTCAATTTCTTCCGTTTTTTGATGTAGGATTTCCATCCCAACAACTGTCGCACCATATTCGGCAAGAAGTAGATCATCACTATTAAATGAATCCTTTAATCTACTCAAAATAAGGGTCCCTAAACGTTCTCCCCCACCAATAATCGGAACAATAGTAGTAAGACCTGTATTAAACAAATCTCTATTTTCTACTGGGAAAGCAGTATATTCACTTTCAATGTCAAGGTTTGGTGTAGTTTCTGTAACTTTAAAAAGTTTTTCTGTATATTCTTGTGGGAATTGTCTCTCTTCAAGCATCCTTTTCATTCTTTCGTTTTCAATTTCCTGCTTGATTGAAAAACCTAACAACTTACCTCTTCTACTAAGTATAAAAATATTTGCACCAATTACGTCTCTAAGTGTTGCCGACATATCATTAAAGTTTACACTTTTTCCTGTAGCCGTTTGCAACATTGAGTTGATGATTCTTGCTCTTTCTAATAACTCCATTTCCATCCTCCTAACTCTCTTTTCCTATAAAATATATTGGGACAAATCTTTGTCTTTTACAATCGTTCCTAGTTTTTCGTTAACATACTCTTTTGTTATGTCGATTTTCTCTAACGTTATGTCTGGAGCTTCAAAAGAGAGGTCTTCTAACAGTTTTTCTAATATGGTGTGTAGTCTTCTAGCACCAATATTATCTGTCTGCTGATTCACTTCAAAGGCAATTTCTGCGATTCTATTTACAGCATCGTCAGAAAATTCTACATTTATACCCTCTGTTTCTAACAAAGCAATATATTGCTTAATTAAGGCATTTGAAGGTTCTGTTAATATATTGACAAAATCCTCAACCGTAAGCTTTTGTAGTTCTACCCTAGTCGGAAAACGACCTTGTAATTCAGGTATTAAATCAGAAGGTTTTGCCATATGAAAGGCACCTGCAGCTATAAACAGTATATGGTCCGTTTTAACAGGCCCATATTTTGTTACTATTGTTGATCCTTCCACAATCGGCAAAATATCCCTTTGAACACCTTCTCTAGAGACATTTGCTTGCCCTTCGTTTTTACCTGCGATCTTATCTATTTCATCTAAAAAGATTATCCCCGCTTGTTCAGCATTTTCTACTGCTTCTTGAGTGACTTCATCCATATCTATTAACTTTTGGGCTTCGTCATGGATCAATAATTTCCTTGCTTCTCTAACAGGCAAACGACGTTTTTTCTGTTTTTTTGGCATGAACTGACCTAAGGCATCTTGCATGTTCATACCAAATTGCTCCATCCCAGACCCTTGAAGCATATCCATCATCGAAGCTTGCTGCTCTTGTACTTCTACTGTAACCATGTGATCCTCTAATTCACCCATGTCTAATTGATGTCTAATTCGTTTTCTCTTTTGTTCAAGTTCTGCTTGATCGTCTTGGTCATTCTGTGGTTCATTCGTTTCTTGATTAGAGAATAGCATTTCGAATGGGTTTTTCATTCCTGTGTTTTTCTTTTTTTCTGGAACGAGCAGCTTTACTATCCTTTTATTAGCTAGTTCTTCTGCTTTTCCTTTTACTTGGTTAATTTTTTCTTCTTTTACTATACGGACTGATGTTTCAACCAAATCCCTTACCATTGATTCTACATCACGTCCGACATAACCAACTTCGGTAAATTTTGTTGCTTCTATTTTCACGAATGGTGCTCCTACTAATTTTGCCATTCGCCTTGCAATTTCAGTTTTCCCAACACCTGTTGGTCCAATCATTAAAATATTTTTAGGCACAATTTCATCTCTTAGTTTTTCATCCATTTGCATGCGTCGGTATCGATTTCTCAAGGCTACCGCAACCGCTTTCTTTGCGTCCTTCTGTCCAACTATAAACTGATCAAGCTTTTCAACAATTTGCCGCGGGGTGAGGTTTATCCCCATTTTATACGACCTCCTATTCTAGTACTTCTAAAACGATTTGATCGTTTGTAAACACACAGATCTCCCCAGCTATTTCTAGTGCTGCTTTGGCTATTTCCGCAGCACTTTTTTCAGATGAATAACGCTTTAATGCTCTACCCGCACTTAAAGCATAGTTTCCACCTGATCCAATTGCTAGTATATCGTCATCTGGCTCAATGACTTCACCTGTACCCGAAACTAATAACATATCATCTTTATTCATGACAATAAGCATTGCTTCTAGCTTTCGTAACACTCTGTCACTTCGCCATTCCTTCGCTAATTCAACTGCTGAACGAGCAAGATTACCGTTATATTTCTCTAAATAGCTTTCAAATTTTTCAAATAAAGTAAAGGCGTCAGCAACTGAACCTGCAAAGCCAGCTAAAACTTTTCCATTAAATATTCTACGTACTTTTTTAGCCGTATGTTTCATAACCACTGCATTGCCTAGTGTGACTTGGCCATCACCACTCATCGCACACTGATTGTTATGCCTTATCGCAAATATAGTTGTAGCGTGAAAACTGTTCGACACCATACCACCTCTTTCTTCCTATTGCTGTTACGCACGCGGGTGTGAATTTAAATATATTTTACGCAAATGATCTTTCGTAACGTGAGTATATATTTGTGTAGAAGACAAATTTTCATGCCCAAGTAATTCTTGTACAGACCTTAAATCTGCACCCTCATTCAGCAAATGCGTTGCAAAAGTATGTCTAAGCTTATGAGGATGGACATGAACAGTTAAGGAAGAATTTTTGACCATTTCATTAAGAATTAATCTTATACCTCTAGGAGTTAGTTCTGTTCCACGTGCGTTAAGAAACAAATGATCTTTTGAACCATTCCCTTTTTTCAAAAGTTTTTCTCTTCCATCATTCATATAACGTTCTAAAGCTTCTTGTGCATAACTGCCAAAAGGTATATACCTTTCCTTATTTCCTTTACCTCTAACAAGGACTGTTCCAATGGAGAAATCTAGACTATGAAGCTTTAAATTGGTACATTCACTTACACGCATACCTGTGCCATATAACAATTCCAATAAAGCCTGGTTTCGTTGACCTAGGGGAGTGGTTAAATCGCTTACAGTGAACAATTTTTCCAATTCTTCCGCATATAAAAACTCTGGTATTGGATTATCTTTTTTTGGAAGAGAAACAGATACAAATGGGTTAGATTCGACTACTTCATTTCGTTCTAACATTCGAAAAAAAGTTCTTAAGCTGGAAATTTTTCTGGAAACACTTCTTCTTGATAACTTTTTATCATACAGCTTTGTTAAAAAAATTCGTATCACTACATAATTAACTTCTTTTAGGTCTTTTATTCCTTCACTTTTTAAAAACAAAAAAAAGCTATCAAGATCATCTTGATAAAAAGTTACGGTGTAAGGTGAGGCATTTTTTTCAATCTGTAAATATTCAACAAAGTCTTCTTTATATTGTTGAAAACCCAATACAGTGTCACCTCACAATAAGCTTAAGATTATTTCCCAAACTGAATAATTCTTCATTAAAGCGATTAAATAGTAACATATCTGAAAACCTTGTGCAATGGATTTGACTAAATTGCAACAAAATTCTGAATTGTGTTTAATGTATGTATTTTTTGTTCTGTCAAGTAAATTACCTTACCATTGGGATATTATAGCTTTGTTGTACAAATGTGTCAATAATATTATAACTATATTTATTCACGAGATTATATTGTAAAGTAAAGGAAAACCCTTGTCATATGACAAGGGTTTTCCAAACGGATTATTGTTGTGCCTCTTCTTTATAGTCACAATTTACACATTGTACTTGTGTTCCCTTTTTGCGTTTCTTCTCCACTAACAGGCTTTGACATTTTGGACAAGGACGTGAAATTGGTTTATCCCATGAAAGGAAATCGCATTCTGGGTATCGATCACAGCCATAAAAAACACGACGTTTCTTCGATTTACGCTCTACGATATTTCCTTCTTTACAGTTTGGACATTTGACACCTATATCTTTTAAGATAGGTTTCGTATTTCTACAATCTGGGAAATTAGAACAAGCTAAAAATTTACCGTAACGTCCCATTTTGTATACCATTTCATGACCACATTTCTCACAATCTTCTCCAGCAGGCTCATCTTTAATTTCGACTTTCTCCATTTCTTTCTCTGCTTTATCCAGTCGTTTTTCGAACCCTTTATAAAACCCATCAATAATATTAACCCACTCGGTTTTACCTTCTTCAATACTATCTAAATCATTTTCCATGTTTGCTGTAAATTCTGCATCAATAATTTCCGGAAAATATTCTAGGAGAATTTCAATCACTATTTCACCTAATTCAGTAGGGACAAAGCGACGATTGTCTAATGCTACATAACCTCTACGCTGAATCGTATCTAAAGTAGGTGCATACGTAGAAGGCCTTCCAATTCCTAACTCCTCTAACGTTTTAACAAGTCTAGCTTCAGTGTAACGTGGAGGTGGTTGAGTGAAATGTTGATTTGGATCAATTTTACTTGCTTTTACTTTCGAACCTTCTTCTAAAGGCGGTAATAGTTTATTTTCTTCCTCTTTATCATCATCTTTACCCTCAACATATACTTCCATAAAACCTTTAAACTTAATTTGTGAACCAGTGGCTCTAAATTCCACATCGTTGTTTATCAAATGTGCTGTTACAGTATCTAATACAGCAGGGGCCATTTGGCTTGCTAAAAAACGTTCCCAAATTAGCTTATAAAGTCTAAGTTGATCTCTAGAAAGAACACTTTTCATTGAACTTGGTGTTCTAAGTGTGGAAGTAGGTCTGATTGCTTCATGGGCATCCTGAGAACGTTCAGAATCCTTTTTCTTTTGATAAACAGCTTTAAATTCTTTTCCATACTTTTGTTCCACATATTTAGCTGCTTCATCTTGGGCTGTATTCGATATACGTGTAGAATCTGTACGCATATAAGTAATTAAACCGACAGTACCTTCTTTTTTACCAAGATCAATACCTTCATATAATTGCTGAGCAATCATCATTGTTTTTTTCGCTCGAAAATTTAGTTTACGAGCTGCTTCTTGTTGCAAGGAAGAAGTAGTAAATGGTGGTGCTGGATTTCTTCTTCTCTCACGCTTGTTTACTTTTTGAACAGTAAAAGAATCCCCATCCAAACGATTCAATATTTTGTCAACATCATCTTTGGAGCTTAGTTTTTGTTTTTCACCATTTATGCCATAGAAATTACCTGGGAAGCTTTCTTTACCTTTTTTAAAGTCAGCGACGATAGACCAGTATTCTTCTGGCGTAAAGTTTTGTATTTCTCTTTCACGATCAAGTATTAGGCGTACTGCAACAGATTGAACTCTACCAGCACTTAATCCTTTTTTCACTTTTTTCCAAAGTAAAGGACTTATGTTATACCCAACTAATCGATCTAAAATCCTTCTTGCTTGTTGTGCATCAACTAAATCCATATCAATATGCCGTGGATGCTTAAAAGATTCTTTAATTGCGTCTTTTGTTATTTCATTAAACACAACTCTACACTTTGATTTTTCATCAATATCTAAGCTATGGGCTAAATGCCACGCAATAGCTTCCCCTTCACGGTCAGGGTCGGCTGCAAGAAAGACTTGTTTTACTTTCTTAGCTGCTGTTTTTAAATCTTTTAAAACAGGACCTTTTCCACGAATGGTTATATATTTAGGATCAAACTCTTTTTCTACATCAACACCCATTTGACTTTTCGGAAGATCCCGAATATGTCCCATAGAAGCTTTAACTTTATATTTTTTTCCTAAATATCTTTCTATCGTTTTTGCCTTTGCAGGCGATTCTACAATTACAAGATAATCTGCCATATACATCCTCCTAAGAGGTTTTCTCTTTATTTCCGTGCTAGTTTTCTTAAATCTTCCCTATTATTAAATATTTATATCACATTTGTCAAACCTTATTTTCTTAAAATTCTAAGAAATCCATCTTCTTATCCTATTAAAAAAACGGTGTTTACTATCCATTCTGGCGAAAGCATACATGTATTTTATACTATTGATTACCGAATAAATATAAACAGCACATAAAAATCAGTAGTTAATACTTCTAGTTTTATACGTTTCCCAAGCGTTAAGTAGATCATTTGCATCTTTCACTAAGTTTGCACCTTCTTGTATGAGAAGGTGGCAACCTTTTGATTGTGGATGTAAAATAGATCCAGGTACGACAAACACTTCTCTTCCTTGATCTAGTGCTTGTTCAGCTGTAATAAATGTACCACTTCTTTCTTTCGCCTCCACAATTAAGCTTCCAAAAGTAAGACCACTTATTATCCGGTTTCTTTCAGGAAAATGCCAAGGCTTTGGGGCTTCGTCCGGAGCGTATTCCGATAGCAGCAAATGATTTTTTGCTAATTCTTGCATTAAAGATATATTTTCCTTTGGATAAATATGCTGAAAGCCAAACCCTAATATAGCAATCGTTTTACTGGTATTATTAATTGCCAGTCGATGTGCAATAGAATCGATCCCCTTTGCCATTCCACTTACAATTAACCACTCTTTATGAAGCAAAGGTTTTAGCAAAAATTCGACTTTTCTTTCCGCTTCATTCGAATGATTTCTTGTTCCTACAACACTTATCTTAGGCTCGATCTTTAAAAAGTTTATATTTCCTAAGCCATATAATAGAATGGGGGGGTCTGGTATTCTTTTTAATAATGGGGGATATGTTTTATGATTACAAGTGATAACATGGTATTTTTCCATATCTTTTTCAATTGTATGCATCAACTGACCAGAATGTATACCCGACATGATAATACTTGCTTGTTTGTCTGAGACTTGCAAAAGATGTTGGAGTTCCTTTTGAGAGAGTTTATAGAGGGAGGTTAATTGGGGGTCAAATTGAAGTAAATGCCTAATTCGATTCCGTCCTATTCCCCTTATACGATGGAGGTGACAAAGACGAAAATCCAGTTCAGAAATCAATATAATAAACCGCCTTTCTTCTATAATATATAAAATAAAAATAAGCCCTTGCTCATGACAAGGGCTTATTTTTACTTCTTAATGTGTTTTACATTTGTCATACAAGCCTTTATCTTTTAATACACTAATTAATGTTTCACCCATTACAGATGGAGTTTCTGCAACCTTGATTCCACACTCATTCATCACACGAATTTTTTCATCAGCTGTACCTTTACCACCAGAAATGATGGCACCAGCATGGCCCATACGCTTTCCTGGAGGTGCTGTACGGCCTCCAATGAAGCCTACAACAGGTTTCGTCATGTTAGCTTTAACCCACTCAGCAGCTTCTTCTTCTGCAGTACCACCGATTTCACCAATCATAATAACAGCTTCTGTATCAGCATCTTCATTAAATGCTTTTAATACATCAATGAAGTCCGTACCGTTTACAGGATCCCCACCAATACCTACTGCTGTAGACTGGCCAATTCCTGCTTCAGAAAGTTGATGAACAGCTTCATATGTTAGAGTACCAGAGCGAGAAACTACTCCAACATGACCTTTCTTGTGGATATAGCCTGGCATAATACCAATTTTACATTCTTCAGGAGTGATAACACCAGGACAGTTTGGTCCTACTAGACGTGTTTTCTTTCCTTCCATAGAACGCTTAACTTTTACCATATCCATTACTGGGATATGCTCTGTAATACAAATAGCTAAGTCAAGCTCCGCATCAACTGCTTCTAAAATAGCGTCAGCTGCAAAAGGTGCTGGAACATAAATAACAGAAGCATTAGCGCCTGTAGCTTTTACCGCTTCTTCTACTGTATTGAAAACAGGTACGCCTTCAACCTCAGTACCACCTTTACCAGGTGTTACACCGCCGACAATTTTTGTACCATATTCAAGCATTTGTTTTGTATGAAAAAGAGCTGTAGACCCTGTAATACCTTGAACAATAACCTTTGTGTCTTTATTAATATAAACACTCATCTTTTTCCCGCCTTTCTACATTACTTAACAAGTTCAACGATTTTTTGTGCACCGTCAGCCATTGAATCAGCTGATGTAATGTTTAAACCAGACTCTTCTAAAATCTTTTTACCTTGGTCAACATTCGTACCTTCTAAACGAACAACAAGTGGTAGTTCAAGTCCAACTTGTTTCGTAGCAGCTACTACACCTTCAGCAATTACGTCACATTTCATAATTCCACCGAAAATGTTAACGAAAATACCTTTAACGTTTTTATCGGATAGAATGATTTTGAATGCTTCTGTAACTTTTTCTGTTGTAGCTCCACCACCAACATCAAGGAAGTTAGCAGGATCGCCACTGTAGTGTTTAATGGTATCCATCGTTGCCATCGCAAGACCTGCACCATTAACCATACAACCAATGTTTCCATCCAGAGCAATATAACTTAAATCATATTTAGAAGCTTCAATCTCTTTTGGATCTTCCTCTTCTAAATCACGGAACTCAATGATATCTTTTTGACGGAATAAAGCGTTATCATCAAAGTTTAATTTTGCATCAAGAGCCATTACATTACCATCACCTGTTGTAACAAGTGGATTGATTTCTGCAATTGAGCAATCTTTATCTACAAACACTTTATAAAGACCCATCATAAATTTTACAGCTTTCGAAACTAGTTCTTTAGGAATATTAATATTGAAAGCTAGACGTCTAGCTTGATAAGGCATTAATCCCGTAACAGGGTCAATAACTTCCTTAAAGATTTTTTCAGGTGTCTCTGCTGCTACCTCTTCAATTTCTGTTCCACCTTCTTCAGAAGCCATCATAACAACGCTAGAAGTGGCACGATCTAAAACAAGACCAATATAGTATTCTTTTTGAATATCGCAGCCTTCTTCGATTAGTAATCGCTTAACCTCTTTGCCCTCTGGTCCTGTTTGGTGTGTAACTAACGTTTTACCAAGGATCTCCTCAGCATATGTACGTACTTCGTCAAGGTTTTTTGCAACCTTTACACCGCCAGCTTTACCGCGTCCACCAGCGTGGATTTGTGCTTTAACTACAGAAACTGCAGTACCTAATTCTTTTGCAGCGTTTACAGCTTCATCTACAGAAAAAGCAACACGGCCATTGGGAACAGCTACGCCATATTTTCGTAATAATTCTTTCCCTTGATACTCGTGAATGTTCATCTTCCATCCTCCCATCAAAATTCAATGCATTTTCATTGTATAAAAAGTATTTGGAAATTGTCCACACTTACCCATTATAAGACTTGTCTTCTAAAATAACAATCATCATCCATAATAATGTAAAAAACTCGCCAAATGGCGAGTTTCTCCTTTATTTATTCAACTCTTTATAAGCTATTACTTTTAAAGCCAACATTTCTTCTTCACTTAGTTTGGCCTCTACTTGCTTCAATAACGCTAGTTTTTCTTCGTTCGTTAAGCCGTCTTTTACTGCCGTTCCCATTTCCATTACTTCATTCACACCAAATTTTGTAAGCAAGGCCTTCGTAGCGTCTTCCTTTGTGCTAAAAGGCAATATACTTTCATCTATGTTGGCGCCTTCTTCTACAAAACTTTTCAATTCTGGACTATTATTA
Organism: Salirhabdus euzebyi; assembly: GCF_014207435.1. Classification (GTDB taxonomy): domain Bacteria; phylum Bacillota; class Bacilli; order Bacillales; family Alkalibacillaceae; genus Salirhabdus; species Salirhabdus euzebyi. Next base: position 328,585 of record NZ_JACHGH010000003.1, read on the forward strand.
ATCATAGTTTTAAGCTCTGCCAATTCCGGGCTTGCCTCTAAATCAGCTACTACATAGTCCATCACTTTTTCAGCAGCCGCTTTTGTGCCAAAGTAAAAAATACCATAGCCGATTGCACCAACTAATACAACAAAAATGATTAGACGTTTTATCAATCTCATTCTTTCCCCTCCCTAGTTATTCTAAATATACTATAAGATAGGAAAAGCGAGAACAGTTATATGTTAAAACGTTTTTTAACTTTTTTTATTAAACGCTTTATCAGCATGATAAATAAAGGCAAATACTTCTGCTACTACTTGGTAAAGATCTTCTGGTATATTTTCATTTATATGAAGCTGTGACAATAGTTCTGCTAAGGTAGCATCCTTTTTGATAGGGACTCCATTCGTTTCAGCTTTTTGTACGATATTGCTTGCAACAATCCCTTTACCTGTTGCTACCACTTTTGGGGAAGCCTCCTGTTGACCATTGTACTTTAGTGCAATAGCTTTTTTAGGTGTGAATTTTTCATATGGACTCATACTTTAAAATCCACTCCTTTGATTGGCATATTTATGGAACTATCATATTGTTTTGGTTGGGTAGATGTCATTTTAATAGGCTTCATTTTAACACCTGTCAAAGTAAACCCAAGACTAGTAATACCTTCTGTTAATTTTGGTTCGAATTTTTTACCTATTACTTCTAAAATAGTTGGATGCTCATTGTAAACAGTTAAAGAGATCCTTTTGTTTTGGATTTTCATATCAATAATTGTTTCCTCTAGCTGATTGAGTTGAAGATAAAATAATACCCTACAATATGAAGGATTAATTTTATTTCCTTCACTTTGTTTCCCTTCAAAATCCATCGTAATATCTTGTTTTAGCCCGAATAGATAACCAGGAAATTGGATGCTAAATTGAGTCCATTCTTGACTTTCAGTTAAGGATAACCGCATGGCAGAGAACACAGTCAGAAGTTTTTGGGTTTGATTATTGTCCAATTGTGGTGCCAGTAAAAGCTCTTTTAATGATGGATTCGCCTCTATAGACGATTGACTTGCTACTACTTCTTCTCCGATTAACGATAAAAAACCTTTAAACTTTAAATAGAATAATTGTTGCTCTGACATTTTCCCTTGTTCATATAAAAGTTCTAGTCCGTTCAGTAACCACTGCAAAACAATTCTTTGTTGTTTAGCTGACAATTGTTGTTGAAGGAGTTGTTCTAATTGCGTCTCTCCTACTAACAAAGCTTTATGTGTATTGGATGGAATATTTTCAATACTTGCCAAAACAGTATCAATTTCTTTACCATTCCTATTTTGTAGTGCATATGCTTGTTTAGCAGTTAAAAAAAGCTGTTTATCCCATAAACTTTTTAGCGGAATGAAAAACTCCTCCGTCAAATCGATGTTCAATGGAAAGGATACTAAATCAACATTTCCATTAAATGAAGTAAAGGCTTTATCGGCATGGATTCCATTTTGTTGTGCCCATTGTAGCCAAAGATGCTTCCATTCTGTAAATTCCATGTCAGCAGGGAGTAACTTTCCTACCTTTAACAACGTAAACGTTGTTGTATCTCCTAAACTGATTTCATGAAGAATCTGAGCACCAAGATGTTTCTTGGTACTCATCAACGACTGTTGGGACAATATACTTTGTAACATCATTTTCAGTTTTATAGTGTGTTCCGTATTAGCAGCATCGAGTATTGGGAGTAAGGATTCTATTGTGTCAGAAAGGGAGATAGATTGAAATAAGCGAGCTTGCATGGCATCGAAAAAGGGTTTCGTTATGGGAAACTCACGCTTCAGCATTTCGATTAAAACCGTTTTTGCCTCTTTTTTATTCGAAGCGTCATCAAATAACGAAAGCGCCATTGATAACGTATCTTTATCAATTGGAACTTGTTCATCAAGTAAGAATTGAAGAAAAGTCCTGTGTGCCTCTGTCTCCTTTATACCTAGTTTTTTCAACAAAACAGAGGGAATGTCTTTAAGATTCTTAATCGGTTTTTCACTAATTACTTGTAAAAGCAAATATGGTTTGGTTTGTTTCACTTGAAATATATATCGCATATTTGCTTGTAATTGACTTTCTAATTGAGCAATTAATTTCTGGTTTCCAATTTGGACTAACACTTTGTTGTCAGGATAAAATTTTTCAACTTTACCTGTTATCATTTGACCACTACGTAACTGTAGTTGGGTTATATTTTGTGTTCGAATTGATTGTAATGTTTTTGCTAAGCTTACAGGCTTCAACAGAAACCCCTCCTTATTAACGATTAGCTTCTTTTACAGGAGTAAAGCTCACTCGGTGAATAGGGGTTGGTCCATATGTTTCTAATGCCTCAAGATGCGCCTTCGTACCATAACCCATATTTAAACCAAATTGATATTGTGGATATTGTTCATCATACTTTTTCATTAATTGATCCCTTGTTACTTTCGCAATAACACTAGCCGCAGCAATCGAAATACTCTTTTGATCTCCTTTAATAATCGCATGCTGACGAATTGACACTTCATTTAATTTAACAGCATCAATTAACAAGTAATCCGCTTTCTTTGCCATGTCTAAAATTGCTTGTTTCATAGCTAATTTTGTAGCTTGAAAGATATTGATTTGATCAATCATTTTACTATCCACAATACCGATACCATACGTTATTGCTTGTTCTTTAATTAAGTCAAAAAACAGTTCTCTTTTGGATTCGGACAGTTTTTTGGAATCATTTAAACCCTCTATATAGAAATGTTCATCAATAATAACAGATGCTGCCACAACTGGACCCGCTAACGGTCCTCGACCTGCTTCATCGATACCAGCTACATGGACAAACCCTTTACTCCATAACGTGTTTTCATAGGTAAGCATTTCCTGAAAGTGGGTTTGTAGCTGTCTTTTTTCCTCTTCTTTTTTTTCGTGTTTTTCTATTAAGGCTTGCACACCTTTTCGTTCGTCGTTCTTATATAGGCTCCACTCATCATCTGTATATGTTTTTGTATGTATTTTTTCTTTTATTTGCTCTATTGTCATGGTGTACTTCATAAAAACCCCCCTAAATGTTATATCGGCTTACACGTAAATTAGTAAAGGCATCCATCTCATTGATAGATGCCTCTCCATTATTGGTTATCCGGAATGTCTAGAGAAATTAAGCCTAACTTAGCAGTTCTTAAATCCCTAATAATTACATCAGCTGTTTTTTCATAATCAACCGTGCCACCACTAGCTAAACATCCTCGTTTTTTCCCAATTTCATCGAACCATGTAACGATATCTTCAGCCTCTAAGTCAATTCCATATCGCTCCACTAAATTTTTCGGATAATGTTCTTTTAAATATTTTAGCACGAATACAGCGATATCATCTAAATGTAAAATTTGGTCTTTAATTGTACCTACAGCCGCAAGTTTATAACCAATTTCCTGATCTTCAAACTTTGGCCACAAGATTCCTGGTGTATCGAGTAATTCAAAATCTTTTTTCACTTTAATCCACTGCTGTGATTTTGTAACACCAGGGCGATCCCCTGTTTTTGCAATTTTCTTTTTCACGAGACGGTTAATAACCGTTGATTTTCCCACATTAGGAATACCAACAATCATCGCTCGAATTGGTCTTGGCTTAACACCTTTGCTTCGAAGTTTTTCTAGCTTTTTCTCCCCTAGAGCCTTCGCTTCTTTAATAATTTGTTGAATGTCTTGACTCTCATGAGCATTGACGGCTAATGCCGGAATATCTTTAGCTTCAAAGTATTCTTTCCATTTTTTGGTCATGTGTGGGTCTGCTAAATCCTTTTTCATTAAAAGTACCATTTTATCCTTTTGCCCCAAAACCTCTTGAAGCATTGGGTTTTGAGAGGATACAGGGACACGTGCATCTACTAATTCAATGACAAAATCAACAAGTTTTAATTTCTCTTGTACTTCTCTCCTTGCCTTTGCCATATGTCCTGGAAACCATTGAATGGTCATTCTATTCACCTACCATTTACTGTACGATTCTGAAATGCTTAAAAGGCCAATAAACTAATTGTGCTTTTCCTACAATTTGGTCATAAGGAACAGGTCCTATAAACCGACTATCTGTTGAGTTTGTCCGATTATCTCCTAGTACGAACACATGCCCATCTGGAATGACTTCATACCCACCTTCAACCTCTTCTAGTCGAAAATCATGTGTATAATGACTTGGAGACATAAGCTTCTCTAATCTTTCCTTTATAAACGGCTCTAAAATTGCCTGTCCATCTACATATAATATTTCATCCTTATAAGCAATATGTTCCCCTGGTAATCCAATTATTCTCTTTATGTAATCGCTTTTCTCTGGAGAATGGAAAACAATGATATCAAATCGTTTTGGTTCACTAAATCTATAGCTAAACTTATTGACCACCATGTGATCATTACTTTCTAAAGTTGGCAGCATAGATGGACCCTCCACTACGATAGGAGTAAATAAAAATGTTCGTATTAAAAAAGCAACCCCAATGGCAATGATGATTACTTTTATCCAACTAATTAGTTCTCTTACTAAGGTCACAATCTATTCCACCACCAGCACCCATTACTAGAAATTCACCTATAAAGAAATAGGAGGTCTAACTACTAGTATACTATACTTAAAGTACTTATATCCTTACTCGCAAAGAGTATATTATATACGTTAACCTTCTTTATTAATATAAAAGGAGCTTGACTAAGCAAGCTCCTTTTTATAACGCTTATACTATCTAATTTCTTTAATACGTGCCGCTTTACCGCGTAGCTCACGTAAGTAGTACAACTTAGCACGACGTACTTTACCACGGCGAGATACTTCAATCTTATCTACACGAGGGGAATGTACTGGGAAAGTACGTTCAACACCTACACCGTATGAAATTTTACGCACTGTGAAAGTTTCACTGATTCCGCCACCACGACGCTTGATAACAACACCTTCAAAAACCTGAATACGCTCACGGTTACCCTCAACAACTTTAACGTGAACTTTTAGTGTGTCACCAGGACGAAAGTCTGGATGATCAGTACGCAATTGATTGTTTGTTACCTTTTCAATAAGGTTTTGCATACATATGTCACTCCTTCCAACCAACACTCTTGCCAAATGGATAGCAGCGGAGCATCGTGATTAAGCTTAACCGAACGTTAAGCACAAAAATAAATATATCATATTGTATAGCGATATGCAATACATCAATCTTTATTCTTGTCCCATTCTAACCACTTTTTCTCTTCTGCTGTTAATGGATAACTCTCCAATAAATCTGGTCTACGCTGATAAGTTCTTTTTAATGATTCCTTACGACGCCACTCTTCTATCTTTTGGTGATTTCCTGATAAGATGACATCTGGAACAGACAAGCCTCTAAATTCCCTTGGTCTCGTATAATGCGGATGCTCTAGTAATCCTGTCGAAAAAGAATCCTTTTGAGCAGACTCTTCATTACCTAACGCATCAGGGAGTAAGCGAACAACACTATCAATGACAACCATTGCCCCAAGTTCCCCACCAGTTAAGACATAATCCCCAATAGAAATTTCATCTGTAGCAAGGTGGGTACGAATTCTTTCATCGTATCCTTCATAATGACCACAAATAAAAATTAGATGATCCTCTTTGGCTAATTCCTCAGCCTTTGTCTGGGTGTAACGTTCCCCTTGGGGACACATTAAGACAACCCGGGGAGTAGTATGTCTTTTCTTTTGTAAGTCTTCTACAGCATCAAACAGTGGTTGTGGAGATAAGACCATCCCTGCACCACCACCATAAGGATAATCGTCAACCTTGTTATGTTTATTTGTAGTATATTCTCTGAAGTTGATCGTTTCGTATTGAAAAGTATTTGCTTCTCTCGCCTTCTTCAAGATGGAGGAATGAAAAACACCTTCAAACATTTCTGGAAACAACGTTAAAATATCTATCTGCATCAATCAATTAATCCCTCCATTGGATGAATAATGATTGTTTTTTCTTCCATGTTAACTTCCTTCACAATAGCATCAATATAAGGAATGAGGACGTCTTTTTTTCCCTTCCGTTTGACGACCCATACGTCATTAGCTCCGGGAGCTAAAATTTCTTTTATTTCACCAATCTCGTTGTTTTCTTCATCAAAAACTTTTGCACCGATAATTTGATGATAATAAAATTCTCCTTCATCCAGTTCCGTTAATTGGTCTTCAGATACCTTTAACATGCCACCTTTAAAACGTTCCACATCATTGATAGATGGATAGCCTTTGAATTGGAGCATATGAAAGTTTTTGTGCATTCTGTGGGAAGTAATTTCTAAAGACAATGTCTCGTTTCCATTTGGAGAAACCCAAAACACAGTAGATCCTGGTTCAAATCGCTCTTCAAAATCAGTAATTTGAAGGACCTTTACTTCTCCTTTAATACCATGTGTATTTACAATTTTTCCAACGTTAAACATTTTTTCACTCATATGTCATCACCCATTTAGTCAATTCGTATTACAATATCGTCTTCTACTACAATCGATCTGTCTCCCATTAAGTCTGTCCAAGAATCTCCAACTTTAATATCTATTAGCTCGTCTACTTCACTTTCCGTAATCTCACTACCTATTGGTAAAATATCCAATTGCTCCAATTGATATTCCAACCACTTCATCTTATTTTGTCTACGATCTATTTCTTTTTGAAACCGCTTGTTTACATCTGAAGGAGAAATCCCCTTTTTGGCTGAGAGCTTCCTTTTTTCAAATTGTAACTGATGACACTCATTTTCAAGTTGCCTATATTGTCTTTGAAACTTTTCAACAATAGCATCCTTACTTTTCTTGGTGATCACCTGTTTAACCTTCGTTTTCCGAATAACCCTCATAGGGAACCCCCCTTTATTAAAAAGGCCTTGCTTAGGCGACTGACACACAGTCATATATGTAAAAAAATACCATTAGTTGAAGGGTGAAAAAAAGGGAAAGGTTATCCCTCTCCCTGTTGATCACATTATGTCTAAATATATTTTCTTGTTTACATCAGAACCAGCTGCATACACAACTGTACGAATTGCTTTAGCTATTCTACCATTTTTGCCAATAACTTTCCCCACATCATTTTCGTGGACAGTTAAATGATAACGAATTTTATATTCATTTTCTTCTTCTGTTATCACTATTGCTTCCGGATGATCAACAAGTGGGCGAACAATCGTTTCAATTAAGGCTTTCATGATATCACACTACTTTACTTTTGGTTTTTCAAGTCATGGAATTTCTTCATGATGCCTTGTTCTGAGAAAAGGTTACGAACTGTGTCACTTGGTTTAGCACCTTTTGACATCCAGTCTAAAGCTTTTTCTTCATCTAATTGAACATTAGCCGGTTCAATAACTGGATTATATGTTCCAATTTGATCGATAAAACGTCCGTCACGAGGAGAACGTGAATCAGCTACAACTACACGATAGAATGGTTTTCTTTTAGAACCCATACGCTTAAGGCGAATTTTAACTGCCATTGATTTACACCTCCACAAAATTGTTTTTCACAAGTTTAGATTGTAGCAGACATTTTTATGTCTGTAAAGTATTTTTGCATTACATTCAAAAAAGATTGAGAAAATAAGCTTTTTTAAATGATTTTTGTTGTTTTGGCTTACATAAAAGGTAACTTGAAGCCACCTTTTTTCTTCCCTTTTTTACCCATGTTAGTCATTTGTTTCATCATCTTTTTCATTTCTTCAAATTGCTTTAATAGACGATTCACTTCCGCAACAGAGGTTCCTGAACCTTTAGCAATCCTTTTTTTGCGACTTGCATTCATGACTTCAGGATTAATTCTTTCAGCCTTTGTCATCGATTGGATAATTGCTTCTACATGACTAATTTGCTTTTCATCAACTTGAAGGTTTTTCATACCCTTCATTTTACTAGCACCAGGCATCATGCTTAATAGGTCATCTAGTGGACCCATATTTTTCACCTGTTGCATCTGTTCTAGAAAATCTTCAAAAGTAAAGGACATGGAACGCATTTTTTGCTCTAAATCCTTTGCTTTTTGCTCATCTACATTTTCTTGGGCTTTTTCAATAAGTGTTAACACATCACCCATTCCAAGAATTCGAGATGCCATTCGTTCTGGGTGAAAAGGCTCTAGTTGATCAAGCTTTTCTCCCATCCCAGCAAACTTAATAGGCTTACCTGTAACAGCCTTAATAGAAAGAGCTGCACCACCACGTGTATCCCCATCTAATTTTGTTAATACAACACCTGTGACATCGAGTTGTTCATTGAAACTCTCTGCTACGTTCACAGCATCTTGCCCAGTCATAGCGTCTACAACAAGGAATATTTCATTTGGCGAAACTTCGGATTTAATTTCATGTAACTCACCCATTAGTTTTTCATCTACGTGTAACCGTCCGGCAGTATCAATAATGACATAATCATGATGTTCTGCTTTTGCATATTCCATTGCTTGTTTAGCTATATCGACAGGATTTGCTTCTGTTCCTAAAGAGAAAACTGACATTCCTAATTGCTTACCTAGTGTTTGTAGTTGGTTAATAGCTGCTGGACGATAGACATCGGCAGCAACTAACAATGGATTTCGGTTATGTTTTTTACGCAAATGATTGGCAAGTTTACCAGTTGTCGTTGTTTTACCTGCACCTTGTAAACCAACCATCATAATAACAGTCGGTGGTTTGTTCGCAACAGCAATCTTGCTTTGCTCCCCACCCATTAAATCAGAAAGCTCTTCCTTTACAACTTTAATAACTTGTTGTCCAGGAGTTAAGCTTTGCATTACCTCTTGTCCAACTGCTCTTTCTTTAACCCTTTTCACAAAATCTTTAACAACTTTAAAGTTAACGTCAGCTTCTAGCAATGCAAGGCGGACTTCACGTGTCATTTCCTTTACATCTGCCTCTGAAACCTTCCCTTTTCCTTTAATCTTTTGTATGGTTTTTTGCAGTCGGTCGGCTAACCCTTCAAATGCCATAATAAGCCGCCCTCCTAATCAAGGTTCTCGAACTGATTCAACAGTGCTAACAGCTCGGTTTTTTTGTTTTCTTCTAAGACATCTATGCTTTCTTTCAACTGAGAAATAAGATTCTGTCTTTTTTCAAACTTCTCATAAAGAAGAAGCTTTTCCTCATATTCCTCCAGCATAGATTCTGTTCTTCTAATATTATCATAGACTGCCTGTCTACTGACTTCAAATTCTTCAGCAATTTCACCTAGAGAAAAATCTTCTAAGTAATACATTTGCATGTAGCTTTTTTGCTTTGGTGTAAGCAATTCTTGATAAAAATCGAACAAAAAATTGATCCGGGTAGTTTTTTGTAACAAAGTTAGCACCCCTTGTTAAGTGAAAAGCCTTTACACTTAATTATAGTAACGGATAGAATACCGTTGGTCAAGTATAACTTATTCTTCCTTCTGCTGATTGTCTACTAAATTGGAAAACAATCCGTAAACAAAAGCATGGGCATCAAATGGCTGTAAATCTGTCACTTTTTCACCTAAACCTACATATTTAACCGGAATAGATAGTTCGTTACGAATGGCTAATACAATTCCACCTTTCGCAGTACCATCTAATTTAGATAGAACAATCCCAGTCACATCTGTAGCTTGGGAGAAAGTTTTTGCCTGACTCATGGCATTCTGCCCTGTTGTCGCATCTAAAACAAGTAACACTTCATGAGGTGCATCAGGAACTTCTCGTGTAATAACACGCTTCACTTTTGTTAGCTCATTCATTAAGTTTACTTTATTTTGTAATCTACCAGCTGTATCACATAGAAGGACGTCTACACCACGGGATTTAGCTGCTTGAACAGCATCATACATTACTGCTGCAGGATCACTGCCTTCACTATGCTTAATTACCTCTACACCAACACGCTCTCCCCATACTTCAAGCTGTTCAATTGCTCCAGCTCTAAACGTATCACCAGCAGCTAACATGACCGTTTTTCCTTCTTCTTTTAAACGATGGGCAAGCTTTCCGATTGTCGTTGTTTTTCCAACACCGTTAACCCCAACAAAAAGAACTACGGAAAGCCCATCTTCTTGAATATTTAGTTTTTCAATTTCTTCATTATCTTGACCGTAATAGATTTCAACAAGTTTTTCAGAAATAACTTCTGTAACCAGCGCTGTATCTTTAATATTACGTCGTTTCACTTCCATCTCTAGCTCTTCCATTAAGTCCATTACCGTTTGGACGCCAACATCAGCGGAAATCAATACTTCTTCAAGCTCTTCAAAGAATTCCTCATCGACACTTCGGTATTTAGCTACTAAATCATTCATTTTTGATGCAAAAGAATCTCTTGTTTTTGTTAGTCCTTCTTTAAACTTTTCCGAAACTTCTTCTGACTGTTTGTTAAATTTCTCTTTTAACTTTTTGAAAAAACTCAAAATAAGTCTTCCTTTCTAAGCTTGTATCATTTTTTCTGTTTCTTCTAAACGCACAGACACTAATTTGGATACACCAGATTCCTGCATCGTAACGCCATATAGGACGTCTGCTTCTTCCATTGTACCTTTTCGGTGGGTAATAACGATAAACTGTGTTTGTTCACTAAAGAATTTTAAATATTGAGCAAATCGATTAACGTTCGCATCATCAAGTGCAGCTTCCACTTCATCTAGTACACAGAATGGTACAGGACGAACACGCAAAATTGCAAATAGAAGGGCGATTGCAGTTAAAGCTCGTTCTCCACCAGATAGCAGCCCTAGATTTTGTAGCTTCTTACCTGGAGGCTGCGCCACAATATCAACACCTGTTTCTAACATGTCTTCTGGATTTGTGAGTTTTAAATCTGCTCTACCTCCACCAAACAACTCCGTGAATACAACGGAAAACTCCTTTTGTATTTGGAAGAAGGTTACCTCGAAACGTTTGACCATTTCTGTATCCATTTCTTTGATTATCGAGTATAGTGTTGCTTTCGCTTCATTCAAATCATCTTGTTGTGATGATAGAAATTCATATCTTTCTTTTATTCTCTCATATTCATCAATTGCTCCAAGATTAACGTTCCCTAATTGGGTAATAGCCCGTTTAATCGATTTTACCATTTGTTTTGATTCTTCAATATTATCTGTTTTCCCAAAGTCAGCTTTCGCTTTTTCAAATGACATTGTATATTCTTCTTGTAAGAGAGTTAAGCGATTTTCCAATTCCACATCTAAGCGATTCGCTTTCACTTCTTTTTCTTGAAGATCAGATGTCATTTGGTTTAATATTCTATTTTCCTCTTTTAATTCTCGTTCCATATCATTTGTCGCTTGAATTTTTTGTTGTCTTTCTTCCCGTTTTTGTCTAACTTTTAATTCCGTTTCCACTTTATGTTTTCTTTTTTGTTCCGTTTCTTTATCTATTTCTTCAGAGGTTTGTCCTTGTTCTTTAAGTACTTCTAATTCATGTAGTTCTTTTTCCACATTTCGCTTCTGCTCTTCATAGTCAAAGATTTGTTCGGTTAATGCGTTCACTTTTTCCCTTTGATTTTTAACGTTGCTTTCTTGCTCTGCTAAAACAACTTGAAGCTTGTTTAATTCACCTGTTAGCTTTTCTCGATTTTCTTGCATACTTGTATACTCATCAGATAGCTTCTTTATCTTTTCCTGAACAGCAGATGCGGTTTCTTCTATTTGTATTAATCTTTTCGATATATCTTTTTTTGCATGAACTAAGTTTGATTCTTCATTAGAAAATTGTTGTTGTTCTTGGTCATATAAAGACAGGTGATCATTAATATTGGATAACTTTAATTCAATTTCTCGATACTGACCACTTAGGGCGTGTTCTTCATTACGAAGTACTGCTAGCTGTACTTCAAAGTCTTCTAATAAGTTCTCTTTTGCTTTAACGGATTCTCTTAGCTTTTCTACTTCTTTTTCAAAGGCTAAAGTCTTCGCTTCATAGTCAACCAATCTAACGCTAGCTTCCTCTAGTTCTTTTTCACGGGTAAATAAGGAATGATTGGTCTTCTTCTGAGCTCCACCTGTCATAGATCCCCCAGGATTCACGACATCCCCCTCAAGGGTGACAATACGGTACCGTCTACCTAACTGGGATGCGATATCGTTGGCATCCTTTAAGGTTTTCGTAATGACAATATTCCCCAATAGGGACTTTAATGCCTTTTCATATTTGGAATCATAAGTTAGCAATTCTTCCGCAATTCCAACATAACCTGGATGATTGGTAATTTTACTGATTAATCCAGATGGTATATCTTTTGATTGAATAGATGTTAATGGTAAAAATGTTGCCCGACCATTGTTCGTACGTTTCAACCAATTAATTGCTTCCCGGGCAGCATCTTCATGTTGTACAATTATGTGCTGAGCTTGTCCCCCAAGAGCTGTTTCAATCGCTACAATAAATTCGTTTGGAATATCAATTTTCTCCGCTACAGCACCATGTATTCCTTGCAACTGATTTCGGTCTCTTGCTTTTAAAACTGCTTTTACGCCATGAAAAAACCCTGCAAAATCTTCTTTCATTTCTTCTAGCATTTCTTTTTTTGATTGGAGCTTTTGTAGTAATTGATTACCTTGATAAAGCTTCTGTTGTTGCTCCTGAATGTACTGATTATCTTTTTGAATCTCGGCTTTTAAGGACGAAAATTCCTTTTCCTTTTGCATTCTGTTCTGTTGTTTCGCTTCATACTTTTTGAACATTTCTTGCTTATCATTGTTTATCGTTTCCCTTTGCTGAATCAAATCTTGAAAGCGCTCCGTCATTTTTGCTTCTTTCATTTTGTTATGTTCCAGCTGACGGTCTATTGTTTGGGTTTCATTTCGCTTAGCCGCTTGTTCATTTAAAAGCTCAATATAATCACTCTTTAATTCTTCAATAGTCGCTTCCAAACTGACTTGAGAACTACCTGTTTTGTCCGTTAACGTGGTAATGCTTTCTTTCGTTTTATTTCTTTCAGCTGCATATGCTTTTAATTTCGTATCTTCTGCTTCAAGCTGGTCTGTTAATTGGGTGATTTTCTCATAAGCCTTTTGTTGCTCTTGCGTTAATTTACCTTTATTTTCTTCATAATGCTTCCAACGCTCATGAAATAATCTTTTACGGCCTTCTAAGTTTTCCAACTCTTGCGTTAATGTTAATAACGTACCTTGTAAATTTTCAATCGATTCATCTAAACGTTGAATTGCATATTTCTCTTGTTCGATTTTAGCCTCTTCTTGATTGATGTCGGTTTGCTTATGTAAAGCTTCTTGCTTTTTTATTTCGATTTCCTTTAGTAATTTTTCCCATTGCTCATGTAATAATTCAATTTCCGTAACGAGAAGAGACACTTCAAATTGCTGTAATTCATCTTTTTTCTTTAAATACTCTTGAGCCGTTTCTGCTTGCCTTTGTAGTGGCTCCAGTTGTCCCTCTATTTCATGGATAATATCTTCCACTCGGTAAAGGTTTTCCTGTGTTTCCGCGAGTTTCATTTCCGCTTTTCTTTTTCGTTGTTTATATTTCAATACACCTGCTGCTTCTTCGAAAATAGATCTTCTTTCCTCTGCCTTCGAACTTAATATTTCCTCTACTTTTCCTTGACTTATAATAGAAAACGCTTCTTTACCTAAACCAGAATCCATGAAAAGATCGATAATATCTTTTAGTCTACAGCTTTGTTGGTTAATTAAAAATTCGCTTTCCCCTGAACGATACACTCGTCTTGTAATGCTTACCTCCTGATAATCAATCGGTAAGGCACTATCTTCATTATCCAAAACTAAAGAAACCTCTGCAAAGTTAAGAGCTTTTCGTGTATCACTACCAGCAAAAATAATGTCTTCCATTTTAGATCCACGAAGAGATCTAGCAGATTGTTCCCCTAATACCCAACGAATGGCATCCGTAATATTACTTTTCCCACTACCATTTGGGCCAACTACAGCTGTAACTCCTGGAACAAACTCAACTGATACTCTTTCAGCAAACGATTTAAATCCTACTGTATCTAAACGTTTGAGGAACATATTCTTTTCCCCCTGTTATCTCTCTATTTATTGTTTTTCTTCACGAAATGTTATTAATTGTTTTATTTTAGCTTAGTATATTTTATCATAGTTTATATAAGTTAAGAAGAACATCCTAAGTATTAATAAGGTTTGGAGGAGCATAGTGATGAATTTGAATGAGGCAACGGAACAGAACTTATCTTTTGTTATTCATGAGTTAGCTGAACAGTTACAAGTTATTAACCGTTCTATATTAGATCCAAAAGATTTTAGTTTAAAAGACTACGATGATTTGAAATCTATTTATGAAATGGTGAAAGCAAAAGGAAGAGTAAGTGTAGCAGAAATTCACGCCATTATCGATGAATTAAGTAAGTATCGAGTTAAGTGAAAAGAGTAAACCAACAAGGGGATAACCTAAGGAACAAGCATATTCGTGCTATCTAAATTTCCCCTAAAGCACAAAGAACCCTTATCGCAAATGATAAGGGTTCTTTTCATTAATGATGCTTAATTTTAAGCTTCTCTAAAGCCTTTTTTGCAGCATGTTGTTCTGCTTCTTTCTTTGTTCGACCACTTCCAGACCCAAATATATTCTTTTGAATATACACATTCGCTACAAACTCACGATTATGTGCTGGACCCTTCTCTTCCACAATTGCATATTCAATTTGTCCATCTTTTTCTTGTTGTACGACTTCTTGTAATAGGCTTTTGTAATCCATCGCATGAGAAAAAGCACCTGGTTTAATACTTGGAAATACGAACGTTTCTAAAAACTGGAGAACTGCATCAAAATCTTGATCCAAATATAGAGCGCCGATAAAGGCTTCGAACGCGTCTGCTAATAAAGCAGGTCGTGTTCTTCCCCCGGTCATTTCTTCCCCTTTGCCAAGTAAAACTAATTCATTAAATTCTAACTCCTCAGCAAAATGGACGAGAGAAGGTTCACATACAATAGACGCTCGGAACTTCGTTAGTTCTCCTTCACTCATCTTAGGAAACTTTCTAAACAAATATTGTGATACAGCCAGTTCTAACACGGCGTCTCCTAAAAATTCAAGTCGTTCGTTATCCTCTAGTTCATTGTAACGATGCTCATTCACATAAGATGAATGGGTAAAAGCTTTGCGGAGTAGATGATGGTTTTTAAAGGAAACACCAATTTTTTCTTGAAATTGATCAAAATTCACGAAGAATGCCCACCTATCCATCATTTTGTTGTGATAATAATGAGAAAGCCCCGCTTATGAGCAGGACTTTCTATATATGCGTTACTGAATGCTGTTTATGTAGTTTACAGCATCGCCAACAGTTGAAATCTTTTCAGCTTCTTCATCAGAGATTTCCATATCGAACTCATCTTCAAGCTCCATAACTAATTCAACAACATCTAGAGAATCAGCTTCTAAATCATCTTTAAAAGATGCTTCCATTGTCACCTTAGACTCATCAACATCTAAACGGTCAACGATAACCTTTTTTACTCTTTCAAATACATCTGCCACTTTCGTTCACCCCCTTTCTGGTACCCTACTGCCAATTTAATTTGGTAGACAGTTTGTGTCGGGTGCCAGTCACTTGCCGAAATTCTAACACGATTTCGATAAGTGACTGACACCCAATATACACTACATTACCATTCCACCGTCAACGTGAAGGGTTTGTCCTGTCATATAGTTTGCATCATCAGATGCTAGAAATCTAACAACACGTGCAATGTCTTCTGGATTCCCTAAGCGATTTAGTGGAATCATACTTAACATACTTTCTTTTGCTTCTTCAGGTAGTTTATCTGTCATATCCGTCGTAATGAATCCAGGAGCAACAGCATTTACTAATACATTTCGTGTAGCAAGCTCCTTTGCCGTTGTTTTTGTTAATCCAATAACACCAGCTTTTGCTGCTACATAGTTAGCTTGCCCCGCGTTACCAGAAACACCCACAATAGATGCTATATTGATAATACGACCACTTTTTTGGCGCATCATTTGTCTAGTAACTGCTTTCGTCGTTAAAAATACTCCTTTAAGATTTGTTTGAATAACCTCATCAAACTCTTCTTCTTTCATTCTCATTAATAAATTATCCCTCGTAATCCCAGCATTATTAACAAGAATATCTAAACTGCCAAAAGTATCAATTACTTGTTTAACCATGTCTTTTACATCTGCATCAGAAGAAACATTAGCTTGAATAGCAAAGGCTTCTCCACCATTCTTTTTAATTTCTTCTACCACTTCATTGGCTTTTTGTTCACTTCCTGCATAGTTAACAGCTACTTTAGCACCGTTCTTTGCTAATTCTAATGCAATCGCACGTCCAATTCCTCTTGATGCTCCAGTAACTAGTGCACTTTTACCTTCTAACATTACTCAACCTCCTTATACCAATTTAAAAATTCATGTAGTGAATCTGGGTCTTGAATGGCGAATGTTTTCATTCTTCTATTTACTTTACGAACTAATCCAGATAAGACTTTTCCACTTCCTACTTCCACGAAAGCATCTATATCGTGTTCCATCATATTAGAAATGGTTTCTGAAAAACGTACAGGTGAATATAGTTGTTGAACTAGTAAATCGTATATCTCTTCACTCTGTTGAGTTGGACTAGCTGTAACATTTGCATATATTGGTATATTTGCGTGTTGAATAGTTGTATCATGTAGCACATTTTTAAATTCCACACTCGCGGACTCCATTAAACGAGAATGGAACGGGCCACTTACGTTTAGTGGAATTACTCGTTTTGCTCCCGCTTCTTTTAAAGCTTCCGATGCTCTTTCGACTCCGGATTTTGTTCCAGAAATAACAATTTGGCCAGGACAATTATAGTTAGCAACGTCAACTACTTCTTCATCAGAAGAGGCTTCAGATGTGATACGATCAACTGTGTCTTCATCTAACCCCAGCACAGCTGCCATAGCCCCTTTGCCTGAAGGATAGGCTTTTTCCATTAACCTTCCTCTCGTTTGCACGAGCTTAAGTGCATCCTCTACTTGCAACGAAGATCCGCATACGAGAGCACTATATTCTCCTAAACTATGCCCTGCTGCCATAACAGGTTTAACTCCTTCTTTTTCAAGTACCTTTGTAATAACGGCACTTGTTAAAAGTAAAGCAGGTTGAGCATGCTCCGTTTTCGTTAACTCTTCCTGTGGCCCTTCAAACATTAGTGTTTTAATAGGTACGTTTAAAATTTCTTCGGCTTTGTCAATCAGTTGTTTCACTTCATCATCTTTTTCATAAAAAGCTTTTGCCATACCTATTTCTTGTGACCCTTGGCCTGGGAAAAGGAATACTACCTTTTTCATTCTTGTTCCTCCTCTTCCTCCATTTTCATTCGTTTTACTGTTTCCTCAATTTTGGTCGTTACATTTTGTTCCACTAATTGACACGCCTGCTTAATCGCACTAAAAACGGCTGTGTCATTAGAGGATCCATGAGCCTTTATGACAGGAGCTGCTAGACCGAACAACCCAGCACCACCATATTCGGAATAATCCAGCTTACTTTTTAATGTTTTTAAATCCGATTTCATGACACTTGCAGCAATTTTCGTCTTTAAACTACTGTAGAATACTTCCTTCAGCATCTTAAACATCGAAAGTGCTGTACCTTCAATTGATTTCAAAGCGATATTACCTGAGAATCCATCGGTGACAACAACATCAGCAACACCTTCTAGTAAATCTCTTGCTTCCACGTTTCCAATAAAATTGATTGGCGCTTCTTCAAGCAATGTATAAGCTTTTTTAACTAACTCACTACCTTTTTGATTTTCTGTCCCAACATTTAGGAGACCAACTTTAGGATTAGAAATTCCTCTGACCTGTTCGGCATAAATAGATCCCATTATTCCGTATTGTAGTAAGTGCTGAGGCTTTGCATCTACATTTGCTCCTACATCTAATAATAAAAATCCAGAACCGTCTATTGTTGGTAAAGTTGGGCTTAAAGCTGGTCTGTCAATTCCTTTTATTCTACCAACAATAAAAAGACCTGCACTCATTAGAGCACCCGTATTACCTGCAGAAATACAAGCATCTGCACGCCCTTCTTTCACTTCGTTAGCCATTAATACCATGGAAGCATTTTTTTTACGACGAACGGCTCGAACTGGCTCATCTTCACTTGAAATAACTTCAGTCGTATGTATAATTTCAATTCTATCAGTTGTGGATAGATGAGGTTTAATCTTTTCCTCATCACCTATTAACACAATCTGCAAATCACTTCTATCTTGAACAGCAAGACATGCTCCTTTTACTATAGCCTCTGGTGCATTGTCTCCTCCCATTGCGTCAATTGCTAGTTTCATTTATTCGCCTCTCCTTTTTCAATCATTTGAGCGATACATTTCAAAGGTCCCTTTAAAAACGAGTTCATTTTCTACATAACTATTTACATCAACAATAGCTCTCCCTTTATCATCATGCCCTTTTACTGAGGCTTTTGCGACTACACGCTCACCTTGAAGAACCTGTCTCGTAAAACGTATTTCTGACTTAGCAGTTAATGCAAGTTGATCATTTATCACTGCAACAGCTAACGAATTTGCTTGGGCAAACAAATGATGCCCCCGAGCAATCTTATTACGTGAAAAAACATGCTCCTCACGTATATCCAAAATGGAAATAGCACGTTCATCTAACTCTAAATCTACAATTTCACCAATCACTTCATCAATTGGTAAAGCTTTTACCGTTTCATTCCACTGATGAGTGGCCACTGATTTTATTCGTTCTCTTAATTCCGGTATGGATAATTCCATTCGGTCTAGACGTATCGTTTGTATACTAACACCAAACTTGGAAGCTAATTCCTCGTCTGTTATAAAGGGCATTTCTTTTATAGTTTCTTTTAGTTTTTCTTGTCTATCTTTTTTACTTGTTCTCATATTTTACACCGTCCATTTTATGACTAGGTACTAATAGTAATATATAATACCTAAAAACCAAATGCAACGGTTTTAATCTAAAATTTGCCCTTGAATAACCGCATCTTTTTCCACCAAGTGACGTAACGGAGCATATGCGGGGTCACTGAAAAACTTTCCTGATTCGATTATCGTAACAGCATCCTGCCTTGCCGTTTCTAATGCACGATAGTCTTGGATGAGATCTGCCATTTTAAATTCAGGAAGTCCACTTTGTTTTTTTCCAAAAAAATCTCCAGGACCTCTAAGCTTTAAATCTTCTTCCGATAATTCAAATCCATCATTTGTTTCGGTCATAATTCGCATTCTTTCTTTTCCGACATCCCCTTTTGGGTCGGCCATTAAAATACAATAGCTTTGCGCATGTCCACGTCCAACTCTTCCCCTTAGCTGGTGCAACTGAGACAATCCAAATCGTTCCGCATCATAAATTACCATTACGGTTGCATTCGGAACGTTAACCCCAACCTCAACGACAGTAGTGGAAACTAAAACTTGCACTTCATTATTAGCAAACTTTTTCATTACCTCATCTTTTTCATCAGAATGGAGTCGACCATGCATTAGTCCCACTTTTATCGATTCTGGAAAATGGGCTTCTAATTGATGATACACATCTACTGCATTTTGAATGTCAAGCTTGTCCGACTCTTCGATTAGTGGACAGATCATATATGCTTGATGCCCTTGTTGAACTTCTTTTTGAATAAAATTCAATACTCTCTCTAACATATTGTCTTTTACCCAAAAAGTCTCCACAGGCTTTCTACCTTTTGGCATTTCATCAATAATCGATACGTCCATATCTCCAAATGTAGTGATTGCCATCGTTCTCGGTATAGGGGTTGCTGTCATAAATAATACATCAGGAAACAGACCTTTATCCCGTAGCGTACGCCGTTGCTCCACACCAAATCGATGTTGTTCGTCCACAATGACAAATCCTAAGTCGTGGAAAAATACATCATCTTGTATTAAGGCATGTGTACCAATGACTATATCCGCTTCATTTTCCACTAACTTACGTAATATTTCCTTCCTTTTTTTCCCCTTTACCGAGCCTGTGAGTAACACAATTTCTCCATAACCTTCGAAAAGTTCTTTTAAGGAGTCATAGTGCTGCTCAGCCAAAATTTCTGTTGGTACCATAAGTGCCCCTTGCTTGCCTGCAGTTAAAGCAGCATAAAGACCAATTGCAGCCACTACGGTTTTACCGGAACCAACATCTCCTTGTAAAAGTCGATTCATGCGATATGCAGATTCCAAATCACGCAAAATTTCTTTTACTACTTTTTGCTGAGCCCCTGTTAGTGCAAAAGGTAGTTTTTGTACATAATCTTGAACAAGTTTTTTATTTATTTCTTTGGCTGTTCCTTTAGCCGCTTCTCTTTTTTGTTTCCTTAATAGCTGCATCTTTAATTGAAAAAGAAGTAATTCTTCGTAAATAAACCTTCTTTTAGCGTGTTTAAGTAAGATTCGGTTATCTGGAAAATGAATTTGCTTTAAAGACTGTGACCTTGAAGGTATTTTATAATTCGTTAAAAATTCTTCTGGTAACGTTTCCTCTATTTGCTTCTCATATGTATGTAAGGCTGCTTTCATATTTTTCCGTAAGGAGCGTAACGTTAAATCTCCTTTAAGCGGATAAACTGGTTGAATAGTATCGTTTGTTTTCACTGTACCTTTTTTAAATTGACTAACTGTAATTTGAAGGCGATGCATGTCCCACTTTCCTGTGACGGTAACTATATCATCTCGTTGTAACTGTTTTTTCACAAAAGCTTGATTAAAAAAGACAGCTTTAACAGCTATATGTTCCACTTCTAAAGTAAGGACAATTCTAGATTTTTTTCGGCCATAAAAGGTCAGGGAAGGTTCTGAAACAACCTTCCCTACTAATGTTGCCTTTTCATTATGTTGTAGTTCCGTTAGCGGTTTAATTTCTTTTATGTCATATCGAAATGGGACATAGTTAAGAAAGTCTTCCACACTATGAATTCCTATTTCCGCTAACTCTGCCTCCATTTTCTCGCCAATACCTTTAATATTGGATACCGGTTCATTTGACAACAACTAACTCACTCTTTCTATTTAGCTCTTATTATAGGGAAATGTATTAACCTTCACATTTTATAAGGACTTCCCAATTATTTCGAACTTCCATATATCATTTCTGCTAATCTTTTACCGGTTGGTGTTGCTGCTAAACCACCTTGTGCTGTTTCTTTTAATGAGGTAGGCATAGCCTGCCCAATTTTGAACATTGCATCAATTACTTCATCACAAGGAATTCTGCTTGTTACACCAGCTAAAGCCATATCAGCTGAGACAATCGCTTGCGAAGCACCCATTGCATTTCGTTTTACACAAGGTACTTCTACAAGCCCAGCTACTGGGTCACATACTAAACCAAGTGTGTTTTTTAATGTTATGGCCATCGCTTCAGCAGATTGAGCTGGGGTACCCCCTGCCATTTCCACAATAGCCGCTGCTGCCATTCCAGCTGCAGAGCCCACTTCTGCTTGACATCCACCTGCTGCACCTGAAATAGACGCATTATTTGCAACAACTTGCCCAAAAGCCCCTGCTGTAAATAAATAACGAACCATTTGTTCTCTTGTTGGTTTTAATTTTTCTTTTACTGCAAATAGTGTACCAGGAACACATCCAGCACTGCCAGCAGTAGGGGTTGCACATATAATTCCCATTGCAGCGTTGACTTCATTTGTAGCTACCGCTTTACTAACAGCATCTAAAAGTAAATAGCCAGATAATGGTTCTTTTTCTTGCATATATTTTTGAATGAGCACAGCATCCCCACCAGTTAAACCCGAACGAGATTGAACTCCTTTAAGACCATCCTCTACAGCCTTTTCCATTACTTCTAGATTTGCTTCCATTTGCTCCATCACTTTTTCACGTGATTTTTCCGTTACTTTCATTTCCTGTCTTATCATCACTTCGGAAATGGATATATGTTGACTTTCAGTTAATTCAATTAATTCCTTCACATTACGAAACAAAAGAAAAACCCCCTTCATGTAAGCGGTTTCGAAATAATCCTTTACTCTGAAACCTTAACGACCTGTAATATGTTATTCTCTTTTTCTAATTGCGTAATGATCTGAACATCAATGTTTTGGTCTGTTTCAATAACCATTAGCGCTTCTTTTCCTTGCTCTCTCCTGGACACTTCCATTCGACCAATATTAATTTCATATTTAGCTAATATTTGCGTGACTGCTGCAATCGCTCCGAAGCGATCATTATGCAAAACTAAAATAGCAGGGTGATGCCCGGAAAGATTTAAATCAAATCCATTTAACTCTGTAATTTCCGCCTTACCTCCACCGATAGAAATACCAACTAATTCAAGGCTAGCATCATCATCACCAATATGAATTTTGGCTGTATTTGGATGCTCAGGAACTGCATCTTCTTCAATAAAATTGATTTTCATGCCTTTTTCATTTGCTATATTAATAGATTCACTAATCCGTGTATCAAACGTATCAAAATCTAATAATCCTCCAATAATGGCAACGTCTGTACCATGTCCTTTATATGTGCTCGCAAAAGAACCGTACAAGTGAATATTTGCCCACTTTGGCTCTCGTCCAAAGAGCTTTCTTGCCATACGTCCAATTCTAGCAGCACCAGCGGTATGGGAACTAGATGGCCCAATCATAATAGGTCCAATAATATCAAAAACTGATCTATATTTCATCGTAATTTTCACCTTCCTTAAGTCAGGGTTGAAAACAGACTTCCTTACTCTTATTTTATCTAGAAATGTGTCGCTTGCCAAATACTATTCTACTTTTGGGCCTTCTAAATTATTCCACTACTAATTATGGCAGAAAAAAACGTGTTGGAAAACATTCCAACACGTTTGAACTTACTCAACAGAGAAAATAAATGAATAAATAGGTTGATTCCCTTTATGAACTTCGACTTCAAGATCCTCAAAGTTCTCTTCTAAATAACTCTCTATTGCTTCAACTTCCTCATCTGTACCATCTTCACCTTGTAAAATGGTAATGATTTCATCCTCTTCATCATCAATTAAATTAGCTAACAATTCCTTGATAACTTCTAATTTGTTTTGATGTGAGGATTGGATTTTGCCATCAGCAATCCCCATGAAGTTTCCTTTTTCTATCGTTATACCCTCAATTTGTGTATCACGAACAGCATATGTGATTTGACCTGTCTTTACAGACTCAGCCGCTTCCTGCATGGCTGCTTTATTTTCGTCTAAGGATTGTTCAGGATGGAACATGAGTAAGGCACTCATTCCCTGAGGAACTGTTTTTGTTGGGATAACAGCAACTTCACATTCTGCTAACTCAACCGCCTGCTCTGCTGCCATTAAAATATTTTTATTGTTCGGCATGACAAGTACTTTTTTTGCATTTGCCTTGTTAATAGCCTCCGCAATGTCCTGCGTACTTGGATTCATTGTTTGACCGCCTTCAATAACAACTGTAGCACCAAGACTTTCAAACAACTTCTTAATTCCATCACCCATTGCAACTGTTACAATTCCAAATTCACTCTTTTCTTTTGGTGCTGATTTTTTCTCCTGTTTGTCACCAACAATAGACGTATGTTGTTCACGCATATTTTCGATTTTTAAGTTGATCAAGCTTCCGTATTGTTGACCATATGTTAACACTTCACCAGGATATTCAGCATGGATATGCACCTTTACGATTTCCTCATCCGATACAACAAGCAAGGAATCCCCATGGTTACTTAATGCATTACGGAAATCATCTTCGTTAAAAGCGTTTTCAGCTAATTTATCTTCCTCAAATTTCACCATAAACTCTGTGCAATAACCAAACTCAATTTCGGATGTATCCATGAAGTCTTGGTGCATTTTATGGTGTTCAGCGTTAACCATATCATCCATGCCAGGACCTGACACAGACGTCTCAGGAAGTTCTTCACCTTTCAAAGATGCAAGAAATCCTTCGTATACAGTAACGAGACCTTGCCCACCACTATCAACAACCCCAACTTCCTTTAAAACAGGTAGAAGGTCAGGAGTTCTTTGTAGGGATTTTTTCGCTTCATCTAAAACAATTTCCATCAACTGTACAACATCTTTAGCCGTTTTGGCAGATTTTTTACCTGCCTTTGCAGCATCCTTCGCAACGGTAAGAATTGTACCTTCTACAGGCTTCATTACAGCTTTATATGCTGTTTCTACTCCTGCTTCAAACGCATCAGCTAAATCAACAGCCGTTAGGGAATCTTTTTCTTTTACGGATCTAGAAAAACCACGGAATAATTGTGATAAAATTACTCCAGAGTTACCTCTAGCACCCATCAATAAGCCTTTTGCTAAAGTTTCAGCTACGACACCAGCATGACTTTCATTTAACTTTCTTACTTCTGCAGCACCAGAAGTCATCGTTAAATTCATGTTAGTGCCCGTATCACCATCGGGAACCGGAAAAACATTCAATGCATCAATCATTTTTGTGTTATTTGTTAAATGGTTAGCTCCCAAAAGAACCATTTGCGCGAACACTGTTCCATCTATCTTTTGTACCGTTGTCACTCCTATATCCTCCTTCATGCGTCAATAGCCTATTGTCAAGAATTCGTTACTCGAACACCTTGTATAAAAATATTTACAGAATCAACGTTTAAACCTACCGTTTTACTTAGCGTATATTTCACTTGATTCTGAACGTTGTGTGCGACTTCCGAAATTTTTGTACCGTAGCTTACAATGATATACATATCAATATGTATTTCATCGTTTTCTTGACGTACGACGACACCTTTTGAATAATTTTCTTTACGTAAAATTTCAGCAAGCCCATCTCTTAATTGTTTCTTTGAGGCCATTCCAACAATTCCGTAGCATTCAACAGCAGCACCACCAGCAATAGTCGAAATAACTTCTGTAGTAATGGTTACATGACCGTATTCATTTTGTAAGTCAATGGACATATAAATCCTCCTCTTCAACTTAACTCTAGCTATGGTTATTTTACTACAAAGGATATTGTTTTAAAAGATAAGGTATGTATGATTGCAATACCCCTCTAATACAATGAAATAAAAATCATGTGATGTCAAGATATTTAACTTGATATTATTATATGTAGAGCATTGCATTCTTAATAGTATTGTGATAAATTGATTAAGTATGTAATGACTTAAAACAAAAGATCAGTTGATAATCTTATGGTTTATCAATCGTGAAATTGTCCTTTAATCGGCTGAAAACCGATCGACCTTTATGGTTGGCATACTATTCTTCATTTTTATGAAGAAAGTATTAGAATGATTCACAGGTAGGAGGGATTACATTGGCTCGTAAATGTGTTGTTACTGGACGTAAAACTCGTACAGGTAATGCGCGTTCTCATGCGATGAATGCAAATAAACGTACGTGGAAATCAAATGTACAAAAAGTTCGCGTTATGATTGATGGCAAACCTCAACGTGTTTATGTTTCAGCTCGTGCGCTTAAATCAGGCAAAATTGAACGCGTTTAAGTTATAGTGTTAAAAACGCAAGCGCCAATAGCCCCTTGGAGATTGGCGGCACAGCTAGACATAATTGCATATTAATCAATGAAAAAAGCTGTCGATATCCTCGACAGCTTTTTTTCATTGTTTTGCCCAACTTTGATTAAAGTTATGGTATAGCAATTAATCTTTTTTGAATATACCAATAATTGCTCTAACCATCCCACCGAGAAACTTTGGGAGTTTAATCGTATAAAATTTCAATTGTTCCCCCTCCTCTAACCTTCAAAGTCAAAGACCCAAAACCTAACGAATAATAAGAATGACGTACATTAATCCAGCACATCACGGCTCTTTACAACTATTAATATGCCTGAGGTAAAGGAAAAAGTACCAATTTTTCCATTTAACTGATTGGAAATACAAAGTGTTGATCCAAATTGTACCTCTTTGTCCTTTAATGGATAAATAAATCCTTCTAAAGTCAAATCTAAAACCGATAGGCTCTGTGGTATGAACGAAATATATTTAAATTTAGGCTCATATTCAATTTTATGCATACCAGGAAGTTTTAGTTCTATCCAATTTGATTTATTTATCAATACCCCTTTTATTCCTGCTTTTTCAATCCGATAAAGCATGTGAATATTGATAAGCTCATGGTCTAATCTTCCACCAGTTACCCCAAAGAGATAAATAATGTCTGGATTTATTTCTATTGCTTTTTGGATGGCGAGTTCTAAATCAGTTTCGTCTTTTTGGGTAGAATACGTTTCTATTTTTATCGAACACTGATCAATCGTAAGCATTTCATCCGCATTAATAGAATCAAAATCTCCCACCCCTATTTGCGGGATAATATTATGCTCCAATAATGTTAAATTCCCACGGTCAGCTCCAATCCAGAAAACAGAATCAGAATCATATTCTTTTAAATCAGGAAGATCTTGTGCAGGACCTCCCCCAACTACGCCCACAATTTTCATCTGAATCACCCTTATTCGTATTTCATTTCGAGAAAAATGAAGATAGCTGCCTATTGGCAGCTATCGAATAGATTGTAAAATATTATCAATTGCTTGCTTCCGATCAGGAAAATTAAAGACAGCACTTCCAGCAACTAATATATCAGCACCAGCATCTACACATGTTTTTGCCGTATTCACATTAACGCCACCGTCAATTTCAATATCAAAATGCAAACCATCTTCCTCTCTCCATTTGGCAATTTGACTAATTTTTGGAACAACCGAGGAAATAAACTTTTGACCACCAAAGCCTGGATTAACAGTCATTAGTAGTACAAGGTCCACATCCTGTAAAATTGGACGTATTAACTCAGCAGATGTGGCTGGGTTTAAAACAACTCCCGCTTTAACCCCTTCCCCTTTAATTAATTGAATTGTTCGATGCAAATGGGTACATGCTTCTTGGTGAACCGTTATAAAATCTGCACCAGCCTTTGCAAACAAAGGGATATATTTGTCTGGATCTTCAATCATCAAGTGTACATCTAATGGAAGATCGGTAATAGGTCGAATCGCATCTACAATGAAAGGACCAATCGTAATGTTTGGCACAAAATGTCCATCCATTACATCAATATGAAGATAGTCAGCCCCTGCTTTTTCTACATCTTTAATTTCATCACCTAATTTTGCAAAGTTAGCTGATAAAATGGAAGGTGCTATTTTCGTCATGACTAATACCTCGGCTTCCTATTGTGAATTTCGTCCAAAAACTGTAAATAATGATTGTAACGGAGAGAACTAATTTCTCCTATTTCAACAGCTTCCTTCACTGCACATTTTGGTTCCTTATGATGCTGACAGCCTCTAAACTTACAATCATTAATACGTTCTAGCATTTCAGGAAAGTAGTACGTAAGATCAGAGACTTCTATTTCCGTAAACTCTAACGAACTAAAGCCCGGAGTATCCGCAACATGTCCACCACACAATGAAATTAACTCTACATGCCTCGTCGTATGCTTTCCTCTACCCAAACTCTCTGAAATAATATTCGTCTCCAAATTCAATCCAGGTTTTAAAGCATTTAACAAAGAAGATTTCCCTACACCTGACTGGCCAGCTATAACAGACGTTTTCCCTTCAATAAAAGGGATAATCATATCCGCTTGCTCTTTAACCTTCGCAGAACTTAGAAGGACAGGATAACCCATTTTTTCGTATTCTTTTTTAAATTGCATCATTTTTTCATTTGTTTTTTCATCAATTAGATCCATTTTGGATATAACGATAACAGGCTCAATGCCATTGGATTCAACTAAAACGAGAAAACGGTCAAGTAAAAGAGCATTAAATTCTGGCTGAGTTGCTGACGTCACAATAATTGCCTGATCAATGTTAGCAACTGGAGGACGTATTAGTTCATTTTTACGCTCATTAACTTGAACAACATAGCCGTCCCCGTCGTCCTGAATATCAATTTCTACATCATCTCCAACAAGCGGATTAATCTTTTGTTTTCGAAACAGTCCTCTACCTCTACATTGATAAACCTGATCATCAGCCTCTACATAATAAAAACCACTTAATGCCTTTACAATCTTCCCTTTCGTCATTCTATACAATCCCACCTTCTTAATATGGCACTTTTTCATCTATTACAACACTACCATCAACGACAACCTTAAATCTTCCTATTTGATCAGGAGCAATTGTTAAATCTACGGCAAATGTTTTATCCTCACTTATTGTTTCTGATGTATGAATATCTTGAAAATTATGGGTCATATCTTCTACATAAATTTCTACTAATTTCTCCACCTGTTCATCAGCATTCCCGTTACCGTTACCGTTGCCGTTGCCTTGATTACTATTGTCGACTGTTACGGTATATTGTACTCGTTTTGTAACAGGTTTTTGTTCTGCTCCTTTGGAAACATGCACTTTGATTTCTGTACCTTCCTCCACTTCTGTAAAGGCAGCAGGTTCCGTTTTGATTACATACCCTTCTGGTACATCATCTGAAAATTC
Source organism: Salirhabdus euzebyi (assembly GCF_014207435.1). Lineage (GTDB taxonomy): Bacteria > Bacillota > Bacilli > Bacillales > Alkalibacillaceae > Salirhabdus > Salirhabdus euzebyi. The sequence continues at coordinate 356,983 of NZ_JACHGH010000003.1, forward strand.
TTCAAGGACATAGATATTTAATTCATTTTCTACTAAATATCTTTCCACATCTTCTAACGCTTGGCCACTTAAGGGCTGGAGCACGATTTTCTTAGGGCCTGAACTCACTTCAAAGATAACCCTTGTTTCTTCCGGTAATATCGGAGTCCCCGAATCAGGACTTTGCGCTATTATTTCACCTTCTGGACGATCTGACTCAACTGGTACTCTAGTGATTTCTTTATAATTTAAGCTTGTTAATAAACGCTCTACTTGATCAAATTGTTGACCAACGTAATTATCAAATTCCTTTTTCTCTTTACCTAAACTCGTAATAATCGTAACAGTAGATCCTTCCTTTACTACCGAACCAGCATCTGGATCTGTAGTAATTACAAAGCCTTCTTCAATCGTATCCGAATTTCTGGATTCACTTTTCACATCTAAATTTAGCGCCCTTAACTCACTATAAGCCTCTTCATATGTCATACCTTCTACACTAATGATTTCTACCTCTTTTGGCATTAGCCATTTAGGTAAAAGGAAAAGGGCAGCAATTCCACCTATAACAAGCATTGTAATGAGAGCAATAACCCATATTTTCCATTTTTTCTTTTTCTTCTCTGCCTCAGCACTCTCATTTTTCTTACGAATAATCGTCTCACCATGGTTGTTGGATAGATCATTATCAGATGTAATGATAGGAATGGCCTTTGTTTCTTCTCCCTCTTCCTGTGGCGGTATATATTTATTTTCATTATAACGCTCTGGAAGTAAAACTGTAGCCAAATCCTCCTCAAGCTGGTGAGCATTTTCATAACGATGAAATGGATTTTTTGCTGTAGCTTTTAAAACGACATTTTCTACACTCTGTGGAATATCGTGAATCCATCTTCTAACAGACGGTGTTTCACTTTGCAAGTGTTTCAAAGCAATAGAAACAGCAGATTCTCCTGAAAAAGGGAGTCTACCAGTTAGTAGTTCGAAAAATACGATTCCTAAAGAATAAATGTCTGATTTCCTTATTGCTGTACCGCCTCGGGCTTGTTCTGGTGATAAGTAATGTACAGAGCCAAGTACAGAATTCGTTTGGGTTACACTCGTACTACTTAATGCCATGGCAATGCCGAAATCTGTTACTTTTACTTTTCCACTATTATTGATTAATATATTTTGTGGCTTAATGTCCCGATGGATAATTTCATTTGCATGGGCATGAGAAATAGCAGAAGTAACTTGTTTCATTACATCAACAGCTTCTTCTACAGGCAAAGGACCGTACATTTGAATATATTGCTTTAACGTCATACCTTTCACATATTCCATCACTATGTAGTAAATGCCATCTTCATTGTCTTCACCGACGTCAAAAATATTTACAATATTAGGATGTGACAAACTTATCGTCGATTGGGCTTCTCTTCTAAATCTTTCGATAAATTCTTCATCATGAGCATATTCCATTCTTAACACTTTTATCGCTACATCACGCTCTAGAATAAGGTCATGGGCTAAATAAACATTAGCCATCCCACCTCCACCTATTGCGTGTTTAATTTGATAACGCTCATTTAATAACTGTCCTCTAAACATGCCTTATTCACCCTCTTTCTTTTGAGGGCTGTTTTGAACGATGGCAAGCGTAATATTATCTTCGCCACCTCGCTCATTTGCAAGATTAATAAGCTTATTGCAGGATTCCTCTATCGAATCCTCTTCAATAATATACTGGTGTAATTCATTATCTTCTACTTTATTTGTTAAACCATCGGAGCATAATAGGAGATAGTTATTTTCTTCCCAACCGATTGTTTTTACATCTATCCCTACCTTCTCTTCTGTTCCTAATGCTTTTAATAAAACATGCTTTCTCGGATGGTGTTCTGCATCTTCTTTAGACAATTGGCCAGACCGAACTAATTCATTAACTAAAGAATGGTCTTCCGTGATTTGCTTAAATCCGTGACTGTTAGATAAATAGCCACGACTGTCCCCAATGTGTCCAATCGTAATAAAATCAGACGCACAAATGGCAGCCACAACCGTCGTACCCATTCCCCTACATTCTTCGTGCTCAATTGCATAATTCAAAATATCTCGATTAGCAATTTTAATTTGCTCACTAAGCCACTCTTCTGCTTCTTCAGGGGACCCAATTCTCCCTACTTTTTCCCATTCTTTATGTAGACTAGCTGTCACAAGTGCACTTGCTACATCGCCAGCACTGTGTCCCCCCATACCATCCGCAACAATAGCCAAAATTTGTCTATCTTTATTAAGATAGATTCCTCCAGCATCCTCGTTATGGCTTCTCACATGTCCGGTATCTGTTAGAAAACTTCCTAACATTACTTTCACCTCGTCTCTTCCTTACGCCCTTTAGCCTTCCTTGGCACATAGGCAGTATATATATCATCTACTTGCTCACGTATGAACGTGAAGAGAATCATTTATCACTATACGTCTTTCGTTATTAAAGGTATTCTTTAACGTATTCATAAAATCCTTTGAAATATTTGTCATTTTTATGAAAAGAATACACCATAAGTGTTTTACTTTTTAACTAGCCTCGTTAAGAAAAAACCATCTGTATTTAAATCATGCGGGAAAAGTTGTAACCCCAAATCACTTAAACCAGGTAAACCTTGACACACTTCAGGAAGTTCTTGTTGAAACGCTTTATCAAGCTCATACTCAGAATGATCCTCCAGAAATGTTTGAATTAATTGTTCATTTTCTTCTTTATCCACTGTACACGTACTATATACCATTTTGCCACCAGATTTTAATAACGGGCTTACCGCTTCTAAAAGTTCGCGTTGGATTTTAGATAAATTCACAATGTCCTGTTCTGATTTTTGATACTTAATATCCGGCTTTCCTCGTAATACACCTAAACCGGAACAAGGTGCATCTAATAAAATTCGATCAAAGGTTTCACCATCATAAATTTCCCCTAGTCGTCTACTATCCCCTTGTTTCGCTTCAACAATCGTTAAACCGAGCTCTTCTGCTTTTTGTTCTACTAGCTTCGTCTTTTTTTCATGTAGATCATAGGCGTGAATTTCCCCTACGTTCCCCATTTTTTCAGCAATATGTGTTGTTTTGCCACCAGGAGCACTACAAGCATCTAATACAAGCATACCAGCTTGCACATCCATCATTTCTCCTACTAGCATAGAGCTTTCATCTTGGACTGTTAGGTAATCTTTAAAAAGAGGATGGCGGAATACATTACCTTTTTTAATAATAATCCCTTGAGGCGACAACTTTGACCGTTCCACTTCTATTCCATCTTTTTGCAAAGTTTCTATTACTTCCTCACGAGTTATTTTTAACGTCTGGACCCGAATCGACACTTCTTTTGTATGCAAATTTCGATAACACATCGATTTAGCCTGGTCGATTCCATACCATCTAACAAATCGCTCTACTAACCATTTAGGATGACTTGTCTCGATTGCTAAGCGTTCCACCGGGTCTTCAATAGATTCCAAAGATGGTAGACCTTCTCGTTGTACCGTTCTCAATACACCATTTACAAAGGACCCAATTCCTTTATGCCCTTTTTTCTTGGCCATTTCAACAGACTCATGAATAATAGCATGATCCGGAATTTTTTCTAAATACTGCATTTGATAAATAGCCATATACAATAGCCATTTTACCCACGGCTGAACCTTTCTTTTCACAAATGGAGATAAGTAAAAGTTAAGGGTATCTCTTCGTTGCAACGTTCCATAAACAAGTTCGGTAAGTAAAGCCACATCCTTACTATTTAATCCGTCTTTTTCAATTGATTGATGGATAAGCAAATTACTATATCCACCACTTTCTCCAACCCGAACTAAAATGTTTAAAGCTGCTTCACGTACTGTTTTTTGTGTCATGTCAATCTCCTAACTTGTCACCTATTTGTAATTGGCTTCCTGCCCCTCTTAAAAAAGACTCTGCATCCATTCTCTTTTTTCCAGCTGGTTGTAAGTCCGTAATATTAATAGCTTGGCTATTCCCGCACATCACAACAAAGCCATCTGACAAAATTTCGACGATTTCTCCTGGGGTACCTTTATATGTAGTTTCTACTTTTTCTCCCCACCATACTTTCATGTTTTTTCCCTGCCATGTTGTTGATGCTACTGGCCAAGGGTGTAATCCACGAATATGATTGTAGACTTTTTCTTGGGAATCCTCCCAATTAATTTGCTCTTGTTCTCTTTTTATATTATAAGCATACGTAACCTTATCTTCATTCTGTTTTTCAGGGTGGATATTTTCTGAAAATACGTCAGGAATTGTTTTGCTTAATAATGCAGATCCCGCTTCTGCTAGCTTATCATGTAAAGTTCCTACATGATCTGTTTCTGTAATAGGTACACTCACTTGAGAAATCATATCTCCAGCATCTAAAGCTTCCACCATATACATAATGGTGACACCTGTTTCTTTTTTTCCTTGCAAAATAGCATAGTGAATAGGAGCACCGCCTCTTAATTCGGGCAAAAGAGATGCGTGAACATTAATGCAACCGTACCGAGGACTCTCCAATAGCTGCTTCGGTAAAATTTGACCGAAAGCGGCCGTCACAATTAAGTCAGGTTTATATTCTAGCACTTTATCGTATTCATTTTTTATTTTTTCAGGTTGAAATACGGGAATCCCCTGTGTTTCTGCCTCCACTTTAACCGGAGGAGGTGTAAGTGTTCTTTTACGGCCTTTCGGACGGTCAGGCTGTGTAACAACAGCAACTACGTTATAACCATCCTTTATAATTTGTTGTAAAACAGGAACTGCAAAGTCTGGTGTACCCATAAAAACGATTCGTTTGCTTATGCTCATGATGCTCTCCTTTCGCCTACATCATTTGATTTGGTTCAAAATCTACTGATATTTGTAAGTCTTTCTGTTGAATTTCATCTTCAAACAATTGAATAATACTTTTCATTTTTTTATATAAATCGGGCTCATTTCTGTATTTTATCATGCATTGATAGCGATATCTATTTTTGATCCGAGTCAAAGGAGAAGGGGTTGGTCCCAGTATCTTTGTATCTGGGGCAATTTTCTCCGATAAAATTTTAGCAATTTTTTGTGCTACTTGAACGACGTAAACATGATTCGAATGGGAAACGGTTACTAATGTTAAGAAATAATATGGTGGATATTGGAACGTTTTCCTTATGTTCATTTCGTGTTGAAAAAAGCCTTCATAATCATATTGACTAGCTAATTCCACACTATAATGCTCCGGAGTATACGATTGAATAATTACCTCCCCAGGTAGTTGGTGTCTCCCAGCACGTCCACTAACTTGTGTGAGTAATTGAAACGTCTTTTCTGACGAGCGAAAATCTGGTAAATGTAACAAGGAATCAGCTGCTAAAACACCTACTAGTGTAACATTGGCAAAATCCAAACCTTTTGCAATCATTTGAGTCCCTAACAAAATGTCGGCTTTATGTTCCCCAAATTGTGTTAATAGCTTTTCGTGTGCTCCTTTACGTCTTGTTGTATCCACATCCATCCGAATTACTCTAGCCTCCGGAAAGGTTTGTTGGAGTGCTTCTTCTACCTTTTGTGTTCCTGTTCCAAAATATCTAATCGATTCACTCTCGCACTCAGGACACTTTTTAGGCATCGGAATTTCGTACGAGCAATAGTGACATTTTAAACGTTCTTGATTACGGTGATACGTTAAAGAAATATCACAATGAGGGCATTGAACAGTATTCCCACAATCTCGGCAAATAACGAAAGTGGAATAGCCTCTACGGTTTAAAAACAAAACGATTTGCTGCTTCTTTTGAATACGCTCTCGTATTTTTTCCTGAAGCTCCATCGAAAACATGGACCGGTTACCTGCATGTAATTCTCCCCTCATATCTACAATATGAACCGCAGGCATTGCTTGTTCATTCATACGTTTAGACAACGTTAACAATTTATAAACGTCCTTTTTTGCTCTCGCAAAGGTTTCTAATGTGGGTGTAGCACTCCCTAGCACTACTGGACACTGATGATGTTTACCTCTGTAAATAGCTACATCTCTTGCATGATACCTAGGATGGTCATCTTGTTTATAACTCGTTTCGTGCTCCTCATCAATAATAATGATGCCTAAATTACGAAATGGTGCAAAAATAGCAGATCTAGCCCCTACGACTACTTGTACTTCTTTTCGTTGAATTTTTCGCCACTCATCAAATTTCTCTCCTGCAGAGAGACCACTGTGCATGACCGCAACCTTTGATCCAAAACGACTTTTAAATCGCTGAACCATCTGTGGAGTTAAGGCAATTTCAGGAACTAAAACAATAGCCTCCTTACCTTGCTCCAAAACCTTCTGGATTGATTGCAAATAAACTTCTGTTTTTCCACTACCTGTTACTCCATGCAAAAGAAAAACATCATGGTTATTTTCATCAATCGACTTCTTAATAGGCTTAATAGCGGCAGACTGTTCACTTGTTAACTCTAAAGGAACTGTTTTTTCAAATGTACGATTCTGTAACGGGTCACGGTACACTTCCTTCTCAAACAGTTCAAGTAGTCCCTTTTTGGAAAGATTATTAATCGTAGAACGGGTAGTGTCTATTTTTCCTAAAAGCTGCTTCAAAGGAATAGCCTCTGGTTTATCAAGGAAATAAGTGATGATTTCTTGCTGTTTCACTGCCTGCTTTGGAGTATCTAATAAAGCCTCTTCTAGTTTCCAAAGCTCTACAGGTTTTACCCATGTGATTTTTTTCTTCGTCTCTTTACTTTTTACGATATAACGAATCTCTACTAAGCCATCTTGAATAGCTTTTTGTATTTGATAATAGGTTATTTGTCGATCATCTATATCACTAAATGGAACTACAGCTCTGCCTGCAAATAAGAACCGTAAAGCCTCCTCTAACATATCCTCCTGCGCTAATAACCAAAGCTCTTTTTCATATTTTGCTTTTAATATTTGCGGGAGCATCACTTGAAGTGCAGTGATTTGAAAACTGAGTGTCTTTTCTGCCAACCATTTACCTAAAGAAATTAATTCATTTGTTAAAACTGGAGTAAGGTCCATTACTTCCTGAATTTCTTTCAACTTACTAATAGACGATTCATTTTGAACTTCTACTACAAATCCCATTACTTTTCTCGGACCAAATGGAACGATTACACGCATTCCCTCTTCCATAACCCCTATATAACGTTCCGGAATCTTGTAATCAAATAAGCGATCAATAGACATAGAGGGAACATCAACTATAACTCTTGCTATGTTCACAATGTACCATCCTTCATATCATTTTCCATTAGGACGAAGATCTTTTTTGCAATTTCTGATTTGGACAGAAGTGGCATAATCTCTTCTTTACCTTTTGCAGACAGAAAAGTAACAATGTTCGTATCCACACTAAAACCTGCACCTTCTTGACTAATATCATTGACAACAATGGCATCTAAATTTTTCTTTGCGAGCTTTTCCTTACCATAGCGAATTACATCGTTTGTCTCTGCAGCGAATCCAACTAAATATTGCTGTTTCTTTTTTTTACCTAAAGTTTTCAAAATATCTTTTGTCCGTTCCATTTCAACTACTAGATTTCCGTCTTGCTTTTTCATTTTTTGGTCAAAGGTTTTTATTGGTTTATAATCAGCTACTGCTGCAGATTTAACAACAATATCACACGCATCATAATGCAAAAGTACTTGATCATACATCTCTTCTGCCGTTTTTACTTCTATCCGCTTTACTTTCGGCGGAGTTGGAAGCTTCGTTGGTCCTGTGACTAGCGTTACATTTGCTCCAAGCTTTGAAGCAACTTCAGCTAACGCATACCCCATTTTTCCAGAAGAATGATTCGTAAAAAAACGCACTGGATCAATAGATTCTTGTGTTGGACCTGCAGTAATTAATATTTCTTTACCATGAAAAAAAGTAGAGTCTTTACTGTTTTCTTGTTCTTCTATTACACGAATAATTGTTTCTGGTTCTTCTAATCTTCCTTTACCAACATACCCACAAGCTAAAAATCCTTCGCCAGGCTCAATAAATTGATACCCAAATGAAGTTAACGTTTGCATGTTTTTTTGAACAGCAGGATTTGCATACATATGCACATTCATTGCTGGTGCAACATAAATAGAAGCACGTGTAGCAGTTAACGTTGTTGTTAACATATCATCTGCTATGCCATTAGCAACCTTCCCAAGAACGTTAGCTGTTGCTGGAGCTAATACAAAAATATCTGCCCAATCCGCCAAATCAATATGGGCAATTTTATTTGGATCCTTTTCATCAAAAGTATCAATGTAAACTGGTTGTCTGGATAAAGCTTGAAATGTAAGGGGATTCACAAACTTTTGTGCACTCTCTGTCATTATAACCTTTACGTTTGCCCCTTTTTGAACAAGCTTACTCGTTAAGGCACATGCTTTATAGGCAGCTATGCCACCTGAAACCCCTAACACTATGTTTTTGTTTTGTACCATCGCTCACTCCCCCTTGATTGGTGAAAAAACAGGACATAAAGCCTGTCCTCCGATAGTTTGTAAATGTAGATGTAATAGGAAACCCAGCTTGTGAAAGCCTTGCAATTTTATACTTTAACCCTTTAACACAGTGGAACTTTCTGAATGTACAAAAATAACAACCTGAAACAGGTTGTTATTTTAATACGGTGCATTAGCTATTTAAATAGTCATCAGTAGCAGGTTCTAGCTTTTCTGCTTTAATTTCTTCTAACGCAACGCCAACAAATTTATAAGATTTCGCATTTTCAATCATTGGGTTATTTGTTTCTTGCATTTCACGAGCACGTTTCGATGAAATAATTACTAATGCGTATTTAGAATTAACTTTTTCAAGCAATTCATCAATAGAGGGTTCTAACATCATTTTTCGTCACTCTCCAATACTTTTTTATATTCTTTTGCCACACGTTCGCGTTTACAATGCTCGCTTTGAACGATAGCTTGAATTTTTTCAACAGCATGATCGACCTCATCATTTACAACGACATAATCATAAGCTTCCATCATTTCGATTTCTTCTTTCGCTGCAAGAAGACGATTTTTTACTAATTCTTCTGTTTCTGTACCTCTTGTTACAATTCTATTTTTTAACTCTTCAAGACTTGGTGGGAATAAAAAGATAAACACACCTTCAGAGAAATTCTCTTTCACTTGTAATGCGCCCTGTACTTCTATTTCTAGAAATACATCCTTACCTTCTTGAAGCGTTTTTTCAACGTACTCTCTTGGTGTTCCATAGTAATTATTCACATATTGGGCCCATTCTAAAAGCTGTCCATGCTTAATCATTTTTTCTACTTCTTCCTTTTCACGGAAAAAGTAATCTACACCATCTTGTTCCCCAACACGGGGTTTACGGGTAGTCACGGATATGGAATACTGCAAGTCGGTTGCTTTTTCGAAAAGTGCTTTCCGTACCGTCCCTTTTCCAACTCCGGAAGGACCGGAAAGTACAAACAAAATCCCTTTCTTATCAATCACCTTTATGCCTCCTACCCTTCATTCAGTATATCATCACTACTTAGCACTCGTTGTCCAACTGTTTCAGGCTGTACTGCGGATAAAACAACATGATCACTATCTGTAATAATAACCGCGCGTGTTCTACGACCATATGTAGCATCAACAAGTTTATTATTGTCTCTTGCGACAGAGATAATTCTTTTGATTGGTGCTGATTCTGGTGAAACGATAGAAATAATACGATTTGCAGATACAACGTTACCAAAACCAATATTGATTAGTCTTAAACTCATCGGAAGCTCCCCCTCTTTATGCTGTTCGTAACAGCAATCCCTATCATTTTTATATTTGTTATATTCTGATACAGCCGTATTGCGTATTTTTTTATACTAAGAACAAATGTACCTTATTCTTCATCTTTATTCAACATTTTGTGCTTGTTCTTTTAATTTTTCAATTTCACTTTTTAATTCAACTACCCACTCACTAATATTTACATCGTTCGATTTTGATCCTATTGTGTTCGCTTCTCGGTGCATTTCTTGAACGATAAAGTCGAGTCTTCGGCCGATCGGCTCCTCTTTTTTTAGTGTCAGTAAAAACTGATCTATATGACTAAATAGTCGAGTCACCTCTTCGGAAATATCACCCTTTTCGGCCATCAAGGCAACCTCTTGAATAATTCTTGAGTCTTGATCCCACAAGTCATTTTTTATGTATTCTTCAATCCGTTGTTTAATTCGGTCACGGTATTGCTCGATCACTTTTTCTCTATGTTGCTCTAGTTTGAAAACGATTTGCTTGATTCCTTCTGTACGACTCCCTAAATCATAAGCGATTGCTTCTCCTTCTTTGGAACGCATTTCTGCTACAAGTTTCATCGCTTTCTTACATGTGTGCAATAAAATTTCTTGAAAGGAGGCATCTTCCTCTTCTTGATCAGTTATAAAAAATACATCATCTAACTGCAATATGTCTTTTACGGAAACGGTATCTGTTAACTGATACCTGTCTTTTACTTGATTTATCTTTTCCATATATTGATCCACTAAATTCCAGTCTACTTGAAGGTTTTTATCAACAAGACCAGTTCCATCAATTGTCACAAATACATCGATTCGGCCTCTTTTAAAATACTCACGTGCAAGTTTTTTCATTTTATCTTCTAAATGAAGTAATGTTTTCGGCATTTTAATAGACAAGTCAAGGAATCGGTGGTTTACCGTCCGAACCTCTATCGTTATACGAGTGTCACGGTACGAATTAACATGTCTTCCGTACCCTGTCATACTTTTTACCATTTGATTCACTTCCATTTCTTGTGGTACAGTTTTTTTCTTTTAGACTGGTTTTATAAATTGTAATTATTGAAAGAAAATATTTTTACTTATCTATATTTCAATTATTTTTTCAATCAATTTATCAATTGCAAACATTATGGGAAAGTCGCCTTCTTTTAAACGGCAACAACCTTCCAAATAAAAGACTCTATTTGGAAGGTAGGTCTGTCCATAATATATTATCATATCCCGTAGCATTTGCGAAAAAAGTTTTCCAATTTTATCCTCTCTACTCTTTTTTCTTCGAAGGCGCCCATAAAAATGTTGGAATTAAACTTAGGGCAACAATAAATACCCATTCTTGAATTGGAAGATCTACGGTATGGAAAATAGGTTGTAGTGGTTCATAATAAACAACTGCTAACAATAAAAGAATAGATGAAATAACAGCACCGACTAAATATAAGTTACCAAAAGGGTTTCTAGAAAAAACTGATCGGTCTGATCGACAATCGAAAACATGAATTAATTGTGCCATGACCAACGTAGTGAATGCAATAGTTTGCGCATATTCTAAATTATTTGGATGCTTATAGTAGGCAAACATAAACGCCACCAATGTAACAAGTCCAATAAGTATACCTCTACTAATAATTTTTGCACCTAAGCCTCTAGCAAAGATACTTTCCTTTGGATGTCGAGGTGGTCGCGTCATCACATCTTTCTCTGGTTTATCTAAACCTAAAGCTAATGCTGGCAGGCCATCTGTTACAAGGTTCACCCATAAAATTTGTACAGGTACTAAAGGTAAAGGCATACCGAGTAACATGGCAAAAAACATGACAAGAATTTCCCCAACATTCGATGCAAGCAAGTACCGGATAAATTTTCGAATATTTTCGTATATGTTCCGCCCTTCCTCAATGGCTGATTTAATGGTCGCAAAATGGTCGTCCATTAATATTAAAGAAGATGCTTCTTTTGTGACATCCGTGCCTGATTTACCCATACTTATCCCAATATCACTTGCCTTTATAGCGGGTGCATCATTTACCCCATCTCCTGTCATTGCCACAACATGTCCTTGATCTTGAAATGCTTTTACGATTCTAAGTTTGTGTTGAGGAGACACTCTAGCAAATACATACACATCATTAATTATTGATCCTAGTTGTCCATCACTCATATTACTAATCTGATAACCGTCCAGCACTTTTCCATCTTTCGGTAACAAGTTTAATTGTTTCGCAATGGCTTGAGCTGTATGAGCATGGTCTCCCGTTATCATAACAGTCTTAACCCCTGCCTGACGACAACTTTCAATTGCTTCTTTCACTTCTTCTCTTGGTGGATCCATCATACCAACAAGACCGACAAATACTAGCTCACTTTCTAGCTGAAAATCTTTATATTCTTTATCTTTCTCTATTTGTTTAAAACATATGGCAATTGTACGTAGGGCTTGATTTGCCATTGAACTCATGACTTGATCAATATTTTTTTCTTTTTCTGGTGTAAAGGGCTGCTTCACTCCATCTTCTTGAATCCAAGTCGTATATTTTAATAATACATCCGGTGCCCCTTTTGTAATAACGTATCTATTTTTTTCGGAATCCTCTACAACAACAGACATTCTTTTTCTCGTTGAATCAAAAGGAATTTCATAAATAATCTGAAACGATTGCAATTGTTTTCTTGTTATCCCTGCTTTCTGGGCAGCAACAACAAGGGCCCCTTCCGTTGGATCACCATCTATTAGATACTTCCCTTTTTTCTCCATAATCTCGGCGTGATTACATAGTAGAGAATAATGTAAGAGCTTGTTTAGCCCACGGTCTTTCAACGGATTAATCGTTGAATCCCGCTCGGTAAATTTTCCTTTCGGTTCATAGCCTTTACCGGAAACATAAAGTCTTCGGCCTGAAAGATAAATTTGTTTGACGGTCATTTCATTTTGGGTCATTGTGCCAGTTTTATCGGAACAAATAATAGAAGCACTACCTAACGTTTCGACAGCTGAAAGCTTACGAACGACAGCCCTTCTTTTAATCATCCGCTGGACACCTAAAGATAATGCTACTGTCACAATTGCTGGCAGTCCTTCTGGAATAGCAGCTACAGCTAAGGAAACACCAGCTAAAAACATTTCATAGATTGGATGTCCTTGATAGACTCCAAGAACAGCTACAAGCAATGTTAAAAGCAAGGCAGCTACAATTAATATTTTTCCTAGCTCTTCTAATTTCCTCTCTAATGGGGTTGGTTTTCTTTCAGTTGTAGAAAGCATAGATGCAATCTGTCCCATTGCCGTTGACATTCCAGTTGCTACAACAATCCCAACACCAGAACCTCTTGTTACTAACGTTCCAGAGAAAGCCATATTATGCTGATCCCCTAATTCTACATTTTCACTTTGAATGACATCAGAAGTTTTACTAGCTGGCAAGGATTCGCCTGTCAAAACGGACTCTTCAATCTCTAAACCGTTCACAGTAATAAGGCGTAAATCAGCACTAATGCGATCACCGGTTTTCACCTTCACGATATCACCTGGCACAAGCTCCCTACTAGAAATCGTGGACCAAGTACCATCACGTAAGACTGTTGCAACAGGTGCCGATAACTCTTTTAGTTTAGCAAGTGACTTTTCCGCTTTTTGTTCTTGAAAATAGCCTAATATTCCATTCAGCAATACGATTGCCATAATCGCAATCGCATCCACATATTCTCCTAACAAACCTGATACGAGTGTAGCAGCTAATAAGACGAGTACCATAAAATCTTTGAATTGCTGTACAAAAATATAAAACCTGGAAACTTTTTGCTGATCATCAATAACGTTTTCCCCAAACTTTTTTAATCGCTCAGTTGAATTATTTGAAGTAAGACCTACAGATAAATCCGTACCAAGCTTGTCTACTACCTCACTTTGATTATTCTCATACCACTTCACGTCCATTCCCCCAACTTTTATTCTTCTGTATATGTATTCAGACATGTCCAAAAAAATGCTATACTTTGTATGATGCGAGGTGATCACTATGTCATTTGATGGTGTAGTAACCCGGGCTGTCGTTCATGAATTATCAGAACAACTAGTATCGGGTAGAATTTTGAAAATTTACCAGCCAACAAATACAGAGCTAATGTTGACTGTACGGAGCCATGGAAAAAATCATCAATTACTACTATCTGTGCATCCAAGCTATGCACGACTACATGTAACGGATAGTTCATTAACAAATCCAAAAGAGCCACCAATGTTCTGTATGTTACTAAGAAAGTATATTTCAGGCGGATTTATTGAACGAATTGAGCAAGTTGGAATGGAACGAATCGTTCATATTCATATAAATAGTAGGGACGAAATTGGTGATGAAACAAAGAAGACATTAATTATGGAAATTATGGGGAAGCACAGTAATATTTTGCTCGTGGATAATGAGCGAAACGTTATTTTAGATAGTATTAAACACATTCCACCTTCCCAAAACCGACACCGAACGATAATGCCTGGACAAACATATGTGAGTCCACCAGAACAGGGAAAATCAGCTCCTCTTTCGATGACGTCGGAAGATTTTATTAGAAAACTTGATTTTAATAGCGGAAAATTAGATAAGCAAATTGTTGATAAAATAGAAGGTTTCTCCCCATTGATTGCAAAAGAAATAGCGTTTCGAGCACACTTAGGAACAAACGAGAAATATCAGCAAGTGTTCGGTGCCATTCAACAGCAATTACAAGAACATAACTATGAGCCAACAATTTATAGAGGAAATAAAGAACAATTTTATGTGTTACTACTAGAGTCTATTAAAGCGGAGCGAGAAAGCTTTCCTTCTACGAGTAAAATGCTTGATTACTTTTATAGCGGAAAAGCCGAAAGGGACCGGGTCAAGCAGCAAACTGGGGACATTTATCGTTTGCTTAAAAACGAAAGAGACAAAAACGTTAGGAAGATTAAAAAGCATGAACAAACCTTGCAAAAAGCAGAACAAGCGGATCATTATAAACATTATGGTGAATTGTTAACTGCCCATATGCACCTTGTTAAAAAAGGGGACAAAAAGGTAAAAGTAGTTGATTACTATGACCCAGAACAAGGGGAAGTAGAAATTGAACTAAATCCGAACAAAACACCTAGTGAAAATGCACAACGCTATTTCCAGACGTATCAAAAATTAAAAAAGTCAAAACAAGTAGTAGTTGAGGAAATTCAGAAAGCTACAGACGAAATCAATTACTTGGACCAGCTTATACAACAATTGGAGACAGCGCGAGAACAAGATCTAGAAGAAATAAGAGAAGAGTTACAGGACGAAGGCTATATTCGAAAGAAAGTTTCCAAGCAAAAAAATAAGCCTAAAAATCGCCCACAGCTTGACGAATATAAAGGTTCAGATGGTACTATTATTTTAGTAGGTAGAAACAATAAACAAAATGAGTATTTAACGAATCGATTAGCTCATAAACAACACATTTGGCTTCATGCAAAAGATATACCAGGATCACACGTTGTGATTCAGGATCCCAATCCATCAGAGGAAACGATAGAGGAAGCCGCTTTGTTAGCTGCATTTTTCAGCAAATCAAAAATGTCTTCAACTGTACCCGTTGACTACACACTTGTTAAAAATGTAAAGAAACCTAGTGGGGCAAAACCTGGGTATGTTATATATGATAATCAGAAAACCGTGTTTGTAACACCTAATGAAATAAAAGTACGTAAATTAAAGGAAGCTTTTCAGTTACATTCTTCATAGAAATAAGCCCAATCCAATAGGATTGGGCTTTACTTTTTTCTAACATCTGTTTTTGCATTCCACAACAACTCAAAGAGACTGTAATATCAAAAGGAAAAGTATTACAGACCTCCTCAACCATTTTTACATATACTGAAAGAAAAACAAAAATGCACAAATAGTTATTATATAAGCAGCTAACCCATGGTACCAATATTTTTTTTCTTCCTGTTTTAACATAAAGAAATTCCAAATGAAAAAAATGATGAATCCAATTAGAAAGCTTGATGCTGCTCCCCATGTCCAGATGGATTCAGAATCTCCCATGAAAAAAGCTACCCATAAATAAATATATAAATAACAAGTAAAAAGTCCTAATGAAGCATTTCCGATCGTAAGCCATGCCCATTTAGAAAAACGCACAATATCACTGCCTTTGTCATCAATTTATGCAGATTTATTGTACTATGAATAACTTGAAAAATAAAATAAAACCATAATTTAAGAAAGAGAATCTCGCCAATTCAGTAAATCTTTGGCTTCTTGTTCGGATAAAGCATTAGATTCAGACATAAATGAAACTAACGTATCAAAATCAGTTAGACTCGTATATTCAGTTTTAGCCGCTTCAAAATTTTCTGTACTTTTCGATAGATTATAAGTGAAAATAGAAATAACTCCTGCTACCTCTGCACCTCTATCTTCTATAGCTTTTACGGCATTTAAAACACTTTTACCAGTAGACACAAGATCCTCAATTACCACTACTTTCTGTCCCTCTTGTAATAAACCTTCAATTTGATTTTGCTTTCCGTGTGATTTTGCTTCCCCACGGACATAAATCATAGGAAGTTCTAAGTGGCTTGTTACCCATGCTGCATGAGGAATTCCAGCAGTTGCACAGCCTGCTATTACCTCGGTATGTGGATATTTTTCTTTGATAACATCCGTAAAAGTAGTAGCTATTTCTTCCCGGATTTTTGGAAAGGACATAATAAGACGATTATCACAATAAATAGGTGATTTTATTCCTGACGCCCAAGTAAATGGGACATTTGGTCGTACTTGTAGTGCCCCTATTTTCATTAATTTTTCTGCAATGCCTTTTTTACTATCCATTATTCCACTCTCCAAGCGCTTTGTCGTATTGTTGCTTCGGATTATTTGCTCTCGTAATACTTCTTCCCATTACAATAGCATCACTTCCTTGCTCGTTTGCATAAGCAGGAGTTGCCACCCTCGTTTGATCACCAATTTGATCTCCTTCAAAACGAATACCAGGGGTACAAGTATAGAAGCTTTTTCCACATGCTTCTTTAATCATTGCTACTTCATGGACCGAGCAAACCACACCATCTGCTCCAGCTTTTTCAGAAAGAACGGCGTAATTACGGACCGTTTCCTCAAGATTCCATGCGATTCCAAGTTCATTTTTTAGCATGTTCTCATCCGTACTTGTTAACTGTGTAACCGCTAATAATAACGGACGAGGCTCCTTTTTATTTCGTCCGATTTCCAATCCTTCTCTTGCAGCAGCTATCATTTTGCTCCCACCTGCTGCATGAATATTAACTAAATCCACACCTACACTAGCTAGATTTCTCATTGCAGATTTTACTGTATTCGGGATATCATGAAGCTTTAAATCGAGAAATATAGAATAACCATTATCTTTTAACCTTTCAATTGCCTGCATTCCTTCTCGATAAAATAACTCCATGCCTACTTTTACATGGACACCTTTTAAATTATTCTTTTCTAAAAAAAGAGAAGCCTCCTGAAAAGTAGGAAAATCTAGTGCAACATATAAAGGACGCATTATAAAGCGACCCCCTTTTGACTACAATCTTCGACCGATGTAAACCCGTATTGTTGCAGTTTTGCTGGAAGATCATCAATAATTTTTTCGCATATATATGGATCTAAGAAATTTGCGGTACCAATTGCCACGGCATTAGCACCAGCTAGTAAAAATTCGATAACATCTTCACAAGAAGTAATTCCACCCATACCAATAATCGGTAAATCTACTTCCTGTCTCACTTGATAAATCATTCGAAGGGCAACTGGTTTAATCGCAGGACCTGAAAGCCCGCCAGTTTTATTAGCTAGTAATGGTTTTCGTTTATGAAGATCAAAAGACATTCCCGTTAACGTATTAATCATGGATAACCCATCAGCGCCAGCAGATTCTACTGCTTTTGCCATGGCTACAATATCAGAGACATTTGGTGATAGCTTGACATATACAGGTTTTGTGCTTACCTTTTTCACTTGTTCTGTTACGTGAGCAGCTAAGTTCGGGTCTGTTCCAAATTGAATTCCGCCCTCTTTTACATTTGGACACGAAATATTCAATTCCAAAGCACGAATAATTGGAGATGCTGATATTCTTTTCGCTACTTCGACATATTCTTCTACAGAACTACCTCCAACGTTTGATATGACAGGAACATTAAACGGTTCCAAAAAAGGTAATTCAGATGAAATTATTTTATCGACTCCTGGATTTTGTAGACCTATTGCATTTAACATACCCGCTGAAGTTTCTGCAACCCTTGGTGTATCATTTCCGTATCGTCCTTCTAATGTAGCAGCTTTAATCACGATAGCCCCTAATTTACTTAAATCATAAAACTCACTAAACTCTTTACCAAAACCAAAACAGCCCGATGCTGGCATAATGGGATTTTTTAATTCTAACCCTGGTAGGGAAACGGCTATGTTTGTCATAGAATCACCTCATTTGACTGGAAAACTGGTCCGTCCATACAAATTTTACGATATCCTTTTTCGTCCGTTTCATCGACTGTTTTGCACACACACGCAAAGCAAGCACCAATTCCACAGCCCATCCGCTCTTCTAATGAAATGTACCCTGGTACATGCTTCATTTCATTAGATACTGCATGTAACATGGCTGTAGGACCACAAGAATAATAGTAATCTACATCCCCTTGTAGACTAGGTATGAGATTCGTTACTCGACCTTTTTCACCTTTCGTTCCATCATCTGTTACAATGAACGTTTTAGCTAACTTCTTAAAGTTATCCTCATAAAAGACAGCATCCTTTGTTTGAAAACCTAATATTGCAGTCACTTCATTTTGTTGTTCAACTAGCTTTTTGGTTAAGTAATACAGTGGAGGTACTCCAACCCCACCACCTATTACTAATAATTTTTTATTCGTAACCTGTTCAATTGGGAACCCGTTTCCCCGTGGCCCTAGAACGTGAATTTTTTCACCAGGAGTTTGTTTACTTAACCAACTCGTTCCACTACCAATCGTTTTATAAATAATCGTTACTTCTTGGTGATCTATATCAACATTTGTAATAGAAATCGGTCTTCTTAGCATATGACTAAAACCTTCACCAATTTTAAGGTGTAAGAATTGCCCAGGATTAATCATTTTCTCGGTAAGTTCTCCTGTTAAAATCATTTCATAAGTATCCAAAGCAAGATGACGGTTTTTCACTACCGTCATCCACTGTTCTTTTATCATACGAGGACCACCTCTTGGTTTGGCATACAATTAGCTGTAAAGGTCATCGACTCAATTACACGCAAAATAGCTCTAGCTGTATCTAATGATGTTAAACAAGCAGCACCGTGTTCTACCGCTTCTCGTCGAATACGGAAACCATCACTAAAAGGTTGTTTCCCTCTCGTCAATGTATTAATCACGAACTGCACTTCACCGTTTTCTATAATATCAAGTACGTTCTTCTCTTTCGCTCCAACCTTTCCAACTTTTATTACAGGAATATTCATGTCCTCCATCAGAGAACCTGTTCCTTCTGTTGCATAAAGCTGAAATCCTAGAGCGTGGAAACGATAAGCTATTTCTTGAATCTCTTCTTTATCCTTATCTGCTACCGTTATTAATACTGCTCCATCAGTTGGGATATTTAACCCAGATGCTGTCAAGCCTTTATAAAGTGCTTTCTCTAAGCTAACGTCACGACCAATAACCTCACCAGTTGACTTCATTTCAGGACCTAACGTAATATCAACCCTTCTCAATTTTTCAAAAGAGAATACAGGAACTTTGACCGATACAACATTCGGCTCTGGTAATACCCCATCTACATATCCTAGGTCAACTAGTTTCTTGCCTAAAATAACATGGGTAGCGATGTTTGCCATCGTCATCCCAGTTACTTTACTTAAAAACGGAACCGTACGACTTGATCTTGGATTTACTTCCAATACATAAATTTCATTCTCGTGTAAAACAAACTGGATATTAATTAATCCTATAATCCCTAGTTCTTTTGCTAGCATTTTTGTAATGTCTACACAACGTTGTTTTTGCTCAGGAGTAATGCGTTGTGTTGGATAAACGGCAATCGAATCACCGGAGTGGACTCCCGCACGTTCAATATGCTCCATGATTCCTGGGATTATTACGGTGTCCCCATCACAGATTGCATCTACTTCTAGTTCAATTCCTGTTAAATAGCGGTCAATAAGAACTGGATGATCTTGATGTACCTTTACCGCTTCCTTCATGTAGCGTAATAAATCTTCAGTTTCATAGATTATTTCCATTGCACGACCACCAAGCACATATGAAGGGCGAACGAGAACAGGGTAGCCTAATGCCTCTGCACCTTCTACAGCTTTCTGTTCACTCGTTGCAATTTTAGCCTTTGGACGTGCTACATTTAATTGATCTAATAACGTTTCAAATTTGTCACGATCCTCCGCTCGGTCAATAGACTCCAGTGAAGTACCTAAGATGGTTACCCCTCTATCCGCTAATCCATCTGCCAAAGAAATAGCCGTTTGGCCACCAAATTGAACGATTACGCCTATAGGCTTTTCTAACTCAACAACGTGCATAACGTCTTCTATTGTCAATGGTTCAAAATATAGTTTGTCAGAGATGCTAAAGTCTGTAGAAACGGTTTCTGGATTGTTATTCATAATAATTGCTTCATATCCCGCTTCCTTAATAGCTAAAACGGAATGAACTGTCGCGTAATCAAACTCAATTCCCTGCCCAATTCGAATTGGACCTGATCCAAGTACTAGTACTTTCTCTTTACTTGTTACAATCGACTCATTCTCATCTTCATACGTGCTGTAAAAATACGGTGTAGTGGAAACAAATTCTGCTGCACACGTATCAACCATTTTATAAACTGGCAAAATACCATGGTCCTTTCGAAAAGCTGCTACATCTTTTTCTGTTGCCTTCCAAATTCGCGCAACTGTTTCATCAGAGAAACCCATCCGTTTAGACGCGTATAGAGCCTCTCTATCCCATGGTGTTTTTTCCAGCGAGTACTCTGCTTCCGTCAACTTTTGGAATTTAGATAAGAAGAACAAATCTATTTTTGTTAATTCGTGTAATTGGTTAATCGTATAGCCACGACGTAAAGCAATAATTAACAAAAATAAACGCTCGTCATCTGCTTTTTTTAACCTTTTTTCTAATGTTTCTTGATCTATAGCCTCTAATTCTGGAACGTAAAGCTCATTCGTATCAATTTCAAGTGATCGAACTGCCTTTAAAATCGACTCTTCGAATGTGCGCCCGATTGCCATAACCTCTCCAGTTGCTTTCATTTGTGTACCTAATTTTCGATTTGCTGCGATGAATTTATCAAACGGCCAGCGCGGAATTTTTGTTACAATATAGTCCAAAGCTGGCTCAAAACAAGCATACGTATTGCCTGTAACAGGATTTTTCATTTCATCTAACGTAAGTCCGACTGCAATTTTTGCCGCAATTTTAGCGATTGGGTATCCAGTAGCTTTTGATGCTAAAGCAGAAGAACGACTTACCCTAGGGTTTACTTCAATAATGTAATATTGAAAACTATGTGGGTCTAATGCGAGTTGGACGTTACATCCACCTTCAATTTTTAGTGCTCTAATTATTTTTAACGATACATCACGTAGCATTTGATATTCACGATCACTTAACGTCTGGGAAGGAGCCGTTACGATAGAATCCCCCGTATGAATTCCAACAGGATCAACGTTTTCCATATTACAAACAACTATTGCATGATCGTGACTGTCCCGCATAACTTCATATTCAATTTCTTTAAAACCAGCGATACTTTTTTCAATTAAACATTGATTTACTGGGGATGCAGCTATCCCACTGCTAACAATTTCTTTTAATTCTTCTTCCCCTTCACACATGCCTCCGCCTGTTCCGCCTAATGTATAAGCTGGCCTCACAATGACTGGGTAACCGATCTCTTTTGCGAATAGTAGCGCCTGTTCTACATTTGTAACAATCGTACTTTCTGGTACTGGTTCGTTTAACTCATTCATAAGCGTACGAAATTTATCTCGATCTTCCGCTTTTTGAATAGCCTCTAGTGATGTTCCTAATACTTCTACGTTATATTCAGCTAGAATTCCTTTTTCATGAAGTTTAATAGCCAAGTTTAATCCAGTCTGACCTCCTAAGGTTGGCACAATGGCGTCTGGTTGTTCTTTACGAATAATTTTCATGAGAAAATCTACTGTTAAAGGTTCCATATACACTTTATCAGCTACCGTTTGATCAGTCATAATAGTAGCCGGATTAGAATTAGCTAAGATAACCTCATAGCCCTCTTCCTTCAACGCTTGACAAGCCTGTGTACCAGAATAATCAAACTCGGCAGCTTGCCCGATAACAATAGGTCCAGAACCAATAACTAAAATTTTGTGGATGTCAGTACGTTTTGGCATGTGTATTCCCCTCTCTTATGTGCATCAATCATCGTTAAGAATCGATCAAATAAAGAATTGGAATCTTGCGGACCAGGTGCACTTTCTGGATGATATTGTACCGAAAATACTGGGTGAAACTCGTGCTTTAGTCCTTCTACGGAACCATCATTTAGCGCATATTGACTTACTACTAAATCTGTATTGGTCAATGACTCTTCACTTACTGCATAGCCGTGGTTTTGAGACGTCATCCATACTCTATCTGTTTCTAAATCCTTTACTGGATGATTCGATCCTCGGTGACCAAAACTCATTTTAAGTGTATCTCCACCACTAGCAAGAGCAATTAACTGGTGCCCCAAACAAATGCCAAAAATAGGTACTACACTGATTAATTCGCGTATTGCTTCAATCGCTTCTGGAACATCTTTTGGATCTCCAGGACCATTAGAAAGCATCACTCCGTCTGGCTTAAGCTGTAAAATTTCCTCCGCAGTTGTGTTGTAAGGGACCACGGTCACGTGACAAGAACGTTTGGTAAACTCTCTTAATATGCCATGCTTCATGCCGAAATCTATCAATACAATTCTTGCACCTCTTCCTGGCACTACATATGGTTTTATGGTAGATACTTGGCTAACTTGATCTTGCGGAATGGGAGTCATTTTCATTTTTTTCAACAACTCTTCTGTCGTTGTTTCGATTGAAGCAATCATCGCTTTCATCGTCCCTTGTTGACGAATTATACGAGTTAGTTTTCTTGTATCAATTCCTTGAATTCCAGGAATATCTTTGTTTTTGAGATAGTTATCTAACGATTCCACACTACGAAAGTTGGAAGGGTAGTCACAGCTTTCTTTTACAACTAATCCCCCAATGCTAGGGTTGATTGTTTCAAAGTCATCTAAATTGACACCATAGTTTCCGACTAATGGATAAGTCAAAGTCACGATTTGACCGCAATAGGACGGATCAGAAATGATTTCTTGATACCCCGTCATTCCGGTGTTAAAAACGGCCTCACCTATTACTGCCTTTTCACTACCAATTGCCTCTCCAATAAATACTGTCCCATCTTCAAGAACTAGTTTACGCTTCATTGAATAAGTCCCTCCTCGCCCCAAACAATTTTTCCATCAACTACTGTTAAAATTGGCCAACCTTGGACCTTCCATTGGTTAAATGGAGTATTTTTCCCTTTTGAAGCAAATTGCTCTTTGTCTATTGCTTTTTCTTTCTCTAAATCGATTAAAACGATATCTGCTACACTACCAACCTGCAGTTTCCCATATGGTAAACCAAAAACATTTGCAGGTTTTTCCGTTAAGTATGTAACAAGCTGTTCAAGTGTTAAAACTTTTTTCTTCACAAGGTGTGTATATAAAAGCGGGAAGGCTGTCTCTAATCCCACGATTCCAAAAGGTGCTCGTAAAAAACCAGCTTGCTTTTCTTCTTCTGTATGTGGAGCATGGTCTGTCGCGATACAATCAATCGTTCCATCTAACAATCCCTCAATAAGGGCTTCTTGATCTTCTTTAGAACGAAGTGGTGGATTCATTTTGTAATCAGCATCATCTCTTGGAATGTCGCTCTCATTTAATAATAGATGGTGAGGAGTAACCTCGGCTGTAACGCGAATACCTGCCTTTTTAGCATCTCTTATAACTCGAACGGATTCCTTCGTGCTAACGTGACAAACGTGATAATGACAATTTGCAGCTTCGGCTAATAGTACATCTCTTGCAATATGCACAGATTCACTAATAGATAAAATCCCAGGTAAATCTAAGTCTATGTTACGACTTCCTTCATGCATAACACCGCCATAAAGAAGGCTATTTTCTTCGCAGTGAGCTACGATGGATGCATTAATTTTTGATGCTTTCTTCATCGCTTCGTACATTTTTCCAGCAGTCTGTACCCCTACTCCATCATCCGTAAAAGCTACTGCCCCTAAAGCCTTTAATTTTGCAATGTCTGTTAATTCTCGTCCCAATTGTCTTTGTGTAATAGATGCATAAGGAAGTACACGGACATGTGCTTTTTCTTTAATCCGATCTAAAACAGCTTGTAAGTTTTCCTTATTGTCAGGTACAGGTCTCGTATTTGGCATCGAGCATATTGTCGTAAATCCACCTCTAGCTGCTGCTTTTGTGCCAGTTTCAATAGTTTCTTTCTTCTCTCCGCCTGGTTCACGTAAATGAACATGGATATCCACTAGTCCAGGTACAAGCAGGTTTCCTTGCCCGTCTATCTCTTGTTCCGCTTGGATGGAAAGATTTTGAGCTATCTCGTCAATCATTCCTTTTTTTATAAAGACATCCATTAATTGATTATTTTCTAGTAACCTTACATTTTTAATTAGCAACGACATGCAAATGACCACCCTTTTGTAATAGTTGATTTAAAATTGCCATCCGAACGGCTACGCCATTATTCATCTGTTTGAAAATTCTTGAGCGATCACATTCTACTAAGTGACTTTCTATTTCGACGCCTCTATTGATTGGGGCCGGATGTAAAAGGATACTATTTTTTTTCATTGCCTTTTCTCTTGCAGTCGTTAATCCGTATGCTGCTAAATATTCTTCATTTGTCATGCTGCTTGCCCCCGCATGTCTTTCGTTTTGAACTCGTAGAAGCATAAGGACATCACAGTTTTCTACTGCTTCATCCATCGAAACATAGTCATACGGTAGCGATAAATCTTTCCATACAGAAGGGGCGGAAAACATCACGTCCGCCCCTAATTTTCTCAATGCAAAAGCATTTGACTTAGCTACTCGACTGTGAAGGATGTCGCCAGCAATCACAACTTTAATGTTTTGGAAAGTGCCAAATTCTTGGTAGATGGTTAAAAGATCTAGTAGACATTGGGTAGGATGTTCTCCCTTTCCATCTCCTGCATTCACAATCGGAATTGTAATATTTTGTTGTAATTGATTATAATAAGCATCTTCTGGATGTCTAATAATGACAATATCAGCGCCTATAGCTTCTACAGTCTTTACCGTATCATATAAACTTTCACCTTTTTGAACACTAGATGTTTCAGGTGAAAAACCTAATAATGAAATTCCTAAACGATGAGCAGCCATTTCAAAGCTCATTTTTGTTCTAGTACTAGCTTCATAGAATAATAGCGCTGCTGTTTTTTGACCAATTGACTTTGTTTCCCCATCCAAAATACGTTGAGCATCTTCTAAAATTTGTTCGATTCCCTTCACAGATAAGTCTTTGATCGAGAGTAAGTTTTCCATACTTTTGCCCTCCTACCCTTATTTGGACGCTTTTTCTACAACTTCCTCAGGTGTTTCAAACATACTTCCATTTCCATACCCTGACTCTTTCCCTGGCAATACTAGGTTTAAGAAAACACCTACGATGGCAGCTAAGCCCATTCCAGCAATTTGAAAGTTAGGTGTGATTTGAATGTATGCTCCACCAATACCGATTACTAGAATAACAGAAGAAATAATTAAGTTACGCTTGTCTCCTAGATCAACTTGATTATCCACTAGCATTCTTAGCCCGCTTGAAGCGATTATACCGAAAAGAAGAATAGAGACGCCTCCCATTACCGGTGTTGGAATCGATTCAATTGCTGCTACGATAATACTAGAGAATCCGAAGAAGATTGCTAGTACTGCAGCTCCCCCAATTACGAACACACTGAACACACGAGTAATGGCGACAACACCGATATTTTCACCGTAAGTTGTATTCGGTGGTCCACCTAATACTGATGCAATCATTGTTGCAATACCATCACCAGCAATAGAGCGATGAAGGCCTGGTTTTTTAATAAAGTTTCTACCTACAACCTTCGATAGAACCATTTGATCTCCAGTGTGCTCAGCTATTGTTACTAAAGCTACTGGAACCAATGCCCAAAAAATCCCCCAGTTAAATACTTCCAATGGATTGAAATCAGCAAATGGGATGATGAATTCTGGCATTTGGAAGAATGCTGCAAAAAATCCTCCGATTGAACCACTATTCACTAATTCATTCCAACTTGCACTTAGGTCACTTGTATTTACTACTCCTTGTGTCATAGCGAAAATATATCCGCCAACAATTCCGAATAAAATAGGTATAATTCCGAAAAATCCTTTAAAGAAAATGGATGCAAGTATTGTTATAGATAGTGTGACAAGTGCCACAACAAAGTGAATCGTACTATAATTACCGTCTGGGTCGTTCATTGCCATACCAACTGCTGTGGAAGCTAAACCTAAACCAATTACAATAATAATTGGCCCAACTACGATTGGTGGTAAAATTCGCATTAACCAATTTAACCCTAATACTTTGATTAACAGTGCAACTACTCCATAAACAAGTCCCGCTAGAAAACTACCAACCATGACTCCAGCTAATCCATCGGTGGCGCTAACGATAGTAATTGGAGTAATAAAAGCAAAGCTTGATCCTAAATAAGCTGGAATTTGTCCTCTCGTTATTAACAAGTATGCAAGAGTTCCTAATCCACTTGATACAAGTGCTACCGCCTGTGACATATCTGTTAAAAACGGTACTAAGATTGTTGCTCCAAACATTGCAAATAAATGCTGTAAGCTTAGTGTGAGCCATTTTGCTAATTTTGGTTTGTCATGTACGTCCATTACTATTTCTCTGTTTTCCATTGAAAAGTCCCCCTTGTAATTGTTTTTCAAGTTATTTCAACTTAATTGCAATAAAAAAACCTCTCCGCGAGAAAGTCGCAAAGAGGTATACGTGTCCTATAAAATGACACGCTCCTTATAAATTGCGACCTTCTCAGACTCTCTGGACTAAGTTAAAGGTCCTATATTTTATTTTTCATAAATGCTTACATCATCTTTTTGATCTATTTCTTCCAATTTAACTACGATTACTTCCTCTTGGGATGTTGGGATGTTCTTCCCTACATAATCAGCTCTTATAGGTAGTTCCCGATGTCCTCTGTCCACTAATACTGCTAGTTGAATAGTAGCTGGACGACCTACATCCATGATGGCATCCATTGCCGCGCGAACCGTTCTTCCTGTATACAATACATCATCTACTAGAATGACTGTTTTATTTTTTAGCTCATCAGTTATATTTGTTTCTTTTAATTCTGGTTCCTCACGGTTATCTTTTTTCGTTAAATCGTCTCGATAAAGTGTAATGTCGAGCTCTCCAATTGGAACAGTGACTCCTTCAATTTCTTCAATCTTTTTAGCTAATCTTTTAGCTAAGGGTACTCCACGAGTTTTGATTCCTACAAGAATAATTCCTTCCGTACCTTTTCTTTTTTCAAGGATTTCATGAGCTATTCTTGTTAATGCTCGCCCAATTGCTGCTTGATCTAATATTTGAGCTTTTAATTGCAAAATTCCACCTCCAAACTCGACCCATAGAAAAACCCTTTTGCGCAGAAGGCAAAAGGGTATAGTTTGGCATACATATAGTCAAAAGAATGGAGTATCCATTCTTCCACATGCATTCGCTATTCCGTAACCTTCGCAGCCTCACAGGACTGTGTTAAAGGGTCATATTCTTTTCAACATTCATTATTTCAAATCCGACATGCAAAGTCAAGACAAATTTTCTAAGCTATTAAGTGTTTGTGTAAAAATTTCTGGGGGTTCCACTTCAAATTCCAACCATTCCTTCGTGATTGGATGTTCAAAGCCGATAATACGTGCATGAAGTGCTTGGCCGTCCATTTTCAACGTTTTTCTAGGACCATATTTAGGATCGCCTGCCAAAGGAAAACCAATATAGTTAAAATGGACCCGAATCTGGTGTGTTCGCCCCGTCTCTAACCTGCATTCTACATGGGTAAATTCTTCAAATCGTTTTAAAACTTTAAAGTGTGTTACAGCATCTCTTCCATCATTCACAACTGCCATTTTCTGTCTATCCTTTGGATCTCTCCCAATTGGTGCATCAATAGTACCAACTTCATGTGGTACAACACCATGAACAATCGCTTCATATTTACGTTTTACGGTTTTTTCAGAAAGCTGTTTTGCTAAACCGAGATGGGCTTGATCACTTTTGGCAATCATCAGTAGTCCACTTGTGTCCTTATCTATTCGATGGACAATACCTGGTCTTAAAATACCATTAATACCAGAGAGGTCTTTACAATGATATAATATAGCATTTACTAAAGTTCCTGTTAAATGACCTACAGAAGGATGTATAACCATTCCACGGGGCTTATTAACAACCATAACATCCTTATCCTCATAAACAATTTCTATTGGAATATCTTCAGGCAATACATCAAGAGGCTCAGGTTCAGGAATTGTCCAAGTAATTTCATCATTAGATTGACATTTGTAATTACTTTTAATCCCTTCACCGTTTACTTTGACTAACCCGTCCTTTATCCAAGATTGAATTTGAGAACGGGAGATGTCCTCATTTACCTTAGATAAAACTTTATCAATTCTTTCTCCATTTTCTTCAGATGTTACAACATGTGACTGAAAACTCATTCTTACGCTCTCCTTTTAAATCGCTCTTCAAACAATGTATAAATAATCATTAAGATTACTCCAACAACTAATGCGGAGTCTGCAATATTAAAGATTGGAAAATCATAACCAAATATAATAAAATCAAAAAAATCTACAACTTCTTGACGGAATACTCTATCGATAAAGTTTCCTATTGCACCACCTAAAATAAGTCCTAATGATAAGCCCAATAATACGTGCTGCCTACCAAACTTTTGAAGATAAATAATCACTCCTATTACTACCACTACCGTTATGATGTAAAAAAACCACATCTGTCCTTGTAGTATTCCCCATGCAGCTCCTTTATTACGATGGGAAGTTATGTAAAAGAAATTTTCGATAACAGGAATACTCTCCATAAGCGTCATATTTTTTACAATTAGCCATTTTGTCCATTGATCAATAGCAATTATTACTAGTGCGATAACATAATAAAAAAACAACACGTCTATATCCTCCAATTATTAAGATGTTCCATACTTTAGCATTTTACCACACTTTGTTTTATAGGTTCTAGGTTTAATGGCTGGATCAGTTACAAAGTAAAAAATAAAAACTTTAGAAACAAAAAAACCTTAGAATCTTTTTTATGATTCTAAGGTTTTTTTGCCCAGCAGCGTCCTACTCTCGCAGGGGAAGAACCCCAACTACCATCGGCGCTGGAGAGCTTAACTTCTGTGTTCGGAATGGGTACAGGT